>NZ_JBNCKW010000007.1:0-541526 GCF_049841735.1 Micromonospora sp. DT46 | reverse complement strand
GTCCGTCCGTCCGGCTCCTCCCGGAGATCTTGGTGAGAAACTGCCCCTCCAGGGGCCGTCTTCTACCAAGATCTCCACCGGCCACCCTGCCGGACGCCGACCCCGAACCGGACAACGTCCTCGAACACGTGATCAGGACGCCATGGACCTCAAAGCGGCCGGATGACGTCCATGGCGTCCTGATCACCTCGCGCTCGCACCTCGCGCTCGCACCTCGCGCTCGCACCTCGCGCTTTGCGTTCGTTTGTGGGTTCCGGCCTACGAGGCGCAGGTCGCCCCGGGATGACGTCCGGCTCGGGAGCGGACGTCCGGGGTCGGGGGCGATGTCCGTCCTGATCACGTCGGCTGAGCGCGTGGGCGGCGGTGCATGGACGGTCGCGGGAGCGGGGCGGGCTCGTACGTGACGCCGCGGGACGCTTGCGACGATGACAGGCATGGAGATCTGGAACAACCCGTCGTGCTCGAAGTGCGCCGCCGCCCGTACCGCGCTCGACGAGGCTGGAGTCGGCTACGCGCTGCGCCCGTACCTGGACCGGCCGCCGAGCGCGGCGGAGCTGGCCGAGGTGCTGCGCCGGCTCGACGCGCGCCCCTGGGACGTCTGCCGTACCCAGGAGCCTGCCGCGGTGGCCCTCGGCATGGCCGACTGGCCCAGGGACGAGGCGGCCGAGCCGCGCTGGATCGAGGCGATGGTGGCCGCCCCCGAGCTGATCCAGCGACCCCTGCTGCTGCTCGACGACGGGAGCGCGCTCGTGGGCCGTACCGCCGGGGCGCTGGCGGAGGCGCTGCGCCGCACCGCCGTGACGCCTGGCACCGCCGCGCAGCCGGGCCTCGTGACGCCGGGCAGCGCCGCGACGCCCGGCAGCGGCGCGGAGCCCGGCCCTGGGGCGATCGCGCCAGCGGATCCGCCGCACCTGGTCGGGTAGCGCGTTTCCGGGCGGGTGCGGCGGGAATGCGCCGCTCGCGGGCGAACGACCGGACGCCGCAGAGGAGGGGTCGGATGCCGCACCAGGGCCTGTCCACCGCCGCGAAGCGGCTCACCCCCGTCGCCGGCGCGCCCCTCTGGTGCGACGCGCGCGAGTTCGGGCTGCGCGGCGACGGCGTGACGAACGACCAGCCGGCGCTGTCGGCCCTGGTCGACCGCCTCGGCGAGGGCTACGCCGCCGACGGGCGGGCCCGGGTCATCCACTGCCCGCCGGGGATCTACTCGATTCGGGACGCCGGGACGGTCTGGCGCAGCGGGGTGTCGCTGATCGGCGCGGGCCCGGGGGCGACGCGGTTCCTGCTCAGCAACGAGGGGAACCGGGCGGACCCCACGCCGTTGGCCTTCTGGACCACGGTGCAGCACGGCGCGAGCCGCGACCGGCACATCGCCGACTGCACCTTCGCGGACTTCGAGATCGACGGCTCCGGCGTGGCGATGGTCGAGTACAACTATCTCGCCAAGGGGCTCGGCCTCCAGTACGTGGTGCGTGGCGTCTTCCGCAACCTGTACATCCACCACACCGGCGCCACCGGGCTCGGCTGCGACTTCCTCCAGGACAGCCTGATCGACGGCGTGGTCGTGGTCGGTTGCGGCCGGCTGGACAACGGCGAGGAGATGGGCGGCGCGGGCATCGGCGTCGGCATCGGCGGTTGGGGCGACGTGGAGCGCCTCACGATCGCCAACTGCACCGCCGTCGGCAACGGCACCAACGGGATCTTCCTCGAACTTCAGAAGGACTACTGGACGCCGCCGCGCGGCTACCGCATCATCGGCTGCCACAGCCAGGCGAACCGCTTCGGCATCTCCGACTGGGGCGCCGACGGCCTGATCGTCTCCGCCTGCACGCTGACCGGCAACCTGGAGGCGGGCTTCGACGTCTCCGGCAACGGCACGGCCGGCGTGTCCGGTCGGGGCGGCATCATCAGCGACTGCGTCGTGGACCGCAACGTCCGCGACGGGATCAGCATGGGCAACACGCCCGGCCCGTACACCGTGCGCGGGAACCGGATCAGCGCCAACGGCGAGTACGGCTACCACGAGCACGACCTGGGGCACGGCTACCAGGGCGCGGCGGCGGGCGTGGTCGTCGACGGCAACGAGTTCTGGGACAACGGCCTGGACGCGATCCGGATCGACCGGCCGATGACCGACGCCGTCGTGGTGAACAACCGGATCCGCAACAACGGCCGCCGCTGCGCCCCGGCTGCCACCGGCGCGGGCGAGTCGGTGCGCTACCACCACCGCTCCGTCACCGACCTGTCGGCGCACTGGCCGCACGACGGGCACCGGGGCAAGGTGGTGCGGGCCGGGTCACGCATGGCGGTCGTGGTGTCCAACACCGACACCGACCTCACCCTCGCCGAGGTGCGGGCGGATTCTCCCACCGGCTGGAACGAGGACTCGCCGCCGCCCGGGACGGCGTACGAACTGCCGGCGGCCCCGCCGATCCGGGCCGGCATCACCGTCAACGCGCCGTTCGACTCCGCCACGGTGCGCGGCAACCGGATCTGGGACCACCGCGACGAGCAGACCCAGAGCTACGGGCTCTGGATCACCCCGGCGGGCAGCTGCGTGTCCTGCCGGATCGAGGACAACGACCTCGCCGGAAACGCCGTCGGGGCGGTGCGGCTCGACACCCCGCCGGTCGGCGGGCGCTGGGACCGCAACCACCACGAGGTGGACTGACGCCGGAGGCTCAGCGCGCGTCGTCGGCGGGGGCCGTCGCCTCCGCGTGCCGGTCACGCAGCCGGGCCCGGATCTCCTCCGGGGTGTACGCCCGCCGCCGCCGTTCCGCCCGGGCGATGACCACGCCCGACGCCGCGACGCCGGCCAGGCCGGCCAGCCCGAGGACCTTCCACCACCGCATCCGTTGCCGCATCGGCCTAGGGTAGACCCCCATGAGCATCAGCCTGGACGAGGCCGTGGACCTGACCCGTACCGGCGACGTGTGGGTGTTCCGGGGCCGCAGCGTGCCGGACCGGGCCATCCAGTTGACCACCAACAGCCCGGTCAACCACGTCGGCATGGCGGTCGTGCTGGACGACATGCCGCCCCTGATGTGGCACGCCGAGCTGGGCAGGTCGCTGCCGGACATGTGGACGGGCACCCACCAGCGCGGCGTGCAGCTGCACGACCTGCGCGACGCGGTCTGCGTCTGGGCCAACCGGTACGGCCAGCGGGCCTGGCTGCGCCAGCTCGACCCGCCGGCGGACGCGGAGATGGAGAAGGCGGTGCTGCGCACCGTCGCGCGCCTGGACGGCACCCCGTTCCCGTCCACCGCCCAGCTCGCCTGGCGCTGGCTGCGGGGCCGGGTCCCGGCGGTGCGGCTGCCGGCGCTGCCCGGCCGGGTGGGGGACCGCGAGGCCGCGCCGGCGCCCGACCCGACCGGGGCGACCGCGCCCGACCGCACCGGGGCGACCGCGCCCGACCGCACCGGGGCGACCGCGCCCGACCGCACCGGGGCGACCGCGCCCGACCGCAGCGGGGTGACCGCGCCCAACCCGACCGGGGCGACCGCGCCCGACCGCGCCGCGATCGCCGTGCGCGACCGTGCACTGGAGACGGCCTACTGCGCGGAGGTGGTCGCGGTGACCTACGAGGCGATGGGACTGTTGCCCGCCGGGCGGCGTCCCAACTGGTACGACCCGGGCCGGTTCTGGAGCGGCGACGACCTCGGTCTCGCGGGCGGCGCCCGGCTCGGGGCGGAGATCGAGGTGCGCATCCCGCCGCGCTGAGGTTTGGCCCGCCGTCCGGCCGGCAATTGCTGTCCCTGTGAGAGCCCCCACCGATCTGGACACGCTGACCGACTTCTTCGACCGGTACGGCGTGGCGCTGACCACCGGCGACGTGCCCGCCATCGCCGGTTGTTACGCCCTGCCCGGGATGGTGGTGGCCGACACGTACAGCTTCTCGTTCACCTCGCCGGCGGCGGTGGCACTGTCCTTCGTGGGCGCGGCCCCCGACTACCAGGAGCGCGAGCTGGTCGCGGCGCACGCGACCATCGAGGACGTGCTTCCGATGTCGGCGCTGCTGACCATGGTCGCTGTGGAGTGGGAGTTCCTGGACAGCCGAGGCCGGGCGGTCCCCGGCGAGCGCTACCGCTACCTGCTGCGCTCCACCGACGACGGCCCGCTCATCTGCACGGTGCTGCGGACCGCCTGACCGCCGGCCGGACCCGCGGCACCCTCCGCCGGCGGCGGCCCCGCCCACGCGGCGCCGTACGCGCCGCACGCACACGGTCGCACCATGTCGCCACGGACCGCTACGCTGCCCCGGAGGACCGCGGGAGGAGAAGCATGTCCGGCACGCGCCGAACATCGAGCAAGTCCTACGGCACGACCGCCATCGCGTCCTCGCCGTGGATCGTGGTGTCCGTCGGCGTCGCGGTGATGGTGGTCCTGCTAGCCATCGCGCTCGGCGCCTACCGGGGGCGCGGCCCCGCGTTCGACGCGCAGCCCGCCCCGCCGCTGCCGACCGTCGGCCTGGCCGACCCGGAGCCGTCGGCGGCCAGCCCAACGGTCACGCGCTCGCCGCGGGCGACGGCCACGCAGTCAGGCCGCTCCACCACCCGGCCCACCCCGACACGGTCCACGCCCGCCCGCAGCAGCGCCCCGCCGTCGCCGACCCCCAGCGGGAGCGAGGAGACGGCGCTGGTCGCGCCGCCACCGTCGGTGTCCCCGCTGACCGGCCGGTACCGGGTGGTCGAGTCGCACGCGGACGGGTTCGTCGGCGAGGTGCTGGTCGGCAACACCTCGTCCGCCGGCCGGGAGTGGACGACGCGGCTGACCTTCCCGGGAGCGCGGCTGGGTAGCGCGTGGATCGAGGGCGCGCCACAGGGGACGGCGCAGCGGATCGACGACGGCTTCACCTACCGCAGCGGCGGCGACCTGCCCGGCGGCGCGTCGGTCACGCTGCGCTTCTACGTCCAGGGCACGCAGAGCCGCCCGACGAGCTGCACGGTCGACGGCGTCTCCTGCCGCCTCTGATCGACGCCACGCCGTCGGCCACCCAGGGAGCCGCCATGGCGCTCACCCTCCGCCCGCTCACGCTCGACGACACCGACGCCGTGCACGACTGGGCGCGTCTGCCCGAGTCGTGCCGCTACCAGGCGTGGGGGCCCAACACCCACGAGCAGACGCAGGCGTACGTGCGGGCCGCCGTGGCGGCGCCACCGGACCGGCTGGTGTTCGGGGTGCTCGTCGACGGCGAGGTCGTGGGCAGCGCCGAGCTGAAGCTGCACGGCCCGAGCACCGGCGAGATCGCGTACGCGGTCCATCCACGGCGGTGGGGGCAGGGCATCGCCACGGCCACGGCGCGGGAACTGTTGCGACTGGGCTTCGACCGGCACGGGCGGCACCGCATCTTCGCCACGTGCGACCCGCGCAACCTCGCCTCGGCGGCGGTGCTGCGCAGGATCGGCATGCGGTACGAGGGCCGGATGCGTGGCACCGCCCTCATCCGCGACGGTTGGCGCGACTCGGACCTGTACGCCGTCCTCGCCGACGACTGATCCCCGGGCACAGGGTCGCCGCGGAGGGTCGTCCTTGCAAGCGGGCTGTCGTGTTACGACTTTGTTTGCAAGGTATTGCAGAACGTTTCGGCAAGAGCTAGCGTGCGGGCCAGCCAGCGACCAGAGGAAGGCGTCGATGAAACCCCCGCCGATACCGCGCAAGGCCCTGCTCGCCCTCGTCTCCCTGCTCACCCTCGCCCTCGTCGGCACCCCGCTGGCCGTGCGCCAGATGGGCGCCGACGCCCCCGACGACACCGGCCCGCTGGTCACCACCGGCGCCGCGCAGTGGCGCACCGAACCCTCGGCGGAGGCGCTGCTCGCCGCCGGCAGCCGCCAGGCCCGCGCCGAACAGTTCTACTTCGTCCTGCCGGACCGGTTCGCCAACGGCGACCGGCGCAACGACGCCGGGGGCCTCACCGGGGGCCGCCTCTCCACCGGCCTCGACCCGAAGGACAAGGGCTTCTACCACGGCGGCGACCTCAAGGGCGTCATGGACCGGCTCGACTACATCGAGGGGCTCGGCACCACGGCCATCTGGCTCGCGCCCATCTTCAAGAACCGCCCGGTGCAGGGCTCCGGAGCCGATGCCTCCGCCGGATACCACGGCTACTGGATCACCGACTTCACCCAGGTCGACCCGCACTTCGGCACCAACGAGGACCTGAAGCGCCTGGTCACGCTCGCCCACCGGCGGGGGATCAAGGTCTATCTCGACGTCATCGTCAACCACACCGCCGACGTCATCCAGTACGCCGAGGACCGGCGCACCTACGTGGACAAGGCCACCTCCCCGTACACCGACGCGCAGGGGCGTCCTTTCGAGGACCGCAACTACGCCGACGGCAGCCGGGGCTTCCCGAAGGTGGACACCACGTCGTTCCCGTACACCCCGACGTTCGAGACCCCGGCCGACGCGAAGGTCAAGGTCCCGGCCTGGCTGAACGACCCGACCATGTACCACAACCGGGGCGACTCCACCTTCGCCGGGGAGAACAGCGAGTACGGCGACTTCTTCGGCCTCGACGACCTGTGGACCGAGCGTCCCGAGGTGGTGCGCGGCCTGACCAAGGTCTACTCCGACTGGATCGCCTCCACCGGCGTCGACGGCTTCCGGCTGGACACGGTGAAGCACGCCAACCTCGACTTCTGGCCGCAGTTCAGCCAGGGCGTCGAGCGCGCCGCCGCGCGCGTAGGCAAGAAGGACTTCTTCATGTTCGGCGAGGTCTACAGCGCCGACCCGGACATCACCTCGACGTACGTGCGGCGCGGTGGCCTGCCGGCCACCCTCGACTTCGCCTTCCAGGAGGCGGCGCGCGGCTACACCGCCGGCGACGGCTCCGCGAAGGCGCTCGCCGACGTGTACGCCCGCGACGACCTCTACCGCGCCCGGGACACCGACGCGCGCCGGCTGACCACCTTCCTCGGCAACCACGACATGGGCCGGATCGGCTCGTTCATCGCCGGCGGCGGCACCGACCCGGCCACCCACCTGCGCCGCGACCGGCTCGCCCACGAGCTGATGTTCCTCACCCGCGGCCAGCCGGTCGTCTACTCCGGCGACGAGCAGGGCTTCACCGGGCCGGGCGGCGACAAGGACGCCCGGCAGGACATGTTCGCCTCGAAGACCCCCGACTACCTCGACGACGACCTGATCGGCACCGACCGCACCCACGCCAGCGACCAGTTCGACCGCGCCCACCCGCTCTACCGGGCCATCGCGGAGCTGGGCGCGTTGCGCCAGGCGCACCCGGCGCTGCGCGACGGCGTGCAGGTCGGCCGGTACGCCGCCGACGGCCCCGGCGTCTTCGCGTTCTCCCGGATCGACCCGAAGCAGCGCACCGAGTACGTCGTCGCGGTGAACAACGCCGCGACCGCGCAGACTGTCACCGTGGACACGTGGTCGGCCGGCGCCACCTTCACCGGCGTGTACGGCGCGTCGGCCGCCCCGGTCGCCGGCGCGGACGGCAGGCTCACGCTGACCGTGCCGCCGCTGTCGGCCGTGGTGCACCGCGCCGGCACGCCGATCCCGTCGCCCGACGCCGCGCCGAAGATCACGATCACCGCCCCGGCGCCCGGCGCGCCCGTCGCCACGAAGGCCGCCGTCACCGCCCAGGTCACCGGCGACCCGCTGGCCACCGTCACCGTCGCCGCCCGGGTCGCCGGCGGCAGGTGGACGCTGCTCGGCAGCGCCGAGACGGCCCCGTACACCGTGCACCACGACCTGACCGGGCTGGCCGGCGGCACGAAGGTCGAGTACAAGGCCGTCGTCCGCGACGGGAGGGGCCGCACCGCGACCGCCCGGTCCACCGCGACCGTGGGCACCCCGGCGCAGTCCGCCTCCCGCGACTGGGCCGTGGTGCACTACCAGCGCCCGGCCGGCGGCTACGACGACTGGGGCCTGTACGCCTGGGGCGACATCGACCCGGCGTACGCGACCGAGTGGCCCAAGGGGCAGCCGTTCGCCGGCGAGGACTCCTACGGCCGGTTCGCCTGGGTGAAGCTCAAGCCGGGCGCGAAGTCGGTCGGCTTCGTGGTGGTCGACAAGTCCGGGAAGAAGGACGTGGAACAGGATCGGACGATCGACGTGACGAAGGCCGGCGAGGTCTGGGTCAAGCAGGGCGACCCGGCGACCTACCCGAGCCGGCAGGCCGCCACCGGCGAACCCGACCCGCCGGTCGAGGACGGCACCGCCCTCATCCACTACCGCCGCGCCGACGGCAACTACGACGGCTGGGGCCTGCACCTGTGGGACGGCGCCGCCAACCCCACGGACTGGGCCACCCCGCTCGCCCCAGCCCGGATCGACGCCTTCGGCGCGGTCTTCCGGGTGCCGCTGGCCGCCAACGCCACCGGGCTGAGCTACATCATCCACCGCGGCGACGAGAAGGACCTGCCGACCGACCAGCGGCTCGACTTCGCCGACGCCGGACGCGAGGTGTGGCTGCTCGCCGGCACGCCCGGCCGGCTGCTGCCGTCCACCGCGTCCGCCGCCGGCCCGGACGTCGACATCACGAAGCAGAAGGCGCACTGGATCGACCGCTCGACCGTCGCCTGGCAGGCCGGGCCCACCGACGGCAGGACGTACGCCCTGGTCGCCGCCCCGGCCGGCGGGGTCACCGTCGCCGACGGCGAGCTGGTCGGGACGTACCGCACGATGCCGTTGACCGCCCAGCGCAACGGGCTCACCGAGGCCCAGCGCGCGGACTTCCCGCACCTGTGGGCGCACGGTGCCTTCACGCTCGACCGGCGGGACCTGGCGAAGGTCCCGGCGGCCCTGCGCGGGCAGCTCCTGGTGACCGAGCGGGACGCGGCGGGCACCCTGCTCGCCGCGACCGGCGTGCAGATCCCCGGCGTGCTCGACGACGTCTACGCCCGGGCCACCGACGCGCGGCTCGGGCCGACCTTCGCCGGCGGGGTGCCGACGCTGGCGCTCTGGGCGCCGACCGCGCGGCAGGTGTCGTTGCAGCTGTTCGACTCGCCGACGGCGACGCCGAGGACCGTCGCGATGCGCCGCGACGACCGCACCGGCGTCTGGTCGGTGCGCGGCGCCCGCGACTGGACCGGCAGGTACTACCGGTACCAGGTCCAGGCGTGGCAGCCGGCGACGCAGCAGCTGGTCACCGCCGCCGTGACCGACCCGTACTCGCTGGCGTTGGCGCCGGACTCCACGCACAGCCAGATCGTGGACCTGACCGACCCGGGGCTCGCCCCGCCGGGCTGGGCGAAGCTGCGTAAGCCGGCGGCGGTGCCGTCGACGAAGGTGCAGATCTCCGAGCTGTCGGTGCGGGACTTCTCCGTCGCCGACACCACCGTGCCGGCGGAGCGGCGGGGCACCTACCTCGCCTTCACCGATCCGGGCACCGCCGGCATGAGGCACCTGAAGGCGCTCGGCGACGCGGGGGTGACCCACCTGCACCTGCTGCCCGCGTTCGACTTCGCCACGATCCCCGAGCGCCGCGCCGACCAGCGGCAGCCGGCCTGCGACCTGGCCGCGCTGCCGCCGGACTCCGAGCAGCAGCAGAAGTGCGTCGCGGCGGTCGCGGACACCGACGGCTACAACTGGGGGTACGACCCGCTGCACTACACCGTGCCGGAGGGCGGCTACGCCGTCGACCCGGCCGGGGCGAAGCGCACCACCGAGTTCCGGCGGATGGTGGCCGGCGTCAACGGCGCCGGGCTGCGCGTGGTGATGGACGTCGTCTACAACCACACCTCGGCGGCGGGCGCCGACCCGAAGTCGGTACTCGACCAGATCGTGCCCGGCTACTACCACCGGCTGCTGGACGACGGCGCCGTCGCCAACTCGACCTGCTGCGCCAACACCGCCCCCGAGCACGCCATGATGGGCAAGCTCGTCGTGGACTCGCTGGTCACCTGGGCCCGGGCGTACAAGGTGGACGGCTTCCGGTTCGACCTGATGGGCCACCACCCGAAGGCGAACATCCTGGCCGTACGCAAGGCGCTCGACGAGCTGACCGTCGGCCGCGACGGCGTGGACGGGAAGAAGATCCTGCTCTACGGCGAGGGCTGGAACTTCGGCGAGGTCGCCGACGACGCCCGGTTCACGCAGGCCACCCAGGCCAACATGGCAGGCACCGGGATCGGCACGTTCAACGACCGGCTGCGCGACGCCGTACGCGGCGGCGGGCCGTTCGACGCCAACCCGCGGGTGCAGGGCTTCGCCTCCGGCCTCTTCACCGACCCGAACGGCGACGACGTCAACGGGTCCACGGCCGAGCAGCGGGCCCGGCTGCTGCGCCAGCACGACCTGATCAAGGTGGGGCTCACCGGCAACCTGCGCGGCTACCGCTTCACCGACTCGTCGGGCCGGCAGGTTACCGGCGCGCAGGTCGACTACAACGGCTCGCCCGCCGGCTACACCGCCGCGCCGGGGGAGGCGGTCACCTACGTCGACGCGCACGACAACGAGATCCTGTACGACGCGCTGGCGTACAAGCTGCCGCGGGACACCTCGGCGGCGGACCGGGCCCGGATGCAGGTGCTGGCGCTGGGCACGGTGGTGATGGGCCAGGGGCCCGGGTTCGTCACCACGGGCACCGAGCGGCTGCGCTCGAAGTCGCTGGACCGCAACTCGTACAACTCGGGGGACTGGTTCAACCAGATCCGCTGGGACTGCGCCCAGGGCAACGGGTTCGGCGCCGGCCTGCCGCCCGAGCAGGACAACCGGGACAAGTGGCCGTACGCCAAGCCGCTGCTGGCCGATCCGACGCTGGTGCCGGACTGCGCGGCGATCGACCTGGCCGACGCCCGCTACGCCGAGCTGCTGAGGGTCCGGGCCTCCTCGCCGGTCTTCGGGCTGACCACGGCGGAGCAGGTGCAGAAGCGGGTCGCCTTCCCGCTCTCCGGCGCGGGGGAGACCCCCGGCGTGCTCACCATGACGCTGGACGGTCGGGGCCTCGACGGGCGGTGGAAGTCGGTCACGGTGGTCTTCAACGCCACGCCGGAGACGGCGCGGCAGCGGCTGACCGGGCTGCGCGGGGCGGACGTGGCGCTGCACCCGGTGCTGCGGGCCTCGGCGGACGAGTCGCTGCGGACGGCCTCCTTCGACCGGGCCAGCGGCACGTTCACCGTGCCGGCCCGCAGCGTGGCGGTCTTCGTGCAGCAGTAGCCCGCGACGTGGACCGGCCCCCTTCCGCGACGCGGAAGGGGGCCGGTTCCTGTTCGGTGTCCGGAGCGGCCGGAGAGGCCGCCCGTCAGCCGAGGGCGATCAGCCGAAGCAGTTCTCCACGGGGGAGGGGCTGCCCAGGCAGTTCGTCGGCTTGTTGCCCTTGATCGCGGACTTGTCGTCCACGTTCACCTCGCCGCCGAAGTTGAACACCCCGCCCGGCCGGAACCTGGAGACGTTGTCCGCCACCTTAGTGTCGTGCAGGTTGACCCGGCCGAAGACGTTGAAGATGCCGCCGCCGATGCCGATCGGCCCGACGGCCTGGTTCCCGACGATCTCGCTGTCGCGGAACGTGACCTCGCTGGCGAGGTTGAACACGCCGCCGCCGAAGAAGGCGGCGAAGTTCTCCTTGACCTCGGTCTTCTCCGCCGTGACGTGGGCGCCGAAGGCCAGGGCCAGGCCGCCGCCGACACCGGCGGTGGTGTTCTTGGCGATCGTCACCTTGTGCAGGTGCAGCTGGCTGTCGTCCGCCGCGGCGATGCCGCCGCCCGCGATCAGCGCGGTGTTGTCGAGGATCCTGGAGTACTTGATGGTGGTGTTGCCCTCGATGTCGAGCAGGCCACCGCCGAAGCCGATCGTGTGGTTGTTGCTGATGTCGGTCTTGTCGATCCAGACGGTTCCGCCGTCGACGTCGTCGCGGAAGATGCCCGGGGCGCCGTTGGCGATGCCGCCGCCGCCGATCCCGGCCTTGTTGTACTTGACGTGGGACTCCTCGACCTTGAGCACCCCGGCGTTCAGGATGCCGCCGCCGAAGAAGAAGGCGGTGTTGTCGGCGACCGTGGTGTGGCGCAGGCTGGTCTTGCCGAAGTTGGCGATGCCGCCGCCGCTGCCGCCGGCCTGGTTCTCGACGATGTGGCTCTTCTCGATGTCGGCGGAGCCGCCCGGCTGCACCAGGATGCCGCCGCCGTCGTTGGCCTCCGGCTCCTCCAGCACGGCGGCGCCGGCCTTGGCCGCCGCGGCCTTCGCCGCAGCAGCCTTCGCCGCCGCGGCACCCTTCGGCTCGGCCTGGAGCAACGGCAGGTACGGCTTGCCGGCCTTGGCCGCCTCGGTGGCCTCGACCGAGTTCGAGTAGCGCGACCACACCGTCTCCGCCGAGACCGGCTCCGCCAGCTTCCGCTCGAGGGTCTGGCCGTTCTTGATGGTCAGGCCCTTGAGGGTGAGGTGGCCGCCGCTGCCGACGTTGAAGATGCGGAACTGCTCGGCGGTGGCGTCCCGCACGATCTTGGTGTCGTGGCCCTTGAGCGTGATGGGCTGCTCGATCACCGGCAGGCCGTTGCCGTAGTAGTCGTGCCGGGTCAAGGTGTACGTGCAGTCCTTGGCCAGCTCGAACACGCCGCCGTGGTTGGCGTTGGCGTGCACGATCGCCTGGATCAGCTTGTCGGAGTCGCAGGGCACCTCCTTTCCGCGATCCTTGTGGTCCCGGTCCTTGTGGTCCCGATCCCGGCCTTCTCCGCCTTCGCGGCCCTCCTCGCCCTCGCGGCCTTCCTTCTCGCGGTCCGCGTCCTGGTCGCCGTCCATGCTGACCTGGGCGGTGGCCCACTTCAGGCCGTCCGCACCTACCGCGCCGGCGCCGGTGGCCACGCCCACCGCGGCGAGGCTGACCACGCCGGTCAACCCGGCCACACCACTGGCGAGCCAGAGCTTGCGGCGACGCTTGGGCGCCGCCGGCCGCTCGGAGTCGTTGTTCGTTAGGTAGTTGGACATCGGAGCTCTCTGCCCTCTCCTCGTACCAGACAGGGTCGCAGCGCCACAGGCGAGCGTCCCCTGCTACAAATCGGTTGTAGCTCCCGAACTAGACAATATGAGAATCTTCCTCGCCTCGCGGGCATATGCGAAAGAAGCCCGCATTAGGTCCGGGGTGCCCCTGGCCGGTGCGGACGGTCCGTGCCGGCCGATCCACCGCAGCGACGTCGGTAGGGGAGTCCGCAGGAGAACAGGTGCTCCCGGCGCGGAACGGCCCGTTCGGCGGAAGAACGGCCACGAGGGGCCGGGAGGTGAGAGGGCTCCTCCGGCCGCCGGGGCGGCTCTGGAGGAGCCCTCTCTCTATGTGGTGTCGCTCTCGGATGTTCAGGCGAAGCAGCGGTCGGGGATGACCGTGCTGCCCTTGCAGTTCGTCGGCCGGTTGTCCTTCACGGCGGACTTCCGGTCGATCAGGACGCCGTCGTTGTTGGTGAAGATGCCACCCGGCGGCGCGGTGGCGACGTTGTGGACCACCTTCGTGCTGATCAGCCTCGTCCGGCCGAAGTCGTTCAGGATGCCGCCGCCCACCCCGTACTCGCCGACCGCCTGGTTGCCCAGCACCTCGCTGTCCCGCAGCGTGACGTCGCCCCCGTCGTTGTACAGACCCCCGCCGCCCCCGCCTGCGGCGACGTTCTCCTTGATCACGCTGTGCTCGATCACGGCGTTGCTGCCTCCGCCGACGCCGACGCCGCCGGCCTCTCCGTCCGCGTAGTTCCTGGCGACCACGACCTTCTCCAGGGACAGCCTGCCGTCGCTGAAGGTGACCAGCCCGCCCCCGTCCGTGCCGGCGGTGTTGTCCGTGATCTCGCTCTGCGTGAGCACGATGTCGCCCCTGTTGTCGAAGACGCCACCGCCGATGGACGAGGTCCGGTTGTGGCTGATGGTGCTCTTCCACACCCAGACGGTGCCGCCGCCCACCGTCGTGCCGTTCGGGGTCGTGCCGTTGGCGATGCCGCCGCCGCCCAGCCGGGCGCTGTTCTTCGACACCTTGGACTCCTCGACCCGCAGCACCCCGACGGTGAAGATGCCGCCACCGAAGCCGCTGGCGCTGTTCTCCTCGACCGAGGTGTGGCGCAGGTTGGTGGTGCCGAAGTTGGCGATGCCGCCGCCGTTCCAGCCGGCGTGGTTCTGCACGATCCTGCTGTGCTCGAGGTCGGCACGACCGCCCCGCTGGACCAGGATGCCCGCTCCGTCGGCGCCGGTGGGCGCGGCCGTCGCGGTGCCGTCCGGCCGGGCCGTCGCTGCCCCGCCGGAACGAGCCGTCGGAGCGGCCGGCAGTTCGGAGGCGGCGGTGGCCGGGCCCTTGGGCGCCGCCATCGCCGGTCCACGGGCCGGTTCCGCCGCGGCTGCCGCAGCCTCTGTCGGCTTCGTGCGCCCGAACGAACTGACCGGTGCCGGGACGGTCTTCGCGGCGACGGTCTGCCCGCCCTTGACGGTCACGTCCTTCAGCGTCAGGTGACCGCCGCTACCGACGTTCAGGATCCGGAAGCGCTCGGCCTCGGCCGCCCTGACGATCGCGGTGCCCTCGCCCTTGAGGACGATCGACTCCTTGATCACGGGCAGGCCGTTGCCGTACTCGCTGCGCGTCAGCTCGTACGTGCAGTGCCTGGCGAGTTTCAGCGTCGCGCCGTCGGTCCGGTTGGCGTGGATGATCGCCTGGATCAGCTTGTCGGTGTCGCAGGGCACCTCCGTCACCCGACCGTCGTTTCCGCGGTCCTTGTCGCCGCTCCAGTCGCCACCCGACCAGGCGTTCCCGCCCTCGGCGGCGGGGTTGCCGTCGGCCTCGTCGTCGGCCTTGCCAGCGTCGTCGGCCCTGCCGGCGTCGCTGACGTTCTGCTTCGGGGCCGACGCCTGGGCGTCGGAGAGTCGCTCGGAGTCGCCGGACTTGTCGTCGCGGGCGGCCAGGCCGCCCAGCGCCGCCAGGCCGACGACGCCGGTCAGTCCGGCCACCCCGGCAGCCAGCCAGAGTTTGCGCCGCCCTCGCATCGGTGTGCCCACGGGCGGGCCACCGTCAGGTCTCGTTACGTCATCGGACATCAGAGCCTTCCGCCCTTTCCTGCTCTCACGGGGACCGCACCACGCAAGACGGCGCGATCAGCCACAAATGGGTTGCAGCCTCCGTGAATCACCGTATGAGAACGATTCTCGCGATGGTGCGTTATCCGAGTAATCCACACATTCGCCTCACGTCGGCTGTCGCTCCGCAGCGGGCCGCTACCGGGCAGGGACACCACCTGAGCAGCACAAACACCCGCAGGAGAGTCGACCGGCGCTCGCCGGCTCGGCGATTGCCTCAGCGAAGGCCCCCGCCCAGCTGACCGGCGACCGGCGCCACCAAGAGGGGCCCGCGCGTGAGGTTCCGGTGCGGCCCGGCCACCACCAGGACCAGGCCGTACGCGAAGTTCCGGCGCCGGCCCGGGGCAGGTCGTCGTGACGGCCCTTCCCGGGCGGCGCCGGAACGCGCTGCGCAGCGCCGACTGTCCGCCCGCTCAGCCGAAGCAGTTCGGAACAGGGGTCGGGCTGCCCTCGCAGTTCGTGGGCTTGTTCCGGATGATCACCGTCTCGTCGTCGACGGTGACTCCGTCGTTGTCCGAGGAGACGCCTCCCGGCGCGAGGAGCGACGAGTTCTCCGTGATCCGTGACCTGATCACGGAGATCCTTCCGCCCTGGTTGTAGACCCCACCCGCGACCTGCAGGTCCACGGCGACCCGGTTCCGGTCGACCTCGCTGTGGAAGATGACCACCTGGCCGCTGTCGTTGGCGATACCGCCGCCGTTGCCCCGGGTCACGTTCTCGTTGACCTTGCTGTTCGAGATCGACAGTCCGCCGAAGACCGCGGCGAGGTTGGCGATGCCGCCACCGTCGCCGTCGGCGGTGTTGCCATGGACGGTGCTGTGCTGCACGTACATCGTCCCCGCGTTGCGGATGCCGCCGCCGCTCGCACCGCTCTGGTTGCCGAACACGTGGCTGCGCTTGACGGTCGTGGCGACGTTGGGGTTGCCGCCGCTCTGGATGCCGCCGCCCGAGCCCTCGGCGATGTTGTGCGAGATCGTGCTGTCGGTGACGACGGCGGAGGCGACGTTCTCCAGTCCGCCGCCGGTGTCGCCGCTCTGGTTGTGGCTCACCCGGACGCCCTCGAGGAAGAGCTGGCCGACATTGCGGATCCCGCCGCCGCTGCCCACGGCGGTGTTGTCGGTGACCTCGCTGCCGTGCCCGCCGTCCTCGCGGTCGTCGCCCCTGTCGTCCTTCTCGTTGTCCCGGCCGGGGCTGCCCGCGTCCCGGGCGGCCGAGGCGCCGCCAGCGGCCCCCGCCGTGGTCCCGTCCCCGGCGACCGCCTTGCCGTCGGCGTCCAGGCCGGCCGGGGCTTTGGTGTCGGTGCCGTCGGCGTCCAGGCCGGCGGGAGCCTTGGTGCCGGTGCCGGTGCCGGTGCCGGTGCCGTCGGCGTCCAGGCCGGCAGGGGCCTTGGTGCCGGTGCCGTCGGTGTTGAGGCCGCCGGGGGTCTTGGTGTCGGTGCCGTCGGTGTCCAGGCCGGCGGGGGCCTTGGTGTCCGGGCCGGCGGGAGCCTTCGTGTCCGTGCCCGCGGGATCCGTGGGCACGACGGGGGCTTCGGCGCCGGTGCTCGGGGCGGTGCGGCTGTCGGTCGACGGGGCTGTCCCGTCCGTGCCGCTGAGGTCGCCCGGGGTGGTGTCGTCGTGCCCCGTGCCGGCCGCGTCCTTCTCTCCGTCGGCGTGCTCCTTACCCTTGCCGTCCGGGCCGGTGGCGTGCGTGGACAGGATCCGGGTGACGCCGAAGTTCGTGACGCCACCGCCGGCGCTGCTGCTCTGGTTTCCGGTGATGCGGCTGTCGAAGATGGTCGCCCTGCCGCCCGCCTGCACCAGGAGGCCACCGCCGCCCAGCCCGGGCTGGGCGAACCCGCCCTTGACCGTGAGGTCGTGCAGGGTCAGGTCGCCGCCGACCCCCACGTTGAAGATCCGGAAGGCGGCGGCGTTCGTGGCGCGGAGGACGGTGGCGTTCTCGCCCTTGATCGTGACCGGTCGGACGATCTCCGGCAGGCCGTTCCCCTCCCGGCTCAGCGTCAGCAGGTACGTGCAGTCGCGCGCGAGCTTGAGCGTCCCTCCGTGACCGGCGTTCACCCGGTTGAGTTCGACGATCAGTTCGTCGGTGTCGCAGGGCACGTCCGTGACGTCCTGCTCCTTGTCGTTGCGTCCCTGCTCGTCCGGCCCCTTGCCGCTCGCTGTGGGGTCCTGTCCGCCGGGATTCATGCCGGCGGCTGCGGCGTCGACCCTGTCGTCCGGGCCGAGGGGGGCTGTAGCCTGCGCGGCAGCCTCGGTGAGCTGCCGGTCGACCACGTTCCCGAGGCTGCCCGTCGCGGATGCGCCCGGCAGCGTGACCACCCCCGTGGCCGCCAGGCCGACCGCGCCGGTCAGGCCGGCCACGCCGGTGGCGACCCACAGGACGCGCCGCTTCCGGCGACGCCCGCTCGGATGCCCAGCCCCGGTTGCTTCGGACTGATTGGTTGACATGTGCTCTCACCCACATCTTTCGTATCCAACGGGCACGTACCGCCGTAGGAGGCGTAACCAGCCCTGAATCGGTTAGACAGGTTCAGTGACAACATAAGTGAGATGTCTTCACGATGAGGATGAAAGTGAAAGACCTGCGCTTTTCGGGCGATATACGGGCGGATTCCGACGCCAGCTCCGCGCGGCGACAACGGCGCCGCCCGGGGCCGGACGGCGAACAGCCCGGCCGCGACGTGGGTCGCGCCGGGCTGCGGCGAGGATGCGGGGCGCGGTCAGTCCGGCAGGCGCGGACCCGCCTCGCGCTGCTCGGCCAGCCAGGTCTCCACCTCGTCGGCGGCGCGCGGCAGCCCGGCGGAGAGGTTCACCGCGCCGGTCGCGGTGACCAGGATGTCGTCCTCGATCCGGATGCCGATCCCGCGCAGTTCCTCGGGAACCAGCTCGTCCTCCGGCTGGAAGTAGAGCCCGGGCTCGACGGTGAGCACGTAGCCCTCGCCCAGCGTGCCGTCCCGGTACTTCTCCTTGCGGGCGTTCGCGCAGTCGTGCACGTCGATGCCGAGCATGTGGCTGGTGCCGTGCAGCGTCCAGCGCCGGTAGACCGTCGACCGCCCGTCCATGGCCTCGTCGACGCCCACCGGCAGCAGGCCCAGGTCGGACAGCGCCTGGGCGAGCACCCGCATCGACGCCAGGTGGACCTCCCGGAACGCCACGCCGGGGCGGATGGCGTCGATGCCGGCCTGCTGCGCGGCGTGCACGGCGTCGTAGACCTGGCGCTGGAGCGGGGTGAACCGGCCGTCGACCGGCAGCACCCGCGTGACGTCGGCGGTGTAGAGGTTGCGGTTCTCCACGCCCATGTCCATCAGCAGCAGCTCGCCCGGCCGGGTGGCGCCGTGGTTGTGCACCCAGTGCAGGATCGTGGCGTGCTCGCCCGCGCCGACGATCGAGCCGTAGCCGACGTCGTTGCCGTCGTGCCGGGCGCGCAGCGCAAAGATCCCCTCCAGCAGGCGCTCCGACACGCCCCGGTCCGCCGGCAGCGCCCGGGCCACGTCCTCGAATCCCCGGACGGTGGCGTCGACCGCGTCCTGGAGCTGGGCGATCTCCCACTCGTCCTTGACCAGCTTCAGCTCCGAGATGGCGATCGCCAGCTCCCGGTCGCGGGCCGGCTGGCCCTCGGCGCGGTGGCCGTCGTACGGGCGCACGGCCGTGTCCACCCGTGCGTCGAAGCCGCGCAGCACCCGGGTACGCCCCGGCGCCAGGTCGGCCAGCGTCGCGTCCAGCTCGGTCAGGTCCGCCGTGGGCAGACCCAGCTCGGCCGACTTCTCGGCCAGGGTGTGCCGCCGACCGACCCACAGCTCACCGTGCCGGCTGCGGAAGAACTCGTCGGTCCGCCGCGACGACCGGGGCCGCATGTAGAGGGTGGCGTCGTGGCCCGACCCGTTCGGCCGCAGCACGAGCACCCCGTCCGGGTCGTGGTCGCCGGTGAGGTAGACGAAGTCGCTGCCCGGCCGGAAGGGATGGTCGGTGTCGTTGGCACGTACCTTCTCGCCGCCGGTGGGAATCACCAGGGTCTCGCCCGGGAAGGCCGCCGAGAGCGCGGCCCGGCGCCTGGCGTGGTTCGGCACCTCGGGCCGCGGGCCGACCGGCAGGGTGGTGTCCCGCCAGCCCTGCCGCATGAACGCCAGGAACGCCTCGGGGAAGTCCGGGTCGTGCGACCCGGTGCCGTCCGCCGGCCTGCTGTCGGTACGTCCCTCGGTCATGCTCCGCCCCCTCCGTCTCCGCATCGTTGCAGGTCAGACGCTACCGCGCAGCGCGGCGGCCGGATCGCGCCGGGACAGGCGGTGGCCGGCGAGCCGGGCGGTGGGCGAGTCGGTCGCACGACGCTGTCGAGCTGAGTCGTTCGCGACATCGGGGGTTGCCCGAGTCGTCTACGACATCAGCTCGACAGCCTCCCGCAGGCGCATCCGGTCGGCAGCGACCCGGAACGCGTGCGACGCGCGGGCCGGGCAGCCTCGCGGCGTGGAGCCCAGCGGTGCTGCGACGCCCGCTCGGGCCGCGTGGAAAGATGGCGACCATGTGCGGACTCCTGGCCTTCTTCAGCGCGCGCGGCGACGCCGCCGCCCACCGCGACAACATCGCCGGGGCGTTGGAATGCCTGCACCACCGCGGACCGGACGAGACCGGTGTCGAGGTGGTCGGCGACGCCTCCGGCCGGTACGCGGACGGGGTGTTCGCGCACAAGCGGTTGGCGATCATCGACGTGGCCTCCAGCCAAGAGCCCCTGTCCTACGCGAACGGGCGCTACCTGCTCACCTTCAACGGTGAGATCTACAACTACATCGAGCTGCGCGAGGAGCTGATCCGGAGCTTCGGCGCGCAGTTCGCCACCGCCGGTGACGGCGAGGTGATCGTCGCCGGTTTCCACTACTGGGGCGAGCAGGTGCTCACCCGGCTGCGCGGCATGTTCGCCTTCGTCATCTGGGACCGGCAGGAGCGCCGCGCGTTCGGCGGCCGGGACTACTTCGGCATCAAGCCGCTGCACTACCTGGAGACCGCCGACGGCCTCTACCTGGCCTCGGAGAAGAAGGCGCTGCTGCCCTTCGCGCACTCCAACTACCAGGGCGACGCCGGCATCGACACGGCCAACCTCAGCCACTACCTGACCCTGCAGTACGTGCCCGAGCCCGGCACCCTGCACAAGGGCATCAGCCGGATCGGCTCGGGTGAATACCTGACCTGGACCCCGGGCGGGCGGATCGACGTGCGCCGGTGGTACCGGCCGGTGTTCCGGCCCACCCCGGTCGACGACGAGCAGCGGCTCTACCACGAGATCCGGGAGACGCTGCGGGAGAGCGTCCGGATGCACATGCGCTCCGACGTGCCGGTCGGCTCGTTCCTCTCCAGCGGCATCGACTCGACCGCGGTGGTCGCCCTGGCCCGGGAGTTCAACCCGAACATCCTGACCTTCACCGTCGGCTACGACGTTCCGGGCTACTCGGAGATCGACGTCGCCCAGGACTCGGCCCGCCACCTCGACGTGACGACCATCCCGACCAAGATCGGGCCGTACGACATGATCGAGGCGCTGCCGAAGATCGTCTGGCACCTGGACGACCCGGTGGCCGACCCGGCCCTGGTGCCCCTCTACTTCGTGGCGAAGAAGGCCGCCGAGCACGTCACCGTGGTGCTCTCCGGCGAGGGCGCCGACGAGTTCTTCGGCGGCTACACCATCTACCGCGAGCCGCTGTCGTTGAGCTCGGTCAACGGGCTGCCCGACGGGGTGCAGAAGGGGCTGCGGGCGGTCTCCAAGGCCATCCCGCAGGGCGTGAAGGGCAAGAGCTTCCTGGAGCGCGGCACCACCCCGATCGAGCAGCGCTACTACGGCAACGCCCGGATGTTCACCGAGGAGGAGAAGCAGCACCTGCTGCGCCGCTACGACCCCTCGGTCCGCTACACCGACGTCACCGCGCCCATCTACGCCGAGTGCACCGAGCTCGACGACGTCACCAAGATGCAGTACGTCGACCTCTACACGTGGCTGCGCGGCGACATCCTGGTCAAGGCCGACCGGATCTCGATGGCGCACTCGCTGGAGGTGCGGGTGCCCTTCCTGGACCGGGCGGTGTTCGACGTGGCGTCCAGGATCCCGGTGGACCTCAAGCTCCCGCCCCGCTCCGACGCCACCAAGTACGCGATGCGCCAGGCGTTGCAGGGCGTGGTGCCGCCGGCCATCGTCAACCGCAAGAAGCTCGGCTTCCCGACCCCCACCCGGGTCTGGCTGCGCGGCGAGATGTACGAGTGGGCCCGGCACGTGCTGTCCACCTCCGGCGCCGGCGACCTGCTCGACCTGTCGTACGCGATGCGGCTGCTGGAGGAGCACAAGCGGGAGGAGGCCGACCACTCCCGCAAGGTGTGGACGGTGCTCATCTTCTGCATCTGGCACGCCATCTTCGTCGCCAAGACCCTCGACCCGGGCATCCAGCGCAACCAGTCCGCCCTGCTCACCAAGCCCGTGGTCGGCTCCATGGTCCGCTGACCCGGCCACTGCAACCCGGGCCCCGCGCCTGGCCGGCGGCCACGGTGTCGACCAAGAGGTTTGCGTCCCCGGAGTCGTTCCCGGGGACGCAAACCTCTTGATCACTTCAGGGGTCCGAACCTGGGCGCAGGGTCGGGGTTGGGGCTCAGCGGCCGGAGCAGGTGACCGTGGGCAGGGTGTTGGTGCCGTTGGTGGTGGCGACGAAGCCGAAGGTCGTGGTGCCCTCCGGGGCTATCGTGCCGTTGTAGGGCGCGTTGGTCACGGTGACCGACGAACCGGATCCGCTCAGCGTGCCGCTCCAGAGGCTGTTGATGGTCTGCCCGCTGGGCCACGTCCAGTTGGCCGTCCAGCCCGACCAGGTCGACGAGCTGTGGTTCATGATCGTTACCTCGCCCTGGAAGCCGCCGTTCCAGGTGCCGACCACCTTGAAGATCGGCATGCAGTCCCCGCCGTGCGGCGGGGGCGTGGTCGGGTTCGGCGGGGGCGTGGTCGGGTTGGGCGGCGGGGTCGTCGGGTTGGGCGGGGGCGTGGTCGGGTTGGGCGGCGGCGTGCCGCCCGGGCCGACGCCGGTGACCTCGCCGTTGCCCCCGTCGAAGGTGACGTCCGAGCAGCCGAAGAAGTTCTCCTGGCTGTCGGAGCGCACCCAGCGCGAGTAGATGAGGTGCCGGCCGCTCTTGTTGGTGGGCAGGTTGCCGCTGAAGTAGTAGTGCCCGTCGTTGGTGCCGCTCGAGCCGCGCTGCGGCGGGTTGGTCACCGTCAGGAACGGCTCCTCCAGGTCGCTCCACGCCAGCGGCCGGCCCGGGCTCCAGCTGTCCTTCGTGACGTAGAAGTAGAACGTGCCGGGGTGGTGGGCCCAGTTGCTGTAGCGGAACTCCATCCGCGCCCCGGCCGTCAGGTGGGTCAGCGGCCAGTCGGTGCGGGCCAGGTCGTAGCCGGCGAAGCCCGGATTGCCGCCGCTGCACAGCTTGCCGTCCGGGATGAAGCCGACGGTCCGGCCGGCGGCGTCGGAGCGCAGCACGCTGAACCAGTTGTAGAGCGAGTTGGCCCCGCTCTGCGCCACGGCGGCGGAGCACGCCGGGTTGTTCGGCTTGATCTCGCCCGTGGACGAGAGGCCGTCCTTCCAGCAGAGGAAGGTGCGGCTGCCGGGGGCCATCGGGGTGCCGTGCGCGGCGGCGGGGTCGGGCCCCGCCGTCAGGACGACGGCGCCCGCGAGAAGGGTGGCGGCCGCGGTGAGCAACGCGGCCATACGCGATCGGTGGGACACGGGGGTTCTCCTCACTCGTGGGACGGGGGAGTCCCACGGGCAACGCGCGCGGGGTGGCGGCACGGGCCGCCCCGCTGCGGCGCGGGCAAGACGGTCGCGGCGGACGTGCCCCGGCGCGGATGGCCGGCGTACGTGCGCCGTCGGCGGCCCGACTCGCGGGCCGATGCCCTCGCGTGGATGTGAACCCGGCGCCGGCGGCGCGGCAGCCCCCGCAACCGCCCGGCAAGCGCCATCCCACCACGGGACGGTGACGAGGCGCAATAGCCGTTGCTCGATGTGTCAGTAGCGGTCAGCGAGGTGTTCGCGGCCGGGCGGCGGCTCGTAGGCCGCCGGCCAGAACTCGGTGATCTCGCGGACGAGACCGGCGTCGTCGAGGTCGAAGAAGCTCGTGGCGGCAAGCTCCTCGCCCCGGTAGGCGCAGGTGATCCAGGTGGCGGCGCGCCGGCCCGAGGCGACCAGCCGGTTCACCGTGAGGTGCCAGCCGTCGGGGTACTCCTGGTTGAAGCGCAGGAAAGACTCCCGGCCCACGATCCGCTCGCGGGTCTGCGGCAGGTGGTAGACAACGTCGTCGGCGAGCAGCCCGGCGACGGCGTCCCAGTCCCGCGCCTCCAAGGCCGTCCAGTAGGCCGATACGGTGGCTTCGGCGCTCGTCATGGCGCGTACTGTGCCAGCCTGGTGCGACAAGATCGGTCGGCGCGCGGCGTGGACGGAGGACACCAATGGGGTACGCGGTGGTGCTCGGCGAGGCACTGGTCGACCTGCTCGACACCGAGCGTGACGGCGAGCCGGTCTACCGGCAGGCCGTCGGCGGCGGGCCGCTGAACGTGGCGGTCGCCGTCGCCCGGCTCGGCGGCGCGGTGCAGCTCGTCGGGTCGCTCGGCGACGACGTCCTGGCCGGGCGGATCCGCGACTTCCTGACCGGCGCGGGCGTCGGCCTGGCCGGGGCGGTCACCGTCGCCGCCCCGACCGCGCTGGCGGTGGCCACCTTCGCCGGCCCGGAGCCCGACTTCCGGTTCTACGGCGAGCCGCCCTCCTACGGCCTGCTCGGCCCCGACGACCTCGACGCCGGCCTGGTGGCGGGCGCCGACGTCCTCTACTGCGGATCGATCGTGCTGCTCCAGCCGCCGGCGCTGGCCGCCGCGCGCCGGGCCTGGGCGCTGGCGTCCGGGCTGCGGGTCTTCGACCCCAACGTCCGTCCCAGGCTGCTCGACGGGCCGGCCGCGCTGGCCGGGCTGCGCGAGGTGGTGGCCGAGTTCGCCGCCAGCGCCCACCTGGTCAAGCTGAGCGCCGCCGACGCGAAGCTGCTCTACCCGGGCGAACCCGAGGAGGGCGTGGCGGCGTACCTGCGGGAACTCGGCGCGGGCACCGTGGTGGTCACCCTCGGCGCGGCCGGCGCGGTGGTCGCCGCCGCCGGCGCCGATCCGGTACGCGTACCCGCGCCGAAGGTCGCCGCGGTGGACGCCACCGGCGCGGGCGACTCGGTGATGGGCGCCCTCGTCGCGGAGCTGCTGGCCGGCGGCGAACCCGCCGATCCGGCGGGCTGGCACGAGCGGGTGGCGTTCGCGCTGCGGGTCGCCGGCCTGGTCTGCGAGTCACCCGGCGGCGCGACCGCCATGCCCAACCGCGCGGAGGTCCACGCCCGCTTCGCCCGCTAGGCCGGCGTGCGGGCCCGCAGGGCCCGGACGGACCAGTCGAGGGCCGGCGCCAGGCTCTCGGGTGCCGGCCAGCCGTTGACCACGGAGAGCAGCCGCAGGTGACGCGAGGCGGTCGCCGTCAGGCGGTGCCGTCGAGTTCGGCGTAGCCGCGGCGGGCGGCGTACAGGGCGGGACGGGCCCCGAAGGGCGCCTCGGCGGCGACGCGCTCCGGCGGGGCGCCGCCGGTGTGCCCGGCGCGGATGAGCCAGGCCAGCTCGACGAGCTGGGCGTGCTGCGCGCGTACGAACGCCGCGTCGACCGGCTCGCCGTGCCCCGGCACGACCACTGTGGCCGGGGTGGTCATCCGCAGCAGCTCCGCCACCGTGTCGGGCCACTGCAACGGGTACGACTCCTCGAAGGCCGGCGGGCCGCTCTGCTCCACCAGGTCCCCGGCGACCAGCACGTCGACGTCCGGCACGTGCACCACCAGGTCACCGGCGGTGTGCCCGCGACCGGGATGGCGCAGCACCACCCGCCGGCCGCCCACGTCGAGCACGGTCTCGCCGTGCACGGTGTGCGTCGGCGCCAGCAGCTCCGTCCCGGCCACCTCCGCGGCCAGCGTGGGGTGCGCGTCGCGCAGTTCCGCGTACGCCTCCCGGCGCAGCCGGTCCGGCTCGCGCATCGCCTCGGCGGCCAGCTCGTGGGCGTACACCGGGCGGGGCGGGTCGGCGGCGAGGGTCGCGTTGCCGAAGCAGTGGTCGAAGTGGTGGTGGGTGTTCACCAGCGTCCACGGATGGGGGGTGACCGCCCGGGCGGCGGCGGCCAGCTCGGCGGCCTGCCCGGCGGTGGAGAGCGTGTCGACCAGCAGCGCGGCCCCGTCGCCGACGACGAGCGTGACGTTGACGTGCAGCAGCGGCTCGCGCAGCACGTGCACCCCGTCGGCGACCCGCGTGAAGCGGGCGGTCACGACGACCGCGCGGCGCGTTCCACGAAGCGCTGCCGGTCGACCAGCACCCGCTCCACCCGGCCCTCGGCGACCGTCTCGTCGCCGTCGCTGACGCTGACCTCGAAGTACAGCCGCCGCCCCTCGACCGCGGTCAGTCGGGCCTGCGCCACCACCGTGCGCCCCACCGGGGTGGCCGCCCGGTGGTCGAGCTCGACCCGGGTGCCGACGGTGGTCGACCCGCCGGGCATCCGGGCGGCGGTGGCCGCCACCGTGGCGGCCTCGGCGAGGGCGAGCACCCGGGGCGTGCCCAGGACGGGCACGTCTCCGGAGCCGACCGCCTGGGCGGTGTCGGTGTCGGCGACGGTCAGCTCCACCCGGGCGGTGAGGCCCGGGGTCAGCGCGGGCTCCGGCTGCTCCTGCATGGCCAAAGCCTAGACGAGGCGGGCGGCGGGCGGCGGCGCGTGCGCGTCGGTCGCCCCCACCGGCGCACACCGCCCCTGGGCGACGCGGGCACCGGCGCACCGGGCCGCCGGTTCCGCGCCGGTCCCGCTGCGCCTGCCGGTCCCGCCGCGCCCGCCGTACCGGTCTGCCGCGCCTGCCGGTCCCGCCGCGCCCGGAAGGACGGCGCGGCCGGGTGGTCGGCGTGGGGCGATGCCGCCCGCGCCGCTAACCTTGACCGCGATGTCTGTCGCGACCGACCCCCAGCCCCCCGCCCGGACCGAGCCACCCGCCGCACCCGACGGCGGGCGTCGTCGCGTGGTCGCGATGACACTCTGGGGGGTCGCCTTCGTCGCCGGCTGGCTCGGCATCGGCCTGCCGACCGACCCGGCGTACGCGTTCCTGTGGATCTGGGCGGGGACGATCGCCTGGAACAGCAGCCGGCCGTGGCGCAGCCATCTGCGCTTCGCGCGGGACTGGGTGCCGGTGGTGCTGCTGCTCGCCGTCTACAACCTGTCCCGGGGCTTCGCCGACAACGGTGCCACCCCGCACGCGTACGAGCTGATCGTCGCCGACCGGGTGATGTTCGGCTGGGCGACGGGCGGTCAGGTGCCGACGACCTGGCTCCAGGAGCACCTCTACCGGCCCGAGGTGCACTGGTGGGACGTCGCGGTCAGCTGGGTCTACTTCTCGCACTTCGTGGTGGCGCTGGCCGCCGCGGCGGTGCTCTGGCTGCGGGACCGGGGGCGGTGGGCGGCCTTCATGCGCCGCTGGGGCTTCCTGTGCGCCACCGGCCTGGTCACCTACTTCCTCTACCCGGCCGCCCCGCCCTGGTGGGCGGCGCAGAACGGGCTGCTGGAGGAGGTCGCGCGGATATCCACGCGCGGCTGGAAGGCGTTCGGCATGCACGGCGCCGGCAACCTGCTCAACGCCGGGCAGATCGCCTCCAACCCGGTGGCCGCGATGCCCTCGCTGCACACCGCGTTCGCGCTCTTCGTGGTGCTGTTCTTCCTGCGGCAGACCCGCCGCCGTTGGTGGCCGCTGCTGCTGGCCTACCCGCTGGCGATGACGTTCACCCTGGTCTACAGCGGCGAGCACTACGTCATCGACGTGCTCGTCGGCTGGGCGTACGTCGGGATGGCCTTCCTGGTGGTCGGCCTGGCGGAGCGCTGGTGGGCGGCCCGCAAGGCCCGGCGGTCCCCGGCGGAGCCCGACCCCGACGCTGAGGCCGAGCCGACCGACCCGCCGGCCGCCGCCGAGCCGCCGCCGGTCACGGCCACCCGCTGAACAACCCGCGTGCGGACGGGCGCGGTCAGCCCGCCCGGCGGGCCGCGCGCGAGCGGGCCGTCAGCTCCGCCGCCAGGGCCCACGCCTCGGCGAGGTCCCGGTCCCGGGCGGCCGCGCCGGCGCCACCGGCGGTGTCGGCGTGCACCGTCGCCAGCCGCAGCCGCCGCTGCGCCGGCCCCTGCACGACCCGCACGCTCTGGATCCGGGCGTACGGCACGAGCGCCAACTGCCGGGTGAGCAGGCCGGAGCGGACGGCGAAGACCCGGTCGTCGAGCCCGGCGCCGAGCACGCCCCGGCTCAGCGGGTTGAGCCAGCGGGCCCGGGTCGGCGGCGGGCTCAGCGGCAGCGCGGCCAGCCGCACCCCCGGCAGCACCTCGGCCACGATCGCCTCGCCGGTCGCCACGTCACCGACGGGGAGCAGCCGGTCCGGCCGGTTGCGCTCGTCGGCCTCGCCGGCGGAGTAGCCGGCCACCTCCAGGCGCAGCCGCAGCCAGCCCTTGACCCGCCACAGCAGCGGCCAGGTCACCCCGACGGCCTGCACCCGGTCCAGCGGCACGGTCTGCGCGCGGGTCTCCAGCAGGCCGTTGCGGATCCGCAGCGTGCCCTCGTCCCGGGCGAGCCGGAAGTTCCAGTCGTCGAGCACCCGCCGCACCGGTTGCAGCAGCACACCGGCCATGGCGGTGAGGGTGCTCGCCACCGCGACGAACGACCAGGAGTCCTCGGAGAGGAACTGCGCCACCACGAACGCGACGCCGAACGGGATCATGAACGCCTGCGGGGTCAGCAGCTGGCTGACCAGCAGGTCGTTGTTGGCCACGGCGTGCAGGGGCCGGCCGGGCGGTGGTGCCGGGGTCCCCGCCGGTCCCGCGGCCACTCCCGCTGGCGGCGCGCCCGGCTCGGCCGCGATCCGTCCGGCGAGGGCGAGCAGCCGCTGGCGCAGCGCGGTCGCCTCGGCGACGCTCAGGTAGGCCAGCGGCGCCTCCGTCTTGCCCCCGCCCACCACCTCCAGCCGCAGCTCGGCCAGGCCGGTGAGCTGGGCGAGCAGCGGACGGACCACCTCGACGGCCTGGAGCCGCTCCAGCGGGATCGCCCGGGTGCGTCGCCAGAGGAGACCCTCGTGCACCCGCAGTTCGCGGCCCACCACGTGGTAGCCGGTGTAGTACCAGCTCACCACGGCCAGCACGGTGGCACCCAGGGCCAGCACCACCGCCATCAGCGCGAACCAGCCGAAGCCGACCCGCGACAGCGTCGACCACGACAGGCCGGCGATCACCACGACCAGGGACTTGGCGCCGTGCAGGGCGGGGCTGAGGGGGTGCAGCCGCTGCCGCGGCTCGGCGCCCTCGGGCGCCCCGGCAGACCGGACCGGGCCCGGCGGGACGGGCCCGGTCGCCGGGGGCGGGAAGCCGGACCCGGCGTCGCGCCATGCCGCCTCCGGCGGCACACCGGGACCGGCGGTCTCCGGCGGCGCACTGGGTCCGGCGGTCTCCGGCGGTGCGCCGGGCCCGGTCGGCTCCGGTGGGACGCCCGGCTCCGCCGGGGACGGGCCGGCGTGGTCCGTGCCCCGGGCGGCCGGGTCGCTCACAGGCCCTCCGCCCGGTCCTCGCCCAGCGCGGTGAGCCGGTCGCGCAGCCGGGACGCCTCCGCCGGGCGCAGCCCGGGCACCCGGGCGTCGCTCGCCGCGGCGGCCGTGTGCAACTGCACGGTGGCGAGCTCGAACGCGCGCTCCAGCGGCCCCGCGCTGACGTCGACGAACTGCATCCGCGAGTACGGCACGATGGAGAGCCGCCGCACCAGCAGCCCGTGCCGGACCAGCAGGTCGTCCTCCCGCTCCGCGTAGCCCCAGGCCCGTACGGCGCGGACGATCGTCACGCCCCGCAGGACGCCGAAGAGCAGCACCACGCCGAGTGCCGCGCCGAGGAAGCCGCTGCCGCTGAACGCCCAGCCGACGCCCAGCCCGAGGGCGAGGACGACCAGCACCAGCGCCAGGCGGATCAGCTCCACCCAGATCAGGTCGGACGAGATCGACTGCCAGCGGACGGTGTCCGGCCACGGCTCCAGGGGGCCCGCCGGCGGTAGGGGTGGCGCCGGCGGCGGGCCGGCGGACCCGTCACTGTTCACCGGGGACATCCGTTGTGCGCGCTCACCCTTCGAGCGTAGGCGATCCGGGCGCCGGTACGACCTCCCGGAGGAAGCCACGGGCGTCGAGGAACTCGCCGAGGGTGGTGCGGTGCGCGGTGCACGCGAGCCAGGTCTTGCGCCGGTCGGTGTCGTGCAGCCGGGGATTGTTCCACCTCAGCGCCCAGTGGGCGGGGGCACGACATCCGCGGGACGAGCAGACCAGCGGCTCGTCGGCGGGAAGGGGGCTGCTCATCCCGACCAGTCTAGGGGCGGTGGCGGCACCGGAAGTTTGAGCGCCGGGCGGCCACGGGGGGAGCCGCCCGGCGACGGGTGAATGGTACACGCGCCGGGCCGGTCCCTGTCCACCCGTGAGCGGCGATTCCGTACCGCGCGACGGCGTGGCGGGGCCCACGACCCGGCATCGGGGACGGGGCGGCGAGAATCGGCTTCTCCCCACCTCGGCACTCAGCCGGGCATGCGAGTCTTGATACGCACCACGCCGCGCGACAACCGATCATGCTGTGGAGGACCGGTGGCCCAGCCGACCACGCCCGACGCCCCGACGCCGAACGGGACGGGCCCGGAGACACCCGAGCCGGTGACCACGCCGGCCGAGGACGCGACCCTGCTCGAGCGGGCGCTGTTCGAGATCAAACGGGTGATCGTCGGGCAGGACCGGATGGTGGAGCGGATGTTCGTCGCGCTGCTCGCGCGCGGCCACTGCCTGCTGGAGGGCGTGCCGGGGGTCGCGAAGACCCTCGCGGTGGAGACCCTCGCGAGGGTGGTCG
The DNA here is from genome assembly GCF_049841735.1 of Micromonospora sp. DT46. Taxonomy (NCBI): domain Bacteria; kingdom Bacillati; phylum Actinomycetota; class Actinomycetes; order Micromonosporales; family Micromonosporaceae; genus Micromonospora; species Micromonospora sp. DT46. Next base: position 511,577 of record NZ_JBNCKW010000007.1, on the reverse strand, counting down.
GCGGCTCCTTCGCCCGGGTGCAGTTCACCCCCGACCTGGTGCCCGCCGACATCATGGGCACCCGCATCTACCGGCAGTCGAGCGAGAAGTTCGACGTCGAACTGGGCCCGGTGTTCGTCAACTTCCTGCTCGCCGACGAGATCAACCGGGCGCCGGCCAAGGTGCAGTCGGCGCTGCTGGAGGTGATGAGCGAGCGGCAGGTCTCCATCGGCGGCGAGAGCCACCGGGTGCCCGACCCGTTCCTGGTGATGGCGACGCAGAACCCGATCGAGCAGGAGGGGGTCTACCCGCTGCCCGAGGCCCAGCGGGACCGCTTCCTCATGAAGATCGTCGTCGGTTACCCGACCGACGCCGAGGAGCGGGAGATCGTCTACCGGATGGGGGTCGCCCCGCCGCAGCCGGCGCCGGTCTTCACCACCCCCGACCTGATCGCCCTGCAACGCAAGGCGGACCAGGTCTTCGTGCACAACGCCCTGGTCGACTACGCGGTCCGGCTGGTGCTGGCCACCCGCGCCCCGGCGGAGCACGGGATGCCGGACGTCGCCCAGCTCATCCAGTACGGCGCGAGCCCGCGCGCCTCGCTCGGCCTGGTCCGGGCCACCCGCGCGCTGGCACTGCTGCGCGGCCGGGACTACGCCCTGCCGCAGGACGTGCAGGACATCGCGCCGGACATCCTGCGCCACCGGCTCGTGCTCAGCTACGACGCGCTCGCCGACGACGTGCCCGCCGACCACGTGGTGCACCGGGTGATGTCCACCATCCCGCTGCCCTCGGTCGCGCCCCGGCAGCAGGCCACCCCCGCACCCATGCCGACCTCCGCGCCGCCCGGCGCCGGTTGGCCCGGGCAGCGTCCGTGACCTCACCCGCCCGTCGGCCTGCCGACGTCCCCTCCGACCGCACCGAGGCCGTCCTGTCGCGGCTGCAACTGATGGTCACCCGCAAGCTCGACGGCCTGCTCCAGGGCGACTACGCCGGCCTGCTGCCCGGGCCGGGCAGCGAGGCGGGGGAGTCCCGGGAGTACCGCCCCGGCGACGACGTACGCCGGATGGACTGGCCGGTCACCGCCCGCACGACGATGCCGCACGTCCGGCGTACGGTGGCCGACCGGGAGCTGGAGACGTGGCTGGCGGTGGACCTCTCGGCGAGCCTGGACTTCGGCACCGGCCGGTGGCTCAAGCGCGACGTCGTGGTGGCCGCCGCGGCGGCGCTGGCCCACCTGACCGTCCGGGGCGGCAACCGGATCGGCGCGGTGATCGGCAGCGGCGGCGGCACGAGCGCGCCGGCCCGCCGGTGGCGCGCCGCGCCGCCGGTCGCCGGCCCGGACGTCTACACCCGGCTGCCCGCGCGCTCCGGCCGCAAGGAGGCCCACGCGCTGCTGCGGGCGATCGCCGGCACCGAGATCCGCCCCGGGCGCAGCGACCTGGGCACGCTTGTCGACATGCTCAACCGGCCGCCCCGCCGCCGGGGCGTGGCGGTGGTCATCTCCGACTTCCTCGCCCCGCCGCAGCGGTGGTCCCGGCCGCTGCGTAAGCTGCGCGTCCGGCACGACGTGGTGGCGATCGAGGTGGTCGATCCCCGGGAGCTGGAGCTGCCCGACGTCGGGGTGCTGCCGGTGGTCGACCCGGAGACCGGCGAGCTGCACGAGGTGCAGACCGCCGACCCGCGGCTGCGCCACCGCTACGCCGAGGCGGCGGCCGCCCAGCGGGCGGAGATCTCCGCGGCGCTGCGCGGCGCCGGCGCGGCCCACCTGCGACTGCGTACGGACCGAGACTGGCTGCTCGACATGGTGCGTTTCGTGGCCGCGCAGCGGCACGCGCGCACCAGGGGGACGACACGATGATCCGCTTTCTGCAACCGTGGTGGCTGCTGGCCGTGCTGCCGGTGCTCGCCCTCGCCGCGCTCTACGTCTGGCGGCAGCTGCACCGCCGGGCGTACGCGATGCGGTTCACCAACGTGGACCTGCTGCGCACCCTGGCGCCGAAGGGGCTGGGCTGGCGGCGGCACGTGCCGGCTACGGCGTTCCTGCTCTGCCTGCTGGTGCTGGCGACCGCGCTGGCCCGGCCGTCGGTCGACACCCGGGAGCCGCTGGAGCGGGCCACCGTGATGCTCGCCATCGACGTGTCGCTGTCCATGCAGGCCGACGACGTGGCGCCGAACCGGCTGGAGGCGGCGCAGGAGGCGGCCAAGCAGTTCGTCGGCGAGCTGCCGGAGAGCTACAACCTGGGGCTGGTCTCGTTCGCCAAGTCGGCGAACGTGCTGGTGCCGCCGGGCAAGGACCGGGACGCGGTGACCGCCGCGATCGACGGGCTGGTGCTGGCCGAGGCGACGGCGACGGGCGAGGCGGTCTTCACCTGCCTGGAGGCGATCCGGTCGGTGCCGGCCGACGGCGCGGCGGGGATCCCGCCGGCCCGCATCGTGCTGCTCTCCGACGGGTACCGCACCTCGGGCCGGTCGGTGGAGGAGGCGGCCGCCGCGGCGCAGGCGGCGAACGTGCCGGTCTCCACCATCGCCTTCGGCACCGACTCCGGGCAGGTGGACATCGGCGGCCAGCTGCAACGGGTGCCGGTGGACCGGCTGGCCCTGGCCGACCTGGCCGAGGCCACCGAGGGCTACTTCTACGAGGCGGCGTCGGTGAGCGAGCTGAAGAGGGTCTACCAGGACATGGGCAGCTCGATCGGGTTCCGCACGGAACCCCGCGAGGTCACCCAGTGGTACGCGGGGGTGGCCCTGCTGCTGGCACTCTGCGCGGGGGCCCTCAACCTGCTGTGGTCCTCGCGGATGCTCTGACGCGCGGGTGCGGGGTGGCCGGCGGCCGGGCGCGCCCCGACGGCCGGCGACGGCGCGGCGGTCGGTGCGTGCCGGCGGTCGGTCCGCGCCGTCGCAGGCGGTCGGTGCGTGCCGACGGTCGGTGCGTGCCGTCGCCGGTGGTCAGTGCGCGGCGCCGCCGGCGAGGACGAAGACGACGGCCACCCAGACGGCGGCGAGGGTGAAGCCCAGCGGGGCGACGTAGCGGCTCATGGACGGCTCCGGGCGGCGACTGGACGGTCCGCGCGTGCGGGGGCGGACCGCAGAGGGGTGGGTCGGGACGCGCACACGAAGTCGTGACCGGGCGGCTCCCGGCGCGGCGCGGCCGACCGGCGCGGGGCCGGTGACCGGGCGGGGCGGGGAGCGGAGCTGGGTCAGCTCACCTGCTGAGTCGTGGCTCAGCGGGGCTGACGTTCGGCCCGGCCACGACTGGGAGGATCGCTATCTCGCACAGCGATCACCTCCTGCGGTCGGCGGGGCCCGGAAGCGGGCCGCACGGCCCGCAAACGCGGATCATCGTACACCCGCCGGTCGCCGTCGCCGCACTCGGCCGAGCGGCCGCACGGACCTCGGCCGAGGGGCCCGCCGCGTCGCCGGAGGGACGGGGCAGGGGCCGGTGCCGGGCGACGCCGCGCCGGCCCGGACGTGCACGGCGTTAGCGCTTACCTGCCGGTAACGCCTAGGCTCCGACCGACCGGGAGATCACTGAACTACAGGGGGAACCGTGGCCCGTACCGTCCTGGTGACCGGCGGCAACCGGGGGATCGGCCTGGCCATCGCGCAGGCCTTCGCCAAGCAGGGCGACCGGGTGGCGGTGACCCACCGCAGCGGCGAGCCACCCGAGGGGCTGTTCGGGGTCCGCTGCGACGTGACCGACTCCGCGTCGGTCGACGCGGCGTTCACCGCGATCGAGGCCGAGCTGGGGCCGGTGGAGGTGCTCGTCGCCAACGCCGGGATCACCGACGACACGCTGCTGCTGCGCATGTCGGAGGAGCAGTTCACCCGCGTGCTGGACACGAACCTGACGGGCGCGTTCCGGTGCGCCAAGCGCGCCTCGGGCAAGATGCTGCGCGCGAAGTGGGGCCGGATGATCTTCATCTCCTCGGTGGTCGGCCTCTACGGCGGCCCCGGCCAGGTCAACTACGCGGCGAGCAAGGCCGGCCTGGTGGGCGTGGCCCGCTCGATCACCCGCGAGCTGGGCAGCCGCAACATCACGGCCAACGTGGTCGCGCCCGGCTACGTGGAGACCGACATGACCGCCGGCCTGCCCGAGGACCGCAGGACCGAGTACCGCAAGGCCATCCCCGCCAACCGGTTCGCCCAGCCGGACGAGATCGCGGGCGTGGTCACCTGGCTGGCCGGCGACGCCGCCGGCTACGTCTCCGGCGCCGTCATCCCGGTCGACGGCGGCCTCGGCATGGGCCACTGACAAGCGGTCACTGAGAACTACGGAGGAATCCCTGCATGTCCGGACTGCTCGCCGGTAAGCGGCTGCTGGTCACCGGCGTCATCACCGACGCCTCGATCGCCTTCTCCGTGGCGAAGCTCGCCCAGGAGAACGGGGCGCAGGTCGTGCTCACCGGCTACGGCCGGCTCTCCCTCGTGGAGCGGATCGCCAGGCGACTGCCCGAGCCCGCCCCGGTGATCGAGCTGGACGTGACCGACGCCGACCATCTCGCCGGGCTCGGCGACCGCGTGCGCGAGCACGTCGACGGCCTGGACGGGGTGGTGCACTCGATCGGCTTCGCCCCGCAGAGCTGCCTCGGCGGCGGCTTCCTCGACGCCCCCTGGGAGGACGTGGCGACCGCGCTGCACGTCTCCACGTACTCCTACAAATCCCTCGCGATGGCGGCGCTGCCGCTGATGTCCGCCGGCGGCGCGGTGGTCGGCCTGACCTTCGACGCCACGAAGGCGTGGCCCGTCTACGACTGGATGGGCGTGGCCAAGGCCGGGCTGGAGTCCGCCTCCCGCTACCTGGCGCTGCACCTGGGCAAGCAGGGCATCCGCAGCAACCTGGTCGCCGCCGGGCCGCTGCGCACCATCGCCGCCAAGTCGATCCCCGGCTTCGATCAGTTCGAGGAGGCCTGGGCCGAGCGCGCGCCGCTGGGTTGGAGCCTCACCGACCAGGAGCCGGCGGCGCGGGCCTGCCTGGCGCTGCTGTCCGACTGGTTCCCGGCCACCACCGGCGAGATCGTGCACGTCGACGGCGGCTACCACGCCATCGGCGCCTGACGTGTGAGGAAGGGCCCCCTGCAATCGCATTCTGCATAGCAGGGGGCCCTTCCTCACACCCCGGACCAGGGGGCCGCGCCCGGCGGGAACGGGCACCGGGAAGAATGGGAGCCATGGCGTACGACGCGGTGGTCCTGGTGTCCTTCGGCGGACCGGAACGGCCCGAGGACGTGATGCCGTTCCTGCAGAACGTGACCCGGGGGCGGGGCGTGCCGCCGGAGCGGCTGGCGGAGGTCGCCGAGCACTACCAGCACTTCGGTGGCGTCTCGCCGATCAACCAGCAGTGCCGGGAGCTGCTCGCGGCGGTCCGGGAGGACTTCGCCGCCAACGGCCTCGACCTGCCGGTCTACTGGGGCAACCGGAACTGGGACCCGATGCTCGCCGACACCGTGGCGCAGATGCGCGACGACGGCGTCACCCACGCCCTGGCTTTCGTGACCAGCGCCTTCGGCGGCTACTCCTCCTGCCGGCAGTACCAGGAGGACATCGCCGCCGCCCGCGCGGCGGTCGGCCCCGACGCCCCGCTGATCGACAAGCTCCGCCAGTTCTGGGACCACCCCGGCTTCGTCGAGCCGCACGCCGACGCGGTGCGGGCGGCGCTCCGCCGCCTCGACCCGGCGAAGCGGGACGGCACCCGACTCGTGTTCACCGCGCACTCGGTCCCGAACTCGATGGCCGCGAACGCCGGCCCGCACGGCGGCCGGTACGAGGCGCAGCTCGCCGAGGTCGCCCGGCTGGTCCACGCCGCGGCCGCCCCGGACCTGCCCTGGGACCTGGTCTGGCAGAGCCGTTCCGGCCCGCCACAGGTGCCGTGGCTGGAGCCGGACGTCAACGACCACCTGCGTACGCTTGCCGACGCCGGCACCACCGGCGTGGTGGTCAGCCCGATCGGGTTCGTCTCCGATCACCTGGAGGTGGTGTGGGACCTGGACACCGAGGCGCGGGAGACGGCCAGGCAGCTCGGGCTGGACTTCGTCCGGGCCGCCACCCCCGGCACCGACCCCCGGTTCGTGGCGATGGTGCGCGAGCTGGTCCGCGAGCGGACCGACCCGGACGGGACCGGCCTGCGCCGCCGCCTCGGCGAGCTGCCCATGTGGGACACCTGCCCCACGGTGTGCTGCGTCCCGGCACGCCGCCCCACCGCCGCCCAGGAAGCCGGGAACCCGGCCTCCTGACCGCCGCGCCGGCCCCGCCGGCGGCCCGACACCCTGGAACGAGTGACGATGCAGGACCGCAAGCCGGTGGAGAGCTGGCTGACCGACATGGACGGCGTGCTGGTGCACGAGGGCCAGCCCGTGCCCGGGGCACCGGAGTTCGTCTCCCGGCTGCGCGCCTCCGGCAAGCCGTTCCTGGTGCTCACCAACAACTCGATCTACACGCCCCGCGACCTCACGGCCCGGCTGAGCCGGATGGGCCTGGACGTGCCGGAGCAGGCGATCTGGTCCTCCGCGCTGGCCACCGCCCAGTTCCTGGCCGACCAGCGCCCGGGCGGCACCGCGTACGTGATCGGGGAGGCCGGGCTCACCACGGCGCTGCACGCGGTCGGCTACGTGCTGACCGACTTCGCCCCGGACTACGTGGTCCTGGGCGAGACCCGCACCTACAGCTTCGAGGCGATCACCAAGGCGGTCCGGCTGATCAACGACGGGGCCCGGTTCATCTGCACCAACCCCGACGTGACCGGCCCGTCGGTGGAAGGCGCGCTGCCGGCCGCCGGCTCCGTCGCCGCGATGATCTCCAAGGCGACGGGGATCGAGCCGTACTTCGTCGGCAAGCCCAATCCGATGATGATGCGCTCGGCGCTGAACACGATCAACGCGCACTCCGAGACGACCGCGATGATCGGCGACCGGATGGACACCGACATCCTCTGCGGGCTGGAGGCCGGGCTGGAGACGATCCTGGTGCTGACCGGCATCAGCAGCCGCGCCGAGGCGGAGCGCTACCCGTACCGTCCGTCGCGGATCGTCAACTCCGTCGCCGACCTGGTCGACGAGATCTGACCTGCGATCAGGGGCGCAGCGGGGCGTTGCAGGCGGCCACCAGCGCCTGCCGGCAGGCGGTGGTCAGCGGGCGCAGCGCGGCGTCGCGCTGCTGGGCCTCGTAGTTGTTGATCGCGCCGCCCGGCGCCGCGTGCCCGGCCAGCGCGAGCACCCGGTCGAGCACGGCGGCCCGGGCGAAGAGCCGCCGGGCCCGCGGGTCGAACCCGGGCGGCAGGTCGGTGGCGCCGTCCGGCCGGCGCAACGCCTCCAGCGCCCCGGCCAACTCGGGTCGCCACTGCGCGACGTCCAGCCGGGTCAGCGCGGCGGTCGTGTCGGCCAGGGCCACCGCCAGCTCCGCCTCGGCCTCGGCCGCGCCGGGCAACGCGAGGGAGGCGGCCGGGGCGTCGGCCGGCAGCGGGTAGACCCGCCAGAGGACCGTCTCGAAGGTGTCGCCGGAGCCGGACGTGTGCGTGCGCACGTGCGGGATGAGCCCGAGCCCTCCGGCGACGACCGCCTCGCCGGCGACCAGCGCCGCGCCGGCGAAGTCGCCCGGCCCGGGCAGCCCGCGCGGGTCGCCGGGCGCGGGCAGCACGAGCCGGATCTCGTCGGGCGAGAGCTTCGCGAGGGTGGGTAGCGCCTGGGGCAGGGGAACGTCGGTCCAGGTGCCGGGCGCGTCGGCGACCAGGTGCTCCTCGTCGCCGGCGATGGCGTCGGCAAGCTCGTCGAAGGGCACCAGCCCGGCGCGCCACGCGCGCACCCAGGCCACGAACCGGCTGGACCGGCGCGGTGTGAGAGTGGCCGCGCCCGCTGCGGGGGTGGACATGCCGAAAGGGTACGTGGTCACCGCCGCCCCTGTCTCGACTGCCGCTCCGACTGTCCGCCGCCCCGCTGATCATGCGCCCCCCGTCCCGTCGATCATGGAGTTGTGGTGGGTGGATCGTCGACCTCTGCCCCTTTCGCGGGACACCACAACTGCAAGATCGCCGCGGCGGGAGCGGCGGAGGCGGCGTGTCGGGTGCGGGGGGAGAGGTGGGAGGTTAGCTTGATCGGCATGGGGCGGTACGCGGACGATGTGCTGGCGGGGGACTGGCGGCGGCGGAAGGTCACGCCCGAGGTGGACGCCGAGCCGGACCTCGTGGTCGAGGACGCCGACTCCGGCTTCTGCGGGGCGGTGGTCGGCTTCGAGGCCGGCGCGGTGGTGCTGGAGGACCGGCACGGACGCCGGCGCAACTTTCCGCTGCTGCCGGCGGCGTTCCTGCTCGACGGGCGGCCGGTGACGCTGCGCCGGCCGACCCGCGCCCCGGTGCCCGCCGCCCGCCGCCGCACCGCCTCCGGCTCGATCGCCGTCGACGGCGTACGCGCCCAGGTCGCCCGGGCCAGCAGGATCTGGGTGGAGGGCATCCACGACGCCGCCCTGGTCGAGCGGATCTGGGGCGACGACCTGCGCATCGAGGGCGTGGTGGTGGAGCCGCTGGACGGCATCGACGCGCTCGACGCCGAGGTGCGCGACTTCGCCCCGGGCCCCAACCGGCGCCTCGGCGTGCTCGTCGACCACCTGGTCGCCGGCTCCAAGGAGAGCCGGATCGTCGCGAAGGTGACCTCCCCGCACGTGCTGGTCACCGGGCACCCGTACGTCGACGTGTGGCAGGCGGTCAAGCCGGCGGCGCTGGGCATCCGGGCGTGGCCGGTGGTGCCGCCGGGACGCCCGTGGAAGGAGGGCGTCTGCGCCGCGCTCGGGGTCGCCGAGCCGGCGGACATGTGGCGGCACATCCTGTCCCGGGTCGACAGCTTCGCCGACGTGGAGACCCCGCTGATCAACGCGATGGAACGCCTGATCGACTTCGTCACCGAGCCGGCCTGAGCGCGAGCGCGGTCCGGCCCGTCGGCGGCGGCCTGGTTCGTGGGCGAAGGGGTCGTACGACGCTGTCGAGCTGAGTCGTCTGTGACATCAGCGGTGCTTGTGGCCGCTGCGACGCCAGACGGCCCCTGAATCGTCTGCGACATCAGCCCGACAGCGTCTCGCATGTGGATCCTCCGCCGGCGGCTGCGGGCGCCGTCAGGGCTCCTGGTCGGGGGTGCGGGTGAAGACGAAGGTGGCGATGTCGAGCGCCACCGCCCGTCCCGACCCGTCGCGCAGCACCGACAGGATCTCGCCGTTCTCGGGGCCGGAGCGACCCCGCCAGCGGTCCGGCCCCTCCGGGACGAACACGCTGACCCGCTCGCCGCGCACGTACACGACCAGCTCGCCCCTGGCCGCGTCCCAGGTGACGTCGAGCGACGCCCCCATCCACCACCAGCGACCGGTCACCTCGTCGACCTCGGCGGGCGGGGGAGCGGCGGCGGGCCGCCAGGGCTGCGGGAACGCCGGTTCGGCGTCCAGGACGGTGGTGAGGATCCGTAACGCGAGCCCACCGATCCCGCCGGTGCGGAAGCCGTACGAGTTGGCGAAGCCGATCACGCCGGTGCGCGACGGGCGGTGCACCGCCAGGGCGGCCACGTAGCCGGGCATCGAGCCGCCGTGCCCGACGTACACCCGCTCGCCCTGCCGGTAGAGCTCCAGCCCGAGGCCGTGCCCGCCGGTCCACGAGTCGACGTCGCTGATCGACACGGGGACGCACATCTCGGCCAGCGTCTCCGCCGCCAGCACCTGCGGCGCGGGGTCGGCCAGGAAGGCCGCCCACCGGGCCAGGTCCTCGGCGGTGGACCAGAGCTGCCCGGCCGGGGCCATCGCCCCGGTGTCGGTACGCGGCTCCTCCCGCAGCGTGTCGTGCCAGGGGTGCACCACGTAACCGCGGGCGAACGGCTCGGTGGCCGCGTACGTGGTGCGGCCCATGCCGAGCGGCTCCAGCACGCGCTGGCGGAGCAGGTCGGCCCAGGGGGTGCCGGTGATCCGTTCGAGCACCCCGCCCAGCAGCCCGTACGCCAGGTTGGAGTAGTGGTAGACCCGGTGCGGGGGATAGGCAATCTTCTCGGCGCTCACCCCGGCCAGCAGCGTCGCCAGGTCTCCGACCTCGGCGCGCTCCCACCACTGCCCGTCCGGCTCGCGGCGCAGGCCGCTGGCGTGGCCGAGCAGCTGCCGCAGGGTGAGTGTGCCCACACCGGTGCCGGGCAGGTGCTTCTCCAGCGGGTCGTCCAGGGCCAGCCGGCCGGCGTCGCGCTCCTGCATGACCAGGGTCGCGGTCATGGTCTTGCTGATCGACCCGAGGCGGTACTGGAGGTCGGCGTCGGGGCGCGGGTGCTCGCCGGCGGTGGCGAGGTGGGTCAGCGCGCCGTCCCGCACCACGCCGATCAGCAGCGACGGCGTACGGCCGGCGGACTGCGCCCCGGCGACGAGGGCATCGACCTGGCGGGTGGTCTCGGGCAGCAGGGACACGGGCTCTCCTCGGGGGATTCCGGTGCCGTCGGGGTGGGCCGCCGGCGTGCCGCCGAGCTTACTGATCTTCGCGGGTGGGCTCCACGTGCTTTGACGTGTCACGATCGGGGGGTGGACGCCGTGTTCTGGATCGTGCTGGGTGTCGTTCTGGCGGTCGCTGAGATCTTCACGACGACGCTATTTCTGATCATGTTCGCGGTCGGGGCCCTGGCCGCCGCGGGAGCGGCGGCGCTCGGCGCGCCGGTCGAGGTGCAGGCGATCGTCTTCGCCGGCGTGTCGGCGCTGACGGTGCTGGGCGTACGGCCCACGCTGCGCAGGCACCGCCGCTCGGCGCTGGAGAGCGGCGAGCAGCCCTTCGGCGTGGAGGCGATCGAGGGCAGCACGGCGCTGGTGCTGGAGCAGGTCGACGCCGGGCAGGGCATGGTGAAGATCGACGGCGAGCTGTGGCAGGCCCGCTCCTACGACGCGAGCCAGCACTTCGCCCCGGGCGACCGGGTGCAGGTGATCCAGGTGCGGGGCGCCACCGCCCTGGTGTGGCGGGACGACGTTTCTCCTTCCGGGGAGCTACCCGAAGCGAAAAGGTGAGTACATGGAACTTGTGATCCCGGTCCTACTGATGGCCATCGCCCTGATCGGGGTGATCACCCTGGCCAAGGCCGTGCGGATCGTGCCGCAGCAGCGCCAGGACGTTGTGGAGCGGCTCGGCAAGTACAAGCGCACCCTCAACCCGGGGCTCAACATCCTGGTCCCGTTCGTCGACGCGGTGCGTACCAAGGTCGACCTGCGGGAGCAGGTGGTCAGCTTCCCGCCCCAGCCGGTGATCACCTCCGACAACCTGGTCGTCTCGATCGACACGGTGCTCTACTTCAAGGTCGTCGACTCGGTTCGGGCCACGTACGAGATCTCGAACTTCCTCCAGGCCATCGAGCAGCTCACCGTCACGACGCTGCGTAACGTGATCGGCTCGCTGGACCTGGAGCGGGCGCTGACCAGCCGCGACCAGATCAACCGGCACCTGTCCGGCGTGCTGGACGAGACCACCGGGCGGTGGGGCATCAAGGTCACCCGGGTGGAGCTCAAGGCGATCGAGCCGCCGGCGAGCATCCGCGACTCGATGGAGAAGCAGATGCGCGCCGAGCGCGACCGCCGGGCGGCGATCCTGAACGCCGAGGGGCACAAGCAGTCGCAGATCCTCACGGCCGAGGGTGAGAAGCAGTCCGCGGTGCTGCGCGCCGACGGTGACCGGCAGGCCCGGATCCTCCAGGCCGAGGGTCAGGCGAAGGCGATCAAGACGGTGTTCGACGCGATCCACCAGGCGAACCCGAGCCAGAAGGTGCTCGCCTACCAGTACCTCCAGGCCCTGCCGCAGATCGCCAACGGCACCGCGAACAAGGTCTGGATCGTGCCGGCCGAGCTGACCAAGGCGCTGGAGGGCATGGGCGGCGCGCTCGGCGGGCTGAGCCGGATGGTCGGCGACGAGCCGGCCCCGGAGGCGGCCGGCAGCGCGGGCGAGGTGGAGCGCGAGGCGGCCGAGGCCGCGCAGGCCGCGGCGGCCGCCGCCCAGCAGATCCACGACGAGGTACGCGTCGCCGAGGCGCAGGCCACGGGCGGCACGCCGCAGGGGCTGCCGGCGCCGGAGCCGGTCTCCCCGGGGAGCCTGCTCAACGACCCGGCCGACCAGCGCGAACGGGCCTGACCGGGTCCGGGCGCGATTGCCCGGAAATGTGAGAACCACTCATGGGGCGCTCCGTCGCCTGCCACCATCGGTCCTAGGACGGGCGGTGAGCAGGCATCGGGGCGCCCCGGCGCGTTCCGCACCGCTCGTCGGACGAGCGAGGTGACGCATGAAGGATCCGGCGAAGCGGGTACGGTCCTCGGCCCCGGTGCCCGGTGCGCACGATCCCGCCGGGCCGCTCGGCAGCCGGCGTACCGGCGGAGGGTTCGGGGTGCTGCCCTTCGTCGAGCCGACGCCGATCGGGCCGGCCACGAACGCCACCTGGGCCTGGTCGCTGCGCCGGCTCGCCCGGGGCGCGGTGTGGCTGCTCCCCGCGTACGCCATCCTCTACGCCGTCGTGGCGATGGGCAGCGACGGCGGGGTGGGCAACGACCCGTACCCGGCCGACGGCCGGCCGCTCTACCTGGTGGGCTGGGTGGCGGCGGTGTGGCTCGGGCTGCTCGCCCTGCTGGCGCTGACCGGGCTGCTGGCGGCGACCCGCAGCCGCCGGGCGGCCGTCGCCGGCCTGCTCGTCTCCATCGCCGGCACGGTGCTCATGCTCCCCTTCGCGGGGCTGGCGGAGCAGACCCCCGTCTTCGGCACCACCGCGCGCGTGCTCGTGCTCATCGGCGCCACCTGCTACAGCCTGGGCTGGCTGCTGACCGGCTGGTCGGTGGCCCGGTCCGGCACGTTCAGCATTGGTGACGGCGTCATGCTGATGATCGCCGCCCCGCTGCTGGGCGTCGGCGGCGCGCTGATCGGCTCGTTGCAGACCTTCGGCGCGATCTTCGTGCTGATCGCCGGCATCGGCGTCGGGTACCGCTCCGGCCGCCTGGTGCCCCGGGACATCGCCCGCGACGCCGCCAGCGCGAGCCTCGCCACCGCCGCCGCCCCGGCCACCCCCGGCCCGAACGGCCCCCTGCCCACCTGACCCGCCGGGGTGCTCGGGGCCTCCGGGGCCAGCGGTGCCGGCGAGAGCGGTGGGATGGGAAGTCGCTGGTCACGGGCGGTGAAATTGCTGACAACCGGGCCGCGGGGGTGGTCGGTTGGCCCGTTACGTGGCAATCCTGGGGACCATGGCCCCACCCCGCCCGCCGCTGTCGCGGCTGTTCACCGTGCTGCTCGCCGGCGTGCTCGCCGGCCTCGTCCTGGCGGTCGCCGCGCTGCCGGGAAACCTGCTGCTCGGGTTCGCCGCCAAGGCCGCGGTCGGGTCGTACGCGGGGCTGCCCGAGGCCCTGCGCACCCCGGTCACGCCGCAGCGTTCCTACCTCTACGCCAACGACGGCAGGACGCTGATCACCACGTTCTACGACGTCAACCGCACCGACGTGCCGCTCGACGAGATCGCCCCGGTGATGCGGCAGGCGATCGTGGCGGCCGAGGACCGGCGCTTCTACGACCACGGCGGCGCCGACCTGCGCGGGCTGCTGCGGGCCGTGGTGTCGAACGTCTCCGGCGGCGGCCAGCAGGGCGGCTCCACGCTGACCATGCAGTACGTCCGCAACGTGCTCAAGACCGACCCCACCCGCACCGCCGAGGAGCGCGCCGCGGCCACCGAGCAGACCGTCGGGCGCAAGATCCAGGAGATCCGGTACGCCTCGGCGCTGGAGCAGCGCCTGAGCAAGGACGAGATCCTCAACCGCTACCTGAACATCGCGTACTTCGGCTCCGGGGCGTACGGCATCGCGGCGGCCAGCCAGCGCTACTTCGCCAAGTCCCCGGCGGAGCTGACCCTCGGCGAGGCGGCGCTGCTGGCGGGCCTGGTGCAGTCGCCGGAGGCGTACAGCCCGATCGACGGCGACGCGGACGCCGCGCTGGAGCGGCGCGGCTACGTGCTGGACTCGATGGTCTCCACCGGCGCGATCGGCGCCGACGAGGCCGCGCGGGCCCGGGCCGAGAAGCTGACGCTGCGCCCCACGGCCCAGCCCAACGGCTGCACCGCCGTGGCCGAGGGCCACGACGACTGGGGCTTCTTCTGCGACTACCTGCGGCAGTGGTGGCTCGCGCAGCCGGAGTTCGGCGCGACCGTCGAGGAGCGCGAGCAGGCCCTGCGCCGCGGCGGCTACACCGTGGTGACCTCGCTGGACCCGAAGATCCAGGCCACCGCGCAGAAGCAGGCCACCAGCGTCTACTCCTACGACAACAAGCGCGCCCTGCCGATCGCCGCCGTCGAACCGGGCACCGGCCGGGTGCTGGCGATGGCGGTCAACCGGCACTACAGCCTCGACGCGAACCCGGACGGGCAGGCCAACCGCCCCAACACCGTCAACCCGCTGATCTCCGGCGGCGACAGCGTGGCCGGCTACCAGGCCGGCTCGACGTTCAAGCTCTTCACCATGCTCGCCGCGCTGGAGGCCGGCAAGCCGCTGTCCACCGGCTTCGACGCGCCCAGCCGGCTGTCCACCCGGTACGCCGCCGAGGGCGAGGGCAGCTGCGACGGCCGGTGGTGCCCGGCCAACGCCAACCCGGAGTGGATGGACGGCTACCGGATGATGTGGGACGGCTTCGGCCGCTCGGTGAACACGTACTTCGTGTGGCTGGCCGAGCAGGTCGGGCAGGAGAAGGTGGTCGAGATGGCGAAGCGCCTCGGCATCACCTTCCGGGCCGACGCCGACGCCACGTTCGCCGAGAACGACGCCGCCAACTGGGGCTCGTTCACCCTGGGCGTCACCGCCACCACCCCGCTCGACCTGGCGAACGCGTACGCCACGGTGGCCGCCGAGGGCACGTACTGCGCGCCGCTGCCGGTGGTCTCGGTGACCGCCGCCGACGGCCAGCGGGTGCCGGTCGGCGACCCGTCCTGCCGCCGGGTGCTCGACGCCGACGTGGCCCGGGCCGCGACCGACGCCGCCCGTTGCCCGGTCGGCCAGCAGTCCACGCTCGCGCAGTGCAACGGTGGCACGGCCACCTCGGTGAACCGGATCCTCGACGGCCGGCCGGTGGCCGGCAAGACCGGCAGCTCGGAGAAGAACGCCACCGAGACCTTCGTCG
Organism: Micromonospora sp. DT46; assembly: GCF_049841735.1. Classification (NCBI taxonomy): domain Bacteria; kingdom Bacillati; phylum Actinomycetota; class Actinomycetes; order Micromonosporales; family Micromonosporaceae; genus Micromonospora; species Micromonospora sp. DT46. The sequence continues at coordinate 496,480 of NZ_JBNCKW010000007.1, read as the reverse complement.
GCTTCACCCCGCAGGTGGCGGTCGCGGGCATCGCTGCCAACCCGGACGACCCGACCGACTCGGTGGGCGCGGCCGTGCAGGCGCGGGTGATCGACGCGGTCGCCCGGGTCATCGGCACCGCCGTCGCGGGCGAGCCGGAGAAGAAGTTCGCCGCCCCCAGCCGCGAGCTGGTCGGCGACCCGCGCCGCCCGGTGGAGCGTCCGCCGGTCGAACAGCGCCGCCCGTCCGAGGAGCGGCGGCCGTCGGCCCCGGACGATCAGCGCCTGTCCGACCTGCGCCGCTGGCTCCAGGGCCGCGGCTGACCGGCTGCCCCGCCGCTGGTCTGTGCTGACCGGCTGGCTCGTGCTGACCGCCGATCCGCACCCCGGTGCGCTCGTCGGCTGCCGTCCTTCCCCGACAGGGCACGACCGGGGATACGCGCCCCCGGGCTGCCCGCCGCCCTACTGCGCCAGCAGGGACGCCGACATCGGTCCCGGTCCCGGTCCCGATGTCGGTCGGTCGGCCGACGGGGACCGGAGGTCAGCGGGAGCGGGCGAGAGCGGCCCGGACCACCTGGTCGAGGGCAGCGCCGACATCGACCGGGTCGCCATCCGCTTCGATGACGGTGAACGAGCCGAACTCCGGCAGCCCTCGGTAGCCGGTGTCCAGGGCCCGCAGGTGGGTCAACTCCTCGGTGTCGATGCCCCGGGCCAGCACCCGTTGTTGCGCCCGTTCGGGCGAGACCGCCAGGAAGCAGACCAGCTCCGGTCGCGGGAAGATCGCGTACGCCAGGCGGACCAACCGCCCGCCCCGGTCGCCGCGGGCCCGCATCACCACGTACTGGCACCAGGACCAGCGGTCCATGACCGCCGTCCTGCCGGTCAGCCGGGCGGCCAGCACCGCCCGGGCGATGGCGAGCCAGCGTACGGTCGCCTCGATGGTCACGTAGCCGGTGCGGCCGAACAGGTGCGGCCCGTCGCGGCGGCCCAGCGCCTGCGCGAGCCGGTTCCAGACGGGCCGGCCGCCAGCGTTCTCGAAGTAGCTGGCCGGCACCCCGGCCGCCCTCAGCCGGGCGGCCAGCGCCCTTGCCTGGGTGGTCTTTCCGGCCCCGTCGACGCCGATCAGAGCAATGATCATCGGACGGCGCATGAGCGGCACGGTATCCGCCCCGAACAAGCCCCAGGAAAAATCTTGAGAAGGTGGTGCCGGGCTGTCGGATCGGGCGGGGCCGCTCCGACCACCTGGCGAAAGCGCCCACGAGGGGGCGTCAGGGGTCAGGAGGAGCAGCGCCATGCGGAAGATCGTCTACGGGGTGCACCAGTCGCTCGACGGGTTCATCGAGGGCCCGAACGGCGAGTTCGACTGGCCGGAGATGGGCCCGGAGCTGTCCGCGTTCTCGCTGGAGCAGTGCGACCGGGCCGGCGCGCTCGTCTACGGCCGCCGGGTCTGGGAGTTCATGGCCGCCTACTGGCCGCAGGCGGAGTCGATCTCCGACCACCCGCACGACCTCGCGTTCGTGCCGATCTGGCGGCGGACGCCGAAGGTGGTGCTCTCGCGCACGCTCACCGGGGCCGATCACGGCGCCCGGGTGGTCGGCGGCGGGGACCTCGCCAGGGAGGTGACCGCGCTCAAGGAGCAGCCGGGCGGTGACCTGCTGCTCAACGGTGGCGCCGAGGCCGCCGCCGCGCTGACCGACCTCGGCCTGATCGACGAGTACCAGATCTTCGTGCACCCGGTGGTGCTGGGCGGCGGCAAGCCGGTCTTCGCCGCCATCGAGCGGATGAAGTTCCGCCTGGCGGAGTCGCGGACCTTCGACGGCACGTCGGTGCTGCTGCGGTACCACCGAGCCGGCTGACGCCTGGCCGCGCGGGACCCGTCCGGGGCGCACCCCTCCGTCCGGTCAGTCCCGGCGGCGGCACGGCCTCCCCGGTCAGCCTCGGCGGCGGCACGGCCTCCCCGGTCAGCCTCGGCGGGGGGCCTCCCGGTCCGCCCCGGCGGCGCCCGGGCCTGCCGGTCAGCCTCGGCCGCGCCCCGGCCTGAGGGTGGCGACCGCCGTGGGCAGGCCCCGCCGGATGATGCCCGCCCAGTCGGTGTCGCCGCGCAGCACGGCCGCGGCGGTGTTGCGGGCCTGCTCGGCGGTGAAGTGCGGCGGCAGCATCAGCTCGGCCGGGTCGACCAGCGCGTTGACGACCACGGGCCGGTCCGCGCCCAGCGCCCGGTCCCAGACGCCCGGCACCTGCTCCGGCGCGTCGACCAGCTCGCCGTGCAGGCCCAGTACCTCCGCCCACCGGTGGTAGCCGATGTCGGGCAGCTGCTGGCTGTCCGGGAACATCGGCGTGCCCTCGCTGGAGCGTTGCTCCCAGCTGACGAAGGCCAGGTCCCGGTTGTTGAGCACGAGCACCACGAAGCGGGGGTCCGACCAGCTCCGCCAGTACTTGGCCACCGTGATCAGCTCGTTGACCCCGTTCATCTGCATCGCGCCGTCGCCGATCAGGGCCACCAGCGGACGGTCCGGGTGGGCGAACTTGGCGGCCAGCGCGTACGGCATCGCGCCGCCCATCGAGAGCAGGGTGCCGGAGAGGCTGGCCAGCATGCCGGGGCGGACCTGGAGGTGCCGGGCGTACCAGGCGGTCGTGGTGCCGCAGTCGACCGAGATCATCACGTCGTCGGGGAGCCGGTCGCTGAGGGTGGCGAAGAGCAGCTGCGGGTTGACCGGGTCGGCGGCCTGCCCGGCCAGTTCCCGCTGGGTACGGCGCCAGGCGGTGGTGGCCTTGCCGATCGTCGCCCGCCAGCGGGTCGGTCCCGGGCCGGGGCCGAGCTCGCGCAGCAGGGCCCGCAGGGTGGGGGCGGCGTCCCCGGTCAGGTTCACCTCGGTCGGGTACCGCAGCCCCAACTGGGTGCCGTCCCGGTCGATCTGCACCGCCCGGGCCTGCTCCTGCGGCGGGTAGAACTCCGAGTACGGCATGTTGCTGCCCACGATCAGCAGCCGGTCGCACTCGTTCATCAGCTGCCAACTGGGCCGGGTGCCGAGCAGGCCGATCGCGCCGGTCACCCACGGCTCCCGGTGGTCGACCGCGGCGAACCCGAGCAGCGCCGCCGCCACCCCCGCGCCGAGCCGGTCGGCGACCGCGCGGACCTCGTCCACCGCGCCGAGCGCGCCCTGCCCGACCAGCATGGCGACCCGCTCGCCGCCGCCCAGCACCTCGGCGGCCCGGCGCAGGTCCGCCTCCGGCGGCACCGTCGGGGCGCTGCTGGGCACGTCGCTCGTGCGGTAGTAGCCGTGCGCGTGCGGTGGCTCCGGCACGGCCGGCTTGTCCTGGATGTCGGACGGCAGCACCAGCGCGGTGACGGTACGCCGGGCCAGTGCCGTGCGGCAGGCCCGGTCGACCAGGTGGCGGACCTGGCTGGGGTGGTCGAGCTGGGCCAGGAAGGCGGCCGCGACGTCCTTGTAGAGGGCGAGCAGGTCCACCTCCTGGTAGTAGCCGCCGCCCTCGGCGGTGAGCGCGGTGTGGCCGACCAGGGCGACCACCGGCTGGTGGTCCAGCTTGGCGTCGTACAGCCCGTTGAGCAGGTGGATCGCGCCGGGGCCGCTGGTCACCAGCGCGCAGCCGAGCGGCCCGCCGCCGTACTTGACGTGCGCCGACGCCGCGAAGCCGGCGGTCTCCTCGTGGCGGACCTGGACGAACTGAGCCCGGTCCCGGGTGCGTTGCAGCGCCGAGGTCAGGCCGTTGATGCCGTCGCCGGGATAGCCGAAGTAGCGGCGGACGCCCCAGCCGGCCAACCGGTGCACGATGTGGTCCGCGACGGTGGCGTCGCGGGGCAGCGGACCCAGGTCGACGCGCCATCCGTCCGGCTGGTCGATGCGGGCCGGCCCCGGCGTGCCCATGGGACGTGCGTTCACCTGACTGTCCTTCCGTCGCTCCGCCGCTCCGGCCCGCCATTCCCGTCTTTCCCGGGACAAAACGCCACGGGGTGCGCCGGTGTCGGGCGGCCCGGGGCGGCTGCGGCGCGTCCGGCAGAATCGGCGGGTGCCCATCCACCCGATCACCGACCCCGACGACGACCGGATCGCCGACTACCGCGCGCTGACCGACGTCGAGCTGCGTACCCGCTGGGAACCGCCGCACGGCCTGTTCATCGCCGAGGGCGAGCTGGTGCTGCGCCGGGCGCTGCGCGCCGGCTATCCGGCCCGGTCGTACCTGGTGGACTCCAAGCGGGTCGACCAGCTCGCCGACCTGGACACCGGCGACGCCCCCGTCTACGCCGCCACGCAGGACGTGCTGCAACGGGCCACGGGGTTCCACGTGCACCGGGGCGTGCTGGCGTCGTTCCGGCGCAAGCCGCTGCCGTCCGCCGCCGAGGTGCTGGCCGCCGCGCGGCGGGTGGTGATCCTGGAGGACGTGAACAACCACACGAACCTGGGGGCCATCTTCAGGGCGGTCGCCGCGCTCGGCGTGGACGCCGTGCTGCTCTCGCCGACCTGCGCCGACCCGCTCTACCGGCGCAGCGTCCGGGTCAGCATGGGCGAGGTCTTCGCAATCCCGTACGCGAAGCTGGAGCCCTGGCCGGACGCGCTCGGTGACGTCCGCGCGGCCGGCTTCACGGTGCTGGCGATGACCCCGGCGCCGGACGCGGTGCCGATCCAGCGGCTCGAAGTGTCGCAGCGGGCCCGCGCGGCGCTGCTCATGGGGGCCGAGGGCGCCGGCCTGACCCGGGCGGCGATGGACGGCAGCGACGTCCGGGTGGTGATCCCGATGCGCCGCGGCGTCGACTCGCTCAACGTCGCCGCCGCCACCGCCGTGGCCTGCTGGGAGTTGGGCCGCGACGACCCGGCCTAGTGCTCCGCTTCAGCCGCGGGGGGCGTTCGTGCCCCGGTCACGAGCGGGGCGGCGACAGGCGCGGGCCGCGATAGGGCAGGGTGGCGCTGTAGACCACGTTGGTGGTGGTGCTGCCGAACCCGGCGAGATCGTCGACGACCTGTTCGAGGTGCGCCATCGACGTCGCGGCCACCTTCAGCACGTAACAGTCGTCTCCCGTCGTGCGCAGGCACTCCAGAATCTCCGACCGTCGCTCCAGCAGCTGGCGCAGCGGTTCGTGCCGGCTGCCGGGGTACTTCAGCCGGACCACCGCGAGCACGGCGAAGCCCGCCTTGGCTAGGTCGACCTCGGCGCGGTAGCCGCTGATCACACCGGTCGCCTCCAGCCGCCTCACCCGTTCGCTGGTGGCCGACGCGCTCAGCTTGACCCGGCGGCTGAGCTCGGTGATCGGCAGCCGGCCGTCGCCCTGCAACTCGATCAGGATGGACCAATCGACAGCGTCAAGATTCTCGGCCATCGGGCCATCTTGCCGGTGGATCCACGGCAAAAGCCAGCAAAGGCAGGGAACGCGATGTTCACACACGGAACCCACCCCGGCTAGCGTGGAACCCGTGCAAATTGGCGTCAACGTACCGAACTTTGCCCCGGGTACCGACCCCGAAATGCTGCGACGGTGGGCGCAGACGGTCGAGGGCCTCGGCTTCGACCTGCTGATGGTCTCCGATCACATCGCGGTGACCCCGGACGTGGCCGAGCAGTATCCGGCGCCGTTCTACGAGCCGTTCACCACGCTGTCCTGGCTGGCCGGGGTGACCCGCCGGGTCCGGCTGGGCACCACGGTGCTCATCGTCCCGTACCGGCACCCGCTGCTCACCGCCCGGATGGCGGCGAACCTCAACCGGCTCAGCGGCGGCCGGCTCGTCCTCGGCGTCGGCGTCGGCTGGGCCCGGCAGGAGTTCGAGGCGCTCGGCGTGCCGTTCCGGCGGCGCGGCGCGCTGACCGATGAGTACCTGCACGTCATGCGCGACGCCTGGCGGAACACCGACGACTACGATACGACCCCGATCCCGATCTGGGTCGGCGGCAACAGCGACGCCGGCATTCGTCGCGCGGTACTGCTCGGTGACGCCTGGCACCCGCTGCGGGTCACGCCCGGATGGCTGGCGGACGCAGCGGGGCGGCTGAAGGCCACCGCCGACGAACTGGGCCGGCCGGTGCCCGCGTTGATGCCACGCATCGGACTCCGGGAGACCCGAGAAGTGGTCACCGCCCCGGACCGGCTCGCCGGTGTCGGCACCATCGAGCAGATCATCGCTGACATCGACCAGATCCGTCTGCTCGGGGCGGAAACGGTGGTGCTCGACCCGTTCAACGGCGACCTGACCGAGATCCGCCAGCCCGAACGCGCCTGGCAGACCCTTGCGGCCGTGGCCGCGTACCACAGATCCCAGGAGGACCGATGACCCCTGACGACGAGAGATTTCTCCGCCGTGCGGTGGAACTCGCCAGCGAGGCCGGGGCATCCGGCGAACGGCCGTTCGGCTCGTTGCTGGTCGGTGCGGACGGCACCGTCCTGATCGAGGACCACAACACCGTGGTCTCCGACTCGGACATCACCGCCCACCCGGAACTGAAGCTGGCCCGCTGGGCCGCTCGGGAACTCGCTCCCGACGTGGCCGCCGGCACCACCATGTTCACCAGTTGCCAGCCCTGCCCGATGTGCGCGACCGCGATCGACCGGTCCGGCCTCGGCCGGGTGGTGTACGCCCTGTCCGCCGAACAGTTCGAGGAGGTCAAGCCGGTCACCCCGCCGCTGCCCCCGGTGCGGTACGAGGGGCCGGCGCTGTTCGACGAGGCGCGCCAGCCGATCGACAACTATTACTAGAGCGGGACCCTTGCGGCGGTGCGGGCGTGCGGCGGGTCCCGCTGTCGCTGGTCATGTCCCTACCCTGGGTTTGCATGGCCATGCGGCCTAGTGCATAATCTTCCTTGTGTCCAAGGTTCTCACCTCCCTGCCCATCGGCGAACGTGTCGGCATCGCCTTCTCCGGCGGCCTCGACACCTCGGTCGCGGTCGCGTGGATGCGCGACAAGGGCGCCGTTCCCTGCGCCTACACCGCCGACATCGGCCAGTACGACGAGCCGGACATCGCCTCGGTGCCCGGTCGCGCGCTCAGCTACGGCGCCGAGGTCGCCCGACTGGTCGACTGCCGCGCCGCCCTGGTCGAGGAGGGCCTGGCGGCGTTGACCTGTGGGGCCTTCCACATCCGCTCGGGCGGGCGGGCGTACTTCAACACCACCCCGCTCGGCCGGGCCGTGACCGGGACCCTGCTGGTCCGGGCGATGATCTCCGACGACGTCCAGATCTGGGGCGACGGCTCGACCTTCAAGGGCAACGACATCGAGCGGTTCTACCGCTACGGCCTGCTGGCCAACCCGCAGCTGCGCATCTACAAGCCGTGGCTCGACACCGACTTCGTCACCGAACTCGGTGGGCGCAAGGAGATGTCGGAGTGGCTGCTCGAACGCGGCCTGCCGTACCGGGACAGCACCGAGAAGGCGTACTCCACCGACGCCAACATCTGGGGCGCCACGCACGAGGCGAAGACCCTCGAACACCTCGACACCGGCATCGAGACGGTCAACCCGATCATGGGAGTCCGGTTCTGGGACCCGTCGGTGGAGATCCCGACCGAGGACGTCACGATCGGCTTCGACCAGGGACGCCCGGTGACGATCAACGGCAAGGAGTTCGGCAGCCCCGTCGACCTGGTGCTGGAGGCCAACGCCATCGGCGGCCGGCACGGCATGGGCATGTCGGACCAGATCGAGAACCGGATCATCGAGGCCAAGAGCCGGGGCATCTACGAGGCCCCCGGCATGGCGCTGCTGCACGCCGCGTACGAGCGGCTGGTCAACGCCATCCACAACGAGGACACCCTGGCGAACTACCACAACGAGGGCCGCCGCCTCGGTCGGCTGATGTACGAGGGGCGCTGGCTGGACCCGCAGGCGCTGATGCTGCGCGAGTCGTTGCAGCGCTGGGTGGGCACGGCGGTCACCGGCGAGGTGACGTTGCGGCTGCGTCGGGGCGAGGACTACTCGATCCTCGACACCACCGGCCCGGCGTTCAGCTACCACCCCGACAAGCTGTCGATGGAGCGTACCGAGGACTCGGCGTTCGGCCCGTCGGACCGGATCGGCCAGCTCACCATGCGCAACCTGGACATCGCCGACTCGCGGGCGAAGCTTGAGCAGTACGCGACCCTCGGCATGGTCGGCGGCGCGGCCCCGCAGCGGATGGTCGGCGCCGCGCAGGCCGCCTCGACCGGGCTGATCGGCGCGATGCCGCAGGGCGGCGCGGAGGCCATCGCCTCCCGGGGCGTCCCCTCCGCCGCTGACGAGGCCCTCGACCGCGCCGCGATGGAGTTCGGCGTCGACTGAGCGACGGCTCCTGGACACGATCGTCATGCGGCCCGGAAGTCCCTCACGTCGAGGGGCTTCCGGGCCGTGTCGCTCAGGGGACCTCGGGCCGTCTGTCGGGTCCTATCCGACCTTGAGGGCCAGCTTCCCGACATAGTGATCATTCAGGGCGCGGTGCGCATCCCCGGCTCGGGCCAACGGGAAGGCCCGGGCGACGTGGACCTCGAAGGAACTCGCCTCGATGATCGCGTTCAGCCGATCGGTGGCGGTGCGGCTCCGGTCCCCGTCGTAGTGCGACACCGTCGCACCCGGCGACGTCACCGGCGCGGGCAGGACACCGTTCGGCCAGGCGATCCGTCCCGACTTCCTGATCGCGCGCAGAGATCGTTCGGCGATCTCGCCCCCCACGGTGACCAGAGCCGCAGCGAGCCCGCCCGGTGCGAACTCGAACGCCGCGGCCAACACGTCGTCTCGACGACCGTCGACGGCGTCGTCGGCGCCCAGCCGCCGGGCCAGGGCGACACCGTCGTCCCCAGAAGCCACGGCCAACACCCGGATGCCGCTGTGTCGCGCCAGCTGCACGGCCATGTGGCCGATACCCCCGCTGGCTCCGAAGACCATGAGCGTCTCGTCCGGCCGCAGCCCGAGCAGGTCGAGACCGCTCAGTGCGGTCAGGGCATCCCACGCCATCGCGCCGGCCTGTTCGGTCGGCAGCCGGTCGGGCACGCGAGCCACGAACTCCGCCTCGACGACGGCGTACTCGGCGTAGGAGCCACCACGCGGTACCGGCATCGTCGCGGCGTAGACCCGCTCGCCCACGCCGAACCGCGTGACGTTGCGCCCGACCGCGGCCACCGTGCCCGCCGCGTCCCAGCCGAGGACGTAGGGGAAGGTCGAGGCGACGCCGAAGACGCCGTCGTATCCCCCCTCCCGCTCGCCCGCGTCCCAGGACCCGACGCCTGCGTACTCCACCCGGACGAGGACGTCGTCGTCGCCGACCTGCGGGAGCGGTATCCGGCGCGACGAGAGTTCGTCGACTCCGCCGAACCGGTCAAGGACGACCGCGTTCATCTGCGGTGCCACGATCGCGTCGCCCGCTGTGCGCTCGGCTCTGCTCCCCATCGTCCCCCCTCGTTTACTTGAGTGCGTCAAGGATCATTGGATCGCAGCTATTTGAGCGAATCAAACAACTCATCTAGGCTGGGGGACATGGCGCTGCCGAACGGACCCGTGACTCCCTCGTCCGAGGCCGAAGCAGCCCTGTTCGACCTGGTCGACGTGTACGACCGCGCCTACGAGACGGCGGCAGCCGAGCTGTCGCTCAGCCCGGCGCAGGCATGTGTGCTCGGGCGACTCGATGAGCGACGGGGCATGGGCGCCCTGGCCGAGGAACTCGGCTGCGATGCCTCCAACATCACCCAGATCGTCGTGCGTCTCGAAGCGCTCGGCCTTGTGACCCGCGAACCGAACCCCCGGGACCGCCGCGCACGGCTCGTCGCGAGAACCCCCCGGGGAGACGAGATCAACCACCGGTTCGCAACGGCCTTCACCTTCGCCCGCACGGCGGTCGGACGACTCTCGCCCGACGAGCAGGACCACTTGACGGCGCTGCTGCGCAAGGCACTCGGCTGACCCGTGCCTGCGCCCTGACCCGATCGAGCAGGATTCAACGGCTTCACGCGGGCGGGCCATATCAAGCCCAGGACTCCCGGCCTCTGCGGGGCAACGGCCTCTGCGGTGGCGCGGTCAGCGGTTGATCGTCGTTCCGCGGGCCTCCAGGCGGGTCAGGACATCGGGGTCGTCGAGGTGCGCCAGCGAGACGTCCAGGGTGTGTAGCGCAGGCAGCGACTCCAGCGCCGCCGCTCCCGTGCACTTCCCGGTCAGTACCAGTTCCGACAGGGCCGGGTGGCCGGTCAGGGGGGTCAGGTCCAACGGACCTGGGCGATAGCCGTGGCCGTCCAGGTCCAGGGACCGCAGGCTGGACAGTGCGTCAATGCCCTCCAGCGACGTCACGTTGTAGTCGTCGGACTCGCCGCCGGTGTCGATGTCCAGGGTCTGCTCGATCAGCATGTAGATGTCGCTGCCGCCGTCGAACTGCAAGTCGGTGATCGCTGCAGCCTCGGCCGGCGGCACCGTGACGGCATGTAACAGCTTCAGTGACGCCTCCAGGCGCGGGCCTGGACCTGGGTAGCCGTCCTCCGGACCGTCGGGGCCGGTCGACTCGATGAGCGCCTTGAGGTCGTCGGCGGCGATCGCGTCGTCCAGCAGGGCGTCCAGGACGCCCAGGTGCAGGCCGAGGTCGGGGAAGATGAGGGTCATGATCCCGACCGTATCTCGTTACTGATTTGTCTCCCGACGCGGAGCGGCCGTCGTTCGAGTCAGGCAGGGCGGGCGGGGCCCGCAACCGGGTGGCCGCCCGTGCGGAATCTATGTCACGGACGGTAGCGTGTCGCCCGTGTTCCCTACCGTCCGTGAGGTCCTCGCGCTGGGCCCGGTCCGCCACGGCGCTCCGCGCCTGGTCGCCGGGGACGCCGGTCTCGACCGCCCGGTGCGCTGGGTGCACGTGACCGAGGTGCCCGACATCGCCCCGCTGCTCGGCGGCGGCGAGCTGGTGCTCACCACCGGGATCGGGCTGCCCGCCGACGACGCCGGGCTGCGCGCCTTCATCGGCGACCTGGCCGACGTGGGCGTCTCCGGCCTGGTCGTCGAGCTGGGCCGCCGGTACGTCAGCGGGGTGCCCCGGGTGATGGCCGCCGCCGCCGAGCGGCGCGGCCTGCCCCTGGTCGAGCTGCGGCGGGCCACCCCGTTCGTCCGGATCACCGAGGCCGTGCACGCGCTGATCGTCGACGCCCAGCTGACCGAGCTGCGGGCGACGGAGGAGATCCACCAGCGCTTCACGGAGCTGTCGGTGGAGGGCGCCGGCCCCAGCGAGGTGGTGCGGCAGGCCGCCGACCTCTCCGGCTGCCCGGTGGTGCTGGAGAACCTCTCCCGGCAGGTGCTCGCGTACGACCCGGCGGGGGAGAGCGCCGAGCTGCTGCTGGACTGCTGGGAGCAGCACTCGCGGCGGATCCGGCCGGCGGGGCGCACCGCGTACGACGGCGACAACGGGTGGCTGGTGACCACGGTGGGCGCCCGGGGGCAGGACTGGGGGCGGCTGCTGCTGCGCTGGCCCGGCGGGGGCGACCTGGCGGCGGGCCAGCGCGTGTTCGACCCCGCCGAGGAGGGCGGTGCGCCTGTCGGCGTCGCCGCGCCGCCCGTGGTCCCGCCCACCCGGCTGACCATCCTCGTCGAGCGGGCCGCCTCGACGCTGGCCCTGGGCCGGCTCATCCGGCGCGACGCCGAAGGCCTGGAACGGCAGATCCACCGTACGCTGCTCACCGCCCTGCTCGACCACTCGCTGCCGGTCGACGAGGTCGCCCTGCGGGCCCGGGCGCTCGGCGTGCTGCTGGAGCGCCGGCACCTGGTCGGGGTGGTGGTCCGGCACCGGGCCGACGACCCGGCGGGGGAGGGCGGCCCGGCCCCGGACCAGAGGCACCCGGGCGGTCCGGAGGCCGGTCCTGCTCGGCTGCGTGATCTCGCCGAGGCGGTCGGGCAGGCGTTGCACGAGGCGAAGCTGACCGGGCTGTCCAGCGCCATCGACGACCATGCCGTCGGCGTGCTGCTCGCCCTGCCGGAGCCGGCGGCCGAGGAGCGGTCGCTGGCCGCGTTCGCCACCGCGCTGCACCGCACCCGCCCGGACGCCCCCGCCCGCGCGGACACCTCCGCCCGCCCGGACGGGCTCGTGCGCTCGGAGAGTCTTCCTCGCCCGGGCGGCTCGGCTCGTCCCGACGGCCAGGCCCGCCCGGGCGGCCCCGTCCGTGGTGACGGACCGGCCCGGTCCCACGGGCGGACGAACGGCGTGGCCCGGCCGGCAGGCGGCGGACTGCTCGTCGCGGCCGGTTCTGGCGTGCCCAGCCTGCGGGAGGCGCGCCGGTCGCTGGTCGAGGCCCGGCAGATCGCCGACGCTGCCCGGCGGGACCGGCGGGACCTGCCGGTCTTCCGGCTGCCGCACGTCGGGCTGGCGGGGCTGCTGCACCTGCTGCGCGACGAGCCCCGGTTGCAGACCTTCGTCGAGCGGGAACTGGGCGCACTGCTGACCCACGACGCGCAGCACCCGCGGGAGCAGTTGCTGGGCACCCTGCGGGCGTACCTGGAGCAGGGCCGCAACAAGTCGGCGGCGGCCGGGGCGGCACACCTGTCCCGACCGGCCTTCTACGAGCGGCTGGCCCGGATCCGCCGTGTCCTGGACGTGGACCTCGACTCGGTCGAGGCCTGCCTCTCCCTGCACGTCGCCCTGCTGGCCTTGGACGCCATCCGCACCCACCCCGCGTCGCCCCGCTGACCCCTGGTCACCCCGTTGATCATGAAGTTGTTGCCGCGACACGCCGAGGCGAAGCGCAACAACTTCATGATCAACGGGGAGAGGGCGGGGGTGGGGAGAGGGCGGGGGTGGGGAGAGGGCGGGGAGGGGAGGGGGAGGGGGAGGGGTCAGGTGAGGGCGGTGAGGGCCTTGGCGTAGGGCGGGGGGATGTGGTTCGGGCCGCCCGGGGTGAAGACGTCCGAGGTGGCCGCCGTCGACCAGGCCGTGGCCGGGACCGCGTCGACCAGGGCGCGGACGACCGGGGCGTCGCGCCACTGGTCCTGCTCGGCCAGCAGGCTCAGGGCCACCACCGACTCCTCCACCTCGCCGACGCACTCGAACGGCTTGTGCCCGTCCACGCCCAGCAGCTCCCGGTAGCCGGGGATCTGCGACTCGTCGGCGAGCAGGTCGCCGCCGAAGATGTGGGTGACCCGCTCGCGGGGCATGAACGGCGCCATGGCCAGGAAGACGAACCGGCACTTCGGGCAGTCGCGGCACCAGCGCTCGCTGGCGTCGCGCAGCTTGAACGCGGCGTTGCAGCTCGTCACCACGTCGTCGTAGCGGTCGATCTCGGCGAACGACCGGGCGATGTGCAGCTCCGACAGCGAGCGAAGCAGCGAGAAGTAGGGCTCGGTGAGCCCGGCGTGCGAGGCCAGCGCGGCCCGGAGCAGCCCCTCCGCCTCCACACCCTTGGACCACTGGTGGTTGATCTCGTGGCCGTTCCAGACCAGGTTCGGGTCCGACGCCGAGCGCTCGTTGGACATCACCACCGGGCCCAGGCCGTGCAGCACCGCCGTGGCGACGGCGATCAGCGAGTTGATCGCGGTGACCGGGATGTGGCCGTTGAGCGCCCCGGCGGCGTTGAGCTCGAACAGCACCGGATCGATGCGCCGCCGGGCGGCCAGCGGGGCCAGCCCGGACGCCTCGTTCACCGCGACGATCACGTGGTTCGGGTTGACCGAGAAGGGCACCGGGTCGAAGCCCGCCCGGCGCAGGGCCTCCAGGCTGACGATGGAGTCCTTGCCGCCGCCGACCGCCGAGAGCGGACGCCGGTCGGAGTCGTCGTACTCCCGGGCCGGGGAGACCGTGCCGGCCGGCACCTCCGGGCGCAGCTCGAGCACGTGCGGCAGCTGGTTGCGGTACGCGTACTCCGCGAGGCCCTTGGTGTAGACGGCGGTGATCAGCTCGGCGGCGGCCGGGCCCAGCGGCGCCGGCAGCACCAGGCGGGGCGGCGCGGCGGCCTTGTAGTAGCTGACGCCGGCGACCACGTGCAGCAGTTCCAGCACCCGGCCCAGGGTCGCCACGGTCTCGTCCGAGGGCGGCGCGTCCGGCAGGGGAAGGGTGACCACCTCGGTGAACCGCTGCTCGCCGTCGGGGCCGGTGAGGGCGTAGTCGAACAACACCTCCCCGGTGGAGAGGTCGATCGAGTAGGACGGGAAGGTGAAGGCGTCCATCCGCCGGAGCTGCTCGTTGGGCACACGCCATACTAGGCCCTGGTTCGTCCGGCCGTGTCCGGCTGCGCCGGACCCCGCCCCTGCCACGCCCGACAACACCCCCTGAGGAGAGCCCGTGCGCCTGTCTGACCTGCGCGGACGTACCGTCGCCGTCTGGGGGGCCGGCCGGGAGGGCCGGGCCGCGGTGACCGCGATCGCCGCGCACGGCCCGGCCGACCTGGTCGCCGTCGACGACAGCGCCAACTTCCTCAGCCTGCCCTGGGAGGGGCCGCTGGCCGAGGCCGCGCCGCTGGTCACCGGCGAGGAGGGCTTCGCCCGGCTGGCCGCCGCCGACGTGGTGGTCCGCTCGCCCGGCGTGCCGCAGACCCACCCGTGGCTGGTGGAGCTGCGCCGACGCGGGGTGACCGTCACCCAGGGCACCGCCCTGTGGATGGCCGACCACGCCGCCCGCACGATCGGCGTCACCGGCAGCAAGGGCAAGAGCACCACCTCCAGCCTGATCAGCCACCTGCTCGCCGCCGTCGACCGGCCGAACGTCTTCGGCGGCAACATCGGCGTGCCGACGCTGGACCTGCCCGAGGCGGAGCTGTACGTGCTCGAGCTGTCCAGCTACCAGTGCAGCGACCTGACCGACTCGCCCCGGGTCGCGGTCGTCACCGCGCTCTTCCCCGAGCACCTCGACGCGCACGGCGGCGAGGCCGAGTACTACCGGGACAAGCTCAACCTGCTGGCGCACGGGCCACGGACCGTGGTGGTCAACGGCGCCGACCCGAGGCTCGCCCTCGAACTGGGCGACCGCGCGGCGGTGCGCGCCGGACTGCCGGACACCGCCCACGTGGCCGGCGGCGCGGACGGTACGCCCTGGTTCCACCTCGGCGACCGGCCGCTGTTCCCGCGCGCGGTGCTACCCCTGGTCGGCCGGCACAACGAGGGCAACCTCTGCGTCGCGCTCGCCGTGCTCGACGCGCTCGGCGTCGACGTGGTGGAACGCCGGGACACCCTGGCCGTGGCGGTCGCCGAGTTCCAGGGGCTGGCCCACCGCCTCACCGAGATCGCCGACCCGTCCGGCCTGACCTTCGTCGACGACACCCTCGCCACCAGCCCGTACGCGGCCATGCACGCGATCGACGCGTACGAGGGGCGGCCGTTGACGGTGATCGTCGGCGGCACCGACCGGGGCCTGGACTACGCGCCGCTGCGCGAGCACCTCGCGGAGCGCGAGCTCACCGTGCTCGGCATCCCCGACAGCGGCGCCCGGATCGTCGAGGCGCTTGCCGGCCTGCCGAAGGTGCGTACCGAGGTGGTCGACGACCTGGTCGACGCCGTCCGGCTGGCCCGCGAGGTGACCCCGGCCGACGGGGTGGTGCTGCTCTCCCCGGCGGCGCCGAGCTACGGGCGGTTCCGCAACTTCGAGCACCGCTCCGAGGTCTTCGCCCAGGCGGTACGCGACACCGCCGGCTGACTCAGCCCCGGTCGGCGGGCGTCGGGTGCGTCGTGCCCAGGCCCGGCAGCAGCTCGTCGTCGTCCGTGTCGTCGTCCGGGTCCCCGGCCGCGTCGTCGTCCGGGTCACCGGTCTGCGGGGCCGGTGCTGCGGGCACCCCGGTGGCGCCGCCCGGTTGGCGCCGCTTGTCGGGCGTCCAGGCGAAGGCGAGTGCCCCGCCGACGAGGGCCAGGAGCATCCCGACCAGGAAGCCGCCCAGGTTCGAGGTCAGCCAGGAGACCAGCCCGAGCAGCAGCGAGAGCACGGCGTAGAAGACCCGCTGCTGCGGAGTGGCGACCAGCAGCACCCCGCAGAGCACCAGGACGGCCGGCACCAGGTACGCGGCCAGCCCCTGCGGCCCGACGTGCAGCAGCACCCCGAGCGGCGCGCGTAGGGTCACGAGCATCTCCGTGCCGCCGAGCGCGATCAGCACCCCGGCGGTGAACGGGCGGCCCCGCCGCCAGCGGCGCCAGCGCCCGCCGGGTCGGCGGGCGGCTGGCACCGGGTGGTGTCCCGCGGCGGTCACGTCAGCATCCGTCGGAGGTGAACGCCATGCGCAGGTCGGGCAGGTTGAAGACGGCCGCCGTGGTGGCGTAGTTGTTCTGCCGCAGGTTGGTGATGATCACCGTGTCCGACTGCTGGGCGAAGACGCCGGGGTTGCCTTTGACCCCGGGGACCTGGTCGAGGGTGCTGGCGTCCTGCCCGACGTTGATGTTCTTGAAGGAGGCGTTGCCGGCGACCTCGTCGCCGTCGACGACCAGGGTGCGGGCGGTGACCGGTGTGCCGGCGCCGCCGGCGGTGATCTTCAGGTAGACGCCGCCCAGGTTGATGCTCTGGCAGAGGTTCGTCAGCTCGGCCTTGTCGATCGCCGACACCATCACCAGGACCTGTCCGCCGGTGTCGCCCTGGTTGGGGCTGTCCGGAATCATCTGGTCGATGGTGGCGAACTGCTCGAATCCCGTGCCGGTGAGCTTGTCGGCGGTGACGGTGAACGGCATCCCGGAGATGGCGAACTGCGCGCCCAGTACGCCCTGGGCGGTCAGCACGACCATGCCGGCGGCACCCGCCACGACGGTGCCCAGCGTGGCGGCGAACCGGCGCCAGCGCACGCCGCTGCGCGGCGGATCGGGTTCGATCGGTGCGATCTGCTCCGACATGGCGGGCTCCCTTTCGAAGATCAATTGATCGGCGACAATGGGAAATCGACTCAAGGTTCTGCGCAGGCTGAAGTTACCGCCGAGTAAATGCCGGGTCAACGGCCGGTGGGGGCTGGTTGAGGCGGTATCTGCCAAATACGGCCAAAGTGAAAAACCGCTGCGGTTTCCGACCGCGGGGCGGCGGGCTGCCCGGCCGGGAGGCGGGGGCGCCGTCAGGACAGGGTGGCCGCCTCGCCGGCCGGCGCGCACGGCGCGGTCGTGCCCGGGCCGTCGGCCGGGCGTGCCAGCCGCGTCGCCCGGGCCGCGTCGTCGGTGCCGAGGAAGGGCGCGGTGGCCGCGTAGGTGAGCACCGGCAGCAGCTGGGGCAGCTCCGTCGCCCGGCCCTGGGCCACCCGGCTGCGCACGGTGGCGTGGATCCCGCCGACCACGGTGGAGACCAGCGCGTCCCGGTCCACGTCCACCGTCGGGCCGGGGCCGGCGTCGGCGAAGAACCGGCGGAAGCTGCCGAGCAGGGCGTCGCGCTCCCGGCGGGCGTCCGGGCCGGCCGCGTCCACCTCGACGAGCGCCATCCGGGCGAAGGCGGGCACGCTCGCCAGTACCTCCAGCAGGGTGCGCAGGGCGGCGCGGGCGGCGTCCGACCACGTCGGCCCGGCCTCCCGGTAGGCGCTCTCCATGAGCTGCGACAGCACGGCGACGCCGTGCCGGTACGCGGCGAGGAAGGCGTCCTCCTTGCCGCTGAAGAGGGCGTAGAAGGCCGGTCGGGTCACCCCGGCGGCGTGGCAGATGTCGGTGACCCGGGCGTTGTCGTAGCCCTTCGTCGCCACCTCCCGCACGAGCCCGTCGAAGAGGCGGTCGCGCTGGGTGGCGGCCACCGCCTCGGCGGAGAGCCGGCGCGGGCCACGCTTGATCGCGCGATCGGGGTCGCGACCGGGGCGTGCGCCCGGCAGGGGTGCCGGATGCGGGCGGCGCTGCGTGGTCAACGTGCCTGCCTCTCCATTCATTGACTTTACGACCCTCCGGGGTTTATAACTTGCTGCACGCTCAGTTGGGATCCCGTCACCATGGGTGATCTTCCGGATGGTCACCCGTTGACTCATCGAAGGAGGGCTCGATGGCTGCCATTATCGCGGAACAGGAGCGCCCTCCCAAGGCCGGAAAGACGCAGGTGACGCCGCTGCGCCGCGGCGTGCCACGCCGGCCTGCCCGCTGACGTCGCCGCACCACCACCGCCACCGCCGTCCGGCCCCGACGGCCGCCCGGCAACCCCCACCGCCGTCCATGACGCGACGGCCCCGGTCGCCGCGCGGGCACCCCCCGCCCACGCGAGTCGACCTCCCCCGCCCCGGAAAGGAAGAACCATGCTCAGGTACGGACGAATCGGCGTGGGTCTCACCACCCTCGCGCTGCTGACCGGCCTCGCCGCCGCCCCGGGCTCGGCCGCCGCTCCGCGCTCCGCCACCCCGGCACCGTTCGCCAACAACGTGCTGACCTACCCGACGCCGGGCGGCACCGCCGTCGCCGTCAACGACGTGATCCGGGCCAGCCTCAGGGCCGGCACCAACGCCACCTTCTACTCCTCCGCCTCGGGCACCACCGGCGTGAAGTGCGCCGCGTCCACCTTCAGCGCCAAGGTGCTGAGCAACCCGGCGGCCCCGGGCACCGCCACCGAGAGCCTGACCGCCCAGTCCTTCACCAACTGCACCACCAACGTCATCGGCACCACCGGGGTGCAGAGCGTGACCGTGCAGAACCTGCCGTACGCCACCTCGGTCACCAGCGCCGGCGTGGTCAAGATCAGCGGCACGGCGACGGCGCCGATCCAGAGCACCGTCGTGCTGAACTCGCTGCTCGGCGCGATCACCTGCGTCTACCGGACCAGCACCAACAGCCTGACCGGCACGGCGACCAACGCCAACAACTCGATCACCTTCACCAACCAGACGCTGACGAAGTTCTCCGGCCCCAGCCTCTGCTTCGGCACGGCGTACTTCTCCGCGGCGTACTCGCCCGTGCAGGACTCCAGCAAGGGCAACGCCCCCGTCTACGTCAACTGATCGCGGTCCACGGGGCCGGCGCGCGGCGATCCGTCGTGCGTCGGCCACCGGTCGTGCGCCGGTCAGCCGTCGCCCAGCGCCGTGTGCAGGGCCCGCACGGACCGGATGGCCGAGCGGATCTCCTGGAGGTAGCGACCCGGGGTGAGCGCCGGTTCGGGCAGCCCGGCCAGGTCGGGCAGGGCCGGGTCGACGCCGACGGTCTCGATCGCGCAGCCGTACGGCACGGCGAGGGTGCGCAGCGCGTCGCAGTGCTGGAACGGCACGTAGATCGGCGCGGTCACCATCAGCACCGCGTCGCCCGCGCGCAGGCGGACGTGCTCGGCCCAGAACCGCTGGGTGTCTGCGGTGTGCGCGCGGCGCCGCGCGGGATCGCCGGACGGGGCGGCCAGTACGCGCACCGGCGGGCCGCCCTCGGGCCGGTACGTGCGCGACGACCAGGAGCGGTGGGGGTGGTCGGCGTCGTGGCCGTCCTCCTCGGCCGGGACGGTCACCGCGAACTCCCGCCGCACCGCCGCGTCCAGCGCCGCCACCTCGGTGTCGCAGGGCGGGACGCCGGCCACCTCCAGGGCCCGGCACTCCGCGTCCGACAGCGGGCGGAAGCTGCCCAGCACCGCCACCTCGCCGCCGACCCGGGTGCCGCCGCGCAGCAGGTGCGCCGCGTACGCGACCCGGCGCTGGCAGGCGTGCGCCAACCCGCCGAGCACGACCAGGTGGGCGTACCGCGAGCGGGCCGGCGCCGCCGGACGCACCATGCCGAGCGCGGCGGCGGTGGCGAGCACCAGCCGCGCGGTGGCCGCGTCGACGGCCGGTTCCCGGGCGTCCGGCCGCTCCCGGCCACCCCGGAAGTCCCAGTGCCGGGCGGAGAAGTCGTCGAGGCCGGCCAGCACTCCCGCCACGTCCCCGTCCGGCCACGTGCCGCCGAAGTGCCCGACGAGGTCGCGCAGCGGTCCGGAGCCCACCCAGGCCCGTACGCCGGCCGCGATCGTCTCGACGCTCGTGCCCGCCGCGCCGGTCGGCAGCGCCGGCGCCCCACGCGGCGCTTCCTCACCGGTCCGCACCGCCGGATCGTACCGGCGGCCGGGTGCCCGGGCGGCGAACGACCGGGCCGGCGGCGACGACCGGGCCGGGCGACGACCGGACCGGGCCGGGCCGGGCGACGGTGTGGGGCGGCCGCGGTGCCGCGCCACCCACCGCCCCTTGTCCCCGCCGCCGGCTGGTGGCAGCGTGCGGTTACCGCGAACGCCGCTGAGAGGGTGCGACGATGACCACCGACGATCTGCTGGCCCGGCACCGGGCCGTGCTCCCGTCCTGGATGCCGCTCTACTACGACGAGCCGATCGAGCTGGTCTCCGGCTCCGGCCGTCGGGTCACCGACGCCCGGGGCCGCACCTACCTCGACTTCTTCGGCGGCGTGCTGACCAACATGATCGGCTACGACGTCCCGGAGATCCGGGAGGCCGTCGAGCGGCAGCTGCGCACCGGCATCGTGCACAGCTCCACCCTCTACCTGATCCGGCAGCAGGTCGGGCTGGCCGAGAAGGTCGCCCGCCTCTCCGGCATCCCCGACGCGCGGGTCTTCTTCACCAACTCGGGCACCGAGGCGAACGAGGCGGCGCTGCTGGTCGCCACCAACCACCGCCGCTCGCACCAGATCCTCGCCGTGCGCAACAGCTACCACGGCCGGTCGTACGCGGCGATGGGCGTGACCGGCAACCGGGGCTGGTCGGCCAGCGCGCTCAACCCGCTCCAGGTGGCCTGGCTGCACTCCGGCGAGCGGCTGCGCGGCCTGCTGGCCCGGCTGGGCGAGGCCGAGCGGGTCGAGGCGGCCGTGGAGGACCTGCACGAGGTGCTCGCCACCCAGACCTCCGGTGACGTGGCCTGCCTGATCGCCGAGCCGATCCAGGGCGTGGGCGGCTTCGTGCACCCGCCGGACGGGCTCTTCTCCGCCTGGAAGAGGGTCCTCGACTCCCACGGCATCCTGTTCGTCTGCGACGAGGTGCAGACCGGCTGGGGGCGTACCGGGGAGCACTTCTGGGGCTACCAGGCGCACGGCGTGACCCCGGACCTGCTCACCTTCGCCAAGGGCATCGGCAACGGCTTCGCCCTGGCCGGCGTGGTCGGCCGCGCGGACGTGCTGGAGTCGGTGCCGGGCATCAGCTTTTCCACCTTCGGCGGCAACCCGGTCTCGACGGCGGCCGGCAACGCGGTGCTCGACTACCTGCTCGACCACGACCTCCAAGCCAACGCGGCCCGCACCGGCGCGATCCTCGCCGACGGCCTGCGCGCCGCCGTGGGCGGTCTCGACGGCGTCGCGGAGGTGCGCGGCAAGGGGCTGATGCTCGGCGTCGAGTTCGTCCGGCCGGGCACCGCCGAGCCGGATCCGGCGCTGACCGGTCGGGTCTTCGAGGCGTGCCGGGCCGGCGGGCTGCTGACCGGCAAGGGCGGCCTGTACGGCAACGTGCTGCGGATGGGCCCGCCACTGACGCTGACCGAGGACGAGGCCCGCGAGGGCCTGGCCATCCTGGTCGACGCCATCCGCTCCTGCGTGGCGGCGGAGGTGGCGGCGTGAGCGCGGCGGAGCACGGCGTGGACGTCATCGGCCACTTCGTCGACGGCAAGCCGTTCAGCGGCTCGTCCGGGCGGCACGGGGACGTCTTCGACCCGGCGACCGGTCGGCGTACCGCCCGGGTGGAGCTGGCCTCGGCGGCGGACGTCGCGGTCGCGGTGGAGGCTGCCGGGCGCGCGGCCCGGCTCTGGCGGGACGCGTCGCTGGCGAGGCGGACGGCCGTGCTGTTCGCCTTCCGGGAGCTGGTGCACGCGCGGCGGGACCGGCTCGCCGGGGTGATCACCGCCGAGCACGGCAAGGTGCTCGCCGACGCCGCCGGCGAGGTGCAGCGGGGCCTGGAGATCATCGAGTACGCCTGCGGCATCCCCTCCGCGCTGCGCGGCGGGTTCAGCGAGAACGTCTCCACCGAGGTCGACTCGTACAGCCTGCGGCAGCCGCTCGGCGTCGTCGCGGTGATCTCCCCGTTCAACTTCCCGGCGATGGTGCCGCTGTGGTTCCTGCCGATCGCGGTGGCCTGCGGCAACGCGGTGGTGCTCAAGCCGAGCGAGAAGGACCCGAGCGCGGCGCTGCTGCTGGCGGAGTGGTTCGCCGAGGCCGGCCTGCCCGACGGGGTGCTCAACGTCGTCAACGGCGACGCCGAGGCCGTGGACGCGCTGCTGGACCACCCGGGCGTGAAGGCGGTGTCGTTCGTCGGCTCCACCCCGGTCGCCCGGCACGTCCACCAGCGCGGCACCGCCGCCGGCAAGCGGGTGCAGGCGCTGGGCGGGGCGAAGAACCACATGGTGGTGCTCCCCGACGCCGACCTGGACCTGGCCGCCGACGCGGCGGTCAACGCGGGGTTCGGCTCGGCGGGGGAGCGGTGCATGGCGATCTCGGCACTGGTCGCGGTGGAGCCGGTCGCCGACGCCCTGGTCGCCCGGATCGCCGAGCGGATGGGCCGGCTGCGCACCGGCGACGGCCGGCGCGGCTGCGACATGGGCCCGCTGGTCACCGCCGCGCACGCCGCCCGGGTGCGCGCGTACGTCGAGGCGGGGGTGGCCGCCGGCGCGGTGCCGGTGGTGGACGGCCGCGACGTCGAGCCGGACGGGGACCCGAACGGGTTCTGGCTGGGCCCGACGCTGTTCGACCGCGTCACCCCGGACATGTCGATCTACACCGACGAGATCTTCGGCCCGGTGCTCGGCGTGCTGCGGGTCGGCTCGTACGACGAGGCGGTGGAGCTGGTCAACGCCAACCCGTACGGCAACGGCACGGCGATCTTCACCAACGACGGCGGCGCGGCCCGGCGCTACCAGCACGAGGTGGAGGTCGGCATGGTCGGCGTCAACGTGCCGATCCCGGTGCCGATGGCGTACTACTCCTTCGGCGGCTGGAAGGCCTCGCTCTTCGGCGACCTGCACGCGCACGGCGAGGACGGGGTGCGCTTCTTCACCCGGGGCAAGGTGGTCACCAGCCGCTGGCTGGACCCCCGGCACGGCGGGGTCAACCTCGGCTTCCCCACCCAGACCTGAGCAGGCGCAGGGTGCCGGCCCCAGCCAGGTACGCCACCAGCGCCGCCGCCGGCAGCCCCAGCGGCTCGGGCGCCGCCCTCGGCGTCTGGGCGTTGACCACCAGGGCGTACACCACGGCGGCGAAACCGGCGGCGGTGAGCGCGCTGCGCACGGTGGCCCGCCACCCGCCGCCGGCCGGCGCGCGGCCCGACGCGGCCCCGCCGCCGGCCGGCCGACCCTGCCCGGCGCGGCCGGTGCGGGCCTCGACGGGGCCGAAGACGGCGACCAGGGCGGCCAGCACCACGGTCAGCATCAGCACCCACGGCACCCGCCAGGCCAGCCAGGCCGCCGACCCCGCGGGTGGGGTCGGCAGCCTCCCGGCCGCGTCCAGCGCGCCGACCAGCAGGATCGCGGCGGTGAGGTGCCAGAGGAAGACGGTGAGCACGACGGCGTTCACCGCGATCACCGCCTGCCACGGGCGGGGGCGGCGCAGCCAGCGCTCCGCCGGGTCGCGCAGCAGCAGGATCAGCCCGAACTGGGCGGCGGTCAGCGTCAGCAGGGCCAGGCTGGGCGGGGCGGCGTTGTCCAGCCGCTCGCCCGGGACGTTGAGCATGCTCACCGGGTACGGTCCGACGGTGGTCAGTAGCACCGTCGCGGCCAGGCCGCCCAGCAGCGCCGCCGCGCCCGCGCGCCGCGACAGCGGCAGCCGACGTGGCCCCGCCCGGTCGCGCGCGGCCGCGGGGCGTGGCGGGTGCCCGCCCGTCCCGTCCGGGTGGGCGTCGTGACGCCCGGCGTCGGCGTCGCGCCAGGCGATGCCGAGCTGGTGCACGGCCAGCCAGCCGAGGACGTAGTTCGGCAGCGCCAGCTCCGCCGGGCCCAGCGCCCGCCCCACGTCGCCGGCGACGACCAACGCGGCCAGCGCCGCCGGCACGAGCAGGCCGAAGCGCCGGTGCAGGGCGAGCATCGCCGGGGTCAGCGGCACCACGATCAGGTAGGCGGCGAGGAACCAGAGCGGGATCGTGGCGAACCAGGCGACGGTACGCACCAGCGTCGCCCCGACGCCGACGAGCGACGCGAGCGCGGCGCCGCCGGCGATCACCAGCAGCAGCGCGGTCGTCGGGCGCAGCAGCCGGGCGCCCCGGTCCAGCAGCCACGCGGTGGCGTCGACGCCGGCGGCCCGGCGGGCGGCCAGCGAGGCGGCGTTGGCGTACCCGCCGACCAGGAAGAAGATCGGCATGACCTGGGCGACCCAGGTGAGCGGGTACGCCCACGGCAGGTCGGGCAGCGCCGAGCGCCCCGTCGGCCGGCCGGCGGCGTCCTCGCCGATCGTGGCGACCGCCCAGTGGCCGAGAACGACCATGCCGATCGCGAGCGCCCGGAGCAGGTCGACGTAACGTTGCCGACCAGCGGGGGTGCGCGCGGCGAGTTGCCGCAGGCGGCGCATGGCCCCGAGGGTACGTCAGGCGTGGACTGGCCGCTGCTGATAACGGTTCGGTCCCCGGGGGTTGAAGTCCGCGCCCTCCTGCCGTAGAAATTCTTCAGCAACATATTGCGAACTGAAGACAAATTCCCCCTGCGCCTCGTGCGGCGGTCACCATCCCCCATCCGGCGACCGCCCGGACCGATCCGAGGAGAGACCATGAACAGGCGTGACATCCTGCGGCGCACCGCCGCCGCCGGCCTCCTGGCCACCCCCGCCGCCGGCCTGCTGACCGGCTGCGCCACGGGCGGCGGTGACGACGACAAGGGCGACGCCGGCACCTACAAGGGCACCAAGAGCGAGCAGAACCCGCTCGGTGTCAAGGAGGACGCGCCCCTCGAGGTGGTGATCTTCAACGGCGGCTTCGGCGAGGAGTACGCGAAGGCCCACGAGGCCATGTACACCGAGAAGTACCCGAAGGTGAAGATCAACCACTCGGCGACGCAGGAGATCGCGAAGACCCTCCAGCCGCGCTTCGTCGACAACACCCCGCCGGACGTGGTCAACAACTCCGGCGCCAACCAGATCGACTTCAACGGCCTGGTGTCGCAGAACGCCATCGCCGACCTGGGCGAGCTGCTGGCCGCCCCGAGCCTCGACATCCCGGGCAAGACGGTCAAGGACACCCTGCTGCCGGGCGCCGTCGAGGTCGGCTCGTACGACGGCAAGTTCCTGGTCATGAACTACACCTACACCGTCTACGGCATCTGGCACTCCACCAAGCTCTTCACCGAGCGCAAGTGGGAGTACGCCAAGACCTGGGACGAGCACATCGCGCTGTGCAAGCAGATCAAGGCCGCCGGCATCGCCCCCTGGACGTACGCGGGCGCGCACCCGCGCTACATGAGCTGGCCGGTCATCTCGACCGCCATCAAGTTCGGCGGCCCCTCGGTCGCCACGGCGATCGACAACCTGGAGCCCAACGCCTGGAAGTCCGACGCGATGAAGACCGCGGCCGACGCCTGGCACCAGATCGTCAAGGACAAGTTCATCCTCGAGGGCTCGCCCGGCCTCGACCACAAGCAGTCGCAGACCGCGTGGTGCCAGGGCAAGGCGGCCTTCATCTCCTGCGGTTCCTGGCTGGAGAGCGAGCAGAAGGACGTCACGCCGGCCGGGTTCAACATGACCATCCAGCCGACCCCGAGCCTGGGCAGCGGCGACAAGCTGCCGTTCGAGGCCGTCCGGGGCACCGCCGGGGAGCCGTTCATGGTCCCGGCGAAGGCCAAGAACGTCGCCGGCGGCCTGGAGTTCTTCCGGGTCATGCTCTCCAAGAAGGGCGCGCAGGACTTCACCAAGAAGGTCTCCAGCCTGACCGTGGTGGCCGGTGCCAGCGAGGGCGTCGAGCTGCCGTTCGGGCTGAACACGGTCGTCAAGGCGCTGGAGGCCTCCGGCAGCAACGGCTTCAACTGGGTCTACAACAACTACTACCGCAAGCTGGAGCGCAACCTCATCGACGCCGCGTGCGGCGAGTTCTTCAGCGGGCGGATCGGCCCGGCGGAGTTCCTCGACCAGTGCCAGAAGGGCGCGGACTCGATCGCCCAGGACAGCTCGATCAAGAAGTACAAGCGGGCCGCCTGACACCCCGGCCGGTGAGGGCGGGGCGGACCGCCCCGCCCTCACCGGACCGCCGCTGAAGAGGTAGGACCTCATCGTGAGACATGGCAAGTACCCGCTGATCGTCACCTTCCTGGTGCCGCCGGTGCTGCTCTACGTCATCTTCGTCGTGTCGCCGTACCTGCAGGCGTTCCAGATCTCCACCACCGACTGGCTCGGCTACTCGGCCGACGCCAACTCGGTCGGGCTGGCGAACTTCAAGACGCTCTGGAACGACGACTACGTCTGGAACGCGTTGAAGAACAACGCGATCCTGCTGGCGCTGGTTCCGGTGCTGACGATCGTGCTCGGCCTCTTCTTCGCCGCCATGCTCAACATGGGCGGGCGCAAGGGCCGGGCGGGGGTCAGCGGGGTGCGCGGCTCGTCGTTCTACCGCACGGTCTACTTCTTCCCCCAGGTGCTCTCCGTCGTGATCATCGCGCTGCTGTGGAAGGAGGTCTACCACCCGAACAAGGGCCTGCTCACCAGCGCCCTGAACAGCATCGGTCTGGGCGCGCCCACCTGGCTGGGGGATCCGCGGACCGCCTTCTGGTGCGTGCTCGCCGTGATGATCTGGAGCAACGTCGGCTTCTACGTGGTGCTCTTCGGCGCAGCCATGTCGGCCATCCCCAAGGAGATCTACGAGGCGGTCATGCTCGACGGCGCCTCCCGGCTGACCACGCTGTGGAAGGTGACCATCCCGCTGCTCTGGGACACCGTCCAGGTCGCCTGGGTCTACCTGGCCATCTTCGCCCTGGACGGGTTCATCCTGGTGCAGCTGATGACCAACGGCGGTCCCAACTTCTCCACCGACGTCATCGGCGTGCGGATGTACGACACGGCGTTCGGCAGCGAGACCAAGTTCGGCTACGCCTCGGCGATCGGCGTGGTGATGTTCTTCCTGACCCTCACGGTGGCGGTGCTGGCGCTGCGGGCCAGCAAGCGAGACAGGATCGAGTACTCGTGACGACTCTGGACAAGCCCGCGTCCGTGGCGCTGCCCGACGAGCCTCCCGGCCCCGCCGACCGCCCGGTACGCCGCGAACTCGGCGTCGCCAACGTGCTGTCGCACGGCTTCCTGCTGTTCTGGGGTGCGCTGACCGTACTGCCGCTGCTCTGGATGTTCATCAGCTCGTTCAAGAGCAACGCGGAGATCCTGGCCGACCCGTGGTCGCTGCCCGGCGCGCTGCGCTTCGACAACTGGTCGCGCGCGTGGAGCGGTGCACACATCGGCCAGTACTTCCTGAACAGCCTGGTGGTGGTCGCGGGCTCGGTCACCCTGACCATGCTGATGGGCGCCACCGCCGCGTACGTCTTCGCGCGCTACGAGTTCCGGGGCAAGCAGGTCGTCTACTACCTGTTCGTCGGCGGGCTGATGTTCCCCGTCTTCCTGGCCCTGGTGCCGCTGTTCTTCGTGGTGCGCAACGCCGGCCTGTTCGGCACCTGGACCGGGCTGATCCTGGTCTACGCCGCGTACTCGCTGCCGTTCACGGTGTTCTTCCTGACCGCCTTCTTCCGTACCCTGCCCACGGCTGTCGCGGAGGCGGCACTGGTCGACGGCTGCGGTCACTTCCGGCTCTTCTTCCAGGTGATGCTGCCGATGGCGCGTCCGGGACTGATCAGCGTCGCGATCTTCAACTTCCTCAGCCACTGGAACCAGTTCCTGCTGCCCCAGGTGCTCATGCAGGGCGACGAGTCCAAGTGGGTGCTCGCCCAGGGGCTCGCCGCGCTCTCGGTCAACCAGGGCTACGCCGGCGACTACGCGCAGCTCTTCGCCGGCCTCACCATCGCGGTGGTCCCGGTGCTGCTGGTCTACATCCTCTTCCAGCGCCAGGTCCAGTCCGGCCTGACCGCCGGCCAGCTCAAGTAGTCGCGTCCGCTACCGATCAGGTCTTGTCGAGCGCGCCGGCGGCCGCACCCGCCTCGACGGGCAGAAGGGCGCCGGCCCCGTGGCTCGCTCCCGCGCGACGTCGCCTGCCGCGCGGCGAGGGCGGCCGGGCCCGCCGCCGGCGCGGCGAGGTCGTACGTCTGCGACGGACCGCGGCTGCGGTGCCACGGCACACCGGCGCACACGAGCGGCCGTGGTGTGCCTCCACGCGACGCGCTGACCCGGCCGCTCGATCACGTTCCGGTTGATCGAGGTCCAGCGGACGAGCCGCTCCCGCCGCGTCGGGCTGCCACTACACGCACGCTTGTAAACGGCTTGAGTCGCGGCGGTGGCGCCGACGTGGCGGACTGCGCCGCAGGAGCCCTTTTGGCTGGTGGGGGCGGGTACGGCGGTGTCACCGATGCCGGTGCGCCGCGCCCGCGATCCCTTGTTGATGTTGATGGTATAGCGGGATCTGTCGATCGATGAAACACTCGCCCATAGGCAGTCATGAGTCGATCAGCGGTTCGTCGCAAGACTTCCATGGTCGCCTCCGGCTGCTCCGAAAAGGAACAGGCAGGTGCAGTTGCTCGCGTGAAGACCTGCGGGTCCGCATGGCGGAGCGCTGCCGATCCACGCACGGGAGGTGAGCATGAAGAAGGAAGCGAAGCCCATCACCAAGGCCGACCTCGACGCGCTGAAGCAGGCCGTCGGCAAGGTCACGCCGAAGGCGACCACCGCCAAGGCGGGCGGATCCCGCGTTCACATGGGGACCGTCACCTACACCCGCTAGTGCCGTGGCGGTGGGTGACGTCTGACGTCGCCCACCGCCCTGGTCACCGTGCCCATCGCAGCCCTTGGAAGAGGCGATATGAAGATCGGTTTCCTTGGACACAACGGCTTTGCTCTCGGGGCCGAGGATTCCCCGGTCCTCGTGGATCCGATCCTGTACCGCCGCTACGGTGAGGAGTACACCTCGAGCCCGGTCGAGATCTATCCGCCGCGACTGATAGACGTCGACCGGATGCCACCGCCTGCTGCCGTGATCATCAGTCACGAGCACTCCGACCACTTTCACCTGCCCTCCCTGAACAAGCTCGACAAGTCGACGCCCGTCATCGTCGGGCCCACCATGATCGACACCGTCGTCGACTGCATCGAGTCGCTCGGCCTGACCGTCACCCGGTTGCCGTTCGGGGAGCCGACCAGGTTCGGGTCGGTCATCGTCACCCTCTTCCCCCCTGGCCCCGACACGGTGCTCTGGGAGAGCCGCGTGTCGCAGGTCTACGTGCTCGACGCGTCCGAGCCGGACCGGGGCGGCGTCTTCCTGGGAATCGACGCCGCCACCTCCACCGACTTCATCGACGCCGTTTCCTCGGGACGGCTGCCGGCTCCCGGCGTGGTGGCCATGAGCAACAACGCGCAGGTGACCCCGCCCGGTGTGTTCGGGTCGCTGGACTGCTACCGGCCCGCCGGGCAGACCGCCGTCCGCTACCGCGGTCAGGGCTTTCCGGGCCTGGACATCCTGGGGGAAGTTGTCGCCTCGGCGGTGGAGCAGTCGGAGATCTTCCGCGGGGCACACATCCTGCTCTGCGGCGGCGGATTCCTGAAGGACTACGAGCAGATGGGCCCGTTCCCGTTCTCGGAGCAGCAGGAGATGGCGCGCCTGGCCAAGCAGTTGGTGCGGCACATGGATGTGGTGGGTCCCGTTCCCGGCGACGTCGTCGAAGTGCGTGAGCACGGCATCGAGAAGGTCGGGGAGCTGTCGTGGCTCGGCGTCGACCATGACCGCTTCGCCGAGCTGATCCACCGGCGGGAGAGCTTTCTGGCCAGGCGGGACAGCATCGCCATGCGCTGCATCGAGAACGCCGACGAAGAATCCGAGGACGCGGCGCTGGCCTGCATCGAACGCGAGCTTACGTATCTGAGCCGCGTCCTGCTGCTCAGTGACTTCGGCCGGCGGATGGCCGTTTCGCCGTCGGCACACCCGTTCGTCCTCAAGCTCAAGTATCTGACCCGTCCGGACCGCAGCTTTCGCTTCGATCTGGCCGCCGGGGCGTTCGAGGAGGCAGCGGATCTGCCGCTTGACGACTCTGTCGCCGCGTACCCCGAGGGAATCTTCATCCACGCCGTCGACTTCGCCGCCGTACTCCGTGGCGACCTGCAGTACTGGGACGTCGTCGGCATCGCGATGCGCACGTGGTTCGACGGAGACGCGCTGTCCTCGCCGGTGGCGCTGTTCTACGACGCCCTCGGCGAGCAGGTACGGCCGGACCTGTCGTGCCGGGTCTACCAGCAGCAGCTCGAGTACCTCGAGAAGGAGAACGCCTGATGTCCCCCGCATCCCTGACGTTCCTGGGCCACCAGTCGTGGCTGGTGGAGATCGGGGATACCCGTGTCCTCGTCGATCCGGTGCTGACCGACTCCTTCGGCCACTCGGACAGGCTGCGTTTCGAGATCCATCCCGCGCGCCAGGTGGTGGTGGAGAAGATGCCGTCGCTGGATGCCGTGCTGGTCACCAACGAGCATCTGGACCACTTCCACCTCAACTCGCTGGACCTGCTGCCTCCGGAAACCCGGATTCTGATGCCACGGATGATGCCGAAGGTGTGCGTTCGCGCCCTGGAGGAGGCGGGCCGCCAGGTCGAGTTGGTCGAGCTCGGCGCGGTGCAGAGGATCGGCGCGGTCGACGTGGTGTTCGTCCCGGGCGGCCCGGATGCGCCGATGTGGGAGAACCGTGTCGCCAGCGTCTTCGTGCGGCATGCGGAGGAGAGGGTCGGCGGAGTCTTCATCCAGTCCGACACGTCGATCGCGCCCCCTTCGCTGGAAGGCGGATGCGATCCGGACATCGTCGTGGCCACCCACAACGGGCAGGTGCCGCCGGCGGGTCACCTCGGCGCGTTCGACAACATGCTGCCGCTCGGCAGTGCCGACTTCGCTGAGGTCACCGGCCTCCGCCTGCTGCACGGGGTGCTGTCCGACGTCGTGGCGAGCTTCCCCTCGGTCCGGTACGTGACCTTCAGCGGTGGCGGCTACGTGCAGGTTCCCGCCAAGCACGGTGAGTTCCTGTGGGGAAACTTCGAGCAGTTGGCCGGTATCGCCAGCCGGCTCTCGCTGACCACCCGGGTGCTGGGAATGAGTCCCGGCCAGACCGTGCTGGTCGACGACGGGACGGAGGTGCGCTACAGCCAGGCGGAATGGATCGATCCTGCCGAGCCGTCGCGTCCCGTCGCCCCCAGTGACAAGGAGGCCGTTGCCGAGCCGGACCTGTCCGAGCCGCTGCTGCCCCTGTTCGACGAACAGCTCGCGGACGAGGACCGGGCTCTCGTCGAGTCGGAACTCCAGCTCATGGCTCCGCTGCTGATGCAGGCGAACCTGGGGCGGCACCTGATCACCCAGAACACCTATCTCGACAAGCCGGTCGGCCCGCACAGGTTCGCTGTCCACCTGCGCGGCTTCGACGCCTCCGGTGAGGCGGATGACGGCCGAACCTTCGTGTTGAACTTCAACAACGGCCGTTTCGAGGAGCAGCCGCTGGACCTCCGCGACTGCCTGTTCTCCGTGCCGTCCGGCATCGATGTCAACGCTGTGGACCTTGTCGCCGTACTCCGGGGCAGGATCCACATCTGGGAACTCGCGGTCAGCCGCATGCGCCAGTGGTACCTGTGCGAGAAGATGGACAGCCCCGTGGGCTTCCTGTACGGCTACTACAGCGAGCAGGTGCGGCCGGAACTGGCCGCCGAGCTCTACCGCAACGTACGGGCCCTTGCGTGGCGATAGTGGTCGTGGGTCCACCTGCCGCAGGCAAGTCGACTGTCGCTGGTGTCCTGGCCGCTCGCCGGGGCCTGGAGGTCGCCTGCTTCGACGAGGATCCTCCGCGCTGGTACGGAAGGTTCGGATACACCGAGCAGGCCGCCGATGACGCGTACGCCAGCGGTGGCCTTTCCGCTTGGCACGCCTATACCGCCCGCTACGAGGTGCGCGCACTGGCTGAGGCGGTCACGGCCACCGAGGGGGTGGTCGACACGGGCGGGGGCGTCGCCCTCCAGCGCGGCGGGTCGATCGAGGAACGTATGCTCCGTAGCGCCCTCGACCGGGCGGATTTCGCCGTCCTGGTCTGTCCTCATCTGGAGGATCCGGATCAGGCGGCAGATGTTCTGGCGCAACGTCTTCTGTCCCGTGAACCGGGTGGCATGCCGGGCGACTGGCACCAGCCGGACGGTGTTGCGCTGCTCCAAGGTCTGATCCGGGCTTCGCTGGCGCTGAAGGAGAGCGTGGACCTGCTGATCGACACGGCCAACGGCGAATTTCATGAGCGGCATCGGCTACGGCCCGCTACTTCCGAGGTAACTTGATGTTCAACGCGTCCCTTCTCACTCCGCTGCGGTTGCCGAAGTTCCGGCGGGTCTGGATCGGCCAGCTCACCAACGTCGTCGGTGACGCCCTCTACACCGTGGCGGTCGCGCTGTTCCTGCTGCCACGCGAGGATGCCGCTCAGGCGGTGGGTCTGGTACTCGGGATGACGGCTCTGGGCGGCGTCGTCTCGCTGTTGATCGGTGGTGCCCTGGCGGACCGGCACCGCCGCTCTCGCATGATCATCATTTCTGACCTGATCCGCGCCGCCGCCGTTCTGGGCATCATCCTCGTCGGCAACGACGCGCCGCTGGTGGTGCTCGGCGTGCTGGCCGCGGTGCTCGGCATCGGCAGCGGTTTCTACCGTCCCGCGTACGGGGCGATCCTGCCGTCGCTGGTGCCCGAGGAGATGTTGGCGAGCGCCAACGGCCTGCGGTCCCTGGTGAACCGCTTCGGTGTCATCGTCGGCGCCGCGCTCGGCGGGGCCGTGGCAGCGGCGTTCAGCCCGACCTGGGCGCTCGGAATCAACATCGTCACCTTCCTCGTCAGCATCGTCACGCTGCTCCGACTGAACGAGCCAGCGCCCAGCCCGGAGGGCCAGGGCTCGTCGCTCGCAGCCGACATCAAGGACGGTTTCGCGTACGTCATCCGGCTGCCGTGGATGGCCGGTGTGATGCTGCAGGGCACGTTGCACATGGCGATGGTGGCGGCACCCGTCGCGGTGATGCTGCCCATCCTGACCGGGCCCGAGGGCTGGTTCGGCTACATCTCGGCGGCTGAGGGGGGCGGGGCCTTCCTGGGCGCGATGCTGGCCTCGTCGATCCGTACGCGTTCGCCGGGCTGGGTGGCGACCTTCGTGCTGCTGCTCCAGCTTCCGCAGACCGTCCTGCTGGCGATGGACGGGCATCCGGCGTTGATTCTCGTCGCCTCCGCGCTGACCGGGTTCGGACTGGCCACGTTCGCGGTGCTGTGGACCACCGCTCTGCAGAGGACCGTCCCGCGTGGGCGGCTCGGGCGGGTGTTCTCCATCGATCAGCTGACCGTCTTCGGTCTGATGCCCGTGGGATACCTCCTTGCCGGCTGGCTCCTGGAGAGGCTGGGTCCCGCCACCCTGGGTTGGGTGGCGACGGTGATCCTGGTGGTGTCGACCCTGATGGTGCTTCCGCTGCCAGGGCTGCGCCGGCTGGGCATGGAGGAGGAACGGGTGCCCGATCTGGCGGTCGAGGGTGTGGGGCGATGAGCG
Source organism: Micromonospora sp. DT46 (assembly GCF_049841735.1). NCBI lineage: Bacteria > Bacillati > Actinomycetota > Actinomycetes > Micromonosporales > Micromonosporaceae > Micromonospora > Micromonospora sp. DT46. The sequence goes on along the minus strand of NZ_JBNCKW010000007.1, from coordinate 463,127 downwards.
GAACCGGGCGGCACCCGGAAGCCAATCGTCTCCTCGGCCTGGAACCGGTGCTCTACAGGGACCTGCCGATGATGGTGGCGCCCGCCCCCGCCGACACGGAAGTCGCCGTGTGGTGGCCCCAGCCGAACGAGATGCCCTCGCTCACCGCATCCTGGCGGGACGCCACCGCCACCCGGCTGCTGCACGCCGTCTACCTGTCCGAGGCTGACGGAGAACCGCGGTGAAGGCCATCTTCGAGGGTGGCCGCAGCTGGCGCGTCCACTCCACCGGCGGGGTCAGGGTGGCGGTGGACCCGGCCTGGCTCGATGACGTGGGATGGACCGACTCCTACCGCTACGTGTTCCACCCACCCAGACACCTCGACCACGGCGCGATGCCGCCGGTCGACGCGGTGGTCATCACCGGTGCCCGCCCGGAACAGCTGGACCTGCAGACGCTCCACGAGCTCGATCGGCAGGTGTTGGTGGTGGTGAGCCCGCTGCTGCCGGCGGTGGCCGCCGAAGCGATCGAGGTCCTGGGGTTCGTCGCGATCCGCGGGTACGTCGACCACGACGTCTCCGTCGGTGACCTCGTGCTGCGATTCGTGGCGCCAGCGCCGGTCAGTACCGCGGCCCTGCCGACCGCCGGGCTGATGGTCCGCGAAACCGGCTGCCCATCGGCGTTCTACCTGCGCGGCGACGGTCCCTGTCGAGCCGATGGAGTGCCTTCGGACGAGGGCTCGGTGTTCGAGGTGCGCCACGGCGGGGCCGAGCGGGCGCCCGCGTCAGATGGCGACGGGCTGCACCTTGGCAGCGGCGTGCGGCACCCGGCGGTCGACCGGTCGGTGTTCGACGGTTGGGTGGCGCAGGGCTCCGGGCCCGGGGCCGCCGCACCGTGCGTGGTCCGTGCCGGTGACGCCTGGGACATCGACGTGGTCGTGAAGCCGGCAGCCGCCGCGGAGTGGGTCTCGCCCGGCCACGAACAGGAGCTGGGTGAGCTCGTGCTCCCCCTGTCCGCACGGCCGAGAAGCGACCGCGAAGGACGCGACCGCCACGAACTCGTGCTCGACGAGCTTCCCGGCCTGGCGAGGGACCTGACGCTGTACCCGCCGGGCGGTCCACGGCGCGCGCACTGGGCGCAGGGCACCCACGACGGCCTCGGGCCCAAGACCTTCCTGCTCACCCTCATCGAAGGTCCGGCGGGTACCCGCTGCCAGTACGCGCTCGACGTCACGCGGTCCGGGTTCGTGCCGTTGTATGAAGCCGCCGAGACGGCCCGGGACCGGTTCCCGTGTGGACTCACCCTCTGCTTCGACGATTTCGTCGCCATCCTGCGAGGTGAGCTGTACGCCGCGGACGTGTTCGCGTCGTCCCACGTGTGGAGCCGTGACGCGGATCCCGAAGACGTCCGGCGGACACTGGCGGACCTGTTCAGCGTCGCCCGACCGCAGCTCCTCAGACGTGTGCTGATATCCCAGGCCAACGCGCTCGTGGCCGGGTGGGCGCCAGCGGCACTGCTCGAGGTGCGGGAACCGGGTGGGACCTCATGACGGTATCGATCAGCCGCGTCTCGTCCGTCGTCATCTTCTCCGAGGAATGGCTTGCGATCGCGCACTGGTGGGCCAACCTCACGCGGCAGCCGCTGGTCCGCTTCCCCCGTTCGGCGTCGATCGACCTGGCCGGGGTAGAGATCGTGTTCTCCCCGACGGACGAACGCAATCCTCCCGGCGGTTCGCCGCTGCCGTACCTGTGGGTGGCGGACTTCAACGACGCCCGCCGTGAACTCGCCAACCGGGGCTGCCTGGAGATACACCGGCCGCTGGCCGTGCAGGGTGGCAGGCAGATCACCCAGTTCCGCGATCCCTTCGGCAACATCTTCGGCATCGAGGGCGCCCTGTCCGGGCCGGACGAGCTGTGGCCGGAGGTGGTGCAGGAGATGCGTGAGCTGAGGGAACTCTATGAGTGAAGGCGCCCGCGTCGCGGCGACCTGGAGGGTGGCCGACGTCGACCCACCCGCTGCACCGCCGAGGGAGCACCTCGCCCGGCACCACGGGCAGACCCGCAGCGACCCGTGGCAGTGGATGGAAGACCTGTTCACCCCCGAGGTCTTCGCCGTCGTCCAGGCCAACAACGCCTACACCACGGCGATCCTGGAGCCGCTGGAGAGCACGGCCGCGGACGCCGAGGCGCAGATCAGGTCCTGGACGCCGCAGGGCACGCGCTCGGTGCCCGTCGCGAAGGGGCAGTGGCTCTACTACAGCCGTACGGCCGATGGGTCCGCGGCGGTGCTCCGCTGCCGCAGCCTGGTCGACCCCGACTCGGGCGAGGCCGTGCCACAGACCGAACAGGTCGTGCTCGACGAGGCCGCGCTGTCAGCCGGGCAGCCGCACTTCGCGCTCGGTGTCTACGACGTCTCGCCGGACGGTCGGCTCCTGGCGTACGCCGTCGACCTTGTCGGCGACGAGCGGTTCCACCTGCGTTTCCGGGACGTCGCCGCCGGCTCCGAGCTGCCCGTCCAGGTCGACGGGGTCACGTACGGCGGCGCCTGGGACGCCGCCGGCGAGCACTACTTCCACCTCGTCACGGACGCCACCGGCCGGGCCTTCCAGGTATGGCGTCTCACGCTGGCGACGGGCGAGCGGACCCTGGTGTACGAGGAGCCGGACGAGTCGTCGTGGCTCACCGTCGACCTGTCACGTAGTGAGAGGTACGTCTTCATCGAGTCGGACAGCCACGTCGGCAACCAGATCTCCGTGATCGACGCACTGGCGCCACGGTCCGAACCGTTCCTCCTGGGGCCGGCACGACGTGCCGGCACGCATCTCCAGGCCGACCACCGGGAGGGGCAGTTCTGGATCCTGGCCAACTCCGGTGACGAGACCTCCCGGCTGTGGCACTGCCCGGCCGGGGCCCCGGCAGAGCCGACCGAGGTGGTGTTCGGCGACGCGCGGGAGACGAAGCTGCTGACCGTCGACGCGTTCGCCGGACACGTGGTCCTGCAGACGTACTCGCCCGGCCACCGGGGGATACGGGTCATCGACGCCGACAACGTCGTGACCGACCTGGCGCTGCCCGCCGCGACGACGTGGGTGAGTGTGAACGGCAATCCGGACCACCACTCGCGGCTCGTACGGTTCACCGCCTCCTCGGTCGTCTGCCCGCCGATCACCGCGGCGTACGACCCGCACAGCCGCAGCACCGACATCGTGGACAGGGCGGTGGTTCCCGGTTGGGATCCGGCCAGGTACGAACAACTCGACCTGGTGGCCCACGGCCGTGACGGGACGGCGGTGGCGTTGACCGTGGTGCGGCAACGTCGCAGCGCTGGTGCGCCACCGCCACCGGGCGCGGTGCTCGAGGTCTACGGTGCCTACGGTGCCGTCGTACCGCTGGACTTCGATCCCGCGCGGCTGCCGTTCCTCGACCGTGGCGGCATCTACGCGTTCGCTCATGTCCGCGGTGGGGGAGAGGGGCCACCCGGTTGGCACGAGGCTGGCCGTGGCGAGCACAAGGCGACCAGCGTGAACGATTACCTGGCCTGCGTGGAGGCACTCGTCCGAACCTGTGACCTGCCACCGGGGCGCGTCGTCGCCAGCGCCGCGTCCGCCGGTGCCCTCGTCGCGGCTGCCGCCTGCAACACCTCGCCGGAATCGTTCGCCGGGCTGGTGCTCGACGTTCCGTTCCTCGACCCGCTCGGCACCCTGCTCGACTCCGAGGCGGCGCTCACCACTGTCGACCGGGCGGAGTGGGGCAACCCGCTGGCCGACGCGCGCGCCTACGCCGCCATCAGCGCCTACGCGCCCTACGACAACATCTCTTCCCGCGAGTACCCGCCGGTGCTGGTGTTCGCCGCGCTGAACGACAGCAGGGTCGGGGCGCACGAAGCGCTCAAGTACGTGTCCCGCCTGCGCGAGCAGGCCCACGGCGGACCGTTCCTGCTGTCGACGGACCTGTCAGCCGGCCACGGCGGCAGCACCGACCGCGACGCACGTAAGCGAAAGGCGGCGCTCGTCTGCGCCTGGGCACTGAAGGCACTCCACCAGGTGCCGTGACGCCTCCTCCTGAAAGGACCCGCTCGTGTCGAGACGATCAGTTCCACCCCCGGATCGCCTGCTCGCGGGGATGCACGGCGAGGCGGACCACAGAGGGTTCCTCGCCACACACGTGGCGTTCCGGGACGAGACCGGAGCACCCGTGCTCAAACTCGTGGACACCGGCAAGTCCGTGCTCTGCATGGTGGAGCGGCGGTGTCAGGCGTGCGGGTTCGACATCGCCCGTGACGACCTGATCATTTTCGTCGGATACAGCGAAGATGTGACCTTCAAGGAGCCGCCCCTGCACCTCGACTGCGGTGTCTACTCGCTCGGCATGTGCCCGGCCCTCATCACCCGTCATCGCCGCGAACAGCTGCGCATCGTGGTCTGCCGGGACTACGAGTTCCTACCGAAGAGCGAAGGCAGACCGCCCCGGTGCCGGCCGCTACCCGGGGCCGACGAACACGGTCGCGAGGCGCCCCCCGTCGAGTACACCGTCGAGGAACTCCACCGGATGCTCGCCGAACGGGCGTCGGGCCAGCACCAGTGATCATCCGATCGGCATCACCGAGCTGGTGAGCAGGTCGGCCACCTCCGCCGGCAGCTCCAGGTCGACGCTGGCGAGCTGGGCCCGCACCTGGTCGGCGTCACGTGCGCCGAGAAGCACACCGGCGACCCCCGGGCGGTCGCGAACCCAGGCCAGCGCCACCTCGGCGCAGCTGCGGCCCAGCGCCCCCGCGACGAGGTCGAGTACCTCGAGCGCCGCCGGCACCTCGGGAGCGGACAGGAAAGGCGCGATGAACGGCGAGTATCTGGGGTCAGCGCCTCTGGTACCGGGCGGCACACCCCGGTGATACTTCCCCGTCAGGACCCCGCTGGCCAGTGGCGACCATGCCAGCACCCCCGCACCGTGCGCACGGACCCGCTCCGCGACGGCTTCGGCCGCCCGAACCAGCAGCGAGTACTGGAGCTGCACCCCGCTGATCGGCATGCCGATCCGCTCCGCGACCGCGAATGCCTCGTCCACCTGGCGGGGCGTGTAGTTGCACACCCCCACCGCCCTGGCGCGGCCCGAATCACGTGCGACACGTAGCGCCTCGACGCTTGCCGGCAGTGGTGTCGCGTCGCTCCAGGCGTGCAGCTGCCACAGGTCGACATGGTCCGTACCGAGACGCCGCAGCGACGCGTCGAGCTGGGCCAGCAGGGCATCGGGGGTGGTGTCCACGCCGTTCGCGGTCACGCCGGCCTTGGTGCTGACGACGACGGCGTCACGCGGCACCGACGCGAGCAACCGGCCGAGGATGCGCTCGGCGTTACCGTCCGTATAGACGGCTGCGGTGTCGACGAGCGTGCCGCCCGCATCGAGGAAGCACCACAACTGCTCCCGTGCGGAGTCCTCGTCGGTCTCGTGGCCCCACGTCCACGTGCCCAGGCCGTAGCCGGAGACGGCCAACCCGCCCAGGGGCCTCAGCTGCATCCTCTGCCACTCACACCGGCACGCCGCAGCGGCGGCGCAGGTCGGCGGGGAGCGCATCGACCACCCCGCTGCTCACCAGATCGGACCGGAACCGCTGTGCCAGGTCGTCATTGGTGGCCGTCCGTTGCCGCACCACCGGAGACGTCACCACGGACTGCCGGGGAAGGCCGAGGTACTCAAGGACACCGTTGACCGAGCCAGCCAGATCGTCGTCCAGCTCCTCGTAACTCAGGGTGTAGGGTGCTGTGTCGCGCTCGGCGAAGAACGGGCTCCACCCGTGCTCGATGACCGCCAACGCCTGCAGGGTGTCCAACAGGACGTCGAAGTCGTAGGCCGGGGTCCCCGCCACGGCGTCGCGAAATTCGTCGTCGTCGGTGTGGCCCGTCCCGGCCCAGCGCACGTATTCCTTGGTCACCGCGGCGAGATAGCTGGACACCGTCTGCAGGACCAGGTCGTCGCGGTAGAGGCGGATGAACCGCACATCCTGCCGGCCATCGAGAACGGCGAGTGGATCGACACCGAGGTTGTCACGCGACCACTCGACCTGATTCCAGTGCAGCTTGAGGGCGAGCACTCCGCCGCTGTCCGCCTCGGCGCGCACTCTGCGGAGATACGCCGACGGGTCCGTCAGCCGCGGCTCGTCCATCGTGGACTGCGGTGCCCGCAGGTCCCAGGTGCCGGCCAGATGGTGGATGCGTGGACGGCCGAACCACTCCCGCGGTGAGCCGGCGCCCCGAACGCGCCCCAATGCCTCGCAGAGGTAGGTGCTGCCGACGCGCGGAGTGGCGCAGACAACGTAGGTCAGCGACACCGGCGACCTACTTGATCGCGATGATGGCGAGAAGAAAGCCCAGGCGGGCGAGCGCGTTGACGCCGGTCGTCCCCGGCTCCACGGGAACCCGCTCGATCACGATTCGCCGGTAGTGGCTGTAGAGTTTTTCCTGTTGAACCTCGTCGATGGTCGGCAGGATCCAGAACAGCGCGACGGCGGCCCCCGGCTTGAGGTGCGATGCCGCCTCGACGAGGAAGGAGACATTCTCGTCGACCAGGGCGGGCACATCCTCGGCGTAGGTGTCGAAGAAGATCCCGTCGGCCTCCGCGAACAGGCCTGCCTGATTCTGCCAATAGTCGTGCACGGGCCGGATGTCAGCCTGGGGGCGCTCGGCCCGCCACTGCTGCAGGCGCTCGAACATCTCCGGGTGGGGTTCGATGATGGTGTGGCGCTCGATCTTCTGGTCCTGGAGAGCACCTGCGGAGATCCCCATGCCGAAGCCGACCTCGATGATGCGGGTCCGCTCCAGGTTCGCGAGCAGGATCTCTGCCATCCGTTGCATGAGCGGGGTCTCCCACCGCTTCATCACCTTGTAGTGGTCGTCGACGACGAGTTGATCGGCTTCAAGACGCGAGGGGAGGCGATGCCAGCCTGAATCGGGCTTCACGGCAGCCAAGTTAGCACCATCCGCGCCGGCGCGTGGGGCACCGATGCCGGCGCTCCTGGCGAGGTCGGCGGGCATTGCCGAACAATTCCCGGGGGCGGGTGCCGACGGTGGGCGGCGATGAGCCCAGAAGACGCACCTCGATGCATGGCTCTTATTTCAGTTCGTGCCGGGACGCCACAGGAACGTGGCGTGCGGCCGAATTCGAACGACGTGTACCAGGTTCCGCGATCCGAATGTGGACCGGTCGAGGGAGTGGGCTCGACCGGTGGGCTCAGCGCGTCGGGACCAGCAGGGCGTGCAGGGCCTGCGGATCCGTCACCTCGGGCAGGTCGCGGGCGGCGAGCCAGGCCGCGGCGGCGGCGCCGTCGCCGGCGCTGTGTAGCGGCGCGTCGGGCCACCGCCGGCCGACCTCGACCCGGACCGCCGCGGCGAGCGGGGTGTCGCCGGTCAGCAGGCCGCCGCCGAACACGATGGGGGAGACCTCACCCGCCGGGCGGATCCGCGCCGCGCTCTCCGCCAGGTGCGCGGCGGCCTCGTCGATGAGCCCACAAGCGACCGGCTCGTCGTCGACGGCGGCGGCGACCACGAGGGGCGCGAGCCGGGCCAGTTCCACGGGGGGTCGCCGGGTCACCGTCTGGACCAGGGCGTCGACGGTGTCCCGGGGGCGGGCCGCCACCTCGGCGGAGCCGAGCAGTTCGGTGAGCACCCCGGTCGCCAGCCGGCCGGGTGCGTGCCCCCGGTCGAGGTCGGCCAGCAGCCGGCGGACCGCCTCCCGGCCCAGCCAGAAGCCCGAACCCGCGTCGCCGAGCAGCCAGCCGTGACCGTCGGCGACCCGGTCCAGCCGCAGCTCCCGGACCCCGGCGGCGATCGCCCCGGTGCCGGCGATCAGCACCGTGCCGTCCGGGCTGGCGGTGCCCGAGGCGTACGCGACCAGCGCGTCGCCGTGCACCGCGTACGGGCAGCGTAGGCCGGCGTCGCGCCAGGCCCGGTCGAAGGCGTCGCGGCCCGCCGGATCGGCGAGCAACCGGCCCGCCCCGGCCAGCCCGATCGTGCCGCCACGCACCCGGGCGGGATCGACGCCGGCGAGCGCCTCCCGCAGGGCGGCCAGGAGTTCGCCCGCAGCCCGTTCGGCACCGTGGCTGGTGGGGTTTCCGCCGCCCGCCCGGCCACTGCCCAGCCGCCGCCCGTCGAGGGTCAGGGCGGTCGCCCGGGTGGACGTACCCCCGACGTCGAGGCCGACCACGACGCTGTCGGACATCCGCACCCACCTCTCGATCGACGCCGCGTTCATGCTGGTCGGCCCGGCGGCGGTGGGCAAGGGGCGGACAGGCTCGGGAGCCGTGCGCCAGGTAACAGTTTGAAAACTTCGCCCGCAGCCTTGACACGGAGGGGCCTTTAGTAAGAACTTTTACCACTAACAGTTAACACTCTTTTCCGAAAGGTGCCCCATGGTTGATCACGAGGTGGACACCTCCGCGGGGACCGCGGTGGTCGACGCCGGCGCGGTCGACCGGCGGGGTGCGCTCGGGGTCGGCTCCGACGGCGTGCTGGCGCGGGTCCGGGCCGGCGCGGGCGAGCTGACGGGGGCACTGCGCCGCGTCGCCGAGCACGTGCTCAGCGACCCGGAGGCCGCCGCCCGGGCGACGATCGTGGAGTTGGCCGAGCGAAGCGGCACCTCCCCGGCGACGATCACCCGGTTCTGCCGGGCGATGGGCTTCGACGGCTACGCCGACCTGCGACTCGGCATCGCCGCGGAGACCGGCCGGGCCCGCTCGGCGGGCTGGACCGTCGACATCGGCCGCGAGATCCAGCCCAGCGACCCCCTCTCCCGGGTGCTCGACCAGATCATGGCCGCCGACACCCGCGCCATGCACGACACCGCCGCGCTGCTCGACCTCGCCGAGGTGGAACGGGCCGCCGTCGCCATCGCCGGGGCGTCGAGGGTGAACATCTTCGGGGCCAGCGGCAGCGCCCTGGTCGGCGAGGAGATGCAGTTCAGCCTGCACCGCATCGGGGTGGCGGCCTGGGCCTGGAACGACGTGCACGAGGGCCTCGCCAGCGCGGCCCTGCTGCGCCAGGGCGACGTGGCACTCGGCATCTCGCACACCGGCCAGACCCGGGAGACCATCGAGATGCTCGCCGAGGCGGGCAGCCGGGGCGCGACCACCGTGGCGCTGACCGGGTTCCCGCGCTCGCCGCTGGCCGAGCTGGCCGACATCGTGCTGCTCACCGCGAGCCAGGCCACCACCTTCCGCCCCGACGCGCTCTCCGCCCGGCACCCGCAGCTGGTCGTGCTCGACCTGCTCTACATCGCCGTCGCCCAGCGCACCCACGACCGCGCCCACGCGGCCTTCCGGCGTACCGCCCAGGCCGTCGACGGGCACAAGGCCGCGAAGGGGGCCACCGCATGATCAGCGCCCAGGGGTACGCCGACGCCGTCCGCCCGGTGCTCGACCGGCTCGTCGACGCCAGCGCCGACGCGATCGGCGCCGCCGCCGACCTGATCGCCACCAGCCTGCGCTCCGGCGGGGTGCTCCAGGCGTTCGGCGCCGGCCACTCCGAGGCGTTCGCCGCGGAGCTGGTCGCCCGGGCCGGCGGCCTGGTGCCCACCAACCGGCTCTCCCTGCACGACCTGGTGCTGCACGGCGACGCGCCGCGGGACGTGCTCGCCGACCCGAAGCTGGAGCGCGACCCCGCCATCGCCCACCAGCTCTACGCGCTGGCGGCCCCGCAGCCGCGGGACGTGTTCGTGGTGGCGTCGCAGTCCGGCATCAACGGCTCGGTGGTCGAGCTGGCGACGCTGGTCACCGGACGCGGCCACCCGCTGATCGCGGTCACCTCGGTCGCGCACACCGCACGGGTCGCCCCGCGGCACCCGTCCGGCCGGCGCCTCGCCGACCTCGCCGACGTCGTGCTGGACAACGGCGCGCCGTACGGCGACGCACTGCTGCCGCTCGAGGGCGGCGGCGCGGTCTGTGCGGTCTCCTCGGTCACCGCGGCGCTGCTGGCGCAGCTGCTGACCGCCGAGGTCGTACGACGGTTCCACCAGGCCGGGGAGGTACCCCCTATCTACCTCTCCGCCAACGTCCCCGGCGGGGACGAGCACAACCACGCCCTCGAGTCGAGGTACGCCGGGCGCCTCCGGCGGACCGCCTGACCCGAACATCCCAAGGAGAGACGACGATGTCGATTACCCCCGACAACCCGGCCGACCTGAGCCGCCGGACCGTGCTGCGCCGGGCCGCCGCCGTGGGTCTGCTCGCCACCCCGGCCGTAGGCCTGCTGAGCGCCTGCGCGACCAGCGGCGGCGACGAGAAGAACGAGCAGGTCGCGGACGGTAAGAAGAGCGCCACCAACCCGCTCGGGGTGGCCGAGGACGCCCCCATCGAGGTGGTCATCTTCAACGGTGGCTACGGCGAGAAGTACGCCACCGACGTGCACCAGCCGCTGTACAAGAAGGCGTTCCCGAAGGCCGAGATCAAGCACCAGTCGACCCAGGCCGTCTCCACCGTTCTCCAGCCGCGGTTCGCCTCGAGCAACCCGCCGGAGTTCGTGAACAACTCCGGCGAGAAGATGATGGACTTCGGCGCCCTGGTCGCCGACGGCCAGCTCCAGGACCTCACCGAGCTGTGGGACGCCCCGTCGGTCGACGACCCGAACAAGAAGGTCCGCGACACCGTGGTGCCGGGCACCGTCGACGTCGGGTCCTTCAACGGCAAGCCGTACGTCCTGTACTACGTCTCCACCGTCTTCGGCATCTGGTACTCGGGCAAGCTGTTCAAGGACAACGGCTGGGCGCCGGCGAAGGACTGGTCCGAGTTCACCGCCCTGCTCGACAAGATCAAGGCCAAGGGCATCACCCCGTACGGCTACGCCGGTGCGAACGCCGCGTACTACCAGTGGAACGTGATCCTCACCCACGCGGCGAAGATCGGCGGCACCGACGTGCTGAAGAACATCGACAACCTGGAGGACGGCGCCTGGCAGCAGGACGCGGTCAAGCAGGCCGCCACGGCGTGGGCCGAGATCGGCGCCAAGTACGTCGACAAGAGCTTCGAGGGGCTCAAGCACACCGACGTGCAGCTGCGGCAGAACCAGTACAAGCTGGCGTTCTACCCCAGCGGCGACTGGCTGGAGGGCGAGCAGAAGAAGGACACCCCGTCCGGCTTCGACTACCAGCTGATGCCGGTGCCGAGCCTGTCCGCCTCGGACAAGCTGCCGGCGACGGCGCTGCGGGCGACCGCCGGTGAGGGCTACTTCGTCTCGGCCAAGAGCAAGAACCCCAAGGGCGGCCTGGAGTACATGCGCCAGATGCTCTCGGTGGCCGGCGCGAAGGGCTTCACCGAGACGGTCAAGGCCCCGACCGTGGTCACCGCCGGCTCGGAGGGCTTCGCCTTCCCGCCCGGCGTGGCCAGCTCGCAGGCCGCGCTCAAGGCCGCCGGCCAGGACGTGTTCAACATCTACTTCGACGGCTGGTACAAGGAGCTCGACACGGAGGTCCGCACGGCCACCAACGAGCTGATGTTCGGCCGGATCAAGGCGGACGCCTTCGTGGAGCGCATCCAGAAGCGTGCCGACGCGATCAAGAAGGACAGCTCCATCACCAAGTTCAAGCGCTGATCGGGGCGTGAGGGTCATGCGGCACGGCAAGTATCCGTTCGTGATCGGGTTCCTCTTCGTCCCGGTCACGCTGTACGTGGTCTTCGTCATCGCGCCGTACGCGCAGGCGTTCCAGATCTCGATGACCAACTGGCGGGGGTTCTCCGCCCCGCAGTGGGTGGGCTTCGACAACTACCGGAGGTTGTTCGACGACGACAACTTCTGGAAGGCCGTCCAGCACCACGGCGTACTGCTGCTTGCCCTGCCGCTGATCACCATCGCCATCGCGCTGTTCTTCTCGTTCATGCTCAACGTGGGCGGGAAGAGCAGCGGCGGGCAGCGCCAGGGAGTCTGGGGGTCGAAGTTCTACCGGGTGGTGTTCTTCTTCCCCCAGGTCCTGGCGGTGGCCATCATCGCGGTGCTGTTCCAGATGGTCTACCGGCCGAACGAGTCCGGCCTGATCAACGGTGTGCTGATGAAGCTCGGCTTCGACCCGGTGCTCTTCCTGATCCGGCCGAACCTGGCGCTCTGGTCGATCATCGCGGTGCTGGTCTGGCAGGCGGTCGGCTTCTACGTGGTGCTCTTCTCGGCGGGCATGGCCTCGATCCCGGGCGAGATCTACGAGGCCGCCGAGATCGACGGGGCGAGCCGGGTGACGCTCTTCTTCCGGGTCACCCTGCCGCTGCTCTGGGACACCCTCCAGGTCGCCTGGGTCTACCTGGGCATCGCCGCCTTCGACGCGTTCGCCATCGTCTCGGTGCTCTCCGTGGACGGCGGCGGCCCGGACGGCGCGACCACGGTGCTGGCCATGGAGATCTACCGCAACGCCTTCGTCTACTCGAAGTACGGCTACGCCTCGGCCATGGGCGTGGCGTTGTTCTTCCTCACCCTCACGTTCGCGGCGTTGACGCTGCGGCTGACCAAGCGGGAAAGCGTGGAGTACTGATGAACCCGCAGACGACGCTGCCGCCGACACCGGCGGCACTACCGCCGAAGAACGTCAAGCCGGGCGCCGCGGGCAAGCGCGGGGGCGGGGGCCGACGCTCGGAGGTACGGTTCTTCGCCAGCCTCGGGCACGTGGCGCTCGCGGTCTGGGCGGTGATCGTGATCGTGCCGATCCTCTGGACCTTCCTCGCCTCGTTCAAGAACACCACGGAGATCTTCAGCAGCCCGTGGACGCTCCCGGCGGAGCTGCGGTTCGAGAACTACGCCCGGGCGTGGACCAAGGCCAACGTCGGCCGATACTTCCTGAACAGCGTGATCGTGGTGACGTTCAGCGTCCTCGGCACCATGCTGTTCGGTTCGATGGCCGCGTACGTGCTGGCGCGTTACAAGTTCTGGGGCAACCGGGCGGTCTACTACCTGTTCGTCTCGGGGCTGGCGTTCCCGGTCTTCCTCGCCCTGGTGCCGCTCTTCTTCGTGGTGAAGAACCTGGGGCTGCTGGACACCCACACCGGGCTGGTGCTGGTCTACATCGCCTACTCGCTGCCGTTCACCGTGTTCTTCCTGACCGCGTTCTTCAAGACGCTGCCGACGTCGGTCGCCGAGGCGGGGATGATCGACGGCTGCTCGCACACCCGGCTGTTCTTCCAGGTGATGCTGCCGATGGCGAAGCCGGGCCTGATCAGCGTGGGGATCTTCAACATCATCGGCCAGTGGGCGCAGTACCAGCTGCCGCTCGTGCTGCTCTCCAACGCCAAGGAGAAGTGGGTGCTCACCCAGGGCATCGCGGACATCTCGGTGAACGCCGGCTACGAGGCCGACTGGTCCGGCCTCTTCGCCGCCCTGACCATCGCCATCCTCCCGATGATCATCGTGTACGCGATCTTCCAGCGCCAGATCCAGTCGGGCCTCACCTCGGGCGCGGTGAAGTAGACCCGGGCGGGTCAGGGGTGCCAGGAGCGCCACAGGGCGGCGTACGGGCCGTCGGCCCGGACGAGCTCGTCGTGACTGCCGAGCTCGGTGATCCGGCCGCCCTCCAGCACCGCCACCCGGTCGGCGTCGTGAGCGGTGTTGAGGCGGTGCGCGATCGCGATGACGGTCCGCCCGGTGAGCAGGGCGGCCAGGGCCCGCTCGGTGCGCCGGGCGGTCGTCGGGTCGAGAGCGGCGGTCGCCTCGTCGAGGATCAGCGTGTGCGGGTCGGCGAGCACCAGCCGGGCCAGCGCGAGCTGCTGGGCCTCGGCGGCGCCGAGCTGGTGCGCCCCGTCGCCCAGCAGGGTGCCGAGGCCGTCGGGCAGGCGGGCGTGCCAGTCGGCGCCGACCGTGGCCAGCGCCGCGCGCATCCGGTCGTCGGAGGCGTCCGGGGCGGCGAACGCGAGGTTGTCGCGTAGCGAGCCGATGAACACGTGGTGTTCCTGGGTGACCAGGGCGATGCGCCGCCGGCGTTCGGCCGGGTCCAGGTCGGTGACCGGGCAGCCGCCGACGCTGACGACCCCCTCCCGGGGCGCGTCGATCCCGGCGAGCAGCCGCGCCAGGGTGGACTTCCCGGCCCCCGACGGCCCGACGAGCGCCAACCGTTCGCCGGGCCGCACCTCGAGGTCGATGCCGTGCAGCACGTCGGGTCCGCCGCTGTACGCGAACCGGGCTCCCCGGACGACCAGCCGCTCGTCCACCGGCGCGGCGGCCCGACCGGGCCGCTCCGGCGGCACCTGACCGACGCCGAGCACCCGGGCGAACGAGGCGAGGCCGCGCTGTGCCTGCTCGGTCCACATGAGGATCCGGTCCAGCGGGTCGATCGCCTGCTGAAGGTAGAGCGCGGCGGCGACCACCGCGCCGAGGGAGACCGCACCCCGCGCGAGCAGGAGGCCACCGACCAGCAGCAGCGCGGCCACGGGCAGCGGGTGACTGGCCTCCACCACGCTGAAGAACACCGTGCGCAGCGCCAGGGTCTTCCGCCGGGCGGCCCAGACCCGGGCTATGCGCGCGGTGCCGTGCCCGATCCGTTCGTCGGCGAGGCGCAGCGCCTCGACCGTACGGGCGCCCTCCGCAGTGCTCGTCAGCGTCTCGGTCAGCTCGGCGGCGACCGCCCCCTCGGCCAGGTACGCCGGGCCGGCGCGCCGCAGGTACCACCGGGTGACCAGGGCGATCGTCGGCAGCCCGGCCAGCGCGACGAGCCCGAGCAGCGGGTGCAGCAGGAAGACCGCCCCGAACAGCAGCACCAGCTGCACCGAGGCGATGACGATGACGGGCACCACGTCCCGGACCGTGAGGCCGACGGTGGCCACGTCGACCGAGCTGCGGGTCGCCAGGTCCCCGGCGCCGGCCCGCTCGACGACGCCGACGGGCAGGTTCAGCGTCCGCTCGACGAACTCCTCGCGCAGCCGGGCCACGGCCCGCTCGCCGAAGCGGTGGCCGGCGTACTGCGCGTAGCGCGACAGCAACGTCTGCACCAGCACGGCCCCAGCGATCGCCAGGGCGAACCGGTCGACGGTGGCGACGCCGGCCCCCGCGGACACCCGGTCGACGATGCTGCCGAGCAGCCACGGCGGAGCGAGCCCGGCGACCGTGGCGGCGGCGTGCAGCGCCAGCACGACTCCGACCGCGCGCCGGTCCCGGGCGATCAGGCCCCGGGTCGCCCGGCGCACTGTGGCCCGGTCGGCGACCGGCAGCCCGCTCACCGCAGCGCCTGCTCGGCGTCGGCGTCGCCACGGGCCACGAGCCGCCGGTAGCCCGGGTCCCGGTCGAGCAGGTCGGCGTGTGAGCCGGTGGCGGCGACCCGCCCCGCGACCAGGTGCGCGACCTCGTCGGCCCGTCCCAGCAGCAGCGGCGAGGTGGTGAGCACGACGGTGGTCCGTCCGGCCCGCGCGCGGCGCAGCCGCTCGGCGATGCGCGCCTCGGTGTGCGCGTCGACCGCCGAGGTCGGCTCGACGAGGATCAGCACCTCCGGTTCGGCGAGCAACGCCCGGGCCAACCGGACCCGTTGTCGCTGGCCGCCGGAGAGGGACCGGGCCCGGGTGTCCAGCGGGGTGTCGAGCCCGTCCGGCAGGGCGTCGACGACGTCCTCGGCCGACGCGGCGTGCAGGGCGGAGGTGATCCGCTCCCGGTCACCGTCGGGGCGAGCCCCGCGCAGCACCTCCCGCAGCGTCCCGGCGAACAGGTAGGCGTCGTGGTCGGCGACCAGGATGCGGGCCCGCACCTGGTCGAGTTCGACGGCGGTCAGCGGCACGCCGCCCCAGGTGGCGTCGCTGACGGCGTACCGACCGAGCCGGTCGGCCAGCGCGAGGGCGTCCGCCGGGTCGGCGGCGGCCACCGCGGTGAGGCGACCGGCCCGGACGGTCAGCCCGCTCGACCGGTCGTACAGGTCGGCGGGGCCGCCGGGAGCCGGGACAGGGCCGGCTGGATCGCCGGGGGCCGCGACCGGGGTGGCGGGGCGGGCCGGCTGGCGGCTGCCGGGAACCGTCGCCGCGCGGGCACGGGCCGGCGTGTCGCGCGGCCCGCCCACGTTGTCCGGCTCGACGGCGAGCAGGGCGACGATCCGGCGGGCCGCGACCCGGCCCCGGATCAGTTGGTGGCCGCCCTCCAGCAGGAACCAGACCGGCACGACGAGAGTCGCGACGTAGCCGTAGACGGCGACCAGCTCCCCGACGCTGATGTCGCCGGTGACCGCCATCCGGGCCGATAGCCACACCACCGCCGCGAGGAACAGCCCGGGGACGGCCACCGTCGCCGCGTCGATCCAGCTGTTCACGGAACCCACCCGGTATCCCTCGACGAGCAGGTCGCGGGAGCGGGCCGCGTACCGGCGGGCGAACAGGCCCCGGCCACCCACCCCGGCGAGCACCCGCAGCCCGGCCACGATGTCGCCCGACCGGGCGGTCAGCTCACCCTGCTGCTGCCGGTAGACCGACTCCGCCCGCTCCAGCCGGCGCAGCAGGGGAGCGACGACCAGGACGACCGACGGCACGCCCACCAGCACGCAGAGCGCGAGCAGGGGCGAGATCGACCAGAGCACGACGGCGACGACCAGGTATGCGACCACCGCGCCGATGCCGGGCCCGGTCACCGTCATCACCTGCGCCGCCCGGTCGATGTCGGTGCCGCCGACCGTGGCCACCTCGCCCGCTGCGGCCCGGCGTGGCAGCACGGCGCCGACCCGGGACAGCCGGCGGAGCACCACGGCGGCGGAGCGCGCCTTCGCGTCCTCCCGGATGAAGGTCATCGTGCGGTGCCGCATGATGCCCAGCCAGGACAGCCCGACGCCGGCGACGACGATCGCCGCCACCCACAGGGCCAGGGCCCGGTTGTCGCCGGCCCGCAGTCCGTCGTCCACGGCGCGGGAGATCAGGTAGGGCCGGACCGCCAGGCCGGTCATCCAGGCCGTGCCGAACAGGCTGCCGCGCAGCACCCGCCACGGCTGGCAGCGGACCAACCACCACAGGTACCGCATCGGCCCCCGGATGTCCGGGGTGCCGGGCTCGGGATGGGGGATCCGTGGTGGCACCGGTCAACGCTAGCGAGCCGGGCACCGCCGCACCGCCCCGTTTCCGCCGTACCGCGCCGTCGTTTCGTCGCCGGCGCCTGCGGCCGACCCGTCCCGGCGCGGGGGCCGCCGGGGTGGTTGGTGGGTGGAGTGTCGCAGGGGCGAGGCAGAATCACATCCGTGCTGGTGGCGGTGGTCTCGGACGAGCGGGGCGGGGGAGCGCTGCAAACCCTCGACGCCGCGGGGCAGCCCGTCGGCCCGGTGCAGCCGGTCACCGACCTGGCCGCGGCCGTCGCGGCGCGCGAGGCGGCGGACCGGCCGCGCTGGGTGTGGGCCTCCGGCGCGACCGTCTACCCGGCGCTGCTGCGCGCCGGGGTGCGGGTCGAGCGCTGCCACGACGTCGAGCTGACCGAGACCCTGCTGCTCGGCCACGCCGGCCGCTGGGGCGAGCCCCGTTCGTTCGCGGCGGCCTGGGCCCGGCTGACCGGCGCGCCGGTGCCGGCCGACCCGCCGCCCCGGCCGGCCGCGCCACCCGGCCACGGGCAGGCCGCGCTCTTCGACGCCCTGCCCGGCCCGCCGGGCCCCGGCGTCGAGGCACTGACCCGGGTGTACGCCGACCAGCTCGCCCGGATCGCCGCCACCGAGCATCCCGGCCGGTTCCGGCTACTGGTCGCCGCCGAGTCGGCCGGCGCGCTGATCGCCGTGGAGATGGGGGCCGCGGGGCTGCCCTGGCGGGCCGACGTGCACGACCGACTCCTCGCGGAGCTGCTCGGTGAGCCGTCGCCGGTGGGCGGCCCGCCCCGCCGGCTGGCCGAGCTGGCCGCGCGGATCGCCGACGCGTTCGGCGTACGCCAGCTGCACGCCGACTCCCCGGCGGAGCTGTTGCGGGCCTTCGCCCGGGCCGGGGTGGAGCTGCCCAACACCCGGGCCTGGGTGCTGCGCGGGGTGGACCACCCGGCGGTGCCGCTGGTCCTGGAATACAAGGAGCTCTACCGGATCTGGACGGCGCACGGCTGGGCCTGGCGCGACGCCTGGGTGCGCGACGGCCGGTTCCAGCCGGAGTACGTCCCGGGCGGGGTCGTCTCCGGCCGCTGGGCCACCCGGGGCGGCGGCGCGTTGCAGATCCCCAAGGTGATCCGGCGGGCGGTGGTGGCCGATCCGGGCTGGCGGTTCGTGGTGGCCGACGCCGGCCAGCTGGAGCCGAGGGTGCTCGCCGCAGTCTCCGGCGACGCCCGGCTCGCCGCCGCCGGTGGTGCCGGCGACCTCTACGCCGCCCTCGCCCAGGACGCCTTCGGCGGCGACCGGCCCCGGGCCAAGGTGGCGCTGCTCGGCGCGATGTACGGGCAGACCGGCGGGGCGGCGGTGCCGGCGCTGGCGGTGCTGCGGCGCAGCTACCCGACGGCCTTCGGCTACGTGGAGGCGGCGGCCCGCACGGGGGAGGCCGGCGGGCTGGTGCGCTCCTGGCTGGGGCGCACCTGCCCGCCCGGCACGGCCGGGTTCGGCGACCCCGACGCCGACCTGCCCGACGGCGGCGACGATCCGCAGTCGCCGCGGGCGCGGGCGGCCCGGTCCCGGGGACGGTTCACCCGCAACTTCGTCATCCAGGCCACCGCCGCCGAGTGGGCCTCGACCCTGCTGGCGACGCTGCGCGGCCGGCTCGCCGCCACCGGCGGCGAACTGGTCTTCTTCCAACACGACGAGGTGATCGTGCACTGCCCGGCGGAGCGGGCCGACGCGGTCGCCGACGCGGTCACCCGGTGCGGGGAGCAGGCCGCCGCGCTGCTCTTCGGCGACACCCCGGTCCGCTTCCCGCTGGACCTCTCCGTCGTCGACTGTTACGCCGACGCGGCCTGATGGTTCCCGCCCCGGTCAGGAGACGGCGGAGCCGGGGTTGGCGGCGTCCCACGCGTGCCGCGACTCGGCGATGACGTCCTTGTGCGCCAGCGACCAGTCGGCCAACTGCCGCACCAGGTGGGTCAGGCTCCTGCCGCGCTCGGTCAGCTCGTAGGTGACGGTCACCGGGACGGTCGGGTACGCGGTGCGCAGCACCAGGCCGTCGCGCTCCAGGCGGCGCAGGGTCAGGGTCAGCATCCGCTGCGAGATGCCGTGGATGGCCCGTTGCAGCTCCCGGAACCGGCGGACGCCCGAGGAGAGCTCGACGATCGCGAGCACCGACCACTTGTCGCCGATGCGGTCGAGCACGTCTCGGATGCCGCAGTCGGGGTGCTCGGGCAGGCCGCAGGGCGCCAGCGCGTCGGTTACCGCCGTGTGCCCTGCCGACATCGAAGTGCCTCCTTGTGGCCGCGTCCGTGGTTCCCAACGATGAGGCTAGTTCCGATTCGGTACCACCGAAAGGCTCGCCACATGCTGCTGGTCACCGGCGCCTCCGGGCACCTGGGCTCCCTCATCCACGCCGGGCTGGTCGAGCGAGGGCTCGCCCCGCTCGCCGGCACCCGTACGCCCGGTCGCTTCGGCGACGCCGGGCGGAGCGTGGACTTCGACGACCCGGCGGGGCCGGACCTGGCGGGCGTACGCGTGCTGGTGCTGGTCTCCGCCGGCTACGGCGAGGACGACGTCGTCGTCGCCCGCCACGACCGGGTGATCGCCGCCGCCGAGCGGCACGGGGTACGGCACGTGGTCTACACGAGCCTGGTCGGCGACGGCGACCACCTTGCCTTCGCGCTCGCGCACCGGTGGACGGAGCGTCGACTGCGGGAGAGCCGGCTCGACTGGACGATCCTGCGCAACGGCCTCTACGCCGAGCTGTTCGGTCAGCTGGCCGCCCCGGTCGACGGCGCGGTCATGGCCCCGTTCGGCACGGGAGCGCTGGCCGCGGTGGCCCGACAGGATCTGGCCGACGCCGCCGTGCGGGTGGCCGCCGACCCGGCCGTCCATCGCGGCCGCACGTACGAGCTGACCGGGCCCGTCGCGCTCACCGCAGCCGGTGTCGCCGCCGGGTTGGGCGTGCCCTACCGCCCGGTGTCGCTGGGCGAGCGGCGTGCCGCCCTGACGGGCCCGGGCCTGCTGCCGTTCCAGCCGGCCATGCTCATGTCGATCTACTCCGCCACGGCGGCCGGGTTCCTCGCGCGGACCCACGGCGACCTGGCGCGCCTGCTGTCGCGTCCGCCCCGCGACCCGATGCCGGTCGCGGTCGCTGCCGCCGGGGCGCCGTCCTGACCGTACGCACAGCCTCGACGGGGCTGCCCACCTTCGCGCCAGCCACGCCGGAGACGGGCGACGCGGTGCGGTTCCGGGCCGGTAACGGTTGCACTATTTTCCCTTTTCGCCCCGCTACCCGGTCTGCCTTCTCCTCGTTGCTCCCGATGTCCGTACGACGGAGCGGGCCGTGCCCTCGTGCCACGGCCCGCTCCACGGTGGAGGGGGCCCAGCTGAACCGGATCGCAGGAATGATCATCGCCGCGGGCGGGGGGCGCCGCATCGGCGGTCCCGAGGCGCTGCTGCACCAGGGGGAGAAGCCCCTGGTGAACCGGATGATCGACACGATGACCAAGGCGGGCTGCGAGCGGATCGTGGTCGTGCTCGGCGCCGCGGCCGACCAGGTCCGCGAGACGGCGGACCTGAGCCAGGCCACGGTGGTGATCAACCGGGCGTGGGGGACCGGCGTCGGCTCGTCCATCCGGGCCGGCCTCGCCGCGCTCGACGACGAGGGCATCGAGGCAGTCGTGGTGGTGCCGGTCGACATGCCCGGCCTGACCGCCACCGCCGTGCGTCGGGTCGTCGCGCTGCCGTACCCCGACGTGCTGGTCTGCGCCACCTACGACGGGCTGCGCGGCTACCCGATGCTGTTCGGACGCCGGCACTGGTCCGGCATCGCCACCCTGGCCAGCGCGGACGTGGGCGCCCGGCCCTACCTGCTCGCGCACAAGGACCAGATCGTCGACATCTCCTGCGACTCGGTGGCCGACGGCAGCCGGGTCGACACCCCGGAACTGATGGCGCTCTACGGGCTGACCGTTCCACCCCAGCGCATCGGCGCCTAGGTGACCGACAGTCGCGCGGCCCGGGGCGGTCTCAGGGTGCGGCGCGCCGTACGACGAGTCCCGGTGAGGGCGTGGGCCCGGACGGACGGGCGACCTGCCGGGCGGCGGCCAGGATGTCGGGCTTCTGCGCGATGATCGGCGGGCCGGGGCACTTGTCGTGCCCCCAGGCCTTGCCTCCCATGCTGTGATGACCGAGGCCTGTGCCCGACGTGTCGGCCGTCAGGGCGAGCGGGACGCCGCACTCCTCGTGCACCCTGGCGAAGATCCGGCCGAGGGCGGCGATTTGCTCGTCGGTCAGCCTCTCCCAGCCGGGATGGCTGGCGTGGTGCGGGCTGCCGACGCTGAACCCGGAGCACTCCACCGAGAGCCAGTGCCCGTTGCCGGCTCGCTGGGTCCAGGCCTTGTCCGCCGTGTCGACCATCTGCGCGATGTCACCCTCACGACTGACGATGAAGTGCGAGGAGGTTTCGGTGTCCGGGTCCTGCTGGTGGCTGATGGTGCCCTCATAGGTGCCGTCGGCGATGTGTACCACCAGGCCGCGAACCTCCACCATGCCGTTCGGGACCCGGTTGGCGGTGGGGCCGCGCCAGCTCGCGAGATCCTCCCAGAGGGCCATCGGATGCTCCTTTCGGCGGACGCCGGTGCGGATGGCCGGCCGCGGGCTCGACAACCCGAACGTATCGTCGTCCCCACTCCCGTTGCCGGCGATTCGGCCGACTGGTCGTGTGCGCCCGGGGCAGGTCGCTGACGGCGGATCGCCCAGATCGGCCCTCCGCTCGGCCTGCACCCCGTCGGCGGCTGTCCGCTCCGGCCACCGCCCCCATGCCGGGCCGCTGTTCCGCTAGCGTCGGCGGGCGCGGCACCGCCGCCGTGGCACACCGCGGCGGGCCGCTGACGACGGGGGAGGCCGGCCGATGATCGGAACGTTGACCCGGCACATAGCCGGGGCGGTCGCCGCCTGGCTGGTGTACGTCGCCGAGGGGTCGTTCGGCCTCTTGGCGCGGCTCGCGTTGGCCCTGGTCGCCGACGCCGGCCCGGGCGGGCCACTGGCCAGGCCCTTCATGGTGCTGGACGCCGCCCTGCCGGGTGCCGTTCTGGTGCTGCTCGTGGTGGTGCCGGCGGTCGTCATCGGCGACGTCGCCCTCGCCCGCCGTGGCGCGTTCGCTCGCACGCTGGCGGCCTGCGGGGTGGCTGTGTTCCTCGTCGGCCTGTACGTCGCCGGCATCGCGGCCGTCACCGGGGCGGTCGTCGCCGACGCGGCGTTGGCCTGGTTTCTTACGACGACGGTCGTGCTCTGCCCGGTGGTGGTCCACGCGGCCGTGGTGCAGGGGGCGCGGGCGGCGACCGGGTGGCTGGCCCGCTGGTGCCGCCCCGGCTCGCCGGCCACGGTCGCTCCGTCCGCGTCCTCGGTGGACCACCCCGGCGGCTCTGAGGCCCCGTGACCACGTCCCGCCCGCCGACCGACCTCGTCCCCGCCGACGTGCCGGCCGGGCAGCTCACCCACAACATGCTCAACGGGGTGACCGACGGCATCTGGCGCACCCGCCGGGACGGGCGGTCGGCCGTGC
The DNA here is from genome assembly GCF_049841735.1 of Micromonospora sp. DT46. Taxonomy (NCBI): domain Bacteria; kingdom Bacillati; phylum Actinomycetota; class Actinomycetes; order Micromonosporales; family Micromonosporaceae; genus Micromonospora; species Micromonospora sp. DT46. The sequence continues at coordinate 440,612 of NZ_JBNCKW010000007.1, read as the reverse complement.
TGAAACTCCTCACCCCGCCCGGTCGCCCCGGCCCGGCGCACTGGGCCGGCAGCGAGGAGCCGGGGCACTGGAACTACTGGCGCCGCGAGGTCGAGGCGTACCGCAGCGGGCTGGCCGCCGCCGCGTACGCCGACGCCGGGCTGGCCGCGCCGACGGCGCTGGCGGTCGACGACCGGCCGGACGGCTCGGTCGCGCTGTGGCTGCCCGAGGTCGCCGGCCGGCCGGGCGTCGCCTGCACGCCCGCCGACCTCGGGGAGGTGGCCGTCCGGCTCGGCGCCGGACACGCCCGCTGGCTCGGCGACCCCGAGGCGCGGGAACTGGCGGCCGGCGGTCGCCCGCCGGACTGGCTGGCGCGCGACTGGCTACGCGACTACACGCTGAGCCGCCCGGTGGCCGCGCCGGTGCCGTGGGAGCACCCGGTCGCCGTCGCCGCCTGGCCGCGTTCCCTGCGCGACGCGCTGCGGGTGCTGTGGGAGCGGCGGCACGACGTGCTGGCCGCCACCGACCGGCTGCCGCGTACGCTCTGCCACCACGACTGCTGGCCGATGAACCTGGTGTTCGCCGCCGACGGCCCGGTGCTGCTGGACTGGTCCGGCGTCGGCCCCGGGCCGGTCGGCGAGGACGCGGCCAACCTGGTGCTGGACACCTTCCTCGACGGGCTGGTCGACGTCGCGCTGCTCGACGAGGTTGCCGCGACCGTGCCCGACCGGTACGCCGAGGGGCTGCGTGGCGCCGTCGCGCCGGGGGAGGTGGCCCATGCCGTCCGGCTCACCGGGGCGGCCAAGTACTTCTGGCTGGCGCCGATGATGCTCGGCCGGCTGGGCCGCTCCGCCATCAGCGGCACCTACGACGCCCGCGACGAGGCGGAGATGATGGCGGGCCGCCGGCCCGTGCTGGAGCTGCTGGCCCGCTGGGCCGCCGAGGCGTGGGACTGACCGGCGCGGGCAGGCCGTCAGACGTCGATGTTGAACCGTTGCAGCACCGACGGGGCGACCAGCCCGGCCGCCGCGAGCACCGAGATCGCGGTCAGTACGGCCCGGACGACCACCACCTCGGTCTTGCTGCCGGCCCGCAGGGCGATCTTGTTCGGCAGCCCGATCGGCGTCCACATCCGACGCTTGATCGGAATCGGCCAGAGGATGGGCACCCCGGCCCGGGTGATCATGTCGCCGAGGATGTGCACGAAGCAGCCGACCCCGACGGCGGTGCCGATCAGCGGATAGCCCCGGCCGCCGGGCAGGTTGGCGAAGGTGTACCAGGCGGCGGCGGCCGACGCGAGGGTGACGATGACCCAGCCGGCGCGCTCCGCCCACTTGTCGAACAGGCCGCGCAGCGCCAGCCCGAACATGAAGAAGAGGATGCCGATGACGGCCCACTTGCCGTACGCGGCGCAGAGCGTGGTGGTGCCCCAGCCGACCAGCAGGGTGAACGGGATGGTGTGGGTCAGGGTGCGGTGGCCGTTGTTGCGGCGTGGATCCTTGCTGAGCTTCGTCGCGTAGTAGACCCCGAGGGAGACCTTCTCCATCACCTCGGCGATGAAGAGCGAGAACACGCCGAAGGTACGGGCGACGGTCGCCCCGCCCTGGTTGCGGGTCACCTTGCCGGAGAGGTCGAGGTCGGGGAAGAGCGCGCCACCGGCGCAGACGGCGGTGCCGACGGCGAGCTCCAGCGGCGACTGGTGGTAGTCGGCGAACTGTTGCAGCGCCCAGGATCCGGCCAGCCACACCGCCGCGCCGGACAGCGCGTGGGACGGTCCCATCATGTCGGCTCACCCTCCCCAGGGATCTTGAGCGCCAAAACTACGCCACTGTAGTTCGCCGACGCTCCGCAGGGGCATCGCCCGGACGGTCCACCGGGGACGGTGGCGGGGAGGGGTGGGTGGATCTGCCGCACCGGCAGGAAGTATGCCCTTGCCGGGCGGCAATCGGGGCCGGTCTGTCGGCCACCGGACGGTGGGGCGGCGGCGACGGCGGCTCAGCGGACGGCGCCGCCGACCGCGAGCAGGTTCCCCTCCGGGATGGTGATCTTCTGGCGGGCCCCGCCGAGCCGGGCGGCGGCGCGCCGGGCCTGCGTCGGGCCGTGCTCCCGGCCGACCGTCGCGTACGTGCCGGCGGTCCGGGCGGCGATGGTCGTCCAGCCGTAGTGACGGCCGACCATGGCGCGCGCCCGCCGGGCCACCCGCCGGGCGAAGACCTCGTCGCCGAGGAGCTGGTCGACCGCCTCGCCGAGGGCGCCCGGGTCGCTGTGCGGGAAGGTCACCCCGGTCACGCCCGGCTCGACGATCTCGGCGAGGCCACCGGTGCGGGCCACGGCCAGCGGCGCGCCGGCCGCCGCGGCCTCGAGGGCCACCATCCCGAACGGCTCGTAGAGGCTGGGCACCACGGTCGCGTCGGTGGCGCCGAGCAGCGCCGGGAGCCGGGTCGAGTCCAGGAATCCCGCGAAGCGTACGGTCTGCCCGAGCCCGAGGCGGTGGGTCTCCTCCTCCAACTCGCCGCGGTAGGGGCCGTCGCCCGCGATCACCACCCGCAGCCCGGGGTGCCGGTCGCGCAGGTACGGCACGGCGTGCACCAGGTGCTGCACGCCCTTCTCGTAGACCAGCCGGCCGGCGTACCCGACGAGCGGGCCGTCGCCGGCGAACCGGGCCCGGGCGGCCGTGACCGCCCCCGGCCGGGCGCGCCAGGCCCGGTCGTCGACCCCGTTGGGCACCACGTCGACCTGCCCGGCCGGCACGTCGAAGAGCGTGGCGACCTGCTCGCGCATGTAGCCGGAGCAGACGATCACCCGGGCGGAGGCGTTGCTCAGCCAGTGTTCGACGCCGTGGATGGTGCGGTTCATCTCCTCGGGCAGCCAGCCCTGGTGTCGGCCGGCTTCGGTGGCGTGGATGGTGCTGACGAGGGGGATGTCGAGGTGTTCGCGCAGGGTCACGGCGGTGTGGGCGACGAGCCAGTCGTGGGCGTGGATGACGTCGTAGGTGCCGGCTTCGGTGGCGCGTAGTGCGGCGCGGGTGAGGGTGTGGTTGAAGGCCATGGTCCAGGCGAGCAGGGAGGAGGTGGCCAGGGGGAAGGTGACGGGGTCTTCGGCGGCGCGGACGATGCGGACGCCGTCGGCGTACTCCTCGAGGGGTGCGCCGTCGGTGTGGCGGGTGACGACGGTGACTTCGTGGCCGGCGGCGGCGAGGGCGACGGAGAGGGCGTGCACGTGCCGGCCGAGGCCGCCGACGAGGACCGGCGGGTACTCCCAGGAGAGCATCAGCACCCGCTGTCGCCGGGCGGGATGGATGTCGATCACGTCGGCGTCAGGTGACAATGCGGCCCCCTTGAGTTTTCCCCGAGTGCGCGCCGCTGGCACCGGAGCGGTGCCCGGGACGGTCGGGACTGGATCGGGACCCATCCTGCTGGCGGCTGGCTAACCGCCGGAGACGCCGCCGTTGCGGTCGTGTAAAGCGCTACCGGCCGTTCCTGCGGGCGCGCAGCAGTTCGGCGACCGACCACGCCTGGAACGGGCACCCGGTGGCGGCGTGCGGCGCGACGCCGTCGGCCGTCTCACTCACCGATCCCAGGCCATACTCGGTCAGATGGGCCTCGATGCCGACGAAAAGGTCATCGACCGGCATCTTGGCCCGTCGGGCGGCGTCGGCGTACGGGCCGAGCAGCCACGGCCAGACGGTGCCCTGGTGGTAGGCGCCGTCCCGCTCGGCCGGGCCGCCTCGGTGCCGCCCGACGAACTCGGGCGCGTCGGGGGAGAGGCTGCGCGGGCCCAGCGGGGTGAGCAGCCCGCCGGCGACCCGGCGCACCGTGGGCTCGTCGGGCTCCAGCGGCGCGTACGGCAGCGACCAGGCCAGCAGCTGGTTGGGGCGCAGCAGGTCGTCGTCGTGGTGCGCGGCCCCACCCAGCGGATACGCCGGCGCGGGCGCGTCCACCACGTCGTGCAGCCAGCCCGTCGGGGCCGGGAACCGGTGCCGGAACGAAGCGCTGGCCCGCTCGTGCAGCCGCCACAGCTCGCCCGCGTCCCGCCCCGCCAGCTCGGTCAGCTCGGCCAGGCCGGCCAGCCCGTTGACCCAGAGCGCGTTGACCTCCACCGGCTTGCCCGTACGCGGGGTGACCGGCACCCCGTACACCCGGGCGTCCATCCAGGTCAGCGCCGTGCCCGGGGTGCCGCCCTGGGTGAGCAGCCCGTCGGCCGGGTCGACGGCGATGCCGAAGCGGGTGCCGGCGAGGTGCGCGTCGACCACCCCGTGCAGCGCGGGCAGCAGCTCGTCGCCGAGGTCGGTGTCGCCGGTGACGGTGACGTGCCGGCTGACCGCGTGCAGGAACCACAGGGTCGCGTCGACGGTGTTGTACTCCACCCGCCCGGTGTCGGCGGTGTTGGCGAGCATGCCCTCCGACAGCGTCGCCGCGTACGCCCGCAGCAGCTCCCGGCCCTCGTCGGCCCGGTTGGTGCAGAGGAACAGCCCCTCGTAGGAGATCATCGTGTCCCGCGACCAGGCGCCGAACCACGGGTAGCCGGCTACCACGTCCGGCCCGGTGGAGGTGCGGACCACGAACGCGTCGGCGGCCAGCGCGAGCGTCGCCTCGACCGGGTCGGCCGGCTTCGCCGCGGCCACCACCCGCCGGTTACGGGCCCGGGCCGCCGCGACCACCTCGGTCGCCGGTGGCGGCTCCTCGGCCAGCTCGCCGGCCCAGGCGAGCACCGACACCGTGTCGCCCGGGCGCTCCAGCTCGCCCGAGAACCGGCCCGCGTACCAGAGGTCCTCGTCGGGGTTCAGGCCCCGCGCCGCCTCCTCCCGGTGATGCGCGCCGAGCCACCACTGTCCCTGCGGGGTCCAGTCCGGCCCGGCGAGCCGGAACGCGCCCTCGACCACCGCCCCGCCCGGCACCGGCTCCACCCGCGGGGCCGGACCGTCGGCGCGGCGCTCGCCGTGCGCGTCCCGCCAGGTGCAGGCCGCCGCGAGTTCGAGCCGCACCGGCCCGCCGGAGACGAGCCGGTGCACGACGGCCACGCAGGAGCGGCCGTGCGTCATCGCCAGCTCCCGCTCGATCACCACGTCGCCGACGCGCCAGCGCCATCGGGGCAGGCCGTCGGTCAGGTCGAAGCGCTCCAGCAGCTCGAAGCCGCGCGGGTCGACGTCGCCGGAGGCCCACTCGTGCGCGCCCAGGCGCACCCGGGCGCCGGAGGGGAACAGCACGGCCGGGTCCAGGCCGACCAGTCCCACGCGGCGGGACGCCGGCGTCTCGCCGGCCACCACGAGCAGCCCGTGGTACCGGCGGGTGCGCAGCCCGCTCACCGTGCCGGTGGCGTAGCCGCCGAGACCGTCGGTGACCAGCCACTCCCGGGCGGCGCCGCCGGTCAGGTCGCCGCACACCTGCGGGCCGAAGCGAATGTCGATCAACTTTCCTCCACCGGCGGCGGGGTGCAACACGCCACGACGAGAATGGCTCCTGTGGTGAAGTCCCCCGGCGGCGTCGAAGATGTGCGAGTGATCACCGACGTGCCGCCCCCCGACGACTCCGCGCCCGACCCCGAACGGCTCCGGCTGGCTCAGGCCGACGCCGGGGAGCAGGACTGGCGCGCATGGGGTCCCTATCTGTCCGAACGGGCGTGGGGGACGGTACGGGAGGACTACAGCGAGCACGGTACGGCCTGGGACTACTTCCCGCACGACCACGCGCGGTCCAGAGCCTACCGCTGGAGCGAGGACGGCATGGCGGGCGTCTGCGACGACCGGCAGACGTTCTGCTTCGCCCTCGCCCTGTGGAACGGGAGGGACCCGATCCTCAAGGAGCGGATGTTCGGCCTCGGCGGCGACGGCGGCAACCACGGCGAGGACGCCAAGGAATACTGGTGGTACGAGGACTCCACCCCCACCCACTCGTGGATGCGCTGGCGCTACCACTACCCCCAGGCCGCCTTCCCGTACGACGAGCTGGTCGCGGTGAACGCGCTGCGCGGCCGGGACGACACCGAGTACGAGCTGGTCGACACCGGCATCTTCGACGACGACCGGTACTGGGCGGTGACCGTCGACTACGCCAAGGCCAGCCCGACGGACCTGTGCGTCGTCGTCACCGTCGCCAACCGGGGCGACCGGGCGGCCACCCTGCACGTGCTGCCCACCCTCTGGTTCCGCAACACCTGGGCGTGGGGGCTGCCCGGCGGCGACCGGGTGCCCCGGCTGGTCGGCGAGGGATCGCGGCTCGTCGGCGAGCACCGGGTGCTCGGTCAGCTGCTGCTGGAGGGCGACGGGGAGCCCACGCCGCTGCTCTGCGACAACGACACCAACGCCGAGCGGCTCTGGGGGCTGCCCGGCCGCTCCGCCTACCCGAAGGACGGCATCAACGACCACGTGGTCGACGGCGCCCCGACGGTCAACCCGGCCCGGGAGGGCACCAAGGGGGCGCTGCACTACGTGCTGGACGTGCCGGCCGGGGCGCAGCGGCGGATCCGCCTGCGGCTGACCCGTACCGCCCCACCGCCCGGCGGCGCCCCGCCCCCGCCGGCGGACCTGGGTGACGGCTTCGACGCGGTGGTGTGGGCCCGGCGGGCGGAGGCGAACCGGTTCTTCGCCGGCGTCATCCCGACCGCCGCGACACCGGACGAGACCCTCATCGCCCGGCAGGCGATCGCCGGGCTCATGTGGGGCAAGCAGTTCTACCACTTCGACGTCAAGCGCTGGCTGGAGGGCGATCCCGGCTCCGCGCCCCCGCCCTCGGGCCGCCGGCACGGGCGCAACAGCGCCTGGTGGCACATGACGAGCTTCGACGTGATCTCCATGCCCGACCCGTGGGAATATCCCTGGTACGCGGCCTGGGACCTGGCCTTCCACTGCGTCAGCATCGCGCGGGTCGACCCCGGCTTCGCCAAGGAGCAACTGCTGCTCCTGCTCCGCGAGTGGTACCTGCACCCCAACGGCCAGATCCCGGCGTACGAGTGGGCGTTCGGCGACGTGAACCCGCCGGTGCACGCGTGGGCGGCGCTGAAGGTCTTCGAGATCGACGGCAGCCGGGACCACGACTTCCTGGCCCGGGTGATGCACAAGCTGCTGCTCAACTTCACCTGGTGGGTCAACCGCAAGGACACCGGCGGCAACAACGTCTTCGAGGGCGGCTTCCTCGGGCTGGACAACGTCGGCCCGTTCGACCGGTCGGCGGCGCTGCCGGTGGCCGGGGTGCTGGAGCAGTCCGACGGCACCGGCTGGATGGGCATGTACGCGCTGAACCTGCTCGACATCGCCGTCGTGCTGGCCGAGCACGACCGCACCTGGGTCGACACCGCCACCAAGTTCTTCGAGCACTTCGCCTACATCGCCGCCGCCGCGTACGAGCAGGGCCTGTGGGACGCCGAGGACGCGTTCTTCTACGACGTGCTGCGCCTCGCCGACGGCTCGAAGGTGCCGCTGAAGGTCCGCTCGGTCGTCGGCCTGCTGCCGCTGGCCGCGACGACCCGGCTCACCGCCCACACCCTGCACCGGCTGCCCGAGCTGCACGCCCGGTTGCGCTGGTTCCTCGCCAACCGCCCCGAGTACGCCGATGTCATCGGCGCCCGCCGGCTCGGGCCCGACGGCCGCCAGCACCGGCTGCTGTCCATGGTCGGCCCGGAGCAGATCGTCCGGCTGCTCGCCCGGATGCTCGACACCGACGAGTTCCTCTCCGAGTACGGCCTGCGCACGCTGTCCCGGGCCCACCTCGACAAGCCGTTCTCGGTGACCCTCGGCGGCCAGGAGTTCAGCGTCGGCTACGAGCCGGCCGAGTCGACCAGCGGCCTGTTCGGAGGCAACTCGAACTGGCGCGGCCCGATCTGGATGCCGACCAACTTCCTGCTGATCAGCGCGCTGCGCGACTACGCCGCTTTCTTCGGCGACGACCTCCAGGTGGAGTACCCGACGCGGTCGGGGGTGAAGCGGACCCTCGACGAGATCGCCGACGACCTCTCCGCGCGGCTGATCTCCCTGTTCACCCGCGACGACTGGGGCCGGCGGCCGATCTACGGCGCCGCCCAGCTCTTCCAGACCCACCCGGACTGGCGGGACCTGATCTGCTTCCCCGAGTACTTCCACGGCGACAACGGCGCCGGGCTGGGCGCCTGGCACCAGACCGGCTGGACGGCCCTGGTCGCCGACCTGATCCTCACCCTGCGCCGCTGACCCCGCGCGGGCCGTGCCCGCCCTGAGCCCGCGGGCGGTGCCCGCCCTGAGCCCGGGCGGGCCGTGCCCGCCCTGAGCCGCGGATGGTGCCCGCCCTGAGCCCGGGCGGGTGGTGCCCGCCGTGCCGCAGGCGGGTCAGGGCGGGGCCAAGCCGCCGTGCCGGGCGGGCCGTGGTTATCGTGCCGCAGGCGGGTCAGGCTGCCGTGACGCAGGCGGGTCGCCGTGCCGGCGCGTCGGGGGTCGGCCCGCCCTCGCTGCCCTCGGCCTGTTCCGCCGCGCCCCGTTCCGCCGCGCGTGGCCCGTCCTGGCTCGGTGCGGCCGGCCCGCTCCCCGAACGGTCGCGGCACGGCGAGGCGAACGGGGCAGATCTTGGCAGGAATCGGCCCCTCTTGGGGCGCTCCGGTACCAAGATCTCTGGCGACGGCGACGGCGACGGCGACGGCGACGGCGACGGCGACGGCGACGGCGATGCGCCGGGGCGCAGAGTCGTCAATCCGTCGCGGATGCCTCACGGACGGTGACGGTCGCTAGCATCGGCGGCGTGTCGCCAGCAGAGGAAGCAGACGCCGCGCCGGCCGAGCGGGAGCGCCTCGTTCTGGCCGCCCGACAGCTGGCCGAGGCCGAGGGGTGGGCGGCGGTGACCCACCGCCGGCTGGCCGAGCGGACCGGGATCGACATCGAGGCCCTCTACCGTCGCTTCCCCGACCTGGCCGCGCTGATGTCCGCCGTGGCGGTGCTCGGCTTCGCCGACCTGGCCGCCGCGCTCGCCGCCGCCCGGGACACCGCCACCGGAGGCGAGCGTGGGCAGTGGCCGGCCGTGGTGATGGCCTACCTGGACTTCGCGTACGCCAGTCCCGAGGTCTACGACGCGATGCTCGCGCACACCGCGGACCTCACGCTGGGCCGCGACCCGGGGCCCGGGGCGCCCCGGGCGGCCTCCGCCGAGCTGCGCGCGGCCCTGACGCCACTGGCTGCCGGCCGTGACCCCGACACCCTCGCCGAGGTCGGGTGGGCGCTGCTGCACGGCACGGTCATGCTGACGCGGGGAGGGCGGCTGCGCCCGGACGTTCAGGAACAGCGCGAGGAAATGATCATGTCCGGCATATTCGCCGCCCCCTGACCCCGCAGCCCAACCCCGGCCCGGCGGCTCGGCCCCCGGCCCGGCGGCTCGGCCCCCGGCCCGGCGGCTCGGCCCCCGACCCGGCGGCTCGGCCCCCGACCCGGCGGCTCGGCCCCCGACCCGGCGGCTCGGCCCCTCCCCGGCCCCAACCTGCGCGGCCCCACCGCCCCGCCGACCGCTCGCAACTCGCTTGCCGCTCGGAATCTTGGACAGTTACGGTGCGCACCGCACGGTAACTGTCCAAGATCAGCTAGGTGCGCCTCCAGCACGGCCCGGAGTCGCATCGCATCGCGGGGAGGGGACGGGGAGGCATGGGGGACGCGATTCGCCGCCGCGACGGGCAGGTGCTCGTCTTCGACGCCGACGACACGCTCTGGGAGAACAACGTCCTGTTCGAGCGGGTGATCGACGACTTCCTGGAGTGGCTGGACCATCCGACCCTCGACCGGGCCGAGACCCGGGCCATCCTGGACGACATCGAGCGGGCCAACGCGGTCGCGCACGGCTACGGCAGCAAGGTGTTCCTGCGCAGCCTGGGGGAGTGCCTGGAGCGACTACGGCAGCGGCCCGTGACCGAGGCGGAGCGGCGCGAAATCGAGGAGCTGGCGGCGGCCCTGGTCGCGCACCAGGTGGAGTTGATGCCCGGGGTGGCCGAGGCGCTGGACGTCCTGGCCGGCCGGCACCACCTGCTGCTGCTGACCAAGGGCGAACGCGAGGAGCAGCAGCGCAAGCTCGACGCCTGCGGTCTGCTGCACCACTTCCGGGCCGCGCACATCGTGCCGGAGAAGGACGTCGACACCTACCGGTGGCTGGTCCGGGAACACGGCGTCGACCCCGCCGTCACGTGGATGATCGGCAACTCCCCGAAGTCCGACATCCTGCCCGCCCGCGCCGCCGGGCTGAACGCCGTGTTCATCCCGAACGACAACACCTGGGTGCTGGAGCACGACGAGCTGGACCCGGCCGACCCGGGCGTGCTGCGGCTGTCCGCGTTCCCCGATCTGCTGCGCCACTTCTGAGCCGCAGCCGGGCCGCCGGGGAGCCACAGCCGGGCTGCCGGGAAGCGGCGGCGGCGCACCGGACACAATGGTCGCCTCGACGGGAAACAGCGTTGGCCCCGAGGGGCGTGTTACGTCGACATGCCGCTTTTCCACCTTGACATCAATCACGCCGCCTCGGCCCCGGCTCGTCCTTGTCCGGGCCCCGGCGGCACGCCTAGCCTGATTCGGCGCTCACGGCCCTTCGGGGTGGGCCGGGAGCGTGCCGAAGTCCGGTTGCCGGGCACACGGAGCTGAGTGCAGGCGGCAGGCTCGCCGCGTCGAGCCCGGCGTGGGCGGCGTGCCACGCCCACGTGCTCACGCGGTGCGTCCGTTACGACGCCGGACGGCTGGGGGCAGGACCGGGGAGTTGCGGCCCCGGTCCTGACACCCTCGGCGGATCGCCTCTCCGTCGCGCCGCCTGACGGCGGAAGACCCGCCGTCGCAGAGCGCCGCCTGACGGCGGAAGACCCGCCGTCGCAGAGCGCCGCCCGACGACGGAAAAGCCCCCCGTCGCAAAGCGCCACCGTGGGCATCACCATTCGATTCGGTGACCGGTGCGTCGGCGGGCCGGCGGGTGGGCCCACTGGTCGCCTGACTGCGCCGGCGGATCACCGTCGCGGGCCGCTGCGGCCGAGCCCTGCGGAGGGCGGCAGGGCAGGGGCTACTCCCGCCGGCTCGGCCCGCGACGTGGCGGCCCGGCCGGTAACGAGCGTTGCCGGGCACGTCACGGGGCGTCGACGACCTCGCGTCCGAGGGGCCAGATCGCGGCGGGAACGAGCTTGAAGTTGGCGATTCCGAACGGAATGCCGATGACCGTGAGGCACAGCGCGACACCGGCCAGGACGTGGGACAGGGCCAGCCACCAGCCCGCGAGCACCACCCAGAGGACGTTGGCCAGCCCGGAGGCGATCCCGGCGCCGGGCTTGGGCACGACGGTGCGCCCGAACGGCCACAGCGAGTAGACCGCGAGCCGGAGCGACGCGACGCCGAACGGGATCGTGACCACCAGGACGAAGCAGATCAGCGCGGCGATGCCGTAGCCGGCGGCGAGGACGATGCCGCCGCCGAAGACGAGCCACAGCACGTTGAGCACAAATCGGATCATGTCTTCGAGCATGACCGACCGGTACCACCCGGTGTCGGCCGTCCGGCCCGTCGGGCGCCCTGCAGCGTGGGACCGCCCGCCACCGGACCCGGGGCGGGCGGGAGCGGCGGGAGCGTACGTCTCAGGAGACCTCGCCGCGCACGATCGCCACCGCCACCCGGCAGAACTCGTCCATGTCGGGATTGAATCCGGCGGCGATGTCCGGGTGCAGCCCTGAGCGCGTCTCGTCGAGCAGCCGCTGGCAGACCTGCTCCACCGGCTCACCGGCGTAGCTGGCGCTGATCCGTTCCGTGGCGGCCTGCAACGCCGAGGTCAGCTGGTCCTCCAGCGGGCCCTGCAGCTTCTGCTGCACGGGATCGAGCCCGCGAGGGTCCAGCGTGACATGTGGCTCCGACATCGGCGCTCCCTTCGTCGGCGTCCGCGGTACCCCACCGCGGCCATCGGTCAAACCACGTGCGGTACGGCGGCCACCCGCACCCGGTACGAGAAGTTCTCGGCCGGCTCCTGCGCGTACGACAGCCGGCGGATCTGCCGGTCGTCGTCGTAGAGGGCGACGTCCACCAGGACGCCGAGGTGGGCCAGACCGATGCTGGCCACCCGCTTCTTGTCCTGGAGCACCCCACACACCCCGCCCAGCAGGGCGCTGGCGTCGGAGGTGCGGTGCCCGGGCGGGCAGCGCAGCACGAGGTCCACCTCGACCGGCCCCGACAGCGGCGTCCAGCCGGTGCGCTGGGCCGCTTCGCAGGCCGCCTCGAGTAGGGCGCGGACCCTCGTCGCCTGCCGGTGCCTGGCGGCGAAGACGGACAGCGCCTCGGTCCTGACCGGTGGCAGGCCACTCACCTCGAACGTCAGGGCGAGAGCGCGTGTGTCCTGCACGACGGCACCTCCTCGTTGGCAACGATCCTGCCCAACGCAGCCGGCGGCGGCGGAGGTTCCCGCGAGAACCCACCGATCGGGGCGGACCGACCGGCCCGGGGCGCCCGACGCCGATCATGAGGTTGGTCGCGACGAAACGGACGAATCGCCACGCCAACGTCATGATCAACGAGGCAGGGGCGGGGTGGGGGGATCTTGTTACGGTGTGGTCGTGGCGGATGGAGCGGCTGGTTGGGGGAGGAAGGTCCTGCTCTGGGCCGGGCTTCCCTTCCTCGCCCTTCTCGGGCTGGCCCTCGGTGTACCCGACGTTGCCCCGGCCTGGCAGGCGAAGTCCGGTGGCGGCACGGCGGGCACGTTCACCGCACTGCACGAGAAGTGCAGCCGCTACTGCGTCTGGTACGGCGACCTCGTCCCGGACGGGGGCGGGACGCCGCGTCACGACGTCATCGTCTACGACGGGCCGGACCGGCTGACCCAGGGGACCACCGTGGCGGCCCGCGACACCGGCGCCCGCAGGGGCGTCTTCGCCGTCCAGGGCGGCGACACCTGGCTGCTCTTCTCCGGGCTGGCGGGGGCCGGCGCGCTCGCCGCGATCGGCTGGGTGGTGCTGCTGGTGCGCGCGATCACCAACCGGCGCCGCGTCGGGCCCTGACCGGGCCAGCCACCCACGCCTCCCCGAGCGGGCGAGGCGCCTCGACCGGGGAGGCCCGAGCAGGCGACGCCGCAGGCCCCGGGAGGGCAAACGGCCGTAGGCCCGGGAAGGCGACGGCGCCGCAGGCCCGGGTAGGCGATTGCCGCAGGCCCGGGCGAGCGATTGCCGCAGGCCCGGGTAGGCGACGGCCGCAGGCCCGGGCGAGCGATTGCCGTAGGCCCGGGCAGCCGACTGCCGCAGGCCCCGGCAGGCGACGCCGCAGGTCAGTGGCGGGCGCGCTTGACCTCGTGGAAGGCGGGCATCCGGATCAGGGGTAGCAGCGAGTCCCAGATCGTCAGGGCGTCGTCGGTGCCGGGGACCTCGGTCAGGATCGGGCCGTGGATGCCCCGTTCGGCGCCCGGGACCATGAGCACCGGCGCGCCGATGTCCGGGCCGGCCGAGGCGTACGCCAGGGCGTGCGACTCGCGTACCGCCTCGTCCCAGCGGTCGTCGTCGAGTGCCGGCGCAGCCTCTCGCAGGCCCGCCGCCTCGACGGCCGCGTCCACGATCTTCGCCGACAGCGGGTTGCCCGCGTCGTGGCTGCGGGCGCCGACCTCGGCGTAGAACCGGGCGACGTCGTCGTGACGGCCCTCGGCGCGCAGCGCCTCCACCAGCCGCAGCGCCCGGCTGGAGGCGGTCATCGCGTCGGCGTACTCCGGCGGCACCCCGCCCGAGTTGAGGATGGCCAGGCTGAATGCCCGCCACTCGATGTGCAGGCCCCGGGCGTCGGCGACCGCGACGAGCCAGCGGGAGGTGCGCCAGGTCCACGGGCAGGCCGGGTCGAGGAAGAAGGTGGCGTCCATCGGCCGAGCCTACGGGCGACCGGGCCGGCCCGCACGGCGGTGATCCGCGCCACAGCCGGTGCCTCCGGCGCCGTCCCAACAGCGTCAGGTTTCGCAACTTCGCAGGTCGGGCAGTGTTGGGGCCACGAAACGTCCGGGCGACGCAACCGCTGGTCAGACGGCCCGAACGGCTCGCCGTGCGCCGGGGCGCGGAGCCTCTCCCCGGCCTTGGCCGACACGAGGGGAGGGGTGATGAGCGACCCTGACAAGGCCGGACGCCGACGGCGGCCACGCGTGCGCGCGGTGGCTGCCGCCGCGGCGTTGACGCTGGTGGCACCGATGGCGGCCGCCTGCGGTTCCGACGGGGACGGCGGCACACCCACGATCAACCTGTACTACCCGCCGGAGCAGAACCTGCAGAAGGTCGTCGACGACTGCAACGCGCAGGCCCAGGGGCGCTACAAGATCGCCTACCGGGTGCTGCCCCGGCAGGCCGACGACCAACGGGTGCAGATGGTCCGCCGGCTGGCGGCACAGGACAGCGGCATGGACGTCCTCGGCCTCGACGTGACCTGGACCCAGGAGTTCGCCAGCGCCGACTGGATCAGGGAGTGGACCGGGCAGGACCGGGCCGAGGTCGAGCAGGGCACCCTCGCCGGCCCGCTGGAGACGGCGCGCTACGAGGACAAGCTCTACGGCGCGCCGAAGAACACCAACGTCCAGCTGCTCTGGTACCGCAAGGACCTGGTGCCGCAGCCGCCGAAGACGTGGGACCAGATGATCTCCACCGCCCAGGAGCTGAAGCAGCAGGGCAAGCCGCACCAGGTGCTCACCATGGGCGCCCAGTATGAGGGCCTCGTCGTCCTCTACAACACCCTCGCCGAGAGCGCCGGCGGCAAGATCCTCAGCGACGACGGCAAGAAGGCCGTCATGGACGGGGGCACCGTGCGGGCGCTGGAGCAGCTCCAGCGCTTCGCCACGTCGGGCGTGACGTCGCCGTCGTTCAGCAACGCCACCGAGGACCCGGTCCGGCTGGAGTTCCAGTCCGGCGACGGCGCGTTCCAGGTCAACTGGCCGTTCGTCTACCCGGCGCTGCAGGAGGCCGACCCGGAGCTGGCGAAGCAGGTGGGCTGGGCCCGTGTCCCGGGCGTCGACGAGAACACCCCGAGCAAGGTCACCATCGGCGGGATCAACATGGCGGTCAGCGCCTACTCGAAGTACCCCGAGGAGTCCTTCGAGGCGGCCCGCTGCATCCGCAACGAGAAGAACCAGAAGTTCTCCGCGGTCAACGACGGCGTGCCGCCGACCATCGAGAAGGTCTACGCCGATCCGGAGATGGCTGAGGCGTACCCGATGCGGGACACCATCCTCGAAGAGCTCAGGGAGCCGGCGGTCCGGCCTTTGACCCCGGCGTACCAGAGCATTTCCACCGTCATGTCGGCGATCCTGTCGCCGCCGTCGGCGATCCGGCCCGAGCAGACCGCCGACGAGCTGCGCGACGCCATCGCCGACGCCCTCGAATCGAAGGGGGTCCTGCCGTGAGCCAGCGCACCCGGCGACTCGACGCCGACCGCCCGGAGGTGGCGGCATGAGCGTCAACGCCACGCCGGCCGGCGCCGACGTGGCCGCCGACGAGACGGCCCGGCCCGGCCGGGACGCCAAGGTGCCGGCCCAGCGCGCCGGTCGGGGCCGCAAGGCCCCGCTGAGCGAGAACAAGAAGGCCGAGCGCCGGCTGGGCTGGCTGCTCTGCGCACCCGCCGCGCTGGTCATGGTGCTGGTGACCGCGTACCCGATCATCTACTCGGTCTGGCTGTCCCTCCAGCGCTACGACCTGCGTTTTCCCGCCGAGCGCCAGTTCGTCGGGCTGGAGAACTACGCCACCGTGCTGACCAACGAGTTCTGGTGGACGGCCTTCGGGGTCACCGCGTTGATCACGGTGGTCACCGTCGCCGTCGAGCTGGCGCTCGGCATGGGACTGGCGCTGATCATGCACCGTACGCTGGTCGGCCGGGGCATCGTGCGGACCGCCGCCCTGATCCCGTACGGCATCGTCACGGTCGTCGCGGCCTTCTCCTGGCGGTACGCGTGGACGCCGGGCACGGGCTACCTGGCCAACCTGTTCAGCGACGGCGCGCCCCTGACCGAGCGGGCCAGCTCGCTGGCGATCATCATGCTGGCCGAGATCTGGAAGACCACGCCGTTCATGGCGCTGCTGCTCATGGCCGGCCTCGCCCTGGTGCCGGAGGACCTGCTCAAGGCCGCCTCCACCGACGGCGCCACCTCCTGGCAGCGCTTCACCAAGGTGATGCTGCCGGTGATGAAGCCGGCGATCCTGGTCGCGCTGCTGTTCCGCACCCTCGACGCGTTCCGGGTGTTCGACAACATCTTCGTGCTGACCGCGGGCGGCAACGAGACCTCATCGGTGTCGATGCTCGCCTACAACAACCTGATCCGGGGCCTGAACCTCGGCATCGGGTCGACGATGTCGGTGCTGATCTTCCTCACCGTGGCGATCATCGCCTTCGTCTTCGTGAAGCTGTTCGGTACCGCTGCCCCCGGCAGCGACGACGGGGAGAGGCGTTGAGATGGCTGACACCACCACCCGGGCCAAGCTGCGCTGGGGCCTGCTGGACGCCATCGTGGTCGTCTTCGCGCTGGTGCCGGTGCTCTGGATCATGTCGTTGTCGTTCAAGACGCCGGCGACCCTGACCGACGGGAAGTTCATCCCGCAGGAGTGGACGCTCGACAACTACCGGACGATTTTCCAGACCGACCAGTTCGTCCGGGCCCTGGTCAACTCGATCGGCATCGCGCTGATCGCCACCGTGATCGCCGTGGTGCTGGGCGCCATGGCCGCGTACGCGATCTCCCGGCTGGACTTTCCCGGCAAGCGGCTGCTGGTCGGGGTCTCCCTGCTGATCGCGATGTTCCCGCAAGTGTCCCTGGTGTCGCCGCTGTTCGAGATCGAGCGGCAGCTCGGCCTCTTCGACACCTGGCCGGGCCTGATCCTGCCGTACATCACCTTCGCGCTGCCGCTGGCGATCTACACGCTGTCGGCGTTCTTCAAGCAGATCCCGTGGGACCTGGAGAAGGCGGCGAAGATGGACGGCGCGACGCAGGCCCAGGCGTTCCGGCGGGTCATCGCCCCGCTCGCCGCGCCGGGACTGTTCACCACGGCGATCCTGGTCTTCATCTTCTGCTGGAACGACTTCCTCTTCGCCATCACGCTGACCTCCACCGAGCGGGCGCGCACGGTGCCGGTGGCGCTGTCGTTCTTCACCGGCGAGTCGCAGTTCGAGGACCCCACCGGGGCGATCTGCGCCGCCGCCGTGGTGATCACCGTTCCGATCATCCTGTTCGTCCTCTTCTTCCAGCGCCGCATCGTCTCCGGCCTGACCTCCGGCGCAGTCAAGGGATAGGTGGTACTCATGGCTGACATCGTGCTCGACAAGGTGAGCAAGAAGTTCCCGGACGGGACCGTCGCGGTGGCCGACGTCGACCTGGAGATCGCCGACGGCGAGTTCGTCATCCTGGTCGGCCCGTCCGGCTGCGGGAAGTCCACCACCCTCAACATGATCGCGGGCCTGGAGGACATCAGCTCCGGCGAGCTGCGCATCGGCGGCCAGCGGGTCAACGACAAGGCGCCCCGGGACCGGGACATCGCGATGGTGTTCCAGTCCTACGCCCTCTACCCGAACATGACCGTGCGGGAGAACATGGCGTTCCCGCTGCGGTTGGCGAAGCTGGACAAGGAGACGATCAACCGGAAGGTCGAGGAGGCGGCGAAGGTCCTGGAGCTGTCCGCGCTGCTGGACCGCAAGCCGGCCAACCTCTCCGGCGGTCAGCGCCAGCGGGTCGCGATGGGCCGCGCGATCGTCCGGCAGCCCAAGGCGTTCCTGATGGACGAGCCACTGTCCAACCTGGACGCCAAGCTGCGGGTGCAGATGCGCACCGTCGTGTCGCGCCTGCAGAAGAAGCTGAGCACCACCACCGTCTACGTCACCCACGACCAGACCGAGGCGATGACCCTCGGCGACCGCGTGGTGATCATGCGGGGCGGCGCCGTGCAGCAGGTCGGCCCGCCGCAGGAGCTGTACGACCACCCGCGCAACCTCTTCGTCGCCGGCTTCATCGGCTCGCCGTCGATGAACTTCCTGCACGCCGCGATCGAGGACGGCAAGCTGCGTACGGCGCTGGGCGACGTGCCGATCGGCGAGCGGATCCGGCGCGAGCTGGAGGGGGCGGACGCCCCGCGCGAGCTGATCCTCGGTATCCGGCCGGAGCACTTCGAGGACGCCGCGCTGATCGACGACGACACCCGCCGCCGGGGCGCGGAGTTCGAGGCGCCGGTCGACATCGTCGAGTCCATGGGCTCCGACAAGTACGTCTACTTCAGCGTCGAGGGGGAGCGGGCCAGCGCCGCCGAACTGGAGGAGCTGGCGGCCGACGCGGGCGCCGACTTCAGTGGCGGTGGGGCCAGCCTGGTGACCCGGCTCTCCGCCGAGTCCCCGGTAGAGGAGGGACAGACCCGGCGCGTCTGGTTCAACCTGGAGAAGATCCACCTGTTCGACCCGTCCGACGGGCGCAACCTGACCCTGCACGAGGGACGGGCGGCGGGCGCGCTCGCCGACTGACGTACGCCGAGACGGGCGGGTGGGTCGAACCGACCCACCCGCCCGTCGCCGTGTCAGCGGTCAGCGACGTCGCCGACTGCGTTCCGGGATGTCCGCGTCCACCCGCTCCCGGCGGATCCGGTCGTCGATGGGCTGCTCCTCGACGACCTCGTCCTTGGCCAGGTGGACCCGCTCGACGGGCACCGTCTCCTTGCCGACCACCGGCCGCTCGGCCCGCAGGGTCATCTCCTGCTCGGCCTCGCCGATGTCGGCGCGCATGCCGCGTGCGTCGCGGGCGGCGATGGGCTCCCGCTCCACATGCACCTCGTCGTGCTCGACCGGCACGGTGGTGTGCACGTCCTCGGTGACCACGTACTTGCGCAGCCGTGCCGTGCCGGCGGGCTGGCTCTCCGTGCCGACCCGCATCCGCTCCTCGGACCGGATCATGTCCTCGCCGGCGGCGGGCTTCCGTCCCCGGTCGGGGGCTTGCGGCGCCTGCGGCGTCAGGCGGTAGTGGCCGTAGAGCTGCTGGATCTGCGTCGTGTCCAGCGGCTGTTCGGTGCCGGCGTCCACGGCCGGGGCGTCCTTCACGGTCGACTTGTCGTAGTCGACGGTGAGTCCGCCGTCGGTGATCCGGGCCTTGTCCAGCGGGGCCATCGACTCCTTGCGGCCCATCAGGCCCGTCTGCACGCTGACCCACGTGGGCTCGCCGGCGGCGTCGGCCCAGATCTGGCCCACGCTTCCGATCTTCGAACCCGAGCGGTCCTTGACGTCCTGTCCGTACAGCGAGTTGGCCTGCTGTGCACTCAGCTTCATCGGTCGTCGACCTCCCTCTCGTGTCATGGGCCGGATACCCGGCCGGCCGGCACGGATTCGTCGACGGCCGGCCGGATAGGAGCAGCACCGGCCTTCGGGCGGGCGCGGCGGGCGAGGCGGTCCACCGGGGCCAGTGGGGCCGATGGGATCCGTGGGACGGGTCGCGCCTTCGGCCTGGCGGTCAGTCGGGCCAGACGATCCGTAGCGGCAGGCCCAGGAAGTCGGCGTAACGGTCCAGCGCGACCGCCACCCGGGCCCGGGTCCGCTCCTCGAAGGGCACCAGCGGGAACACCGTGACCGTCACCCGGTTTCTGCCGACCGCGCGCTTCCACGTGCCCACGACCCGCCCGTCCCGGACGACCGTGGCCTGGAAAACGCCGTTGCGCCCCGGCACGATCGCCTCGGCGTGGGCGGGGTCCAGCATCAGCGAACGGTCCTTGAAGCCCAGCAGGTACTCGTCGAAGCCGGGCAGCACCAGCAGGTCGTCGACCGGCTCGCGGGGCGCGTCGAGCAGGGCCGCGTCGACGAGCGCCTCCTGCCCGTCGACCCGCACCACGGTCAGGGCGTCGCCGGCCGCCGCGAAGCCCCGGCGCGCGTCGGTGAGCGTCAGCCCCGTCCAGCCGGCGAACTCCCGGGCGGTGACGGGCCCGTGCCCCCGGACGTAGCGGTGGGCGAGCATCGCCAGGGCCTCGTCCCGCTCGGGCCGGCGAGCCTCGGGCGCCCACTCGGCGAGCAGGGCGAAGGTCTGCTCGGTGCCGACGTTGGGCGCGAGGCAGGTGACGCCGCGGACGCTGGCGTACCAGAGCAGGTGGTAGCCGCGCTGGTCGCCGGTGTCGATGCCGGCCGCCTCCAGCGTGGCCAGGCACCGCGCCCGGGTGAGCCGGCCGCCGCCGGCCAGCGCGGCGCCGAGCACGTCGAGCGCGCGGTCCGCGTCGGTCTCGGTGAGCCCGAGCTGCGCGCGGCGGGTGGCGGCGCCGGCCAGCGAGCGTACGCCGGTCAGCTCCAGCATCCAGCGGGCGTCGCGGGGCGGCACGAGGTGCACGGTGCCCCGCATCGGCCAGGTGCGCAGCGCCTCCCGGCGTTCCAGCGCGGCGTGCACGTCGGCGTGGCCGAGCGCGGGCAGCCGCACCCCGAGCGACCACATGCCGCTGGCCAGGTCCTGCGCCTGCATGGCCCCGAACCACCCCACCACGCCCTCGACCCCGCCCACCGCCGCCGTGGGATGCGGGCGGAGCAGCAGGCCGGTCATCCGCAGCGCGAGCGCCTCGCGCCCGGTCAGCTCCGCTGGCATGGGGGCTCCTCCGCTCGGGTGGGGCACCAGACTAGGGCCGACCTCCGACATCCGACGCATGACCGCCGTCGCGGCGGGAAAGCGGCCGGCCAGCAGGCGCGCCGTCCGCGCGCCCGGAGGGAGCGACATGACCGCGTCCAGCGAGCCGGCCCGGGGCGCCGGCACACAGACCCGCGCCGGCCGAGGCGGCCCGGCCGCCAAGACCAGCGCCGCCGCCGCCTTCGCACTGGTCTTCGGGGTGGCCGCGCTGATCAGCGTGCTGACCGTGATCCTGTCCTGGATCGGCCTGCTGCTCGGCATCATCGGCGTGATCCTGGGCATCGTCGGGCTCAGGATGGCCGGTCGGCCCGGGGTGACCGGCCGGGGCGTGGCGATCGGCGGCCTGGTGCTCAGCGCCCTGGCGGTGCTGATCGGGCTGGCCTTCGCCGCCGGGATCACCACCGTCCTCAACAACGAGGACGCCGTGAACCGGATCCAACAGGAGGTCGACGACCTGCGCGACCGCCTCGACACCTGACCCGGCGGCCCCTGCCGCGGGCAGGCCGGGGCGCGCCGGCTCCCCTGATCGCGCTTCGCCGGCGACGCTGCCGGCGCAGCGCGATCCCCCGTTCAGGGTGGCCGGTGCCGGGCGGTTGCCGGTCCGCCGGCGCCGTGGCACCAGCATTCCCGGCCGGCGGTCGGACCGGCACCGGAACGGATCGAAACTTGCGGACATCTTGAGCTACCGACGGCAGCGGGGCCGTCACAGTGGGCGGTGCATGACGAGCAGGTCCACGAAGCCCCGGGCCGGGCGCGCGACCCCGGGTGACCGTTTGACGGCGCAAACATCGGGTAGTCGCGGGAGCTGACCCGACATGAGGAGGGAACACCCGATGGCTGCCCAGACCAAGGTCGCGGTGATCTACTACAGCGCCACCGGCATCACGTACCAGATGGCGCAGGCGGCGTGCGAAGGCGCCGGTGAGGCGGGCGCCGAGGTGCGGCTGCGCAAGGTGCGCGAGCTGGCGCCGGACGAGGCGATCCGTTCCAACTCGGGCTGGCACGCGCACCAGATGGAGACCCAGGACGTCCCCGAGGCACAGCTGGACGACCTGTCGTGGGCCGACGTGGTGATCTTCGGGACCCCGACCCGGTACGGCGTGATGGCCGCCCAGCTCAAGCAGTTCATGGACACCACAGGGCCGCTGTGGTCGCAGGGCGCCCTGGCGGACAAGGTCTATTCCGCGTTCTGCTCGACGGCCACCTCGCACGGCGGGCAGGAGGCCACCCTGCTGTCGATGTTCAACGTCTTCTACCACTGGGGCGGAGTCGTGGTGACCCCCGGCTACACCGACCCGAGCCAGTTCGTCGCCGGCAACCCCTACGGCGCCTCGCACACCAGCAACAACGGCGAGACGGCGCCGGACGACATCGCGCTCGGCGCCACCGCGTTGACCGCCAAGCGCGCGGTGCGGATCGGTGCGGCGCTGAAGGCGGGCCTGGCCGGCTGACCCGGCGTCGCCGGTTCACCGGCTGGACCGGCGCTGCCAGCGGGTCGGCTGTACCGGCGCGACCGGCGGCCCGGGCGGGGGCTCTCGACCCGTCCGGGCCGCCGGTCGCAGCACCCCTACCCCCGATCGGGGCGGCTATGCACGCTCGGCCGCTCCCGACAACCCGCCGTGCGCCGTCGACGGATGTCCCGTCGGCGCCGGCAGCAGCGCGCCCACCAGATCGGCGAGGACGGCCACGCCGTCGGGGCTGAGCACCGACTCCGGATGGAACTGCACCCCCGCGAACCCGCGCCCGCGCAGGGCGTGCACCGCGCCGTCCGCCGCGTCCCGGGCCAGCTCCACCGGGCCGTACGGGGTGTCCAGCCGGTCGGCGTCGGCGCGCGCCGTGAAGGTGGCGTAGAAGCCGACCCGGCGGCGCGTGCCGAAGATGTCCACCTCCCGCTGGAGCCCCTGGTAGGGCGCGTCCCGGCGGTGCGGCGCCAGCCCGAGCAGGCCGGCGAGCAGTTGGTGGCCCAGGCAGACGGCCAGGGTCGGCCGGCCCTCGGCGAGCAACCCGGAGAGCAGCCCCCGCATCGTGCGCATCTTCGGCTCGGTGGTGCTGCCCGGGTCGCCCGGACCGGGGCCGACCACCACCAGGTCGTGGCCGTCCACCGGACCGGCGGCGTGCCACGGCCGCACTGTCACGGCCAGGCCGAGCGCGCGCAGCTGGTGGGCCAGCATGCCGGTGAAGGTGTCCTCGCCGTCGACGATCAGCGCCCGCCGGCCGGCCAGCCCGGGCAGGCCACCGGCGCCCGGCGACCGCTGGTCGAGCCAGAACCGGGCCAGCGGCGCGTTGCGTGCGGCCAGCGCGGCCCGCACCTGCGGGTCGTCGGCGAGGCGTACGGCGGGCTCCGGGCCACCGGCGGGCGCCTGCGGGCCGAGGCCGAGCGCGGCCAGCACGCCGGCCGCCTTGGCGTGCGTCTCGGCCACCTCGCCCTCGGCGGTCGAGTGCCGCACCAGGGTGGCCCCGACCGGCACCCGCAGCTCGCCGGCGGGGGAGATCTCGGCGGTACGGATCAGGATCGGCGCGTCCAGGCTCTGCCGGCCGGCGTCGTCGTGGCCGAGCAGCGCCAGCACCCCGGCGTAGTAGCGCCGCCCGGTGCCCTCGTGCCGGGCGATGACCCGGCAGGCGTTCTCCATCGGGCTGCCGGTGACCGTGGGCGCGAACATCGTTTCCCGCAGCACCTCCCGCACGTCCTTCGTGCCCCGGCCGGCGAGCAGGTACTCCGTGTGGGCCAGGTGGGACATCTCCTTGAGGTGGGGCCCGACCACCTGGCCGCCGTGCTCGGCGACCGTGGCCATCATCTTGAGCTCCTCGTCGAGCACCATGTACAGCTCCTCGACCTCCTTGGGGTCGTCGAGGAAGCGCAGCAGCGCGGCCCGGTCGGCGCCCGCGCCGGTGTGCCGGAAGGTGCCGCTGATCGGGTTCATCATGACCAGGCCGTCGTCGACGCTGACGTGGCGCTCCGGGCTGGCCCCGACCAGGATCCGGGTGCCGGTGTGCACGAGGAAGGTCCAGTACGCGCCGCGCTCGCTCCGCAGCAGCCGGCGCAACGCGGCGAGCGCGGCGACCAGCGGCGGACCCTGCACGGTGGCGCGCAGGCAGCGGTGGATGACGAAGTTGGCGCCCTCGCCGCGCCCGATCTCCTCGGCGAGCACCCGGCCGACGGTGGCGGCGTACTCGTCGTCGGTGACGTCGAAGGCGGCGTCGGCCGTGCGCACGGGCACGTCGGGCAGGGCGGCGAGCGCCTCGGCCAGGACGACCCGTTCGTGCCGGTCGATCTCGAGGAACTCCAGCGGGACGCCGTCGTCGACGCAGGCGAAGCCCCGCTCGGTGATCTGCCGGTAGGGCACCAGCGCCAGCGTCCGGGGGCCGGGCGCCCCGCCGGGCAGGGGGAGGTCGGCGAGCCGGCCCGCCGTGCGTACCGTGCCGGTGAACAGCTCCAGGTGCGCGGCGCCCTCGCGGCGGACGAGCGCGAACGGGCCGGGGTCGCCGCCGCTGGCGACGGCGGCGAGCAACTCGGTCAGGTGGGTCATCGGGTCTCCTCGGGCCGGGCGGCGCCCGGCGGGGCGACCGGGAGGGCCGGGGAGAGACCGGCGGCCGCCTCGTCGGGCGGCCGCGTGGGAAGCTACGCGCGGGGGATGGCCGCCGGATCGGCGGGCCACCAGCAGGACAGGTGCGCGGGCATGCGATCACCCTACGGCCCCGCGCGGGCACCGGAAAGCCGATCGGGCGTACGGCCCAGGCGCTGGGACGCCGGGGCGCGCCGCACCGGGTAACTTGACCCGCGATGAACATTCTCGCGCTCGACCTGGGCACCTCCTCGGTACGCGGACTCGTGCTGGACACGGACGCCCGCCCGCTGCCCGGCGCGCTGGCCCGGCGCAAGGTGAGCCTCGCCGTGCACGACGACGGCACCGGCACGCTGGACGGCCCCGGCTACCTGGCCTGCCTGGTGGCGTGCCTGGACGAGCTGGCCGCCGGTGGCCACCTGCGCGACGTGTCGCTGGTGGCGACGTCCGGGCAGTGGCACTCGGTGGTCCCGCTCGGCGCCGACGGCGCGCCCCTCGGACCGGTGCTGACCTGGCTGGACACCCGTCCCGAGGCGCCCGCCGGCCCGGCCGGCCCGGCCGACCCGGCCGACTTCCACCGGCGCACCGGCACGTGGTGGCACCGCTGCTACTGGTCGGTCCGGTTGCCCTGGCTGCGGGAACACACCGGCGGGCGGGTCGCCCGGTTCGCCGGCCTGGCGGAGTACGTGTTGGGCGAGCTGCTCGACTCGGCGCCCATGTCGATCTCCCAGGCCTCCGGCACGGGCCTGCTGGACCTGCGGACGCTGGACTGGGACGCCGAGGCGTGCGCGCTGGCCGGCAGCCACACCGACGAGCTGCCCGAGCTGGCGCCGAACGGATGGCGGGGCCGGCTGCGGCCGGCGTACGCGCGGCGCTGGCCGCAGCTCACCGACGCGCCCTGGGCCGGCCCGGTGGGCGACGGCGCGGCGTCGAACGTCGGCTCGGGCTGCGTCGAGCCGAGCCGGGTCGCGGTGACGGTCGGCACGTCGGCGGCGGTGCGGCTGGTGCAGCGCGTCCCGGCGGGGCAGGCCATGCCGCCGCTGCCCGAGGAGCTCTGGCGCTACCGGGTCGACCACGACCACGTGGTGACCGGCGCCGCGTACTCCTCCGGCGGCAACCTCTTCGCCTGGGCCGACCGGGAGCTGCGGTTGCCCGGGGGCAGCGAGCTGGAGGCCGCCCTGGCCCGGGTGCCGCACGACAGGACCCTGCCGGTGAACGTCCGCTTCGGCGGGGACCGGCCGCCCGGGATGTCCCCGGCCGGCTCGGGCGCGCTGGGGGGCCTGAGCTTCGGCACCACCTCGGTGGAGATCCTGGCGGGGCTGATGCGGGGCCTGTGCGACCTGGTCGCCGGCGACCTCGTCGTGCTGGAGTCCACGGTGGACGAATCGGTCGAGGTGGTGCTCGGCGGGGGAGCGGTGGCGGCCTCCGACTGGTGGCGTACGTCGTTCGCGGCGGCGCTCGCGCCCCGGCCGGTGTGGTACGGGCGCAACCCGGAGGTCGGGGCGAGCGGCGCGGCGCTGGTGGCCCTTGGGCGCATCGGTGACGCCTCCCGGCTCGCCGCCATCGTCCGGACGGACGAGACCGGCTCACCCTCCTGAGTAGCACCTCAGCCCGCCCCGTTGACACGGCTAGCGGGCCTGGTTGGATGGACTCCGCTCCCCGGCTCGCGGCGGACGCGGGACAGGGAGGGGGTAGGTGTGGGGGCAGGTCCGGAACCGTCCGACGACGGGGTGTCGCAGCACCGCCGGCGCCGGTTCGACGTCCGGGTCGTGCCGCACCGTCGCCGCTCCCCGTTCCGGCTGCGGGACTGGCGGATGCGCACCAAGCTCGTCACCGTGCTGGTCATCCCGTCGGTCGCGTTCCTGGTGCTGGCCGGCGTGCAGACCCACACCCTCGTCGGGCGGACGACCGCGTTGGGTGACTTCGCCCAGCAGGTCGGCATCGGCCGGGAGATCGTCACGCTGGTGCACCAGCTCCAGCAGGAACGCGACCGGGCCGCCGGTGAGCTGGGCGAGTTGCGCCGAGGCGGCGCGGGCGCCGACCGGGACTCGGCGATCGTGGTCCTGAGGCCGTTGCAGGCCGCCACCGACCAGGCGCTGCGCGACCTGCGCCGGGCCGCCGGGCCGCTGGCCGACGCGGACGCCTCCTGGCGGGTCGCCTACTCGGAGGTGCTGGAGGCCTACGACCAGGTCGTCTACATCCGGGCCGCGATCCCCCCGGCGGTGCTGGGCAGCGACACCATCCTGAGCAACTACCACCGGGCCGTCGACGCGCTGCTGCGCCTGCTCGCCGAGCCCTCGCCGGGCGAGGACCGGCCCGCACTCAGCGACGCGGTGCTGCGCTACGTGCAGCTCGCCCGGGTCAAGGAGCTCTCCTCACGGGTCCGGGCCCAGCTCTACGAGGCCGCCCGCGCCGGCCGGTACGGCGTGGAGGACCAGGTGGTCCTGACCGACCTGCGCGCTCAGCAGCTGACCGCCCTGGGCGCGTTCCGGGTCGCCGCCACCGCCGAGCAGGTCCGCCGCTACGACGAGACCTCGACGGATCCGGGGTTCCTGACGGCCACCCGGTTGGAGGAGCAGAGCCTGGTGACCGGGGCCGCCGCGCCGAGCGTGCTGCCGGCGCCGCAGTGGTGGGCGGCCGGCGAGCAGCGTCAGGAGCTGCTCCGCCGCATCGAGGCGTCGGTGCTCGACGACGCCGTACGGCAGGCCGACGGGGTGAGCGCGACGCAGCTGCGGACCACGCTGCTGGTCGTCGGCAGCATCCTCGCGGTGCTGCTGGTCGCCCTGCTCATCTCCGTCCTCGTCGGCCGGTCCATGGCCCGGTCGATGCGGCTGCTGCGCGGCCAGGCGCTGCGGATCGCCCAGCTGGAGCTGCCGGACGCCCTGGACCGGCTGCGTACCGTGACCGGGGGTGTCCCGGCCATCGAGGTCCCGCCGGCGGTGGTCCGTTCGCTCGACGAGATCGGCGAGCTGGCGGAGGCGTTCGTCGCGGTGCACCGCAGCGCGGTCAACGTCGCCGTCGAGCAGGCGACCACCCGGCGCAACGTCAACGCGATGTTCGTCAACCTCGCCCGGCGCAGCCAGGTGCTCGTGGAGCGCCAGTTGGAGCTGCTCGACGACCTGGAGCGCGAGGAGAGCGATCCGGACCAGCTGGAGAACCTCTTCAAGCTCGACCACCTGGCCGCCCGCATGCGGCGCAACGACGACAGCCTGCTGGTGCTCGCCGGGACGGAGGCGACCCGCCGGTGGAACCGGCCGGCGGGGCTCGGCCCGATGCTGCTCGCCGCCAGCGCCGAGATCGAGCAGTACCAGCGGGTCCGGCACGGGGCGGTCGCCGACCTGCACGTCGTCGGCCACGCCGTCGGCGAGCTGGTCCACATCCTCGCCGAGCTGCTGGAGAACGCCACCTCGTTCTCCCGTCCCGACACGGTCGTGGCGGTCACCGCCCGGAGCGAGGGGGCCGGCGCGGTCATCGAGATCACCGACCGGGGGATCGGCATGAGCCCGGCCGCGCTGGCCGAGGCGAACGCCGTCCTGGCCACCCCGCCGGCCGCCGACGTGGCGACGGTCGAGCGGATGGGCCTGTTCGTGGTCAGCCACCTGGCCGCCCGGCTCCGCGTCGAGGTGCGCCTGGCCGGCGGCGAGGAGGGCCTCGTCGCCCGGGTACGGCTGCCCGGTGGCCTGCTGGCGCCGGCGCCCGAGCGGGAGGCGCCCGTCGCGGCCCGGATGCTGGCCGCCGCGGCGTGGGACGGGACGCCGCCGCCCGGTGGGTTGCCGGTGGCCGGGCGGCCGCCGGCGTGGGCCGGTGCGCGACCGGCGGGCGAGCTGCCGGCGGCCGGGCGGCGGTCCGAGGCCCCGCCCCGGCAGGCCCGGTCGGTCCCGGTGCGGGCCGAAGACGTGCTCGCCCCGGCGGCCCGGCCGCCCGCGTCGACCGGTGGGGGCTGGTGGTCCCGGCAGGGGCCGTCGCCCGGTCCGGTGCCGGGGGCCTCGCCCACGCCGCCGGCCGTCCCGGTCACCGGCGGGACCAACGAACGCGGCCTGCCCGTCCGGGTGCCGATGGCGCAGCTCTCGGCCGTCACCCGGCCGGCCCGGCCGGAGCAGCCGGCGGTACGCCACGACCCGGACCCGGAGGCGGTCGGGGGGATGCTGTCCCGGTTCTACAGCGGGGTACGGCGGGCCGAGGCCGAGGACACCACGGAGATTTCCATGCCGCCGGGCGGCGTACGCACCGAAGGGGGACAGCGATGACGACGTTGAGCCGGGAGGCCCGCGACCTGAGCTGGCTGGTCAGCGGGTTCGCGGAGCGGGTGCCGGGGGTGGTGCACGCCATCGTGGTCTCCTCCGACGGCCTGCTGGTCGCGATCTCCGACCACCTGCCCCGGGACCACGCCGACAAGCTCGCGGCCGTGACCTCGGGGCTGATGAGCATCACCGCGGGCGCGGCGCAGATGTTCGACGGGGACATCGTCAAGCAGACGGTCGTCGAGATGGGGCGCGGCTACTTCCTGGTCATGCAGGTGCGTGACGGTTCCATCCTGGCCACGCTGGCCGGGGCGGAGGCCGACATCGGTGTGGTCGGCTACGAGATGGCGCGGCTGGCCAAGCAGGCGGGGGAGATGCTCACCCCGGCGCTGCGGGCGGAACTCCAGCAGGCCCTGCCCCGCTGACCGGGTCGACGCGCCCGCCCGGCGTCCACGCTGGCGGGCGCGCCGACGGCGTCCACCCCGGCGCCGCCGAGCGGCGCCGGGGTGGCGGATGCCCGGCGGTCAGAGACCGTTGGCGGCGATGACCTGGCGGTACCAGTGCGCGCTGCGCTTGAGCACGCGCCGCTGGGTCTGGTAGTCCACGTGCACCAGGCCCCAGCGCTCGTCGTAGCCCGCGTCCCACTCGAAGTTGTCGAGCAGGGACCAGACGTGGTAGCTCTCCAGCGGCACGCCGGCGGCCATGGCCCGGTGCGCGGCGGCGAGGTGGTCGCGCAGGAAGGTGACCCGGCCGGCGTCGTCGACCGTGCCGTCGGCGTCGAGGGTGTCCGGGGTGGGCAGCCCGTTCTCGGTGACGGTCAGCGGGATCGGGCCGTAGTCGCGGGTCACCCGGGTCAGGATGTCGTACATCCCGTCGGGGTGGATCTGCTGCCAGGAGGCCTGTGAGGTGGGCCAGCGCCCGACCGTCGCGCCGTCGCCGGTGAGGTAGTAGGGCGTGTAGTACTGCACGGCGAGCAGGTCGACCGGCGCGGCGATGGTCGCCAGGTCGCCGTCGCGGATGCCGCGGACCAGCCGGCTGTCGGGGCCGAGGTCGTCCAGCACGTCCTGCGGGTAGCGGCCGGTGAGGATCGGGTCGAGGTAGAGGCGGTTCTCGTAGCCGTCGTAGAGCCGGGCGGCCCGGGCGGCCTCGGGCGAGTCGTCGGCCGGGTAGCAGGGGTGCAGGTTGAGCGCCGGGCCGATCCGGCCGGAGCCGGTGGCGCGGAACGCCGCCACGGCGAGCCCGTGGGCCAGGTGGAGGTGGTGGGCGACCAGGTACGCGGCGTCCGGGTCCTGGCGGCCCGGGGCGTGGTGACCTTCGAGGTAGCCGTTCTGCACCACCGTCTTCGGCTCGTTGACGGTCAGCCAGACCGGCACCCGGTCGCCGAGCGCGCGGAAGACGATCTCGGCGTAGTCGGCGAACCGGTGGGCGACGTCGCGCGACTCCCAGCCACCGGCGTCCTGGAGGGACTGCGGCAGGTCCCAGTGGAACAGCGTCGCCATCGGCGCGATGCCCCGCTCGTGCAGCCCGTCGACGAGACGGCGGTAGAAGTCGAGCCCGCGCTGGTTGGGCGCGCCGGTGCCGTCGGCCTGTACGCGCGGCCAGGAGATGGAGAACCGGTAGCTGTCCAGCCCGATGTCGCGCATCAGGTCCAGGTCCTCGGCGTACCGGTGGTAGTGGTCGGCGGCGACGTCGCCGGTGTCGCCGTTGCGGGTGCGGCCCGGCGTGTGGCTGAACGTGTCCCAGATCGACTCGCCCCGGCCGTCCTCCTTGGCCGCGCCCTCGATCTGGTAGGCGGAGGTGGCCGCCCCCCAGCCGAAGCCCGGCGGGAAGCGCAGGCCTGCCGACGGCGTCTCGTCGGCGCGCGGCGCGGGGCCGGTAGGGGCGGGGGCGGTGGCGGAGAGCGCGGCGCCGTGGGGCGGGCGCGGGGTGGGCATCGACATCGGTTCTCCTCATGGTCTGCGTGGCCACCGCCGGGCCGGGAGCGCTCCCAGCATAGGGCAGAAGCCGCCGGCCGGTCGCGTCCGCCCGGCCGGGCGAAGGGCGATCGGGGACGGCGGAAAGGTGCGTGCGTGATGCGCCCGTGGCGGCGGTGCGGGAGCGGGGGCGCGCGGTGGCGCCGGGCGCTCGGGTGGCCGGCCGCGGGACGCGGGCGCCGGGGCGCGGGGCGTCGACCGGGCGGTACGGGCGGACAGCGGACGAGGCCGGTCGGAACGGCGACACGGCCAGTCCCGTCGGCCTCTTTTCCCGCCGTGGCGGGGGGTTTAGTGTGTGGGGACGGGGGAGGGCAACCCCCGTCCCCACCATTGCTGCACACGCACGGGCGGAATTGGCGTCCTGTCGTGCGTGTCGCGCGGGAGCCGGGCCACGCGAGTGGCTAGAGGATCCACCTCCCTCCATGTCGGTGGGAACGGCTGACGGCGGTGTCCGGGCTGGCCCGCCGTCAGCCCTCGGGCTGAGTCCCCGGAGTCCGTCATGGACGGACTCCGGGTGATCTTCTAATTGGATCTCCGTCGATGGAAGCGCTCCCATCGACCGATGCTGCGACTGTAACGCCCGTCACGGCTTTGTGAAAGCCCCAAAACGAGATCGAAACATGTTGCTGCTTCGGTGCGCCTCCGGCCATTGTGGGAGCGCTTCCATGCATGGCACACTGTCGCCACCGCGACGCGGAGCCAGATCGCGCAAGCGTGGGTCGCCGAGGGCAGCCGGTGTCTCCGGTACGGCATCCGACGCAGTCGGCGGAGCAGCCGCCCCGCAGGGGGCGCCGCCCGCCGTACCCCGGCCTCGGGCCGGGGCGACCACCATCCCGGGTGCCCCCGAATCCCGTTCGCGGGAGGGCGCCCCGCCGGGGCCCTTCGTCCCCGGCCAGGTCCGAGGAGACACCGCGCACATGAGAAATCTGGCAAGACGTCGCCGCCTGGCGATGGTCGCCGCCACCGCGCTCGCCGTCGGCGGGGTGACCCTGCCGGCCGGCGCCGCACAGGCCGCCCCCGCCTGCGACGTGGTCTACGCGACCAGCGACTGGAACAACGGCTTCACCGCCAACGTCACCATCAAGAACCTCGGCGACCCGATCAACGGCTGGACGCTGAAGTTCGCCTTCCCCGGCGACCAGCGGGTGACCCAGGGCTGGTCGGCCAAGTGGAGCCAGACCGGCAACCAGGTCACGGCCACCAACGAGTCCTACAACGGCAACCTCGGCACCGGCGCCTCGACCAGCATCGGCTTCAACGGCTCGCACGGCGGCACCAACCCGAAGCCGACGTCATTCTCGGTCAACGGCGTCACCTGCGGCGGCACCCAGCAGCAGCCGCCGACGGTCGCGCTGAGCGTGCCGGCCGGCCCCTTCGAGGCCCCCGCCGACGTGCCGCTGAGCGCCACCGCCAGCGACCCGGACGGGACGATCAGCAAGGTCGAGTTCTACCGCAACGGCCTGCTGGTCAACACCGACACCACCGCCCCGTACGGCTACACGCTGGAGGACCTGCCGGCCGGCGCGTACACGGTGCAGGCCAAGGCGTACGACAACGCGAACCTGACCGCCACCGCGGAGAAGTCCTTCACCGTCACGGCGGCGTCCGGGCCGGTGCTGGTCGCCACCCCGTCGGCGGTGAGCGTGACCGAGGGCGGCAGCTCGACGGTCAACCTCAAGCTCAGCGCCGCGCCGACGGCCAACGTGCCGGTCTCCCTCGCCCGCACCGGCGACACCGACATCACCGTCTCGCCGGCCTCGGTGACGCTGACCCCGAGCAACTGGAACACCGGGGTGAACGTGACCGTCGCGGCGGCCGAGGACGCCGACACGCTCGGCGGCACCGCCACCGTCACCGCCTCGGCCACCGGCTACGCGCCGCTGGCGATCACCGCCACCGAGATCGACAACGACACCGGCGGCGGGGACAACACCTACGTCAAGCGGTTCCTCGACCAGTACGGCAAGATCAAGAACTCGGGCTACTTCAGCCCCGAGGGCGTGCCGTACCACTCGATCGAGACGCTGATCGTCGAGGCGCCCGACCACGGGCACGAGACGACCTCCGAGGCGTTCAGCTTCTGGCTCTGGCTGGAGGCCCAGTACGGGCGGGTGACCCAGAACTGGGCCCCGTTCAACAACTCCTGGAACGTCATGGAGAAATACATCATCCCGTCGCACGCCGACCAGCCCACCGCGGGCGCGGCCGGCACCGCGCAGTACGCCGCCGAGCACGACCTGCCCAGCCAGTACCCGTCGCAGCTGGAGCCGAACGTGCCGGTCGGCCAGGACCCGCTGCGCTCGGAGCTGCAGAACACCTACGGCACCGGTGACATCTACGGCATGCACTGGCTGCTGGACGTGGACAACACCTACGGCTACGGCCGCTGCGGCGACGGCACCACCCGGCCGGCGTACATCAACACCTTCCAGCGGGGCACCCAGGAGTCGGTGTGGGAGACCGTGCCGCAGCCGTCCTGCGACACCTTCGCCCACGGTGGCCGCAACGGCTACCTCGACCTGTTCGTCAAGGAGGCGAACGCGCCGGCGAAGCAGTGGAAGTACACCAACGCCCCCGACGCCGACGCCCGCGCCGTGCAGGCCGCGTACTGGGCCCTGACCTGGGCCAAGGAGCAGGGCAAGGAGGCCGACGTGGCGGCCACCGTGGCCAAGGCCGCCAAGATGGGTGACTACCTGCGCTACGCCATGTTCGACAAGTACTTCAAGAAGATCGGCAACTGCGTCGGGGCCGCCACCTGCCCGGCCGGCACCGGCAAGGACTCGGCGCACTACCTGATGTCCTGGTACTACGCCTGGGGCGGCGCGTACGAGCCGAACCAGAACTGGTCGTGGCGGATCGGCTCCAGCCACAACCACTTCGGCTACCAGAACCCGTTCGCGGCCTGGGCGCTGACCAACGTCAACGAGCTCAAGCCGAAGTCGCCGACCGCGGTCACCGACTGGACCAAGAGCCTGGAGCGGCAGCTGGAGTTCTACACCTGGCTCCAGTCCGCCGAGGGCGGCATCGCCGGCGGCGCGACCAACAGCTGGGGCGGCCACTACGGCCAGCCGCCGGCCGGCACGTCGACGTTCTACGGCATGTACTACGACGTCGACCCGGTCTACAACGACCCGCCGTCGAACCAGTGGTTCGGCATGCAGGCCTGGTCGATGCAGCGCATCGCCGAGCTGTACCTGGAGACCGGCAACGCCAAGGCCAAGGCGCTGCTGGACAAGTGGGTGCCGTGGGCGATCGCCAACACCACGGTCGGCACCAACTGGTCGATCCCGTCGGACATGAAGTGGACCGGCCAGCCGACCACCTGGAACCCGGCCAACCCGCAGCCCAACACCAACCTGCACGTCGAGGTCACGGTCAAGGGCCAGGACGTCGGCATCGCCGCCGCCTACGCCCGCACGCTCATCGCGTACGCGGCGAAGTCGGGCAACGCGGCGGCGAAGAACACCGCCAAGGGCCTGCTGGACGCGCTGCACGGCGCCAGCGACGCCCAGGGCGTGTCCACGGTGGAGAAGCGGGGCGACTACCGCCGCTTCGACGACGTCTACGACGCCAGCACCGGCCAGGGCCTCTACGTGCCGCCGGGCTGGACGGGGACCATGGCCAACGGTGACCCCATCGCCGCGGGCAAGAGCTTCCTCGACATCCGCTCCTTCTACAAGAACGACCCGGCCTGGCCGAAGGTCCAGGCGTACCTGGACGGCGGCCCCGAGCCGGAGTTCAAGTACCACCGGTTCTGGGCCCAGGCGGACGTCGCCATGGCGTACGCCGACTACGGAAAGCTGTTCCCCAACGGCTGACCGACTCCTCCGGGTGGGTGGCGCGGCCCGCCCGCCCGGAGGCCGGCCGGGCGGGCCTGGGGGAACGGAGACGCCCGGTCGGCGGACGGCCTGACTCCCACGGTCAGGCCGGGGTGGGCCGGTCAACCGGCCGACGCAGCGGGGCAGCCGGCCCACCCCAACCGCACCCGGATATGCACCGGGCGCGAAAACGCCCGAAAAACCGGCCACCACGGGATCACGCATGGGGCCGGAACGGAGTAACGTACGTCACCGGAGAGGCCGCTCCCCCCGTGGCGGCCTCTCCCTTACTTTCCCGCCGGTTCCACCGGCGCACGGGCCGGCACCACCGGGTGGCGCAGCCCCGGGTGACCGGCCGGCAACGACCGGCGCACCACCACCCAGCTCACCGCGAGCACCGCCGCCACCAGCGGCCAGGACAACACGACCCGGGCCACCGTCAGCGCGACCACCTGACCGCCGAGCCACAGCGGCAGGAACACCGCCACCCGCAGCACGTAGGACGCCGCCCATGCCCAGCTGCCCCGGCCGTACGCGCGCAGCAGCGCCGGATCCCGCCGCCACCGGGTCCGCTGGCCGAGCGCGACGCCCACCACCGTCCCGAGCAGCGGCCAGCGCACCACGATGCTGACCACCCAGGCCAGCGCGCTCGCCGCGTTCGACAGCAGTTGGACGAGGAAGAAGTCCTCGGCGCGACCGGTGCGCAACGCGACGAGCGCGGCCACGCAGACGGCCAGCAGCCCGATCAGCACCGAACGCGGCCGGTCGCCCCGGTGCAGCCGCCAGCCGGCCAGCGCGGCGCCGGTGACCACGGCCGCGCCCACCCCGCCCCAGAGCGAGTGCCCGCCGAGCAGCCAACCGAGGGCGAACGCCACCGGCGGCAGGCTGGCGTCGACCGCGCCCCGGCGCCCGCCGAGCAGGTCCGCGAGCGTCGCCGGCCGGTCCGTCGGGGCCGGCGCACCCTCCGGTGTACGCGTCACCGCACCCTCCTCACGTCCGCCACCAACCTAGCCGTAGCCGAGCGACAGGCCACCCGCCGACCGGGCCGCGCCTGCCGCTACGGTGTGCGGGTGCGAACGACGCCGAGGGGTTGGACCGCGGTCTGGTTGGTCGTCCTGGCGCTCGTCCAGGCGGCGGCCTTCATCGCTGTGTGGCGGGTCGCCGTGCACGTCGAGATCGGCCAGTGGGTCGACACCGTCGCCCTGACCGGCAACCGGATCGGGCAGGACCACATCGAGGAGCCGGTGAACCGGATCCTCAACGCCATGTCGGTCGTCTCGCTGCTGGCGGCGACCGCGGTGATCGGCTTCATCGCCCTGATCCGGGGCCGGATCGCCCTGGCCGTCACGGCCACCCTGCTGATCGCCGGCGCCAACGCCACCACCCAGTTGCTCAAGTACGGCCTGGCCCGGCCCGACTTCGGCATCGACCCCGAACGGATCTACGCCGGCAACAGCCTGCCCAGCGGGCACGCCACGGTCGCCGCCTCCGTCGCGGTGGCCCTGATGCTCGTCCTGCCGCGCAAGGTGCGGGTGCTTGGCGCCTTCCTCGGCGCCGGCTACGCCGCGATCGCCGGGGTGGCCACCCTCTCCGCCGGCTGGCACCGGCCCAGCGACGCGGTGGCCGCGTTCCTGGTGGTCGGGGTCTGGGCGGCGCTGGCCGGGCTGATGCTGCTGATCACCCAGCGGGAACAGGCGCAGGTGGAGTCGGCCGACGCCCACCGGGTCGCCACGACGGTGCTCGGCGTCGGCGGCGTACTGGCGGTGGTGGCCTGCGGGTTCGCCCTCTCCTGGCTGGTCGACCTGCGCGCCACCCCGCCCAGCGAGCTGGCCCGCAGGCCCCTCCTCGTCGGCTACGCCGGCAGCGCCGCCGGGATCGTCGGCACGATGGGCGTGGTCATGGCGCTGGTGCTCGCCGCCGTGCACCGGCTGGTGCCCCGGGTCAAGGGCTGACCGCTCAGCGGGAGTAGGTGCCGACCATCGTCCCGCTCGCGGCGTCCCGCTCGACGAGCAGGCGGTGCACCTCCTCCGCCCGCGGCGTCTCGGGCAGCTCCAGCGGCCGGTCCAGCGCGTAGAGCCGGAAGAAGTACCGGTGGGGATCGTCGCCCTGGGGCGGGTGCGGGCCGCCCCACCCCGTGGTGCCGAAGTCGTTGGGCCACTCGCGGCCGCCCAGGGGCACGCCGCCCTCCGGCGCCCCGGCGGCGCTCGGCGCGATCCCGGTGACCAGCCAGTGCAGGAACGGTGTCCTACCCGCGTCCGGGTCCTCGACGAGCAGGACCAGCTCGGCGGCGGACTCCGGCACCCGCTCCCACTCCAGCGGCGGCGAGACGTTGCCGCCCTCCTTCGAGAAGCGGCTCGGCAGCATGTCGTGGTCGTTGAACGCGGTGCTGCGCAGCATGATCCCGGCCATCCCTGGCGCTCCTCTCGTCGGCCCGGCCGCGCGTACCCGCCGGACGGGACCCGAAACGGCCGCGCCGGTGTGAGAGGGTCGGCGGGACGGGGGAGGGGGCCATGGAGAGCGTACGGGCGGCGTTCCGGGACGAGTGCGAGCGGCTCGGCGAGGTGCTGCGCGGCGTCGACGAGGCGGATCTCGACCGTCCGACCGACTGCCGGCCGTGGGCTGTACGCGAACTGCTGGCCCACGTACGCACCGGCGCGGGCCGGCTGGTCGACATGCTCGCCGAGCCCGCCCCGCCCCGCGCCGAGGTCGACGCCGCCGCCTACTACGGCGCCGCCAAGTTCACCCCGTCCGTGGACGCCGCCCGCGTCGACAGCGGCCGGCGGGAGGCCCGGGAACTCGACGGGCCGGCCCTGGTGGCCGACTTCGACCGGGCCTGGCGGGCCGCCCTCGACGCCGTCGACGCCGCACCGCCGGGTCGGGTGGTACGCACCCGGCACGGCGACGCGATGGCGCTCGCCGAGTTCCTGCGTACCCGCGTGGTGGAGGTCGGCGTGCACGGCCTGGACCTGGCGGCGGCGCTGGAGCGGCGGCCGTGGCTGACGCCGACGGCGGCGGAGGTCGTCGCCGACCTGCTCACCGGCGGGCGGGCGGTCCCGCCCGGGCTGGGCTGGGACCGGCTCACGCTGATCCGCAAGGCGACCGGCCGGGTCGGCCTCACGGACCGCGAGCGGGCCGTCGTCGACGCCGCCGGCTTCCGCTGGCTCTCCTTCGGCGGCTGACCCGGGCGGGCCCCGGGCCCGGTCCGGCGGGCGGGTCAGGCGGGCGGGTCAGGCGTCGGCGCCGAGCGGGTCCGCCTCCGGGCGCGGGGCGGGCACGTGCGGGGCGGCCCTGCGCAGGTGGTGCAGCACGACCGGGTCGATCCGGCCGGGCACCAGGCGCTCCTCCAGATTCTCCAGGCCGGCCCAGGAGAAGAGCGCCTCCTCCGGCCGCGCCGGGTCGACCGGGTGGCCGAGCGCGCCCAGCAGCGCGCCGACCTCGGCGGCGACCGCGCCCGTCAGGTCGAGCAGGGTGGCCGGGTCGGGCCGGCCGAAGAGCAGGGTGTGCACCGAGAGCAGCCGCCCCAGCTCGGTCACCGGATCGGGGTGGTCGTCGACCCGCAGGTCGACGAGCACGTCGCCGGTGCCGTCGTACCCGCCGCCGCGCTCGACCACCAGCAGCCCGGCGCTCTGCCGGCCGCGCCGGTCGCCGCCGGCCTGGTCGCCGGCGCGCAACGCGGCCAGCAGCCGGTCGGGGAACGGCAGCGCGGCCCCGCCCAGCCAGGCGTCCCGGACCGCGTCGATCACCTGCGGGCCGACCAGGATGTTGCCCTGCGCCGCCCAGCCGTCGCCGGCCTGACCGCCGGCCCAGGGATGGCAGCTCGGCCCGGTCCAGGTCGCGCCCACGCCGGTGGCGGCGACCACGCCGAGCTGGCGGTGGTCCCGGTCCGGGTCGGCGGCGACCAGCCCGGCCACCACGTCGGCCGCGGCCACCCCGGTGCGCAGCAGCGTCAGCCCCTGCGGGCGGTAGGCGAGGTTGACGTGCGCCTGGGTGGCGAGCGCGCCGACCTCGGCCTCGGCGGCCGGCACCAGCGCGCCGGCGGCCAGGAACCGGCTGGCCACGACGACGCCGTGGTGGCGGCCGTCGGCGGAGCGGGCGACGAGCGAGAAGGTCACGCATGGAGAGTAGCTCCCTCCGCTGCGTGCATATCCCCAGGCTTCGATGGATGTGGGATCGTCGACGGGATCTTGCTCTGTGGCCCGGCGAGCGGGCACGATCGACCGATGACGACGCGATGGGGCATGACCGTGCCGCTGGACGGCATCCCGCTCGCCGAGCACGCCGCGATCTACGCGGCCCTCGACGGGGCCGGCTTCACCGACGTGTGGTCCTCGGAGGTCAACGGGGCAGATGCGTTCACCCCGCTGGCACTCGCCGCCGCCTGGCAGCCCCGGCTGCGCCTGGGCACCGCGATCACGCCGGTCTTCACCCGGGGCCCGGGCCTGCTGGCGATGAGCGCGGCGGCGCTGGCCGACGCCGCCCCGGGCCGGTTCGCGCTCGGCATCGGCGCGTCCTCGCCGGTCGTCGTGGGCAACTGGAACGCCGTGCCGTTCGAGGAGCCGTTCCGGCGCACCCGCGACGTGCTGCGGTTCCTGCGCGCGGCGCTGGCCGGGGAGACCGTCGACGAGGAGTACGACACCTTCGCCGTGCGCCGCTTCACCCTGGACCGCAAGCCGGCCGTGCCGCCGCCGGTGCTGCTCGCCGCGCTGCGCCCGGGGATGCTGCGGCTGGCCGGCGCCGAGGCCGACGGCGTCATCCTCAACTGGCTCGCCGCCACCGACGTGCCCCGGGCCCTCGCCGAGGTCGGCCAGCGGCGCACCGGCTTCGAGGTGGTCGCGCGGATCTTCGTCTGCCCCACCGAGGACGCCGCGCACGCCCGCGCCCTGGGCCGCCGGCTGATCACCAGTTACCTCACCGTTCCCGCGTACGCCGAGTTCCACCGCTGGCTGGGCCGCCAGGAGGTGCTCGGGCCGATGTGGCGGGCCTGGGCCGCCGGGGACCGGCGCGGCGCGGGCGCGGCGGTGCCTGACGACGTGGTCGATGCGTTGGTGCTGCACGGCTCGCCGGAGCATTGCCGCGAGCAGGTCCGCCGCTACGCCGACGCCGGTGTGGACGTACCGGTGCTGGCCCTGCTGCCCACCCCCGAACTCGCCGCGGGTGGTGCGGCGGCGCTGGGGGACCTGATCGCGCGCCTGGGTGGGGGTGGGTCGCGGTGAACCTGACCGACCGGGTGGTGGTGATCACCGGCGGGGCCGGCGGGATCGGCGCCGCCCTGGCCCGTCGCTTCGCCGCCGAGGGTGCCGCCGCCGTGGTGGTGGCCGACCTCGACGCCGAGGCGGCCCGCGCGGTGGCCGAGGGCCTCGGCCCCGTCGCCCGCGCCGTCGGGCTGGACGTCACCGACGAGGAGCAGGTCCGCGCGCTGGTCGCCGACACCGAGCAGCGGTACGGGCGCATCGACCTGTTCTGCGCCAACGCGGGCGTCACCTCCGGCGGCGGGATGGAGGTCGACGACGCCGGTTGGGACCGCGCCTGGCGGGTCAACGTGCTCTCCCACGTCTACGCGGCCCGCGCGGTGCTGCCGGCGATGCTCGCCCGGGGCGGCGGCTACCTGCTGCACACCTGCTCGGCGGCGGGCGTGCTGACCTCGGTCGGCGACGCCCCGTACGCCACCACCAAGCACGCCGCCGTCGGCTTTGCCGAGTGGCTCTCCGTCACCTACCGCGACCAGGGCGTCCGGATCAGCGCGCTGTGCCCGCAGGGCGTGGACACGCCGATGCTCGCCGACGGGCTGGCCGCCGGTCACCTGGGCGCGCGGGTCGTGGCCGCCTCCGGCGCGGTGCTCACCGCCGACCAGGTCGCCGACGCGGCGGTCGCCGGCATCGCCGAGGAGCGCTTCCTGATCCTCCCGCACCCCGAGGTCGCCGACTACGCCCGCCGCAAGGCGGAGGACCCGGACGGCTGGCAGTCCGGCCTGCGCAAACTCGTCCGTCGGCTGAGGGCGTAGCCGCTGTCGTCGGGCAGGGTCGACCGGCGACAGCGGAGGTCCGACCGGGCCGGTTCCCGGCGGCGCGTGTGACCGAAGCGCGCGGCGCGCGTGGGCGTGGGCGTGGGCCGCGCCCGCCCGCGATTCGGACCAAACCTGCCCGCTGTCGGCGTCGAACCCGCCCGCTGTTGGCGTCGAACCGCAAGGACCAGGAGGCTCATGTCCCGCAGCAGTAGGTCGGTGGGGGTTCTCGTCGTCGACGACCAGGTGCTGATCCGCGCCGGTCTGGCCGCCCTGCTCCGGGCCGCCCCGGGGATGCGGGTGGTGGGTGAGGCCGCCGACGGCGCCGAGGCGGTGGTCGTGGCCGCCGCCACCCGGCCCCACGTGGTCCTGATGGACCTCCGGATGCCTGGCGTCGGCGGGATCGCGGCCACCCGTGAGATCATCGCCGCGGCCGGCGACGACCCGCCCCGCGTCCTCGTGCTGACCACGTTCGACACCGACGAGTACGTCTACGCCGCGCTGCGGGCCGGGGCCAGCGGTTTCCTGCTCAAGGACACGCCCCCGGAGCGGCTGCTGGCCGCCGTCGCCACCGTGGCGCGCGGGGACATGCTCTTCACACCCCGCGTGGTCCATCGACTCGTCGAGTCACTTGCCGCCTCCGCCGCGCCGCGGCCCGGTGCGCTGCCGGCGCTCGACGTCCTCACCGGACGGGAGCGGGAGGTGCTGCGGCTGGTCGGCACGGGCCTCGACAACTCGGAGATCGCCGGGCGCCTGGTGATCGCGGAGGCGACCGTCAAGACCCATCTGAACCGGACCATGGCCAAGCTCGACCTGGCCAGCCGGGCGCAGGCGGTGGTCCTGGCGTACGAGTCCGGTCTGGTCCGGCCAGGTGAGAGGGGGTTCACCAATCCGCCATAGATGCATGGGTGTCCTGGAGTTCCTGGACCGGACGTGACAGCAGGCAGGCTAGGCGGGCCGGGCCGGAGGCGACGGCCGCCGACCGGTGACCCCCGGCTCGTGCCTGCCGGGTGGGACGACTCCGACGGGCAGGCTGAGGGTGACGGTGAAGCCGCCGCCCGGGGCGGTGCCGGCGTGCAGGCTTCCGCCGTACAGTCGTGCCCGCTCGCGCATGCCGGCGAGACCGTGGCCGTGCGCCGGCCCGTCAGGAGCGCCGGGGCCGTCGTCGGCGACCCGGATGGTCAGCCGCTCCGGCTGGCCGTAGTCGAGCGTGACGTTCGCCCGGGCCCCGCGCGCGTGCTTCAGGACGTTCGTCAACGACTCCTGCGCCACCCGGTACGCGCAGAGGTCCGTCCCCGGTGGCAGTGGGCGGGGCGAACCCACGACCACCACCGCGACCTGGACGCCGGCGGCCCTGATCCGCTCGACGAGTTCGTCGAGCCGACCCAGCCCCGGTGCGGGGTCGCAGCCGTCGCCCTCGCCTCGCGGGTCGGCGTCGGACACTCGGAGCAGGGCGAGCATCCGGCGCATCTCCTCCAGCGCTTCGTGGCTGCTGTCGGTGATGGTGTCCAGCGCCGCGCCCACCGTCGCCGGATCGGTGGCGAGGACGTACCGGGCCAGGCCGGCCTGCACCGAGATCACCGACATGTGGTGGGCGACCACGTCGTGCAGCTCGCGGGCGATACGTATCCGTTCCGCCAGGACCGCGCTGCGAGCCCGGGCCTCCCGCTCCCGGCGCAGTTCCTCCGCCAGGGCGAGCAGTCGCCGGTTGCGGTCGGCCAGCCGTCGGGCCCCGGCCCCGAACAGCCAGGCCACCAGGGTCGCCACCAGCGCCTGGGCGAGCGCCGTCCACAGCGTGTAGACCTCGACCACCATGCCGCTGTAGAAGGTCACCCCGGCCGTGGCCGCGGCCCCCGGCAGGGCGGTGCGGGTGGGACGCGTCGCGGCCACGGTGTACATCGCGAGCAGCGGCCCGAACAGGTTCAGGCTGGGCACGTAGCCGAGGGTGAGAAACCACGCCACCACGGTGCAGCAGGTCAGCAGGACGGTCATCGGGGCGCGGCGGCGTGCCGCGAGCGGGATGTTGGCCAGGCAGGTCAGGACCAGTGCCGTGCCGTCGAACTCGCGGAAGCCGGGCAGTTGGTAGTCGCGCCCCATCCAGGCGGTGACCGCCACGATGCCGGTGGCGACCGCCGCGTCGACGACCGTCGCGGGCACGTCGTGCAGTCGTTGCCGGAGCCGCTCGCGGTGTGGCACCGGTAGATCCTAAGTGGTCGGTGCGAGGTCGAGCGGTGGCGACGAGGGCCGGTGTCCCGCGGATGGTGCCGTACAACCGCTGCCGTAGTCAGCCGATCCGGATACCGCAGCGGTCGTGGTAGGGGATCAATCAGCGGGACGATGTGGACGGACGCCGTGCGAATTAACGTCTCAGGTGCAAGCCAACCACTAAAGGGAGTACGAATTGAAGAAGCGTCGTTTCGCCGCCGCCCTCTTGGGAATTTCCGCTCTGGTCGGTACGGTCGTGATTTCTCCGGCCCCGGCCCAGGCAGCCACCGAATGGTCGATGAGCAACACGAGCGCGGATGTCTCCGGCGCCTGGGTGCACGGTAGTTGGTGGTGGGGTGACAACGGCCGACTGTACGTCAAGGTGCAGGTCAAGGACACCGTGGCGAACGACCGCAACGCGAAGGCGCGGCTCGCGGCCTACTACCGGGACGGTGGAACGCGCTACGAGGAACTCGCCAACGACAACGGCACGAACTCGACGGTCACCAGGACCTACAACTTTGCCTCGAATGTCACGCGGGTCGAGATCAAAGAATGCACCGACAATTCCCTGAGCGCCAACATCTGTGGAAGCTACAGCACGATCTTCTATCGTTCCTGAACGACCGGCGCAGGCGGCGGCACCCGCACGGATCCGGCGCGGCGACAGGTGGCGGGCCCGGCCACTGTCGCCGCGCCGTGGTGCGCCTGACCGCGCGGGCCAAACCCCGGTCCCGGCCGCAGCCGGGACCGGGGCGACGTCGTGGAACGCCGCTCACAACTGGACGATCTGACCCACACGTGGCGGCGTCCGGCCGGCGAGCGTCTCCGACCAGGCACGTCGCAGGGCGTCGTGGCCGGCGTCGACCCAGAGGTCGAGCCACCCGCTCACAACCCCGGTGAACCGCTGCCAGGCGTCGGTGAACCGCTGGTCGAGCCCGTCGCGGCCCCAGTCCTGGCGGCGTTTGCGCATCTGCACCGGGGCGAAGAACACCTCCTCAGCGGCGTCGGCGTTCGGAGGCTGGGTGGTGAGCCCGACCGCGATTTCCGCGACCAGGGCGTCCGGATCAGCGCGCTGTGCCCGCAGGGCGTGGACACGCCGATGCTCGCCGACGGGCTGGCCGCCGGTCACCTGGGCGCGCGGGTCGTGGCCGCCTCCGGCGCGGTGCTCACCGCCGACCAGGTCGCCGACGCGGCGGTCGCCGGCATCGCCGAGGAGCGCTTCCTGATCCTCCCGCACCCCGAGGTCGCCGACTACGCCCGCCGCAAGGCGGAGGACCCGGACGGCTGGCAGTCCGGCCTGCGCAAACTCGTCCGCCGCCTGCGGTCCTGAAACCCGGCCGCGCGGATCCGCCTCGCCGCGCACCGCGTGCCGGGCGTGGTTGCGCGGCGCTAGAAGCTGCTGACGAGCTTGACGAAAGCGTCGTCGATCTTCGCCGGGTCGCGGGCGTCGAACGCCTTGCCCGCGGACGCCTTGGCGATCTGGTCCAGCTTCCCGAAGTCGGACTTCTCGTCGAAGGCGATGCAGAAGATCTTGATCGGTCGTTCCGGATCCAACGCGACATCCTTCAGCAGCCGGCCGAGGTTGTTGTCCTTGGTGTACTCGTTCGTGCCGTCGGTCAGCACGACCACCGCGTTGATCCGGGACTGGTCGTAGTGATCGAGCATGTGCCGGTGTGCCGCCCGTACGGTGGCGTACAGCGCGGTGCCGCCCTCAACGTGGAGATTGTTGAGCTCCTTGGTGAGCGCCTTCTGGTTGAAGGGTGACAGCCGGACCTCCTCGCTGTACGGCGACTTCGGCCGCTGCGGGGTCTCGGACGAGAACGACCAGAGCGCGACCTTGTCCTCGGAGTTCAGCAGGCCGAAGCCCTTGGCGGCGGCCCTGGTCGCCACCTGGAACCTGGTCTGGTCACCGATCTTCGCGTTCATCGAACCGGACGTGTCGACGGCCACGAGGATGTTGGCCTTCTTCCGCAGCGTGCCCCAGCCGGTGAGGATCGCCTTGACCACGGCGGGATCCGGCGGGTCGAAGTAGGTGAGGTTCTCGGCCCTCCGCCCGCCGACGGCGGCGATCAACGGGCCAGCCGCGTTCCGCTCGTGGTCGCGGAACCCGTGCCGGCTGAAGCTCTGCTGCTGCGGCGGCTCCTGCAGGAACTTCAGGAAGTCGGCGGCGGCGTCACGCTGCTCCGGGCTGGCCGAG
Source organism: Micromonospora sp. DT46 (assembly GCF_049841735.1). Classification (NCBI taxonomy): domain Bacteria; kingdom Bacillati; phylum Actinomycetota; class Actinomycetes; order Micromonosporales; family Micromonosporaceae; genus Micromonospora; species Micromonospora sp. DT46. The sequence goes on along the minus strand of NZ_JBNCKW010000007.1, from coordinate 396,098 downwards.
GGGAGCACCACGTACGGGTGGTCGAGGTTGAACGTGCCTTCCTTGGGATACAGCGCGACCAGCGGGACCCTCGGCTTCTTGCCCGGGGTCGGGCTCAGCTTCCCCTCGTTGTACTGGTAGACCAGCTCCTCCTGCGTCACCACCGCGCTCATGTCCGTCGGGGCCGCCGTGTCGGCGCTGGACAGGTCCGCCTCGGCGCGGTCCTTCAACAGGTCCACGATGTCGTCGCTGTAGTGGGACACGTTGGCCTCGATGCGGCGCACGAACTGGGTCACCGCCGGATTCGCGACGTCGCTCTCGGTCAGGTCGCTGGCCCGGTTGATGGCCGCGTAGTAGCTCGCGATCGTGGCCGCCAGCCCGGAGGTGGACAGGTTCGGGTTGACCTTGCCGAAGCTGAACCGCCCCCAGTCGGGGCGGCCGAAGGTGGCCCAGCCCGTGCGCCCGGACGAGCCGAGGACCTCACCCCAGCCGAGTGGGCCCTGTTGCTGGAGGTGCTTTCCCTTCGACTGGGGCATGGCGATCACCAGCGGGCTGTTCGCGATCGACGGGTACCGGCCGGGGGTCTGCGCCGGGCGTCCGGCGGCCTCGTCCAGCAACTTCAACTGCCCGGTCCACAGGCTCGACGTCGGCAACCACACCTGCGGCCGTGGCAGGTCGGGCTGCTCGGCCGCCCAGTCGCCGGCCAGCGCGTCCGTCGAGGCACCGGAGGCGAGGCCGTGCACGGTCACCACGGCGCACCGGTCGCCGACTCGCCGATCGCTCTTGTTGTAGCGTTCCGCCAGCTCGCCGAGCAGCACGTCCTTCTCGATCGACGCGCTGACCTCCAGCGGCGTGCACACGGCGTCCGCCGCCGGCCGGGCGATCAGGTAGGCCGCCGCGATGACCGCGGATCCGGCCACGATGGCCACGGCGTACGGCAGCCACGGCCGGGCAGTCGGTCGACCTGAAACCATCGGTTCCCTCCAGAGGTGCGGCGGTGGCGTCGGCGATGGCCTGCCGGGTTGACCGCTCCCCGGTAGCCGTGTCCGTCCCTGCCCGGGTGGACGGCGCCCCGGCCGCCCACGCCCGGCCGCCCGATGAGCTGGCAGGGCCCCGCCGTGCGCGGATCACACGAACCCGGCGGCGTGCCCGGCATCGCTGCCCCTTCGGCCCAGCCATTGTGACTCCACCGGAACCTCGACGAGCCGCGCCGAGGCGACGGACGACAGAGGTATGGTGTCACGGCCCGCCAGCCCGAAAGCCACTCGCCTCCGGCGTGTCGTGCCGTCTCGGCGGTTCGACGGACGGCGATGTCGGGGACGGCACGGCCCGCAGGTCCGGCCTGTCGCGTCCCGCACCCTCCATTCAGGAGCGGTACGCGGCCCAGGGGGCTGTGCCGCACCCGGGGCGGGAGCGGCGGCAGCGATGACGGTGGACCCCTCGCCCAGAAAAGCGGTGAGTGGCTTGTCTGCCCGCAGCCCGTCCGGGGCCGGGACACCGCTCACAACTGGACGATCTGACCCACACGCGGCGGCGTCCGGCCGGCGAGGACCTCCGACCAGGCGCGCTCCAGGGCGTCGGGCCCGGATCCGGTCCGGACGTCGAGCCATTCGCCCACGACCCCGGTGAACCGTTGCCAGGCGTCGGTGAACCGCTGGTCGAGCCCGTCGCGGCCCCAGTCCTGGCGGCGCTTGCGCATCTGCACCGGGGCGAAGAACACCTCTCCGGCGGCGTCGGCGTTCGGGATCTGGGTGGTGAGTCCGACCGCGACGTCGCGCACGAGCCGGTCGCCGAGGTGCTCCCGCAGCGCGGCCCGGGTGGCGGGCGCGCCGGACAGGTCGAGGTAGGCGGTCGGTACGGCGTCGAGGGCGTGGATGTCGTCGTAGGAGACGACGTCGTCGTAGCACCCGAGCGACCGGGTGAACGCGAGGTTGCCGGGTGAGGTGAGCCCGACCAGGCGCGGGCCCCGGCCGTGCAGCTCGAAGGCGGCGGCGTACGCGGTCTTGCTCGATGCCGACGACAGCACCAGTGACTGCGCCCCGTAGAAGTCGTTGTCGACGACCTGGTCGGCCAGCATGAAGGAGGTGAAGAACAGCGGCCGGAACAGGACCAGCAGGTCCTCCTGGTCTTCCCGGTACGCCGGGTCGCCGGTGGTCGCCCGGTGCACGTTGTACGGCGAGGGCAGGTCGGCCCGGTGCGCGCTCGCGTCGCGGAATCCGGAGGCGTCCACCCGGTCCGGCCGCACCACCAGGTGACCCGCCGGCGGGAGGTAGCCGTAGACCCGCTGCCCCGCCGCGACCCCCTCGACCGTGGACTCGACCACCTCGGCGAAGCCCCACAGCGGCGGGAGTCCCCACTGCGGGCCGAGCCCACGGGGGCCGGGCGGGAAGAACTCCCAGTACCGCATCGAGTCGCCGAGCACCGCGTAGGTGACGTTGTTGGCGGTCAGGCCGACGCGGTCCACTCGCAACAGTGCCTCGCCGTCGGCGAGGGTGGGCGTCGTGCCTTCGACGAGGGTGGTCCGGCTCAGGTCGTCACGGGCAACGGCGAAGGTCCAGGAAGCAGGCATGATGCGACGCTAGGCAGCCCCGGAGGCCGAGACAAGTGCACTGCGAGTGCAAAATCCCACTCGCGGTCCGGGTGGACGTGGCAACCGGCCGTACGAAGGTGCCGCACCTGTGGCCGGTAGCGGGGATGCGTCGTGACCGCGCGGGCAATCAGGGCGCCGGAACCCATTCCTGCCAGACTCCGACGTCACGGAACCCGAGCCCCCGGTAGAGCCGCAATCCGGCCGGGGTGGACTGCAGGGTCGCGTACCTCTCGCCCCGGTACCGTGCGTCCAGCAGCGCTCGCGTCATGACGGCCCGGCCGAGGCCGCGCCGCTGGAACTCCTCACGGGTAGTGACGAACGAGATGTTCGCTACGGCACCGGTCGTCATCGTGATCGCCCAGGACTCCCACCGCTCGGTCGCATGGCCGTAGGTGTGCGGAAGGTCCGCGAGCATCGACCGGCCCACACCGCTGTGCTGCGCCACGTCACCCGGCGCCACCGCCACCACGGGCACAGCAGGTGGTCGATCCCAGCCGGCAAGCTCAAGCACCATCGGCACCGTGCACTCGTTGCGCCGATACCCCACTACTTCGAGGCCGTCGCCGGGCTGCCGCACCCACACCGCATGGTGACGCTCGCCGAACACCTTTCGGATCCGGTCGAGCCCCCTCGGCGAGCGCAACAGTGCGTTACACAGGGCCGGATGCGAATGCGACATGGTCACCGCGTCCTGATCGTCGACGACCTCGCCTTCCGGATCCACCGAGGCGAGCAGTCGCCATGAGGCGATCAGCGAGTTCTCGTGCAAGGTGAACAGACCGTCGAGCACGCCGAGACCGTACCAGCGGACATTGGTCCCGACATGACGGTCTGACAGGGCGCCCCATGGATGTGGTGGTGGCACCGGCGGCCACCGTTGTGCACGGAATCATGCGACGTAGACGCGTCGCAGCCGCTGGCGCCGCAGGAGTGTCGTCGCGGGTGATCAGCGGGGCCCGGCGGACGGCGCCACGTCGCGGAGGGGGCCTAGCGGCGCCAGCGGAGGGGACCGGGGCGCACGGACCAGAGGAGCCGGCGCCACCAGGGGCGGGCGGCGCGCAGCGTGGCGACGTAGTCATGGGCCGTCGTGGTGGCCCGCGCGGCCTGCTCCGCAGTGGTCGTGCCCGGGGCGAACGCCGTCTGGTTGAGCAGCCCCGCCAGCTCGTCCACCCGGGCGTCCAGGTCGCCGGCAGCCGTCATGGTGCCCGTCGGTCCGGTGCCTCCCGGTCCGGGGCCGCTCAGGGCGGTGCCTCCCGGGGCGGTGCCGGCGGGACCGGGGGAGGGGCCGGCCGTCGTCGGGGCGTGCCCGGACCGCCTCGCGCGGGCATCGGCGACGGCCCGGCGGGCGTGGGCGGCGACCTCGGAGGCGGAGAGATTCCCGCCGACCGGGTGCCCGGACAGCCGCAGCGCGTCGGTCACCTCCCGCCAGGCGCCGGCGATCCGCTGGCCGGGGTCGCCCCGCTCCAGCCGCGCCCGGGTCAGCGCCCGGCGCATCAGCAGCAGCGCGAGCAGCGCGACCACGACCAGCAGCAGCACGCCGCCCGTCCCGCCGCCGACCAGCAGCGCCGTCGACGGTCCACCGGAGCCGGCCCGCCCGCCCGGCGCGGCGGCCGGTTCCGGCGACACGGTCGGCTCGACCGTGGGCTCCGGCACCTCCGACGGGGGCGGCTCCTCCGGCGCGGGGCGGAAGTCCTCCTCCACCGGGCGCGGCTCCTCGTCGGGCCTGGGCAGCGGGTCGAACGGCACCCAGCCCAGCCCCTCGAAGAGCACCTCCGGCCAGGCGTACGCGTCGCCGGCCCGGACCGGACCGTCGCCGGCGGCACGGAAGCCCACCACCACCCGGGTCGGCAGCCCCGTCAGCCGGCCCAGCACGGCGAACGCCGCCGCGAACTGCTCGGAGGTGCCCCGCTGCCCGCCGGCGTTGCGGGGTCCGAAGAGGAAGAAGTTCAGGTTCGGGTACGCGTGCCCGCTGGGCGCGTCCGCGACGAGGCGGTAGTGCTCGGCGAGGAACTGCTCCACGGCGGCGGCCCGCGCGTACGGGGCGCCGTTGGACTCGGCCAGCTGGGCGGCGAGCCGGCGCAACGGTTCCGGCACCCCGTCGGCGACCCGCAGCACCCGGGCCACCTCCTCGCCGGCCGGCACGTCCGCCGTGGCGAGCAGGTTGGAGTCGGGCGTCTCCAGCGCCGACGTCACGTCGTAGCGCAGCCCCGGGGTCAGGCCCTCCGGGCGGATCAGCGTCCCGGTCGTCGGGTCGTACGCCACCCGGGCGCCGGTGACCTGGCGCGGGGTGGCGACGGCGGGCAGCAGCCGGCCGCTCAGCCCGGCGACGGTGATCTCCTGCCGTACCGTCTCCACGGTGCTGTCGGCCGCCGGCGCCGTCACGGGCAGGATCCGCCCCGCGTTGCGGTACGTGGCGCCGACCCGCCAGGTCACGCCGTCGTAGTCGCTGAGCACCGCCAGCCGGATCGGCACCGGGCGTGCGGCGGCGCCCGGCCCGGGGGCGGCCCCCGGCTCCTCGGCCGGCGCGGAATCCGGCGGGCCCGACCGTTGCGTACGCACGTCGAGCAACTGCTGGCCCGGGTTCAGCGCCCAGCCGGAGATCCGGATGAGCGGGTTCTCGTCGAGGGTCTCCACCTGCGGCGGCTCGACGTACCGCCGGGGGTCCACCGGCCGGCCGTCGACCTGGCCGGCGAGCAGCGGACCGAGCAGCGCGACGAGGCCGACGACCACCGCGAGGCCGGCGGCGGAGGCGGCGGCGAGCCGGGCCCGGACGGCCGCGCGGACCGCCGGGGCCAGCCCGGCGGCCGCGTCGGCGCCGGCCGCCCCGCGTGGCGGCACCGCCAGCCCGAGCACCGCCACGGCCACGAGGGCCAGCGTCGGCCCGATCGCGGGATCGGCGTTCGGGCCGACGACGTAGAGCGCGGCGGCGTAGAGCAGCACCGGCGGCAGGTAGCCGAGCAGCACCCGACCCGCCCGCATCGCCACCTCCGCCCCGGCGAGACCGGCCAGCCACGCGGCGACCAGCGGCACCAGCACCGTGTCGGGGGTCGGCTCCACCGGGATCATCGCCGTCAGCAGCCGGGGGATGCCGTTCGCGGCGGCGTCGGCGGTCACCTCGGCCAGGCCCCCGGGCAGCTCGGCGCGGGTCGCGGTGAGCCGCAGCGACCAGGCCGTCCAGCCCGCCATCGCGAGCACCGAGACGGGTGCGACCAGCCACGAGGGCAGCCGGCGGGCGGCCACGCTGACCAGCACCGAGCCGACCGCCGCCCCGAGCACCAGCCAGGTCAGCAGCGGGCCGGCATAGACCCGGCCGAGTACCGCGCCGGCCAGGCCGATCATCCCGACCAGCGCCAGCGGCACCGGGACGGCCCGCAGCGCCCGCGCCACCCGGGCGACCCCACCGCCGCCGGCCGACCCGGGGTCGCCAGCTCCGCCGCCGACCCCGGACGGCCCGGCGGCGTCGGTCGCGACGCCGCCGGTGCCCCGCCCCGCCTGACCGTCGGGACCGCCGCCGGCCACCGTCACCACCTGCGCACCCCGTCCCACTCGGCGGCGAACGCCGCCCCGTCCGCGGCGTCGATCACCACCAGGCCGGCCGCGCCCGACGGCGCCGGCTCCGTCGCCCCGAAGACCCCCACCACCACCGACGGGTACGCGGCCCGCAGCGCGCCCACCGTCCCCAGGTCGTCCCGGCCACCCGGCCCGGTGAGGAAGACCAGCGTGTCGCCGAGCCGTTCCCGCCGCAGCCGGGTGGTGGCGGGCTGAAGGTCACCCCCGTCGGCGAGCTCCGCCGCCGCGAGCCGGTCCAGCGGCCCCTGCGCCGCCGCGTCACCGCCCGCCGACTCCGGCGCGACCAGCAGCAGCACCACCGGCAGATCCTCGCGGTACGCGGCCACCAGCACCGAGGCGGCGGCCTCGCACGCCGACTCGAACGACTCGGCCACCCCGTCCAGGCGCTCCGGGTGGGCCGCCGCCCGGTTGTCCAGCAGCACCACGATCCGGGGCAGGCTGGTGTCCACGTTCTCCCGCACCATCAGCTCGCCCACCCGGGCGCTGGTCCGCCAGTGCACCCGGCGCAACTCGTCACCGACCACGTACTCGCGTAGCGAGTCGAAGGTGATCGAGCCGTGCGGCACCTTGTCCACCCGGCCGTCCAGGCTGCGCCCCGCCCCCGTGGGCACCGCGTTCAGCGGGTGCACGCGCGGGTGCACCCAGACCGGCACCGTGCCGCCGTACGGGCGGGCCAGCGCCACCAGGCCGAGGGGGTCGCGCCGGGTCACCCGCAGCGGCCCCACCGGCACCACGCCCCGGCGGGCGGTCGGCACCTCGTAACGGACCGTGGTGTCCCGGCCCGGTCGCAGCCGCAGCAGCGGCACCGGAACCGCCCGGTCCCCGCACCGGTCCTCGGCCACCAGGCTCGCCGCCCGCAGCCGCCCCGCGTTGCGCACCGTCAGGGTCATCGCCGCCGGCTCGCCGCGCGCCACCCGGTCCGGGTCGGCGCTGCGGGTCACCTCAAGGCGGGGCCGCCACGCCGCGCTCAGCACGGCGTACCCGACGGCGATGCCGGCCGCCGCCCCGAGCAGCGTCAACTCCGGGTACGCGAAGCGGAATCCGACGCCCAGCAGCACGACGGCGGCGACGAGCAGCCCGACACACCGGGCGGTGAGCGCGGACACCGGCGTCGCCGGTCAGCCCTGGACCGGGGCCGGCTGGCCCGAGGGGAGCGGCACCGGAACCGAGGCGACCGCCTGGCGCAGCACCTCGGCGGCGGTCACCCCGCGCACCTGCGCGTCGGGGGTGAGCAGCAGCCGGTGCGCGAAGACCGGCTCGGCCAGGGTCTTCAGGTCCTCCGGCATGATCCAGCCCCGCCCGTCGATCAGCGCGTACGCGCACGCCGCCCTCGTCAGCGCGATCACACCCCGGGGACTGACGCCGACCCGCACCTGCGGGTGGGTGCGGGTGGCCGCGGCCAGCCGCACCGCGTACGCGTAGAGCGGCTCGGCGATGTGCACCCGGCGGGCCATGCGGACCATCTCCCCGACGGTGGCCGTGTCGGTGACCGCCGTCAGCGCCTCGGGGGAGCGGACCGTCGCCCCGCGCAGCACCTCCACCTCGACCGCCTCGTCGGGGTAGCCGACGGAGAGCTTCACCAGGAAGCGGTCGAGCTGGGCCTCCGGCAGCCGGTACGTGCCGTCCATCTCCACCGGGTTCTGGGTGGCCACCACCAGGAACGGCTGCGGCACCGGGTGCCGGACGCCGTCGACGGTGACGGTGCGCTCCTCCATCACCTCCAGCAGCGCCGACTGGGTCTTCGGTGACGCCCGGTTGATCTCGTCGGCGATGACGATGTTGGCGAAGACCGGGCCCGGGTGGAACTCGAAGCCCCGGGTGGCCTGGTTGAAGATCGTCACCCCGGACACGTCGGAGGGGAGCAGGTCAGGGGTGAACTGGATGCGCCGCCACTGCCCCTTCACGGTCGCCGCGACGGCCCGGGCCAGGGTGGTCTTGCCGACCCCCGGCACGTCCTCCAGCAGCACGTGCCCCTGGGCGAAGAGCGCGGTCAGCGCCAGCCGGACCACCTGGGGCTTGCCCAGCACCACCGCGTTGACGTTCTCGGCCAGCCGGGCGGCGAGGGCGGCGAAGCCCTGCACCTCCGGCTGGGTGAGCGGGTCTGGGGTGTTCACGCGGGTGGTGCTCCTTGCCTGGGTGGGTCAGCAGGTGGGCAGGTCCTTGATGTCGTCGCCGCCCTCCAGGTTGAGCCAGGCCCAGGGGATGTAGTTCTTCCCCTTGTAGTCGACCTGCACCCACCAGGTGCTCTGCTTCTGGTTGTTGTAGATCCAGGAATCGACGTTCTCGCCCGACTTCTTGCAGTACGCCTTCAGCCGGGTGCCGGGCTTCGCCCAGCCGGCCTGCTGGTCGTTGTCCTGCCGGGTGACCTTGAAGACCTCGTTGCCGTTGCGGCCGTCAACGTCCCTGTCGCAGTACGTGCGCTGTTCGCCGTCCGGCCCGTTCTTGCAGGTCGCGATGCCGTAGAGGGCGTCGGTCGTCTGGGCGCGGGTGCCGGTGCCCTTGCCGGCGGCGTTGCTCGCGGTCACGGTGAACGTGTACGCCGTGCCCGGGGTCAGGCCCGTCATCGTGATGCTGGAGCAGTTGCCGGTCTTCGCCGGCTCACCGCCCGTGCTCAGCGAGCAGGTCGCCTTGCCGCCGCCGGCGTCCACGGTGAACGTCACCGTCGCCGACGTGGCGGTCGCCGAGGAACCGGTCACGGTGACACGGGGCTCGGCCACCGTACGGGCCGTGGCGGTGGCCTCCGGGCCGGGGCCGGCCTCGTTGACCGCCCGCACCTTCACGGTGACGTTCTGGCCGTTGCCCAACCCGTCCACCGTGGCCCGGGTGTCGGTCACCTCGCTGCTGCGCCCGCCCACGTCCACGACGTACTTCGTCACCGGCCGGCCGTTGGCCACCGCCGGGGACCACTGCACCGCGACGGAGCCCGGCCGGTCGGCCACAGTGGTCGGTCGCAAGTCGGTCGGCCGCTCCGGCGGCGCGTACGGCACGACGGTGTTGCTCACCGGCGAGGCCGCCGAGCCCGCGCCCCGGTCGTTGACCGCCACCACCGTGAACGCGTACTGCGTGCCGTACTCCAACTCGCCCGCCGGCGCCACCAGTTCCGTCCTGCGGGACTCGCCGGCCGGGGCGTTGGTGCCCGCCGACGTGGCCGTGACCACGTACTTCGCGATCCTGTTGCCCTGCCCGTTGGCGGCCGGCCACTTCACCAGCACCGTGCCGTCCGGGCGCTCCTGGGCGGTGACGGCGGCCGGCGGGTCCGGCACCGCGGCCGTCGGCGTCACCGGGTTGCTGGTGCGCGCGGGACCGTCGCCCTTCGCGTTGACCGCGTGCACCGAGAACCGGTACGTCTCACCGTTGGTCAGGCCCTTGATCTCCACGGCCCGCTGGTTGGCGCCCACCTGCACGCGCTGGCCGGCGCCCTGCACCACGTACCGGACGATCTCCGCCCCGTTGGCCGGAGCCGGCCGCCAGCTCACCCGGGCCTGCGCGTTGCCGGCGGCGGCGGTGACGCCGCGCGGGGCGCCCGGCTTGCCCACCTCGGGCTTCTTCGGCGGGGGCGGCGGCGGGGGAGCCGGCGGCGGGTCGCCGCCGAGCACGTCGTTGGCGTACTTGTCGACCTCGCGGACCTGGTGCTTGTCGTCCACCACCTGCGCGGTCGCCGAGTCGGGGGCGTTGATGAAGAGGTGGTTCTCCCGCACCTCCAGCTCCAGCGGCCCGGTGCCCCGGCCCCGGATGGTGTCGACGAGCTGGCCGCCGGAGTCGAACGCGTAGACCGTGCCGGACGCCTCGTCGGCGCAGTAGTACCGCCCGGCCCACGCCACGGCCGGGCTGAGCTGGTCGCCCGCGCCCGGCACCGTGAACGCCCGGACCGCGCCACCACTGTCGACCACGTGCACCCGCCGCTCGCCGGGCACCGTCACGGGCACGTCCGGCCCGCTCGTCCGCGCCGGCAGCGCGCCCGGCGCTGCCATCGTCAGCGGCGTGGTCCGGACCTTGCCGCCCTGCACCCGCACCAAAGCACCCGCCGTACGGTCGAGCACCGCGACGCCGTCGTCCAGGGTGGAGAGGACCAGCTCGTGGCTGGCGTCCGCGACGTCGTACGTCTCGACCTTCTTCGGGCTGAGGCCGGCCCCGGCGGGGGCCGCCGACGCGGGCGCGGAGGGCAGCGGCGCGGCGGTGACCGCCGAGACGGTGCCCTCGCTGGGCACCGCGATCCACAGGCGCCCCTCGCCGTCGAAGGACCCGCCGGTGATGCCCGGCGGGTAGCGCACCGGCTCGCCGATCGGGGTCAGCGACCGCGGGTCGAGCTGCCGGACGACACCCTGCACGGCGTCGACGACGAACGCCGCGTCCTCGTGCAGGGCGACGTTGACGCCGAGCCCCGGGGTCGTCCGGGTGGTCGCGGTGATCTGGAGGGTGGCCAGGTCCAACGAGCTGACCTGCCCGGTGTTCAGGTCCCGCAGGACCAGCAGGCGGTCGGTCTGGGTGACCTGCACCGGGTGCCGGCGGGCGCCCGGGACCCCGACGCGGGTGTCGACCCGCGCGGTGATCCCGTTGACGCGGGCCAGCTCGCTGCGCGCGGCGCTCCACAGCCAGGAACTCGCGTCGTGGCTCGCCACCGCGTTGTCCGCCGCACCGAGGCCGTGGACGGTGAGCCCCATGGCGGCCAGCAGCGCGGCCACCGTCGCGATGGTGACGACCCCGCCCCGCATCCGGCGGGGCCGGGGACGCGGGGGGCCGGTGCCGGCGTGCCCGGCGTCGTCGATGGTGGCCACTACCGGCTGCCTCCCGTGTCGTCCCTGGCAGGTGGCACGCCATGACGGCGACCCTCCCCTGAGCCGGGTGCCATCATATGGCCGGGTCGGGGGCATGGGAACCCGCACCGTCCCCCTGTGGACACCGAGCGTGTGCGCCGCGCCGTGGTGTCCGGTCAGCTCGACGGCGTGTCGCCCTCCCGTTCCGTGCATACCTGCCCGGACGTGGCGAACGAGTCCGTCGAGTAGACCGCCAGCACCGTGAAGCAGTAGTCCACCCGCGAGTTCAGCCCGTTGACCGTGTAGCTGGTCCGGCCCGGGTCCACCGTGGCCATCACGCCCAGCGCCTGGCCGGTCCGGCCGCCGGCCACCATGAACGGCACCCCGCCGCCCGCCGGGTCCGTCCAGTTCAGGGTGATCGTCGCCGAGTCGTCCTTCAGCGTCAGCCCGCCCGGCGGGGGACCGGCCGCCGACGCGGACGGCGCGGCCGCAGACGGGGAGCCGGGTCCCGCCGGCGGCGCCGCGTCCCGGTTGAGCACCAGCACGCCCACGCCGACGAGCGCCACCACGGCCAAAACCGCGACGACGACCGCGACGATGACCGCCGTGCGGTTCCGGCCGCCCTCCTCGGGCTCCGGCATCATCGGGTACGCCGGCGGCGGCGGGAAGGCCGGCGCCTGCTGCTGCGCGGGGTGCTCGGCCGTCGACCGGGTCCGCACGGGCTGCGCCTTCATCGGGAACGTCTCGTCGATGTCGAGGTACGCCGGCGGCAGGTCGTCGACCCGCTCCCGCTCCGGCTCCGGCTGCTCCACCTCCTCCCGCTGCCGTTGCGACTCGGCCCGCTCCAGCTCCTCCTCGACGTCCGGCTGCTCGGCGTCGCTGTCGGCGTCGGTGGTCGCGCCCGTGAGCGCCTGCGGGGGAGCCGTGCTGCTCCACGGCGGCGCGGACATGCTCCACGGTGGCGCGCTCACCGGCGGCTGGCCCCCGGGTGGGGCGCTCACCGGCGGCTGAATCCCGGGGGGCGCGCTGAACTGCTGCGGAAGAGCGGGCGGCGCGTTGACCGGCGGTGGCATCACCGACGGTGGGGGCGGGATCGGCGGCAAGGGGGGAACCGGCGGCGTGCTGACGCCCCGCGGCGGTGTGCTGAACGGTGGGCTGCTCGTCGGATGCGCGGGCGGCGCGCTGAAGGGTGGGCTGCTCGTCGCGTGCGCCGGCGGTGCGCTGACGGGGGGCGTGGGCGGTGCACTGACGGGCGGACTGCTCGTCGGGTGCGCGGGCGGCGCGCTGACCGGAGGCGTCGGTGGTGCGCTGACGGAGGACGACGGCGGTGCGCTGACCGGTGGTGTGCTGACTGGCGGTGCGCTGATCGGCGCGGCGTGTGCCGCTGCCGGTGGCGTGTCGAGCGGTGGCGTCTCGGATGATCGGGCGGGGCTGACCGGAGCATCCGGTCCGGCGGGAGCACCGGCGGCGCGAGCGATCTCCTCGGCGAGCAGCGGTTCGATCTGCTTGACCTGGATGGTCGGCTTGGCCCATCCGGGCGCCGGCCCCGCCGGGCGCTCCGGCGCCGCCGCCGCCTCCGACGCCGGGGCGGTCGCCTCGGGCGCGGATGCGCGCGGGGCCTCGTCGACGGAGCCGGTCAGCGGCGAGGACCGGACGTCCGGCGCGGCAGGCTCGGGAGCCGGCGCGCCCGGTCCGGGTGTCGCGGCGCTGGTAGCACCGGTAGTGGAGGACGGTTCGGCGGCGGGCCCCGCTGTCGTTGCGGGCGGCTTGGTGGTCGACGGGGACTCGGCTCCGGGCGCCGCCGTCCCGGCCGACGGGCCGACGCTCGGGGACGCCTCGTCGGCGGGCCGGTGTCGCGGCGCACCGGCGGGTCCCGTCGGGGGCACCGCAGCCCTAGTCTGCGCGGCCGGCTCGGCGCCGACCGGGGAAGGGACGGGTGGCTTCGGCGCGACCGGCGCGACCGGCGTGGCCGGCACGGATGGGGCGGGTGGCTGCGGCGTGGCCGGCACGGGTGGGGCGGGCGGCTGCGGCGCGGTGACGACGGGAGCGGCGGCCGCGTGACGCGGGAGCGGCGGAGCGGGTGGCGGCACGGCAGGCGGAGACGACACCGGGGCCGCCGTCGCCGGCGGGGCCGGCGGCTGCGCCGTCCTTGGGGCCGGAACGACGGAGGCCACCCCGGCCGACGCGGGCGGGGCGGGACGCGGCGGGCGCTGCGGCGCAGGCGTGGCGGGACCTGGCATCGCCGGCGGTGGGGTCGGTCCGGGGGCAGGCGCCCAGGGAGACTGCGGTGACGCCGGTGCGGGGCGCTGCGCCGGGACGACCGGGGGCGGCGGCACCTGAGGGTGCGTCGGGGCGGCGGTGGACGCCGACGGTACGACCGGGGGCGGCGGGATGGGCACCGCCGGGGCGTACGGCGGCTGCGCCGAGGGCGGCACGGCCGGCGGCGGAGGTACGACGGCACGGGCCGGCCCCGGTGGCGCGGGCACGACCGGCGGCGGCGGGATCGTCGGTGGTGGCGGGATCCGCTGCGGCGGGGCGGCGTACGGGGTGGCCTGGCCCCGCCCCGGGGCATGCGGTGTCTGCGGCGGCGCCGGCACATGGGGTGGCGGCGGCGGGGCCCACGCCTGCCGGGGCGGGGCGGGCACCACCGGCGGAGGCGGAACCTGGGCCTGCGGCGGGGCCGGATACGGCTGCGGCGGCACGGGCGGCATCTGCGCCGCGTGGCCGGCCGAGTGGGGCGGCTGCGGGGACGCCGCAGGGTGCGGCGCCGGGGCGACGGGGGTGGCCCGTCCCACGCCGCGTACGCCCGGAACGGGTGGCGGCGGCGGGATCGGCGGGGTGTACGGGGCGGCCGGGGGGCCGCTCACGACGTGCGGTGTCGGCTGCGCGACGGGCGGCTGCGGGGGGCCGGCCGCGGCGGGCTCGTGCGGCCGCCAGGTGGTGGAGAGCACCGCCAGCGACATCGTCGGCTCGGAGAGCGCGGACATGGCGGGCCGCGCGGCCGGCGGGGCGGGCTGAGGGGCGGGAGCGGCGTCGCCGAGATACTGCCGTGCCGTGCGTACCGCAGGATGGTCGGCGCCGAGCACGGCGGGCCCGAGGGCGGCGACGCGGGTGTAGTTACGGCGCGCCTCGTGCCGGTTGCCCAGCTCGTCCGCCACCGCGGCCAGCTCGAAGGAGAGCGCCAGCATCAGCGGGTCGGACGGCGGCCAGAGGCGCTCGCCGGCGGCGAACGCCTCCTCCAGCACGCGCCGGGCGGCACCCGGGTCGTCCGCCTCCCGGTGCAGGCGGGCCAGCAGGTGCGCGGTGCTCAGCACATCCGGGTGGTCCTTGCCGTACGGCGGCCGGGCGGAGCCGACGGCGTCGTTGAGCAGTCGACGGGCGGAGTAGAGATCGCCCGCGGCGCGCAGGGCGAGGGCCCGGTGCTGCACGGCGGCCAGGGGAGAGGGATGGGACACGTGGCCATGCTGCCGCGTGAGGCCTGTCGGACGCTACCCAGGTCCACCGGTTGGCTGCGGCTCATACGGGTCCGGTCACCCGTCCGACCTGCGGCGACCCATCGGCCGGAAGCTGATGTGCATGATCCACCCGGGCCGTGTACAGTAACTCCCCGTGCGGCCCACCAGGGCGGCCGACGGGTGGAAGATCGCCTCGGTCGACACGGTAGGCTGGACGAGCAGGTCCGGGTGGCGGAATGGCAGACGCGCTAGCTTGAGGTGCTAGTGCCCGTATAGGGCGTGGGGGTTCAAGTCCCCCCTCGGACACAAACTTGCGGCATCCATGCCGTCTTCTACGTACTGGTGGTCAGGGCTCCTTGACCACGTGAATCTGATCTTCGCGACCAACTTCGCCGGCCCTGTGTCGGTTGGCGGTGGTGGTCGCTGTGGCTGAGTCTTCTCTGGCTTCTGTCATCCCTCCAGTCCTTCTGCCGGCCCGTGGTCGAAGCAACCCGCGTGACGCCCATGCACCGCTGCGTCGGGCTCCGTGCCGATGCCAGCGCTTGCGCAGCAGCGGTCCGAGGCCAAGGTGTACCGTCTCGCGTCGGTCGATGCCAGTGACCGGATCCGTGATCGAGGCATCGTGCGTGCCCTGGCTTGGGAGCCGGGTGCCCGACTGGAGATCCGCGAGAGAGCTGGCGTCATTGTCGTGCGTCGGGATCCTGGTGGAGTTTTCGCTCTCACCGGTCAGGGGCACCTATTGCTGCCGGCGCCCCACAAGAGAAGCAGGCGGCGGCAATGCGGGGGTACGTCAGAAAGACCGGCGGCCCGTTCGGCGGGGGCGAGGGTGTTGGTCATCGGGATGCCTCCGGCGCGGGGTCGAGTTGGGCCATGAGGGCTTCCACCGGCTAGTTGTCGAACCAGAACACGATGCGCACGTCCTCCGGGGCACCCAGCTTCGCCAGCAGGTCGAGCCGACCGAAGTACCAGTCGTGGAGGAACCCGCGAACCGTCTTCACCTGCGGCTCACCCTCACCACGCTGATCGGCGAACGTCTGGTCATAGTCGAACGCCAGCAGTTCAGCAAGGGTCAGCCACGTGTGGCTGTGCCCGTCAACGTTCCAGTCGTCGCTTTTGGCGCGAACCTCGGCGGACACGTCGGCGGGCAGGCCGCGCGGCTCGGCGATGACCGGCGACTCGGAGTAGTTCCGGACGTCGGCGAGGAATCCGAACAGGCCGTAGTCGCGGGCGCCGTCAAACGGGCACTGCTTTTCCTTGGGGAACTCGTTGTCGGGGAAGGTGTTGTCTCCGGCGTAGGCCCAGGTGCCGTTGGTGCGGGTTTCGACGTAGGCGTGGATGTCGGATCCCATGGGTGGCTCCTTCGAGGTGTTGGGCTAGCGCGACCAACAGGGCAACCTGACCCTGCCAAGGTCCAACTTGGGAGAATGGTTCCACCCGCGAACACCGACGGGAACGGCCGACAGGCCGTCGCACTACTTTGGCGCGGGACCGGGATGGCGCTGATCGTCTGCGCGGTGACGAAGTCGTGCTCTGGTCGACGCGTTCGTCGCGAAGGTCGACGAGGACCTCGCCGTCTCCGCCGGGCTCAACCTGGCCGGCCTCACCACGGGTGGAGCGGTATAGGACTGCCTTCACGCAGGTAGGACAACGACCACCGCGCCTCCTGCCGCAGGAGTGGGGTGAGGCGCGGCTCTGCCAGGAATGCCTCGTACAAGGTCGTGCCTCGGCTGGGATCCGTGTCGGCGACGCAGCGGATCGCCGCACTGCGTACCACGAGGTTCTCATCGGCGAGGGCCTGCTCGACCGCCTCCCGGCTCGCCGGGCCGGTGTGCTTGGCCAGTGCCCTGACGGCGTTGACGCGGTGCAGGAAGTCCTTGTGCCGAGCCTGCTCGCAGAGGATGTGCGTAGCGCGGGGGTCGTTGATGTCGCCGAGGATCACGATGTCCGTGGTGCCGACGCGGTTCGGCAGCTGGGCGAGGAACTCCTCGGGCGCGACCGAGGCGGCGATGTGCAGGGCGGCCGACCAGCTGTCGCCCAGCTCCCGGCCGGTGGATTTCGTGACCAGGTTCGCCCTGGCCGTGCCGTAGTAGAGGTCGAAGACGCGTTTCGCTCCGGTGGGCCCGGCAGCGATCAGGGCTTCGTCGGCCCCGGGCTCCCCGTCGAGAACCTTGACGATCACGGCATCGAGACCATCGTTCATCGGCCCATGATGCCATTGATCTTGTCGACTGCATGATGGGGTGCCACAGCCACGGCAACCCGGCCGCCCGGGGAAACCGGATGCGGACGCTGAGCGGGCCGTGCGGGCGCTTGCAGCCGAACATGATCCGCGAGACAGGACCCAGTGGTGGGACAGCGTTCGCCCAGTGCCTGCTCGATGTCCATGGTCCTACTGGCGGTAGCAGGCTCTCGTGCATGGTGGGGAGGTCGCCCACGGGCGCAGCCGAATACAGGCGGTGGTGTCCTCGGGTGCAGGTGTCAGTGCCCGATGACGCCCTGGAGGTCCACGGCGACCTGGATCGCCGCGATGGTCTTGCGCTTATGCAGGTTCTGGACCTTCGCCTGTCCACCCGTCGACAGCAGCGGCACGAAGATGAACGACTCGTCGCAATGCAGCTCGCCGTGCACCGCGACCGCCTCAGGGAAGAGGTCCCAGTGGAGGTTGTCGGAGAGTTCCTCAGGGCCATCCAAATCGACCATGAAAGGAAGTTGCGCAGCGTGGTGTTGAGTCCGCCCAGGCTCTCCTCGAAGACCGTTGCCTCGGCGGCCGCCCACCATGTGGCTACACCCTCCGCGACCTCCCCCGGCCGAGCTCGCGGCGGCGCTGGTCCAGCTCGTCGGCTCCGCTGAGCCGCCGGTGTGCTGGGTGGCCGACGCTGCCACGGCCGCTGTCCCGGAGCAGAAGAGGAAGATCCTGCTCGATCAAGCTGGCGCGCACCAAAGACCTGTCATCGTCGCTCACTCACGACAACGCCTGATCGGCTACCCGCACACTGATCCGGCGGACATCGCCGGTGACGCCAGCAACTGTGGATGCACGCCCACACCCGGCGGCACACCGGGGCGGTGGCTGACGGGGTGGGGCCGGGCGTCTGCCGAGACGACGTGCTCTGGTTGTCCATCCGCAGGCGTACGGTGACCGCCTGGCGCACCGTCCGGTGTCGCGAGCATCCACCGCTCTCCCGATACGGCGGCCGGATCCTCCACGTCGAGAAGCACACGCTGGCGCAGTTCGCGGGCGATGTCTTGCGCCACTGCTGCCTGGGAAAGGGACACGGGCGTCGATGGCGGCCAGATGATGCACAGCCCCATCTCGAAGCCTTCCGGGTAAGGGATGACCTGCACCAATCCGACCGATCCCTCCTGGAGACAAGCCTCCGATTCCAGCGGTAGGCCGCAGGCCCGGGAGCAGGCGAGTACAACAGCCGCATCAGATGCGGCCTGCTCGACGAAGAAGTTCATGAAGTTCTGGTCTGTCATTTCGGGCATATACCCTTGCGGGCCATCATGCGCAGCAATGCCTCCACTCGCCGTCCTCGGCCGTCACCTGCTGCGGTCTCGTGGCGTGCCGATCAATGTGCTTGGGGTCGGTGCCGGGTCAGGCGGCATGGCGCCGGTTTTCGACGGTGCCAGTCAGCGGGTCTTCTTCGTCGCCCGCTTGCGGGGTGGCGTCAACAGGTCGGCGATCGCGGCGATCGCGGACGGCACCAGGCGGTAGTACGCCCAGACGCCGCGCTTTTCACGCTCGAGTAGGCCGGCCTCGGTGAGGATCCGAAGGTGGTGACTCACCGTGGGTTGGGAGAGGCCGAGCGGCGCGGTGAGGTCACTGACGGACGCCTCGCCCTCCGGAGCGGACTGGATCAGGCTGAGCAGTCGCAGCCGGGCCGGGTCGGCGAATGCCTTCAGCACTCCCGCGAGCCGCTCGGCATCGGCGCGCTTGATCGGCTCGCCGGCAAGGGGCGAGATGGCAGGCGTCGTAGTTTTCGCAGTTCCCACGTCTTGCATCGTTGCAGCAACGCCACCGGTAGGCCGGCGAAACGAGGGCTGGATCACGGTGAATGATGTGGTGGTCGTCGGGGGCGGGCAGAGGGCTTGTGGGCCTGACCCGGTTTGACGGACATCCCAGATCAGGGGCTCTGAGCCCCTCGGGAGGATGTTCATCATGGAAGGCATGGGAAGAACCCGCGCCGGCCTCGCAGGGCGTTCACGGCCGGAGTTCAAGGCGGAGATCGGCGGGGTGTTCGGGGACGCCGTTCGATGGCGGCCAGGTATGGGGTGGCCGGGTGGACCGGATCGCGGCTGTCGGTAGTTTCCGAGTGGCCTAACTTGATCTTTAACCTGCTGGGCGGTGGCGTCGACCCCGGCTGATCATGAGGACAGCCCTTGATCGATCATTCCTCTTGTCTGGGGAAGAAGATCAAGGGATGTCTCGTATCCCTGATGTCTGTCTGTTGAGGACGATGGGGGCAGGTGATCTCGGTAGCCCGCTCGGCGTGGATCTTTCCGTTCACTGGGCTGTAGCCGCCCGGTTCCGCACGCTGGTCCGGCTGGTCGCCGAGCGTGGCGGTGACGGCATCGCCGACGGCCGGCCGGGCTGACAGTGGGCCCTCGACCTGCCGGATCGGGTGTTGCTGGTCGCCGCGTACTGGCGTACGAACCTGACGATGCGGCAGTCGGCTGCCGTTCCGCTCCGGACGACGGTTCGTGCTGCCTGTTCCGCCTGTCATCGGCAATTATCCAATGGGGCTTCGCCCAGTTCGGAGCGGGTGCGCCGTGCTGCGATTGTCATGGCTCCGGAGTCAACCCGGTTCGGCCGTTTTTTGCGGCGCGCCCTGCGGACTCATTCCTGGTGACCGTCGGGCCTCGTGTCGGGAAGGCGTATTCGCTTGCATTAATCGGGCAGTGGCCGGTGTCGGTCCGTGGGTGGTGCCGGGAAGAGTCGTGCTCCATTCGTGCCCGCTGCCTCGCGTGTTGTCCCTCCTCACTATTCCGATTGGGATTCGGACGTATCCCAGGTTTTCCTGCCAGCTCGCCGGGCCAACTGTGGGCCGGAGGCGGGAGTGTCGCCCCGGGTTCGGCGCCGAAGAGGGTGACCTGCCAGGTTTTCGTCCACTTTGGTAACTATGCAGATTTTGCGGTCAAATTGGCGGTAGCGGTATTGGATGCTTTGCCAGGGCGTCGGGCGTGACTGATAGTTATCGTTTTGCCGGCGCTCGATGCAGATGAGGGGAAGCTGTCCGTTTGGATGATGTTTTCAAGAGACGCGGTGGACCGAGACTGTGCGAGTCACGGTGGCGTGGCTGGCAAATGATCCTTGTTTCAACCCATGGTATTCATGCAGCTGGCGAGTATTGCGCGGACGGTTAGGGCTATTTCCGGAAAGGGTGGGAGCGCTCGGTGTTCCCGCGCGGCGGGTCGGTCCATTGGCTGCGGCTTCCTCTCCGGGTGGGACCGCGCGGCGGCCCGGTCGTCGAGTGGCCGCTGGCCGACGACCAAACGCGGGCTCGGCTGCGATCGCGCAGGGCACGGAGGGACGTTCGGTGAAGTACGGCATCCTGGGACCGCTGGAGGTGGTTCATGGCACCGAAACCGTGCAGCTCGGTGGCCCGCGCGACCGGGTGATCCTGGCGATGCTGCTACTCGAGGCCAACCAGGTGATCCCGGTGGAGCGGCTGATCGACGCGGTCTGGGACGACCCGCCGTCGACGGCACGCGGTCAGGTGCAGATCTGCATCTCCAACCTACGTCGGCGGCTTCAGGCGGTCAGCGGGCGGGACCTGATCGACACCCGTAGCCCCGGCTATCTGCTCAACGTCGGTCCGGACGAACTCGACCTGCGGGTCTTCGACGCCCGGGTGGCCGAGGCTCGTGACACCGGTGGCCCGCTCGCCGCTGCCGCGTTGCTGCGCGGCGCGTTGGCCCTCTGGCGTGGTCCCGCGTTGTCCGGGATGGACAGCCGGGTGGTCACCTCCTACGTCAGCCGGCTCAACGAGCGCCGGTTGGCGATGCACGGCGAGTGCATCGACCTGGAACTCCAGGCTGGTAAGCACTACGAGCTGGTCGGCGAGCTGATCGAACTGGTGGACCGGCACCCGCTCCAGGAGCACTTCCGTGCCCAGCTGATGATGGCGCTGTACCGCTCGGGCCGGCAGGCCGAGGCGCTGGAGGGCTACCGCCGCGCCAGCGAGGTGCTGATGGACGAGCTCGGCATCAACCCCGGCGAGGAGCTGCGTCGACTGCACCAGGCCATTCTCGAGGGCGAGTGTCCGATTCCGCTCCCGCCGCACGGTTCCGCTGTCGCGGCGACCATCGCCCCGGCAGCGCAGGTGCGGTCGTTGGTGCCGAGCCTGCTGCCGGCGGCGATTCCGGACTTCACCGGCCGGGCCCCGATCGTCGGCGCGATCCGCGCCCAGCTGGGGGAGCAGGGGCAGGTTGAGGCCGATGGGCCGGTGGTGCGGGTCGGGGTGATCGTCGGACCGGGCGGGGCGGGCAAGACCACGCTGGCCGTCCACGTCGCGCACCAGCTCGCCCCGGAGTTCCCCGACGGGCAGCTCTTCGCCCGGCTGCGGGTCGGTGACCGTCCGGCCAATCCTGCGGACATCCTGGAACGCTTCCTGCGGGCCCTCGGCGTGAGCGGTGCGGCGATGCCGGACGGGATCGAGGAACGGGCCGAGCGCTTCCGCGACCTGCTCGGCGGGCGTCGGATCCTGGTCGTGCTGGACGACGCGATGACCGAACAGCAGATCGCGGTGCTGTTGCCGGGCACCGCGAAGTGCTCTGTGATCGTGACCAGCCGTCGCCGGCTCACCGGATTGCCGTCGGTCAACCGGGTCGAACTCGGCGCGCTCAGCCGGGGCAACGCCGTGCAGCTGCTCACCCGGATCGTCGGTCCGACACGGATCGCCGCCGAGCCGTCGGCCGCCGACGAGTTGTGCCGGCTCAGCGGCGACCTGCCGCTGGCGCTGCGCATCGTCGGCGCCCGACTCGCGGCCCGGCCGCACTGGAGCGTGACCGACCTGCTCGAGCGGTTGGTGGACGAGTCCCGCCGCCTGGACGAGCTCAACCACGGCGAGATGGGGGTCCGGGCCAGCATCTCGGTGACCTACGAGGGGCTGTCCGCGGACGCCAAGGTCCTGCTGCGCCGACTCGCCCTGCTGGATTCGCCCAGCTTCGCGTCCTGGGTGGGCGCGCCGCTGCTGGAGACCGACCATCTGCGGGCGCAGGACGCGCTGGAGGAGCTGACCGAGGCGTACCTGATCGACACCGAGCCAGGGCCGGTGGCCGGTCAGCTGCGATATCGCTTCCACGACATCACCCGCCCGTTCGCCCGCGAGAGGTTCGTCGAGGAGGGCCCCGAACAGCGGCGGGCAGCTCTCGAACGCTGGTTCGGCGCGCTGCTGGCGCTGGCCGGTGAGGCGCACCGCCGGGAGTACTCCGACGACGTCCTCGCCCCGAACAGCGGAGCCAGCCGTTGGCCGCTGCCGGCGCCGTTGGTGGACCGGTTGCTGGCGGATCCGCTGGCCTGGTTCGAGCAGGAGCGCGCCACCATCGTCGCCGCCGTCGCCCAGGCCGCCGCCAGTGGGATGGTGGAGCACGCCTGGGACCTGGCGTTGACCGCGGTCACGCTGTTCGAGTCCCGCTCGTACCTCAACGACTGGCGGCAGACCCACGAGGTCGCGCTGAACGCCGCCTGCCGCGCCGGCGACGTGCGGGGTGAGGCGGCGATGCGCTACTCGCTCGGCTCGCTGCACATGTTCGCCCAGCAGAGCGCACCGGCGGCCCGGCAGTTCACGCGTTCCTACGCCCTCTTTGAGGAGTTGGGCGACCGGCTCGGCATGGCACAGGTGCTGCGGAACTCGGCCTACCTCGACCGGGTCAACGGCGACCTGGCCTCGGCCCGCGACCGCTGGGGCCGGGCACTGGAGGCCTTCCAGCTGCTCGGCGACCGGATCGCCGAGGCGCACGTGCTGCACAACCTGGCTCAGATCCACCTCGACTACGGCGAACAGGACGCGGCCTACGAATTGCTGGTCCGGGCCGGGCAGATCTGCGAAGAGGTCGGCAACCGCCGGGTCGGTGCGCAGGTCCGGCACCGGCTGGGTGAGCTGCTGCTGCGCCGGGGGGACCTTGAGGGAGCCGGGGTGGCCTACCGCGGGGTGCTCGACTCGGTGCGGGCCGCCGGCGACCAGATCGGTGAGTGTTACGCCATCCTCGGGCTGGCGGCGGTCGACCATCGACGTGGCGACCTGGCGTCCGCCGCCAGGCGGCTGGCCCGGGCCCAGGCGCTCGCGGTGGCCGCCGGTGACCGGATGGCCGAGAGTCGGGTGGCACACGCGCTCGCCGACGTCGCCTTGGATGCCGGGGAGCTGGGTTCGGCCGCCGAGCACGCCGATCGCGCGGTGCGGATCTTCGGTGAGATAGGCGCCGCGCTGCTCGGTGCCAGCGCGATGGCGTTGCGCGGGCGGATCCACGTGGCCGCCGGTGAGCGGGCCGCCGCCCGGGCCGGTTGGGAGTCCTCCAGGGCGGTGCTGTCCGGGCTCAGCCTGCGCGGTGCGGTCACGCTGCAGGCGCAGCTGCGACGGGATTTGTCCGCACTGGGCGTCGCGGATGCCGATCGGCCCGTCACACCGGTTGGATCAGACGTTGTTCACGCCGGCCGGCCCGCCGGCGGCGAGGAGGCGACCGGGTCCGGGCCGGCCCCACGGGCCTGAGAGCCGCCGCCGCGCCGGGATGGTCGTACCTGACCGTCCCGGCCATCCGGTCTCAGCCCCAGATCGTGTTGCGCTGCAGATCCGCGGGCGGGGTGGGAGATGCCGTGGGCGCTGGCTCCAGGGGTGCCGTGGGAGGTGCCGACGGGGCGGGCACGTGACCGTGGCCGGGATCGGCCGAGGTGATCGGAGCGGCCCAGGACAAGCCGACGTATGCCACCGGTCCGGCCGCCACGGCGCCGAGGAGCACGACGCCGGCAAGGAACCTTCGGGAAACGTTGAACGCCATGGGTACCAACTCTCTGTGCGATAGCCGGCGTTGCCTACGACGGCTCGAACTGGATTGGCTCAGACGCTAGAAAAGCTGGCTATGGTCTCGCTAAAGGCTGGTTTTCGGTCCGGTATCGCCGACGGCGTTGGTGCCATAGCCCACCAGGTGACGCCACTGGCTGAGGTTTGGCGCCGTCCCGACGACCAACCCAACATTCCATGAGGGACAACGAACGGCCAGTTTTTGTCGTCCACCCGGGTATCGATAACAAATCGATGAGCGAACGATATCGGCGTAACCGACCATCGTCCCTGCGGACGCCACCGGCGGCCGACCGGCAGCCGGACCGGCTGCCGGCAACGAGAGGTGGTCTAGCTCATGGTGCTCTCCGTCGAGGTCGTCGACTGCTCGTTCGGCATGGCCGCCGCAGACGTGGGCGTCGTGCTCACCCGGCAGGTCGGGCTGCGGTGGCGGGAGCTGGCCAGCGGCCGCACCGGAACCGATGGTCGGCTCGCCATCTGGACCGAGCCGACCATCGACGCCGGCATCTACCAGCTGGCGGTCGACCTGGACGGCTACTACTCGATCCTTGGCGCCGTACCGCTGCACCCGAGAGCGGTGGTGGAGTTCCGCGTCGCGGACCCGGACGCCGACCTGCACCTGCCGCTGATGGTCACCTCGAACTCGTACCTGAGCTATCGGGGCTGCGGCTGACGGTGCCGGCGGCCGGACCGGCGCCGCGGGTCGCGGTACCGGTCCGGCCGTGCTCGACGTGGCGCCGGCGGAGTGGTCGCCGGTGCTCAGCGACCGGCCGGTGCCGGGCCCTGGCCGGGAAAGAGCGCCGGCTCCGGTACGACGGTGCCGGCGTCATCGAGGCTGCCGAGGCGGGCCTGTGGATCGGTGACCGAGCGCCGCACGGTCTCGGCGATCACCCGCAGGGCCCGCACGACCGCGTCCGCGCCGAGCACGTCGGGATCGACCCGCAGGGTGACGCCGATCCACTGCTGCCCATCGCCGTGCACCCGGGCGTAGAACGGATGCCCGGCATTTCGCGGCGGAACGTCCCAGCTCAACTCGGCGGTACCGGCGGAGCGGGCGTCGTCCGGCACCTCGCGCGGCGGCTCGGAGATGTAGTTGAACCAGCAGTCGTGCGTGAACCGGGTGCCGTCCGGGCTGCCGATCTCCTTGGCCAGTTTCTCGGCCCGGTCCACGTCGTAGCTGCCGCTGCGGTAGGCCAGCATCGCGTTGAAGTGGGTCCGCTTCAGGTACTGCGCCAGCGTGCTGTCCGGATCGACCCGGCAGACCAGCGGGACCAGTTGGTTGAGGGTGCCGATCAGCGGCTGCCACTCGGGATCGAACCGGTTCGCCGACATCAGACTCATCATGATCCGGTCCCGGTCGACGAACTGGGCGAGCGCGACGGCGGTCGCCGCCATCACCACGCTCTGCTGCGAGACACTGTGCGCCTTCGCCGCCTGGGCCACCAGCACAGCGAGGTGGTGTGAGCGGAGGGTGGCCTGGATCCGTCGCTCGGCCGCGCGGCCTGTCGGCGGTGCGGGCAGGTTGCGTACGGGGCCGTCGGTCAGCAGCCGCCGCCAGTAGGTCTCGGCACGTCGGCGACGGGACTGCCAGGAATCGCTGCGCTGCGCCAGGGCCAGCTCACGGCTGCGCGGCGCCGGTGCCGAGCCGGCACCGGGGTCGGCCACGACGGCCCGGAACTGCTGCTCCAGCTCCTGGATCGCCCACAGGTCGACGACCATGTGCGACAGCGACAGGGCCAGGAACTGCGGCTGCCCCGCCACGCTGACGAGCCGGCCGTGCCAGCCGGGATCGTCGAGCACCGGGAACGGCACCTGGTGCAGCGCGCGCAGGGTGGCGGCCGGGTCCGCCGGGTCGCGTACGGCGTGGTCGACCTGCTCGATCCGCAGCGGCAGCTGGTCGTGGATCCGCTGCACCGGCTGGTCGTCGACGACGTGATAGGTGGTCCGTAGCGACTCGTGCCGTCGCGCCAACGCGCCCAGCGCGCCCAGCACGGTGTCGGCGGTGAGGCCCCGGACGTCCCAGGCCGCCGGGACGTTGACCTCCATCAACCGGTCGGTGGCGAACGTCTCCATCGACCGCCAGGTCGACAGCTGTCCGTAGGTGAGTGGAGCGTCGATCGCCACGCTGACTCCTTCGAGGTCGGGGGTGGCCGCGCCCGGTCGAGACCCGGGCCTCGCCGGGCGCGGCGACGAGGTGCGACGGTCACCCGGCGAGGCTGGGCGACCGTCAGGTGCAGACGACCAACGACCGGTGTCCGGCACTGCGCATGTTCATCACCTCCTCCGCGGTGATCCGTGTCCGGGAACCGGACCGGCCACTACGGCCGGCGGCATCCCATCGGCGGTGCGATACGCATGTTAAGACCTACTCATAAGGCATTTGGTCAGGTCAACAGCGGCACTCTGGCAGCTTGTTACCGTCGCTTAATTGCCACTCGGAATAGGGCTGTACCAGCCTTGACGCCCACGCCGGCGGAGCAGACGATTCAAGCGCGTCTTCCAGGTCGGAGAACGGCCGGCGCGAAACATCTCCTCGGTATGACCGGATCGGTGCGGCGTTCCTTCTGGCCGTAAATCGGAAACGAACCGGGGCGGTGGCTGTCCACGAATGCACTGCGACGGGTGGGTGAGCGGATGTCTTCCTCGGTCAGCGGATCTGCGGCCATGGAGCCGGTGGCCGTCATCGGTATGTCCTGCCGGCTGCCTCGCGCCGCGGACGCCGACCAGTTCTGGCAGCTGCTGCGTGCCGGCGGGGACGCCGTCGCCGACGCTCCGGCGCACCGCTGGGCCGAGCAGTCCGAGTTCCGCCGCGGTGGCTTCCTCGACGAGGTCGACCGGTTCGACGCCAGCTTCTTCGGCATCTCGCCGCACGAGGCGACGGCGATGGACCCGCAGCAGCGCCTGATGCTCGAACTGTGCTGGGAGGCGCTGGAGCACGCCCGGATCGCGCCGAGCGTGCTGCGCGACGCCGCCGTCGGAGTCTTCGTCGGTGCCATCGCGGCGGACTACGCGAACCTGCACGACCGGCTCGGTGCCCGTACCCTCGGCCCGCACACCCTCACCGGCACCCAGCGTGGCCTGATCGCGAACCGGCTGTCCTACCTGTTCGGACTGCGCGGGCCGAGCCTGACCGTTGACGCCGGTCAGTCGTCGTCGCTGCTCGCCGTGCAGTTGGCCTGCGACGAGCTGCGCCGCGGCGGCGCGACGGTGGCGATCGCCGGCGGGGTGAACCTCAACCTGCTGCCGGAGACCAGCGCGGTGATCGGCCGGTTCGGCGCGCTCTCCCCGGACGGCCGTTGCTACACCTTCGACCACCGCGCGAACGGCTACGTCCGCGGCGAGGGTGGTGGGCTGGTCGTGCTCAAGGCGCTCTCCGCGGCGCTCGCCGACGGCGACCCGGTGCACTGCGTGATCCTCGGCGGCGCGGTCAACAACGACGGCGGCGGTGCCGGGCTGACCGTCCCGAACCCGGTCGCCCAGACCGAGGTGATCCGGTTGGCCTGCCACCGGGCTGGGGTGGCCCCGGCCGACGTGCAGTACGTGGAGCTGCACGGCACCGGCACCCCGGTTGGCGACCCGATCGAGGCGGCGGCCCTGTCCGCCGCGCTCGCCGCCGGCCGGCCGGCCGGCCGACCGCTGCTGGTCGGCTCGGTCAAGACCAACATCGGTCACCTGGAAGGCGCCGCCGGCATCGCCGGCCTGCTCAAGACCATCCTCGCCATCAGCCACCGACGACTGGTGCCCAGCCTCAACTTCGAGGCCCCGCACCCGCTGATCAAGCTCGACGAGCTCAACCTGCGGGTGGTCTGCGCCGAACGCGACTGGCCCGCCGCCGACCGGCCGCTGGTCGCCGGGGTCAGCTCCTTCGGAATGGGCGGCACCAACTGCCACCTGCTGCTGGCCGAGGCGCCGCCCCGCCGCGCGGTGCACCGGGACCGCGCCCCGAGCGCCGACGCGCCGTGGTTGCTGTCGGCCCGTACCGCACCGGCGCTGCGCGCCCAGGCCGCCGCGTTGTCCGGCCACGTCACCGCCGACCCGTCGGTCGAGCCGGCCGACGTCGCGTACTCGCTGGCCCGCACCCGGGAGCGGTTCGAGCACCGGGCGGTCGTGCTCGGCGCCGGCCGGCACGAGCTGCTCGCCGGCCTCGACGCGCTCGCCACCGGCCGCCCTGCCGACGCCGTCGTCGCCGGCCGGGTGGCCACCGGCCGGCGGGTGTTCGTCTTCCCCGGCCAGGGCTCGCAGTGGCCGGCGATGGCCCGCGAACTGCTCGCCCACTCGCCGGTCTTCGCCGACCGGCTCACCGCCTGCGCGCAGGCGCTCGCGCCGTACGTCGACTACCCGCTGCTCGACGTGCTGCGCGAGGTGCCCGGCGCGCCGAGTCTGGACCGGGTCGACGTGGTGCAGCCCGCGCTCTGGGCGGTGCTGGTCTCGCTGGCCGAGCTCTGGCGCTCGCACGGGGTCGAGCCGGACCTGGTCGTCGGCCACTCGCAGGGCGAGATCGCGGCCGCGACCGTGGTCGGCGCGCTGTCGCTGGCCGACGGGGCGCGGGTGGTCGCGCTGCGCAGCCGGGCCATCGCCGCGGTCTCCGGCGGCGGCGGAATGGCCTGGATCGGCGCCCCGGTCGACCTGCTCGTCGAGCGGCTGCGGGCCACCACCGGGGTGAGCCTGGCGGCGGTGAACGGGCCGCGCTCGGCGGTCGTCTCCGGCGACCTGCGACAGATCGGGCGGCTGCGCGAGGCGATCGAGGCGGACGGGCACCGGACCAAAGACGTGCCGGTGGACTACGCCTCGCACTCGCCCGCGGTCGACGGTCTGCGCGACGAGATCGTCGAGGCGTTGGCCCCGATCCGGCCGCGTTCCACCACCGTTCCGTTCGTCTCCACCGTGACCGGCGAGCCGATCGACACCGCCGAGCTCGACGCCGACTACTGGTTCCGCAGCCTGCGCCAGCCGGTCCGGTTCGACCAGGCGACCAGGACCGCGCTGCGCCTCGGCGGCGCGCTGTTCATCGAATGCAGCCCGCACCCGGTGCTCACCGCCAGCATCGAGGAGACCGCCGAGGAACTGGAGTCCGACGCGCTGGCCGTGGGCACCCTGCGCCGCGACGACGGCGGCCAGGCCCGACTGCGGCACGCGCTGGCCCAGGCGTACGTCGGTGGGGCCGATGTCGACTGGGATGCGTACTGCGTCCGGCCCGACGCCCGGCCGGTCGACCTGCCGACGTACCCGTTCCAGCGGGAGCGGTACTGGCTCGGCGACGCCGCGCGCCCGAATGGGCAGGACGTCGCCACGGCGGTGCCGCAG
This sequence comes from Micromonospora sp. DT46, assembly GCF_049841735.1. Taxonomy (NCBI): domain Bacteria; kingdom Bacillati; phylum Actinomycetota; class Actinomycetes; order Micromonosporales; family Micromonosporaceae; genus Micromonospora; species Micromonospora sp. DT46. The sequence continues at coordinate 367,426 of NZ_JBNCKW010000007.1, read as the reverse complement.
ACCGCCGCCACGCCGGCCGGGACAGCACCACCCGCGGCGTCCCGGCGGGAACTGCGTGACCTGGTACTGGCGACGGCGGCGGCCGTCCTCGGACACCGTGACGCCGCCGAACTCGACCCGGTACGCACCTTCAAGGAGCTGGGCTTCGACTCGGTGAGCACGGTCGAGCTGCGGCACCGGCTGCGCGCCGCGACCGGGCTGCGCCTGCACACCACCGTCGTCTTCGACCACCCCACCCCGAACCGGCTCGCCGAACACCTGCACGCCGCGCTGGGCCAGCCCCGGGCGGGCACCGGCGGAGCTCGGGTCGACGCCGGCCACCGCGCCGGCCGGGACAGCGAACCGATCGCCGTCGTGGCCATGGGCTGCCGCTACCCCGGTGGGGTCAACTCCCCCGAAGAGCTGTGGCGGCTGATCTCGACCGGCACCGACGCGATCTCCGCGCTGCCCACCAACCGGGGTTGGGACCTGGACACCCTCTACGGCGCCGGCCCGGGGCGGCCCGGCACCTGCGCCACCCGGTACGGCGGCTTCCTGCACGACGCGGACCTCTTCGACGCGGCGTTCTTCGGTGTCAGCCCCCGCGAAGCGCTGGCCATGGACCCCCAGCAGCGGCTGCTGCTCGAGGTGGCCTGGGAGGCGTTCGAGCGGGCCGGCATCGACCCGGCCGACCTCGCCGGCTCGGCGACCGGGGTGTACGTCGGCGCGATGGCCACCGACTACGGTCCCCGGCTGCACCTGCAGACCGGGGCCGCCGAGGGGCACCTGCTCACCGGGACCGCGCTGAGCGTGGCTTCCGGCCGGATCGCCTACACCTACGGTTTCCAGGGCCCAGCGGTCACCGTCGACACCGCCTGCTCCTCGTCACTGGTCGCCATCCAGCTCGCGCTCGAGGCGTTGCGTCGCGGCGACTGCCCGCTCGCCCTGGCCGGCGGGGTGACCCTGATGGCCAACCCGGGCAACCTGGTGGAGTTCAGTCGGCAGAACGGGCTGGCCGTGGACGGCCGGGCCAAGGCGTTCGCCGCCTCGGCCGACGGGACCGCCTTCGCCGAGGGCGCCGGGGTGCTGCTGCTGGAACGGCTCGACGACGCGCGCCGCAACGGGCACCCGGTGCTCGCGGTGCTGCGCGGTGGCGCGGTCAACCAGGACGGCGCCAGCAACGGGCTGACCGCGCCGAACGGCCTGGCCCAGGAACAGGTCATCCGGCTGGCACTGGCCGACGCCGGACTCGGCGCCCAGGACGTGGACGTCGTCGAGGCGCACGGCACCGGCACCGTGCTGGGCGACCCGATCGAGGCGCACGCGATCCAGGCGACGTACGGCGAGAACCGGACCGGGCAGCCGCCGGTCTGGCTCGGCTCGGTGAAGTCGAACATCGGGCACACCCAGGCCGCCGCCGGGGTGGCCGGTGTGATCAAGATGGTGCAGGCGATGCGGTACGGCGTACTGCCCCGCTCGCTGCACTGCGAGGAGCCGACCACCAAGGTCGACTGGGACTCCGCCGGGGTCAGGCTGCTGACCGAGCAGCGACCCTGGCCGGCGACGGGGCGGCCGCGGCGCGCCTCGGTGTCGAGCTTCGGCATCAGCGGTACCAACGCGCATCTCATCCTGGAGTCGGCCGAGCCGGCCGAGCACCCGGACGAGGCCGGGCCGGCGACCGGCGACCCGCTGCCCTGGGTGCTCTCCGCGCGGACCGGTGACTCGCTGCGCGCGCTGGCCGAGCTGCTGCGCGGGTACGCCACGGACGCCCCGGACGCGGATCTCGGTGCCGCCGCCGCCGTACTGGCCGGCCGCGTCGCCTTCCCGCACCGGGCGGTCGTGTTCGGCGCCGACCGGCCTGGACTGTGCGCCGCACTGGCCGATCTCGCCGCCGGTACGCCGAACCCGGCGGTGCTGACCGGCGTCGCCACGAACCGTCCCGGGCCGGTCGCGGCGGACGGCCAGCCAGCCGAGGCCGAGCCGGGCGTCGACGGGGCCGGTTCCGACGCCCTCAGCGCCGCCGCCCGGGCCTGGGTCGATGGCGAGCCGGTCGGCTGGGCGCGGCTGCTCGGTCTTCCGACGCATCGTCCCGAGCTGCCGAGCTACCCCTTCGAGCGCCGGCGCTACTGGCTCTCCGACGCGCCCCAGCCGGCCACCGAGACGGTCCGGCACCCGCTGCTCCGCTCGGCGGTGCCGGTGGCCGAGAACGGCGGGCTGCTGCTCGGTGGGCGGCTGTCCGACACCGACACGCCCTGGCTGGTCGACCACATGATCGCCGGGCGGGTGCTGCTGCCCGGTACCGCCTTCGTGGAGTTCGGGCTCGCCGCCGCCGCCGCGGTCGGCGCCGACCGGCTCGCCGAGCTGACCCTGCACGCCCCGCTGGTGCTGGCCGAGGCGGCAGCCGCGGAGCTGCAGATCTGCCTCGGCGAGGCCGAGGCGGACGGTCGCCGTACGCTCAGCATCCACTCCCGGCCGGTCGGTGAGGCCGAGGCCGAGTGGACCCGGCACGCCAGCGGGTCGGTGGCCCCCGCGACCGCCGACCCGACGTCCGAACCGCTCACCGTCTGGCCGCCGGCCGGTGCCGAGCCGATCGATCTGGCCACCGCGTACGCCGACCTGGCCGCGGCCGGTTACCAGTACGGCCCGGCGTTCCGGGGACTGGTCGCCGCCTGGCGGTGCGGCGCTGACCGGTACGCCGAGGTGCGGTTGCCCGATGTCGGCGGCGCGCGTGACTACCGCATCCACCCGGCCCTGCTGGACGCCGCCCTGCACCCGCTGGTGCTCGACACCGGGGCCGGCGACGGCGGACTCCGGCTGCCGTTCGTCTTCTCCGACGTGCGGGTCACCGGGGCCGGCGCCGACCGGCTGCGGGTCCGGCTGAGCCCCGGCGCGGACGGCGCCGTCGCGCTGACCCTCCACGACGGCACCGGCCAGCGGATCGGTGCGGTGGCCGCGCTCAGCATGCGCAGTGTGCCGCCGGGCACCGAGCTGACCGCACCGGGCGCCTCCGGGCCGGGCCTGCACGACCTGCGCTGGGTCCCCGCCGGTACGCCGCAGGCGCAGCTCGCCGGCCGGAGCTGGGCGGTGCTCGGCGACACCGGAGCGGCCGACGCGATCCGCGCCGAGCTGGACGCCGCCGGGGTGACCGTCTCTCGGCACCACGACCTCGCCGCGCTGGCCGGGCCGGACGCCGGTACGGTGCCGCCGGTCGTGCTGGTGCCGCTGCCCGACGAGGACGACCTCGAACCGGCGGGCCGGGCCCGGACCCACCTGCACCACGTCCTCGGGCTGCTGCGCCAGTGGCTGGGCGAGGCCCGGTTCACCGGCGCCCGGCTGGTCCTCCTGGCCGGGCACCGGTCGGTGGGCACGGCCGCGGTGTGGGGGCTGGTACGGACCGCGCAGGTCGAGCACCCCGGCCGGTTCGTGCTGGCCGACCTGCCCGGCGGTGGCGACTCCGCCGGCCGGTGGCAGCGGCTGGCCGCCGCGTTGGACGCCGGTGAACCGCAGTTCGCCGTGGCCGACGGCGCGCTGCTGGTGCCCCGGCTCGCCCGCCGGGAGTCCCGGCCCGGCCCGCTGGTGGACCTCGGCTCGGGCACGGTCCTGGTCACCGGGGGCACCAGCGGCCTGGGCGCGCTCGCCGCGGCCCGACTGGTCGAGCGGCACGGCGTGCGCGACCTGCTGCTGACCTCCCGTCGGGGCGAGAGCGCCGACGGCGTCGCCGAGCTGGTACGGCGGCTGACCGGGCTCGGTGCGTCGGTCCGGGTGGCGGCCTGTGACGTGGCCGACCGGGCGGCGTTGACCGGGCTGCTGGCCACGATCCCGCCGCGGCGACCGCTGGTCGGCGTGGTGCACGCGGCCGGGGTGCTCGGTGACGCCACGGTGGACCGGCTCGACGCGTCTGCGCTGGACCGGGTGCTCCGCCCGAAACTCGACGCCGGCTGGCTGCTGCACGAGCTGACCGCCGAGCTGCCGGTACGGATGTTCGTGCTTTTCTCCTCGGTGGCCGGCCTGCTGGGCAACGCCGGACAGGCCAACTACGCCGCGGCCAACGCCTTCCTCGACGCCCTGGCCGGTCACCGGCGCGACCTCGGCCTGCCGGGTACCTCGATCGCCTGGGGCCTGTGGGGGGTCCGGACGCAGATGACGGAGGGTCTCTCGGCCGCCGACGAGGCCCGGCTCGCCCGCGCGGGTCTGGCCGGCCTGAGCCAGCGGCAGGGACTGGAACTGTTCGACGCCGCGCTGCGCGACGCCGGGCAGGGCGACCCGCTGGTGGTCGCCGCCCGCTGGGAGCCGGCCGGCCTGCGGGCCCGGCTGGACGCAGGTGGCGAGTCACCGGCGATCCTGCGGCAACTACTGGGTGCCGGCCGTCGGGCGGCGCCCGCCAGCCCGGCCGGCACCGTGCTGGCGGGTGCCGCCGGTGTCGTGCCCGGCGCCACCGGCCCGGCGGCCGCCGCCAGGCTGGCCGACCAGCTGGCGGGGCTGGACCACACCGAGGGCCGCCAACTGGTGCTGGACCTGGTCGGGCGGACCGTGGCGCTGGTGCTGGCCTACGGCCCGCAGGACACCGTCGAGGCCGACCGGCCGTTCACCGAACTCGGACTGGACTCGCTGTCCTCGATGGACCTGCGCGACCGGCTCGCGGCCGACACCGGTCTGCCGCTGCCCGCGACGCTGGTCTTCAACGAGCCGACCACCGAGGACGTGGCCGACTGGATCCTGCGCGAGCTGATGCCCGCCCCGCCGGCCGCCGACGAGCTGCTGCGCGAGGCGCTGGACGGGGTCACCGCCCGCCTGGCCGACGCCGACCCGGACGAACAGGACCGGGTGACGGCCGTGCTGCGGGCCGCGCTGCACCGGTTCGACGGCGGGCGCGACCAACAACCGGACACCCCGGCCCTGGCGCCGGTACTGACGTCGGCCCGCCTGGGCACGGCCTCTGACGAGGATCTCTTCAATTTCATCGACAGCCAGCTCTGAAACCACACCGGACACACGAAGAAGGGGAGGGACAGCCATGGCGATCGAAGACAAGCTCCGTGACTATCTCAGGCGGGTCACCGCTGATCTGGCCGATGCGAAGCAGCAGCTGGCCGTGGCCGACGAACGGCACCACGAGCCCATCGCGGTCATCGGCATGGCCTGTCGCTACCCCGGCGCCGTGACGACCCCGGAGCAGCTCTGGGACGTCGTCGCCGGCGAGGTGGACGCCACCGGCGAGTTCCCGACCGACCGTGGCTGGGACCTGGAGAAGCTCTACAACCCGGACCCGGACGCTTACGGCACCTCGTACACCCGCCGGGGTGGCTTCATCGACGACCCGGCCGGCTTCGACGCGCCGTTCTTCAACATGAGCCCCCGGCAGGCCCTGGCGACCGATCCGCACCACCGACTCTTCCTGGAGATCACCTGGGAGGCGTTCGAGCGGGCCGGCATCGACCCTGCCACGGTGCGCGGCGACCGGGTGGGCATCTGGTCGGGGATGATGTACGACCACTACTCGACCCAGTTCCTCGGTGACATGCCGACGAGCGTCGAGGGCACCCTGATGGTCTCCAGCGTGCCGAGCGTGCTCTCCGGCCGGGTGGCCTACACGTTCGGGTTGGAGGGCCCGGCGGTCACCCTGGACACCGCCTGCTCGTCCTCGCTGGTCGCGCTGGACCTGGCCGTGCAGGCACTGCGGTCCGGGGACTGCCCGATGGCGCTCGCCGGTGGGGTCACCGTGATGGCGGTACCCGATCCGTTCGTCGAGTTCTCCCGCCAGCGGGCCCTGGCCACCGACGGCCGGTGCAAGGCGTTCTCCGACGACGCCGACGGTGCGGTGTGGGCCGAGGGAGCGGGCGTGCTGCTGCTCGAACGGCTCTCCGACGCGCGGCGCAACGGTCGCCGGATCCTGAGCGTCATCCGCGGCATCGCGGTGAACCAGGACGGTACGAGCAACGGGATGACCGCCCCCAGCGGGCGCGCCCAGGAGCGGGTCATCCGGCGGGCGCTGGCCGACGCGCGGCTGGAGCCGGCCGCGATCGACCTGGTCGAGGCGCACGGCACCGGCACGCCGCTGGGCGACCCGATCGAGGCGACCGCCATCCTCGCCACCTACGGGCAGAACCGCCCGGCCGACCGGCCGCTGTGGCTGGGCTCGTTGAAGTCCAACATCGGGCACAGCCAGGCCGCGGCCGGCGTCGGTGGCCTGATCAAACTGATCATGGCGATGCGGCACGGCACGATGCCCCGGACGGTGAACGTCACCGAGCCGACGCACCACGTCGACTGGAGCTCCGGCGCGGTGGAACTGCTCACCGAGGCGCGGCCCTGGGCCCGCCTGGACGAGCAGCCGCGCCGGGCCGGGATGTCCTCGTTCGGCATCAGCGGCACCAACGCGCACGTGATCCTGGAGGAGCCCACCGAGGCGCAGGCGCCCGCACCGGCAGCCGGGCACCCAGGCCCGCACGCCTGGGTGATCTCTGCCCGCACCCCGACCGCGCTGCGCCGGCAGGCCCGGCGACTGCACGACCGGGTGCTCGCCGACGCCGCCGTACGGCCTGCCGACATCGCCTTCTCGCTGGCCGACACCCGGGCCCGTTTCGACCACCGGGCGGTGGTCGTCGGCCGGGACCGCGCCGAGCTCGTCGACCGGCTGGCCGGATACGTCGACGGCCGGCCCGGCGCGGTGGTACCGGCCGGCGTCGCCCGGGGCCAGGTGTCGACCACCTTCCTCTTCACCGGGCAGGGTGGCCAGCGCCCCGGCATGGGCCGGGACCTGTACCGGGCGTTCCCGGTCTTCGCGGCGGCCTTCGACGAGGCCTGCGCGGCGCTCGACCCGTACCTGGAGCGGCCGCTGCGCGAGGTGATGTGGGCCGAGCCGAACACGGCCGGCGCGGCGGCGCTGAACCAGACCCTCTACACCCAGCCGGCGCTCTTCGTCTACGAGGTGGCCGCCTTCCGGCTGCTCACCTCGCTCGGGGTACGCCCGACCAGGCTGGCCGGGCACTCCGTCGGCGAGATCGCCGCCGCGCACGTGGCCGGCATCTGGACGCTGGCCGACGCCGCCCGCCTGGTCGCCACCCGCGCCCGGCTGATGCAGAACCTGCCCGCCGACGGCGCGATGGTCGCGGTGGCGGCACCGGCCGCCGAGGTACGCGCCTCGCTGGCGGGGATGGAGCACCTGGTCGGGATCGCCGCGATCAACAGCCCCGGTGACGTGGTGGTCTCCGGCGACGAGCAGTCCTGCCTCGCCGTGCAGGCGCACTGGCGCGCGCTCGGCAAGCGCACCGGACGGCTGCCGGTCAGCCACGCGTTCCACTCGCCGCTGATGGAGCCGATGCTCGACGAGTTCGCCCGCGAGCTGAAAGCGACCAGTTTCGGCGCGGCCCAGCTGCCCTACGAGACCAACCTCGGGCCGGAGCGGTCCTGGACCGACCCCGACTACTGGGTGGACCAGATCCGCCAGACCGTCGGCTTCGCACCGATGATCGAGCTGCTGGAGGCCGCCGGCACCGACGTCTACCTGGAGGTCGGTCCGTTGCCGGTGCTCTCCGGGATGGCCGGCAACTGCCTCACCGACCAGCGGGCGGTCGTAACCGCCACCTACCGCCGCAAGCAGGAGGAGCTGGAGGCGCTCCACGGCTGCCTCGCCGAAGCGTTCGTGGTCGGCGTGCCCGTCGACTGGGCGGCCCTGGCGGCCGACGGGCGCGCCGTCGACCTGCCGACCTACGCCTTCGAGCGGGAGCGCTACTGGCTGATCCACCGGCGCTCCAGCGCGGACGTCGCCTCGGCCGGGCTGCGCCCGGTCAACCACCCGCTGCTGCGCGCCGCGGTCGACGTCGCCGACGGTACCCGGGTGGTGGTCACCGGCCGGGTGTCACTGACCGAGCTCCCTTGGCTCGCCGACCACGCGGTCGGTGGCGGGGTGGTCGTGCCCGGCGCCGCCCTGCTCGACGTGGTCGGCCAGGTCGGTGCCCAGGCCGGGCTGGCCGAGGTGGTGGAGCTGACCTTCGAGGCGCCGCTGGTGCTGCCCGCCGACGGCGGACTCTCGCTACAGGTGGTGGCCGACGGTGGCGACGGCACGGTGGGCGTCTACGCCCGCGCCGACGGCGACGACACCTGGGTACGACACGCCAGCGGCATCCTCGCCCCGGACGGCGGCGGCACCGACGGCCGGTGCGGCTGGGCGACCTCGTGGCCGCCGGCGGGTGCGGTCCCGATCGCCTTCGACGGCGCGTACGACCGGCTGGCCGAACTCGGCTACGAGTACGGTGACGCGTTCCGCGGCGTACAGGCCGCCTGGCGGGCCGACGACGCGCTCTACGTCGACGTCGCCCTGCCGCAGGCCGCCGAGACCGAGGGCTTCGGACTGCACCCGGTGCTGCTGGACACGGCGTTCCACCCGTACATCTTCGAGGGTGGTTCGGACGAGCTGCGGTTGCCGTTCGTCTTCCGGGGGGTCCGGCTGGCTGGCCACGGCGCCTCGGCGCTGCGGGTCCGGCTCAGCTCCGACGGCGCGGACAAGCTCGCGGTCGAGGCCGCCGACGCGGACGGCCGGCTGGTACTCGCCATCGAGGAGCTGCGGGTCCGGCCGGTCTCCATCGCCTCGATTGTCACCGCGATGGGCCGGGCCACCGGGCCGGCCGGGTTCTTCGGCCTGGACTGGGTGGACCTGCCGGTCGCCGGCGCCGACGAGGCGCCGACCTGGCGGTACCTCGGCGAGCCGGTGGCCGGGCTGCCTGGTCACCCGGCGGTGGCCGCGCTGGCCGCCGCGGTGGCCGGCGGCGAGCGGTGCGACTTCGCGGTCTTCTCCGGCGCCGGCACCGAGCCGGACGTGCCGACCGCCGCCCGCGAGCTGACGGGGCGGGCGCTGGAGGCCATGCAGCAGTGGGTCGCCGACGAGCGGCTGGCCGGATCCCGGCTGGTCTTCCTGGCCGACCCGCGGTCGGTGCGCACCGGCGCGGTGTGGGGACTGGTCCGCGCCGCGCAGGTCGAGCACCCCGGCCGGTTCGTGCTGGCCGACCTGCGGGTAGACGCCGGTGACGCGCCGTGGGGCCGGCTGGCCGCCGCGGTCGGCAAGGGCGAGTCGCAGTGCCTGGTCGAGGCGGAGAAGATCCTGGTGCCGCGGGTCAGCCGTCGGTCGCCCGCCCCGGTGGACGAGCTGGACCTGGCGGACGGGACGGTGCTGGTCACCGGCGGTACCGGCGGTCTCGGCGCACTGGTCGCGACCCGGCTGGTGCAGCGCTTCGGCGTACAACATCTGCTGCTGACCTCCCGGCGCGGTCCGGCGGCCAGCGGCGCGGCCGAACTCGTCGCCCAGCTGGAAGGCCTCGGCGCCTCGGTCCGGGTCGCCGCCTGCGACGTCGCGGACGCCCCGGCGCTGGCCGAACTGCTGGCCTCGGTGCCGGCCGACCGGCCGCTGACCGCCGTGGTGCACGCCGCCGGGGTGCTCGACGACGCGCTGCTGGAGGGGCTCACGCCACAGCGGCTGGAGTCGGTCTTCCGGCCCAAGGCCCAGGCCGCCTGGCTGCTGCACGAGCTGACCGCCGACCTGCCCCTGCGGGCCTTCGTGCTGTTCTCCTCGATCGCCGGGGTGCTCGGCAACGCGGGGCAGGGCAACTACGCGGCGGCGAACAGCTTCCTCGACGCGCTCGCCGCCCACCGGCGGGCGTCCGGGCTGCCGGCGCTCTCCATCTCCTGGGGCATGTGGTCGATGTCGACCGGAATGGCCGCGGAGCTGACCGCGGCCGACGAGGCCCGGCTGTCCCGGGCCGGCGTGGCGGCCATCTCGGCCGAGCAGGGCCTGGACCTGTTCGACACGGCGCTGCGCGAAGCAACGACCGGCGACCCGCTGGTGGTGGCCTGCCGCTGGGACCTGGCGGCGCTGCGCTCGCGGGCCGAGAGCGGCGACGACATCCCGGTGGTGCTGCGCGGCCTGGTCCAGCCCGCCCTGCGACCGCAGGGCGGCAGCGCGGCGAGCGCCTTCGGCCCGGTCGCCCGGCTCGCCGCCCTGCCGACCGACGAGGCCCGGGCGGAGATCGTGGCGGCGCTGCGCTCGCACGTCGCCCGGGTGCTGGCGCACGGCTCGGCCGCCGCGGTGGAGATGGACCGGACCTTCAGCGAGATGGGCTTCGACTCGCTGACCGCGGTCGAACTGCGCAACCGGCTCAACTCGGAGCTGGGCGTGCAGTTGCCGGCGGCGTTGGTCTTCGACCACCCCACCGTCGACGCGCTGGCCGACTACCTGCTCGGCGAGCTGGCGCCGGCGGCGCCGGCGGTCAACGACGTGCTGACCGAGACCCTCGACCGGATCACCGCGCAACTCGCCGACGACGACACCGGGGAGCGGGACCGGGTGGTGGCGACGTTGCAGGCGGCCCTGCTCCGGCTCGGCCTGGGGACCAGCGCGGAGGCGTCGAAGGCGCAGCTGGATGCCGCCTCGGACGAGGAGATCTTCCAGTACATCGACACCCAGCTCTGACGATCCAGCTTCTCACCACCCACGCGCTAGGACAGGGGATTTGACAGATGGCAGCCGAGAACAAGCTCCGCGAATATCTCAAGCGGGTCACCGTCGACCTGACTGAGGCGCGCCGGCAGCTCGCCGAGGCCGATGCCGGCCGGCACGAGCCGATCGCCATCGTGGGCCTGTCCTGCCGGTTGCCCGGCGCGCAGAACGTGGACGCCTACTGGGAACTGCTCCGCGACGGGCGTAGCGCGGTGCTCGACGACGCGCCGGACGGCCGGTACGACCTCGACCCGTACGTCGCCGACCACGGCGTCTACACCCGTCGCGGAGCCTTCCTCTCCGACATCACCCGCTGGGACTCCGGGTTCTTCGGCTCGCCACCCCGGGAGGCGCTGCGGATGGACCCGCAGCAGCGGCTGCTGATGGAGCTGACCTGGGAGGCGCTGGAGGACGCCGGCACCCCGCCGGCCCGGGTGGCGGGCAGCCGCACCTCGGTGATGATCGGCTTCTCGGACACCACCCAGTACGGCCGGTTGCAGTCCGACCTGCAGGGCGCCGCCGCCTTCACCGACCCGTACGCCGGGCAGGGCAGCTCGGCGAGCGTGGTCGCCGGCCGCCTCGCGTACCACTTCGACCTGCGCGGCCCGACCGTCACCCTGGACACCGCGTGCTCGTCGTCGCTGGTCGCGGTGCACCTCTCCAGTGCGGCGCTGCGCCGCGGCGAGTGCGACCTGGCGGTGGCCGCGGGCGGCTTCCTGCTCATCCAACCCGACCTGTACGTCAACGCCTGCGCCACCTCGATGCTCTCCCGGGACGGCCTGAACAAGACCTTCGACGCCGACGCCGACGGCTACGTGATGGGCGAGGGCGCCGGGGTGGTGGTGCTGGAGCGGCTCTCCGACGCGCTGCGCAACGGCCGCCGGATCCACGCGGTGATCCGCGGCTCGGCGGTCAACCAGGACGGTCACAGCAACGGGATGACCGCGCCGAACCGGGGCGCCCAGGTGGACGTCATCCGCCGGGCGCTGGCCGCCGCGCGGACCAGCCCGGACGAGATCTGCTACGTGGAGGCGCACGGCTCCGGCACCCGGCTCGGCGACTCGATCGAGCTCGGCGCGCTGGGCGACGTCTTCGGCGGCCGGTCCCCGGCGACGCCGCTGCACGTCGGGGCGGTGAAGACCAACATCGGGCACACCCAGGCGGCGGCCGGCATCGCCGGGCTGATCAAGACGGTGCTGGTGCTCAAGCAGGGTGTGGTCCCACCGAACCTCAACCTGGTCAACCCCTCCGAGGCGGCCCTGGCCAGCGACACCGTGCGGCCGGCGACGACGACGCTGGACCTGCCCGAGCAGGACCGGCCCCGGCTGGCCGGGGTCAGCTCGTTCGGCTGGTCGGGCACGAACGCGCACCTGGTGCTGGAGGCCGCCCCGCAGGCCGAGCCGGTCGCCGAGGCACCCGGCCCGTACCTGCTGCCGGTCTCCGCGCACCACCCGGCGGCGTTGCGTGAGCAGCTCGGCGCGCTGGGCGGCACGCTGGACCGCTGCACCGTCGCCGATCTGGCGTACACCCTGCAGAGCGGGCGGGCCGAGCACCGCTTCCGCCGGGCGGTCCTCGCCACGGACACCGCCGACGCCACCGGGCGGCTCACCGCCGCGGCCGGCGCGGCCGGTGTGCGCAGCCTGCGTGACCGGCCGCGGGTGGCCTTCCTGCTGCCCGACTCCGGTGCCGGTCACCGCGGGCTCGGAGGCGGGCTCTACCGGCGTGAGCCGGCCTACGCGACCGCGGTGGACAGCTGCGTCGAGATCGCCGCCGAGCATTGCGGGCTGGACCTGCGGCCGTTCCTCCACGCCGGACCCGGTGCCGAGGCCGACCGGCCGGAACTGGCCGAGTCGTTCCACTTCGTCGTCCAGTACGCGCTCGCCCAGCTGCTGCTGCACCGCGGGGTCCGGCCGGACGTGCTGGTCGGCCAGGGGATCGGCGAGCAGGTCGGGAACTGCCTGGCCGGAGTGCTCACCCTCACCGACGCGCTTCGGCTGACCAGCCTGCGGGCCCGGCCGACCGACGACACGGCGAGCGGCACCCAGGCGGCCGAGGTGTCCGACCCGGTGACCCGGCAGGCGCCGGCGATCCCCGTGGTCACGGTCGCGGCCGACGGTACCGACCTGGCCCGGCAGTTGCCGCGGGACGTCGACGTCCTGGTGGAGCTGGGCGCGGGTACCGTCCTCGGCGACCTGCTGGCCAGCCAGCTCCCCGATCAGCCGGACACCGTCCTGCTCGGCACCCTGCCCGCGGTGGCGACCGGCGGGGACGCGGCCGACGTGGCGAGCCTGCTGGACACCTGTGGGCGGCTGTGGGAGATCGGGGTGACCCTCGACTGGTCCGCGCTGCGCGGTGGCCCGGCCCGGCTGGCGGACCTGCCGACCTATCCGTTCCAGCGGCAGCGGCACTGGTTCGAGCGACCGGCCAGCCCGGCTGTGGCCCGGCCGGGCACCGAGGCGGTCGAGGCCGAGCCTGCCCCGGGCGACGAGCACGTGCGGTTGCTGACCCAGCGATGGCGAGCGGCGCCCACCGGTGCCGCCACCGTCCCGACCGCCGGGCGGTACGTGCTGCTCGCGACGGCCGGTGCCGGTGCCGCCACCGAGGTGGCCGACGAACTGGCCACCCGGCTGCGCCGCTCCGGCGGCGACGTGGTGCTGGCGACCTGCCCCGGCGACCTCGTCGCGCTGCTCGGCGCCGGCCCGAACACGGTGGTCGACCTGTCGATGACGCAGCCGGTGCCGGCCGACGCGGCCGCCGCCGCGGTGCACGGCGCCTCGGCGGTGCTCGCCGCCTGCGGCGGTAGCGGCCGCAGCGGTACCCGGGTGATGGTGGTCACCCAGGGCGGCCAGGCGGTGCCGGACAGTGCCGGGGTGACCGTCGGTGGCACCGCGCCGGCCCAGGCCGCGGTCGCGGTGCTGCCGGTGGTCGCCAATCAGGAGTACCTGGACCTGGAGAGCGTCAACGTCGACCTCGACCCGGAGTACGGCCCCGGCGCGATGGCCGACGCCCTCGCCGCCGAGCTGGGCCGCCGCTCCGACGGGGTGCTCGTCGCCCACCGGGGCGGCAACCGGTACCTGCCGACGTACGAGGCACCGGCGACGCCGCTGGAGACCCACCCGGTGGCCAGCGGCGGCACCTACCTGATCACCGGCGGTCTCGGCGACATCGGTCTCACGATCGCCGGGCACCTGGTGCGCAACGGCGCGGCCGGGCTGGTGCTGACCAGCCGGCGTGGGCTGCCCGACGACCCGGACGACCCCCGGCACGCCGCCGTGGCGGCCCTGCGGGCGCTCGGCGCGACGGTGCGCACCCCGCGTGTCGACGTCACCGACGAGGCGGCCATGCGGGCGCTCTTCACCGACGTCCGGATCGACGGCGTGGTGCACGCGGCGGCTGACGCCGGCACCGACACCTTCGTGGCACTGCGGGACCTCGACGGGGCCGCGGTGGCCCGGCAGTTCGGAGCCAAGGTGGACGGCGCCCGGGTGATCGCCCGGATCGTCGCCGGACTGGACGACCGGCTGGTACCGGACTGGTGCCTGCTCTTCTCCTCGACCTCGGCCCTGCTCGGCGGGGTGACCTTCGGTGGCTACGCCGCGGCGAACGCGGCGCTGACCGCGCTCGCACACGCCGGCGCCGACGGACGCAGCCGGTGGATCTCCGCCGGCTGGGACACCTGGGCCTGCACCCTGCAGCGGCTGCGCGACGGGATCGGCGCGAGCATGGCGAGCCACTCGATGAGCGACGCCGAGGCCCTGGCCGCCTTCGACCGGCTGGTCGGCACCGCGCTGCCCGCCGTGGTGGTCGCCGCCGGCGGCTTGGACGACCGGCTGCCCCTCCTCGGCGGCGCGACCGTCGAGCCGGTCGGCGGGGATGCGATCCGCCACCCGCGCCCGGATCTGCCGCAGCCCTACACCCCGCCGCTGACCGGCACCGAGCGGGCGCTGGCCGAACTCTGGTCCGACGTGCTCGGCATCGAGCCGGTCGGCATCCACGACAACTACTTCGACCTCGGCGGCACCTCGCTGCTGGTGCCCCGGCTGCTGGGGCTGGTCAAGAACCGGTTCGCGGTGGCGGTACCGACCGTGTCGCTGTTCGAGGCGCCGACCGTCCGGTCCTTCAGCGCGCTGCTCGAGCAGCAGCGTGGCCCGGCCCCGGCGGCGCCGGCCCGGACCGGAGAGCCGGCCGTCGCGCCGGCCGCCGTCGTCGCGCCGGTGGCACCCGTGCCGGTCGCCGCACCGGCCGCGCCCGGCGGCGCCGAACTGGTCTTGGCGGCATCGACCGCGCCGGTGCTCGACGGGGAGCAGCTGGACCGGCGGATCGCCATCGTCGGGATGGCCGGGCGGTTCCCGGGCGCCGAGGACGTGGCCGCCTTCTGGCGCAGCCTCTGCGCCGGTGAGGAGCTGATCAGCTTCTTCACCCCGGAGGAGTTGGTCGAGGCGGGCGTGCCGGCCGAGCTGGCGCACGACCCGGCCTACGTACCGGCCCGTCCGATCCTCGACGACATCGCCGGCTTCGATGCCGGGTTCTTCGGCATCAGCCCGCGGATGGCCGCGCTGACCGACCCGCAGCAGCGGCTCTTCCTCGAGGTCTGCTGGGAGGCGCTCGAACAGTCCGGCTACTGCCGGCCGGAGCACCGGGGGCGGGTGGGGGTCTTCGGTGGCACCAACATCAGCACCTACCTGCTCGGCGCGCTCGGCCAGCTGAGCATGCACGAGGACCTGAGCGAGTACGAGCTCATCATGGGCAACGACAAGGACGCCCTGACCACCACCGTGTCGTACCTGTTCGACCTGCACGGCCCGAGCGTCGCGGTGCAGACCTTCTGCTCCACCTCACTGGTCGCGGTGCACCTGGCGGTCCGCAGCCTGCGCAGCGGCGACTGCGAGATGGCGCTGGCCGGCGGCGTGTCGATCCGGGTGCCGGACAAGCAGGGCCACCTGTCCACCCCGGGCGGCATGGAGTCGCGCGACGGGCACGTGCACACCTTCGACGCGCAGGCCAGCGGGACGATGTTCGGCGACGGCGCCACCGTCGTGGTGCTCAAGCGGCTGGACGCCGCGCTGCGCGACGGCGACCACGTCTACGGAGTCATCCGCGGCTCGGCGATGAACAACGACGGCGCGCTGAAGGTCGGGTACACCGCGCCGAGCGTCGCCGGACAGGCCCGGGTGATCGCCGACGCGATGGCCGACGCCGGGGTGAGCCCCGAGGAGATCAGCTACGTCGAGGCGCACGGCACCGCGACCGAATTGGGTGACCCGATCGAGGTCGCCGCGCTGACCCGGGCGTTCGGCAGCACCGAGCAGCGGCAGTACTGCCCGATCGGCGCGGTCAAGACCAACGTCGGGCACATGAACCACGCGGCCGGTACCGCCGGCCTGATCAAGACCGCGCTGTCCCTGCAGTCCCGGGTGATCCCGCCGACCCTGCACTACACCCAGGCCAACCCGGCGATCGACTTCGAGAACAGCCCGTTCTACGTCAACGTCGACCTCGCCGAGTGGCCGGCCACCGAGGGCCGGCCCCGCATCGCCGGGCTCAACTCCATCGGGATGGGAGGCACCAACGTGCACGTCGTCGTGCAGGAGCCACCGGTACGCCCGGAGGTGCCGGAGACCGACGAGCTGACCGGCCCGGCGCACACCCGCCGGTACCAGGTGGTGCCGGTGTCGGCCCGGACCGCGAGCGCGGCGGACCGCGCGGTGCGGCGCCTCGGCGAGCATCTGGATTGCCAGCCGCACGCCAGGCTGGCCGACGTGGCGTTCTCGTTGCAGGTCGGACGCAAGACCTTCGAGCACCGGCGGGTGGCGGTGACCGCCACCCTGGACGAGACGGTCGGCACCCTGACCGGACGCGACGGTGCCCCGCCCCCGATGGGCCGGGTGGAGGCGGTACAGGGCCGACCGGTGGCGTTCCTGCTCGCCGGCGTCGGCGAGCAGTACCCGGGACTGGTCGGTGAGCTGTACCGGCGCGAACCGGTGTTCCGCGCCGCGCTGGACGAGTGCCTGGCCCCGATCGCCGCGGCACTGCCCGAACTGGACCTCACCGACCTGCTGACCGGGCCCCGCGGCGGCGGCTCCGACCTGGCGGCGCTGCTCGGCCGGGGCGGCGGCACCGACCCGCGTACCGCCGCCCTGCGCCGCACCGAGGTGGCCCAGCCGCTGCTCTTCGCCGTGGACTACGCGCTGGCCAGCACGTTGCTGGCCTGGGGGCTGCGGCCGACCGCGATGCTCGGCTACAGCCTCGGCGAGTACGTCGCGGCCTGCCTGGCCGGGGTGCTGTCGCTACCCGACGCGATCGCCCTGGTGGTGCACCGGGCCAAGCTGATCGGGGCGCTGGAGACCGGCTCGATGGCCGCGGTACCGCTGGCCGCCGACGAGCTGCGCCGCCGGTTCCGGCTGGAGCAGCGCGGGCTGGACATCGCCGCGATCAACGGGCCGGAGACGGTGGTGGTCGCCGGTCCGACCGCCGCGCTCGACCAGCTCGCCGCCGACCTGCGTCAGGCCGAGATCCCGTGCCGGCCACTGGAGACCAGCCACGCGTTCCACTCCCGGATGCTGGCCGGGATCAGCGACGAGCTGACCGCCTGGGTGGCCGCCAACATCCGGCTCAACCCGCCCCGGCTGCCCTACATCTCCAACGTCACCGGCGCGCTGGCCGACGCCGCGCTGGTGCGCGACCCGGCCTACTGGGCCCGGCACATGTGCCAGCCGGTGCAGTTCGAGGCGGGTGTGCAGGTGCTGCTCGCCGACCCGGAACTGGCCCTGGTCGAGATCGGCCCCGGCCAGTCGCTCGGCGCGCTGGTGCGCTCCGCCGGCTGCCCGCCGCAGCGCTGGCCGTTGATCACCGCGACGCTGCCGGCCGGCAGCGACCCGCGCCCCGCCGACCTGGTGCTCACCGACGCGCTGGCCCGGCTCTGGCTGACCGGCGTCGAAATCGACTGGGCGGCACACCACGGCCGCGGCGACGGGGCCACCCCGGTCTACCGGGCCGCCCCCGGCCGGATTCCGTTGCCCACCTACCCGTTCGAGCGGCAGCGGTACTGGATCGAGCAGACGCCGATGACCGCCGGGCGGGAGGGCGGCGCCGAGCTGCCGGCCGAACCGACCAGCCTGGCCGAGATCGGCCGGATCCCGCGGCTGCCCGAGGAGCAGTGGCTGCACCTGCCGGTGTGGCGGCAGACCGCAGCCCCGGCCGCCGACGAACGGCAGCCGGACTCGTGGCTGGTCTACGCCGGTACCGGCGCCACCGCCGACGGGGTGCTCGCCGAGCTGGAGCGGACCGCGGCGGCCACCGGCGCGCGGCTGACCGTGGTGCGGGCCGGCACGGAGTACCACGCGGCCGCCGACGGCTACACCGTCCGGCCGGGAGACCCGACGGACGCGCTCACCATGCTGCGCGCCCTGCGGGCGGCCGGGGTCGGACTGGACCGGGTGGTGCACCTGTGGACCCTCGGCGAGCTGCCGGACGACGACCGGACCGTGTCGCTGGGCCTGCACACCCTGGTCGCACTGGCCCGTGCGGCGGCCGAACTCGGCCTGGACCGGTGGGCTCTGGACATCGTCAGCACCGGCTCACAGCAGGTGCTCGACGGCGCCGAGGCCCGGCCGGCCAGCGCCACCGTGCTCGGCCCGGCCCTGGTCATCCCGCTGGAGTACCCGTCGGTCAGCACCCGGCTGGTCGACGTGGAGCCGGCCACCCCGGCCGGCGCGGTCGTCGCCGAGCTGCGTCGCCCGCGGACCGAGCCGACGGTGGCGATCCGCGCCGGTCGGCGCTGGGTGTGCGGCTACGAGTCGATCCCGCCGGCCGACCTGGACACCGCCCGCCAGGTGCTCCGCGACGGCGGGGTGTACCTGATCACCGGTGGGCTGGGCGGCATCGGGCTCGGCCTGGCCGCGCGGCTGACGCAGGACTGCCGGGCCCGGCTGGTGCTGTTCGGGCGCACCGGTCTGCCGGCGACCGAGCGGTGGGCCGGCATCCTGGCCGGCTCCGAAAAGGTCGACGAGAGCACCCGCAGCCGGGTGGAACGGGTCCAGGCGCTCGTCGAGGCCGGGGCCGAGGTCGAGATCGTGGTCGGTGACGTCGCCGACCCGACCGACGTCCGGCGGGCGGTCGACACCGCCCGGGAGCGCTTCGGCGCGCTGCACGGCATCCTGCACACCGCGGGCGTACCCGGCACCGGGTTGATGCAGTTCAAGCTGCCCACCGACTCCGACCTGGTGCTCGCGCCCAAGGTCGCCGGCACCCGGGCGATCGTCGAGGCGCTGCGGGTCGGTGCCGACGACGAGATCCGGCTCGACTTCCTGGTGCTCTTCTCGTCGATCACCTCCGCCACGGGTGGTGGCCCCGGCCAGGTCGACTACTGCGCCGCGAACGCCTATCTGGACCGCTACGCCAACATGCTCACCGCCGCCGGACGCCCCACCCTCTCGGTGGACTGGGGCGAGTGGGCCTGGAACGCCTGGGACGGCGGGCTGAGCGGGTTCGACAGCGAGGTGCAGGCGTTCTTCTCGGCGAACCGGGCCCGCTTCGGCATCACCTTCGAGGAGGGCTGGCGCACCCTGCTGCGGGCGCTCGCCTCGGGGGAGTCGCAGTTGGTCGCGGCGACCCAGGACCTGGCCACCATGGTCCGGTTCAGCCGGTGGTTCAACGTCGAAGCGGTGACCGCGCCGAACGGCACGGCCAGCTCCGAGGCGCGCCACCCGCGGCCGGAACTGGTGACCCGCTACCAGGAGCCGACCGGGCCGACCGAGCTGGGCGTGGCCGAGGTCTGGTGCGACTCGCTCAAGCTGGAGCGGGTCGGCGTCGCCGACAACTACTTCGAACTCGGCGGCAACTCGCTGCTCGGCATCGCGCTGCTCAACACGCTGCGCCGCCGGTTCGCCGAGGCGGAACTGCCGCCACACATCCTCTACGAGGCACCGACGGTGGCCGCGCTCGCGCGAGTCATCGACGGCACCGCCGCCCGGGCCGCCGCCGCGGCCGAGGACGACGGTCAGCTGCGGGCGCAGCTGCGCCGGTCCGGTCTGAAGACCGCGGCGGCCCGCCGCCGCGCGTCGTGACGACGGTGTCCGTCTCCGCCAACCAGCGCACGCGACCCGTCGGCGGCGGGTGCTCGGCAAGTTCAGTCAACCAGGGTACGGAAAGGGAGAAGTCATGACCGTCATCGGCGTAGTCGGCGCCGGCGTCATGGGCGTCGGAGTGGCACAGAATCTGGCCCAGTACGGGTACGAGGTCGTCCTGGTCGACCGGACCGAGGAGATCCTCGCCGGGGCCCGGGCCGTGATCGCCCGCAACTGCCGGATGAGCCGGCTGATGGGCGGACCGGCGCTGGACCCGGACGCCATCCTGGCGAGGATCACCACCGCGGTGGGGGTCGAGGCGTTGGACAAGGCCTCGGCCGTGATCGAGAACGTCACCGAGAACTGGGACATCAAGCGCGAGGTCCACCAGCGCCTCGACGAGGTGTGCCCGCCGGAGACGGTGATCATCGTGAACACCTCGGCGATCCCGATCACCCGGGTAGCCGCAGTCGGCAAGCACCCGGAGCGGGTCATCGGGGTGCACTTCATGAACCCGGTACCGGCCAAGCCGGTGGTGGAGATGATCCCCGGCTTCCACACCTCGGCGTCGACCATCGAGCGCACCCGGGAGCTGCTCAGCGGGATGGGGAAGAAGGCGGTCGACGTCAAGGACGCCTCCGGCTTCGTCTCCAACCGGGTGCTGATGCTGACCGTGAACGAGGCGGCGTTCCTGGTCCACGAGGGCGTCGCCACCGCCGAGTCGGTCGACGAGGTGTTCCGGGGCTGCTTCGGGCACCCGATGGGTCCGCTGGAGACCGCCGACCTGATCGGCGTCGACACGATCCTCTACAGCGTCGAGGTCCTTTACGAGCACTACGCGGACAGCAAGTACCGCCCGTGCCCGCTGCTCAAGCAGATGACCGACGCCGGACTGCACGGCCGGAAGACCGGCCGTGGCTTCTACAACTACGAGAGCTGAGGACGACACCATGTCGGAGACGGTCAACACCCAGATCCTGTCCTTCATCCAGGGGCGCTTCCCGCAGGCGCAGATCGGCGAGACCGACGACATCTTCGCCTGCGGCTACATCAACTCGCTCTTCGCGATGGAGCTGGTGATGTTCCTCGAGAAGACCTTCGAGTTCACGATCCCGAACGACGAGCTGAGCATCGACAACTTCCGTACCGTCAGCGCGATGACCGCGCTGGTGGACCGGCAGCGTCGCGGCGTGACGGTCGGGTAGTGCGGCGATGACGAGTCTCATGCAGGCGCCGCTGCTGCTGACCGGACCAGTAACCCGGGCCAGCACCCGTGCCTTCGTCGACGAGCACATCTCTCCGTACGCCGACGCCTACGACCGGGCCGGCGCCATCCCCGAGGAACTGCTGGAGCGGATCGGCGACGCCGGGCTCTGGGCGCCGTTCCTGCCCCCGGCGGTCGGCGGCGCCGGGCTGGACCTGGTGACCCTCGGCGAGGTGCACGAGGAGGTGGGCCGGGGCTGCTCCTCGGTACGCAGCCTGCTCACCGTGCACACCATGGCCTCCTGGGCGGTGCAGCGCTGGGGCAACGCCGAACAGTTGGCGCGCTGGGGGCCGGAGCTGGCCAGCGGGCGTACCCTCGGGGCGTTCTGCCTCTCCGAGCCGGGCGCCGGCAGCGACACCTCCAACCTGGCCACCACCGCGGTCGCCCGGGGCGGCGACTGGCTGCTCAACGGGGTGAAGACCTGGACCACCGGTGGCCAGCGGGCGGACCTGTTCCTGGTCTTCGCCCGGACCGCGTCGAGCATCGTGGCGCTGCTGGTGCCGCGGGACACCCCCGGGGTGTCGGTGCGGCCGATCCACGACATGCTCGGCACCCGGGCGTCGATGCTGGCCGAGATCACCTTCACCGACGTGCTACTCGGCCGGGAAGCCCAGCTCGGCCCGAGCGCCTTCGCCTCCGGGATGGTGCTCACCGGCACGCTGGACCTCGGCCGGTACAGCGTCGCCACCGGCAGCGTCGGCATCCTCCAGGCCTGCCTGGACGCCTGCGTCGGCTACACCTCCCGCCGCCGGGTCGGCGGCTCGCCGCTGCGCGACCTGCCGCTGATCCAGGCGAAGATCTCCGACATGGTGACCGACGTCCGGGCGGCCCGGATGCTGGTCGCCGAGGCCGGCCGGCTCAAGGACGCCGGTGACGCCTCGACCATCATGGCGACCTGGGTGGCGAAGTACTTCGCCTCCACCGCCGCCGCGCGGCACGCCGCCGAGGCGGTCCAGGTGCACGGCGCCAACGGGTGCAGCCCGGACTACCCGGTCGCCCGCTACTACCGGGACGCGAAGGTCATGGAGATCATCGAAGGCAGCAACGAGATCCAACGGATGACCATCGCCGGCGAGGCCTACCGGGGGTGGGCGGCATGAGCGTGCTGGCGCAGGCCCCGCCGACCAAGCCCAAGCAGGGCCGGATCAAGTGCGTGGTCTGGGACCTGGACCACACCGTCTGGGACGGGGTGCTGCTGGAGGACGGCGAGGTGACCGTCCGGCCGGCCGCGGTCGCGCAGATCCGCGCGCTGGACGCGATGGGTGTGCTCAACTCGGTGGCCAGCAAGAACGACCACGAAGCGGCCATGGCCAAGCTGCGCGAACTCGGCCTGGACGAGATGTTCGTGTTCCCCCGGATCGGCTGGGACGCCAAGTCCGAGTCGATCCGGCAGATCGCCGCGAAGCTCAACCTGGGCCTGGACGCGTTCGCCTTCGTCGACGACCAGGAGTTCGAGCTGGCCGAGGTGGCGTACGCGCTGCCCGAGGTGACCTGTGTGGACGCCGCCGACATCGAGCAGGTGCTGACCGGGGTGGAGTTCCGGCCGCGGTTCATCACCGACGAGTCGGCCCAGCGCCGGGGCATGTACCAGAGCCAGCTGACCCGCGACGAGGTGGCCGCCGACTTCGTGGGGACCAGCGAGGAGTTCCTCGCCACCCTGGACATGACCTTCACCATCGAGCCGGCCCGGCGGGAGGACCTGCAGCGCGCCGAGGAGTTGACCGTCCGCACCAACCAGCTCAACTCGACCGGCAAGACGTACTCCTACGACGAGCTCGACGCGCTGCGTGAGTCACCGGACCACCTGCTGCTGGTCGCGACGCTGACCGACCGGTTCGGCTCGTACGGCAAGATCGGCGTCGCGCTGGTGGAGAAGAGCAAGCCGGACTGGCGGCTGCACATGATCCTGATGTCCTGCCGGGTGATGTCCCGGGGCGTCGGCTCGGTGCTGCTCGGCCAGATCATGAGCCAGGCGAAGGCGGCCGGGGCCGGCCTGCGGGCGGACTTCGTGGAGACCGGCCGTAACCGGATGATGCAGATCACCTACGCGTTCAGCGGTTTCCGGGAGGTCAGCCGGGACGGTTCGCACCTGGTGCTGGCGGCGAACCTGGACAACCTGCAGGAGCCGCCGGACTACGTCCGGATCGAGGTGCTGCGGTGACCAGAACGGTCGACGACACCCGGCTGCGCCGCTGGCTGCCGTTCGGCATGTCCGACGGCGACGTGCGGCTCTACTGCCTGCCGCACGCCGGCGGGTCGGCGTCGGCGTACCGGCCCTGGTTCGGCCGGTTGGGGCCGGTGGCGGTCTGCCCGGTGCAGCCGCCCGGCCGGGAGACCCGGCTGCGGGAGGAGCCGTTCACCGGGGTGGAGGCGCTGGTCGGCGAGCTGGCCGAGGTGGTGCTCACGGAGGACGACCGCCCCTGGGCGGTCTACGGGCACAGCCTGGGCGCGGTGGTCGGGTTCGAGCTGGTGCGCGAGATCCGCCGGCGCGGCGGCCCGGACCCGGTGCACCTCTTCGTCTCCGCCAGCCCGGCACCCGGCACGCCGGACACCGACCCGCAGGTGACCGGGCTGGACGACGAGCAGGTGGTGGCGATGCTGCGCCGGCTCGGCGGTACACCGGACTGGATGCTGGCCGACCCGAGCGTACGGCGGATGATCCTGCCGCCGTTCCGCGGCGACTTCGCGCTCAAGGAGAACTACCGGTACCGGCCCGAGCCGCCGCTGCGGGTGCCGATCACCGCGATCGCGGCCAGCCACGACCCACGCGCCAGCGCGGTGTCGATGCACGGCTGGCGCGAGGAGACCACCGGGCGGTTCCGGGCGCACAGCATCGGTGGTGGACACTTCGCCGTCCTCGAACAGCCCTCGGTGACCCACCGGTACATCGGCGCGGCGCTCGGTGTGCTCGCCGGCGCCGGGCCGGTGGGAGGGACCCCGTGAGCACCGTGCAGATCGCGACGCGGTCGCCGCTGCCCGAGCGGTCGATCGACGATCCGCCCCGGCCGGCCCCGGTGCCGGCCGGGGCGCCGCCCCGGGTGCTCGCCGAGTGGTTCGACCGGGGGCTGCGGATCGACCCGACGGCCGAGGCGCTGCGGGTCGACGGGCACACCTACAGCTACCGCTGGCTGCACGAGCGGGCGTTGGCGCTGGCCGGCGACCTGGTCACCACGGCCGGCGCGGCGCCGCGACGGGTCGGACTGCTGGCCAGCCGCACCCCGCAGGCGTACGCCGGTCTGCTCGCCGCGGTCTACTCCGGTGCGGCGGTGGTGCCGCTGCACCCCGACTTCCCGGCCGAGCGGACCCGGCAGATGATGGCGGCGGCCCGGGTGGACACGCTGATCGTGGACGAGCACGGCGAGCGGGTGCTGCCCGAGTTGGCCGCCGAACTCACCGACGTGGTGGTGGTCCGCGAGCCGGGTGGCACCCCGCTGGCCGCGCCCCGGCAGGTCGGTGCCGACGAGATCGCCTACATCCTGTTCACCTCGGGCTCCACCGGCCGGCCCAAGGGCGTACCGGTGCTGCACCGCAACGTCGACGCGTACCTGCGGTTCGTGCACGACCGGTACGGCTTCACCGCCGCGGACGTCTTCTCCCAGACCTTCGACCTGACCTTCGACCTGGCGATGTTCGACCTCTTCGCGGGGTGGGGCAGCGGCGGCACGGTGGTCACCGTCCCGCCCACCTGCTACGCCAACCTCGCGGAGTTCCTGACCGAGCACCGGATCACCGTCTGGTTCTCCTCGCCCAGCGTGATCGCGCTGACCCGCCGGCTGCGCCGGCTGGCGCCCGACGCCTTTCCCAGCCTGCGCTGGAGCCTGTTCTGCGGGGAGCCGTTGCTCGCGCACGACGCCGCCGACTGGCAGGCCGCCGCACCGGGCAGCCTGGTGGAGAACCTGTACGGCCCGACCGAGCTGACCATCTCGTGCAGCGTGCACCGGTGGGACCCCGACTCGTCGCCGGCCCGCTGTGTCAACGACGTGGTGTCGATCGGCACCATGCATCCGGGCATGCGCCACCTGATCCGACCGGTCGCCCGGGAGGCGGCCGACGACGCCGGGATCGAGCTGCCCGGCGCCGCCGCCGGTACCGTCGGTGAGCTGTGCGTGACCGGGGACCAGATGTTCCCCGGCTACCTCGACCCGGCCGACGACGAGGGCCGGTTCCTGCGCCACGGCGGCGAGCGCTGGTACCGCACCGGTGACCTGGTCCGGCCGATCGGCGGCGGCGAACTGGCCTACCTCGGCCGGGTGGACCACCAGGTCAAGATCCGTGGGGTACGGGTCGAACTGGCCGAGATCGAGTGCCGGCTGCGCGCGCTGGACGGCGTCCAGGACGCGGTCGCGGTGGTGGTCGACGACGTGCTGGTGGCGTTCTGCGTGGGGGTACGCCGTCCGGCCGCCGTGCTGGCCGGCGAACTGGCCGCCACCCTGCCGCGCGCACTGCTGCCCCGGCGGTTCGTCTTCCTGGCCGAGTTTCCGCTCAACGCCAACCGCAAGACCGACCGTCGGGCGCTGGCCGCGACCGCCGCCGAGCTGGTCGGCAGCTGACCCGGCGAGCGAGGGGGGCACCGGCGGACCGCCGGTGCCCCCCTCGCTTGGTTCAGCTTGACTGTTACTGATCCTGCCCGACCAGGGCGGCCAGCTGGCGGACCGTCGGGTACTCCACCAGCGCGGTGACCGGCAGCTGCGCCGAGACGTTGCTGCGCAGCTTGGTGGCGAGCGAGATGGCGATGAGCGAGTGTCCACCCAGCTCGAAGAAGTTGTCGGTGGCGCCGACAGTCTCCAGGCCGAGGGTGGCCGCCCAGATGTCGGCGATCGTGCGCTCCACCCCGGCCTCCGGTTCGACGTACGGGGTGGCCAGCGTGGGCCGGGGATGGCGCTCGCGTTCGACCTCCTCGGCACCGCCGGCCGCCGGGTCGTTGGTGACCCACTGCGCGATCCGGGCCTCGATCGGGCCCGTGGAGATCACCAGGTGGCCGACGTGCCCGACGGCGGCGAGGGCCCGACCGAAGACGTCGACCCCCTCGGCCGGCGACATCTCGTACTCGCGGACCGTCTGTCCGGTCATCCCGTCCGGTCGGCTCGGATCGATCGCCCAGGTGTCCCAGTCGACGGTGATCCAGCGCCCCTCGCCGCGCAGCCGGGCCACCCGGGCGTACGCGTCGAGGCCGGCGTTCGCCGCCGAGTACGGTCCCAGCGCGATCCCGCCCAGCACGGCGGAGACCGAGGACAGCGTGATGCGCCGGTCCGGGGCGTGCTCACCGAGCACCGCCTGGAGCACGTGGAAGCCGTGGATCTTGGCGTTCAGGTGCGCGTCGCAGGACGCCCGGTCGGAGAGGTGGGCCAGCCCGAAGTACTCCGGGCTCTGGATGCCGGCCGCGTGCACCACCACGTCGATGCCGCCGAACTTGGCCACCGCGGCGTCGACCACCTCGCGCATCCGCGCCTCGTCCCCGACGTCGGCGGCTGTCGCCAGCACCGCGGCGCCCTGCCGCTCCAGGTCGAGGATGTTGCGGATGTGCCGGGCGACCCGGTCGTCGCCGTCCTTCCGCGCCGGCCACTGCTCGCGCGGCGGCAGCGCGGTCCGGGCGGTGAGCACCAGTCGGCAGCCGTAGCGCTCCGCCAGGTGTCGGGCCAGCACCAGCCCCACGTCGCCGAGCCCGCCGGTGATCAGCACGGTGTCACCGGCGCTGACGATCGGCCGGTCCGCCGTCGGGGCGGGCAGCGGGTGCGGTCGGTAGTGCCGGGACCAGGCGTCGCCGTCCCGGACGGCGACCGGGCCCTGGTGCGGGTGCACGCTGGCGGCGAGCGCCTGTTCGACGTCGACGGTGCCGGCCACGTCGACGTGCCGGCAGGCCAGGAACGGGTTCTCCTGGGCCAGGCTCGGCGCCAGCGCGGCCAGCGTGGCGTGCTCGGGGTGGCGCAGATCGGCGCCGAGCACCCCGAGCGCCCCGGAGGTCAGCAGCACCAGCTCGGTCGGCGGGGTGTCCGGGTCGTCGGCCAGCGCCCGTACCAGGGCGAGCGCGGAGCGGAATCCCCGGTCCTGCCCCCGCTCGAAGTGCTCGCCGCCGGTGCCCTCCGGGGAGCCCAGGCTGAACCCGTGCACGATGGTGCGCGGGGCGACGAACAGGGCACGGACCAGCTCGGCCAGGTCGTCCGGTGCGTCCGCGCGGACGGTGAAGTCGCCGGCCTCGTCCTGCTCGAACGCCTCGCCCGGCCGGGCCGCGCAGACCTCGGCGCCGGCCTCGGCCAGTCGGGCGAGCAGCGCCTCGCCGCGCTCGTCGGCGGTGAGCACCAGCCATGGGCCGGCGGCGCGCAGCCGCTCGTCCAGGTCCGCGGTGTCCAGCGGGCGTGGTGTCCAGGTCGGCAGGTAGGTCCACTCCGCCGGGTCGTCGACGCGGCCCTCGACCGGCCGGGCCGCGGTGGCCTGCGCCGGGCGGGGCTTGACCCAGTACCGGCTGCGCTGGAACGGGTAGGTCGGCAGCTCGACGCGCCGGCCGGCACCCAGGTGCAGCGCCGCCCAGTCCACCGTCGCCCCGGCTAGCCAGAGCTGGGCCAGGGTGGTCAGCACCCACTCGGCGGC
Organism: Micromonospora sp. DT46; assembly: GCF_049841735.1. Classification (NCBI taxonomy): domain Bacteria; kingdom Bacillati; phylum Actinomycetota; class Actinomycetes; order Micromonosporales; family Micromonosporaceae; genus Micromonospora; species Micromonospora sp. DT46. The sequence goes on along the minus strand of NZ_JBNCKW010000007.1, from coordinate 340,044 downwards.
GACCTCGTCACCGGGGGCGACGAGCACCTCGACCGGGCTGGCGGAGTCGGCCGGCTCGCCGGTCAGCACCACCCCGAGCCGGGCCAGCCCGGTGCCCAGGTCGGCCAGCACGCTGTTCCGGTCGGTGCCACGCGCTGCGCCGTCAGCCGGCAGCAGTGGGCCGACCGCCGCGGACAGCTCGGCCCACCAGGCGTCCGGTACGCCGTCACCGGCGCGTAGCAGCACCGCCGGGTCCCGCCGACGGGTCTCGCCGTCGATCCACCGGCCGGCGTCGGCCAAGGCCGCGATCGCGTCGTCGCGGTCCCGGCAGACCACCGCCCGGCGCAGCGCGAAGCGCCCACGGGACACCTGCAGGGTGTACGCGACGTCGGCGAGGTCGGCCTCCGGGTGCTGGACCAGGTGCTGGCGCAGCCGGTCGGTCAGCGCTTCCAGCGCCGTCGGGTCACCGGCGGAGAAGGTGAGCAGCTGCGGACCGGTCGCGGCCCGGGGAACACGCGCCGGCGCCTGCTCCAACACCACGTGCGCGTTGGTGCCGCCGAGCCCGAACGAGCTGACCCCGGCGCGGCGTGGGTCGGGTCCGGCAGGCCAGGGGCGGGGCTCGGTGAGCACGGTGAACCGGTCGGCCGCCGCGGCGAGCGTCGGGTTCGGTGTGGTGTAGCCGGCGACTGCCGGCAGGATCTCGTGCCGCAGGCTCAGCGCGGCGCGCATCAGGCCGGTCACCCCGGCCGCGCGGTCCAGGTGCCCCACCGAGGGTTTGACCGAGCTGAGCACGCACGGGGTCGGCGGGGTCGTCTGGAACACCCGGCTCATCGCCGCCAGCTCGATGGAGTCGCCCAGCGGCGTGCCGGTGGCATGGCACTCGACGTAGCCGATGGTCTCCGACTTCACGCCGGCGACGGCCAGCGCCGTCTCGATCACCTCGGCCTGGCCCTCGACGCCGGGCGCGGTGTACCCGACCCGCTCCGGCCCGTCGTTGTTGACCGCCGAGCCGAGGATGACCGCGTGGATGACGTCACCGTCGGCGAGCGCGTCGGTCATCCGCTTGAGCGCCACCACCCCGACCCCCGAGCCCATCACGCTGCCGTTGGCCGCCGCGTCGAAGCTGCGCACCCGGCCGTCGGGGGAGAGGATCCCGCCCTGCTCGTAGAGGTAGCCGGCGGGCTGGGGCAGCGGCAGGAAGGCGCCACCGGCGAGGGCCACGTCACAGTCGTAGGTCAGCAGGCTCTGGCAGGCCAGGTGCACCGCGACCAGCGAGGTGGAGCAGAACGTCTGCACGGTCACGCTCGGCCCGCGCAGCCCGAGCTTGTACGAGACCAGCGAGGTGAGCGAGTCCCGCTCGTTGCCGACCGCGAAGAGCAGGCCCTCACCGGGTTCGTCGACCATGTGCGCGACGTTGTCGATCATGTAGTCCGGGAACGCGCAGCCGGCGAAGACACCGACCCGGGCGCCCGGGTCGACCGGCTGGTAGCCGGCGGCCTCCAGCGCCTGCCAGGAGCACTCCAGGAAGAGCCGGTGCTGCGGCTCCATCGTCTCGGCCTCGCGCGGGCTGAAGCCGAACGCGCCCGCGTCGAACAGGTCGAGGTCGTCGACCGGGCCGCCGACCCGGATGTAGTCCGGGTCGGCGGCCCGGGCCGGGGCGACACCGGCGCGGGTCAGCTCCTCGTCGGTGATCGGCCGCAGCCCGGGCACCCCGTCGCGCAGATTGCGCCAGAGTTCGCCGACGTCGGCCGCCCCCGGAAAGCGCCCGGCCATACCGATGAGCGCGACCGCGGAGTCGTAGTCAGTTTCAGTCACGATGACCTCCAGGTACACCGGATCGGGGGTTCGGACGGATTGCTCGTGCCGGTCACATCAGCCGGCTGCGGCCCCAGCCCCGAGCGAGCCGCCAGGAGGCCAGCCCTCCGGCGACGAGGGCGATGCCCAGGCAGACCAGCGCCGGGCGGAGCATGCCGGCGGGGTCGCTGTCGACCGCGGCACGCAGCATCGACATGGCCCAGTAGCCGGGGGAGAGCGGCGCGACGTGCTGCGCCCAACCGGGCATCAGCGACACCGGCACCAGCGCGCCGCCCAGCGCGCTGACCATGATCGCCCCCAGGTCGGAGGCGACGCTCAGTTCGCCGCGGCTGCGTACCACGGTGGCCAGGGCGGCGCCCACCGCGAGCAGGGTCAGCCCCCAGATGCCGACCGCGAGGGCCAGGTAGCCGACCGCGGACGGCCGGGGCAATGGCAGCCCGACGACCAGGCAGCCGAACGCGAACAGCACGGCCTGCTGCAACAGCAGCAGGACGAGTACCGGACCGGTCTTGCCGAGCAGCAGCTCGACGCGGCCGGCCCGGCTGGCCCGCAGCCGGTCCCAGGTGCGCCACTCCCGCTCGACCAGGATCGAGTTGCCGACGATCGACAGCGCGAAGACCGAGAACATCACCAGCGGCCCGGTCACCGCCTGCAGCGTGCCGCTGTCCAGCGCCTCCTCGTAGAGCGGCTTGAGCACCAGCATCAGCACCATCGGCAGGGCGATGTAGCTGATCAGCTGGGCGGGGTCGCGCAGCCGGAGCACGGCGTTGTGCCGGACCAGCAGGCCGGTACGGCGAAGGGCGTCAGTCGACATCGGTTACCGCCAGCGAGTGGTAGAGGTCGTCAAGGTCGGGACGGCGCAGCTCGACGGACTCGACCTGACGGTCGGTGCCCTTCAGCAGCTCCACCAGGGCGGTGGTGGGGTCGGTGGTGGAGACCTGCACCACCTCGTCGGCGAAGGTCACCCGGACCTCGCCGGGCAACCCCTCCAGCAGCTCCGCGCTGCTGCCGCGGGCGATGATCCGGCCGCGTCGGGCGACCGCGATACTTGCCTGCAGGTCGGTGAGTTCGTTGAGGTAGTGAGTGGTGTAGATGACCGCCGCCCCCTCGCCGGCCCGCTGCTTGACCACGTTGAGCAGCGCCTGCCGGGTCTCCGGGTCGGCGCCCGCGGTCGGCTCGTCGAGCAGCAGCAGCGACGGTCGGTGGATCAGGGCCACCGCGGCCTGGGTCCGGCGTTGCTGCCCGCCGGAGAGCACCCCGACCGGCCGGTCCAGGAACCCGGTCAGGTGCAGACCGGTGGCGAGGTCGTCGATCTCGGTACGCAGTGCCTGGCGCCGCAGCCCGGCGATGCCGCCGAAGAGCCGCAGGTGCTCCCGGACGGTGATCGGCGGGTACAGCGCGATGTGCTGCGGCGAGATGCCGATCTGCCCGCGCGCCTGGGTGGGTGTCCGACCGTCGACCAGCACCACCCCGCTGTCCGGCCGGATCAGGCCCGAGACCACCTCGACGAAGGTGGTCTTGCCGGCACCGTTGTGTCCGACCAGTCCCACGATCTCGCCTCGGGCGACGGTCAGGCTGAAGCCGGCCAGCGCGGCCACGTCGCCGTAGCGCTTGGTGACCTCGACCGCCTCCAGCGACGTCCACTCCTGATCCTGGTGCCGCGCCGGCGATCCGACCGGCTGCGCCTTGATCGTGCTCACATCAGCGTCCCTTCCCTGGGTCATTGGTCCTCCGCCATGCCGCTGGCCAGCCCGAACTGGTGCTGCCGGAACGGGATGCGGCCGACCGCTACCCGGTGCTCGGGATGCCGGTCGTCCCGACGCGCCGCGCCGGTGTCGGGCACCAGCTGCGCCGGCCGGCTGCTCATCCGGTGCACCGCACTCAACGAGCGCAGCGTGATCGCCCGCCAGTCCAGGGCGCCGAGCTGGTCGAACGCCTCCAGGGCCACCTCGTGCCGGGCCGCGGCATGGTCCAGCCGCTGCTCGCAGAGGTCGAGCCGGCCGAGCCCGTACAGCATCACCGCCTCACCGAGTCGGTCCCCGGCCCGCACCGCGGCCTCCAGGGCGCAGAGGCTGCTCTCCCGCCACTCGCCGAAGCGGGACTGCGTCTCGGCGAGCGCGGCGACGGCGGCGGCGAGGTTCCAGCAGTAGGCCACCTCGCCGGCGCGGGCGGCCTGCCGGACCGCGGCCAGCAGCGCGGTGCGTTCCCGCTCGTACCAGGCCAGCGGATCGGTCAGCGCGGCGTCGACGAGCGGCTCGGCCAGGGGCCAGACGGCCGCGGCCGAATGGCGGGCGATGCGGTGGCCGCCCTGCCGCAGCCGGGCCTCGTCGGCCAGGAAGAGCCACCCGCCGAGCATCCGTCGGGTCGCGGCGGCCCGGTCGGCCGCGCTGCTCTCGGCCAGCGACAGGTCACGGGCGTGCAGCCGGACCAGGTCACGCAGTCGGTAGCGGGTGGCCCCGCCGGTGCCGCTGAGCACGTCGACCAGCCGGGCGTCGATGAGGGTCTCCAGCACCTCGGCGGCGGAGTCCGCGTCGAGCTGCAGCAGCGGGGCGGCCACCCAGGCCGCGAAGGTGTCGGTCTCCAACTCGCCGAGGTGCCTGAACAGCAGTTGTGCCGCCGGCGGCAGGGCGTCGTAGGTCCCCCTCAGCCCGGCCCGTACGTCCAGGCCCTGGTGGACCAGCCCACCCAGCCGCTGCCCGGGCTCGACGAGCCGGGCGGCGAGCTGTCCCAGGCTCCAGTGCGGACGGGCGGCGAGCCGGTTCGCGGCGATCCGCAGCGCCAGCGGCAGACCACCGCAGAGTTCGACCAGCTCGATGGCCTTGCTCGGCTCGGCGGCGACCCGGTCCCGGCCGACCATGGCGGCCAGCAGCTCGATGCCGTCGTGGGCGTCGAGTCGGTCGATCTCGAAGACGTGCGCGCCGGGCAGCCACGCCCGGCGGGCCCGGGTGGTCACGATCAGCCGACAGGCCGGCGTACCGGGCAGGAGCGGGCGGGCCTGGGTCGGGTCGGTGACGTCCTCGATCACCACCAGCATCCGCCGGTCGGCGAGGGCGCTGCGGTAGAGCGCCTCCCGGCCGTCGAGGGTCTCCGGAATGGCCGACCTGGTGAAGCCGAGCGACCGGAGGAACCGCTCCAGCACCTCGGCGGCGCCGTCCGGGCCGGGCGGCATCCGGGCGTAGAGCTGGCCGTCGGGAAACTCGCCGGCCAGCGCGTGAGCGGTCTCGATGGCCACGGTCGACTTGCCGACCCCGACGAAGCCGGTGATCACCGCCACGTCGAGCGAGTGGCGGTCGCGCCCTGTAACGGTTGCGCCGCCGAGCCGGTGCCGCAACAGGTGCAGCATCTCCGCGCGGCCGGTGAAGTCCGGCGTCCGGGCCGGCAGCATCCGGGGTACCGGCATCCGCAACTGCGGCCCGGGCCCGGCCGCCACCGGCGTCGCCAGCTGGTCGGCGCCGGTCAGGATGGCCAACTCCAGTCGGTGCAGCGCCGGGCTCGGTTCGAGCCCCAGCTCGTCCACGAAGGTCTTGCGCACCGCCTGGAAGGTGGCCAACGCCTCGGCCTGCCGGCCGGACCGGTACAGCGCCCTCATCAACTGGCCGGCCGGTCGCTCGCGCAGCGGGTACTCGGCGACCAGGGCCCGGATCTCGCCGATCACCTCGTGGTGCAGGCCCAGTTCGAGTTCGGCCTCGATGCACTCCTCGAGCACCTCGACCCGCCGTTCGGCGATCCGGACCAGCTTCGCCCGGACCACGTCGCTGTCCACGTCGCAGAGCGGCTCACCGCGCCACAGGGCCAGCGCGGCGCGGAACGCCGTCCGCGCCGCCTGCGGATCCCGGGCCACGCCGGCGGCCCGGCCCCGGGCGACCAGGTCGGCGAAGACGTGCAGGTCGAGTTCGCCCGGCGCCAGGTCGATGAGATAGCCGGTGCCCTGCATCCGGATGCGCTCGCCGAGCCCGGCCCGGGCCAGCGACCGGCGCAGTACCGACACGGCGGTCTGCACCTGGGCCCGGGCGGTGGTGGGCGGCGTCTCGCCCCACACCGCGTCGATCATCGACTTCAGCGCCACCACCTGGTTGGGGCTGAGCAGCAGCAGCGACAGCACGACGCTCTGCCGGCGCGCCGTCACGGTGACCGGCTCCTCGCCCTGCACCTGCAACGGCCCGAGGACCCGGAAGCAGAGCGGTCCGTGTTCGTCGTCTTCCTGCCTGACCAATTGATCCACCTGCCTCATTCAGCGGTACTGCGACGACGACGGTTCGGAGTGTCGGGCTGCGGCGGCGTGCGGGCGCGCGTTCAGAGCAGGACCTCGGTCGGCGGTGGATGGCCGAGGAACGCGGTCGGGCTCGCGGTCAGGCCGTACGCGCCGGCCTGGAAGATCGCGATCAGGTCCCCGGGCTCCGCCCGGGGCAGGGACACGTCGTTGCCGAGCAGGTCCAGCGGGGTGCAGAGGCAGCCGACCACGGTGACCGTCTCCTCCGGCGCGGCGTCGAACCGGTTGGCCACCGCGAGCGGATAGTTGCGCCGGATCACCTGGCCGAAGTTGCCGGACGCGGCGAGCTGGTGGTGCAGCCCGCCGTCGACCACCAGGAAGGTCTTGCCGCGAGAGGTCTTCCGGTCGACGACCCTGGTGAGGTAGACACCGGCCTCACCGACCAGGTAGCGGCCCAGCTCCACGGCCACCCGGGCGTGCGGCAGGTTCGGGCGGATCCGGGTGTCGAGCAGGTCGGCCAGGTTCTCGCCGATCGGTGCCAGCTCCAGCGGCTGGTCCCTGGCCGAGTACGGGACACCGAAGCCGCCGCCGAGGTTCAGGTAGCGGATCGGCGCCGGGGTCAGCTCGGCCAACGTGAGGATCATGTCGACGGTGCGACGCTGCGCCTCGCAGATGTTCTCGGCGTGCAGGTTCTGCGAGCCGGCGAAGACGTGGAAGCCGTGGAAGTCGATCTCGTCGACGGCCAGCTCGGGCAGCAGGTCGGGGACGGACTCGACGTCGACGCCGAACTGCTGCGGACCGCCGCCGAGGCGCATGCCGGAGGCGCGTACCGCGAAGTCGGGGTTCACCCGCAGCGCCACGCGGGCCTGGATGCCGAGGGTCTTGCCGACCTCGCGCAGCCGGGCGAGTTCGCCCGCCGACTCCAGCTCGATCAGGACACCGGCGGCGACCGCCCGGGTGAGTTCATCGGTCGTCTTACCCGGCCCGGCGAAACTGACCTGCTCGGCCGGCATCGGGGTGTCCAGCGCGTGCCGCAGCTCGCCGGCGGAGGCCACGTCGAAGCCGTCGACCAGGCCACTCAGGTGGTGCAGCAGCGCGGGCATCGGGTTGGCCTTGACCGCGTAGCTCAACCGGATGCCCGGCGGCAGCGCGGCGCGGACCGCCGCGACCCGCTCGGAGACCAGGCGGCGGTCGTAGGCGAAGAACGGCGTGCCGCCGACCCGGGCGGCCAGCCGCTCCACCGGTACCGTGCCCACGGTGAGCTGGCCGCCGGTGGCGGTGAACCCGACCGGCGCGCTCACGAGCCGGCCTCCACCAGTCGGCGCAGCTCGACCCGGTCGAACTTCCCGTTGACCGAGCGGGGCAGCTGCGGCAGTACGACGGTCCGCTGCGGCAACATGTACGTCGGCAGGTCGTGCGCCAGCGACTTGCGCAGCACCTCGGTGTCGCAGTCGCCGCCGACGACCAGCACCACCTCGTGCCCGAGCCGCTCGTCGCCGACGCCCAGCGCCACCGCCTCGCTCACCAGCCCGGTCGCGTAGGCGGCCTCTTCGATCTCGGTGGGGCTGACCCGGTAGCCGGAGGTCTTGATCATGTCGTCGGTACGCCCGACGAAGTACAGGAAGCCCTCGGCGTCGTGGTAGACGGTGTCACCGGACCAGACCGCGATCTCCGGACGGATCGCCGGATCGGCGCCGGGGGCCGGCCGGAACCGCAGCGCGGTGCGTGCCGGGTCGTTCCAGTAACCCTGGGCCACCAGGGCGCCCCGGTGCACCAGCTCACCGTGTTCGCCCGGCGCGCAGTTCGTGCCGTCCGGCCGCACCACCAGGATCTCGGCGTTGCCGATCGCCTTGCCGATCGAGTCCGGTCGACGGTCCACCTCGTCGGGGTCGAGGTAGGTGGAGCGGAAGGCCTCGGTCAGCCCGTACATCAGGTAGGGCCGCGCGTTCGGCAGCAGCGCGCGCAGCCGGGTCAGGGTGGCCAGCGGCATCCGGCCACCGGTGTTGGCGAAGTAGCGCAGCCCGGCACCGGCCTCCGCCGGCCAGTCCAGCGCCGCCAGCTGCATCCACAGCGGAGGTACGCAGGTCAGCGCGGTCACCCGGTGCCGGGCGCAGAGCCGCACCACGTCCCGCGGTACCAGGTAGTTGGTCAGCACCACGTGCGCGCCGGCGATGAACGAGGTGGTCAGCTGGCTGAAGCCGGCGTCGAAGCTGAGCGGCAGTACCGCCAGTACCGTGTCGTCGGCGGTGTGCCCGAGGTAGCCGGCGACGCTCGCCGCGCCAGCCAGCACGTTACGGTGCGACAGCACCACTCCCTTCGGGCCGCCGGTGCTGCCCGAGGTGTAGAAGATGGCCGCGATGTCGGTGTCGATCACCACCGCGCCGTCCGGTACCCGGTCGGCGGCGGTCGCGGCCAGCCGCTGCCAGTCGGTGATCCGCCAGCGCCCGGCGGGCCCGGTGACGGCGTCGGCGCCGACGAGCACGATGTCGGTGACCGAGGTGCTCTCGCTCAGCGCGGCGCGTACGGTCTCGAACCGCTCGGCCGTCGTGATCACCACGCGGGCCGTGCAATCGGCCGTGACGTGTGCCAGGTGCCGCGCCTTGAACAGCGGGTTGACCGGGACGAACACCGCGCCGGCCGCCGAGATCGCCAGCATCGCGACGACGGTCTCGATCCGCTTCTCGGCGTACACGGCGATCCGGTCACCGCGGCGTACTCCCAGCTCGTGCAGTCCGCGGGCGAGCCGGGCGACCCGGTCGGTCAGCTCGCGGTAGTCGATCGTCTCCGACCTGAAGGTGACTGCGGGCCGGTCCGCCGCGCCGTACCGGGTCAGCTGGTCGACGCGGACCAGTGGAGTGCCGGGAGCGGCGGTGACCAGCTCACTCACCGGTGACCGTCTCGACGGTGACGAACTCGGCGACCGTCGCCCACAGCGACCCGACCGTCGCGAACGTCTCCTCGGTCAGCCGCTCGTCGGGCATCTCCAGGCCGTACCGGTCTTCCAGGTCGGCCAGCAGCTGCACCACGCCCATCGAGTCGAGGCCGAGGGCCGTGAGGTCGTCGGTCGGGGCCAGCTCGCCGCCCTCGGCGTACGGAAGGTGGGGGAGCAGCGTCTCCTGGAATGAGCGAGGCATGTCCGCGTTCGTCACCGTGGTCCCTCTCGATCGCTAAGCGTCGTCGCGACGCGTCGGCCGGCCACCTGCCTGGACCGGATGGCGGGCCTGGCCCGCCGACGGAGGAACCTCATCACGGCGCTCTCTCAACCTGCCATCGTCCGGCTCTTGGTCCGGCTGTCGTCGTGGGTCGTCCGGTCGCCCCGGTGGTGCCGGTGATAGCGGGATGAGAGCGACGGTGCCGCACGGCCGGGTGGCGCGGTGCGCGAGTGAGGTTGGCGTGATTGCCGCTGCTGTCACCGTGGAGCCCGCGGCGGTGAACCGCCAGCGGAACTCGGGAAACATGACCGGGAGGCAGCGGATGTCGACAGACGCTCTGTCGCGGATCAGTTGGACGCCCAGCTTCGGCGGACGCCTCGTCGAGGACGACGGCATCGACGCCCAGGATCGCGTGAACGCGCAATGCATCGAAGTATACCACTATATAGTGCGACACGGCGCGATCGCGCCGTCCGGGTTCGACCGGGTGGCGGTGGAACTCGGCCGGACCGGACACGAAGTGGTCTCGACGATCATGCAGCTCGTCGAGCTGCGCCTGTTACGTACCGACGGCGCGGTCGGCGGCCGGTTGGTCCCGGTCGACCCGCAGTATGCCGCCACCCTGCTGGTCTCACCGATCGAACGCGCGATCTACCAGCAGCGGGAGCTGGCCGACCAGCTGCGCGAGCGGATCGACTCGATCGCCGGCGCAAGGGACTCCGCCGTGGTGCCCGGCGGCTCGATCGACCGGCTCGAAGGCGTGGCGGAGCTGCGCGGACTGCTCAAGCAGGCCGCTGACGTGTGCCGCGACGAACTCGTCGTGCTGCGGCCGAGCCACGACGACGACGAGGTGCTCGACCGGCTCCTCGAGGCCTGTCACGGCGTGCTCGACCGGGGCGTCTCCGTCCGGATCATCTCGCCGCACCGCAGCCGGGCCGGTTTCGCCTCCCGGGCCAAGTCCCGGCGGTTGATCGACGGCGGCGCGGCGATCCGGACCATCAGCCAGGTCCCGCAGGCCTCGGTGGTCTTCGACCGCTCGCTCGCGGTGGTGTTCGGGACGTCCGCCGACGGACTACTGCCCACGGGGCACCGGGTCCGCGACGAGAACGTGGTGCGGTACCTCATCGAGATGTTCGACCAGCTCTGGGAGGGCGCGGCACCGCTGGCCGCGGACGAGACCGGCTACGCCGACGAGGTCGCCGACGACCTGCAACGCTCGATCGCGCTGCTGATGGCCCAGGGCCTCACCGACGAGGCGGTGGCCCGTCGGCTCGGGATGTCGGTGCGCACCTGCCGCCGACACATTGCCGCGCTGCTGCGCAGTCTCGGCTCGGTCAGCCGCTTCCAGGCCGGCGTGCAGGTGGCCACCCGCTTCGCCACCGGGTCCCCGCTCGGCACCTGATGCCCGCCGGGCCGGCGCGGGGACCGGCTCAGCCCACCCGGGTCAGCCGGGCTGCCAGCGCCCGCAACGGCCGGGCGCTGGCCAGCTGATCCGGCGAGATCCCGACCCAGCCCCGCTCGCGCAGCGCGGACAGGGTGCGGGGCACCCGCAGAGCCCGGCCGCCGGCGGCCGTGTAGCTGTCCGAGCCGTCCACGGCGGCCAGCTCGTTGACCAGGGCGACTACCTCGGTGAGCAGCTCCTCGGCGGGCCCGGGCGACCGGCCGCCGGCCGCCGTCGCCGGGCGATCGAGGTCGGCGTGCGCGTCGGTGTCGACGTCCCCGTCCCCGGCGTCGACGAGCTCCAACCGGTCCGGGCAACGCACCGCCGGCCGGTCGTACATCGTGCCGAGGACATGCGTGCGCAGCTCGGCCGGAGTGAGCGGAGCCCGGGTCCGTACCCGGGCGACCAGCTCGCCCGTGCGCACCTGCACCCGCGCGTCGATCACCGCGGGATGCGAGCGCAGCGCGGCCCGGGTCGCCTCGACGCACACCGCGTCCGACCCGACCCGGACCAGTTCGCGGCGGGCCGGCGGGGCGAATCCCAGCTCCCGGGCTGCCTCGCTGACCCGCAGGTCCACCGAGGGGTCGCGGTGCGCCTCGATCAGCCGGACATGACCGCGCAGGAACCGCTCCACCGTCTCGGCGGGCAGCACCGCCGACTGGGCGTGCAGGGCCACCGTCACCCCGTCGCGCCACTCGTAGATTCCGAGGTAGCTGTCCGAACCGGCCTGCGCCCAGGCCGCCGGCGGGGTGTTCCAGGCGAACCGGTCCCGGCGAGCCCCGCAGGAGCGCGGGGCGTAACTCAGGAAGTTCACCTCCGAGGCGATCCGCACCGGCTGGCCGCGACGGAAGCTCTCGGCCGCGATCAGCTCGGCGATCTCGTCGTACGGCACGTAGGCGTGCCGCTGCGCCTGCTCCACCCGGTCCGCCGTGCGGCGCAGCAACTCGCTGAACGGCGGATCGTCGGCCAGCTGCACGGAAACCACCGTCGGGGAGAACATGCACGTCATCACGGACATGTGCTGGCTGGCCTCACGGTGGCTGGTGAGCCAGCTGAACGGGACCGACGCCTCGCCGGTGTAGCCGGCGGTGAGTATCGCGTAGCAGGCCAGGTGGACGGCCGACGGCCAGCAGCCGTGCCGTGCCGCGATCTCCCGGCTCGCCGTCAGCAGCCCCGGTGAGGTGATCGACGCGCTGAACGCGGTGCCCGGCCCGGCGGCGGTGGACCGCCGGGAGGCGAAGACGTCCGCCGGGAGCCGCTCGATCTCCCGGCGCCAGTGCGCCAGCTCGGCGGCGTTCGCTGCGGCGTCGCGGTTCGACTCCTGCCGGGCGAGGTCCACCGGCTGGTGCGCCACCGGCGGCAACACCGCCCGGCGGCGGGCGGTGATCGCGGCGAGCATCGCCTCGAACTCGCGACGGAAGGTGTTCAGGCTCCAGTCGTCGAAGGCGATGTGGTTGAGCACCACCACGAGGCGCCGGGGCCGGCCACCGGTGGTGACCACGCAGGCCCGGATCGGCCAGTCCCGGGTCAGGTCAAAGTCGGCGACGGTCAGCTCCGCGACCACCGCGGCCGGGGCCGGGGTGCCGTCCGACTCGGTCGACACCAGCCGTACCGGCAGTGGCGCGGGCGGTTGGACCCGCTGCTGCGGCCAACCGGCCGGATCGGCGAGGATGACGGTACGCAGCGCCTCGTGCCGGCGGACCAGGTGGTTGAGCGCGGCGCGCAGATCGGCGACCGAGATGCCCTCCGGCAGGGGGCAGTTGGCGACGATGTGTGCGTCGTGCCGGGCCCCGGCGGGTATGTGCTGGTACCGGAGCCAGTGGTAGCGCTGGCCCCAGCAGAGATTCGCGCTCTTCTCCACAGAAACTGACTCCTCTTCCCGCGTTCGTCCGCCCATATGATCGGGCCGCCGGAAACGTTTCGGCTAGTCAGTGCCGGTGACAATAATTGACGGCAAAGAGCTGCCATCGGCCGGCACCGGGCAGTTCTCCCGACGCTATTGACACCGGGTGGCCTGGTCGGCAAATCTCTGCGTACCGATCCAACAGGCTCGGGAAACTGGTTCAGCAAAACCCGGAGAAGGAGTGATTACCATGGCGAAGATCGCTGCCAAGGCCGCTGCCAAGGCTGCCGCGAAGGCTGCCGCGAAGGCCGCTGCGAAGGCTGCCGCGAAGGCCGCTTCCAAGAGCTCCCTCTAAGTCTCAAGAGGGTTCGGTGGCATGGTCGGTGAGCTGCCTGGAGGTGGCTTCGCCGGCCATGCACCATCAATCCGCACAAGGGAAGGATCGGGTCAATGGAACGTTCGGAGATTATCGAGCACCTGCGGATCTCGCTGTCGGTGGTGCTCAACCGGGAACTGCCCGAGCTCTCCGCCGAGACGCAGATCCTTGAGGACCTGGAAATCGACTCGATTCGTTTCATTGAGCTGATAATGAGCCTTGAGGACACCCTCCAGCTCGACGTCGATCCCGAATCGCTGGAGCCGGAGGTGTTCCAGTCGGTCGGTTCCTTCGCCGACTACATCCAGACCCGCCTGCAACAGGTGGACGTCGCCCGTTAGCCGTTCGCGGCAGGCACAGGAGGACCGCATGCGGGACATGATCGACGAGTGCGAGCAGACGGCGTACTCCGCCGGGCTGGCCGCCGGGCTGGCCGTGGCGCTCGCCGAGGCGCCGGGCATCACGCCGCCGGGCCGGGTCGCCGCCGTTCCCACCGCCGCCCTGCCCGCCGGTTGGGCGACCACGCCCGCCTCGACGGTCGGGCATCGGATGGCCGGTCAGGAGGGCATCAGCTTCGCCACCACCGACGGCCACCCCGGCCCCGCCGACGGGCAGCTCACCCAGTTCTGCGCGCACCTGGGCGCGGTCCGGCTGGGCGTCACCCGACGGTTGCTGGAGTGGGCCGTGGAGTACCTCTCCGGCCGGACGGTCGGCGGGGAGCCCACCATCCGCAAACAGCTGGTGCTGGGCGTACTGGCGGACGTGCAGACCGCCGTCGAGGCGGCCCGCCGGTCCTTGCGGGTCTCCGGCACGGTCCCGGCCGCGGTGCTCGACGTGCACGACCGGGTGACCACCCTGGACTGGGAGGCCGCCAAGCTGCTGGGCGCCAGCGGATACGTCGCCGGCACCCCCACCCGCGGCGCGTACGTGGCCCAACTGACCGCGAACTGCTGGCTTCCCCGGGAAGGTGTCTCATGATCGAGCTGGATCCGCCACTGCGCGCCCTACGGGACCAGTGCCGGGACGCGGCGACGGACCTGCGCTCGCGGGCCCTGTCGGTCGACGTCGACCCGGAGGACATGACCGGGCACCTGGACTCGCCGGCGCTGGCGATGGTCCGGGCGGCCAGCACCCCCAAACGCTTCCAGGACCCGTCCGGCTGGCAGGGCGAGTACACCGACAGCTGCCTGTCCCGCGCGGTGGCCAGCCTCGAGCTGGCCTGCGGTGACGCCGGCCTGCTGACCGCCAACACCGGCCCGGCGCTCGCCGGCATCGCCGTGGACGCGCTCGGCAGCGAGGCCCAGCAGGAGTTCTTCTACGAGTCCATCGCCGACGGCCGGACCTGGACCTTCTTCGCGATGACCGAGGACGCCCGCGGCAGCGACGCGACCGCGATGGAGACCCGCCTCGACGCGGACCCCGACGGCGACTACCGCCTCTTCGGCGCCAAGCGGTACGTCGGCAACGGCTCCCGGGGTGCGACCGGGGTGGTGTTCGCCCGGACCGGCCGCTCCCCGCTGTCGATCAGGGCGGCCATCCTGAGCTGCCCGACCCCCGGCTTCGCCGGCCACGCGCTGGAGATGACCGGGCTGCGTGGCGCGCGGATCAGCGAGCTTTCCTTCGACGGGGTGCACGTACCGCGCGAGATGCTGCTCGGCGCCCACCTGCCGGCGTCCCGCCGTGGGATCTGGGGCGCGAGCCGGACCTTCAACGTGATGCGGATCCAGATCGCCGCGATGGCGCTCGGGGTGGCCTTCGCCGCCCGCGACTACGTCTGCGAACAGCGGCCGGGCTGGTCCGGGCACGAGCTGACCACCGCCCGGCTGGCGGCGGCGCGGGCCCTGCTCTACGACGCCGCGAACGAGGTCGACCTTTCGCCGGACGACCGTCGGACGCCGTCGATCGCCAAGCTGCACGCCACCGACCTGGCTGTCCACGTCACCGGCTGGGCAGCGAACGCGCTCGGCCCGGGCTCCCTGCTGCTGCACCCGCTGCTCGAGAAGTGGTGCCGTGACGTGCGCGCCTTCGAGTTCATGGACGGCACCAGCAACATCCTGCGCCTGCACATCACGCACGGCATCGCCACCCGGAGGCCGACGTCATGACGTTGACCGCGACGCCGCTGGACGGGGTACGCACACCGCGCTGGTCCGCCCGGGCCTTCGCAGAGGCGGACCGCGACCAGGTGCTGGGGATGTTCACCGAGCCGGACTTCTACTTCCGCACGGCCCAACCGGACACCCGCGGTGAGTGGGAACTGCTCGATCTGCTCGGCACCGAGACCGAGGTGCTGCTCGCCGACGGTGAGCCGGTGGGCCTGTTCGCCACCGAAGCGGTTGGCGCCGAGCACGGCTGCCACTACCAACTGCACCTGCGGCTGCGTTCCGGCGCCCCGCTGAACTGGTGGTGCCAGGCGTACGACGAGGCGGTGCGGGCGCTGCGCTGGCGGCGCGAGGTGGTCCGGATCTCCGTCCTGGTGGGCGAGTACGACCAGGACGGGCTCGAGGCGGCCCGGGCGGCCGGGCTGACCGAGGAGGGCACCCTCGCCGACGTGGTCGTGCAGGAGGGACGCCGGTACGGGTACGTCTTCTTCTCGCAGATCTGGGTGCCGACATCATGACATTGCGCGGGTACCGCAGTACCGACCTACCGCTGCTGACCGGGCCGTGGCTCGCCGGCGAACTGCTCGGCATGCCGCTGGAGCAGGCACCGGCAACGGTGGTGCCGGCGGCGGTCGAGGCGCCGAAGGACAACACCGTGGAGCTGTGCGTGCTGCCGGGAGCGGCCTTCGTCCGCTTCGCCGAGCTGGACTGGGTGCACCGCCGGGCCCGGTTGGAGATCGGCGTGCAGCCGGGCGCCGATGACCTGGTCCCGGCGCTGCTCAAGACCGCCGTCTCGCACGGCTTCCGGGTGCTCAACCTGCACCGGCTGTACGGCTGGGTGACCCCGGCGGCGGCCGCGCCGGTGGACCTGTTGCAGGACGCCGGGTTCATCGGCGAAGCGACGGTCCCGGCCGGCCGGTGGTTCGCCGGCCGTCCCGTCGACCGGCAGATCTGGGGAGCGGTACGCCATGACTGAGATTCAGCGACTCGACACCGCAGCCGCCGCCTCGGCGCTGGCGGCGGTACCCGGGGCGGCCCGGGGTTTCCTCGGCGTCGACCCGGTCACCCAGAACCACGCCCTGCTGGTCCGCGAGCTGACCCGGCTGGGCGCGCAGGTCTTCCGGACCGGTGACACGCTGCTGGGCTACCTGCCCAACGAGGAACAGCCACGCCAGGCGTACGTGGCGAGCACCTCGCCCGATCCCGAGCCGCTACGCGGTTTCCTCGACTTCCTCGGCAACTACCAGCGGTGCACCTCGTTCGTCGCCCTGGTGCCGGCGGACAGCCCGCCGGTGCTGGCGTTGCACGACTGTGGGTTCACCCGGGTCGGCACCTTGCGCGAGCACCGCTACCAGTCCGGCGCCTACCAGGATGTGTCGGTGTACTTCGTCCGTGGGGAGGACACGTGCCGTTCGTGACGGTCAGGCATCTCACCGAGGCCGACATCCCCATCCGGACCGCGCTGATGCGCGAGTCGCGGTTCCAGGCGAACCTCACCGACTACGCGGTCGTCACCGGCGACGACGTGCTGGAGCACCGCCAGCGGGTGGGTATCACCGAGGAACACGACATCAAGCGGCACTTCACCCTCTGCGGCCCACGCGAGCAGGTGGTGGGGTTCGCCTGGATCACCACCATCGACTGGCGCAGCCAGTGCTGCGAGCTGTCGTTCGGGATCCTGCCCCGGTTCCGGGGGGCCTTCGGCGCCGCGGCGGTGGCCGCCGCGCACACCTTCCTGCGTACCGAGCTGAACATGCGGGTCGTGGTGAACCAGGTGCTCGAACACAACACCATGCTGCTGTCCTCAGAGAACCTGGCCGCGCAGCGCCGGGTGCGCTGCGCCTACGACTCGTACACGGTGGGGCAGTGGCGCACCGCCTGCTACTGGTCGGAGAACCAGCAGGACGCGCAGGCACAGCGGTCCCAGGTCGAGGACCGCCGCGCCGCGGTCGCCGAGCGGATCCGCGCGATGACCCAGCGCGCCCGGTGAACACCGATGGCGCGACCGGAGGCTACCTGCGGTTCCCCACCGTCGCCGGCGACACCGTGGTGTTCACCGCCGGGGACGACCTGTGGCGGGTGCCGTTCGCGGGTGGACCGGCGAGCCGGCTGACCGCCGGCGGCACCGAGTACGCCCACCCCCGGTTGTCCCCGGACGGCAAGCTGGTGGCGTTCGTCGGCTCGGACGACGGACCGAGCGAGGTCTACCTGCTGCCGCTGGCCGGCGGCCCGGCCCGCCGGCTCACCTTCCAGGCGGCCCGGTGCGTGGTGGTCGGCTGGCACCCGCACCACGACGAGATCATCTACGCCAGCACCGCCGAGCAGCCGACCGGCTTCGGCTACCGGCTCTTCGCCGTCGGGGTCGACGGCGGGCCGACCCGGCTGTTCGACCACGGCGCGGCCAGCACCCTCTCGTACGGCCCCGGCGGCGCGCTGGTGATCGGGCGCAACCTCGCCGACCCGGCCCGCCGCAAGCGGTACACCGGGGGCGCCGCCGGTGAACTCTGGGTCGACCACGACGGCAGCGGCTCCTTCACCCGGCTGGCGCTGCCCGGCAACGTGGCCAACCCGTGCTGGGTCGGTGACCGGATCTTCCTGATCAGCGACCACGAGGGCACCGGCAACGTCTACTCGTGCCGGCCGGACGGCAGCGCGCTGACCCGGCACACCGGACACCGCGACTTCTACGCCCGTGGTCTGAGCACCGACGGACAGCGGCTCGTCTACCACGCCGGTGCCCGGTTGTACGCGTTGGACGCCCCCGGTGAGGCGTCCCGGCGGCTCGACGTCTCACTTGCGAGCTCGCGCCGCCAGCAGGCCCGGCGGATCGTCTCGGCCGCCGAGTTCCTCGACAGCGCCCGCCTCAGCCCGGACGGCACCAACCTGGCCCTCGTCGCGCGGGGCAAGGCGTTCACCATGGCGCACTGGTCCGGCCCGGTGCGTCGACACGGCACCGCCGAAAGGACGCGGCACCGGTTGCTGAGCTGGTTGGCCGACGGCCGCCGGCTGGTCGCGGTCGCCGCCGACGACCGACCGGACGAGCGGCTGGTGCTCTTCCCGGCCGAGGGCGGGGCCGCCTCGGTGGAGATCCCGCTCACCGACATCGGCTGCGTCACCGAGCTGGTCGCCTCGTCGGCGTCCGGCCAGGTGGCCTTCGCCACCAACCGCCAGCAGCTGTGGCTGCTGGACACCGACAGCGTGCTGCCGACACCGCGGTTGCTGGACAGCAGTGCGTTCGAGCGGATCGAGGACCTGGCCTGGTCGCCGGATGGCCGGTGGCTCGCCTACACGTTCCCGGACACGCCGCGCACCTCGGCGATCAAGCTGGCGGAGGTGGCGCTACGGCGCTCGTTCCAGGTCACCCGACCGGTGCTGCGCGACAGCCGGCCGGCGTTCGACCCGGCCGGGCGCTACCTCTACTTCCTTGGCCAGCGCGACCTCACCCCGGAGCACGACCAGGTGCGCTTCGACGTCGGCTTCCCCTTCGGTAACCGGCCGTACCTGGTGACCTTGCGGGCGACCGAGGCGTCGCCGTTCGTGCCGCGGCCCGTCGACGGTGCGCGGCGGGGCACCGAGGCCGGAGCCGGACCGCCGTTCGTCGAGATAGACCTCACCGACATCGATCGCCGGATCGTCGGGTTCCCGGTACCGGAGGGGCGGTACGCCAGCATCGTCGGACTGCCCGACAGGGTGCTCCTGCACACCGTGCCGGTCACCGCGCCGGACCCGGTCAAGCCGGACGCTGCCCCCGTCGGCATGGTCACCGTGGTCGACCTGCAGACCGCGGAGGTCACCGAGGAGCAGTTGCTCGGGGTCGACGACATCAGCGCCAGCCCGGACGGCGGCACGCTGCTCTGCCAGGTGCGTGACCGGCTGCGGGTGCTCGCCGCCGAGGACGCGGAGGACGCCGACGACGACCCGTACGCCCGGTGCGCCCCGCCGACCCGGAAGAACGGCTGGGTAGACCTGACCCGGCTGCGGGTGTCGATCCAGCCGGCCGCGGAGTGGCGGCAGATGTACCGCGAGACCTGGCGGCTGCAGCGGGAGAGCTTCTGGCACGCCGAGATGTCCGGGCTGGACTGGGACGGGCTGTACCAGCGCTACCTGCCCCTGGTGGATCTGGTCGGGTGTCGCTCGGAGCTCTCCGACCTGCTCTGGGAACTGCAGGGCGAGCTGGCCACCTCGCACGCCTACGAACACGGTGGTGACTACCGCCGGCCTGTCGAGCAGGCGCAGGGGTTTCTCGGAGTGGACTGGAGCGCCACCACCAGCGGGGTCGGCGATCCGCCGGCACAGTGGCGCATCGAGCGCATCCTGCGCGGTGACCCGTGGAACCCCGATGCCACCTCGCCGTGCAACCGGCCCGGTGTCGACCTGCGCCCGGGTGACGCGGTGGTGGCCATCGACGGGCAACCCGTCGGCCCGGCCGGGCCGGGGGAACTGCTGGTCGGCCAGGCCGACCGAGAGGTCGAGCTGACGGTGCTGCGCGACGGCGCCGCCCCGCGCCGGGTGTGCGTGCGGGCGATCCGGGCCGAGGGCCGGGCCCGCTACCGTGACTGGGTGGAGGGCAACCGCGCCCTGGTCGCATCCACCTCGCGGGGCCGGCTCGGCTACCTGCACGTGCCGGACATGTTCCGGACCGGCTACGCCGACTTCATCCGGGGCTTCCTCTCCGAGCTCGACCGGGACGGGCTGGTGGTGGACGTGCGCTTCAACGGCGGCGGACAGGTCTCCCCGTTGCTGCTCGACCGGCTCGCCCGGCGCCGTGGTGGCGCCGAACACGGGCGCTGGAGCGGCGCCACCCCGTACCCGGTCGAGTCGCCGCGCGGCCCGATGGCGGTGCTCATCAACGAGCACACCGGATCGGACGGGGAGATCTTCAGCCACATGTTCCGGCAGCTCGGCCTGGGGCCGCTGATCGGGAACCGGACCTGGGGCGGCACCATCGCCACCTGGCCACGCCACGAGTTGGTCGACGGCACGGTCACCACGCAACCGGAGTTCTGTTACGTCTTCGACGGCATCGGTGCCGGCCTGGAGAACCACGGCGTCGTGCCGGACGTCGTCGTGCCGGACCCGCCGCAGGGCGTGCTGGCCGGGGCCGACCCCCAGCTCGCCGCCGCCGTCGCGCATCTGCTGGCCGGCCTCGGGCAGCCGGCGCCGGCCCGGCCGACCGCGCGACCGCTGGCGGCGCTGTCGACCCGCTCCAGGTTGGTCGGGTGACCCGGTGACGGCTGGAGACCTCGGAGCACCGCCGGCGACCGCCGTGCTGCCCGCCGCGCCGGACGGCCCGCCGCCCGCTACCGTCCCGGGCCCGCCGAAGGTGCCCGCGGCCGGACAGCCGCACACCTGGTGGGTGCCGGTCCGGCCAGGTGGCGGTCGCGTCGACCTGCTCGACCCGGCAGAGCGCCTCCGGGCCGAGGACCTGCTCGGCTCGCCGGCGCGGGACGTCTTCGTGACCTCCCGCGCGGCCCAGCGCCGGTTGGGCTCCCGCTATCTCGGCGTACCGCCGGCCCAGGTGCGCATCGACCGCGACTGCCAGTACTGCGCGGGGACGCACGGCCGGCCTAGGTTCGCTGATTCCCGGGTCGACTACTCCGTCTCGCACACCGAGGACTGGGTGCTGCTGGCGGTGGCCGGAGTCGGCCTGATCGGGGTGGACGTCGAGCGGTCGAGCCCGGACCGGGACACCGACGGTCTCGCCGCGGTCGCGCTGACCGCCAATGAACGGGCGCTGTTCGCCCGGGTGCCCCCCGCCGATCGGCCCGGCTGGTTCCTGACCGCCTGGACGCGCAAGGAAGCGGCGATGAAGTTGACGGGATTCGGGCTGCGGGCACCGCCCGGCCAGCTGGACGTG
Organism: Micromonospora sp. DT46; assembly: GCF_049841735.1. Taxonomy (NCBI): domain Bacteria; kingdom Bacillati; phylum Actinomycetota; class Actinomycetes; order Micromonosporales; family Micromonosporaceae; genus Micromonospora; species Micromonospora sp. DT46. The sequence continues at coordinate 319,269 of NZ_JBNCKW010000007.1, read as the reverse complement.
AGCGGGCCGACGGTCACCGTGGGCAGCGTTCCCGGCTGGCCGCGCATCCCTGTCCATCTGCACGACCTGCCTGCCCCGGCCGGTCACGCGGCGGCGCTTGCCAGCACCGTTCCGGTCCGCGCGGTGCGGTCCTTCCCGGTGCCCGGCGAGCGTGCTTTCCGGGCCACCGGATGACGACGGCCACGGTGGAGGACGATCAGGGCGGCGGGGCGGGGCAGGCGACCACCCGACGCCCGGCTGCCGTCCGGAAAGTCGGCGGCGCTTCTCCAGCCATTGCCGCCTGGATCTCGGCGCTCCGGTCCGGATCGTCACGCAACTCGCCGACACGTCAACCAGGCCAAGGGCGATCGGGGTCGGCTCGGTGTCGTCGGTGTCGTGTTGGTCGGTGTCGACGGTAATCAGGCGGGCTTTGGCCAGTAGTTCCAGGCCCGAGTAACGGCGGCCTTCAGTCCATTCGTCGGTCTGCTCGGCAAGGACGGCGCCGACGAGGCGGATGATCGCCGGCCTGTCGGGGAAGATCCCGACGACGTCGGTGCGGCGGCGGATCTCCTTGTTCAACCGCTCCTGCGGGTTGTTCGACCTGATCTGCCGCCAGATCACGCGGCGGCCGTCTCCGATCTACGCAACACGCCCATCACGGGCCAGTCGTACACCACTCCGTTGGACGCGACGGAACCACCTTCTTGTCGGCACCGGCCATGAGCGCCATCGTGGCTGCTCCGTGGCGCAGGTCGTGGGGGCGAACCGGCGGAATATCGTCGCGTCTCACCAGCCGCTTAACCTCTATCCCTCAAGCTCTGGCCTCCAGGCTACGAGGGGAAGGGCAGCCACCCTCTTATCGGAGTTTTGGCCGTGGCGTTCGTGCGCACACCTCTGCCCTGATCCGCATCAACCCGGTCCCGAATCTCGACGGGCATCGATAACTTCTGGCAGCACGACGGCCCGCCGCTGGCGCGCTGCTTCGCCTCCTCGCGGGAGGTGTGCTGACGCCGCGCCGCCCCGGTGATACCCGATTTGAGGGTTCCCCACGGATCTCTCGCCGACATCGCAGAACTCTCAACAGCGTTGTTCAACGATACGGTTGAAGTCATGACTCTCGCTGTCCAGGACACCGCCCACGTCGTCGGCGCGGCCAACGTCATGAGGCTGCTGCCGACGCGGCCGCGGCTGCTCGCCCTGGGACGTCCGCAGCGGTGATCGCGTCCCGCACCTGGGATCGGCTCATTGGGGGGACGAACACCATGCCGTCCCGGGCCGCCTGGGCGGTCTCCTCGGTGATCAGCGCGTCCAGCGCACCGGATCGCGCGGTCAGAACCTGACGCACGCCCGCAGCGCGTCAGGGCGCAGCGCGGAACTCGCCGTTCGGCCGGGGTCATGATATCGCTAACATGACTTGACATCGATTCCCTGACCGAGGTTGCCGGCCCGGGCACCCAGTCGGGATGTCGCGGTCCGGCGGGGCTGACGCCGGCTTCTCGCTCCCCGAACCCGATCTCGCGGACGTGCGCCCCCGGCGATGCGCGCCGCGCCCGGCGCGCTCCGACTGTGCCCCGGAGGTGTGGGCATTGCGGCGCCGGCACGTATTGACGAACGGGATGTTATCGCTCACTCTCGATGTCGAGGATGACGGCACCTGTGGCTCACCGGGCGAGCCCGCTGGCCGAACCTCGCGTCCAGGGCATCCCCAGGGGTGCACGGACGTCGCGTCAGGACCATCAGCAGCTGTGTGCGACAGCCGGTCGGACTGCCCGTGCCAGCGCGGACCGACCGACGACGACCGGCGGAGCGGCACCTGGGCGGCGTCGCCACCCACCCGTCTGACCGTCCGCGAGCCGCGTCCGCCGTCCCGGACCGGCTTGCCCGAGCGAACCGGCACATCACCACCACCGGATTCACTGGGAAGGAATGCCATGAGATCCAAGAGAACCCTGCTGTCGACGATGGCCCTCGCCGTCGCGTTGACCGCGGGTACGACGGTGGCGCTGGCCCCGACGGCCAGTGCCGGAACGACCCTGAAAGCGTCCGCCGCCGAGAAGGGTCGCTACTATGGCGCGGCCGTCGCGACGGGCAAGCTCTCCGACAGCCAGTACGTTGGCATTCTCAACCGCGAGTTCAACAGCGTTGTCGCCGAGAACGAGATGAAGTGGGACGCCACCGAGCCGCAACAGGGTCGGTTCAGCTATACGGGCGGTGATCGTCTCGTCAGTCACGCTCGGGCCAACGGCATGAGCGTGCGGGGTCACGCCCTGCTCTGGCACGCGCAGCAGCCGGGTTGGGCGCAGAGCCTCTCCGGTAGCGCGTTGCGCAACGCCGCGATCAACCACGTCACCCAGGTCGCCACCCATTTCCGGGGCCAGATCCACTCCTGGGACGTGGTGAACGAGGCGTTCGCCGACGGTGGCAGCGGCGGTCGGCGTGACTCCAACCTGCAGCGCACGGGCAACGACTGGATCGAGGCGGCGTTCCGCGCCGCCAGGGCGGCCGATCCCGGCGCGAAGTTGTGCTACAACGACTACAACACCGACGGCGTCAATGCGAAGTCGACCGGTATCTACAACATGGTGCGGGACTTCAAGTCCCGGGGCGTGCCGATCGACTGCGTCGGGTTCCAGTCCCACCTGGGAACCTCGATCCCGGGGGACTACCAGGCCAACCTGCAGCGCTTCGCCGACCTCGGCGTCGACGTCCAGATCACCGAACTCGACGTCATGAAGGGCTCCAACCAGGCCAACATCTTCGCCACGGTCACCCGCGCCTGCCTGGCCGTCGCGCGCTGCAACGGCATCACGGTCTGGGGGGTGCGGGACAGCGACTCCTGGCGCGGCGACGACGACGCCCTGCTGTTCGACCGGTCGGGCAACAAGAAGGCGGCGTACGACGCCGTTCTCAACGCCCTCAACGCCGGCACCAACCCGCCCACCACGCCTCCGCCGGGCTCCCCGGTAGACACCAGCGCCTGGTACGTGCTGGTGAACCGGAACAGCGGCAAGGCGTTGGACGTCTACAACCTCGCGACCAACGACGGCGCCCGGATCACCCAGTGGTCCCGCAACAACGGCAACCAGCAGCAGTGGCAGTTCGTGGACTCCGGCGGCGGCTACTACCGGGTGAAGTCCCGGCTCTCCGGCAAGGTGCTGGACGTCTACAACTTCTCCGGCTCCGACGGTGCGGCGATCGTGCAGTGGAGCGACGGCAACGGCACGAACCAGCAGTTCCGCCTCGCCGAGTCGGCCGGGGGTTACCTGCGCCTGGTCAACCGCAACAGCGGCAAGGCCGTGGAGGTGCAGGGCGGGTCCACCGCCGACGGGGCGAACATCGTTCAGTACACCGACTGGGGCGGCAACAACCAGCAATGGCAGCTGATCCGCATCGGGTAGCTGGTCCTCCGTTCGGTGGCGCGGACAGCATCCGTTCGCGCCACCGCAGGCGGGCAACCGGCCAGGGACGTGCGCCGGTGGCCGCATCGCGCCCGTACGACGAACACCGTGCTGACGCCACCAGACGTCGGCACGCACGCCAGGCCACCCGCATGCGTTCCGCTCGCGGGTGACCCCGACCAGAGGAGTGGACCATGAATGCCATCGGTGCGGGTCGTCGCGCCCTTCCACCGAGACATCGCTGGCGGTCAGGGCTGGCCGCGACGGCTGCGGCGGTCATCGCGGCCAGCACGTTGGTCGCCGTGGACGCGGCCCCCGCGGCTGCGGCGACCGTGGACACCAGCGCCTGGTACGTCTTGCTGAACAGGAACAGCGGCAAGGCGCTGGACCTGTACGCCTCGGCCACCAACGACGGTGCGCGGATCAGCCAGTGGACGCGGAACGACGGGGCGAACCAGCAGTGGCAGTTCCTGGACTCAGGTGGCGGCTACTACAGGCTGAAGTCCCGGCACTCCGGCAAGGTCCTCGATGTGCACAACTGGTCGACCGCCGACGGCGGAGCGATCGTGCAGTGGTCCGACACCAACGCGACGAACCAGCAGTTCCGGCTCGCGGACTCGGACGGCGGTCACGTCCGGCTGATCAGCCGGCACAGCGGCAAGGTCGTGGAGGTGCAGGGTGCCTCCACCGCCGACGGTGGGAACATCGTGCAGTACTCCGACTGGAACGGCGCCAACCAGCAGTGGCAGCTTGTCCGGGCGGGCAGCGACGATCCGCCACCGGGAGGCACCGGGTGCGGTAGGGCACCGACGCTGTCCAGCGGCACGCACACGATTCAGAGCAACGGCAAGAGCCGCTCCTTCATCCTGCGGGTGCCCACCAACTACAACAGCAACAACCCCTACCGGCTGATCTTCGCGTTCCACTGGCGCGGCGGCACCATGCAGGAGATATCCTCGGGCGGCACCAGCGGGACGGCCTGGTCCTACTACGGGCAGCAGGAGCAGTCGAACAACAGCGCGATCTTGGTCGCGCCCCAGGGAATTGGCAACGGCTGGGGCAACGCCGGCGGTGAGGACGTCACCTTCGTCGACGACATGATCAGACGGATCGAGAGTGACCTCTGCGTCAACCCGAGGCAGCGGTTCGCCCTCGGCTTCAGTTGGGGCGGCGGCATGAGCTATGCGCTCGCCTGCGCGCGGGCTACCGTCTTCCGGGCGGTCGCGGTCATCTCCGGCGCACAGATCAGCGGGTGCAGCGGCGGTACGCAGCCCATCGCGTACTTCGGGCTGCACGGCATCTCGGACAACGTCCTGAACATCTCGCAGGGGCGGTCGTTGCGCGACACGTTCGTCCGGAACAACGGTTGCGCCGCCCAGAACCCGCCCGAGCCGGGGCCGGGCAGCCGTACGCACATCACGACCGCCTACTCCGGCTGCAGGGCCGGCTACCCGGTCCAGTGGGCCGCGTTCGACAACGGTCACATGCCCGGACCGGTGGACGGGACGTACGCCGAGAGTGGCGTCACCACCTGGACCAAGGGTGAGATCTGGAGGTTCTTCGCGCAGTTCTCGTGACGCAGACGGGTCAGGCGGCGCTGGCCCGCGCGACGCGGGGGCCGGCGCCGCCTGACGTCGGGCCGGGATGGCGAGGATCCTGAGCGCCGGCCTCCTGGCCGGGTCAGCGTTGCAGGCGGGTCGGCTTGCCCGAACCGCTGCGGCGGACCAGCCAGGCCTCGGTGATGTGGGTGAACATGGCCTCGGCCGCGCCGTCCGGGTCGTGCGCGGCGATGCGCTCGTAGATGCGCCGGTGGCCGCGGTTGGACGCCACGCACAGGGAGCGTTCGGTCCGGCCCATGTAGCGGGCGGTGTTGATGACCTGGCTCTCCAGCGCCTGTACGACACCGCGAGCGATGCGGTTCCCGGACGCCTGCATGACCGTCGCTGATCGGTCGGCGATGAAGGTGCTCCAGTGGGCGCCCGGACTGCGATTGAGCATCAGGGAGCGCCACGGGCTGATTGTGTTTCCGCGGATCCACAAGGCGTCTTCAAGGTGGCAAAGGAAGGTCTTGTCCGGCTGCCGGTCGAGTGGTCGGTGATGCCCTGGTCCGGTTACGGGGAAATCCATGGACCATGACCCGCGATACCGTGAGCGCCGTGCGGACAGCGGTCGACTTCCAGGGAGTCGTGTGATGACGATGCGGGTGAAAGCCGTCCTGCTGGACCTGGACGGCACTCTGCTGGACCACAAGGGTGCCGCGGAGAAGGCGTTCCTCGCCGCCTGCCTGCAATGGCTTCCCGACCTCGACGAGGAGGCGCGGTACGAGGCTCACACGGAGTGGCAGCGGCTGGAGGCCGTCCACATGCGGGCGTACTTGGACAAGACAATGACCTTCCAGGAACAACGGCGGGCTAGGCTCCGCGGTGTGCTGTCCGCCTACGGCCGAGAAACCGGAGCCGTGAGCGACGACCAAGCCGATGACCTCTTCACGCTCTACCTGCGCCACTATGAGAATTCCTGGGCAGCGTATAGCGACGTCCCGGAGGTGATGCGTTTCCTCGGCGGGGCACCCGCCGGTGTGGCGGTGTTGAGCAACGGCGATCGCGCGCAGCAGGAAGCTAAACTGGCCTCGCTCCGTCTCCCCTCGACGCCACCGCTGTTCACGCCCTCCGACGTCGGTGCTTCGAAGCCGAATCCCACAAGCTTCCTCGGCGCCTGCGAGCGGATGGGCTGGGAACCCTCCGAGGTTCTGTACGTCGGTGACGATCTTCAGGGCGATGCCTTAGCCGCCGCCGCCGCGGGATTACGGGGATGCTGGCTGGACCGGCAGCAGACGTACGGGGCCGCGGCGCCCGAGGGCATCCTTCGCGTACACAGCCTGTTCGACCTTGCGACGGCCGACCTCTTCGACCGGAGCGCGGCCTAGCTGTGCTGTCCAGGGACGTGGCGGAGCAGTACCCGAAGTCGAGATGAAAGTGCTCCGGTTCGCCTCTGTCGGGGGCGGGCCGGCACTAAGGCGTGTTTCGTAAGAGGTTGTCTCACGTGGCAAGTCTCGCGAGCTTCTTGTAGCAGGTCAGGGCGGTGGCCATGGCCAGGCCTCGGCTCTGCCGGTCGTTGCGGACCACGTACGGGATCTTGAGACCACGAGTAGCCCATGGCAGGCTCATGCCGCATGATTGATGATTTCGCGAAAGCCAACCTGCACGGGAGACTGCGGCGGGACCGCAAGGCGCTGCTCTGGAAACTCGACGGCTTGTCCGAATACGACGCCCGCCGACCTTTGACAGCGACCGGGACCAACCTCCTCGGCCTGGTCAAACACGTGGCCACCGTCGAGGCCAGGTACTTCGGCGAGGTCTTCGGCCGCCCTTCCCCGGAACCGCTGCCCCGGTGGCAGGACTCCAACGGCAGCGATCTGTGGGCGACCGAGGACGAGACCCGCGATCAGATCATCGCGTTCTACCGGCGCATGTGGGAACACTCGGACGCGACGATCACCGCGCTTCCCCTCGACGCCCCCGGCCACGTGCCGTGGTGGCCGGAGCCTTATGCCGACACGAACCTGTTCGCCATCATGGTCCATGTCCTCGGCGAGTCCATCCGGCATGCCGGGCACGCCGATATCCTGCGCGAGGGCCTCGACGGCCGGACCGGGTTGCGCGCCGAACACGAGAACCAGATCGACGAGGAAGCCCGTGCAGCCTACTGCGCGAAGATCGAGCAGGCCGCCAGGTCAGCTGACGAGGCGGCATGACCTGACCGACGGGCAGTGGGCTGTTCTGGCTCCGCTGCTGCCTCCCGCGCCAAAAACAGGTCGTCCGCTGAAGTGGGAGAAACGACAGCTCATTGATGGATCCGGTGGCGGATCCGCATCGGCGCCCCATGGCGGGATGTCCCGGCTGAGTCCGCGCCGTGGCCCACCGTCTACGGCCTGTTCCGCCGGTGGCAGCGGGACGGGACCTGAGGACAAGATCCTGTCGGCGTTGCAGACCGCGGGCGATGCGCAGGGCCGGATCGGTTGGACAGTGAGCGTGGACTCGATGACCAGCCGCGCCCACCAACACGCCGCCAGCGCCCGCATCGACGGGCATCTGCAAAAGGAACCGCCAGGTGGCGTGCACGACGAGCCGGCCGATCATGCGCTGGGCCGCTCGCGGGGCGGGCTGACCACCTAGACTCACCTGGCTCGCGAGCAGGGGCAGAAGGTGCGCGATCCCGGCGAAGTCGCTGACGCTGAACCTCAACGGCCTGACCTTCCAGGGGTTGTGGCAGGGGAGCACGGCGCTGGCGAACGGTGCCGACCACACCGTCTCCGGCAACACGCTCACGCTCACCCCGGCCGCGCTCACCCGGCTGGCCGGCAACCGGGCGTACGGCGTCAACGCCAGCATCGAGGCCCGCTTCTCGGCGGGGGTGCCGTGGCGGATCGACGTCGTCACCTCCGACCCGCCGACCCAGGCTGCCGCGACGGGGACGACGCAGTCGTTCGCCGTCCCGACCCAGTTCCGCGGCGACCAACTGCCGCCATGGAGGCGAAGTACGCCGACGGCAGTCCCGCCGGACCGGCGGACTGGACCCCGTACGAGGAGTTCTGGCAGCACTTCCAGCCCGACTACGCCGCGTCGACGATCCTTCTCAAGCCCGAGTTCTTCGCCGAGGTCGACGATGGCGCCGTCACCCTCACGTTCCACTTCTGGAGCGGCGCGCGGACCACGTACCGCATCACCAAGACCGGCACCACGGTGACCGGCAGCACCCCCTGACGTCCGGCGGCGCCGCGGCCAGGCAGGCCGCGGCGCCGCCGCCATCCTCATGACGCTCGTCGTGGCGATCTTCATCGGCGGCCTCATCCCACTCTCATCGTCGCCTCCGCCCTCGGTGACCACGCCCGCTGGCCGGCGGCGCGACGGAGTGCCCAGCCGCCCGCCGTCGTGCCCGCGTCGGCGAGGCTTTCGCCGGCGTGCGGCAACAGGCGGCGGGGTTGCCCGGACCGGGCCGGACTCGGTCGTGCTCATGTCGGCAGCGAGCTGATGGGCGGCAACCCGGTGCGGGAACCCGGGGACCGACAACTCCCTCGTTGCCAAACAGGCAGTTATGGCTGATCATGGCCTTGATCACTCGTCGACCGCTGGCAGCGGCTCCTTCCAGCCCTCGGGTTCGACCTCTTCGTGATGTCGGAGCCAAGGAGGAACCGAGTCCTTCCACTCCGTCGACAGCCACCTTCGACCAGGCGACCCGTTCCCGGTCGCTGTCAACTCCTGCACGCCGATCACCGCTTGCTGCGCCAGTTGGAGGCAGACCATGCCCTGCTCCTGTCAGCCTGGACGGCCGACGCCGAGCCGCTCCTGCCACGGCACGCCGCACCACCTGCGCGCCGCGACCAGGGCAGGGGGCGCCTGATGGGCTCCACCGGCCCGGTGTTCCTTCCCGACCCCGCCGCGGACTATCTGAGGGCGGTCGGAGCCGGCAAGCTGCCGGCCGACCTGCCAGCCGATCACGCGGTCGCGGTGCTGGGGCCGGAACTCGCGGCGCGCACCTTCCCGCGCCCGATGTTCGTCGCGGAGCGTGAGATCGCTTCGTTCTACGCCGACTTCGAGGTGTTGCTCGATGTCGTCGGCAGGCTGCCCGATCTTCTCGCCGGCGGCAGCCTGGCCGCGTTCGGCGCGCTGACCGACGCGCCGGCGGCGATCCGCCCGATGCTCGTCGACACCGACCTGCCACGCCTCGTCCGGTACGGCCGCGCCGACCTGATCCACGACGGCACCGGCTTCAAGGTGATCGAGCTGGGCCTGAGCACCGCGGTCGGCGGGGTGCGGCGGGCACCTCTGGCTGCCGCGATCCTGGCCGACCCACGATTCAGTTCCTTCGCCGAGCGACACGGACTACGTCACCTCGATTCCGTCACCGGCCTGGTCGACGTGTTGGACGCGGCGGCGCCGGCGCAGGAAGCCGGAAAGCCGGGCGAGCTCAGGGAGGTGCTGATGGTCGAAGCGACCGGGGCACTCGCGGAGTGGGCCGCCGCATGGCAGCCGATGGCCGAGCGGATCGAGACGCGACCCTTCCGGACTCGGCTGGCAGAAATCGCCGATCTGTCGAAACCCGATGGGACCATCGCCGACGGTGTCACCGGAGCCAGCGCGATCCTGCGGCTGTTCAACCTGGAGGAACTCGCCGCCGAGCCGGAACCGGCGATCGCCTGGCGGCGGCTGCACCCCGCAGCGGACGACACCATGCCGCCGGTGGTCACCGTACCGGCGCATGACGTGTTCAACAGCAAGTCCTGCCTCGCCCTGGTGCAGCTGCCCGCGGTGCAGGGCGCGCTGACCGAGGCCGAACGCGCTGCGTTGCGCCGGATCCTGCCCCAGGCGACCCGCATCGACGCGTCGTACGACCTGACCGGTCTGATCCGCGACCGGTCCGACAACATCCTCAAACCGACCACGCTGGCCCGGGGGGAGGGCACGGTGGCCGGCTGGACGGTCGACGACACGACGTGGCGCGCCGCGCTCACCACGGCGGCCAGGGACGGCCGGTACATCGTGCAGCGGCGGGTGGTGCCCCGGATCGAACCGGGCTACGACGAGCAGGGCGGCCCGGTGCGAGACTGGCACGCGGTGTGGGGGCTGCACTACGGACCGGCCGGGCTCACCGGTCTCACCTCCCGACTGGTCAGGGACCCGAGCACCGTCATCCGCGGCACCACCGAACGAGGCACCCTGCTCGCGCCGGTGCTCCTCAACTCCGGCTCTCAAACGCCGAGCGGTGACCGCCGTGGGACAGCCACCGCTGGAAGCTGACTCCCGCCGTTGTCGGGCCGCTGGCCGAGGCGCTGTCCGACGAGGACAGGGCCGGAGCGGCGGCGCTGGGCGTCCTCACGAGCGCTCGCTCCGGGCGACGCCCTCCTGTTCGGCGATGAGCTCACAGACGTCCGCGACAGTCGGATTGCGGAAGAAGTCACGGAGCCTCAGGTCGACCGCCAATTCGACGTTGATCCTCGTCACGACCTCAGCCGCGAGCAACGAGTGGCCACCGACGTCGAAGAAGTCGTCCGTCACCGAAACGGTCTCGATGTCGAGACACTCGGCGAACAGGGCGCACATCGACTCCTCCAGCGACTTCCGCGCAAGTTGATCCATGGGCATCAGATTCTCCAGAAGAAGTAGAAGGGACAAACTCGGGCTCTGCCCGGCTGCTCGCCGCTGAGGCCACCACTCGGGCGGGCGGTCACCCGAAGAGAAACGCACTCCATCCTGTCGGCTGGAGTCATCGCCTTCCCGTTCGCCATGCTCCGGACGGCCGAACTCAGCGCGCGAACCTCTTCTGCAGCAGTCCCGCGCAGGCCGTTCGGTCGGTCTTGCCGCGATCGTTCACCGGAAGGCCGTCCAAGGTCGCGATGCGCGTAGGGATCATGTATTCGGGCAGGTGGGGGCGAAGCAGGTTGCGTAGTTCACGCCCTGACGGAACGTCACCGGTGCAGACGGCGGCGAGCTCCAGCTGCCCGTCGAGATGCACGACCGCGTGGACGATCGCGTCATCGACCCCTGCCCACATCCGCATGGCGCTTTCAATCTCGGGTATCTCGATCCGGTATCCGCGGATCTTGACCTGGTGGTCAAGGCGGCCCAGGTGAACGAGGATTCCATTTTCGAGGGCGATCCGGTCGCCGGTGCGGTACCACGCCTCAGGCCCTGGTTCGGGGCGGTCGGACCCGGGTTGAGGAAGGGCGGGTTCGATGAACCGCCCCTCGTTGTCCTTGGCGTCGTGATAGCCGTGGAACCGCTGGGAGCCCCGTACCTGCAGCTCGCCGGATTCTGGGTCGATCTGAGAGTCCAGATGCGGGTACACCGCGCCGATCGGCACTGTTCCGTTGGATGTCGTCGGCCAGGCGCCGCGTTCCTTCGGTAGGCGGTATGACGTCATCGCCACCGTGAGCTCGGTCGGCCCGTAGAGGTTCTCCAACGTGCTGTTCGGCGCCGCCTCGGCCCATGCCTGCGCCTGGTTGAGCGTGAGCTGCTCCCCGCAGAACAGGCTCCAGCGCAGCGACGGCATGCATCCCGGAGACAGCAGCCGCGCTCGGGTGGCCATGGAAACCAGAGAGGGTACGCAGAACCAGTGCGTCAACCGGTGCTTGTTGACGAACTCGACCGGATCGTAGAGGTCGTCGGCCGACGGCACCACCAGAGCGGCGCCGGATCCCCAGGTGACGAACATGTCGAAGATCGACAGGTCGAACGTCAGGCTGAACATCTGCGAGTGTCGGCAGCCTGGTTCCATCCCGTAGCGGGCGACGTTGAGATCGATGAACGGGTCCACGTTGCCGTGCCTGATCGGCACGCCCTTGGGCCGGCCCGTCGAGCCCGAGGTGAACAGCAGATAGGCGAGGTCGTCAGGATCGCCCGTCCAGTCAGGCAAGCTGTCCCGCGACGCAGATCCGGCAGCGATGTCCGATGCCGAAGGCGACCCGATGCGTACGACACGGGCCGGGAGCGCGTCCAGGAGTGCGGCGTCCGCCGTGTCGTCGGCGACGATGAAGTCCAGGCCGGCTGAGCGGGCGACCACGGCCAGGCGATCCACAGGATGGGCAGGGTCGAGCGGCACGACGACACCGCCGATCCGCAGCCCCGCGAGGTAGGCCGCGTAGGTCTCGACGGTACGCGTGGACAGCAGGCCGATTCGCGGCCGGTCGACGCCCTCGGCGAGCAGGCGGTGGCCGATGCTGCGGGAGATCCCGTCGAGCTCGGCATAGCTGAACTGCCGTCCGTCGGCGATCAGCGCGGGCTCGTCTGGATACTTCTCGACGCTCCGGATGAACCAGTCATGCAGCATACGTTTCCTCCGGATCAGCTCCCTGGGTTGCCGAATCAACCACAGTCGGCGCAAAGTCGAAATCCTGCTCGCCTGGCGGCTCAAGGAAGTAGTTGATGTCCGCCATCAGTAGTCGCATCCGGTCGTGATCGGTGACCGTGAGCCACCGGTCATCGAGCAGGCTGCGGTTTCGACGCATGACGTCCTCGGAGAAGGGAAGCCCACCCGCGTCCAGATAGCGGACCGCGCCGGCACGATCCCGACACGGCATGACGTTCGACCTCGCGTGCCTGCTCGCGCTGAAGGGAACGTCCAGGGAGCCGCGTTCGAATGCCGAGGAGATTGCCAGTGGAAGATTGGCGGCGCCGAGCAGTGGACCCACGATCTCATCCACCTCGCGCTCGATCCAGTGTTGCTCCTCCTCCAGGGCGTCCTCGTCGAGCCGGATGGCGCGGACGAATGGGGCGTTCGCGATCCGTGCGAGGCGCATGCCATGAACGTTCGCCGAGGCGTCCGGGATGCCGTAACCCTCCTGGATCGTCTTCGTGACCACCTTCGCCGCGCCGCCGAGCCTCGCGGTCAGGGCTCCCGCGAATATGAGTTGCTCGGCACGGGCGCGGCTCTTCGGAAAGACACCCATGAACTCGTGGAGCACCGGATGGACGTCGACTGACGAGGGTAGGTAGCGGCTCGCGAGAGACCGGATCGCGCGCAGCGCGGCCACATCCTGCACCAGGTTGCCGGCCTGCGGATACGCGATCGACACGCAGGTCACTCCGGCACGGGTGGCCATGACCGCTTCCAACACGCTGATCGCGAGACTGACCGACGGCGGCACGAGCACGCCGGTGAGGCTGCCGAACAGTTCACGGTCGACGACCACGCCCGCCTGAGCCAGCTCGCCGCACCTCGCGTCGATCTCCGCGTACGCGTCCAACGAGGCCGCGAGCGGCACGTCCTTGCAGTACGGCAGGTTGTACGATATCCCGCCGCCCTCGAAGGACGTTATTCCTGACGCGATCGTGGTTTCGAACAGTCGGTGCGGCAACGGAGAGCCATGGCGTACCTCCAGCGGGGCCGAGACCGCCTGGTTGAGGTCGCGTCCGCGCCGCCAACCATGCGTCACCAGCGGGTAGCCGTTCATTTCCTCAGGGGCGTTGGACAACGACGACAGCGCCCTGTCGAACTGGTTGAGCCGCGTGTAGGAGTCGATTGTCAGACTCAGGATGTCGGGGTGGGCGCCTTCTTCGAGGGCGAGCAGCAGGGCGCGCATCTGCTCATGACCGCCGACACCGCATCGCGGCTGAACCGCCACCAGGCCCTGGGCCTGCGCCGCCCTCAGGACATCGGAGACAGTGGGCTTGTCCAGCCCTTTGATGAAGCCGATCGAATCGGCAGCCGATGGAAGCTCATCGGTGTCCATCGGCTGTCTCCTCGATGCGTGGCGCACCCGAGAAGGCGGTCACCTCGCCGTCGGGTCGCCCCCGGAGTTGGTCGAGCACCGTGGGGATCGTGGACGGGTCGCGGAGGATGTGATCCACCCCCAGGGCGTAGAGGGCCGCCTCTTGGCTGATGTCGTCGGTCACGGCCACCGACAGGTTGCCCCCGACGATCACCGGGCAGGTGATCGCGCCGCGTTCCTTCGCCGCTGGCAGGTCGGCGAGATCCTGTCGTGCGTGTCCGTTGAGGCTGCCGACGAGCACCGCCTCCGCTTCAGGCCACCGGAGAAGCGCATCGCACATATCGGACACCGTCGTGCAGGCGCCGAGGTTCACCACGTTGAAGCCGCGGGACCTGAGCAAATAGGCTATGAGGTGGTTCGCGACGACGTGGGAATCGCTGGCCGCGACGCACAGGATGACGGTTCGCCTGCCGGGGCGGTAATCGCTTCTCATTCCTGACCGATTTCTATGTATCGAGGGGTCGACCGGTGCATCCGGCTGATTCGAGTCGAACATCGGTGCTGGACGGCAGCACCAAGCTCTATGGCCGTCTACGAGGGGTGGCGCTCCTCCACCAGCTGCACCCCCGAGAGCTGTGCTTTCGGGTCCCGCGCTCCGGCGGTGAGTAGCTGACGGAAGTGCAGAACCAACTCCTGTATCGCATCGCGGTCGAATATTTCGGTAGCGAACTCGGCGCGCAACGACCACCGTGTCGGCGAAACGGGGATCACCTCGACCATCAGGTCAAGCTTGGCAGTTCCGTTGTGAATGGACAGTTGTCGGACCTCCGTGCCGGCGAAGGTTACGGGGGCAGGCGTGACCGATTGAAGTGCGAAGGCGACTTGCGTGAAGGGCTGGCGGCTCCGGTCGCGGGGAGGGCTGAGCTCCTGCACGAGCCGAACGAAAGGCACGTCCGAGTTGCTGAACGCGCCGAGCGCCGATTGCCTCACCCGCTCCATCATCTCCACGAACGTCGGCGCGCCGCCGGTATGGACGCGCAGGACGACCGTGTTCATCAGGAGCCCCACGAGAGACTCCGTACCGGGATGATGGCGGCCCGCGACCGGCACGATCATCGCCACGTCGTCCTGGTCGGCGTATCGTGCCAGCAGTTCCTGGAACGCCGCGGCGACCGCCATGAAGAGCGTGCAGCCGTGATCCTCAGCCGTCGCACGGAGTTGGCCCATGAGGGGACCGGGCAGGTCGACCTCGACCCGATCGCCGCTCACCGGTCGCTGTTTCGGGCGCGGCCTGTCGGTGGGCAGGTCGAAGGGGACGTAGCCGGCGAGGGCTGAACGCCAGTAGTCCAGCTGGCGCGCCAGCCGTTCGCCGCTGAGCCATCGCTGGTACCACGCCGCGAACCCGGAGTACGTGACGTCGAGCGTCAGCAGTCGTGCCGGCCGCGATTCCACGACGCTGTCGTAGAGTTCGCTCAGCTCCTTGGTGAGGACACCGATCGACCAGTCGTCGCAGATGATGTGGTGCAGACAGAGCAGCAGAACATGCCTGTCAGGGCGAAGCCGAACCAGGCTGCCGCGCAGCAGGGGTGCGCGTTCGAGGTCGAAGGGTGTCCGCGCCACCAGGCGCATCTGCGCCTCCATAACCGCTGGGTCATTCCCCGTCGCATCGACCTCGTCGAGGCTGACGCTCACGTCGGGATGCACCCGCAGGGTGGAGACGCCACGGCTTTCCGGGAAGGACGTGCGCAACACCTCGTGCCGGCTCACCAGGAGGTGCAACGCCTGGTTCAGCGCGGCCACGTCTATCTGCCCCGTGAGCTCGTACGCCAGGGGAACGTTGTATATCGGTAGTTCGGGATACACCTGGTGCAGGAGCCACTGACCGCTTTGGGTGGGGGACAGGCCGCCGGCCGGCTGGCCTGCCGAATCCTCGGCGGCGACGGCCGGCTGGGCGGGGCTTTCCACCCTTGTCGCCCGCGCCGCCAGTGCTGACAGGACCGGATGGGCAAAGATGTCATCCAACCCGATCCGGACATGCTCCGCCGATTCCAGAAGGTGGACCACGCGCATCGCCGCGAGGGAATCGCCACCAAGCGCGAAGAAGTCGTCTGCGGACTCCACCACGTCCACCCCGAGCACCGTCTGCCACGCCCGCGCAATCCGCTGCTCGTCGACACTGAGGGGGGCGGGTTCGTCGCCGACGCGGTCGGCGTGATCGGCAACCGCCTTCACGTCGATCTTGCCGTTCGGCGTGAGCCGCATCTTCTCCACGATGACGATGCTGGCCGGCACCATGTACGACGGCAGCGCGGCGGCGCACATCTCCTGGAGGTGTCGAGCGGTGACCGGTTCCACCAGCGGGCGAGGCTGCACGTGGGCCACCAGGCGACGCCGTCCGTCCGGACGACCGACCACGCCTACGACGGCCCGATCCACCCCCGGATGGGTGTGCAGTACGTTCTCCACGTCACCGAGTTCGATCCGATGCCCGTTCACCTTCACCTGACGGTCACGGCGCCCGACGATCTCCAGCGTCCCGTCCACGCGGTATCGTCCGAGGTCCCCCGTCCGGTACAGGCGGGCGCCAGGGCGGCCGCCGAGGTGGTCGGGCACGAAGCGCTCAGCGGTGAGACCCGGTGACCTCACGTAGCCGCGGCCGACCCCGGAACCACCGAACACCACTTCGCCGACGACCCCGTACGGGACCGGTTGAAGATTCTCGTCGAGCACGTAGACGTCGATGTTGGGGTTGGGGCGCCCCAGAGGCGTGGTGCCTCGACCGCCTGCGGCGGCAACTGCGGTCGCATCCACGCAGCAACCGCCGACGGTGACCTCCGTGGCGCCGTACTGGCTCAGCACCGTCAGCCCCGCTGCCCGGGCCGCGAGGGACCTGACGACCTCCAGTCGCAGCGGTTCACCGCCGACGAACAGCGTCCTGGTGGCCAGTCCTCCGCCCCGCAGTCGAAGCTGCCCTTCGAGGACTTCGAGGTGCGACGGGGTGA
The DNA here is from genome assembly GCF_049841735.1 of Micromonospora sp. DT46. Lineage (NCBI taxonomy): Bacteria > Bacillati > Actinomycetota > Actinomycetes > Micromonosporales > Micromonosporaceae > Micromonospora > Micromonospora sp. DT46. Next base: position 302,683 of record NZ_JBNCKW010000007.1, on the reverse strand, counting down.
GCCGGACGAAGTCGAAGTCGGCGTCGCCGGTGAGCGCGTCGACCACCTTGTCGATCCTCGCGCCGTCGGGCAGCAACACCACCTCCGCGCCCCTCATGAGGGGTACGAAGATGCACGGCACGGTGAAGTCGAAGCTCAGTCGGCTATGCACCAGGGTGCCCTGCCGATGGCCCGTGGGCAGCACGGAATCAGCCCACAGCAGGTAGTTCACGGCACTTCGGTGCTCGATCATCGAGCCTTTCGGCGTGCCGGTGGAGCCGGAGGTGAAGATGACGTACGCCAGATTGCGTGGGGCGGCGAGGGACTCCGGTCGGTCGCTCGGTTGTGCCCGCAGCTCGGTGGCATGCCGATCGACGTCCAGAACGGGAAGACCAGTCGGCACCAGAAGGTCAGCGGTGTCGGCATCCGTGATGGTCAGGCTGACACCGGCGGCCGCAAGAGTGGTCGCCGTCCGCTCCAGAGGCTGATCGCGGTCCTGCGGTACGTATGCTGCGCCAGCCTTGAGGATCGCCAGGATCGCGACGATCACTCTCGGCTCCCGCCCCAGGAGGATGCCCACCCGGCATTCCGGCCCGATCCCGCGCTGACGGAGCAGCCGAGCGAGTTTGTTGGCCTCACGCTCCAGCTCCCCATAGGTGAGCGTGGATTCACCACACGAGACCGCGAGGGCGTCCGGCACCTGATCCGCCTGCCTCTCGAACAGCTCGTGCAGGCACAGGTCGGGCGTGCTGGCTGCCCTGCCCCGGCCCCACTGCCGGGTGATCGTGGCGGTCTCGTCGGACGTCAGCAGGGTGAGAAGACGAGCAGGGGTGTGCGGATCAGCGTATGCGCTGCCCAGGAGAGTCATCAGGTGAGTGACCATGCGGCGGGTGGTGTCGCGGTCGAACAATTCGGGGTCGTAGCTGAGCCGACCGTCGAGACCGGCGGAGGTCGCGGTCATCGTCAGTCTGATCTCCGCCCGGAAGGTGCTCCCATCGGCCACGGGAGACTCCAACGGCTCGCCGTGGACCGTCGTCCCCTCGCCGTACCAGGCAAACACCGCGCGTGCCGTCTGGGTCCGAGATCCGGCTCGGTGTCCGCCGTCGCCCGGTTGTTCTGCCGGATTGCCAAGGAGGCACCCGAGCTCGGAGGCGTTTGCTCTGGCCAACGCGTCGAACCCCAGTGGCCCGGGATCGCCGCACTCGACGACGGTGCCTGGCTCCGTGGTGTGCTCGTGCGCCCTGGCTGACCCGACGGGCACACCCATGACACCCATGACGAATCGTCTCTGCCCGCTGTACCGGTGCAGCAGCAGGCGCCATGCGGTCTGGAGAACCACCCACCTGTCGGTCCCGACCCGACCAGCCAATGCGTCGACCTGTTCGGCCATGACTCCGGTGATGGCGAATGGCTCGTCCGCCCTACGGCTACCGGCAGCACGAGTACGCGGCCGGTCGGTTGGCAGTTCGAGGAGTGATTCGTCTCCTGGAACCCGGTCGGCTAACTCGGGCGATTGCTCAGTCACGGCCGCTCCTGTGGCAGAGATGGGTTGCGTTCTCTCCTCTGGCGTGGCGTGAAAGGAGAGGGATTGACCAGCAGGAGGAGGGATAACGGAGAGTAGGCAAGGGCGGGGGACGTGAGCCGCGCGGGGAGTGAATGCCGGGCCGGCAGCCCGCTCTAGACGCCACCAGGTCTGTAGGCATCAGCTGAGACCACCCATGCTGACCGTCTGGTCGAGGCCGCCGTCAGGATGGTCTGGAGGGCCACCCCACCCGGGATACCACGGACGGCCGAAGGTAAGACGTCGTGCATGCTTCGGCTCCTTGGGGGCAGCGCATAGACAGAGAATTAGTGATACTGTTGCGGAGCGGAATCGAGCGGCCACACGTCTGACGGTGTGCCTTCCGGCCCCTTGCGTCTGAAGACGGACAGATGCATGAATGGCTCCAGCCCTCGTGTGGATGGATGCCCGGGGAAAGGTATGCTGACCCGACGGCTTTCGCCGCGAGTAGGCGAGCGTTCATGTGATCGCAGCAAACAACCTCAAAAAATCAACTCACCATAAGGTGAGCGCCGCATCCGACTGCATGTATTAGTAGTCGGATGCCGCTTTACCATGTATTGCCCTCCTGGTGGGGGATCCTACGCACAGCGAGTGGATCAAAGCAACACCTTCGATCCTCACTTAGGGGTCGGTGGGCGGTGGGCACGCCGCAGGTCGACGCCGGCCTCACCAGGGCCGTCGCCGCGGCCCCCTCACCCTGCCCGTCGCCGTGACGACGACGGCGTCCTGCGCTGCGTCCTCGGCGACTGCACCCAGAGGATCTGCCGATCGCCACCGGTCTCACCATCGGTAAACGACCTTCTCGTCCGCAACGGCGAGGCGCCTCCGGTCGGCCGCAGAGTGAAGATGGCGAACTTCACCGGAGCAGAGCCGCGGAACGTTTCGGAGCGCCGCCCGGCGGTCCCGCCGCCCTGAGGTGGGCAGCGGCAGCAAGCTACCGAGGCCAGAAGCACTCATCCGCACATCGGCACGACCGTGCACTGCGCCGGGCGGCAGCCAACGCGCGGACAACGGCAGATCCGGATGCCGGAACACGGCGACTTCAGGCATCCTCTCTGGGTGGATGCCAGCGGGGCCAGGATCGTTCTGGTGGATGATCTGCGTTCCTTCGTGGATGGTCGCAGTGCGGAGGTGGCCCGTAGCAGTGCGGCTGGGGTTCAGCTCCTCGATCGGTACCGGGGGCAGCGGTTGGACGAGTTGTGGCTGGACCATGACCTGGGCGGGGACGACACGATCTGGCCGGTCGTGGAGGTGCTGGAACGGGCCGCCTTCGAAAATCGCCGGTTCGACATCGGTGTCGTCTACGTCCACTCCGCCAACCCGGCTGGTGCCACGAAGATCGTCCAGGTTCTGCGGCGTTGGGGCTACCAGGTCCACGTCGCGTCGGGCTCGACGGACGTCGGCTATCTCGACGGGACCGCCAGCGCGAGCTGACCGGTTGCAAAGCGCCAGAGCGACACAGGCCAGCCGACCTCGCGACTCGCAGCAGAAGCAGATAGCCGACTATCGCGGGACTCGGCGCCCGAAGGACGAGGCGTGCTGGCCAGTTGGCTCTTGAGGGCATGCCGCCGAGTTACCACACTTACTCGCTATGAGTGCTAAGGGGCGTCCGCGTCAGCCGAGCGATGAGGTCGCGGAACGACGCCAGCGACGCGACGTGCGGATTCGCGCGGAACGGATCGAACTCGCGATGGCGGAGATGGACGACAAACCGCCGACCGACGACATCGAGTTCGGGCCCGGCCGCGATACGCGTGTACGGCGCGGAGGACTACCTGGCCTCGGTCGAGGTCGGTGAACCGCCCGCCGGGCCACTCTGGGTGAACTCCGATCGGGCCATCGTTGTCGGCGACTTGATCACGGCATGCCTGGCCCTTCGGCAACCCACCAGCTCGTTGGGACGCCGTGCGGCGATCGGATTGCGGCAGATGAGTGCATCTGCACGACCGGCAAGGGACTCATAATTGCAGGGTGATGGATCACGCGCTGTGAAGGGACGACTGCCGGTTGACTACGAGCGCTGACGAGTTGTTCGCGGCACGGCTCGCCTTCCCGGTGGGCGACCGGGTGCGAGGCACCGTGAGTTCCGTCCCGATGGGCGCGGGAAGAGCAGGGGTTCTGGTAGACCTTGGCCAGCCGCCGCGAGGATGGGTCGACGTCCTACACCTGCCGGATGACCCGACCGACTGGCCTCCGGTCGGCAAGTCCGGGCTCTTCGAGGTAGGGCAACACCGGCCCGGCCAGGTGCGGCTGTTTCCGTTGGACGCCGGGATGCGAGGTCGTGGGGCCCGCCTTTTACGCTGGTCCGGTGAGGAATGGACCGCGATCACCAGACGGTACTCCGAGGGCGAAGTTGTCGTGGCAACGGTAACAGACGTTTTTCCAGCCACCCGTGAGTACACAGTGGTGTTCGACGACTGCTGGTCGGCGGTCGAGTATGAGGACAAGGCCCCGCCGGTCGGCTGGACCGGCCCGTTCCGTGTGACCCGTCTGCTGGAGTGGACTCACCGAATCTTGCTAACGCCGGCAAAGTAACGATCGAGTAGATGGACAAAACCAGGCCAATCGGGCCGAGCGTCCCGAGATCCGACGGGCCAGCTTGCTAACGCACTCAACTCGGCATGTCCGCACGATCAGCGGCATGAGCGAATGCCACGGTCGTCGATCTGCACGTCGCGGACGTCGGTGACCCCTGGTCCATCTATCAACGACGGCATCAAGCGAGCGCCAGAAGCAGTCACTACGCCCGGCAGGCCCTCGCCGAACCCTGACGGGCCCACCATCGTCTGATGCAGCAAGATGACGAGATGGCCGCCGAGAACACCACCCCAGATCGCATGACCGACGCGGAGATTCGCCAACTCGCCAGGCTGCTCGCACGCTACACGGCCCTAGAGTTGGACCAGTTCGAGCATTGGTGTGTCGAATCGCCGTATGGCCCGGTGTTCATCGACATCAGCCGACGATGCGCTCCAGGCGCCGAAGACGCCTACCACGTCCTCTGGCCACTACCCGATCAACCCCACGACCCGCACTAATCTCGCTTGAACCCGCGAGACCACGGCGTCTGCACCAGACCACCGAGCGATCTCCTGCTGGAGTATTAGCCCGGCATTGGCGTCCGGCCGGACCATCGAGCGTCGCCATCGATGCCAGTGCGCTTATTACAAAGAATCATGCGCGCTCATCGGCATGAGCGAGCACCGCGTCGGGTCGTGGAGGTGCGTCCGGCTGAGAGGGCTCGCGCGCACAGACGGGCCCCCAACGCCTGGCTAGGATCCGTCAAGGCTGGCTGATCTTCAGTCGAGCGGGACAGCGCCGATAAGGCACATCCCCGGTTAAGTATCGGTTTGTGTCGATCGCTGCGCATGAACCAAACCCAACGGCGCAGCATCGGCTGCGGTGATCATTTGGGTGCCAGTCGTAGTTCTTCCCGGACGACGATCATGGATTCTCGGTCGTGATCGCCCCTCGGGCACGTACAGTTGCCCCACGGTAATCAGCGTCAGGCTCGGCCTCGACGCTGATTTTTGTTTTGCGCGGGGTTGCAGGTGAGGGCGAGCCGTAGCTTGCTCTTGTCCCCGCTGTGGGCGTCGTAGGGCGGACGAGCCATTCGCCATCCCCGGGGCCATGGCCGAGCAGGTTGACGCATCGGCGAGTCGGGTCGGGACCGGTTCTCCAGACCGCAGATCAGCTCGCTGCCGTCACCAGCACGACCGAGTCCGGCGCGGTCCGGCCAACCCGGAGCCCTCGACCGGTGTCGCCGGACGCTCCGGCAGCCCTCTGCCGATCGCGTACGCCCGGCGCCGGCGATGCCAGGCGGCGGGATCGATCGGCTGGGCCGGCCGTGATCTGCGCGGTGCCCCCGACCGGCTCCGGATCGCCGAAGACCGCGTCGGCCTGGTCCTCGGCGCACCCGCTGTGTGTGACGCCGCTGGATCACTTCCATGTTGTCCCGGCACTGGCCGAGGACGTCCACGCCACCGGCCGGTCGGCGGTTTCCACGGCCCGTGCCGTTCGGGCAGATCCCGCCCCGGCGACCCGTCGCCGGGCTCCGCCCGCCGACCGCGAGGTCGGCTCGATCCGTCGTTGGTGACGGAGTGTAATCGATCTTGTGGGCGCTGGAGTGGCCCGCGGCGCGCAGGTGCCTGGTGATCTCGCTCGGCGACCGGGGCTGAGCTGCGAAGCCGTCGGCGTGTCCCAGCAGTCGGACGACTTCGAAGATGAAAGTGCTTCTTGATTCATTCGTAACATGCAGCTCACATTGTGGTGCTTGACACAGCCCGCGGCTGACACCATCATTGGAAACAACCAAGCGCTTGCTAGGTTCTGGGGAGGGGTGGCACCTCATTCCCGGCCGGAGCCTCGTGGGCGCGCGGCAGCCACCGGTCGGCCGTCCGGGCCGGCCGACCGACTTCGACGCGAGACGCACAACTACCTATCACTGACGACCGGCAAGGCAGGGATAGAAGTGGCCGTATCAAGAAGTGGCACCACCGGTCTGGCGACGGGCCTGGTTGCCCTGTTGCTGGCCGTCACCGGCTGTGGTGGAGGCGGCGGCAACGACAAGCCCACCGATGGGACCGCCTCCGGGTCCCCCATCATCATCGGGATGGACGAGGACAGCACCGGTCCGGGCGCGTCCTACAGCACGATCGCCGGCGAGACGATCCGGCTGGCCGTGCAGGACGTCAACGACAAGGGCGGGGTCCTCGGCCGTCCGCTACGCCTGGTCGTCGAGAACGACGAGAGCGATCCGACCAAGGTTCCCGCGGTGCTGCAGAAGCTCGCCGGACAGGGTGCCAAGGCACTGCTGCTGCAGAGCGGCAGCGCGGCGATCATGCAGGCCAAGTCGACGCTGACCCAGCTCGGGTTGCCGGCGATCGCACCGACCGGCGTCACCGCCACGCTGGTCGAGCCGCCCAACAACGAGCTGATCTACATGCTCGCCAACACCACCGCCGACTGGGCCGACGTCTACTGCGGCGCGTTCAAGGCGGCGAACATCAGCAAGCTGGGCGTGTTGACCGACGACACCACCACCATCGCCGCGCTCAACAAGTCGCTGCTGGGCGGGCTCGGCTGCGTCACGGTGGTGGCCACCGAGAAGGGCGCCGCCAACGCCTCCGACCTCTCCGCCCAGGTGGCCCGGCTGAAGAACGCCAACCCGGACGCCGTGCTGGTGACGAGCGTCGGCGGCGCCTTCGAGGTGCTCGCCCAGAACACCCTGGCCCGGCAGTTCTCCGGCAAGCCGCGGTTCTCGCTGGCGTCGATCGGCAACCAGCCCTCCTCCTGGAAACTGGCCAACGCCGGTGCGCTGGAGGGCCTGATCTTCATGGGCTCGATCAACCAGGAGAACCCCCGCACCAAGGCGCTCACCGAGCTGCTCAAGAAGAAGCACGGCAAGGACTACGAGGTCACCGCGTACGACGCGCAGGCCTGGGACTCGGTGCAGCTGCTGAAGCTGGCCATCGAGAAGGCCGGCAGCCCGGACGACCCGGCGAAGCTGAACACCGCGATCCAGAGCCTCACCGGCTACTCGGCCAGCTTCGGACAGCCGAACTTCACCCTGTCGTTCTCGGCGACGAAGCATCTCGGCGCGGATGGCCTGTGCGGGCTCTCCCTGATCGAGTTCGGTGCCGACAACAAGCCGAAGGGCCCCTGGTCCACCTTCCAGCCGCCCTGTTCCGGTTGATCCGGTGGAGGGGGCCGGCCGTCGAGGCCGGTCTCCTCCCGCCGTTCCCGAGGGAGTGACGATGACAGATCCCCAGCTCTGGCTCTCCGCGGTGGAGATGGGCTGTTTCTTCGGCATGCTGGCCCTGGCCTACTACCTTGTCCAGGTCGGTGCCGGTTTCTTCAACTTCGCCATCGGCCCGTACGCGATGATGGGCGGCCTCTGCACGAGTTGGCTGGTCATCGAGTACGACCTCGGCGTCTGGTCGGCCGCCGGCATAGCGGTGGCGGTCACCCTGCTGCTCGCGGCCGTCACCGAGCTGGGCGTCGTCCGGCCGGTGCAGCGGCGCAGCGGCGGCGGTGAGCTTCCCGCCCTGGTCGCGGTGGCCGCTGTGCTCTTCGCCATCCAGCAGTTCGCCGGGTACCTCTTCGGCCACCCGACGTTGCCGGGGCAGAACCTGGCCACCTTCGAACCGGTCACGGTCGGCGAGATCGTGGTCCAGCCCAGCTCGTTCCTGCTGATCGGCGTGACGCTGTTCGCCTTCGGCCTGGTCGCGGTCTGGATCAGATCAACCCGGACCGGCCGGATGTTGCGGGCGGTCGGGGACAGCAAACAGGCGGCGTCCCTGCTCGGCCTGCCGGTCAACCGGATCCGGCTGATCGCCTTCCTGCTGGCGGGCTTCCTCGCCGCGCTGGCCGGGCTGCTCTTCGCCCCCAAGGCCGGCGTGCACTCGCTCTCGGGACTGCACTGGTCGCTGTCCGGCTTCCTCGCCGTCGTGATCGGCGGCACGGGTTCGGTCTGGGCGCCTCTCTTCGGCGGGATGCTGCTCGGCCTGGCCGAGGTCTTCCTGCCCTATTACTTCGGGGGCCAGTCACACGTGTACGGGATGCTCCTGATCGCCCTGCTCTTCTTCGCCTTCCGTCCCCAGGGACTCTTCGTCCGGATGGTGCGCGCATGACCGGCACGGCGGCGCCTCGCATCGAGGGCCCGCCGAGGCGCCGCGACATCCGTCAGGTGCCCGGCATCGGCGGGCTCGCCCTCGGCGTCGCCGCGGCGGTGCTGATCCTGGCTTGGGTGGGCTCCGACGGCTACCGGCAGACGCTCGTCACCGCCAGTGTCACGTACGCGCTGATCGCCCTCGGCATGTACGTGCCGTACCTGATGGCGGGCTCGCTGTCGATGGCCTACAGCGCGTACGCCGGCATCGGTGGGTACGCCGTCGGCCTGATCTCGACCCGTACCGACCTGCCACTCCTGCTGGCCTGGATCGCGGGCCCGATCGTGGCGGCGCTCATCGCGGTCCTGCTGGGGCTCGCCACCCGGCGGCTGTCCGGGTTCTTCCTCGCGGCGGTGACCCTGCTCTTCGGGATGGCGTTCACCGCGTTCCTCATCGACGGCGAGGGGATCACCGGCGGCTCCGCCGGCCTGGGCAACCTGCGTCCGCTGCACCTGTTCGGCTGGACGCCGAGCCACTACCAGGTGGTGGTCGGCTCGGTGGTGGTGGTCTGCGTCGTCGCCTTCCTGCTGGACCGGTTGCGCCTGTCGCCGTGGGGCGTGATCGTGCGGACGATGCGGGACGCTCCCCGGGCGGTGGAGGCGGCCGGTGTCCGCGTACCGATGATGAACCTGGTCGCGCTGGCGCTCGGCGCGGCGATCGCCGCGGTCGGCGGCGGCCTGTTCACCTACTCGGCCGGCAGCGTCACGCCCGACACCTTCACGCTGAACATCGTCTTCCTGGCGATCTTCATGCCGCTGATCGGCGGCTCCGGCACCCCCTGGGGCGCGGTCGCCGGCGCCGTGCTCGCCGTCCAGCTGACCTTGAACTTCCCGGCCGTGCAGGCCAGCGGCACGTTGCTGCTCGCGTTGGGCGTGCTGGTCATCATGCTGGTCGCGCCGAAGGGCGTGATCGGCTACGCCGACGAGCTGAGACGGCGCGCGATCGCGTTGCCACGGAGGGGGCGTACCGGTGGATGAGACGGAGCTGCTGGTCGGCCGCGGCCTGACCAAGCGGTACGGCGGGGTGACCGCGCTGGCGGAGGTGTCCTTCGAGCTGCGTCCGGGCGAGATCCTCGGCCTGGTCGGGCCGAACGGAGCCGGCAAGACGACCCTGGTGGACCTGATCTCCGGCGCGCAGGCGGCCACCGCCGGCGAGCTGCTGCTGCGCGGTCGCAAGCTCACCGGTCCGGCGTCCCGGCGGGCTCGGGTCGGCCTCGGGCGGACCTTCCAGTACCCGCAGCTGGCGCTGCACCTGAGCGTGCGGGACAACCTGCTGCTCGGCCGGCACGCGCGACGGCACGGCACGCCCTGGCAGATGCTGGTCGGCGCGTTCGCCGGCGCAATGCGCCCGGAGCGCCCCGCCGACCGGGAGGCCGTCAGGCAACTGGCGGGGGAACTGGGCATCGAGGGGCTCGACCGGATGGCGGGTGACCTCACGTTGGGCGAGCAACGCCTGGTCGAGGTCGGCCGGGCCCTGGGCCAGGATCCGGTGGTCCTGCTGCTCGACGAGCCCTTCGCCGGGTCGGACGCCCAGGGTGTCGCCGGCATCGCCGAGGTCATCCGGACCGTCCAACGACGGGGGCACGCGGTGATCCTGGTCGATCACAACGTGGACCTGGTCGCCCGGCTGGTCGACCGGGTGCTGCTGCTCGACCGGGGCCGGGTCGCCTTCGACGGTGCTCCGGGGGAGTGCCTGGCCAGCCCGGAGATGCAGCGGGTCTACTTCGGCGCGCACGACGCCGACGACGAGGCCGCCGAGGACGAGGGTGGGGCCCGGGACGAGGCGCCGGCCGATGCCGGCCCGGCCGGGACCGACGCCGCGGCCGTGCCCGGCAACCAGGTGCGACGACAGGGGAGGGTGGAGGATGTCCGCTCATGAGTTGCGGGTGGAGGGGCTGAGCGTCCGGTACGGGCACGCCAGCGCCCTCTCCGCCGCGACGGTGACGGTGCCGGGCGGCACCATCACCGCGCTGGTCGGGCCGAACGGCGCGGGCAAGAGCAGCCTGCTGCTCGCCGCCTACGGCTCGGTGCCCGCCACCGGTCAGGTCCTGCTGGACGGCACCGACGTCAGCCGGCTGCGGCCGGCGGCCCGGGCCCGGGCGGGGATCGCGATCGTCCCACAGGGGCGGCAGCTCTTTCCGCACCTCGACGTCGTCGACAATCTCCAGGTGATGGCGGAACTGCTGCACCTGCCGCGCAGCGTCGTGCAGGGCGCGCTGGACCGCTTCCCGATCCTGCAGACCCGCCGCCGCAGCCTGGTCGGGGTGCTCTCCGGCGGCGAGCAGCAGATGCTGGTGGTGGCGCGGGCGCTGATGGGCTCGCCCCGGGTGCTGCTGCTGGACGAGATGACGACCGGGCTGGCCCCGCTGATCGTGCAGGAGCTCGGCCGGACGGTGACCGCGCTGGCCGCCGAGGGCGTGGCGGTGTTGCTCGCCGAGCCGGCCCTGGGGGTGCTGCGCCGGATCGTCGACCGTGGCTACGTACTCGTCCGGGGCGAGGTGGTGGCCTGTGAGGAGGGGGGCGGCCGTGCGTTGGACGACGCGTACCGCGCCGCCATGGGTGTGCAACGTCCTCGCGAGCTGCGCCCGGCGAGCTGACTCTCGCCGGGCTCGCGGCTCACGGGCGGCCACCCGGGTGGCCGCCCGTGAGCCGCGAGCAGTTGGCCGGTGACGAACCGGGCCCGGTCGCTGGCCAGGGCCCGGTCACTGCCGAGCAAGGGATTGGTGGGCTGTCGGCATGGGGTTCAAGCTCGGCGTGATGCCGGTGCTGGGTGGGCGCGGCGCGGCCGATCCCGGCGTCACCGCGGCCTTCGTGCGGCGGATCGAGGAACTGGGCTGCGAGTCGGTCTGGGCGGTGGAGCACCTGGTGGTGCCCGACACCTACCGGTCCGGCTATCCCTACGACCCGAGCGGCCGGATGGGGCTGGGGCCCGCCGACGACATCCCCGACCCGCTGGAGTGGTTGACCTTCGCGGCGGCGCACAGCAGCCGGCTGGTGCTCGGCAGGCCATGCTGATCCTTCCCCTGCACCACCCCGTCGGCCTGGCCAAGAGGCTGGCCACGCTGGACGTGCTCAGCGGCGGCCGGTTGATAGCCGGGGTCGGGGTGGGCTGGCTCCGCGAGGAGTACGACGCGGTCGGGGTGCCCTTCACCGGTCGGGGCCGGCTCGCCGACGAGTACCTCGACGTGCTGCGCGCGCTCTGGACCGGCGCACCGGCCAGCCATCACGGCTCTGCCGTGCGCTTCGACGCGGTGCACAGCGCGCCACGGCCCACCCGACCGGGCGGGGTCCCCGTCATGGTCGGCGGGCACAGCGTCGCGGCCGTGCGCCGCGCCGCCCGCTTCGCCACCGACTTCTATCCGTTACCTTTCAGTGCGTTTTTCGTGAGCACAAGATCGGTAGTCCTGCCTTGCGGTAGGACGGTCCCGGTCTGACCGACTGGCGTCGTGCCGGGTTCACGCTTCACGGCCACCGGCCCGCGTGTGCGGGTCTTCTGGTCGGCTCCACGCGCTGCCACCGGGCCACTCCCGGCGGTGTCGAACTCAGCCGCCAGGGCGGCCAGGTTACGGGCGGCGTTGCGGTCCCGATCGATGATTAGGCCGCACGCCTCGCAGGTGTATTCACGCTCGGACAGGGCCAGCTTGGTTTTCACCGCGCCGCAGCCCGAGCAGGTTTTCGAGGATGGGTACCAGCGGTCGGCCACAACGAGCCGGCCACCGTTCCACGAGGTCTTGTACGTCAGCTGCCGGCGGATCTCTGCGAATCCGGCGTCGGCGATGTGCCGGGCGAGCCGCCGATTACGCAGCATCCCGGTCACGTTGAGGTCTTCGACCACGATCGCGCCGCACGTCGTGGCGAGTCGGGTGGTGAGCTTGTGCAGGCCGTCGCGGCGCAGGTTCGCCACCCGGGCGTGCGCGCGGCCGAGCCGGGCCGCCGCTCGTTGCCACCGCTTTGACGCGCGGCGGCCGGTGCGTCGGTCTGGGCAGATCTTGCGCGACAGGGATCGGCCCAGCGAGCGCATCCGCTGCTGCGCGTCCGCCAGGTGGCGCGGGTTCGGTACGAGTTCGCCGGTGGACAGCACCGCGAGGTGTGTGATCCCGACGTCCACGCCGACCACACTGCCGGGCCGGGCTGGAACGCGGTCGGCCCGCTCGACCTCGACGCAGAACGCGACGTGCCACCGGCCACCGGCACGACGCACGGTGGCGGACATGATCCGCGCGGTGCCGTTGTCGAGACGGCGTGCCAGCTTCCGCGCGGACTCGTGAAGCTTCAACCGACCCAGCCGGGGCAGCACCACGTGCATCCGGTCGGGCTCGACACGGATCGCGCCGGTGGTGAACCGCACCGACGGGGTGGTGTGGCGGCGGGACTTGAACCGGGAAAACCCGACCGGGCGTCCGGCCCGCGCGCCCTTGCGGGAGTCGGACCAGTTCTTCAAGCCGCGGGCCAGGGCGTCCAGACCGGTGTTGAACGCCTCCTTGGACACCTCGCCCCACCACGGCGCGACGTCGGGCTTGGCTGCGTTCCATGCCTTGCGCAGCCCGGCGAGGGACCATGACAGCGATGGGGTCAACTGCTCGTCCGGCACCCCGTAGGAACGTTCGGCTGTCCGCTGGTCCATGACCGCCTTGACTCGGGACAGTGCCCAGTTGTGCGCGACCCGGGCGGCCCCGGCATGCGCGAGCGCATCGCGCTCTTGGCTGGGCGTGAGGTCAAGCGCGAACCGGTACGCCTGGATGGCCTTCACGCCGGGTCGTCCTCGGTGGCCGCTTTGACGGCCCGGCGGACGCGGTTCGCGGCGGCGTGTCGCCCGTACAGGCGGGCGCACAGCGACGTCAGGATCTCGGTCACGTCCCGAACGAGGTCGTCGTCGACCTCGTTCGGGTCGACCACCAGCAGGCGGCGGCCCTGCGCGGCCAAAGCGGCCTCCACGTACTCGGCCCCGAACCGGGCGAACCGGTCCCGGTGCTCGACCACGATCGTCGACACCTGCGGGTCACGCAGTAAGGCGAGGAACTTCTTACGGTGCCCGTTGAGCGCGGAGCCAACCTCGATTACCACGCGGTCCACGCCGAGCTTCTGGCCAGTGGCCCACACGGTGACGCGGGCGACTTGCCGGTCCAGGTCCGACTTCTGGTCGGCCGAGGACACCCGGGCGTACACCACGACCTGCCCGGATCTGTCGTCGCGCCTGTCACCGGCTCTCCGACCATGATCAGGCGGCCTAGCCGGTACGTGGGGACAGGCAGCGTCCCGGCCGCGTACTGCCGCCGAGCGGTGATGTACGCGACGCCGGTGGACGCAGCCCATTCCTTCAAGTTCACCCGACCACTATGGCAGCTCATAGAGCGCTAAAGATTCTCGACACGGCAGCAGTTGCAACCCCTCGGCGTGGACGTGCCGGCCCTGGCCCGGCTGCTGGACCGGCTCCGCGCCGAGTGCGCGGCGCTCGGCCGGGATCCGGCCGAGGTCGCGGTGACCGTACGGGGCCCGGGGACCCGGGCGGAGGCGGACGCCCTGCGTGAGCTGGGCGTGGCGCGGGTGGTCATCCGGGCCGACCCACGCGACCCGGAACTGCTCGCCACGACGATCGACAGGTATCGGCGCGAGATCCTGGGCGAGTGACGGCGCGGCAAGGCCGGCGGCCGCGACGCGCGTCGTGCACGCGGTCGGTCGGCCGGGCGGATGGACCGTTGCCATTCAACCAAGCGCTTGCTAGGTTCGTTTCATGGACTTCGCCTTTCCGGCCGGTGAGACGGTTGTCGTCACCGGCGCCGGCAGCGGGATCGGCCGGGCGACCGCGTTGCTGGCCGCCGCCGCCGGTCTGCGGGTGGCCGCGTGGGACGTCCAGGACCGGGCGGTCGCCGGAACGGCGGACGAGATCGTCGCCGGTGGTGGCGCCGCCCTCGCGCTGACCGTCGACGTGGCCGATCCCGCGGCGGTACGGGCGGCGCTCGCCGCCAGCGGCCCCGCCCGTTACCTGGTCAACAACGCCGGCCCGGCGAGCAGCACCGACCTCGACTTCGACCGGGCGCTCGCGCTCACCGTGGGCAGCGTGCGGACGGTCACCGACGCGTGGCTCGCCGGCCGCCCCGGCGCCGGAGCGGCGGTCGTCAACGTCGCCTCGGTCGCCGGGAACCTGGTCGGCACCGATTCCGCCTGGTACTGCGCGGGAAAGGCGGCGATCGCCGGTTACACCCGACACCTGGCCACCCGGCTCGCCCCGGCGGTACGGGCCAACGCGGTCGCGCCGGGACTGATCGACACCCCCCGTACCGCCGGCTTCGCCGCAACCGACCTCGGCCGCGACCTCGTCGCCCGCAACCCGATGGGGCGCCCCGGCCGGCCGGAGGAGGTCGCCCACGCGGTGCTCTTCCTGCTCGCGCCGCTCGCCGGCTATCTCAACGGCGTCCTGCTGCCGGTCGACGGCGGCTGGACGGTCACTCAGTGAGGAAGAACCAATGCCGGAAGCTGTCATCGTCGCCGCGGCCCGTTCACCGATCGGTCGCGCCGGCAAGGGCTCACTGGTCGGGATGCGCGCCGACGACCTCGTCACCGAGATCACCGGGGCGGCCCTGGCGCAGGTCCCCGCGCTGGATCCGCGGACCCTGGACGACGTCCTGCTGGGCTGCGCCCAGCCGGCCGGCGAGCAGGGCTACAACCTGGCCCGGATACTCGCCCTGCGGCTAGGTCTGGACGAGGTGCCCGGCACCGTCGTGCAGCGCTACTGCGCGTCGTCGGTGCAGACCACCAGGATGGCCCTGCACGCGATCAGGGCGGGGGAGGGGCACGCCTTCGTCTCCGCCGGCGTGGAGATGGTCTCCCGCTACGACCGGGGGAAGGCCGACGGCATGCCCGGCACCCACCACCCCCGCTACGCCGCCGCCGAGCAGCGCACCGCCGCCCTGACCCAGGACGGCGGGCAATGGTCCGACCCGCGTTCCGCCGGGCTGGAGCCCGACGTCTACATCGCCATGGGGCACACCGCCGAGAACGTGGCCCAGCACTGCGGGGTCAGCCGCCAGGAGCAGGACGAGTTCGCCGTACGCAGCCAGAACCTGGCCGAGCGGGCGATCGCCGACGGCTTCTTCGCCGCCGACATCACGCCGGTCACCCTGCCCGACGGCACCGTGGTCGACCGCGACGACGGCCCGCGCGCCGGGGTCACCCTGGAGAAGGTCGCCGCCCTGAAGCCGGTCTTCCGTCCCGACGGCACCGTCACCGCCGCCAACTGCTGCCCGCTCAACGACGGCGCCGCCGCCCTGGTGGTGCTCAGCGACGTACGCGCCCGCGAACTCGGCCTGACCCCGTTGGCGCGGGTGGTCTCCACCGGGGTCTCCGCGCTCAGCCCGGAGATCATGGGCCTCGGTCCCGTGCAGGCCAGCCGACG
Source organism: Micromonospora sp. DT46 (assembly GCF_049841735.1). Taxonomy (NCBI): domain Bacteria; kingdom Bacillati; phylum Actinomycetota; class Actinomycetes; order Micromonosporales; family Micromonosporaceae; genus Micromonospora; species Micromonospora sp. DT46. Next base: position 287,077 of record NZ_JBNCKW010000007.1, on the reverse strand, counting down.
CGCGCTGGCCCACGCCGGGCTCGCCATCGACGACATCGACCTGGTGGAGATGAACGAGGCGTTCGCGGCCCAGGTGATCCCGAGCTACCGGATGCTGGGGGTCGACCCCGACCGGCTCAACGTCCACGGCGGAGCGATCGCGCTCGGCCACCCGTTCGGCATGACCGGGGCCCGGATGACCACCACCCTGGTCAACGCGCTGCGGTTCCGGGACCGGCAGTTCGGCCTGGTGACCATGTGCACGGCGGGCGGCCAGGGCATGGCGCTGATCATCGAGCGGCTCTCCTGATGCCCGGCGTACTGGCCGGCAAGGCGGTCGTCGTCACCGGCGCCGGTCGGGGGCTGGGCGAGGCGTACGCCAGGCTCGCCGCCGCCGAGGGCGCCTCGGTCGTGGTCAACGACGTCGACACGACGGTCGCCGCGTCGGTGGCCGCCTCGATCGGGGCGCTGGCCGACGACTCGGACATCGCCACCTGGGCCGGTGCCGGCCGGTTGATCGACACCTGCCGCCAGGCGTACGGACGGATCGACGGGTTGGTCAACAACGCCGGGCTGTTCCGGTTGGCGGACCCTCGCGAGCAGGACCCCGACGAGTTCCGCCGGGTGGTGGAGGTGAACCTGCTCGGCACCGCCCATTGCGGACTGCACGCGATCCGGGCGATGCTGGCGCAGGGCTCCGGTTCGGTGGTGAACGTGACCTCCGGCGCGCAGGCCGGCACGGCGGCGCTCGCCGCGTACGGTGCGAGCAAGGGCGGTGTCGCCTCACTGACCTGGTGCTGGGCGGCGGACCTGGCCGGCACCGGGGTGCGGGTCAACGCGGTCTCGCCCAACGCGCACACCCGGATGGCGGAGGCGTTCGAGCGCCACCTGGGCGACCGGGCGCGGGGGCAGAACGTGGGCAAGTCCGCGGCCAGCAACGCCCCGGCCGTCATCCATCTGCTCTCCGACGCGGCGGCCGGCGTCTCCGGTCAGGTCGTCCGGATCGACGGCGACGAGTTGTCGCTGGTGACGCCGCCCCGGCAGGCCGCCAGCGTGCGGATGTCGCAGTGGACGGTCGCCGCGGTGGCCGACGCGTTCGCCGGCGACCTCGGCCGGCACCGTTAGGCGCCGTGCCCGGTCGGTCAGTTCCTGGCGCGGTTGGTCAGGCCGTCCAGGAAGAGCGAGGTGCAGTCCTCGGCGAGGCGGGAGGTGGGGTGGTCGGCGCTGGGCTTGAACCAGCGTACGGACAACCACACGGCGTCCCGCATCAGTCGATAGAGGATCTTCGGGTCGACGTCGGCGCGGAAGGTGCCCTCGGCGAGGCCGGCCTCGATGACGGTCAGCCAGGCGGTCTGCACCTCCCGGCCGGCGTTGCGGAGATAGTCGAACCGGTCGAACTGCAACAGGTAGTTGACGTCGTTCTGGTAGATCTCCGTGGCGTGCGGGTGTGCCTCGACGACCTCCAGCGAGGCTACGATCAGGTCGTGCAGGCGCTGGCGGGCGTCTGTCTCCTGTGCCAGGACCTGCGCGTAGCGCTGCTGGAGGTCCCGGAGGAAGGACGAGACGATCTCGTCGACCATCGACTCCTTGGAGTCGAAGTGGTGGTAGAGGCTGCCGGAGAGGATGCCGACGTCGTCGGCGATCTGCCGGACCGTGGTCGCCGCCACCCCCTTGCTGGCGAACAGGGCGGCGGCGCTGCCGAGGATCGCCTCGCGCCGGACTCCAGGCTCTCGCGCCATGTTTTCTCGCAGACAGACTCGACGGAACAGGGTCTTGGTCGTTGGACGTCGGAAGGGCTTCCCGCCGGGCGGCCCCCGAGAGTGTACCGGCGGCATCGACGGGTCGGGTCGCTCCGGATCCAGGGTAGCGTAACCAACCAAGCGCTTGGTAAGTTTTAGCGCGCGCGGCCCTGAACATCGAGTCGTGCTGATCCAGCCGATGCGGGTGGGCCGACCGCGGACGGCAGGGCGACCGGCGGCGAGAAGGCGGCGATGGCTGACGAGCGGATGACCGAGGACGACGCGCTCGACCTCCAGGCGGTGAACCGCATGACCGTGGACGCGACCCCACCGGCCCCGGCCGGCGAGGAGGCGGTCCGCGGCGCCGGCCGACGGTGGTGCGGCGGACCGATGAGGGGCCGGTACGAGGGCAGGATCGCGCTGGTCACCGGCGCCGCCGCCGGGCTGGGCCGGGCCACCGCGCGCCGGTTGGCGGCCGAGGGCGCCCGGGTGGCCTGCCTGGATCTGCACGCCGACGACGCGGGCCTCGGCCCGGCCGGCCTGGCACTCGCCGGGGACGTCCGGGACGAGGCGGCGGTCGGCGAGGCGGTGGACCGGACCCTCGCGTGGGGCGGCGGCCTGGACCTGGTGGTGACCGCGGCGGGGGTGGCCTCCTTCGGCCACACCACCGACGTCCCGCTCGCCGAGTGGGAGCGGATGCTGGCGGTCAACCTGACCGGCACCTTCCTGACCGCGCGGGCGGCCTTGCCGCACCTGGGCGCGGCCCGTGGCGCGCTGGTCACGGTCTCGTCGCTGGCGGGGGTGCGGGGATACCGCTACAGCGCCGCGTACTCGGCGGCCAAGGGCGGGGTGGTCGCGTTGACCCGGGCGCTCGCCGTCGAGTACGCCCCGGCGGGGGTCAGGGTCACCTGCGTCTGCCCCGGCTCGATCGACACCGGGCTGACCCGGAACCTGCCGCCGGTGCCGGCCGCCGACCCGAGGCTGCTGGCACACGGCCGGGCACTGGTCGACCCGCCGGTGTCCCAACCCGAGGAGATCGCGGGCGCGATCGCCTATCTCGGTTCACCGGAGGCACGGTTCGCCACCGGTGCGGTGCTACGAATGGACGGTGGGGCAGGTGTCTGAGTTCTCCGCGGCGACGATCGAGCGGTACCACGCCGACGGTTCCTGGGACGCCGAGACGATCGCCGACCTGGTGGCCCGCAACGCCGTAGCCACACCGGAGGCCGTGGCCTTCCACGCCCCGGAGGGGACGCTGACCTGGCGGGAGTACGACGCGGCGGCGACCCGGCTGGCCGGCGCGTACGTGCTCGCCGGCCTGCCGCCGGAGCGACCGCTGGCCGTCCTGCTCACCGGGGGCGCGCTCACGCACGTCGCGTACCTGGCCGCGCAGCGGGCGGGGCTGGTCACGCTGGGGCTCGGGCCCCGGGCGGGTGACGCCGAGATCAGCCACCTGCTGCGGCACACCGAGGCCGTCGCGCTGGTCAGCCGGGCCGTGCACCGGGGCCGGCCCGGTCCGGAGATCGCCCACGCCACCGGCGCGCCCGCACACCTGGAACTGGATCTGGTCGGCGGGCAGCCGGTGCTGCGCCGCGACGGCGTCGACCTGCCGATGCCGTCGGTGCCCGCCGCCGTCGACCTGCTGGAGGGTCGTGGCCTCGGCCCGGACGACCTGTTCTTCCTCAACTCCACCTCGGGCACCACCGGGCGACCCAAGTGCGTGCGGCAGACCATGAACGTGCGCAAGTACTTCGCCGCGCTGGCCGCCGACGCCGGCGCGTTCGGTCCGGACGAGGTGGTGCTCAGCGCGCTGCCCGCCCCGTACGGCTTCGGTCTCTGGAGCGCCCACGTCGTGCCGGCCCGGTACCGGTTCCCCACCGTCCTGGCCGCCGAGTTCGACCCGGCCGGGACGCTGGAGCTGATCGAGCGCCACCGGGTGACCGTCCTGGCGGCCGTGACCAGCCAGTTCATCATGTTGCTGAACCACGAGTCGTTCGCCCGGCGGGACCTCTCCTCGCTGCGGGTCCTCTTCACCGGCGGCGAGCGGGTGCCGGCGCACCGGGCGATGGAGTTCGAGGAGCGCACCGGCTGTGCCGTGCTCCAGTTCTACGGGTCCAACGAGGCCGGGCCGATCTCGGTGACCCGGGTGGCCGACCCCCGCCCGGCGCGGTTGGGCACCGCCGGACGGCCGGTGCCGGCGATGCGGGTACGTCTGCTCGGCCCGGACGGGGAAGACGTGCCCGACGGCCCGGGCCAGGTGGCGGTGAACGGTCCCGGCTGCGCCCCCGGGTACTTCCGTGACGAGCCAGCCAACCGGCTGCTCTTCCGCCCCGACGGCTGGTTGCGCACCGGTGACCTGGGGCGGCTGGACGAGGACGGGTATCTGTCGATCACCGGGCGCACGGCGGACTTCATCATCCGTGGCGGGCACAACGTCAGCGCCCCGGTGGTGGAGGAGGCCGTCGGCGGACACCCCCGCGTGGCCCAGGTCGCTGCGCTCGGCATGCCGGACGAGGTGCTGGGGGAGCGGGTCTGCGCCTTCGTGGTGACCCGCGACGGCGGCGAGCTGACCCTCGACGAGCTGCGGGTCCACCTGGATGCGACGGGCGTGTCCAAGGTCAACTGGCCGGAGCGGCTGGTCGGGTTGCCCGCCCTGCCGCTGGGTGTCGGTGGCAAGGTCGACAAGGCGGCCCTGCGGGCCCTGCTCTGACCGTTTCGCGGGCGAGGGGCGGGCCTGGCCCGGGTCGGGCGGCCTCGGCGTTGCCTGCCCCTCTCGGCTTGCTCCCGGCCGGCGCAGGCCGGGGTGACTCAGGCTTTCGTGGCCCGGATCAGGGTCTGGGTGACCTGGCCGTTTCCGATGACGCGGCCGGCGACGGAGGCGGTCACGTCGAAGGTGATCCACCGGCCGGCCACGGTGGCGACGGTCGCCGCCACGTCGACCCGGTCACCGCTCAGCGCCGGGGCGCGGTGGTGCACCCCGATCCAGGTGCCCACGGAGGAGGCGCCGGGAGCGAGGCGGGGGCGCAGGATGCCGGCGGCGGTGTCCTCCAGGAGCCCGATCAGGGCGGGGGTGGACAGCACCGGTGGCGAACCGGGCACGTGGTCGGTGAGCATGCCGGCGCCGACCTCGAACGATCGGTCGATCCGGTCGCCGGGCGCGACGGCGGCGGTCAGTAGGTCGACCGTCTCCGGGGTTCGCCAGATCTGCATCCCGCCTCCTTGACACGTCTCGTCGTACGGCCACAGAATGCCATAAACAAGCGCTTGTTTGGTAGGGGTGACGATGCAGGTGAACGAGGTCGCGGCTCTCTTCCCACCCGGAACGGCCCCGGTCGCCGGCAGCGCCCACGAGCGCTACGTCGCGCAGCGGCTGGCCGAGGTGGGTCGGTGGGGCGACGACACCCTGGTCGACCGGGTACGCCGGCACGCCGGCCTGATCGGCGGGCGGGCCGCCTTCGTCGCGGGGGCCGACCGGGTCACCTGGCAGGGCCTCGACGACCTCTCCGACCGGCTGGCCGCGGTGCTGCTGCGGCACGGTCTCGCGCGCGGCGAGCGGGTCGGCGTACTGCTCCCGGACGGCGTCGCGGTGCACGTGGCCTATCTGGCCGCGCTGAAGGCGGGAGTGGTGGTGGTCGCCGTCGGGCCGCGCGCCGGCCGGCTGGAGGTGCGGCACCTGCTCACCACCAGCGGCGCCACCGCGCTGATCAGCCATGCCGAGCACCGGGGCACGCCGGTCGCCGGGCTGGTCGAGGGTCTGCCGCTGCGGGTCCGGCTGGAGCTGCCGGCGACCGTGACGGAGGCGGGCTGGCCCGGCCCGACCGACGCCGAGCGGGCGCTGATCGCCGAGCGGACCCTGGGCCTCGGCGACATCCACCTGCTCAACGGCACGTCCGGCACCACGGGCATGCCCAAGTGCGTGGTGCACAACCAGAACCGGTGGATGTACTACCACCAGCTCGCCGTCGAGGCCGGCGCGCTCACCGGTGACGACGTCTTCCTCACCCTGATCCCCGCCCCGTACGGCTTCGCCCAGTGGACGGCCAACTTCACCCCCACCCTGCTCGGCGCGCCGACGGTGGTGATGCCCCGGTTCGACGCCACCGGGGCGCTGGAGCTCATCGAGCGGGAACGGGTGACCGTGCTCTGCTGCGTGAGCACGCAGTTCATCATGATGCTGAACGCCGACCCGGGCCGCTACGACCTCAGCTCGCTGCGGTGCATGTTCACCGGCGGGGAGGCGGTGCCCTTCGAGCGGGCCGCCGAGTTCGAGCGCCGTACCGGTGCCCGCGTACTCCAGTTCTTCGGCTCGAACGAGACCGGGGCGCTGTCGCGTACCACGATGGACGACGACATCGACGCGCGGCTGCGGACGGCGGGCCGGGTGATCGACGAGATGAACGTCCGGCTGTTCGCGGAGGACGGCACCGACGTCACCGCCGCCGGCGGCCCCGGCCAGGCGGCCTGCGCCGGCCCGGCGACCTGCCTCGGCTACTTCGCCGACCCGGCGGCCAACGAACGCCTCTTCACCCCCGACGGGTGGATGCTGACCGGGGACATCTGCACCAGCGACGCGGACGGCTACCTGCGGGTGGTCGACCGCAAGCAGGACTTCATCATCCGGGGCGGCAAGAACGTCAGCGCGGCGGCGGTGGAGGACCAGGTCGGCTCGCACCCGGCGGTCGCCATGGTGGCGGCGGTGGCGGTGCCCGATCCGACGTACGGCGAGCGGGTGTGCGCGGTGGTGGTCCCGCGTCCCGGTGCCACGCTCGACCTGGACGGGTTGCGCGCGCACCTCGCCGACCGGGGTGTCAGCAAGGAGAACTGGCCGGAGCGGTTGGAGATCGTCGACGACCTGCCGCGTGGCTCCGGTGGCAAGATCGCCAAGGCCGAGCTCCGCGCCCGGCTCCGCGCCGGTTGACCCCGCCCGCCGTCACGAGGCGCTCCGCAGCGACTCCCGGATGCGCGACCGCTGCACCTGGCCGGTGGCGGGAGTGCGCGGGATGGCCGGCAGCACGACCACCCGGCGCGGCTGCTTGAAACCGGCCAGCCGACCGGCGACGTGGCCGCGTACCGTGCCGACGTCCGGCGGGGTGGCGCCGGGCGCCAGCACCAGGACCGCGCAGACGACCTCGCCCCAACGGTCGTCGGGCAGGCCGACCACGGCCACGTCGACGACGCCGGCCAGGCCGCGCAGGGCCGCCTCCACCTCGACCGGCGAGACCGACTCGCCCCCGGTCCGGATCACCTCCCGGACCCGGCCGGTGAGGTGCAGGTAGCCCTCCTCGTCCAGGCGGCCCAGGTCGCCCGATCGGTAGACGCCGTCCGGCAGAGCGGCCGCCGTCTCGGCGGGCAACCGGTGGTAGCCCGACATCAGCGCCGGGCCCGTGACCAGCACCTCGCCGACCTGTCCGACGCCCTCGGCGGCCACCCAGAGGGCGCCCGGGAAGGCCGGCCGGCCGACGCTGCCCGGCTTCCGGGCCAGGTCCGCGTCCGGCAGCGCGCTCATCCGACCGGCCTCGGTGGAGCCGTACAGGATGGTCGTGGTGGTGCCGGGCAACCGGTCCTTGATCCGCGCGACCAGATCGGCCGGCAGGGCCGAGGTGCCGGTGTCGGCGTGCCGCAGCGAGGAGAGGTCGGCCCGCCGGTGCTCGCTGTCGAGCAGCCGCTCCCACACCGCCGGGATGCAGTAGAGCGCGGCCGGCCGTTCGGTGCGGACCACGTCGATCAGCCGGGCCGCGTCGGCCCGGGGCACCAGGTGCACGGCCGTCCGGTTCTGCCACGCCTCCAGCACGTAGTGCCAGCCGCCGTAGTGGTAGAGCGGGAAGCTGCACAACACGCCGCCCGGGCCGCGGATCGCGGCGGTGAAGGTGCCGCCGCCCGGCGCGGCGCGCAGCCAGCTGGCCCGGTGGCTGACCAGCGCGCCCTTCGGCTGACCGGTGCTGCCGCTGGTGAGGTAGATGATGTGCGGGTCGGTGTCGGCCAGCCGGTCGGCGCCCGCCGGCGCGGTGGCCGCCGCCCGGGCGGTGAGCGCGTCGAGGTCGGCACCGGCGCCCGGTGCCCCGCCGAGGCCGGCCAGCGGTGCTCCCGCCGGCGCGTCCGTCCGGTCGCTGACCAGGAGGCGGGGCTCCAGGTAGTCGAGCACGGCCTCGGTCTCGACGGGGGAGAGGCCCGGATTGAGCGGTACGAAGACCGCCCCGAGGCGGGCGCAGGCGACGAAACCGTCGAGGGTACGCAGGGTCGGCGCCGCCGACCAGGCCACCCGGTCGCCGGCCCGCACCCCCAGCCCGGCGAGGGCGTTCGCCGTGCGGTTCGCCTGCCGGTCCAGCTCGCCGAAGGTGATCCGTCGGCCGCACAGGGTGGCCGCCACGGCGGTCGGGGTCATCCGGGCGGTCAGCCGGACGATCTCGCCGATCAGCAGGCTCACGGCTGCCCCCAGCCGGCGCCGAGCCGGACCTGGGCGGGGTTGATCGCGCCGTACCTCGTCTTGTCCCGGGTCATCCGCACCGCCTCCGGAATGGCCTCGATGCCGGTCAGTTGATGCGTCACCAGGGACTCCACGTCGACGTCGGAGCGGGCCACCAGGCGCAGGGCCTGGGTGAAGACGGTTCCGGAGGGGGAGTATCCGCCGGCGCCGGAACGGGGATGCAGCAGGGAGACCGCCCGCTCGCGGAGCAGGCCGAGGGGCGCCGGCGCGCCGTCGGGCAGCACCGAGACGCCGACCACCCGGCCACCCCGGCGGGCGCAGCGGGCGGCCAGCTCCAGGGTGTCCACGCCGGACAGGCCGTGCCCCGGTGACCCGCCCGCGGTTTCGACGACCACGTCCGCGCCGACGCCCCCGGTCGCCGCCAGGATCGCCGTCAGCACCGGATGGTCCCCCTCGGTGCCGTCCGTCGTCGCGTCGATGACGAGGTCGGCGCCGAACCGCCGGGCCAGGGCGAGCTTGGCCGGGCTCCGGCCGCTGACCGCGACGAGGCCGGCGTTGCCCCGGCGGGCGACCTGGACGGCGAGCAGGCCCATCACGCCGGCGCCGAGGACCAGGACGCTCTCGCCCGGCGCGACGGCGGCCAGGGCGTGGGCGTGCAGCGCCCCGGCGAGCGGCTGGATCGCCGCGCCCGCGGTGGCGCTCACCCCCGCGGGGATCGGCACCACGGCGCTCTCGGGTACGACCACCCGCTCGGCCAGCGCCCCCGGGCGGGTGAAGCCCAGAAACTCGGGCCGGACGCAGGCGTCGGCGCGGTCGTGTCGGCAGGCGGCACAGCGCCCGCAGGTCAGCGTCTCGACGGCGGTGACCCGGTCACCCGGCCGGTAGTTCCGGACCCCGGCGCCGACCGCGCCGACCACCCCGCAGAACTCGTGCCCCCCGAAGCGGACCGGGCCGTCCGCCAGCGCCTCGGCCAGCCGTCGGTGCAGGGCGATCGGCTCACCGGCGATCAGCATGCACTCGGTGACGCTCGGCTGTACGCACGAGACGTCGATCAGCACCTCACCGGGGCCGACCTCCGGATCGGGCACCTCGTCGACCCGGAGGTCGCCGAAGCCGTGCAGGACGGCGGCGCGCATCGTGCTCCTTCCGACGGGCGGGGGTCGGGACGGCCCTTGCCTTGCCGATTGAATTTTGTATCTAATATCCAAACAAGGTCAAGGACTCAGCTGGGGAGGACCGCATGGAGCGTGAACTCGTGGTCACCGGCGTCGGCGGTCAGGGCATCCAGCTACTCGCCAAGACCCTCGCGCTCGCCGCCACCCGCGAAGGGCGGTACGCCATGCTGACCGCCGACTACGGCGGCGAGATGCGCGGCGGCCCCTCCCGGGCCGGCGTGGTGATCGGCGACGCGCCGCTGCGGAGCCTGCCGGTGCTCGCCGCCGCCTGGTCGGCAATCGTCGTCCACCACCGGTTCAGCGAGCCGGCCCTGGCGCGGCTGCGCCCCGGCGGGCCGGCGGTGGTGAACGTGCCGCTCGTCGACCCGGCGAGCCTGCCCGAGACGACCGTGTACCCGGTGGACGCCAGCGCCGTGGCGAAGTCCGTCGACGCGCCCCAGGCGATCGGGTTCGTGCTGCTCGGGGCGTACAACGCGGTCGCCCGGGCGGTCGACCCCGAGGCGCTGGTCGAGGCGATGACCGAGCTGCTGCCGCCGTACCGCCGGCAGCACGCCCCGGCCAACGCCCGGGCGCTCGCCGCCGGCGCCGCCGTGCCCGCGGTGGCGGTCGGCGCCCCGGTGGGGGTGACGTCGTGACCCGGGAGTTGCTGGAGGGCAGCGCGGCCATCGCGGCGGCGGCGATCACCGCCGGCTGCCGCTTCTTCGCCGGCTACCCGATGTCGCCGTTCACCGGCCTGCTCGAGAGCATGTCGCGCGAGCTGCCGGCGGCCGGTGGGGTGTGCGTCAACGCCGAGAGCGAGATCGAAGGGGTCAACATGGTGCTCGGCGCGGCGGCGGCCGGCGCCCGGGCCGCCACGGGTTCCTGCGGCCAGGGGATCGCCCTGATGCAGGAGACGATCGCCGAGGCGGCGCTCAACCAGACCCCGTTCGTCGTCTTCAACATGGCCCGCAACCAGCAGGACTACTTCCAGTGCACGCGCGGCGGCGGCTGGGGGGACTACCGGACGATCACCCTCGCGCCGAAGGACGTCACCGAGGCGGTCGCGCACACCCAACTGAGTTTCCACCTCGCCGAGCTGTACCGCGCCCCGGTGATCCTGTACGGCGACCCCCTGATCGCCCAGACCCGCGTCTCGGTCACCGTGGCGCCCCAGGACCACGGGCCGCTGCCGGAGCGGGACTGGGTGCTCGACGGCACGGGCGGCGGCACCGGCCGGTCCCGCCAGGTCTGGACCTGGGCGATGGGCAAGGCGACCGACCCGGGCCCCGGCCCGGACCGGCACTGGCGGGCGGTGGCCGACAAGTTCGACGCCATCGCCGCCACCGAGGCCCGGTTCGAGCAGGCGCACGTCGAGGACGCCGAGACGGTGGTGGTGGCCTTCGGCACCGCGGCGCTCTTCGTCGAGTACGTGGTCGAGCAGCTGCGCGCCGAGGGACACCGGATCGGGTGGTTCCGGCCGGTGACCCTGTGGCCGTTCCCCGGGGACGCGTTGGCCGCCGCCACCACCGGGGCCCGCCGGGTGCTCGTGTTCGAACTCAACGCCGGGCAGATGCTCGACGACGTCCGCATCCACGCCGCCGACCGCTCGGCCGTCCGGTTCATCGGCGGAGTCAGCATCGCCGAGTCCGGCCTCGCCTACGGCGACCTGATGGACGCGCCGGCGATCCGGGACCGGATCCTCGCCGCACTCACCGGAGGTGCCTCCGCATGACCCGGGAACAGATCGTCATCGACACGTCGGGCCCGCCCTCGGTGCCCGCCCGCAAGGTGGCCGACCCACGACCGTCGCTGCTCCTCGGCGAGCACTCGCTCTGCCCGGGCTGCGGCGAGCCGGTCGCGCTGCGGCTGCTGCTGGAGGTCCTTCAGGAACTCGACATCGTGCAGCGGACCATCGGGGTGGTGGGGCACGGCTGCTACGGCAGCTTCGTACGGATCATGGACGTCGACGTGCTCCAGTGCCTGCACGGCCGGGCGCCCTCCTGCGCCACCGGTATCAAGCGGGTCCGGCCGGAGTGCGCCGTGTTCACCATGCAGGGCGACGGCGACATGGCCAACGAGGGGCTCCAGGAGGTCCTGCACGCCGCCGCCCGGGGCGAGAAGATCACCTGCGTCATGCTCAACAACGGCGTCTTCGGCGACACCGGCGGCCAGCTCACCGCGACCACCGTGCTCGGCCAGCGGACCAAGACCAGCCTGGCCGGTCGGGACGCGGAGGCGCACGGATACCCCATCCCGGTGGCCGATCTGGTCGCGGGGTTGCAGGGCAGCGCCTACGTCGCCCGGGGCGCGGTCTCCACCGCCGGTGGGGTGGCCCAGACGAAACGGATGCTGCGCCGCGCCTTCGAGACGCAGCTCTCCGGTGCCGGGTTCAGCCTGGTGGAGATCCTCACCATGTGCCCCACGGGATGGTTCGTGCCGGCCGGCGAGGGCCCTGGTTATCTTGGCGGGTCGCTGGAGCAGAGCTATCCACTCGGGGAGTTGGTCACATGACGGCACTGGTACGGGCGAAGGCGGGTGAGGCCGTCGCCGGACACATTCTCGGGCTGCTCTTCGACGGCACGCTGCGCAGCGGTGACCGGATCGACCTCGACAGCATCGCCACCACCCTCGACGTCAGCCGGGTCCCGGTCCGGGAGGGGCTGATGCAGTTGGAGCGCGACGGCCTGGTGAGCATGCCGCACTACCGGGGCGCGTTCGTCTCCGCCTTCGACGCGGGCACGGTCCGCGAGGCGTTCGAGCTGTACGGCATGCTGAGCGCGCTGACCAGCAGCCGGGCGGCCACGTCCGGCGACGCCGGGCTGCGCGAGACGCTCGACAAGCTCATCGAGGCGCTGGGCGGCTGCGACCAGGTGGACGAGTTCGAGCGGCTGGCCCGGGAGTTCCGCAAGGTGGTCAACCTCGCCGCCGCCGGGCCGCACCTCAGGGCGCTGCTGCGTACCTTCAGCGGTCTGGTGCCGGTCGCGGCCAGGTTCTCGATCGAGGACGCGATGGACGAGGAACGGGCCGCGTTGCGCCGCGAACACGCGGCGCTGACGGCCGGCGATCCCGAGGCCGCCGCCGAGGCGAGCCTCGACCACGTGTTGATGACGGCCGAGAACGCGGTGCGGGCGCTGCAACGACGCGGCGTCTTCGCGGCGGAGGCCGCGCCGCCCGCCACCGGGGACCGGGCCCGACTGCTCGGCATCGTGCGGGCCACGACCGGAGGAGTACGCCCGTGACGGCACCGGAGAACGCGACGAGAAGCAGCCGGGGCACCCTGGTCATCGACGTCGAGAGCTGCAAGGGTTGCGAGCTGTGCGTCATCGCCTGCCCGCCCGAGGTGCTCGTGATGTCCGACGAGGTCAACGAGATGGGCTACCGGTTTCCGGAGCTGACACCGGGCTGCACCGGCTGCACCGCGTGCCAGATGGTCTGCCCCGACTTCGTCTTCTCGGTCTACCGGCTGACGCCGGCCAGGACGGACGGGGGGCCGGACCGCGCCGCCCGATGACGCTGCCGTCTTCGCCGCCGAGCAGGACCCCGTGACGCCCATATCGGTCACCTCGCGGGAGCGGCGTCCAGGCTCAGTTGGTACCAGCGCTCGGCGGTGATCAGGTGCAGCACCGGACCGCGGCCGACCACCGTCACGCGAGCCGGAAGCGCAGCCCCGTCCGGTAGAACCAGCTGGTATTCGCCGACGACGCGCATCACCTCGCCATTCAGTTCGCCCACGACGAACCGGTCATGCTGCTGCCCGTATCCACCGAGGAGTCCGATCCGAGTGCCGGCAACTCGCGGACGCCCGGCGTCGAACCGCGTCTCGGTGGTTTGCCCGAAGTGTCGTCCGGCGGTGGGTCTGGCCGCAATAGTGTCGCGTGTCTGAATAAGTTTGACGGTGCCGAGTCGTCGTACCGGGCTGCCACGATGCAGACGTGGATGACGCTTTGAGGGTGCTGAGGCGAGAGTTCGAGTCCGTGGAGGGGAGCTTCCTGCTCCGACTGCGCTGTGAACTCGTCTGGGACCGGGCGGCGTTCAGCCGGTTGGAGCAGGCGATGCGGGTGGGCTGTGAGCAGTACGAGAGTCATGACGACCTGCCGCGCTGGGTGGCTGAGGGGTTCTACGAGGTCTCACACTTCGTGGCGGAGTGGACCGCGCACCCGAACTTCCCTCGGCCGCAGCCGGCGCAGTACTACCAGGATTGCCTGGAGCGGTTGCGGGATCTGACGGAGTGGTTCTTTCGCGGGTGGCATGCCTACCAGGAGCCGCACGTTTGGCGTGATCTCTAACGTCACGCGGAAGGGGTGCGCTGGGCCTTGACGAGAATCTGGTCGGTGGTCTTGGTCCAGCGGAACGGCTGGCAGCGCTCGTTGTAGCCGTCGATGAACGCGCGGATGGCAGCGATCAGGTCGTACAGAGGCCGGGTGCCGCTTATACAGCGGTACCCGGCCTCTGTGGATCTACTGCCTCTCCGAAGGAGAAGGTCAGCAGATGACGTTCACGTTGCGGTCTGCCGGTCCACCAGCAGTGGTGGCGATGGGGGCGTCGTCGAACACGTGGAGCACATCCCCCGTAGAGAGCCAGATGTGTCAATGGGTGCGGCCGCGAGGTGAAGCTAGCTCGCATCGATTTAGTGGGTCAAGGGGTCCTGTAAAAGGAATCCTGAAACTTCGATCGGCGATTAATTCAAGAACTCTTGAATAAGGCCTGTCCGTCACATATCGTGCACACTGTGGACGAACAGCAACCCAGGCGAGTGGCCCAGGTGGGGGTCTTGAAGTCCTTCTCCCACCCGCTGCGCCTGCGCCTGTACTACGCACTCGCCAAGCGCGGCTCGGCGACTGCTACGAGCCTGGCCAAGGATGTGGGAACCACTGCTCAGCTGGCCTTCTACCATCTCTCGCGGATGGCCGAGTTGGGTGTGCTCGAGGAGGACGACGCGGCCCCCGCCCGAGGCCGGGAGCGCTACTGGAAGCGATCAACCCAGGGCCTCTCCTTCACTGCCGACAGTCTCGGATCCGACACGGTGAGTGACATGGAGGTCCTGCACCGTGGCCAGGCTGGCATCCACTTCGAGCATCTGCAGGAGTTCTTCGCGAGCGGTCCGGACGCCGAGGACGAGTTCCGCGCCGCCGCGTTCGGCTCCGACATAGTCCTCAACCTGAGCCGCGCCGAGGTGGATCTCCTGCGCGAGCAACTCACCGAGGTGCTCCTGCGCTTTCGGGACAACAGCCGTCCGACCGACAGCGCTGCCCCTGCCGCTGAAGAGGCGACGCGCAGCATGTTCGTGTTCGTCCATGCCTTCCCAATGAGGTGACCTCATGACCGAGGCCACAAAGACTTCATCCGCCGTCGTCACGCCGAACCAACCGCGCTGGCGGCTGCTCTGCTGGCTGACCGCCGAGCCGGTCTCCCTCATCGGAGACCAGATCTTCTTCCTGGCGATCGCGTGGACCGCCGTACAGGAAGCAGGTCCAGCCGGCGCCGGTCTGGTCCTCGCCGCCGGCGCCGTGCCCCGCGCACTCTTCATGCTCCTGGGCGGGACGCTCGTCGACCGCCTCGGCCCTCGACGCGTCGCCCTCAGCAGCGACATCCTGCGTGCCCTGCTCATGCTCGCGGCCGCCGTGATCGCCGCCGCCGGTGCAACGATCCTCCTGCTCCTGGCTCTCGCACTGATTTTCGGCGTCATCGACGCACTTTTCTATCCCGCAACCAACGCCCTCGCCCCACTCGTCGTAGCCCATGACCAACTCGTCCGAGTCCAGAACCTGCGCGCACTCGGCACCCGCGCCGCCGTCCTGATCGGCGCTCCTCTCGGCGGCCTCCTCCTGGCGATCGGAGGCCCGTCCACCTCCTTCACCGTCAACGCGGCCACCTTCGCCGTGTCGGCCGCAGCCCTGACAGCCCTACGCATCCGCCCCGTTGTGGCTCAGCATCAAGACGGTGCCGGTGGCGTCGTCCGTCAGGCGATGCAAGGGCTCCGCTACGCCCTCGGCAAGCCCGTGATACGCAACCTGCTCCTACTGGTCGCGCTGCTTGAGTTCGCGGTAAACGGGGTCATCAACACCGCGTTTCCAGCCCTCGCCGCCGAACGACAGTGGGGAGCTCAAGGCCTCGGATGGCTGATGGCGGCCCTTGGCGCCGGCGCCGCAGCAGCTGCACTAGTCCTCGTGATCATCCGACGCCTACCTGCACCAGGGCTCGTCGTCGCCGGCGCCGCCTGCACCGGCGCCATCGTCATGAGCCTCTTCCCCGCCGCAGTCGACCTACCGGCCACCCTTACGCTCTCGGTTGCCCTCGGCGCGGTCGGCGGTGCCGTCGCCGGGATCGTCCTACCGATCATCCAAGCCGACACACCCCCCGACATTCTCGGCCGCACCATGAGCCTGTTCGCCCTCGCCACCGTTGGCGTGTCCCCACTGTCCATCGCAGCCGCCGCACTCATCACCGACCAGGCAGGGTTACGAACCGCGTTCCTCGCCGCCGCCGCCCTCGCACTCGCCGGCGCTGCCGCCTGCATTACCAGCGGACCCGTGCGCAACATAACCCTGAAGGCGACGGCACGAGCGACCTGACCAACAAGGTCATGTCGCACAGTCAACCAGGCCTCGCCGCCGTCCACCCGGCCCGTCTGACCGGGTTGCGCAGGCTGGAGTGCCGATGTCGGTGGCCGCTCTGTACCCGTCCTTGCATCTCAACCTGGGTGAGTGTTACCGGAAGCTCGGCGACCTCGGCCGTGCCCGCGAGTGCCTCCAGCGTGCGCAAGCGGGGATCGGCGCGCTTGGCGATGACGCGTACGCGCAGCTGATCAAGGGCGGTCTGGATCGGCTGGCGCAGGAGTTGACCTCCACGTAGGGGCACGCTGCCGAAGAGGGCTTCTGGTAGCCGGTCGTATCGCTGGGCGGCGAGGTGGCCCCGAGCGGCCAAGGAGCCCGAACATCTCAGACGGGTGGCCGCGCCGAGCGGGTGTGGTCAGTTTGGTGGAGAAGGCGGGTGGTCGGTCTTTGCACCCGACTGCGGGACACGGCCTGATCCCGCTGAGCAGCACCAGATCCGCCGCCTGACGCCGTTCGCCGAATGCAAGCCTCCGCAGCTCGCTAATCTCCTGGTGGATGCTTGTTCCGTCAGATGGAAAGCGAAAGATTCTAATGGCAGAGGAAATCATCCGCGCGGCTGTTCACCCGGCGATCGGTGTGGCGCGGGTAGGCAACAGCGACAGTGAGTATTTCATCGGCCCGGAGATGCCGGATCCTCCGCCTCGTGAACCGGGCTTCTACCGGGACCGGTCCGGGGCGATCAAACGTCAGGCCGCCCGGTTCCGGGTGTACGGGTACAACGCCAAAGGCCAAGTGGTCAAGGAGATCCTTCCCCAGGAGGGCACGTCCCTGCGCTGGAGCGTCGAGCTGGCCAACAAGAAGGCCGCCTGGTACCAGTTCCGGCTGGCGATGGACATCCCCGAAGCCGAGCAGGCCAAGAACGCCGAGCTGCGCAACGCCGACGTGCCGCGCGCCGAGCGTGACCGGCTGGAGATCAAGCCCGGTCCCCGCGAGGTCAGTGGTGTCAATGTCAGCACCGGTGCTGTCTTCGACACGGGAAAGTTCATGGGCATCCCCGTCTATCTCGGCGAGCTGCACACCGATGAGGAAGGGCGGCTGCTGGTCCTCGGCGGCAAGGGTGCCGCCGCTCCGTACGACAAGAAGTACGAGACGCTGAAGTCGTATGCCAACAACGATGGTTGGCACGACGACGTCTCCGACGGACCCGTGACCGCGAAAGTGACCATCGACGGCCGCGAGATACCGGTGGATCCGGCATGGGTCATCGTCGGACCGCCCGACTACGCGCCCGGCGTCAAGAGCGTGCGCACGTTGTACGACCTGCTGTTCGACATGCACGTCGCCAGCGGTGTGCTGCCCTTTCCCGAGGTGTCGTTCCACGAGCACATCGCGCCCGTATTGCGCCGGATGACCGAGCTTCAATGGGTCAACCACGGGTTCGCCACCCGGTTCGGCTGGGGCGGGGCCGACTACTTTCTCGACGACTCCGTCATGGCCAAGCTCGCCCGTCCCGATCAGCAGTACGCGGAGCTGCGCACCCAGATCTACACGGCGCTGCGCCACATCGACCGGGACGGGATCTCCCCGGTGCCGTGGCCATGGATCTACGGCGACGCCATGTCGGTGCCGCCCCGCTCGGTGCGCCACCACGTGACGTTGTCACCCGCCCAGTACCGCATGTTCCGCTACTGGGCGGCGGGCAGGTTCGTGCCGGGCGACCCGCCCGCCTCCGGCAGGCAGTTCCGTGACGTGGCACTGGATCTGCAACCGGAGACGCTCGACCGCGCGGCGCTCGACTTCTGCCTGGCCGACGCGTTCCACCCGGGTTGCGAGGTGACCTGGCCCATCCGGCATCCGTCGATGTACCAGGGCCGCTTCCGCATCCGGCACCGGCCCAGCGGCTGGCAGGAGCCGTTCTACGGGCCCTGGCTGACCCCGCAGACCGCGATGGCGGTGGACGGCCCGCTGTACGCCCAGGCTCCCGGCGACCTCATCCGCTGGATGGCCGTGCCGTGGCAGACCGACACCTCTGAGTGCCGTTCCGGCTACGCCAGTCAGGAGGAGATGGGCTTCACCGCCGGGTTCGACCCGTACCTGCCGACGTGGTGGCCCGCGACCGTGCCCAACCATGTGCTCACCGAAGCCGACTACCGCACGGTCATGGACACGCACCAGGACATCGAGGTGCGGCGCAAGGCATTCGAGCAGCGGGCGGTGTGGTTCCGGGCGCTGCACGGCGACGATGAGCAGCAGCACAAGCAGATGGTGGAGGTCTGGTCCAAGCTCGGCATCGTGGAGACCCGCGACGGCCCTGACGACGGCACCTTTCCCGCTGTCATGCGGGTGGAGTCCACGCCACTGCTCGACCTCGACC
Organism: Micromonospora sp. DT46; assembly: GCF_049841735.1. Classification (NCBI taxonomy): domain Bacteria; kingdom Bacillati; phylum Actinomycetota; class Actinomycetes; order Micromonosporales; family Micromonosporaceae; genus Micromonospora; species Micromonospora sp. DT46. The sequence goes on along the minus strand of NZ_JBNCKW010000007.1, from coordinate 268,853 downwards.
AGGTGCCGTACACCCGAAACCTGATCGCCCTGCACGTGCCCGAGACGGCCGACGGTGCAGGGGTCTCCGATGACGAGGTCGGATACGTCATCGAGCAGAGCCCGTTCGACTCCGACGAGGTGCTGGTGGGCCGCTTCGACAAGGTCAGCCCGTACCGGGACCAGCGGTGAGCGAAGGCGGCCCGCCGCCCGATTCCTGGTACGACGTCGTGGTGGCCGGCGGCGGTCCCGCCGGTACCGCCGCCACCGCGGCCCTGGTCTGCGCCGGCCGCTCGGTTCTGCTCGCCGACGCCGGCCACCGCACGCCGCGGGCCGGGCAGGCCCTGCCCGGGGCGGCCCGCCGCATGCTGAACGAGCTTGGCCTGCCCACTCCGGACGCGGCCGGCGGCCACCAACGGTGCCTGGCCAACCTTTCGGCCTGGGACTCGGAAACCCTTGCCCGTGTCGACACGATTCTCGACCCGTATGGGCACGGCTGGCACCTGGACCGGCCGCTCTACGACCGCCAACTACGCGCGGCCACCGTGGCCGCCGGAGCCCGGGCCCTCGACGACACACGGGTCGCCGAGGCCGTGCGCGAGCCGGGCGGTGCGTGGACTCTGCGGCTGCGCACCGCAACGGGGGCCCGTCGGGTCAGGTGCGCGTGGCTGGTCGAGGCGACCGGCCGGGCCGGGGCCATCGCCCGTCGCCACGGCGGCCACTACCAGACCACCGACCGGCTCATCGGCGTCGAAGTCCGAGTTCCCGCAGCCGATCCGGTCCCGGCCGCCTCGCTGGTCGAGGCGGCGCCCGACGGGTGGTGGTACGCCGCGCCCGCTCCGAACGGGCACCGGGTGCTCACCTACTTCACCGATGCCGATCTGGCGCCGGCGGACCTGCACCGGCCGGTCCGGTACCGGGCGCTGCTGGCCAGGCTCCACCATGTGACGGCTCCTGTTCAGGATGTCGGAGAATGGTCCCCACCGCGGCGGGTCGCCGCCCACAGCAGCCATCTCACCCTCCCGTACGGCGACGGGTGGATCGCCGCTGGTGACGCCGCCATCGCCCTCGACCCTCTCTCCAGCCAGGGCATCCTCACCGCCCTCTACGCCGGGCTCGTCGCCGGCCGAGCCATCGACCGGCACCTCCGCGGCGAGCGTGACGCCCTACCGGAGTACGCCGCGAACCTTGCCAGGATCCGGGCGGCGTACCGCCGCCACCACCGCGACGCGTACAAGAGGGAACAGCGGTGGACCTCGCGCCCCTTCTGGCGCCGGCGCCGGTAGTCATCTCCGCGGCCACGGTCTTCGGGCAGCACGCCGGTGCCGCATCCGCCTACCGGCAGCTCCTCCAGGCGGCCCCGCGACCCACTCAGCTTCGAGATCATGGAGGATCAATGGTGATCAAGCGCGAAACCGACACTGCCGACGCCGTGCCCAGCGCCATGTTCCCCTGGATCATCGACTGCGGCAGCTGGGGTGCCCGCCGGCCGAAGCCCCCTGGGGTGGTGCTGCTCGAAGGCACCACCCGGAAGATCATCCTTCACCACACCGGGGAGCCGGCGCACAACACCACCGACTTCTCCCGCGAGCGGGCGGTGAGGTTGGCAAAGGACATCCAACGATTTCACCAGGACGAGAGGGGCTGGTCCGACTCCGGGCAGCACTTCACGGTCAGCCGGGGTGGTCATGTGCTGGAAGGACGGGCGTGCAGCCTCGAGACGCTGGAGACCGGCCTGGCCCAGGTCAGATCGGCGCACTGTCCCGGCCGTAACCACGACTCGATCGGCATCGAGAACGAGGGTTTCTACATCGAGGAGACCCCGACGCAGAAGCTGTGGGACTCGCTGGTGCGGCTCTGCGTCACGATCTGCCGGCAATACCAGCTCAGAGCGCACCACATCTTCGGCCACTGGGACTTCCGCAACACGCAATGTCCCGGCATCGGCTTCTACCGCCAGTTCCCGCAGCTGCGCCGCGAGGTGGCGGCCCAGCTCGGCACACAGATCGGGGAGGTCCCGGAGCGCACCTGGCCCGACATCTACGAGGTCGCCGAGGGTACGCCCGTCGGGGGCCCGGTGGTTACCGTCGCCCAGTACCTCCTGCGCAACGCCGGTTACCCCGTCCCGCTGACGGATGGCGGGCAGTGGTCCCCCGAGATGACGTCAGCCATCAAGGACTGGCAGCACAGGCACGGTCTTGCGGTCTCGCCGGACGGGACCATGACCGCCGGAACCTGGGAGACCCTCGCTCCTGAGCTGGACCAGCACGCCACTGGCGATGTGGTCAGGGCGCTGCAAGGCATCCTCATCGCCAAGGGATACCTGGGGGTCGGCGTCGACGGCCAGTTCGACGATGCCACCGAGAGTGCCGTCAAGGACCTGCAGAAGCTGCACGGCCTGCCCGCCAACGGCGAAGTGGACACCAGGACGTGGTGCGTCGTCACTGGCGGCGTGATCCGCGAAGCCTTCAGGGACGCCCTTCATTCGTAGCGCCCATGCGACAGGAACCAGGTTGCCTGGTCTTCGCACCTGCGGCAGCCTTCGCGACGTGATCGAGACGCGTGTGCTCACCGAGGGCGATTGGAAGACCTGGCGGGATCTGCGGCTCGCCGCGCTGGCGGAGGCGCCGTACGCCTTCGGTTCCCAACTGGCGGATTGGCAGGGTGACGGCGACCGGGAGGAACGCTGGCGCGGTCGGCTGGCCATTCCCGGCTCATACAACGTCGTGGCGACGCTCGACGGGCATCCCGTCGGCATGGCCAGCGGGGTGCCGACCGATCAGGATCGCGTTGTCGAGCTGATCTCGATGTACGTGGCGCCGGTGGGACGTGGCCAGAGTGTGGGCGACCTCCTCGTGCGGGCGGTCGAGCAGTGGGCTCGGCTGGTTGGCGCGAGGACTCTGCGCCTGGCCGTGGCGGAGGGCAACAGGAACGCCTGGGCGCTCTACCGGCGCAACGGCTTCCGTGACACGGGTGAGCTCGGCGACCTCATGCCCGACGGTCTGCGTAGGGAGCACATCATGGCCAAGGGGCTCACCGCTTAGCGGACCGGTCCGACGGGTCGGTGCCGTCGCGCCGGCGGCGTCAGGGGATGAGCCGGTCGAGCAGCTCGAACCGCTCGTACGGCTGGTCGTAGTCGCCGAAGTGCCCGTCGTCGCGCACGATCTGGGTGCCGCCGAGCCGCTCGAACATGGCGCGCCCCTGCCGGTCGTCGCAGCCGTACGGATCCTCCCGGGAGTTGATGAAGTAGATGTCGCGTACGTGCGACCGGATCGCGGCCCAGTCGTAGCCCTGCTGGAGGACCGGTTCCTCCTCGGTGTTGGGCCGGGTGCAGTATCCGGCGACCAGGATCGCCTGGGCGACGGTCACGTCCACGTGTTCCAGGAGCGCGAGCAGGAGGGCCGCGCCGCCGGAGTGGCCCACGAGGACCGTGTCCTCGTCGAAGCTGTGCCCGTTGAGCACCTTCGGCAGGAACGTGGCGATCGGCTCGACGTTGATGCCCGGGTGGTGCGGCACCTCGACGGCGTATCCCCGGGCCGCGAGCCGCCCTGCCAGCCAGGGATACCAGCACGCGTCCGGGTTGCCGCCGGTCCCGTGGAAGATGATCGCGCTGCGCCCCACCGTGCCCCCTTCGGATCGACGTCCTGATCACATCACCTCTACCGCTGCGCTTCGAAGTGCTCCTTCATCGCGGGGTAGTAGTCGTCGAAGTCCGGCGCCGGCCGGCCGTCATGGGAGGCGGTCAACGCGTCCAGGTAGTACTCCCAACCGGGTCCGACCTCGCCGACGCCCTCCGTGCCGGTCAGGTGCTGCGTGAACCGGAGCTCGGTCACGCCCGCGCTTTCGACCAGCACCAGGTCCAGATGCCAGCTGCCGTGCTCGTCCACCGCGGAAACCGCCAGCCGGTGCGGCGGTTCGCACGCGTCGATGGTCATGTCCATCCAGGGCTCGCCCTCCTCGTACGCCATCTGGACCTTGATCGTGCGTCCGGGCGCGGCGTCGCCCTGCCACGGGCCGAACCAGCGTGCGGTGCGCGCCGGATCGGTGAGGCTGGCCCAGACGTCGGCCACGGGAGCGCGGAACGTGCGGGTCAGCACGAGGTCGTCGCCGATCAGTCGGCCGGTGGGTGTGGGGCTCATGCGGTCTCCTTCTCCGATGGGTGCCGCTTGGCGGCCGTCTGCCGCTCGCGGCGGGTGCGGTAGACCTCGGTCTCCAGCGCGTCGAGGCGGTGCAGCCAGCCGGACGGGCGCATCAGCCGTCCCAGCCACCCGGTCAGCTCGTCGAGCGGCGCGGTGACCAGCGTGTAGACACGCCTGCGTCCGTCGGCCGTGTCGCGCACCAGGCCGGCCTCGCGTAACACGCGCAGGTGACGGCTGACGGCCGGCCGGCTGATCACGAACCGGTCGGCGATCTGGCCGGCCGAGAGCGGTTCGTCGCGCAGCATCAGCAGGATCTCCCGCCGAACCGGATCGGCGATCGCGGCAGCCACCTCGTCCACGCCGAAAGGGTAACCAGGTTGTTACGCTTTTGGCAACGTCGCGCCCACGGGTGGACCGGCTCACGCGTTGTCGCGCACGAACGCCCGCATGAGCTCGGCGCACTCCGCCGCGTGCGTCTCCAACAGGAGGTGGCCACCGTCGTAGATGTGCGCGTCCAGGCGCTCGAGAACGCGGTGGTAGGCGAGGACCTCGTCGACGTCGAAGTACGCGTCGTGCCGTCCCCACAGCACGAGCGCCGGCGGCTGGTGAGCGCGGTGGTACGCGGCGAGCTCATCGAAGCGGGCGACGTGGTTGGCGTAGTCGGTGAACAGCGCGAACTGCGCGTCGACGTTGCCGGGCCGGCTCATGCGCTCCCAGTCGAGGTGCCACGACTCGGGTGCGTGCAGGGCGCGCAGCCGTTCGGGCAGCCCGGCCAGGTACTGGTCGCGGGTACCGGCGAAGTTCAACCAGTCCGGCAGGTCGGCGCGCTTGGCGTCGGTCGGGTCGGCCCAGTAGGCCCGGGCGCTGTCCCACTGCTCGCCGAGGCCGTCCTGGTGCGCGTTGCCGCTCTGGACGATCAGGCCGCGGATGCGAGTCGGGGCGCGGGTGGCCAGGTGGTATCCCACCGGCGCGCCGAAGTCGTGCAGATAGACGAAGAGGCGTTCGATCCCGAGCTGGTCGAGAAGGTTCTCGATCGTCCAGGAGAGGTTCTCGAACGTGTAGTCGTAGTCGTCGACGGTTGGCGACGAGGACATCCCGAAGCCGGGCAGATCCGGCGCGATCACGTGCGCGACGTCGGCGAGTGTGGGCATGACCTCGCGGAACGTGTGCGACGAGGAGGGGAATCCGTGCAGCAGCAGTACCGCCGGCTGGCCGGGGCGCCCGGCCTCGCGGAAGAACACTTCCAGTCCGTCGACGTCGGCCCGTCGATGGCGGACCTTCTGGACGGCCCGCATCGCGTCCTCCTCCCGGCTGCCCCGGCGAGGGGCAGCATGCCGACATCGGCTCCGAGTCTGGCGAGTGTGGTGCCGGTGGTCACCGTCGCGTCCGGCTACGGCCGCGAGGATCAGATGTACGCCCAACAGCAGCCGGACACCGACACCGCCCAGCCCATCGTGCCGGACCCGAACCGACGTTGCCCGGCCAACTCGACATCCGTCTCCGGTTCCGCCGCGATCCGCGCGGCCCGCGATCTCTAGCCGGGAGGGGCCGCGATGCCGAGGGCCCCGGTGAGCTCGACGATTCCGTCCCCGAACGGACCCGGGCGCTCCTCAAGTGCGCTCGCGAGTCGATCGGGGCCGGCGACGAGGCCCGCCTTCTCGGCCCATCGCAGCAGTCCGGCGGCGGCCTGGCTGTTGAGCGGATCGAACCTGTCGTCGTCGACGAGAGCCCGGACGACCTCCTCGTTGAGGTAGAACTCGACGGCCTCGCCGGCGGGGTCGGCCGCCGTGGCGAAGGCGCAGTCGCTGTCGAAGACCGACAGCGCGATGGCCGGTGCCGTCGTCTCCAGCGCGAGGTCGTTGGCCAGGTCGTCGGGCGAGGTGTCGTCGACCGGGCCGAGGAACCCGATCCGCCAGCCGTCGGCGCGGACGTTGTCGGTCACGGCCACGAACAGGTCGTCGACGCACGCCAGTTCGTCGAGCCGCGTGTCGCCGGTGCGGGCGATGATGACAAGACCGGAGTAGCCCACGATCATCCCTGCCGTTCGGTGAGGCGCTGGCTGGCGAGTGCCAGGGCGTCGGCGGCCAGCGAGTCGGGGCTGTGGTCGTGCCAGCCCGCGGTCTCGGCCGTGACCGCGTCCACGTCGCCGCGCTGAGCGTGCGCGTAGGCGCGGATGACGCCGCCACTCCAACTTCCGTCCGGCCAGCGGCCGGCCTTCCACCGCCCGGAGGCGAGCTGCTCGGCGCGGGCCCGGGCGGATCGGTCGCGGTCTGCCTCGATGGCGGCGAGCATCGCGTCGAAGTCGCCCAGCCAGCTCTTCATGCGGGGCAGGTTCTCCGCCAGCCAGGTCCGCACGATGGTGGCGGCGCGTTCCGCGTCGGCTTCCGTGGCCAGCGAGAACGTGTGGTCGGGCAGCTCCGCGGTGTCGTCGGTCGCCACCAGTCGGTGGTGCCAGACGCTGTGGTGCGGCATGGTGTCACGGCGCGGATCGTTCTCTCCGAAGTAGTACCGCAGGTGCGGGGCGAGCAGCACTCCGACGTTGATGAAGAATTCGACCTCTCCCCTCAGCGCGGTGGTGCGCTGGATGTCGAGGGCGATGCCGTTGCCATCCGGGTCGAAGTACCGGAAGACCGGCCCGCGGCGGATGAAGCCGGCGGCTGCCAGGTCGGCTTCGATGAGTTCGACGAACCGTCGTAGCAAGGCGTTCACGAGGCGGCACGGTACAGCGCGTCCCCGACAGGCCGCAGATCGTCGACCGACCTCCTGCACGCCGAGACCGGGACGAAGATCGACCTCGGCGCGATGCCCCCGGAGAGTGTTGCTCGATGCCGAGCAGCGTGGGCGCGGCTCACCGGACGTCGGACGTGCGTCGTCCACGGCAACCCAACAACCCTGGCAACGTCCGCATGACCGCGAGCAGGTCGCGCTGATCGACTGGGACGAGTCGTACGTCGACGTCCCCGACCTCGTGCTGCCCGGCAACGCCGCCGGCCTCGACGACGGCGCGCTCGACATCACCGGGCAGGCGTCGGCCGCCTGGGAAGCCGCCGTCGCTGGGACGACGAGTACGCGGTCAGGCGGCTCGCCGAGGTTCGAGCGGTCTGAGAACGCGTTCGAGGAGTGGGGTCATTGGCGGCCGAGTGCGCACAGTTCCACAGGGCGTGGACCGAAGAGGGATCGCCGAACGGCATGCGCCGGCAGCCCGACGAGCCGGGCTGTCCCACAGGCAGAGGCTGCGGCCACGGCGCAGCGATAGCCTGCCGTCATGGTGAGCGCCGAACTGGATGAGTTGATCGTCGTGGACGCCGAGTCGCTGCGGGCGTGGTTGTCGGCCAACCACGCCACGTCGCCCGGTGTCTGGCTCGCCCTGACCAGGAAGGGCGGCACGGTCACGACGCTGACCTGGCAGCAGGCGGTCGACGAGGCCCTGTGTTTCGGCTGGATCGATGGGCAGGCTCGTAAGCGGGATCAGGAGACCTCCTGGATCCGGTTCACCCCGCGCCGGCCTCGCAGTTCCTGGTCGCAACGCAACGTCGCCCACGTGGCGCGGCTGGAGGAGCAGGGGCGGATGCTGCCCTCCGGCCGGGCCGCGGTGGAAGCCGCGAAGGCGGACGGGCGGTGGGCGGCCGCCTACGCCCCGCCGTCGGAAGCCGAGGTGCCGGACGACCTCCTCGCCGCCATCGCTGCCGACCCCGCCGCCCAGGCCATGTTCGACGTACTCACCAAGACCAACCGGTTCGCTCTCATCCACCGTGTCAACGGGGTCAAACGGGCGCAGACCCGCGAGCGGAAGATCGGCGAGTTCGTCGCCATGCTGGCCCGTCACGAGACGATCTACCCGCAGAAGGCCAAGCCTCCGCCCACGCCGTGATCGGCATTTCATGATCATGGACACTGATCTGGCCACGAACGGTGCTGGGACGGGCTGGCGCCACGTGTCGGTCAGCTGGCGAGCTGGTCGCGGCGGCGGGTGAGGTAGGCCCGCTCCGCGACGCCGGACACCGCGACGAACCGCAGGATGAGCGCCAGCATCCACCATCTACGCACGTGTGACCCCCTGACCGGCTTGCACCAGCCCCATGTCGCGAAGGTGCCTGCTGTTGGATCGCTCCAACGCGACTGATGCGGAGTTCTCCAGCCGACCAGCCCTCGCTGTCACGGATACGAAGGGTGGGGATTCCGAGCAGGCCATGGGGTCACAGGCGCGACGCTGACGAACCACACAAGGCAGAAACTGCTCATGGTTACCGGTGGAGGCGGGGGTCACCCATTCCTGTCGGGCTATGCGACGGCCGGCCATCTGTTCGCCGAGCGGCTGCGCGCCCGCGCAGGCGAGGTTGCGATCGGCCGCAGGGTGGCTCGTCTGGCGCCGGGAGGGAGCTGGCAGGTGGGTCGAGGCGGCCCGGACGCCGTTCGAGTCCGACGCCAAGGCGGTGGTGGCCACGATGCGGGCCCGTGGCGACAGGGGCGACTACGAGGTCTCCGAATGGTCCTGATCGCGGGCCCCGCCGGGCCGTCCGCACCGCCTGCCGGGGCCAGGGTGCGGCCCTGGCCCCGGCAGGCGGTTAGGCGGAACTTTCGGGCGGGCTCATCTTGCCGGCCAGTTTGCGCAGGTCGTCGAGGAACACAGCCGGGAGTAGCGGCTTGCCGTCCTTGCCGATCGGCGACGGAGCCAGCGGCACCAGCAGGTCGACCAGCGGCGAATGCAACCAGAGCGCCATCACATACAGGGCGGACACGCGGAGCAGGCGCAGTTCGAAGCTCGCCGCCGCTACCTGGGGCAGCCGGTTGGCGATCTTCAGCGCCTTGTCGGTGGCGGCGACGAACGGCCCCTCGGTGAACTGCGCCACCTCGTGTGTGCCGTCCGGCTTCTCGGCGGTCTCGGCGCTGGCGATGAGCTGGCCGCCGTCGACGACCAGGAACCGCCAGCCGACCGGCTGCGCCTGGTCGAGGCCGCCGCCGGCGGTGACGACGTCCAGTCCGAGGGTGAAGACCTGGTGCGGGGTGTTCAGATCGAGGTTCTCCTTGCGGGCCTGGCGTAGGGCCTTGGTGGAGAATCGACCGCTGTCGGCGAGGGCGTTCAGCTTCGCGCGGACCTTGTCGGGTACGCCCTGCGGGTCGGGCATGTGCACCGGCATTCCGTAGCTCCTCAGGCCTGCGTCTTGTAGGTGTGGGTCCAGCTACCACTGCCCTGGTACCGGTTCCGGAAGGCCTCGTACGTCACGTCCGAGTCCCCGTACCACGGGTCCCCGACGCTCACGTACTCCACGCCGTCGGCGACGTAGCGTCCCCGTACCACGAGGATGTGCCCCCCGCCGCCGGCCCAGGCCGTGTTTATCGCGAACGGCCGGGACTTGGCCAACTCGGCTCCGACCTGGGCCGGGGTCAGCACGCCGACCAAGCGCTCACGAAGGTGCCCGACCCGCTGCATCGGCCCCTCCGGCCAGGAACCCTGGTTGCACGGCCAGTTCGCGCCGGCGTCGCCACAGCAGTTGTTCACCCCGCGCTCCGCGTTGACCAGCGAGCACTGGGTCCAGTTCGTGTTCGCGTTGTAGAACGCGGCGATGCTGACCGCGCTCGCCGCCCAGCACCACTGGGTCTGCACCTGGGGCTGCATGGCGAAGTTCAGCCGCTGGTCGACCATGTTGATGAAGAACTTCTCGTGCGACCCGCCGTTGGCGTTGTACTGACAGTTCACCGTGCCGCCACCGTTGCCGTTGTTGGCGGTGAACCCGGAAGCTTCCATACGCAGGTACACGTTCGGGAAGGCTGCCGACTCGAACGACATCGACCCGTCCGCCTGCGCCTTGGCCTTGAACCGCTCGTAGGCGCTGGGCGGGCTGCCGGCCGGGGTGAACTGGCAGTTCACCGTTCCGCCACCGTTGACGGTCTGCGAGGTGACACCGGTGCCGTCCATCCGCACGTACACGTTCGGAAAGAACACCGACTCGAACGAGTACGTGCCGTCAGTTTGCCTGCGGACCCTGAACCGCTCGAAGTCGCCGACCGGGGTGTACTGGCAGTTGACGTACCCACCGCCGGTGGAGGTGGCGGCGGTCACGCCACCACCGGCCAGTCGCAGGAACACGTTGGGAAATGCCGTCGACCGGATCGTCACCGGGGTGTCGTCGAGCGAGGCGAGGTCGGGCACGGACAAGGGCATGTAGCCTTTCTCCTTTCGATTGTGGTGTTCCCGGGCAGGGCGCATCCGCGTTCGGAGAGCACGGCAAAGGGCAACTCGTTCTTACTGTGGCGGCGGCCCGAATTGGCGCACGGGAGGCGAACAGATCCATTCGGATCTGCGCGCGGAAATGAGGCAACTTGCGGAGTGGAAGTGAGCCGATCGGTCCGATCCAGTATTCGTCACGCTCGGCATTCACGCAAGGTGCGCAACCAACTACCTCTCGTGATCGCGCGGGGTGCGGCCCGTGATGACCCGATTGAAGATAATGCTTGTTTCCGTCCTGGTGAGGCCCGGTGTCGCGTAATTTAGGTCAGTATTCGCCCTTGTTGGCGTGGGTTTCAAGGACCTCGACATTGACCCAACGGGTCTTGTCAAAATCTCGCTGGCGGGGTTGATCCAGGTGAGCCGGGCCGGGACGAGGTCCGGATCCGGGCGAAGCCTTCCTGCTGCGTCCCGCGCCGCCGTACCCAGCAGCCGCTGCATCGCCTGCGGATCGTCGTGACCCGCCCGTTCCGCGAGGGGCCAGCAGGTCTTGCGTTCTATGCCCGACAGCTGCCCTTCCACGAACTGCGCCGCCGCCGCGCGCGGCCCGGCCCGCACGAACCGGTCAGCAACACGTGTCACGGCCTCGTCCAGGATGACCCGCCACCCGGCGGGGTCTACGCTGCGGCACACGGCCGCCGCACGATCTTCGGTTGTCCTCAGGAGCCATCGATGATCAACGCGGTGGCCGTCTTCATGCCCGCGCCACGCCCAACGCCGGAGCCAAGTGACGTTGGAGTACCAAGCAGACCAGTGCTGGTGGAGCACTGGTGCGCCGCGACCGTGAACGAACGCCAGCTCCTGCTCGTCGAACTGCGGGTGTCGCGCGCTGGGCCGGTGAACGACGGCAAGGAGGAGTACGCCCTACCCGCCGTATCGCCGTCCCACAATGCCTCGATCGCCAAGACCGGCTCGATGAGCCGTGCCGCCGGCACGGGCGGTGGAAGGGAAGTCGTCGCCGTCCGGGGGGTCGGAACGCCATGCCCGCCCGTACGGTCGGTAGTCGCGGGTGATGCTTCCAGTTAGCGCCATCGACGGAGCCTGGAATTCCGCTTGAAGGGGCCACGTGCAGACAGGCACTGTCCCGTGTCGGCTGACGAGGGGATGGGGCCGACCAAATCCCCTGACACCTTCCGAGTTTCCACGCGCCAATGGCACTCGTTCGTCTTGGCCGTGAGCCTGCCAGCAGTATCAATGGCCGTGGGTGGCCCCGGCCGGGGGGAAAGCTCCCACCATCGTCAGGGTGCCCAGGCGGGTGCTTCGGAGCCGGGTGCCGGGACGAACAAATGCGACCCGTATCAGACATAGCGCGCGAAATGCAGTCCCTTGCGAGGCATGAGGCGCGCGGCTAATCTCGCCCCATCGAAGACCGCGCATTGGCACGAACTGCCGATTCACGCTCCGTTGCCTGCACGAGTTCGTAATCGCTCCACGGGGGAGTTGGGCTCATGTCTGCTGACGGCAAGCGTCGAATTCGTCCAGTGCCGCCGATCGCGCCTTCCTTGTGAATCGTCGCACCCACCACAGGTGACTGTCCTTCATTCGAGGCGGTCCGATCCGCAGGCGATGTCACGCGCCCCAGGGCGCGGATTCGGGTTGCAGTCCGGCCGTGCAACTCCGTAACGGGGGTCTTCAGTTGCAGCTCGTTCCCGAGGGCTCCGCCCTGATGTCAGGACGGTTGTCCAGCGGTCCGTCCCGGCAGGTGCATGACGAAATCCTCCGACCGCAGTTCGACTTCGACATGACTCACCTGCTTCCTCACTATCTCGCTGTGGAAGTGGTTCTCCTGCTCGAGTACGAGCGGATGGGAGTCATCACCGGCGATCAACGACGAGACATCGCGGACAGACTTTGCAGGATCGACGAGTCCACGCTCAGCGCGGACCCCGCCACCAACATGTCCGACACGTCGATGGCCATCGAGCAGTGGGTGCATGGTCAGTTGGTCGAGCCGGTCCCGGCCTGGCACGTCGACCGCAGTCGTAACGACTCTCAGGCGACCGCACACGCTCTCGCGGCACGCGAGTGGTTGGGTGGGGCGGCGGAGGACCTGCTGGGCCTCGGCGAGGCTGTCCATCGACTCGCCAACGGCACGACCGACCTGCTGATGCCGGGATACACCCACCTCCAGGCGGCCCAGGTGATCACTCCCGGCTTCTACCTGGCCGCCCTCTCCCAGCAGATTCTGCACAACCTGCGCCGTTGGCTCGCCACCTATGACGGCAACGACCTCTCACCGCTCGGCGCGGGCTCGATGGCCGGCCAACAGTTGCCCTGGGACCGGCATCGCATGGCGCACCTGCTCGGCTTCGCGGGACCGGTTCCGCACGCCCTGACCGCCGTGGCGTCCCGGTCGCTGGCCTTGGAGATGATGGCGGAATTCTCCATTCTGGGTGCCGAACTGAGCCGCTTCGTCACCGATCTCATGACCTGGGGCAGCAACGAGTACGCCTTCATCGACCTGCCTGACGAGCTTTCCGGCATCTCGGCGGCGATGCCGCAGAAGAAGAACTTTCCGATCCTGGAGCGGATCCGCGGAAAGCTGGCGCATCTCGGCGCCTTCGGTGTGGACATCGTCCTCGCCCAACGCTCGACGCCCTATTCCAACATGGTGGAGGTGTCCAAGGAGGCGACCGCGAACCTCCATGTCTCCGTCGCCACCACGCGGACGGCCCTGCGGCTCTTCTCGACCGTCGTCGACAACCTGCGTTTCCGGTCCGACCGGATGCGGGAAGCCTGCCGGCGGGAGTATCTGGGCGCGTTCGCACTGGCGAACGACCTGACCCTCAACGACGGGATCCCCTGGCGCGACTCCCAGATCGTCGTCGGGCAGTACATCGCCGCCGCCATTTCCGCCGACATCCCGCCCCATCCCGGAGACCCCGGGCTGTTGGCCGAGGTCGCCGGCCGGTACGGATACCAGGTCTCCGACGCCGCACGCGTGCTCGCCGACGCCTTCGACGTCGAGAACGCGATTCGTGGAAAGCGGTCGGCGGGCTCGGTCAATCCCCAGGCGTTGGCCGACCTGCTCGCCAGCCAGGCGGACGAGTTCCGGCTCCTCCGGCAGCGGTGGGACGACCGTCGTGAACGGCGAGGTGCCGCTCGGGCGCTGCTCGGGCGTCGATGAGCGTCGAAGCGGGGGAAGAATGACGATCTTGAGCGGAGCAGCCCGGGTGGGCGCGAGCGACGTCGGCACCCACGGACGATCGGGGGCCAGCGCGTGATCTTCCAGAGTGTCGTCGACGCCATCGGGCACACGCCGTTGATCAGGCTGAGGATGGATGTCGACCCGCGCGTCGAGGTGTACGCCAAACTCGAACTCCAGAACCTCTTCGCGATGAAGGACCGGGTCGCCCGCTACGTGATCCTCGAGGCCAGACGGCTGGGCGTGCTCCGACCGGGCGCGCCGATCGTCGAGAGTTCCTCCGGCACGATGGCGCTGGGAGTCGCCCTCGTCGGCACCGCCCTGGGCCATCCGGTGCACGTCGTCACCGACCCCCGGATCGACCCCGTGACGCTCGCCAAGCTGCGCGCCCTGGGCTGCCAGGTGCACGTCGTCGACCGGATGTCCAGCCAGGGCTGGCAGGGTGCCCGCCTCGAACGGCTGCACGAGCTCCTCGAAGCCCTGCCGGGTGCGTTCTTTCCCGAGCAGTACCGGAATCCGGACAACCCGGGTGCGTACCGGTCCCTGGCCGGGGAGCTGCTGGGGGACCTCACCTCCTTCGACGTCCTGGTCGGGGCGGTCGGCACCGGTGGATCGCTGTGCGGCTCGGCCCGGGCGCTGCGACGCACGCTGCCCGAGCTGCGGGTGGTGGGGGTGGACTGCGTGGGCAGCGTGCTGTTCGGTCAGCCGGACGTGCCCACCAGGCTGCAGGGCGGGCTCGGCAATAGCCTCGAGCCCGCCAACCTGGACCGTCGCCAGATCGACGAGGTGCACTGGCTCAACGACCGGGAGGCGTTCGGCGCCACCCGTGACCTGGCCCGCGAGCAGCAGATCTTCGGCGGCAACACGTCGGGCTCGGTCTACCAGGTGTTGAAGGACGTGGCTCGCCGGGCGGAGCCGGGGACCCGGATCGTCGGCATCTTCCCCGATCGCGGCGACCGGTACGCGCAGACCGTCTACGACGACGGATGGGCCGCCGACCGCCTGCACGAGATGGACGCGGCGGACCGGCCGCGTCCGATCAGCCCCGGCGAGGTCGCCGTGAGCTGGTCGCGGACGGACGACGTCCCGCGCACGGACGGCGAGCGCTACCTGTTGTTCCTGGAGGCGAACACGAGCGGGACCGGCGTGCTCGCCCTGAGCGTCGCACGACGGATGGGGCTGCGTCCGGTGCTGCTCACCGACCGTCCCGACCGTTACCCGGGGCTCGCCGACACCGACTGCGAGGTCCTCGTCTGCGAGACGCACGACCTGCCGGCCCTGCGCTCGCTCATTCAGGGCAGGTTCCGTCGTGAACAGCTCGCCGGGGTGACGACGACGAGCGACTTCTACACCGTGCTCGCCGCCGAACTGGCCAACTGGCTGGGACTGCCGGGCAACCCGCCGGCGGCCGTGGCCGCCTGTCGGAACAAGGCCCTGCTGCGGGAGGCGCTGCGGGACAGCGGGATCCGGCAACCCCGCTTCGTCGCGGTGACGGACCCGGCACGGGCCGCTGCCGCGGTGCGCGAGGTCGGACTGCCCTGCGTGGTGAAGCCCGCGGACGACTCCGGGTCCAACGCCGTGCTGCTCTGCGCCACCGTCGAGGAGGCGACCGCGCACGTGGCGGCGGTCCTGGCGATGCGCGTCAACGTCCGGGGCATGCCGACCGCCCGCTGCGCACTGGTCGAGGAGTACGTGCGGGGTGCCGAGTTCAGCGTCGAGGTGTTCGGCGAGAGCACCGGGAACCGCTGTCTCGGGATCACCGAGAAGCGGGTGACCGGCGGGCCGTACTTCGCGGAGCTCGGTCACGTCTTTCCCGCGGACCTGCCGGCGGATCAGGCGACCGAGATGGTGGATGCCGTCCTGCGGGCGCTCGCCACGGTCGGGATGTCACACGGGGCCACCCACACCGAGGTACGCCTCACGCCGTCCGGCCCGGCCATCATCGAGATCAATCCCCGCCCGGCTGGCGGGATGATCCCCGAGCTCTACCGCCTCGCCACCGGCTCCGACCTGCTCGCCGCGCAGCTGGCCGCGGCCGTCGGGGGACCGACCCGGCTCTCCTCGACCACCCACGGGTACGCCGCGATCGAGTTCCTGGTGGCTTCCCGACCCGGGACGCTCCGGGGCACCGTGGGCGGGGCGGAGATCGAGCGCCTCGACGGCGTCGAACAGGTGACCGTGACGGCGTCCCCCGGCACCTCCGTGCGACCACCGCGAAACGGCTACGACCGCCTGGGGTACGTCATCGCCACGGGCTCCAGCAGAGCGGAGGTCGTCCGCCGGATCCGTACCGCCGTGGACCAGGTCCAGCTGCTGGTCGACGAGGACAGCCCGGACGCCGTCAGCGACGAAGCGTCCCTGGCCCCGGCCCACTGAGGGACGACCATGACGCACACCTCGCTCATCGTGGCCCTGTCGGCCTGGGCGGACACCCGAGCGGACGACCCCGCGCTGACCTTCGTCGACAGCGCCGGGGCGACGACCAGCACCACGTACGGGCAGCTCGACGAGGGCGCTCGTACCGTGGCCGGCCACCTGCGGTCGATCGCCGAACCGGGTGACCGGGCGCTGCTGCTCTTCCCACCCGGCCTCGACTACGTCACGGCCTTCCTCGGCTGCCTCTACGCCAACGTGGTCGCGGTGCCGCTCTACCCGCCGGGCCCCAACGCGCGCCTCGACCGCGTCACCACCGTCGTGCGCGACTGCGGAGCCACCCACGCGCTGACCACCGCGAAGCTGGTCGAAGCGCTGTCGGGGCTGGCGGCCGAGCCGGGCGGACCGGCGGTGCACCCGATCGAGGCGGTGCGGGCGCACGCCGCTCCGGTGGGCCCCCACCGGCCGGCGCCGGACGACCTCGCCTTCCTCCAGTACACCTCCGGATCGACGGGCGATCCCAAGGGGGTCATGGTCGGCCACGGCAACCTCACCGACAACCACCGGGCCATCGCGGCCGGCTTCGGGATCAACGCCGACGACGTGGTGCTCAGCTGGCTGCCGATGTACCACGACATGGGTCTCATCGGCACCACGTTGCTGCCGCTGTTCATGGGCGTACCGGCGGTCCTGCTCGACACGTTCGCGTTCGTCCGGAATCCGCTGCGGTGGCCAGCGGAGGTGTCCCGTTTCAGGGCGACCCTCTCCGGTGGACCCAACTTCGCCTATCAGCTCCTGGCGGACCGCTTCGACGCCGGGCTGCTCGACGGGATCGACCTCAGCTCGTGGCGGGTCGCCTTCAACGGCGCGGAGCCGGTGCACAGGCGGACGATGGACGCGTTCTCCGCCGCGTACGCGCCGCTCGGTTTCGACCGCCGGGCGTTCTATCCGTGCTACGGCCTGGCGGAGGCGACGCTCTTCGTCAGCGGCCCCGAGGCGTCGACCGGCTACCGCGCCGGCACCTTCGACCGGCACGCCCTCGAGACGGGCCGGCTGACCGGGGCGACCGGAGCAGCGGGGACGGACCCGGTCACGCTGGTCTCCTGCGGCACCCCGCCACCGGGTACGACGGTCGTCGTGCGCCGCGCGGACGGCGCATCCTGCGCGGCGGGCGAGGTCGGCGAGATCTGCGTGAGCTCCGGCGGGGTGGCCGCCGGGTACTGGGGCAGGTCCGACTCCGCCGCGACGTTCGCCGCCACCGTCGGCGGCCAGCAGGGGACGTTCCTGCGTACCGGGGACCTCGGCGCGATGTACGACGGCGAGCTCTACGTCGCGGGGCGCCAGAAGGATCTGATCATCCGCGCGGGCCGCAACTACCACCCGCACGACATCGAGGCCGTCGCCACCGCGGGCGACGAGCACCTGCGCCAGGGCGGCGCCGCGGCGTTCCAGCCGGAGACCGGTGACCAGCGGGTGGCACTGGTGGTCGAGGCCTCCCGCCGCGGGCTGGCGCGGCTGCTCGCGGACCCCGCGCTGCTCGCGTCGCTGACCGGCGGGTTGCGGCGTCGGGTGGCCACCGAGTGCGGGTTGGACCTCGACGACGTGGTCGTCGTCATGCCCGGCGCGATACCGAAGACCTCCAGCGGGAAGGTCCGCCGGCGTGCCACCAGGGAGCAGTTCGTCGGCGGGCGGCTCAAGCGCGTCGTGCCGGCGGTCCCGTCCGTGGCGCCCGAGCGGGCCGCCGCCGACACCCACCCCGGCGACCGGTCCACTGCGGTGGAACAGCTCGTCCGGCGGTACGCGAACCTCGAAGGGGCCGAGTGGGACCCGTCGCTGCCGCTGGCGGCGCTGGGACTCGGTTCGCTGCGACTGATCGAACTCAAGGCGGCGGTCGAGCGGTTGGTGGACGGCACCCTGGACACCGAGCTGTTCTTCGGCGACCGGTCGGTGGCCGAGCTGGTCGCCGCCGCCGCGAGCCCCGGCCCGGCCGCCGTGCCGCTGCCGGCGGAGACCGGCGCGGTGAGCCCCGCCTCGGCCGGCCAGGTCGAGCTGCACTTCTACGACGAGGTGTCCCGCGGCAACCGGGCGAACAGCCTGGCGATCGCCCTGCGCGTCTCCGGCCGCGTCGAGGAGGACCTGCTGCGGGCCGCGATCGACGAGGCCGTCGCTCGGCACCCCGCGCTGCGCACGACGCTCGGACCGCTCGGATCCGGCGTCCAGACCGTGCACGAGCAGGGCACGGTCGACTGGGAGTGCCGGGCCTTCCCGGACGGCCCCGACGAGGCGGTACGCGCCTACCTGCACGAGCGGGCCTACCGCCCCTTCGACCTGGTGAAGGGCCCGTTGGTGCGGGCCGGGGTGGCGTACCCGCCGGACGGCACGGTGCTTCTCGTGGCGTGTCATCACGCGGTCGTCGACCACTGGTCGCTTCAGCTCCTGCTCGCCGAGATCCTGCCCCGGATCACGGGCGGCAACGCCCCGCCGGTCACGGCGGGACCGGGCGCGGCGGACGCCACCGACTGGGCCCGGCTGCAGCAGCAGGCGCGACTCGATCCCGACCGGCGCGACCGGGTCACGGCCCTGGCGGAGAGGTGGCGGCCACTGCGTGACCTCGTACTCTTTCCGCAACGACCTGCTGGCGGCGGGTCGGCACGACGACGGCCGGACCCGGACCGGCACCGGGCCGGCTGGATCGACTTCGAGGCCGACCCGGACGTCGTACGGACCCTCCACCGGCACGCGGCGCGGCGCGGCTTCACCCCGTTCGTCTCCCTGCTGGCCGCCTACGTTCAAGCCCTGCACGAGGTGACCGGCCAGCCCAGGATCGTGATCGGCGCGCCGCACCACGGGCGCACCGACCAGCGCTTCGCCGGCACCGTCGGCTACCTGGTCAACATGGTGCCCGTCCTCGGTGACCTGACCGACGGGCCCGATCCGTCGGCACTCGAGGAACGCCTGTGGCGGGAACTGCGGGCGGCGCTGTCGACGGCGGACGTGCCCTTCAGCGACCTGGTCCGGGCACTCGCCGCGGATCGGCACGGCCAGAATCCGCTCTTCCAGGCGACGTTGACGCTCCAGCAGCCGGTGGACGGCGGCGACGTCGGACTGTCCGTGCCCTGGAGCCGCCGGCGGCGACGGATCGGGTCCCACGACGTCGAGACGTTCGACGTGCCGCCCGTGGACGTCGCCTTCGCGACGAGCCTCTACGGCGCCCTCGACGCGGGCGGACTCGCGTTCCGCCTCGTCCACCAACGCACCCTCGTGTCCGCGGAGACGGCTGCCGAGGTGTGCCGGCGGTTCTCCGAGAACCTCGCCCGGCTGGTCCGACGGCCGTCCGCACCACTCGCTCACGACCCGGTTCGACTCAGCTAAGGCGGAGATGATGACTGCTTCCGATGGTGCCGTCGGTAATCTGGTGGAGTCGTTCGACGAGGTCGTCCGACGTGACCCGGACAGCATCGCGGTGTGCTGCGGCGACCGGCGGATGTCGTACGCCGAGGTGGCCGCCCGCTCGACGGCGCTCGCCGCGGCGATCAGGGCGCGGGTCGACGACCCGTCGCGTCCGGTGCTGCTGCTCCTGCCGCGTTCGGTGGACATGGTGGTCGCGAGCCTGGCCGTGCTGCGGGTCGGCGCGGCGTACGTGCCGGTCGACCCGTCCACCCCCGCCGCCCGGCTGAGAATGATCGTGGCGGACGCGGCGCCCTCGGTGGTGTTGACGACTTCCGAGCTGGCGGAGCTGCTGCCGCCGGACACCCCGGTGATGGGGCCGCAGGACGTCACGGAGGACCGCAGCGACGACACCGGCGGGCGGTGCCCCGCGGCGTGGGACACCCGCGCCTACGTGATCTACACCTCGGGCACCACCGGGCGGCCGAAGGGCGTGGAGGTCAGCCACGGCAACGTGCTGCGCCTGATCCGGGCCACCCAGCCGCAGTTCGGCTTCGGCGCCGGGGACGTCTGGACGATGTTCCACTCGTTCGCCTTCGACTTCTCCGTCTGGGAGATGTGGGGCGCGCTGCTGTCCGGTGGCCGGCTGGTCGTCGTGGGACAGGACGTCGCACGGGACCCGGTGGCCTTCCGGGCGTTGCTCGCCGACGAACAGGTGACGATGCTCAGCCAGACCCCCACCGCCTTCAACAGCCTGGTGGCGCACGAGGTCTCCCGGCCCGACAGGCTGCCGCTGAAGTGGGTGGTCTTCGGCGGCGAGGCGCTGCGCTTCGGTGACCTCCGGCCCTGGGTGGACAGGTACGGCGACCAGCAGCCGCAGCTGGTCAACATGTACGGCATCACGGAGACGACGGTCCACTCCTCGTACCGCAGGGTCCTGGCGGCCGATCTGACGAGCACGGCCAGCCTCATCGGCCGTCCGCTGGCGGACCTCGGTTTCCTGCTCGGGGACGAGCAGGGCCGGCCGGTGGCCCCGGGCCAGACCGGCGAGATCATCGTGACCGGACCGGGGGTGGCCACCGGATACCTGGGCCAGCCCGGAGCGACCGCTGAGCGGTTCCTCGACCTGACCGTCGACGGCAGGCCCGTGCGGGGATACCGGTCCGGTGACCTCGCGCGGCTGACCCCCGCCGGGGAGTACGAGTACCTGGGGCGGGCCGACGACCAGGTCAAGATCCGTGGGCACCGGGTCGAGCTCGGGGAGATCCACGCGGCGCTGAGCGCGGTACCCGGCGTCGAGCAGGTCGCGGTGACCGTCCGTCGGGCGCGCCCGCAGCGCAATCCGGTGGTGAAGCAGGAGGCGGTGTCCGGGCGGATCTCCTCGGTCCGCAGTCTCGTCCGGGCCGGGCAGCCGGCGTCGGGCGCCGGCAACGACCGGACGCAGATCGTCGCGTACGTGACCCACGACCCCGGCTGCGAGCTGGGCGAGATCCCGGAACTGCTGCGGGCGAGCCTGCCGTCGTACATGCTTCCGGCGTTCGTCGTCCCGGTGCCGGAGATTCCCGTGAACGCCAACGGGAAGGCCGACTTCACGCTCCTGCCCGCACCCACCCCGGCCAACCAGCTCCGGGCGCCGATGGCTACGGAGGCGGTCGCCGACGCCTCGACGGCGACGGTGGAACGGGCGATCTGCGCGCTGTTCGAGGAGGTGCTCGGCGTCGAGGGGGTGGGACCCGACGACTCCTTCTTCGGCATCGGCGGGGACTCCATCATCGCGGTGCAGCTGCGTGCGGCGGCGGCGAACCGCGGGATGACGCTGGACCTGGCCGACATCTACGAGCTGAAGACGCCCCGTGCGCTGGCCACGTACGCGGTCACCACGGACGAGTCGACCGACCCGCCGGTCGAGCCGTTCAGCCTCATCGACCCGGCGGACCGGGCGCACCTGCCGGCCGACGCGGTGGACGCCTACCCGTTGGCCACCCTCCAGGCCGGCGTGCTGTTCCACAGCGCGTACGCCGAGGGCGTCAACATGTACTGCGACATCTTCATGTTCCGGTTGCGCGCGGGGTTCGACCACGACGCCATGAGCCGCGCGCTCGCGCGGGTGACCGAGCGCCACGAGATCCTGCGGACGTCGTTCCACCTGTCCGGCTTCTCGCAACCGCTCCAGGTCGTCCACGCGCGGGCCCGGACCCCACTGAACGTGACGGACCTGAGCCGGTTCGACGAGGATCGGCAGCTGGCCGAGTTCGAGGCCTGGCAACGTCGGGAGATGAGCAACCCGTACGACTGGGCGCAGCCGCCACTGGTGCGGTTCACGGCGCACCTGCTCGGCCCGGACGAGTTCATGTTCTCCATGAGCTTCCACGACACGATGTTCGACGGGTGGAGCGAGACGTCGCTGCTCGCGGAGATCCTCGTCGACTACTGGCAGGACCTGCAGGGCATCGCGTCGCACGACCGTGCCCTGCCCGTCCGCCGGTACGCCCACTTCATCGCCGAGGAACAGGCCGTGCTCCGCGACGAGGCGGTGCGGGAGTTCTGGCGGCAGGAACTGGCCGACGTCGAGCCGAGCCTGCTGCCCCGCCTCGCCCGGGGCTCCGGCGCCGTCCACGAGGGGCGGATGGGCTTCCTCAGCGTGGACCTCCCGGCGGAACTCTCCGACCGCCTGCACCAGCTCGCCGCCGCCTGCGGGGTGTCGGTCAAACACGTGGTGATGGCCGTCCAGGCGCGGGTGGTGATGGCGCTCACGGGACGCGACGACGTCGTGCTGGGCGTCGCCGCCAACGGGCGGATCGAGGAGGAGGGTGGCACCGAGGTCATCGGCCTGCACCTCAACCTCGTACCCTTCCGGTTCCGGCCGCGGGGTCGCACCTGGCGCGACCTGATCGCGGCGACCAGCGACAAGGAGCGGGAACTGCTGCCGGTGCGGCGCTTCCCGCACGCCGAGATGCTCCGTCTCGCCGGCGTGCCCGAGCTGACCGACATCATGTTCAACTACACCCACTTCCACGGCTACGAACGGCTCGCCCACGCCACCGGCATCGAGGTGGTCGACGGCTTCGGCTACATCCAGACGAACTTCACCCTGCGGGCCGAGTTCAACAAGGACCCGTTCAGTCGACTGCTCACGCTCGACCTCGAAGCGAACATGGAGCGGATCTCGGAGGACCAGCTCCACGAGGTGGCGGACATCTTCCTGCGGGCGCTGACCAGCGTCGTCGACCAGCCCGACGACGAGCCGACGCAGGTCGCGCTGCTCGGTGAGCAGCGGTACCGGGCGTTGGTGGAGATCTCACGCGGGCCGGTCGAGCCGGCGACGGCCACGGGCTTCCTCGAACGGATGGCCCATTCGGTGCGGACGTTCCCCGACGAGGTGGCCGCCGTCTGCCGCGGCCGCGAGATCACCTACCGGGAGCTCGCCGCGCACGTCGAGCGGGCGGCCGGATGGTTGCGTGACCGGCAGGTGGGCCACGGCACCGTGGTCGGCCTGGCCAGCGGCCGGAACATCGACTACCTCGTCGTCACCCTCGCCATCCTCCGCCTCGGCGCGGTGTACCTGCCGCTGCCGCAGGGCCCGGCCGCACGCGTCGCCCGCATGGTCGGGCGGGCGGAGGCGAGGCTGGTGGTGTCCGACGAGACGCACCGCGCCGCGTTGGCCGCGATCGGTGAGGTCGAGCTGGTCGATCTGGCGGACGTCCTCGCCGCCGCCGGCACGCCGGCCGGGCTCGGCCCCGCACCGGGCGGTCGGGACAGCGCGTACGTCCTCTTCACCTCGGGATCCACGGGCGACCCCAAGGGCGCCCTGATCCGGCACGACGGCATGCTCAACCACATCGACGCCAAGATCCAGCAACTGGACCTGCGGCCCGGCGACCGGCTGGCCCAGGACGCCGCCGCCACCTTCGACATCTCCGTCTGGCAACTCCTCGCGCCGCTCGCCGTCGGCGCCACGACCGTGATCTACCCGGACGAGATCGGCCAGGACGCGGCGTCGCTGCTGCGGGCCGTGGCCGAGGACGGGGTCACCGTGCTGGAGGTGACGCCCTCCGTGCTCAACATCATGTGCGCCGAACTCGCGTTCTACGGCGTCGACGCGTTCCCCCCGTTCCGCCTGCGCTGGGTCGCCTCGCAGGCGGAGACCCTGACCCCGCAGTCCGCCAACACGTTCCGCCGGCTGCTGCCCGGGGTGGGACTGCTGAACATGTGGGGGGCGACCGAGACGTCCGACGACGTCCTGCACCACCTCGTCGCGGCGGACGTCGACGAGCGGGACGCCTCCGTCCCCCTCGGACGGCCCGCGCGCAACACCGCCCTGTACGTGCTGGACGGCGCCCGGGAGCCGGTGCCCACCGGCACGCCGGGTGAGCTGTACGCCGGCGGCGTCTGCGTCGGCGGCGGCTACGTCAACGACCCCGACCGGACCGCCGCGGTCTTCGTCGGCGACCCCTTCGCCGGCGACGGGGACGGGGACGGGGACGGGGACGGCATCATGTACCGCACCGGTGACCGTGGCCGCCGGTTGGCGGACGGCTCGGTGGAGTTCCTCGGCCGGACCGACAACCAGCTCAAGATCAGAGGGAACCGGGTCGAACTGGACGAGGTCAGTCGGGCCCTCGCCGGCGTCGAGGGCGTCCAGGAGAGCGTCGTGATCGTCCGGCAGTCCGCCGACGGCGGCAAGCAACTCGCGGGCTTCTTCGTACCGGAGGTGGTCTCCGGCGGCGCCGGCGGTGCGACCGAGGGCTCCCTGGTCCGCCGGGACCTGCGGCCCGAGGAGGTGCGCTCCGGGCTCAGCCAGGTCCTGCCACGCAACGCCATCCCGGACTTCCTCGTCCGCGTCGACCAGTTGCCGCGTACGAGCCACGGCAAGGTCGACACCCGCGCGCTGGCGGCGACGGCCCTGTCCCCGGTCGACGAACCGACCGAGGAGAACTCCGCCCCGATGACCCCGACGGAGGAGGCCGTCGCCGAGATCTGGGCCTCCGTGCTCGCCGGTCGCCGGCCCGGGCCCCAGGTCAGCTTCTTCGACCTGGGCGGCCACTCCCTGCACGCGACGCAGGTCCTCGCCCGGCTGGGGGACCGCCTCGGGGTCCGCCTGCCGATCCGGGAACTGTTCGAGAACCCGACGCTGCGGGGTTTCGCCGCCCGGGTCGAGGCGGCGCTGACCGACGACCGGGAGTCGGAGGTGCCGATCCCGGCGAGGCCCGCCGGCCTGCGGGAGTTCCCGCTGTCCATGGCGCAGTCGAGCCTCTGGTACCTCGACCAGATCGACTCCGACGGCGCCTACACCGACGGGTACCTCCTGCATCTGCGCGGTGACCTCGACGTGACGGCGCTGCGGGCGGCCGTCGACCGGCTCGTCGCGCGGCACGAGGTGTTGTCCAGCCGGATCGTCGAACGCGACGGCGTGCCGTTGCTGGTCGTGGACCCCGATGCGAAGCCGCGCCTGCGGGTCCGGGAGGTCACCGACGGCGTGGTCGCGGAGGGGGACACCGAGGCGATGATGGAGTACGTCCGGCAGCGGGCGACGCGACGCATCGACCTCGGTGGCGTGCTGACCCGGGCCACCCTGTACCGCTTCGCCGACCGGGACCACGTGCTCGAATGGACGAGCCACCACGTGGTCACCGACGGCTGGTCCAACGAGCTGATCCTGCGGGAGATCGCGGAGTCGTACGCGGCCCACCGGGCGGGTCGGGAGGCGGACCTGGCCCCGCTCCCGATCCAGTACGGCGACTACTCCCGCTGGCAGCAGGACTACCTCGAATCGGCGCCGGCCCGACGCGACGGCGACTTCTGGCGGTCCTACCTGAAGGGCTACGACGGGGAACTCGCCCTCGCGACCGACCTGGAGCGGACCGAGGACCGCGCGCGGGCCGCGGGCCGGCGCCGCCGGGAGTGGGACGAGTCCTTCTCCGCCGAGGTGCGGGCGTTCGCGCAGCAGCACAACGTGACCCTCTTCATGGTCGTGCACGCCGTCAGCGCGGTGCTGATGGCCAAGCTCGCCCAGCAGTCGGACGTGGTGATCGGCGCGGCCGTCGCCGGTCGGCACCCGGCTGAGACGAGGGACCTCGTCGGCTTCTTCGCCAACACCGTGCCGTTCCGCTACCAGGTCGACCCGGAGCACAGCGCGCGGGCCGTCGTCGCATCGGTCCGGGACAGCGCCCTGAACGCCCTGGACCACCAGAGCCTGCCGTTGCAGAAGATCGTGGACCTCGTGGGAGCACCCCGTCGACCCGGGGTGAACCCCCTGGTGCAGGTCGTGGTCTCCGTCGCCCGGTCGATGCACGGTGTCGCCGCGCTGCCGGGCCTGGACACGAGCGTGACCCCGTTGGGCGCGCAGACGAGTCGCTTCGACCTGTTGCTGCACTTCACCGACGAGGACCGGATCGGGCTGACCATCGAGTACGACCGGTCGCTGTTCACCCCGGAGGCCGTCGACCGGCTGGCCGGGGCGGCCGACCGGCTGCTGAGGTTCTTCCTGGGCAGCCCGGACCGGCCGGTGGAGGAGGCGACGCTCGTCGACGACAAGGACCGCGGGGCGCTCGGGGAGATCTGGCGGGAGGTGAGCGGCCAGTCCCTGGAGATCGACCACCGCGCGACGGCGACGCTCATCGACTCCCCGCACTGGGGCGCGTACGTGTCGCGGGTCGAAGCGGCAGGGCTGATCGTCCCGCTGGTGCTCGCCCTGTGAGGACCAGCGGGACGAAACCTGGGGAGAGATGCTCATGACGTCGACCGATCGCGCGCTACGGCTGCGTCGGCGGCTCGCCGGACGCCGCGAGGTGTCCACACCGGAGGTCGGCCCGGCCGCCACCGCACCGGTCACCGCCGACAACCTCGTCGCCGCCTTCGACGAGGTCGCCGGACGGCACCCCGACCGGGTCGCCGTCCGCTGCGACCGGCAGGCCCTGACGTACCGGGAACTGGCCGCCGCCTCCCGGGCCCTGGCCGGCCGGATCGCGACTGTCGCGCCGCCCGGTCGGCCGGTCGGCGTGCTGCTGCCGCGCTCGGCGCGGATGATCGTGGCGGCGCTGGCGGTGCTCCGCACGGGGGCCGCGTACCTGCCGCTCGACCCGGAGGCGCCCGCCGTCCGTACCGGCACGATCGTCGGTGACGCGGCGCCGTCCCTCGTGATCACCACGGGTGCGCTGGCCGGCTCCCTGCCCGCGACGGCTGCGGCTGTCCTGCTCGACGCGCCGGACAACGGCGGGGAGCAGCCGGACCCGCCCGCCGCACCGGCCCGCCCGATCGCGCCCACCGACCGGGCGTACGTCATCCACACCTCGGGCACGACCGGCCGTCCCAAGGGCATCGAGGTCTCCCACGCCAACGTCCTGCGCCTGATCGGCACCACGCAGCCACTGTTCGGGTTCGGGCCGGGCGACGTGTGGACCATGGCCCACTCGTTCGCCTTCGACTTCTCGGTGTGGGAGATGTGGGGGGCGCTGCTCACCGGCGGGTGTGTGGTCGTCGTCGAGGGCGAGGTCATGCGGGACCCGGTGGCCCTGCGGCGCCTGCTGCGGGCGGAGCGGGTCACGATGCTCAGCCAGACGCCCACCGCCTTCAGTGCGCTGGCGGCCCAGGAGGACGAGTACGACGACCGGCTGCCGTTGCGGTGGGTGGTCTTCGGCGGTGAGGCGCTCCGGTTCGCGGACCTGCGGCCGTGGGTCGCCAAGTACGGCGACGCCGGGCCCGAACTGGTCAACATGTACGGGATCACCGAGACCACCGTCCACGCGTCGTACCGCCGGATCCTCGCCCCCGACCTCGCCGGCACGACCAGCCTGATCGGCGCGCCACTTCCCGACCTCGACTTCCTGCTGTGGGACGAGGACGACCAGCCGGTCGCCGACGGCGGGATCGGGCAGATCATCGTCACGGGCGCGGGCGTGGCCCTCGGATACCTGGGGCAGCCGGAACTCACCGCGCAGCGGTTCGTCACCGTCACCGACGCGCAGGGCCGGCCGGTACGCGGATACCGCTCCGGGGACCTCGCCCGGCGGACGCCCTCCGGCGAGTACGAGTACCACGGGCGCAACGACGACCAGATCAAGATCCGCGGCTACCGCCTGGAGCTGGGGGAGGTGCACGCCGCCCTGCTCGCCCTGCCCGGGGTACGGCAGGCCGCGGTGGTGCCGCACACCGCACCCGGCACGGGAACGCGGCTGGTGGCGTACGTCGTCGGCGACGCCGGCCCGGCGCAGCTGCGCTCCCGGCTGGAGGACCGGCTTCCGGCGTACGCCGTTCCGTCCGCGTTCGTCGCCGTCGACGCGCTGCCGCGCACCGCCAACGGCAAACTCGACCGGGCAGCCCTGCCCGATCCCGGCCCCGTCCTGACGCCACACGTGCCCGCGGGCGTCGACGACGTCACGCGGTCCCTGCTGACGATCCTGGCCGAGCTGCTGCCCGGCACCGAGGTCGAACCGGACACCGACTTCTTCCGGCAGGGCGGGAACTCCCTGCTGGCGACCCGCCTGCTGGCCGCCGTACGCCGGCAGTTCGGTGTCGTCGTCCCGCTGCGCGACTTCCTGCGGGCGCCGACGGTACGGGCGGTGGCGGGCGCGGTCCGCCGGGCCCGGCAGGCCGGCCCGGGTGCGGCGTCCCGCCGCCCGGTCGACCTGTTGCCGCTGGGGGACTCCGCGGCGGGCCGGGCGCCCGTGGTGGCGCTGCCCGGCGTCTTCGGGATCGCAGCCTCGATGGCGCGGCTGTCGACGCACGTCCGGGGCCGCCCGTTCCACGCCCTGCACACCCGGGACCTCCTCCGGGCCCAGGACGGCACGCCGTCCTCCGCCGTGGCCGCGCAGGCGTGCCTGACCGAGCTGCTGCCCGTCGTCGATCCCGGGGTCCACCTCGTCGGACACTCCCTGGGTGGGGCGATGGCGCTGCACCTCGCCCACGCGGTACGGGCGGCCGGCCACCAGGTGCGGAGCATCACCCTGCTCGACGCGCCGAGCCCACGCTGTCTCCACCAGCGCCTCTCCGAGGAGCACCGGGCCCAGCTGGTCGCCTTCCTCTCCGACGTGGCCCTCGCGTTTCCCGAGCACACCCGCCGGTGGCGCGAGCTCTCCCCGCAGTCCGCAGCCGGGATGGCCGACACGGAACTGCTGCGGTGGGCCGCCTCCACCGCGGCGCCCGCGCTGGCTGCCACGATCGGCGGGCTCGCCCACGCCTTCGAGGACTACCGGACGATGGGACGGATCATGGCAGAGCCCGCGCCTGCACTGGCCGTGCCCGCGCTGCTCCTGGTGGCGGGCCTGGAGAGGTCCACCGACGACGGCGGGCACACCGAGGGCTGGCACCTGGTGCTGCCGAACCTGACCGAGACGGTGGTGGCCACCAGCCACGAAGGCATGCTGCGTGAGCCCGGAGCGGCGACCGTCGCCGAGGCAATGACCGAATTCCAGCGCCAGCAGGACAAGACGGAAGGAAATCCGAGTTGACCCGGGAACCGGCTGCGAGCGCAGCGTTCCGCCCACCGCGACTGGCCAGGATCCTCGTCGGCGGTTCCGGCGTGATGAGCCTGGCCAACGGCGTGACGATTCCCTTCCTCACCATCTACCTCCGCAACGAACTCGGCCTGTCCGTCTCGGCGGTCGGCCTGGTCATCGGCTCCTCCGTGCTCTTCGGCATCTCCGGTGGGTTCCTCGGCGGCGCGCTCTCCGACATCGTGGGCCGCCGCCGGGTCCTGCTCTCCTGCCTGCTGGTGGTGATCGGCAGCTTCGTCGGGTTCTACTTCGCCCGCGACGCCGCGACGGCGTTCGCCTTCAACGCGTCCATGGCGTTCGCCACCAGTGCCTTCAGCCCGGTCGCGAAGGTACTCATCAGCGACCTGCTCCCCGTCGCGCTGCGGGTGAAGTGGTTCTCCTACCAGTACCTCGCGATCAACGCCGGCTACGCCGTCGGTCCGCTGATCGGCGTGGCCCTCGGGCTCACCGGCGCCCGGCTCTCGTTCCCCGCCGCCGCCGGCGTGTACCTGGTCTACCTCGCCGTCCTCTGGGCGGCCACGCGGCAACTGCCACGGCCGTCCACGGGGGACGGCGGGCTGACGACGCTCGGCCGCAGCACGGGCGCCATCGTCCGGGGACTGGGCGAATCGGCCCGGGCGGTGATGTCGGACCGCCGCCTGCTCCTCCTGCTCATCGGCGCGATCCTGTTGGAGACGGTGCACAGCAGGATCTCGGTGCTGCTCGCCCAGAACTTCGTCATCGACTTCGCCGACAGCGCCCGGGTGCTCGCCGCGGTCATGACCACCAACGCGGTGGCGGTGATCGTTCTCCAGCTCTTCGCCGCCGGCTACGTGCAGCGCTACAACCCGCTGAACGCCATCACCCTCGGTGGGATCCTCACCTTCGTGGGGATGGCCGGCTTCGCGATCTCCGAGCAGATGTGGCACTACATCGTGGCGATGGTGGTGTTCACCGTCGCCGAGACCCTGATCGTGCCGTCGGAGTTCGCCCTCGTCGACCGCATCGCGCCCGAGGAACGGCGCGGAGCCTACTTCGGCGCACAGACCTTCGCGCAGGTCGGCGGGTTCACCGGACCGTTCCTCGGCAGTCTCGTCCTCGCGTCCTTCGGCGGGCCGGTCATGTTCCTCGCCATCGGCTCCCTGGCGTTGGTGAGCGTCGCGCTCTACCTGCTGGTCGGCCGGCGCATCCCCGACCTGAGCCGCCACGACACCCTCCCGGAGGCGGAGACCGAAAAGGCGTCATGAGAGCCGCGGCGGGCATCCTGCGCCTGGCCGCCTGGCCGAGCAGTCGGGCGCTCCGGCGCACCCGGGTACTTTCCGTGGCGGCCCTGCATGGGACCGTCGACATCGACCGGGACGAACGCGGCATCCCGTGGATCCGGGCGGGCGACGAGCGCGATCTCTACGTGGGCGTCGGGGTCGCGATGGCGTACGACCGGCTGTGGCAGATGGACGTCCTGCGCCGGCGGGCGACCGGACGACTGGCGGAGGTGTTCGGCGCTCGTGCCGCCGGTTCGGACGTCCTCGCCCGTACCCTCGCCTTCGAACGGGCCGCCCACCAGAGCGAGGCGCTGCTCTCACCGCCTGCCCGCGCCAACCTCGCGGCCTTCGCGCACGGGGTCGACACCGCGGTACGCCGGATGCGGCGCCGCGGGCAGCTCCCGCCCGAATTCCACCTCCTGAGGTACCGGCCGGGCCCGTGGTCGGTCGGCGACTCGCTGGCCGTCGTCAAGCAGCTCGGTTTCCACCTGGGCCGCAACCTGCAGCAGGAGGTCTTCCGTAGCCGGCTGCTGGCGGAGCGACCGGACCTCGTCCACAGCTTCCTGGCGCCGAAGTACCCGCCCGGCGGCAGCGTCACCATCAGGGCCGGCGCCCCGGCGGGGCCGGCGGCACGGCGCGGCGACACCGCGCTGCTCTCCGCGGCCGGCGCCGCCCACCTCGGCGACCTCTTCGCAGGCCGGCAGGGGAGCGGCTCGAACGCGTGGGCGGTGTCCCCGGCCAGGTCCGCCGCCGGCTTCGCCGCGCTGGCCAACGACCCGCACATCCTGTTCACCCAGCCGAGCCTCTGGTACCAGCTGGGACTGGACCTCGACGGCGAACGCGCGTACGGGGTGACGGTGCCGGGCGTGCCCGGACTGGTGATCGGCGCCAACCCGGACCTCGCGTGGGGGGTGACCAACTCCACCATCGACACCCAGGACCTGGCCGTGGGGGAGCGGCCGGACCCGACGGGAGAGCCACGGTGGTCGCAGACCAGCGTCGTCCGGGTGCGCGGCGGGAACGAGATCTCCGTGCGCGCCGCAGGCGGTACGGGATACGTCGACCTGCCGGGCCCGCGCGGTGCGGAAGCCGAGCCGGTGGCCCTCTACTGGAGTGGTCTGCACCCGTCCACCGAGGCCGAGAGCTGCCAGCGGATGTGGCGGGCGCGCGACTACCCGGCGTTCCGCGAAACCCTGCGGGGCTTCGGTGTGCCCGTGCTCAACCTCGTCGTCGCGACCCGGGACGGGACGGTCGCGCTGCGGACGGCCGGAATCGTGCCCCGCCGGGACCGTCGGGAGGCCCTCGCCCCGGCCAGCGCGGCAGAGGTGGCCGCTCGCTGGACCACCACGCTCGGGTTCGACGAGCTACCGGAGGTCGTCGATCCGCCAGCGGGCTTCGTGGTCAGCGCCAACCACCAGATCCTGCCCGACGGGGTCGCCCCGCACCTGGGCAGCGACTGGGGCGGACCGTACCGGGCCGACCGGATCGAGGAACTGCTGACGGCGACCCCGACGGTCCGCCCGGACGACTTCGGCGCGTGGCAGATGGACCTGCGCAACGGTCGGGCACAGCGCATCCTGCCCACCCTGCTGAAGGCGCTCGACGAGAATCCACCGGAGTCGCCGCTGGCCGTGTTCGGCCATCAGTCGTTGGCCACCTGGGACGGCAGGGACGACGCCGATCAGGCCGCACCTCTGGTCTTCGGGGCGCTGGCCCGCGTGTTGACCGAGCGCTGGATCACCAGCCGGCTCGGTGCGGCCGTCGCCGACGCCATGACCGATGTGACCCTCCAGGTGGATCACCTGGTGATGGACGCGGACGCCCGCCGGCGGCTCGGCGAGACGGAGGAAATGCCGGTCGTCGTGGCCGACGCCCTCACCGAGGCGGCGCGTCGACTCGCCGACAGATTCGGCGACGACCCCACCGGCTGGCGTTACGGCAGGTCGAACCGGATCGCGGACCAGCATCCCCTGGCCGCGGCGTCGGACACGCTGCGTTCGCTGTACGGATCGCCCCCGACCCCGGTAAGCGGCGGCGGGCAGAGCGTCTGCCTGATGTATCCCGACCGCCACGGCCAGGTGGTCGAGGGCGCGCCCTGGCGCTTCGTCGTGGAGTTCGGCCCCTCCGGCAGCACCCGCATCCGCGACGTGCTCCGCCACGGCAGCTCGGGACATCCCCTCTCGCCGCACTACACGGACCAGACGCCGGCGCACGCCGAGGGGCGGCTGTACGAGGTACGCCTCGACAGCCCGCCGGAGGTGCGCAGCCGCCTGACCCTGGCGCCCCGGACGGCGGGGCGGTCGCATCGCGCACGGTGAAGGTGTGGCCGCCGACCCGGTCGTGTCGTCAGCGGGGACCGTGCAGGAGCGCGCCGTGCAGTACGGCGGACGGGTCGGCGCCGAGGTCGAGTGGGTCCGGGGTAGCGTCGGCGGCGGCGAGGAGGTCGCCGAGGGTGGCGATCATGGCGCCGTTGTCGGTGCAGAGCCGTGGTGAGGGGACACGCAGCCGTACGCCCGCCGTGCGGCAGCGTTGTTCGGCGAGTGCGCGCACGCGGCTGTTGGCGGCGACGCCGCCGACGAGCAGGAGGGTGTCGGCGTGGTGGTCGCGGCAGGCGGCGAGGGCCTTGCGGGTGAGGGTGTCGGCGACGGCCTCCTGGAAGGAGGCGGCGACGTCGGCCACCGGAACTGGTTGGTCGCGGCGTTGTTCGACCCAGCGGGCCACCGCGGTCTTGAGGCCGGAGAAGGAGAACCGGTAGGGCGGGTCGTGTGGGCCGGTCATCGGCCGGGGGAAGGCGATCGCGGCGGGGTCGCCGGTGCGGGCGATCCGGTCGATCGCCGGGCCGCCGGGGTAGGGCAGGCCGAGCAGGCGGGCGACCTTGTCGAATGCCTCCCCGGCGGCGTCGTCGACGGTGTCGCCGAGGTGGACGACCGGGTCACGGGCGAGGTCACCGAGGAGCAGCAGGCTGGTGTGGCCGCCGGAGACGATCAGTGCGACGCAGCGGGCGGGCAGGGGCCCGTGTTCGAGGATGTCGACGGCGGCGTGGCCGGCGAGGTGGTGTACGCCGTAGAGGGGCACGCCGAGGGTGAGGGCGTAGGCCTTGCCGGCGGCGAGGCCGACCTGTACGGCGGTGGCGAGGCCTGGGCCGGCGGTCGCGGCGACGGCGTCGATGTCGGCGAAGCCGATACCGGCGCGGTCGAGGGCGTGTGTGACCATCGGGGTGATGGCGTGCAGGTGGGCGCGGGCGGCGATCTCGGGTACGACGCCGCCGAAGCGGGCGTGCTCTTCCATGCTGGTTGCCAGGGCGTCGCCGAGCAGGACACCGTCGGCGACGATGCCGACGCCGGTCTCGTCGCAGGACGTCTCGATGCCGAGGACGATCGGCATGGTCAGGTGCCGTCGGGGGTGCCGACGCCGACGCCGGGGTGTTCGGCGCTGGCGGCCAGGATCTGCTTACGTTGCTTGATGGGGAGCCGGTCGACGTAGGCGAGGCCGTCGAGGTGGTCGACCTCGTGCTGGAAGCAGCGGGCGAGGGTGCCGGTGCCCTCCAGGCGGATCGGCTCGCCGTGCAGGTCGACTCCGGTGACGGCGGCGGTGGCGGAGCGGGCCAGGTCGGCCTGTTGTCCCGGGACGGACAGACATCCCTCGGAGTCGGTCACGAGTTCCCGGTGCTCGGGTAGGTGCAGCACCGGGTTGATCACGTGGGCGACGGTGTGGGTACCGGTGGCGTCGGGGCAGTCGACGACGAAGATCCGGGCGTCGACGCCGATCTGGTTCGCGGCCAGACCCACGCCGTGGGCGGCGTACATGCTGGCGAACATGTCGTCGACGAGCGTGGCGAGCGCGTCGTCGAAGACGGTCACCGGGGCGCACCGGCGGTGCAGCACCGGGGCGCCGTAGCGCGTGATCGGCCTCGGGGTGCCGGCATGCGTTTCCATAGTCGCCCATATTATGCAACTGCACATGAGTGGCAGTAAGGCTGGGCCGGTTGGTGGGGCATGGCCAGGTGCCAGGGCTGGACGGCGCCATCGGAGATCGGCGAGGCCGCTGCGGTTGCCCACGTCGGTTTCCGAGGGCTCGACGGGCGTGCCGTCGTGACCGGTGCCGGCATCGTGGCGGGCCGTGGACCAGCGGATTCGGCCTCAGCGAGCCGTCGTCCGGCACCGCGTACACCGTCCGTAGACGACGACGCCCGCGAGGTGCCCGCTGGGGTCCGCCTCGATGCCGGCGGCTTGCGCGGCGGCGACGCTCGCCGCGACCGCCTCGGCCGGCAGTTGTCGTATGTCGCCGCAGCCTGCGCAGACGGCGTGGTGGTGCGCGTCGTCGGCGAGACCGAAGGTGATCGTCCTGCCGATGGGCACGGTGTGCGCGATGCCGAGTTCGACCAGTTGCGCCAGGACCCGGTGCACCGTGGAAAGCTCCACGGCCAGGCCGCGGGCGAGTAGCGCGTGGTGCAGCTGGGAAGCGGTGAGGTGCCCCTGGTCGCCAACCGCACGGGCGAGCTCGTCAAGTACTCCCCGACGTGGTGCGGTGTTGCGCAGGCCCGCACGACGCAGGCGCCTCACCGCGGCGTCCACCCGGTCGGCTCCCGATGTGCTCAATCGCCACTCCTCAGCGCGTACGCACTCCTCATGTTGCAAGATAGTGGCAACAACCTAGCCTTGGCAGCAACAGAGGAGTTCTGATGGCGGTCTACAACCTGCCGGATTTGCCCTACGACTACGGCGCACTGGAGCCGGCCATGTCGGGGCAGATCCTGGAGCTGCACCACGACAAGCACCACGCCGCGTACGTCAAGGGTGCGAACGACGGCCTGGACCAGCTCGCCGAGGCCCGCGACAAGGGCGACTTCTCGAAGCTTGTCGGCCTGGAGAAGACGTTCGCCTTCAACCTGTCGGGTCACGTGCTGCACACCATCTTCTGGGGCAACCTGTCCCCGGACGGCGGCGACCGCCCGGACGGGGAGCTGGCCGCCGCGATCGATGAGCACTTCGGCTCGTTCGACGCGTTCGCCGGGCAGCTCTCCGCCGCCACGAAGAGCGTGCAGGGCTCCGGATGGGGAGTCCTGGCCTGGGAGCCGCTGGGCCAGCGGCTGATCGTGGAGCAGGTGTACGACCATCACGGCAACATCGGGCAGGGCTCCACGCCGCTGCTGGTCTTCGACGCCTGGGAGCACGCCTACTACCTGCAGTACAAGAACGTGCGGCCCGACTACGTGGACCGGCTGTGGAACCTGGTCAACTGGTCGGACGTAATCGCCCGATTCGACGCCGCCCGCGCCACGACGCCGAAGATCTGATCGGCGTGACCGAGCCCACCCCGGCTGCGGCGGAGCTGCTCCAACGGGCCGCCGGGGTCATCGCGGCCAAGCACCGCGGTGATCTCGGCGGCGCCGAGGAACTGCTCGCCGCCTTCGGCACCGAGCAGGCCAGGACCCTCGGTTTCTACCTGCTGGCAGACCTGAGCCTCGGGCTGCTCCGGGCGCAGAGCGGCCAGTCCATGGACGACCTCGTACGAGAGCTGTCCCTGCTCGTCGCCGCCACCGCCACACCACCCGAGACCTGACCCGGCTGGTCCATCGGTCGGTGTCGCCGGCACGCCATGCCGGCGACACCGACCGGATCACCGCAACCGTCGCCCGGGGTGCGTGAGCGACTGCGGGGTACCTGAAACACTCTCGCTCTGTTGCCAATAAGCTGTAGCTGCACATCATGGGCAACAAGGGGGCGTTGGTGCGGACGGCGGAGATCAAGCGGCGTTTCCTGGCGCACTTCGAGACCAACGGGCACACGGTGGTGCCGTCGGCGCCGCTGCCGGCGATAGCGGACCCGAACCTGCTGTTCATCAACGCCGGCATGGTGCAGTTCGTCCCCTACTTCCTCGGCCAGCGGGCCGCGCCGTACCGGGCCGCGACGTCGGTGCAGAAGTGCATCCGGACGCCGGACATCGACGAGGTCGGCAAGACGTCACGGCACGGCACGTTCTTCCAGATGAACGGCAACTTCTCGTTCGGCGACTACTTCAAGGCCGGCGCGATTCCGCTGGCGTGGGAGTTGTCCACCACGCCGGTCGAGCAGGGCGGTTTCGGGCTGGACCCGCAGCGGATCTGGGCGACGGTCTACCTGGACGACGACGAGGCGTACGACCTGTGGCTCGCCACCGGCGTGCCGGCGGAGCGGATCGTGCGCCGCGGCAAGGCGGACAACTTCTGGTCGATGGGCATCCCCGGTCCGGCCGGCCCCTGCTCCGAGCTGTACTACGACCGCGGCCCCGCCTACGGCGCCGAGGGCGGCCCGGAGGTCGACGAGGACCGGTACCTGGAATTCTGGAACCTCGTGTTCATGCAGTACGAGATCGCCGACGTGGCGTCGAAGACCGACTTCCGCATCGTCGGCGACCTGCCAAACAAGAACATCGACACCGGCATGGGCCTGGAGCGCATCGCCTCGATCCTGCAGGGCGTGGACAACCTCTACGAGATCGACGAGGTCCGCCCCATCCTGGCCAGAGCCGCCGACCTCACCGGCAAGCAGTACGGCGTGCACTCCGGGCAGGCCGCCACCCAGTCCCACCCCGACGACGTACGCCTGCGGGTCATCGCCGACCACGTGCGGACCTCGCTCATGCTGATCGGTGACGGGGTGACCCCGTCCAACGAGGGCCGCGGGTACGTGCTGCGCCGGATCATGCGCCGCGCCATCCGCGCCATGCGGCTGCTCGGCTGGCACGACAAGGCTCTACCCGAACTGCTGCCCGTCGCCCGCGACTGCATGGCCCCGTCGTACCCCGAACTCGCCACCGACTTCGACCGGATCTCCTCGGCCGCCTACGCCGAGGAGGACACCTTCCTCGGCACGCTGCGCGCCGGCACCACCATCCTCGACACCGCGATCACGGAAACCAAGAAGGCCGGGCGCTCCGCACTGCCCGCCGACAAGGCCTTCCAACTGCACGACACGTACGGCTTCCCGATCGACCTCACTCTCGAAATCGCCAACGAGCAGGGCCTGACCGTGGACGCCGACGGCTTCCGGGCGCTCATGACCGAGCAACGCGCCCGCGCGAAGGCCGACGCGAAGGCCCGCAAGACCGGCCACGCCGACCTGTCGGCGTACCGGTCGGTGCTCGACGCGAACGGGCCCACGCAGTGGCTGGCCTACGAGACGCTCGACACCGACTCCCGGGTCGTCGCGCTCTGGTCCGGCGGCGCGGCGGTCGATGCCGCCCACGCCGGCGACATCGTCACGGTCGCCCTGGACCAGACGCCGTTCTACGCCGAGAGCGGCGGCCAGGACTCCGACGCAGGCGCAATCACCGGCCCGAACCTGCGCGCCGAGATCATCGACGTGCAGCGACCGGTCAAGGGCCTGATCGCGCACACCGTCCGGATCCTCGACGGCAGCCTCACCGTCGGCGACGCGGTGCACGCCGCAGTCGACCCCGAATGGCGCGTCGGCGCCCGGCAGGCGCACTCCGGCACGCACGTCGTGCATGCCGCGCTGCGGCAGGTGCTCGGGCCGAACGCGTTGCAGTCCGGCTCGTACAACCGGCCCGGATACCTGCGCCTGGACTTCGCCTGGCGCGGCGGCCTCTCCGACGCCACCCGCAGCGAGATCGAGGAGGTCTCGAACCTGGCGATCCGCCGCGACCTGCCCGTCGACGTCCGCTACCTGCCGCTGGAACAGGCCCGCACCGAAGGCGCCCTGGCCCTGTTCGGCGAAACCTACGACGAGACCGTGCGGGTCGTCGAGATCGGCGGCGCATGGTCGCGTGAGCTGTGCGGCGGCACCCACGTCGACCACTCCGCGCAGATCGGCTCCCTCGCCGTCACCGGCGAATCGTCGGTCGGCGCCGGCCAACGCCGCATCGAAGCCGTCACCGGAATCGAGGCGTTCCGCTACCTCGCCCGCGAACGCGACCTCGTCACCCAACTCGCAGCCCAGCTCAAAGCCCGCCCCGACGAACTGCCCGACCGCATCACCACCCTGCTGGCACGACTCAAGCAGACCGAACGCGACGCCGACGACCTACGCGGCCGGCTCATCGACCTGGACGCCGACACCTACGCCGCCAACGCCACCGACCTCGACGGCATCGCGTACGCCGGCATCACCACCACCGGCGACGCGCGCCGCCTCGCCGAGAAGGTCCGCGACCGCCTCGGCCGCCGCCCCGGCGTCGTCGGCGTCGTCGCTGGCGCGAGCATCGTCGTCACCGTCACCCCCGCCGGCGTGCAACGCGGCCTGTCCGCCAACGACCTGATCAAACACCTCCTGGCCGGAAAAGGCGGCGGCAACGCCGCGTCCGCCCAGGGCAAGGCCAACGCGGAACCGACGGAACTGCTCGACCAGCTGCGGGACCTCACCCGCGCGGCATGACACCCGACGCCGCCGACTGACCACCACACCCACCACCCCCGGGGGTGCCGCCACCCAGGCCGAGCACCACCGCCGAAAGGAACCCATGAGCGCCGGCACCGTGGTTCGTTCCCCCGACGGTAGCGACATCGTGCTCGGCGAGGTCGGCCAGCGGGTCCTGCTCGCCAACTCCCGGGTACGGGTCTGGGAGGTGGCCCTCGCTCCAGGCGAGTGCCAGCCCTGGCACCTGCACCGCAACCCGTACCTCGTGCTCTGCCTCGACACCTCGGCCTGCCGCATGGACTGGCTCGACGGCAGCCCGCCCCGGCACATCAACGAACAGGTGGGCGGTGCTATCTACCGGCCCGTCTCCCCGGTCCACATGCTCACCAACCAGGGCCACAGCCTCTACCGCAACCGCCTCGTCGAACTGCTCGACCTCGGCGAGGAAGCCTCGGGAGAAGCACCGTACGCACTGCCCGACACGACCGACGGCTGGCCCGGGGAACCGGCCCACGGCATGGCCCTGACGACGGTGCTGGACACCGACGGGGTGCGCGTCCAGCGCCTCACGACTCCGCCCGACGACGAACACACCTGCCGCGCGGAGTCGGTGCCCCTGCTCGTCGTCGACCTGGCCGGCGGCGCGGACGCCGACACACCGCCACGGCCCGCAGTGCGCTACCTGCATCCCGGCGAGACCCACAACATCCGGAACCCGAACCGCACACCGATCGACACCCAGATCGTGGAGCTACGTTACCTGCGGGCCCTGCCCGCCGGGCAGTAGCGGCAACCGCAGCACGACCGGGACCGGTGACGGTACCGGGAGCGCAGATCCGCTGCGTACACCGACTCGCGCCACGCCGTGCCCTGCTCGACGGCGCGGAGAAAGGCTTAACGACGCTCGCACTGTCCGAGTCTTGACACCAGCGGAGCCCGATACCTTAATATCCAAGATCCCAGATGCATGCGGGCTCGCTGGTTCGCCGCCGAAGGGGTTGGTCGGCCCGTCCCGAACCAGTGACCACCCGAACGTGGGCAGAAGTCGCAATCGGTGGTCTCCTCGGTGCGGATTGTGTTTCCGGTCGTCATTCATCGCGAGCAAGGGGCCGAATGCGGACACTCGACGAAACACTGCCGGGCGACGGGGCGGAGTCGCGTCGCATCGGCCGCCGCCATCTGCTTGGTCTGGTCACCGCCACACTGGCAGCCGGCATCATTCCGGAGGCGTGGCTCGCGGAAGCCGCGTACGGCGCGACGCCGAGATGGAACCGGCCGTTCGACAAGTGGGTGCCGATCACATCCTCGTACGGGATGCGGACAGACCCGATCACCGGCGTGTCCAGGATGCACAACGGCACGGACTACAGCTACTCGGGAATCCTCGGCTATCCGATCCGTGCGATCGCGGCGGGCACCGTGACCAGCGTGTCGTACAGCGCGGGCGGCCTTGGGCACAACGCCACCATCACGCACGCCGATGGTTGGCGGAGTGTCTACGGGCACATGCGGGAGGCTCCCCGAGTCGGGACGGGCGTGCAGGTCGCCGCCGGGCAGCACATCGGCAACGTCGGATCCACCGGCCACTCCACCGGCCCGCACCTGCATCTCGAGATCTTCCAGCCGAACGGTCAGCGCGTTAACCCCGAGTCGGTTCTGACGGGTGCCCCATACGCCGGGGCGCCCGGAACTCCCCCTGAGATCGTCACTAAGGATGGACTGATGTACCTCATCTGGAGCACCGGCGGCACCGGTTACCTGGTCACCCCCAACCGGGTCATCGGTCTGCGGTCGATGGCGCACTACAACCTGTTCAAGCGGATCATCAACTCGAACCAGGCCGCCGCCCAGCCTGAGGTCTTCAACGCACTGGAGATCGACCAGATCAACGCGTACCTCAACGGGACCGTGCCTGCCTGATCCACCCGGCGGTGGCCTCGGAGACGCCTGCGCGGTCTGACGGCGCGGCCTCACCTCAGGTGCCGGGCGAAGAACTGGTTCCCGGCGTCCCCCTCGAAGTGCGGGACGCCGGTGTGCCCGCCCATGTTGGCGTGCAGCGTCTTCTCCCTGGTGCCGAAGGCGTCGAACAGGTCCAGGGCCGCCTGCCGGTCGTTTCCTTCGTCGTCCCACTGGAGCAGGACCTGCAGCGGAATGGTGACCTGTCGGGCCTCCTCGAACATGGTGCGGGGCACGAAACTCCCGGCGAACAGGAGGGCGGCCGAGATGCGCGGCTCGACCACCGCCAGCCGGATGCCGATGGAGATCACCCCTCCCGCGTACCCGACCGCGCCGCCGATCCCGGGCAGCGGAAGGAGGGCGTCCAGGGCGGCCCGCCATTCCGGGACCGACTTCTCGACCAGTGGGAGGACGAGCCGATCAACGAGCTCGTCGTCGACCGGCTCGCCGGCCTCCAGCGCCCGGTGCAGGTCGGCGCGGGTCTCCTCGGCGGCGGCGGAACGGGGCCGGTCACCGCTCCAGGGGAGCTCGAGGGTGGCTGCGGCGAAGCCCTCCGCCACGCAGTGCCGGGCCCGCGCCATCAGTCGGGGGTACAACCTGTGCAGCCCGCCGGGGTGGCCCATCAGAATCAGCGGGGCCGGTGCGGAGCCGGATCCCGGCGTCCACAGGATGCCGGGGATCTCACCGAGGGTGAACTGACGTTCGAGGACATCGTCGTCGAGGCGCTGTTCGGAAGTGAATCGCATGGTCGTGCCCTTCGGGAGTGCTCGTGAGCGGCGCTCCCGGACGACCTATCGCCCGACCGTGACCCCGGAGGGGAGCACCCATGTCGATACTGCATTCACGGGTACCACCTCCTCGTTCTCTCGCACGGCCGTTGGCAGAGTAGCGGTGCTCGCCGTGGCCCGCCAACGGGTTTCCGCGGACGCGCGGCAGCCGGGAGTGCAGCACGTCGCTGCTGACCGCGGTGGGGCGGCGAGGGCACGGGCGGGACGACGCCGCGCCTGTGCTGTCAACCTCGCCGCCCCACGCGGTCAGTACTTGACGTACGCGGTGACGGCGCGGTGGTCCGAGTACGCCCCGCCGGTCATCGACTCGGTGACGGTGGCGACGTTGCTGAAGCCGTTGCCGCTCTTGACCAGCAGGAAGTCGATACGCCGGCTGTTCAGGGTGTCGTAGGCCGAGGAGCAGTTGCGGCTGCCGCACTTCTCGGCGATCGGGTCGCGGTAGCCGTAGCTCTTGCCGTCGTTCCACCATCCCGCGTCGTCGGGCTCCGCGTTGGCGTCGCCGGCGACGATCTTGAGGTCGCCGCCGAGGCGGCCCATCGCCTCGTCGGCCTCCTTGATGTTCTCGTCCGCGCACTTGGGGCCGTGCCAGGTGTTGGTGGGCCAGTGGATCGAGGCTACCGAGACGTCCTGGTTGGCGACGTTGTCGTGCAGCCGGATGCCGATGTTGTGGACCCGGTCCTGGCTGCTTCTGGTGGGTTCGAGGTTCTGGCATCCGCCGGTGCCCGCGTCGTAGTTCGCGGGGGCGTCGGAGCGCCAGCGGGTGGCGGCCTCGTAGGTGAACCGGTCGGAGCGGTAGATGACCGCGTTGGTCTGCTGGTTCTTCATCTTGCCGCAGGTGCTGGTGTAGCCCATCGAGCCCGGGTTCGCGATCGCGATCTGTCCGGCGTAGGTGCCGGGCAGTTCGTCCGAGAGGCGCTTGGTCAGGGTGTTGAGCTGCGTCTGGTTCGAGACCTGCTGCACGGTGAAGATGTCCGGGCTCAGTGGGCGGCCCTTGAGGTAGGTGATCAGCCGGTCCCAGATGTGGCCGTCGGCGCAGGAGCTCGGCAGCCAGTTCTCGATGTTGTTGTTGTAGACCACCAGATGGCTCGGCGAGGTGTTCACGGCGGCCTGGGCGGCGGTGGCGCCGGTGAGGCCGACCGCCGCGG
Organism: Micromonospora sp. DT46; assembly: GCF_049841735.1. Lineage (NCBI taxonomy): Bacteria > Bacillati > Actinomycetota > Actinomycetes > Micromonosporales > Micromonosporaceae > Micromonospora > Micromonospora sp. DT46. Next base: position 226,627 of record NZ_JBNCKW010000007.1, on the reverse strand, counting down.
TCGTGAGGGCCGTGGTGAGCACGGCGACGGCGCCGCGTACGAGGCGGCTGTTACGGATGGACAACTTTCCTCCTGATCGGATGGAGACACTCGGCGCAACTGCGCCAGCGCCGATGAGGCTCGGCGCTCGCCACTGTCAGAGCGTCCGTTGGTATTCCTCCCAGGTCCGCTTGGGGCTGACCGCAGGACCGTCGTCGCGCCCGCGATTCGCCAGGCCGTTGAGGCCGAGGTAGTAGTCGCCGGCCTGGTGCTGCGCGCCGGTCGACTGGTCGGTGTCCGCCAGCGCGATGGCGTGGATGTGGTACGGCCAGTCGCCCTGGGACGGCGTACGCAGCCAGGCGGCGAACCCGACCGTGCGCAGACGGCGCAGCACCTCGGTTCGGGTGGCCGACGACAGGCCGTTCACGGAGAGGTCGAGGGCGCCACCGCCGTCGTGGGTGCCCGCCGACGCGCCCACGCCGGTGTTGTAGGACCCCTGCGTGATGGTGAGTTGACGCCCGAGCAGGCGTTCGGCCTCGAGGAGCATGGATCTGGTACGGGTGTTGACGCGTACGTCACGCAGGCTCACCACGGTGCCGGGCGAGATCGCCTTGACCACGGTGTAGCGCCCCTCGCCCAGCAGCCGCAGCGACGACGGGCCGGGCAGGCCGGTCGCGTCGAGGCCGGTATAGCCGAGGGACCGTTGGTACGCCGCATATGCGGCGATCGTGCTGGTGCCGAAGTGTCCGTCCACGTAGGTGGCCGACAGGTGTCCTCTGGCCTGTAGGGCGCGCTCGACCAGCAGGACGCTGTCCTTGGCGCCTGTCGTGATGGCGGTGTCCGCCCGGCGCGGATCGATCTGGGCGGCCTTGATGAGCGCCTCCATGTCGACCTGGGGCAGCGCGGCGGAGACGGGGCGGGCCAACGGCCCGGCGGCGGCCGCGGCGGCGCCGGCGGCGACGAGCAGGCTTCTTCTCGTGATCACGTTTTCTCCGTCGGTGGGTGGGGTGCGGCCGGTCGGTAGCGTGAAACGCCGGGGATGAACCGGCCCGTGCCGATCCGGTCCCCGACGTTGCTGGTGTCGTACGCGTTGCCGAGGTCGGTCACTACATCGACCGTGCCGGCGTGCTCGCGGCGAAGAGCCCGTCGACCGCGGCGGGGAGGGCGACCGCGAGCAGCCGCAGGGGGACGTGCCGTCAACTGGTCTCCTGTCGAGGGCGAGCGATGATCCGTGACCGCGATCACCGGTTCGGTCGCCCGACTATCAGGGACGACGGCGCCTTCGTCAAGATGTTCATCGATGGAGAGCTGGTCCATGCTGCGTGCGGCGGTGGTGGCCGCCGAGCCGGTCCGCGGGCAAGAGGGTCGGACGACGCTGTCGAGCTGAGTCGTCTGTGACATCAGGCGCCGTCTGGGCCACCGCGCACCGGCCGGCGGCGAGTCGTCTGCGACATCAGCTCGACAGCGTCGCACGTGCGGATCCTCCGCCGACGGACACCAGGGCGGAGCGTTGGAGTTCGTCGCGAATCCGGATCTCGGTCCGAAGCGCCGGTTGCGCCAGCGGTCACCCGATCAACGTTCTGAGACGAGGCACCAGCCTCGGATGGCGGAGACATCGGTGCGTGCCCCGGGAGGTTCCGGCAGCGACCGCGGCGAACCCGGCGCCAGCAGCCCGAACGGCAATCGCTGCGACTGACTGTCGGCCGCAGCCGCATGGCGCCGGCCGGAGCCGGCGCCATGGTGGTGGAGCGGCTCCGGTCTACCAGTTGCAGTTGGCGGCCGGGATCCAGCCGTCCTGCCCCGGCGCCTCGGCCCCGTGGCCGTAGTACCAGGTCTGGATGTCACTGCCGCCGTAGATCGAGTGAACGCGGAAGCCTCGCCCGGGGCTCAGGGTGCGTAGCGTGCTGCCCCAGGGCTGGTCGCGCAGCCAGGTGGTCTGGTTGGTCACGCAGATGTCACCAGGGCTGTCGCTGGCGGCGGCCGGCGCGGACACCACCGCCGATCCCGCGGCGACGACGGCCATGACCGCCAGCACGCGTACAACGTTACGCCTCATGCGCTTCCTCTCGATCGGGTGCCTTGCGAGGCATCGACTATGCCCAACGCCTCTGACATGACAAGTCGGGCATCCCGAGCGGTAGGTCCGGGTCCAGCCGATGCGTTGGTGGACGACTTCCCGGCTGCCGGAGGTGGTGCTGATGCGTACCGTATGGAGCCGGCCGCCGGCCTACCTGCGGGTGCTGCGGCCGGAGCGCCGGGGCTGGGCGCGGGCGACCCACCAGCCGAGCAGGACGATGAGGAGCGTGACCCCGAGCTTGATCGACAGGCTCCAGATCAACGCCGTGCCGTTGCGGTACCAGTCCCACCAGAGAACTCCGCCCAGTGCGAGCAGCACGACGAGCGCCGCTGCGACCAGGCGCAGACCGACCGGCCTGGTCCGGGGCGAGAGCAGGGCGGCGGCCGAGAACCCGGCCAGTAGCAGGAGGACCGCGAGCAGGGCCAGCGCGATCGGCACTGCGGGCACCAGCAGGGATACGGCCAGCAGCACAGCGCCGGCCGCGACGGCGATCTCCACTGCCCGCGTGCCCATCGCGCTGCGGCGGGTGAGCAGGGCCACCATCGCCCAGACGGCGAGTGCGTAGCCGCGGAAGGCGGAGAGCACCACGGCCAGTGGCCTGGTGCGCGCCGTGTCGCCGGCGACGTTGGCGAGGACGGTGGCGGTGTGCGACGTGGTTCGGGCAAAAGTGTCGCTGCCGACGTCACCATCGATGCGTTCGCCGCCGATCTGGGCTGCCTCGTCCCACAGCCGCCACAGATCCTGGGCCGGCATCTCCCGGCCGGCCTTCAGGTCGGCGGCGTCGAAGGACGCCAGCCAGGCGGTGCTCGTCCTGGCCCGATCGGTGCCCTCGGCGCGTACCGCGGCGGCGAGGCCGGGCAGGTCCTCTCTGAGCACCGAGGTCTGGATCGGTCGGGCGATGGCTCTGGTGCAGGCGCTCAACGAGCGGGCGTCCGGGTTGCCGAGGATCTGCTGCGCCTCGCGTTCGCACGCCGCGCGGTCCCGCGCCCACTGGTCGGCCAGCCATCCGCGGTCGGGCGACCGGTCGGGGACCGCGCACCGCTCGAACGCCTCCATCAGCCGGTCCACCGCCTCGGCCTGGGCCGGCCGTGGCCCGGCACAGGTCGCTGATCCGGGTGCCAGCAGACACTGCCGTAGTCGCTCCGGCGCCAGCAGGATCCGGATGAGCTGTTCGACCGCGTCCATTCGGCCGTGCAACCAGTCGTTGAGGCGCCACGAGCCGCGGTAGAAGGCGCCGAAGTGGTGCAGCTGGATGCCGGTCAGCAGGTCCGGGTGCAGCGAGGAGACCTTGGCGAGCTCCACCTCCTGCTCCGGGTCCTGACTGGCGCTGGTGAAGGCGAGCTGTACGACGTCGAGCCGCAACATGTTCCGCAGGACGGTCTCGTCGGCGGACCGCATCGGGACGAGGAACCGGTGGAGTGCGGTGAGCCGCCCCGTCCACTCGCCATCCGGATCGAGCACGTCGTTGCCTGCCTCGCTGACCGTCCGCAGGGCGGGGGCGACCTCGCGAAGGCTCCGGGCCAGTTCGAGCGCCTGCCGGTGAAGTCGGGCTCGTCGCACGCCGTCACCGGGGACGGGCAGGGCGTCCCACGCCGTCAACGCGGCGGCGAGCCAGCGTTCGAGCTCGGGCAGGTTGTCGGCCGTCCGGTTCAGCGAGCCCCGGCGCCTGGGCATCGGATCGATGCCGTACCGCGCCGGTCCCGTTGGCGCGGCCGACCAGTAGCGGTTGAGGTCGGTGCGGTCTGCGTGGATCTCCTCCAGAGTGGCGGCTGCCTGTTCGCGGCAGCGCACGATCCTCGTTCGCTCCGGCGTACCGAGGTGGGCCAGCCACACCGATCGTTTGAGCAGGTCGACGGTCATGTCTGCCAGGCGCTGGACGGTGGTCTGTCCCCAGTCCCAGCCGGCTCCGGTTCTCCCGAGCGCTTCCGCGAGGGGGCCCTCGGGGACGAACGACATCCGTTGTCGCCGAAGTGCGGCGAGCAGTTCGTGCCCGCTCCACTGCTCGGCGGGTCGGCCGCGCTGCCCCATCGCCAGCAGGGGAGCGATCGTGGTGGCCGCGTTCTCGACGCGCACCTCCAGGTACGCCGGCCACGCCCCGTCGGAAAGCTGCTCGGCGACGCCGATCATCGCCGTCGCGAACCGGTCCCGGGCCCGGCGGCGCATCCGCACCGTGGTGTTGCGGCCGCGGATCTCGGTGAGTTCCCGGGAGACGGAGTCGGTGGCCCGCAGTCGGGTGAGGACTCCGAGCAGCACCTCGCGGGCCGACGGGAGCGGCATCCCCGGGCCGGCGGCGTCCGCATGCGGGGCTGCCGGCGAGTCGGCCGCGGGGGAGGGACAGAGCTGCTCGCCCGGATCCGGGGCGACGTACGCGAGAACCCGGCGCACCTGGAAGCCGGCGGTCTGCCGGTACACCGCCTCCAGGGCTGGGCGGATCGGCTTGTTGAGCAGCACTCCGCCGTCCACCACGTGCTGCGCGTCGCGGAAGTTCGATCGACCCGCCGCGGACTCCCACCGCAGGTCGCTGCCGGGATCTCCGGGGCGCACCCGTACGAAGTGCGGCTCGAAGGCACCCGGGAACGACGACGTGCACCGCGCCGCGGCGGCCAACTCGTCGAGCACGGCGTCGGCGGCGAGGTCACCACTGACCGGTCGGCCGTCGCGGTAGCCGGCCCGGAGGTCGGCGAACCGGAAGGTGGCGTCGTGATCGGTCTCGGTGATCCCGACACCCAGGTCGTCGGTGAACGTCGTGGACCTGCCCTGCCAGAGCGTCCCGGTCAGCACCAGCTCGATCGGCACCCGTTCATCGTCGGTCCGGGCCGAAGGCGATCCGGTGGTCGAGACGACCTTCTCCAGCGCGTCCCGCACCTTCGGAAGGAAGTAGTCGTCCCCCTTCAGCAAGGATCGTGGACGGCGCGTCAACGGGTCGCGCAACAACCGGTCCAGGCTGCCGTGCTCGTGCCACAGGTCCCGCATGACGGACAGGTCCCCGCCCCTGGCCAGGCCAAGCGCGAGGAAGGCGCCGTTGAGACCGCCCGCCGAGGTGCCCGAGATGACATCGACGCGAACGTCCGCCCGGAGCAGATCCAGCAGCGACGCGTACGGCGACTCCGGGTCCGTGCGTGCCGCGGCCAGGCGGGAGACCTCGAGGGTGACGCCGCTGATCCACACCGCCAGGCTGACTCCACCAGTCATCACCACGGCAAGGCGGATGTCCTGCCGGTCGGCTCTGTCGCTGGAGGACGCCGGCCGCGGCGGCTCCTGGTCCTCGCCAGTCTGCGCCACTGCTACCCGGCGGTGAGGGCAGGCGAGGGCATGATCGCTCGGGTGGATCGTCCGTACATGTCCGACATGGTATGTCGGGTCGGCGGTTCCGCGAAGCACGACCACGTATCCGGATCCGGGTCGGGCTCGTTGGTCGTGCCATCGGATGTCGTCGAGGGCGCACGCCTCGGCTCATGCGCCGGAACAGGAATGGTGGCCTGACGTGGGGCGTGGCACGTGCACCAGGGGCTGACGAGTGCGCAGGTCGCTGAACGGGTCGCGAAGGGCTCGGTCAACACGACCGCCCGCCGGAGCAGCCGCACGTTCGGCCAGATCCTGCGCGCCAATCTGCTGACGCGGTTCAACGCGATCATCGCGGTGCTCTGCGGTCTGATCCTGGTCTTCGGCCAGCCGGTCGACGCGCTCTTCGGCTCGGTGATCGTGGTCAACAGCGCAGTCGGCGTGATCCAGGAACTGCGGGCGAAGCGGACCCTGGACCGGCTCACCCTGCTCACCGAGGCGCCGGTGCGTGTCCTGCGCGACGGCCGTGAGGTTTCGATCCGGCCGGGTGAGGTGGTCGTCGACGACCTCGTACTGCTGGGGCCCGGGGAGAAGGTGCCGGTGGACGGGGCGGTCCGGGAGGCCGACGGGGTCGAGATCGACGAGTCGCTGTTGACCGGCGAGGCGGACCCGGTCGAGAAGCGGCGCGGCGACAAGGTCCAGTCGGGCACCTTCGTGGCCGCGGGCAGCTGCCTGCTCGCGGCGACCGGGGTCGGCGAGAAGGCGTACGCGGCTCGGCTTGCCGCCGAGGCCAGCCGCTTCGAGTTGACGGACTCCGAACTCATGACGGCCATCAACCGGTTGCTCCGGCTGGTCACCTGGATCATCGTGCCGATCGGCGGGCTGCTGGTCGTGCGGCTGTTCACCAGCGGGGCCAGCGTCTCCGACGCCGTGGTGGGCAGCGTTGCGGGAGTCGTACCGATGATCCCCGAAGGGCTCGTGCTGATGACGAGCGTCGCTTTCGCGGTGGGTGTGATCCGGCTCGGCCGGCGCCGGTGCCTCGTACAGGAACTGCCGGCGGTGGAGGTGCTGGCCCGCGTCGACACGCTCTGCATCGACAAGACCGGCACGCTCACCGAGCCCGGCATGGCATTGCGCGAGGTGCGGCCGTACGACGGCGTTTCCCCCGGTGTCGCGCGGGCGGCGCTCGCGGCGCTCGCCCGCGCGGAGGCGAAGCCCAACCAGACCATGCGGGCCATCGGAGACAGCCTCTCCGCCGACGGCTGGCACGCGGCCGAGACCGTGCCGTTCTCCTCGGCACGCAAGTTCTCGGGCGCGTCCTTCCCGGAGCACGGCACCTGGCTCGTCGGTGCGCCCGACGTGCTGCTGCCCGACGACGACCCGGCCCGACGCGAGGCCCAGGATCTCGCCGCGACGGGTCGACGGGTGCTGGCCCTCGTGCGGTCGGCCGCGCTGGCCAGCCGCGACCGCAGGACCGCCGCCCTCGTCGTTCTCGAACAGCGGATACGGGCCGACGCCCCGGACATGATCCGGTACTTCGCCGCGCAGGGCGTCGACGTCAAGGTGATCTCCGGCGACGACCCGGCCGCGGTGGGCGCGATCGCGCGGCAGGTCGGCATCCCGTCGGCTGATGCGCCAGCCGACGCGCGCTCGCTGCCGCAGGAGCCGGACGCGCTCGCCGACGCCGTCGCCGGCCACACCGTCTTCGGCCGGGCGACACCGCAACGGAAGCGGGAGTTCGTGGCCGCCCTGCACGCGCGGGGTCGCACCGTGGCGATGACGGGCGACGGGGTCAACGACGCGCTCGCGCTCAAGGACTCCGACCTGGGCGTCGCCATGGGCTCCGGTAGCCCTGCCACCCGGGCGGTCGCGCAGGTGGTCCTCCTCGGCGACAACTTCACCGCGCTGCCGCACGTGCTCGCCGAGGGACGCCGGGTGCTGGCCAACATCGAACATGTCGCGAACCTGTTCCTCACCAAGACCGTGTACGCGGCGCTGCTCGCGCTGCTCGTAGGCATCGCCCAGGTGCCGTTTCCGTTCCTGCCCCGGCACATCACCCTCGTCGGGACCCTGACGATCGGCGTGCCCGGCTTCTTCCTCGCGCTCGCCCCGAACAGCGGACGGGCGCGACCGGGTTTCGTTCCCCGCGTCCTGCGGTTCGCCGTTCCCGCCGGTGCCGTGGCCGCTTCGATGACGTTCGCCGCGTACGCCGTCGCGCGGTCGAACACGGCGTCGAGCCTGCGGGCGGACCGCTCCACCGCCACGCTCACCCTGTTCCTCGTCGCGTTCGCGGCACTCGTCGTCATCGCCCGGCCGTACACCCGGTGGCGGCTTGGCCTGTTGGCGGTGATGGCCGGCTGCTTCGCGGCCGTGGCCGTGCTGCCCGGAACGCGGCAGGTCGCCGACCTCACCTTTCCCGAACCGCGCGACACCCTCGCCGGGCTGGGACTCGCCGTGCTCGGCGCCGCCGTCCTCGTCGTGCTGCTGCGGCTCGACCGCTGGCTGACGAGGGTCGGCTGAGCGAACTGCCTTTCGACGTCCAAGGACGAGGCCAGCCAGGGCGGTCCGGGCAGGCGCGGAGAGGAACGCGGGTGCTCAGGCGGCGGGGTGCGCGAGCGTCACGGCGATCGCAGGTCCGAATGCGACGCTGAGCAGGTAGGCGAGGTTGAACAGACCCAGGGCCTCGGCCCGACGCGAGGCGGCTACCACTCCGGTCGCCTGCAGGGCGAGTGCGCCCTGGCCGGTCGCGGCGGCCAGCGAGCCGAGCGTCATCGCCGCGAGCAGCAGCGGTGCGGCGGTGGTGACCGCCGCCAGCAGCGACGCGGCGGCGCCGGTGACGAGCAACGCGGCGGCCGCGACGCGGCGGGGCACCCGCACGGACGCCGCGACGAGGAACCCGGAACAGAAGCCGCCGAGCAGGTACGGCGCCAGCAGCACGAGCCCGCTGCGGGTGCCGTCCCATCCCGCGTGCTCCCGCAGCAGGTCCGGCGCGGCGTAGAGCAGGGCGAAGTTCACCACCCCCAGCACGAAGGCCGACGCGCACGCCGCGAGGAACCGGCCGTTGCGTGCCACCACGGCGGGCAGGAAGCCCTCCGGACGGATCTTTATCCAGGCCACCAGCGCGAGCAGCAGCGCGACGGTGACCGGGGCGGCCACCAGCGGACGGTGCGGAATGAGGACGGCCGCGGTGACCAGCAAGGACAACAGAACCATGCCGAGGGGGTCGAACGACGCCGGCGCCGCGTCCGGCGAGGTGGTGCCGCGGCGAGCGGCGGGCACCGCGAGCACCGCCAGCAGCGGCAACGCCAGCGCCGCCTGCCACGAGAAGAGGTCGGCGACCAGCGCGCCGGTCAGCGGGCCGGTGGCCCCGACGACCGCCAGCGACGCGGTGACCACCCCCATCTGCCGGGCCGAGTCGGCCAGCTTCATCGCCGTCACGGTGAGGCCGGCGGACCCCAGTGCCTGCACCGCCGCGCCGGCCACCAACGCCGGCACGCTCGGCACCAGCACGAGCAGGAGCGTCCCCGCGCCCAGCAGCACGGCCGAGACGGTCAGGACCGCCCGCACGCCGCTCCGGGCCAGCAGCGCCGCCAACAGCGGCGTCCCCAACGCGATCCCCCAGCCGAAGGCCGTCACGCCGGCGGCCGCGGCCTGTTCGTCGGTACGCGTCGCGCGCGCCACGTCGTCGAGGATCAGGGCCGGTGCGGCGATCCCGTACGACAGCGGGCCGGCCAGCAGGGCGAGCCAGGGTGTGGCCACCCGCGCTGGTGCGAACGGCCGGTGACCGTGAGCGGCCCGGGGCTCTTGCAGACGATCCATCTCATTCCTCCGGTGTCGGCTCGGATCAGCCTGCCCGGGGTCGCTCACCACCGGCTGACGGCCGGCTGACGTACGCGTCGGAGCCGCGACCCGGTGGGCGGACCGACGGCCGACGGACGTTCGCGGGGCGGGACGGTCGACTGGCTAGTGTGAAAGTCGTGATGTTCGGGGTGCTGGGCGAGATCGCGGTCTGGACGTCGGACGGCAGGCCCGTCACCGTGCCCGGCCTGAAGGTTCGTGCTCTCCTGGCTGACCTGCTGGTGCACGAGGGACGCCCGGTCTCCGCCGACCGGCTGATCGAGGATCTCTGGGGTGACGAGGCGCCGGGCAAGGCGCTGGGGGCACTGCAGACCAAGGTGTCGCAGTTGCGCCGCGCGCTGGGGGCGGGTGAGGCGGGTGGCCGCGCGCTGGTCGAGTCCGGCGATGCCGGCTACCGGCTGCGGGCGTCGTCGGAGTCGGTCGACGCCGGTCGCTTCGCCGTGCTGGTGGCGCGTTCGCGCGCGCAGCGGGAGCCGGCGGGGCGGGCGGCGACGCTGACGGAAGCCCTGTCGCTGTGGCGCGGTTCCCCGTACGCCGACTTCAGGGACGAGCGGTTCGTGCGCCAGACGGCCGAGCGGCTCGACGAACAGCGCCTGGCCGCGCTGGAGGACCTGGCCGAGGCCCGGCTCGATCTCGGTGAGCACCACCTGCTCGCCGGTGAGCTGGCCGACCTGGTCGCACGCCACCCGTGGCGTGAGCGGCTACGGGCCGCGCACCTGCGCGCCCTGTACGGCTCGGGACGGCAGCGTGAGGCCCTGTCCGCGTACGAGCAGTTCCGTCGGCAGGTGCGCGACGAACTCGGCATCGATCCCGGCCAGGAGTTGGCCGAGCTGCATCGGGCGATCCTGCGCCAGGACCCCGCCCTGCGGCCGCCGGCACCGCCGTCGACTCCGGCCCGAACCAACCTGCCGGCCCCTGTGTCACCCGGTCCGTACGGCGGACTGATCGGGCGTGAGACGGCCGTCGAGGCGGTACGGGAGCGGCTCACGAGCGAGCGGCTGGTGACCCTGACCGGGATGGGCGGGGTGGGGAAGAGCCGGTTGGCGCTCGAGGCCGCCCGGGTGCTGGCCGACACGTTCCCCGCCGGGGTGTGGCTCGTCGAGCTGGCCGGCCAGCCGCACTGCGGCGGCCAGGCGACCTGCACCGAGCTCGTCGAGATGGTGGCGGCGACCCTGGAGATCCGGGACGACAGCCCGCCCGGCCTGCCCGGTGAGCGACCACGCGAGCCGATGGACCGGCTGGTCGCCGCGCTGCGGGACCGGCGGATGCTGCTGCTGCTCGACAACTGCGAACACGTGGTGGCGCCGATCGCCGAACTGACCGAGAGCCTGCTCGGCGCCGCGGCCGACCTGCGCATCCTGGCGACGAGCCGCGAACCGCTCGGGATCCCCGGCGAGGTCGTCCTTCCGGTGCCGCCGCTGGCCCTGCCGGAACCGGGAGCCACCGCCGAGCAGATCGCCGACGCCCCGGCGGTCCGGCTCTTCGCAGCCCGCGCCCGCGCCACCGAGCCGGGGTTCACCGTCGACGCGCGGAACACGGACACGATCGCCACCATCTGCCGGCGCCTCGACGGCGTACCGCTGGCGCTGGAACTGGCCGCGTCCCGGCTGCCCGTGCTCGACCCGGGCGAGCTGGCGGCGCGGCTCGACGACCGTTTCCGGCTGCTGTCGTCCGGCCGGCGCACCGCGCCCGCGCGTCAGCAGGGACTGCGCGCGATGATCGACTGGAGCTGGGAGTTGCTGTCGCCTCCCGAACGCGCGGTGCTGCGCCGGCTGGCGGTCTTCGCCGACGGCGCCACCCTGGCTGCCGCCGAGCAGGTGTGCCCGGGCGGGCAGGTGGCGTCGGACGAGGTCCTCGACGTGCTGGCCCGCCTGATCGACCGCTCGCTGGTCATGGTGCGGCACGGCGAGAGCCCGCGACGCTACCGGCTGCCGGAGACGGTGGCCGCCTACGGTCTCGAACAGCTCGACAGCGCCGGCGAACTGCGCGCGACCCGTCGCCGCCACGCCGCGTGTTTCGCGCGTCTCGCCGAGCAGGCCGCAGGGCGGCTACGTGGGCGCGAGCAGAGTCGCGCGCTGCGCGAACTCGACGCCGAGAACGCGAACCTGCGGGCGGCACTCGACGTCGCCGCCACCGACGGTCAGGCCCGCGTGGGCTTGGCGCTCGCCACCTCGTTGTGCTGGTACCGGCTGCTGCGGGGCCGGTTCGGGGAGATGAGCCGGTCCCTGCGGACGGCGTTGGACATCGTCGGGGGCAGCGCGGACGACGTCGCACCGGACGCCCTGCGGCGACACGCGGACATGTGGCTGACCGCCCTCGCCACCCGCGACGGTGATCCGACCGCTCCCCGGCAGCGGATCCTGGAGCGCTACCGGGACGCCGACGGGCCGGAGAAGGCGTTCGCGCGGTGGTTGTTCGCCTCCATGATGCTCGGCTCCGGAGATCCGGGGGAGGCCGCCGACCTGGTCGACGCGGCGCTGGCGGCGTTCCGTGCCGACGGGGACCAGTGGGGCATCGCGGCCGCCTGCGCCACCCGGGCGGACCTCGCGCTCGTACACCGCAGCGACCTGCCCGCCGCGCAGCGTGACTGCGAGACCAGCCGGTCGCTGTTCGGTCAGCTGGGCGACCGCTGGGGGCAGGTGCATCCGACGAGCCTGTTGGGGACCCTGGCCGAGATCCACGGCGACTACGACCTGGCCGCCGCGCACTACCGGGAGGCGCTGCGCACCGCCGAGCACCTGCGGCTGTGGACGTCGGTGTCCCGGCAGCTGGCCTGCATCGGTCGGCTCGCCCTGCTGCGCGGCGACCTCGACGAGGCCGCCGCCAGTCACGACCGCGCGCTACAGGTCGCGCGGGAACAGTCGAGCCGATCCGCCGCCGCCTTCGCCGGCACGGGCCTGGCGATGATCGCGCGACGGCGGGGCGACCTCGACGCCGCCGAGGCCCAGCAGCACGACCTGCTCGACTGGAACCGGCACGCCGGCTACCTGCCAGGCTGCGCGCTCGCGCTGGCCGAGTTGGGGTTCATCGCGGAGCACCGCGGCGACGCCGTCCTCGCCGAGCGCCGACACCGTGAGTCGCTCGACGCGGCGCGCGCCGCCGGAGACCACCGGGCGGTCGCCCTGGCCCTCGAGGGACTGGCCGGGGCCACCAGCCTCGGCGGTGACCAGCGCCGTGCCGCGCGGCTGCTCGGCGCGGCCCGCACGCTGCGCGAGGTCGCCGGAGCGCCGCTGCCCCCAGGCGAACGGCACGACGTCCAGCGCGTGACCGGCCGCCTCCGGGATGCGCTCGGCGGCGGGGAACTCGCTGCCGAGATGAGCCGTGGCGCACAGCTCGACCTCGACGACGCGGCGCTCAGCGGCCTCGGTCAGGGGACGGTCAGCAGACGGTAAGCCTGCCCGGCACGGTTGACCGAGAACCGAGCCGACCAGGAGGCAACCGTGCAGACCGATGCCAGGATCGCCGTCATCTACTACTCCGCCACGGGCACCGTGCACCGGCTCGCGCAGGCGTTCGTCGACGGAGCGGCCGACGCCGGCGCGGAGGTCCGCCTGCGCCGGGTGGCGGAGTTGGCGCCGGAGCAGGTCGTCGTCGCCAAACCGCAGTGGCGGGCTCACCTGGACGCCACCGCCGACATCCCGCTCGCCACCCTCGACGACCTCCGGTGGGCCGACGGGTACGCCTTCGGCACGCCGACCCGGTTCGGGAACGTCTGCTCCCAGCTGCGCCAGTTCCTCGACACCACGACCGCCCCGTGGCAGGCGGAGGAACTGGCCGACAAGCCGGCGACCGGCTTCACCGCCACCTACGAGGAACACGGCGGGCAGGAGGCGACCCTGCTCAGCCTCTACCAGACCTTCCACCACTGGGGGTCGGTCATCCTGCCCACCGGCTACCTGAACTACGACACCGCGCACGCCGCCGGCGGAAACCCGTACGGCGTCAGCCTCGTGGAGAGCCGCGCCGGCGGGGATCCCGGGTACGCCCGGGCCGTCCTCGATACGGCCCGCTTCCAGGGCGCGCGCCTCACCCGCATGGCAGCCGCCGTCGCCGCCGTCCGCGCGGAGCGCCAGCCCGGGTAGCAGCCCGGCGACGGAAGCAGTACGGCGTGCGGGACGACATCGTGCGTAGCCGCGTCCGCGGCGAGCACTCCGCCACCTGACGCACCAGGACCACCTGGGTGAAGGACGAGAGGAAATCATGCTGACAACGACCACAGTCGATCCGATCAACCGGGCCAGCCAGGTCACCGTGCTCGGCCTCGGTGACATGGGATCGGCGATCGCCAGGACGTTCCTCGACCGCGGACACCGCACGACGGTCTGGAACCGGACCGCGAGCAAGGCCCTGCCGCTGGTCGACGCCGGCGCCACGGCCGCCGCGACCGCCGCGGAGGCGGCGGCCGCGAGTCCGCTCGTCGTGGTGTGTCTGCTCGACGGCGCAGCGGTCGACGAGGTGCTCGGTTCCGTGGACGCCGCAGTCGCGGGCAAGGTCCTGGTGAACCTGACGAGCGGCTCTCCTCAGCAGGCACGGGCCAACGATCGCTGGGCGAGAGCGCGCGGCGCCGAGTACCTCGACGGCAAGATCATGGGAGACCCGCCCTACGTCGGTACGCCGCACGTCATGTTCCCGTTCAGCGGTTCCCGCACCGCCTTCGAGGCGCACGGGCCGATGCTGCGGGAGTTGGGCACCGTCGTCTACCACGGGGAGGAGGCCGGCTCGGCCGCCGTGGAGTTCATGGCGCAGGTCGCGATGGGCTACGAGATCCTCATCGGGTTCCTGCACACGCTCAGGCTGGTGCAGGCGGAAGGGGTCGACGTGGCGGAGTTCGCGGAGCGTGTCGCCAACAACGTGGCCGCGCTGGCACCGCTGTTGACCTCGATCGGCAACGCGGTCAGGGCCGGCGACTACCCGCCGGATCTCGGCCCGCTCAACGTCCAGGCCGCGCTGATGGACGACCTGATCAGCCATCGGGAGTCCATCGGCGTGGAGGCCGTGCGGATGCGGGAGGTCGAGGGCCTGATGGACCGCCGGATCGCTGACGGCTTCGGCGCTCAGGGATTCTCGAGCCTGTTCGAGCTGTTGGCGAAGGCCTGACGGCGGTTCCCCAGCGCCCGGGGAGCCGCCACGGCCCGCCGTGTCGTTCCACGTGGGGCGTGCGTCCACGGCCTGGGCGGGGGCATCCTGACGCCGGGCTGGGGTGAGGTCTCCGGTAAGGGCTGTTCGGCGGGAACAGGCCCGAACCGGAGACCTCGCGGCTACGCCTTGGCGCCGGCCTTCTTGGCGGTGGCGGACTGGCCGACCGCCTGGGTGAACACCGGGAGGTAGCCGAGGGACTGCCCGGTCGCCATCGGGTGGTACGAGTTCGACAGGTTCAGGATGTCGACGGAGTGGATCCACTTGTTACCGCTGCAGATCTGGTGTCCGACGAAGATGCTGCGTACGTCGGCGAAGGTGAACCCGGCGCGGGCCGCGGCGGCGGCGATCAGGTTGTCGGCCAGGTTGATGCCCTCGTTGACCTTCGCGCGGGCCGCCTCGCCGATTCCGAGGCAGACCGTGCCGAGCTGGTAGAAGACCGGGTAGCTCAGCACCACGACCTTCGCGTTCGGGGCCTTGCTGCGGATCGCGGCGTAGGCCCGGTCGAGCAGGCCGGGGAGGTTCGCCCGGGCCTGCACCTGGGCCGCGTCCACCGCGGCGATGCAGGCGCTGGAGCCCTGGAGGGCGCAGGTGCTCATGATGGTGCCGAACCCGGCGTCGTTGCCGCCGATGGTGATGCTGACCAGGGTGGTCTGTGCACTGAGCGCGGCGACCTGCGAGTTGATCACATCGGTCGTCTTGGCGCCCCCGCAGGCCACCGACTTGTAGGAGGCCGGCGCGTTGGCCGCCGCCCAGAGGGCGGAGAACGCCTTGGTGCTGCGCTTGCAGGCGCCGCTCTCCGAGGTGTAGCTGCCGGCGCCGACACCTGAGGCGTACGAGTCCCCGAGCGCCACGTAGTGATGGCCGGCGGCCTGCGCCGGGCTGGCCAGCCCAAGTACCGCGAGTGTCGCGGAGAGGACGCCTGCGAGCAGGCTCAGCGTTCGGGTTCTGGTCATGTACCCCTCCAAGGTCCACCGGTTGGTGAACGATTAATAGCACTACATCGATGTTTAGGGATAGGTGCAGATCGAATCGATGTGGTGATCGGGTGGAACTAAGGGGTGGCTCGGCGCGGGGCCGGGCCCGCCCGGCCCATGACGCCGGATCCGGTGGCCCGGCCGTCGGTGCCGCGATGGAGCCGGGGGAGGCGTCGCGGTGCGCGGCGCCAGCCCGATGGTCGTCGACCGACACCGGTTTTTTCGATGTTGCGGCCGCGTCCCGCCATCCGGTCGTGGTGAGTGGTGGGAGCCGACGGGTGGGTCGCGGGCGGGGCTTGCTGACCTGCCAAGTCGCGGCGAATAGCGACTAATCGCCGCAGGCGCCACTCGTCGGGCTCTCCGGACCCAAGGTATGAGAAGTGGCCGAGTCAGGCCAACCGTCACTCTTGCAATCAATATGAGATCTATGAATAGATCGAACGCCTCCGGTCGGGTGAGCCTCACCAACCGATCGGGTGCCCGGGGCTACCTGACAGGCAGCCCGTGCTCAGCTCCATGGAGGTACCACATGCGACACTCCGGGTCTTCGATGCGCCGCATCACCGCACTGTCGGTGGCCGGCGCGCTGGTCGTCGGCACCTTGACCAGCAGTCCCGCCCAGGCAGCACCCGCGACGCCCGCTTCCCCCGACCAGGCCACCGCGCTCGCCGCCGCACTCGGCGACCGCTCCGGCGGGGCGTACGCCGGAGCCGACGGCGCCATGGTCGTCACCGTGACCGACGACGCCGCTGCCCGCAAGGTCCGCGCGGCCGGCGCGACCCCGAAGCTCGTCGCCCGAGGTGCGAAGGACCTCGCCCGGGCCACCGCCGCGCTGGACAGCGCCGCGCGGGTGCCCGGCACCGCCTGGTGGACCGACCCGGCGACCAACCAGGTCGTGGTCTCCGTCGACAGCACGGTCACCGGCGCGAAGCTGGACCGCGTCGAGGCCGTCGCGGCGCGGCTCGGCGGTACCGTCCGCATCCAGCGGGAGGCCGGCACCCTCAGCACCCGGGCTGCCGGTGGCGAGGCCATCTACGCCGAGGGCGGCGGTCGCTGCTCGCTCGGCTTCAACGTCCGCAGCGGCGACACCCACTACTTCCTCACCGCCGGGCACTGCACCGACATCACCGCCAACTGGTACGCCGACTCCGCGCAGGGCAACCTGCTCGGCACCGGCGGCACCGGCAGCTTCCCCGGTAACGACTACGGCATCGTGCAGCACACCAACCCGGCCGCCGCCGACGGCAGCGTCTACCTCTACGACGGCACCACCCGCGACATCACCGGCGCGGCCGACGCCTTCGTCGGGCAGTCGGTACAGCGCTCCGGCAGCACCACCGGCCTGCACGGCGGCGCGGTCGAGGCCACCAACGCCACGGTGAACTACGCCGAGGGCAGCGTCAGCGGGCTGATCCGCACCACGGTCTGCGCCGAGCCGGGCGACAGCGGCGGCGCGCTCTTCAGTGGAAGTACCGCCCTGGGCCTGACCTCGGGTGGCAGCGGCAACTGCTCCTCCGGCGGAACCACCTACTTCCAGCCGGTCACCGAGGCGCTGAGCGTATACGGAGTGGAGATCGTCTGACAGGCGCCACAGCAGCGGGGCCGCCGGACACCGGCGGCCCCGCTGCTGTTCTCAGGCCGCCGATCCGGCCGACGGGTGCGGCTGGAACGGGAAGCGGCCGCGGCGCCACTGCCAGTGGCGGCCGGCCTTCAGGTGGTCGACGACCGCGCGCTGGAGCACGGTGCGGCGCGGCAGCTCGTCGAGCGGCGTGGTCAGGGTGCGGAACACGAACCGCAGCACCTCGACGTCGGCGTCCAGCCCCTCCGGATCCGGATCCTCGTGGGGCTCCAGCTCGAACCTCCGCTGGAACCGGGCGATGTGGGAGTCCTCGGGCAGGTATTCCAGCAGCTGCGGATCCAGCAGCCACGAGCCGCAGGAGAACGCCGTGTGGCGCTCGTCGGGGAAGTGGCGCGGGAAGAACGCCCGGGCCTCGTCGAGCGACGCCGTGACCGACTCCGGGGTCAGCGGCCCCGACTCGGGGATGTGCAGGGCGATGCCGGTGTCGCCGCGCTGGTGTTGCAGCCGGCCCAGCTCGTAGAGGCCGCCGCGGGCGTGCAGGGTCAGCCAGCTCTGCATGACCGGCCAGCCCTCGCGGCGCATCCGCCGGTCGATCGCGAGGTTGCGGCCCAGGTCCGCGAGGGTCGCCCACGACACGGCGTCGGCGATGCCGTGGCCGCGGTGGTATCCCCTGACGACGTTGATGAGGGCCAGGTACGCGTACACGTAGAGATGCCGCCAGGCGGGGCCCCGCTCGCGCGGCAGCGCCGGACCGGGCGGCAGCCAGCCGTGGCCCCCGAGATCGGCGCGGACCAGGGCGATCGACCGGTCGAGCAGCCAGCGCAGCTCCGGCGTCCACAGCGGAGAGTCGGGGTCGGGCCAGCCCGCCATGATCTCGGCGGCGTCGTCCGGCCGCACCGCGAGCCGGTCGAGGAGCGCGGGCGCGTCGGCCCTGGCGGGCAGCGGCGCCGACGGCCGGTCGCCGGCGAGCCGGTGCAGGCGGTCGATGTCCTCGACGGGTACGCCGAGCCGGGCGGCGGTGTCGTCCAGATCCACGCGGACGACCCTATCGGCCGGTCGGCGTCCTCCCCGGCCCGTGCCGCTCGGGCCGGGCGGCGCGCGTCCGCAGTGCCCGCGCGCCGGGCCGGAACTGTCACCACCCGGTGACAGCAATCGACCTTGTCATATATTTACAGAACCGTATACCGTGCCGTTGGTAAGTTCCGGACCCGGACGAAGGGCGGGCGCATGGCAGCCAGTGGGGCGCCGGTGACGCATCGGGCGATCGACCAGGGTCGGTTCATGCTCGATGGCTCACTCGACCTCAGCGCACCGTTCACCTCGGTGGCCGACGTGACCATCGGCGGCCGACTGCACGAGTTCACGGCCGGCTCGGTCGGGCTCGCGGACGACGTGGCCCGGACGCTCGGCGTCGAGACGTTCGACGAGGAACTCACCTACCAGGGCGGCACGCTGGCGACCGCGCGCATCCGGTCCTACGACCCGCAGATCCAGTTGGCCGAGGAGCGGCTCGTGGCGGTCTGGCGGGGACGGCGACACTGCTTCTTCACCGAGATGTACGGCGCGTCGACCACCGATCTGCTCGGGGCGTTGCGGACCCTGCGCGTCGAGGAGCACGACGACGGGCTGGCCCTGCGCCCGGCCTCGAAGACCGGGGCCGAGTTCGCCGAACCCGCCACCGTCCTCAAGGAGATCCCCGGGCTCGGCCTGCTGGAGATCGCACCGCTCACCAAGCAGCGTGCCGGACAGCTGCCATCCTGGCGCGGCCTGCAGACGCGGGCGGGCGAGCTCTTCCGGGACGTCCTGCCAGACGGGCAGCCCTACTTCGTGCTGGCCGCGGCGGACGCCTGGCTCAGCCTGGTGCCGTTCGGCGACACGGCCGTGGAGCAGGTGCCCACCCTGGTCGACCGGCTCCGCGTCCAGACGGTCCGGTAGGTCGGGATGTCCGGGCTGCTGGCCGGCGTGGCCACGTACACCGTCCTGTTCACCCTGCTCGTCAGCACCGCCGAGCACCTGTCACGGCCGGCGGCGCTCGCCCGGGCCCTGGCCGCGCACCGGGTGCTTCCGGCTCCGGTCGCGGTCGCCGTCGTCGCCATCGCCGGCGAAGGACTGCTCGCCGGTGCCGGGATCGTGGCGCTGCTCCACCCCGCCGGCGAGCGCCTGCTCGTCGCCGTCCTCGTCGGCAGCGGCGCGCTACTCGCCCTCTACGCCGGCTACGGCCTGTACGTGCGGTCGACCGGGCGCGCCGGATCGTGCGGATGCTCCCGGGTGGAACTGCCGATGACCGGTTGGGTGGTGGCACGGGCGGCGATCCTCGCCGGGCTGGCACTGCTCGCGCTGTCGCTGTCCGGCTCGATCGTCGCGCCGGACCGGGCCGACGCCGCACTCGCCGTCGTGCTGCTGGCCGCCGCCACGTTCACCACGCTGCTGTGGCACCTGCCCGCCGCGATGTACGAGCCGGCGACGGCGACAGCCGGGCGGCGCACGACCCGCCGGTCCATCGGCACGACAGAGGGAGGCCTTGCCGGATGAGCTTCCAGACCAGCGCACTGATCCTGAGCTGGATCGCGATCCTCCTGCTGGCCTTCACGGTCTCGGGACTGGTACGCCAGGTGCACGCGCTGTCGAGCGGGGCGGTTCAGCGCCGTCCCGAGTCGGTCGGTCTGCGGCCGGGCGCACCAGCCCCCGGATTCGCCCGGCTGGCGCCGGCGGCCCCGACGGTTCCGCTGGTGCTGCTCTTCCTGGAGCCCGACTGCGGGACGTGCACCGAGGTGCTGGCCGAGGCGGGCGAGCACGCCCGTCCCGGCCTGGAGTTCCGGGTCCTCTACCGGGAGGACCCCCCGGCGCGGGCGGCGGAGCTCCCGATCACCGTGCTCGGTGGGCAGGCGGAACTGTTCGAGCGGTACGACGCCCTCGCCACGCCGTTCGCCACCGTCGTCGACGCGGCCGGGCGGGTGCTCCGCGCCGAGCCGATCGGCTCCCGGGCGGCACTGCACCGCCTGCTCGACGAAGTCGACAGCCGACCCGGCGGCCCCGCACCGGCGGTCGCCACGAATCAGGGAGATCGGGCATGACCGGTATCGACACGGTGCCCTGGTTGCGCGGGGACGACCCGGGGACCGGGGCCGCCGTCCGGCGGGTGCCGGTGCAGCCGGGCGGCCGGCGCGCGGGTTGGGCGCTGTCGCGACGCACCCTGCTCCGGGCGGGCACCGCGGTGGGGATGGCCGCGCTCAGCGTGTTCCCGGCGGCCCGCCGCGCGTACGCCGACGGCTACACGATCTATGCCGGGTGTCCGACGTACGCCAGCGACCACAACTGCTCACCGGGGTGCGGCCCGAGCACGATCTTCGCCGACTCCTGCAACACCAGCGGGACGTACGCCGGATTCCACAAGAACGACGGCGTCACCTGGATCCTGCGGCCCAACCAGTGCTACGGCGGCACCTACGACGGCTGGCTGTGGGCCTACAACGGGGCGTGCGGCGCCTGCGCCTGCTCGGTCGAACGCCGGTGCCACGACGGGTACAAGAAGACCAGCTCGGGCTGGGTGAAGTCGATCTGCCGCTGGAACACCAAGTGCGGATGCCTGGGCGCGGCCACCTGGCCCACCACCCAGCGGAGCAACACGGGGGTGAACGTCTACACCGTGCAGCACCTGCTGACCGCCCGCGGGCACGCGACCGAGATCGACGGGATCTTCGGTGGCGACACGGAGGCGAAGGTGAAGAGCTTCCAGGCGGCGGCCGGCCTCGGGGCCACCGGTGTCGTCAACGCGACCACCTGGCCGAAGCTCGTGAGCACGGTCCGCTCCGGGAACAGCGGCCACGCCGTCAGCGCGGTGCAGCGCCAGCTGAACAGGCGCGGCTACGCGCTGGTGGTCGACGGGGCCTTCGGCCCGGCCACAGACAGTGCGGCGCGCGACTTCCAGCGGCAGAACGGGCTCACGGTCGACGGGGTCGTCGGGGTGAACTCCTGGCGGACGCTGACCGGCGCCGCCGTATGACCCGGACACTGCCAGGGCACGCCCGGGCGGCACTACGCCGGGCCGGTGACCCTCTCGTACCCCTGCTGCTGCTCGTCGTCGGTGCGCTCGCCGCCGCCGCGTACGGGCACGTGCTCACCTGGGCGATGATCGGAGGGCTCGCGGGTTACACGCTCTCCGGCTCCGTTTGAACGCACAACAGCGCGCACGCGCTGGCCTCGCCCGGGTGGCGGGATCGAGATCGGCAGGGCGTCGTCCTCACCCTGTTCGTCGTGGGGTTGATCGTCGGTGGCCTGCTCAGCGGATCGGTGTTGGGGTTGCTCTCCGGCCTGTCCGCTCCCGTGCCCGTCCCGTGGCGGTACGCGGGCATCGTGGCGGTGGCGGTGCTGGGGCTGCTCCGCGAGGTGGGTCTGGTGCCGATCCGGCTGCCGCAGAACGCCCGGCAGGTGCCGCAGGACGTGCTCCAGCGCAGCCTGCGGCGTGGGGCGCTGCAGTTCGGCTTCGAGATGGGCACCGGGGTGCGCACCTACGTCTCGGCGAGCGCTCCGTACGTGCTGGCGGTCGCTCTGCTCCTCGGTGGCCAGCGCCTGCACGTCGCGATGCTCGCCGGGATCGGATTCGGTGTCGGACGCGCGATGACCCCGCTGGCCCGCCGCGCCGCCGGCACCGGCGACAGGTGGGACGCCGACCTGCGGGTACGGATCCGGACGATCACCGTCACGGCGGGCGTCGTGCTCGTGATCGCCCTCGGCCTGCTGGCCGTGCGGCAGTTCTGACCGCGGCGCGACGCCACGACGCCGTCCACCGCGACGGTCGGCCGCACAGACCGTGCACGTGTCGTGCCGGCCGAGGCCCGCGCGGACGTCGCCCCGACCCTGCCGGGTGGCGCACCCGGCGGGGGATCACCGTCCCGCTGCGCCCTCGTCCGGCCACGTCCCGGACAGGTGCCTGCTGGCCGGCGTCGGCGGCTACGGGAACCCGGGGACCGAGCGGAGCCGGGCGCGGACGAGGTCGATGTCGGGGTGACCGAGGTCGGACAGGACGCACAGGGCGTCGGCCCAGGCGGCGTTGGCTCGTCCCGGCTCGTCCGCGGCCAGCAGGGCGTCGCCCAGTCGGACGAGGGTCTCGGCCCGCAGGTACCGCTCGCCCGTGTGCTGGAAGAGTTGGAGAGCCTGCCGGTAGCACTCGATGGCCCTGCCGTGCTGCCCGAGGTGGTGGTGGGCGTAGCCGAGGCTGTCCCAGACGTTGGCCTGGCCGTGGCAGTCGCCGAGCCGGCCCATCAGCGTCAGGGCCTGGTGGCAGTAGACGAGGGTCTGGTGGTGGTTGCCGAGCAGCGCGTGGCTCCAGCCGAGCGCGTTGAGCGATTCCGCGTACCCGTCCGGGTGCCCGGCCCTGGCGTACAGCCCGAGCGCCCGCCGGAGGTGCGGTAGCGACTCGCGGTGCCGGCCGCGCTGGTTGAGGATGAAGCCGAGGCCGCCGTGGACGCGCGCCTCCGCCACCGGGTCGCCGAGTTCCTCGCAGAGGGCGAGGGCCACCCGTAGGTGGGTGTCCGCCTCGTCGTGGCGACCCAGCCGGAAGTAGGCCCGTGCGAGGCCCCGGTGCAGGTGTGCCTGTCCGTCCTTGTCGCCGGCGTCCCGCGCCGCGCTCAGCGCGATGTGCTGGACGGCCGCCTGGTCGTGCCAGTACCCCTGCCGGCTGAAGAAGGTGTTGAGGATCCAGGCCAGCCGCCAGGCGTGGGCGGTGTGCCGGGTGGCGGCGGCGGCCAGCTGGACGCTGGCGACCAGGGCGGAACGCTCGGCCACGAACCAGGCCAGTGCCTCGGCGGCGGTGGCGAAGGCCGTGGGCGTGACGCCGGAACGAGGCGCGGCGAGCGTGAGCGGCTCCCGGTGGGGCTCCAGCATCCGGGCGGCGGCGTGTGCGGTGTGCAGGTAGTGGTCGAGGACCCGGTGCGTCGCGCCGTCCCGCTCCGACCGGCCGTCGAGGCTGTTCGCCAGCTCGGCGGCGTAGGCGCGGAGCAGGTCATGGGCGGCGTACCGGCCGGCGGTGTGCTCGGCGAGCAGGTGGTTGTCGGTCAGTTCGGTGAGCAGGGCCCGCGCCTGCCGCACCGGCACGCCGCTCATACTCGCCGCGCTCGGCACGGTGATGTCGGCGCCGGGGTGCGACCCGATCAGCCGGAAGGTCCGCGCGGCCTCGCCGCCGAGCGCCCGGTAGGAGCAGGAGAAGATGCTCCGCAGGTTGGTGGTCGGGTCGTTCGCGGCGAAGGCGTCGAGGCCGCCGCGTGCCTCACGCAGCTCGCCGGTCAGCACCGCCAGGGCGACGTCGGGCCGCATCACGGCGTGGGCGGCCACGACGGACAGCGCCAGGGGAAGCCGGGCGCACAGGTCGACGATCTCGTCGGCGGCCCCGGGCTCGGCCGACAGCCGGTGCCGTCCGAGCCGGCCGGCCAGCAGGCTCCACGCCTCACCACGGTCCAGCAGGTCCAGCCGCAACGGCGTGGCGCCCTCGGCGGCGACCAGACCGACCAGCGCGTCGCGGCTGGTCACCACCACCAGGCACGAGGCCGCCCCGGGCAGCAGCGGGCGGACCTGTTCGGCATTGCGGGCGTTGTCCAGCAGGACGAGCATCCGTCTGCCGGCCAGCAGCGTGCGGTACAACGCCGCCTGCGCCTCCGGTTGCCGTGGCATCCGGTCGGCGGTCACGCCGAGAGCGTCGAGGAGACCGCGGACGGCCTCCGCGGGAGCCGTCGCCTCGCCGGTGGGCTCGAAGCCGCGCAGGTTCACGTACAGGTTCCCGTCGGGGAACCGCCCAGCGACGCGGTGCGCCCAGTGCACGACCAGTGCGGTCTTGCCGACCCCTGCGGTACCCGAGACGGTGACGATCGTGGACGCCGCGGCGGGCTGCTGCCCCGGCAGGTGCGCGTCGAGGCGGGCGAGGTGCTCCGCCCGGCCCACGAATCCCGGGGTGTCGGGAGGCAGCTGGGCCGGCGTCGGGTGCGCAAGGGTCACCGGCGCCGGGTGCCGGCCGTGCGGCGCGTCCAGGTCGTCGCGCAGGATCGCCTGGTGCAGCGTCCGCAGTTCGGGCCCCGGATCGACACCGAGTTCCTCGGCGAGCCGCCGACGGACGACCGCGTACTGCACGAGGGCGTCGGCTCCCCGGCCCACGGCGTAGAGGGCGCGCATCAGCGCCGCGGTCACCGACTCCACGAGCGGATACTCACCCACCAGTTCGGTGAGCCGACTGATGACCGGTTCCGGGTTCGCCACCCGCAACTCGGCGTACGCCCAGGTGACGACGGCCTCCGGGTAGTGCTGCCGCCAGCTCTCCCTGGTCCGCGCGGCCCAGGGCCCCGACAGTCCCGCCAGCGGTTCGCCCCGCCACAGCGCGAGCGCCTCCCGCAGCAACGACGCCCGTCGGGCGTCCGGGCACTCCGGCTCCTTGGCCTGGGCGAGCAGGCTGCGGAACCGGTGTACGTCCACCCGGTCGGCGGCGACCTCGAGCACGTATCCGCCCGGCCGCCACACCAGCGCGGGCGGCTCACCGACGTCCACGAGGTGCAGGGCCTGCCGGATCCGGGTGACGTGCGCGTGCAGCGACTGACGCGCGCCCCGTGGCGGGCTGTCCCCCCACACCCGGTCCAACAGGGTCTGCGGCGTCACCGACCGTCCGGCGTCCACGAGCAACGCCGCCAGCACGGCGCGCTGCCTCGGCTGCCCGGCCGGTAGCCGCCGGTCGTCCGCCCAGATCTCCACCGGCCCCAGTACGCGAAAGTCGGCCACGAACCCCCCAAAAGCGGCATCACGATCGTCGCCCACCGGTCGCCCGCATCGATGCACAAGAATTTCACAAGCCGTCGACCCCACACCACCGCCGACGCTGATGCGACAGATGTCGACCGCATCCGGTCGACTGTCCGGGCAGAGAAGAGGGAGATCATGACAAACGTGCTGCGGCGGTGCGCGGCGGCGGCGGCGGGATTCGTGCTGGCGCTGGTGTGCCTGGTGGAGCCCGCGTCCGCGGGGGACAGGTACGCCGGCTGTCCGTCGGGTTCCTTCTGCGTGTGGGCCGCCGCCGACTTCAACGACGGCCCGGGGAAGTGGCAGAACAACGAGGCCAACTACGGCAACTGGGGTCACGGCACCTGCCCGACGGGCACCTGGAGCAACTGCGTGTCGTCGGTGTTCAACAACGGGCAGAACTGCGCCGTCACCTTCCACGACGGCACCAACTACACCGGCGCCTTCTTCTACCGGCTGCCGCGCGGCAGCTACCTCGCCAACCTGGCGTACGACAGGTGGAGCGACGGGACCAGCCCCAACGACAAGATCAGCTCGCACAAGTGGTGCTGACGACTCGACGCTCGACGTCCCGGATGCTCTCCGTGGCCGTCGGTCTCCTGGTGCTCGTCTGCGGGAGTGCCTGCACCCCGCAGGCGGGCACCACCGGCCGCCAGGAGTCCGCGCTCGGCGTCGACGCGCTGGACCTGCTGACCGGGTCCGGCGGCCATCCGGCCCGCAGGCGGGTGCTGGAGCTGGCCGAGGAGAAGCTGGTCGAGCGGTGCATGGCCGCGCGTCGGCAGGTCTACTGGCCGGTCATCCCGCCGCCGGTCACCGGGTCCGACGAGGAGCGTGCGGTCGACCTGCCTCGGCGCCGCGCGAAGGGTTTCGGGCTGGCGGAGGCGTCGAGGCCCCCGAGGGCGGGTCCGAACGACCGGCAGCCGGCGTTCCAGCTCGCCCTGTTCGGCGACACCAGGCGGTACGAGAAGCTGGAGCTGCCCAACGGCAGCGTCCTGTCCTACCCGACGCTCGGGTGCGTGGCCGAGAGCCGGGCCGCCCTGTACGGCGACAGCCGGAGGTGGGCCCGCGTCGACGGCGTCCCCCAGGTCCTGGACAACACCCTCAGGGAGCAGGTCGGAAAGGCCCCGGAACTGGCGCGGGCCCGCGCCCGGTGGCTCTCGTGCATGGCCGAAGCGGGCTACCCGTACCCCGACCCGGAGGCTGCGGCCGAGGACCTGTCGCGTGCGTACCGGCAGGACGGCGACTCCGCCTCCCTGCGCCGCCGGGAGATCGCCGTGGCCACCGCCGACGGCGAGTGCGCGCTGCGGGCCCACGTGCCCGCGACGGAGCTCGCGCTACGTCGGGACGGGGCTCAGTCCCTGCCCGTCACCCGGCGGCGCGAGCTGAACGACCTGGGCGCGGTGCACTGCGCCGCCTACCGCAGGGCGCAGCCGGTGGTCGGGGACCTGGCGCACGCCCAGCCGTGCCTGTCGAGCCCGGAGGACGGCCGGTAGCGCCCGGGGACCGGCAGGCGGGCGAACGTCGCGTGGTGCCGGGCCGGCGCCGTGGTGCCGGCCCGGTGCGACGTGTCCCGCCGTGCGCGGCGAAGGGCCACAACCGTCGTCGCGGTCGGCCGCGTCCGCCGGCCGTCGGTGCCGGCCGAGCCCGGGCGAGGGTCACGCGAGGGTGTGATGACCCGCCTTGACGACCTGGTCGTACTCACTGCGCCGGGCGTCGTAGGCGGCCTCCAGGAACGTCTCCGAGTCCGGGCCCACCGGCAGCCGAAGTGGCGGCGACTCCAGCTGGCTGAGCCGCCAGACCACATCCGCGAAGAGTTCGGGGGAGTTCACCTCGATCTTGGTGTTCATGCTGCGCAGCGCGCCGAGCAGGCCGTCGCTGACCGCCGTGTACTCCGGGATCCGCTGCTCCGGCATCACCAGGTTGCCGCTGTATCCGGTGGCGAAGCCGCCCGGCTGGAGGATGGTGACCTTCACCCCGAGGTGCCCGGCCTCGGCGGCCAGCGACTCGGCCGCTCCCTCCACCGCGAACTTGCTCGCCGTGTACGCGGCCAGCCCGGGGAAGGGAACCATGCCGGCGACCGAGCTGACGAAGACCGCGTGCCCGTGGCGCTGCGCCCGCCACAACGGCAGCACGGCCCGGGTGAGCCGCCACGGCCCGAACACGTTGGTGTCGAACTGCGCGGCGAGTTCCGCGTCGGAGACCTCCTCGAAGGTGCCGAACTGGCCGTAGGCGGCGTTGTTGACCAGGACGTCGACCCCGCCGAAGGCGTCCACCGCCCGCTCGACCGCCGCCACGCACTGCGCCGGATCCCGTACGTCCAGCGCGGCGGCCACCACGTTGCCCGGATGCCGGGCCACCAACGCGCCGAGGGTCTCCGGTCGCCGGGCCGTCGCCAGCACCTGCTCCCCCTCGGCGGCGAGCCGGGCCGCGAGGGCCTGGCCGAGTCCGCTCGAACACCCCGTGATCAACCAACGCTTCGCCATCGCTCTCGACCCGCCCAATCCGAAGGGTTACCTGTCGGGTGCAGAGTGTCAGAGTCGTTGGCGAGGGTGAAGGGACATCGGCTGTCGCCAACCGGATTCGTCGGGTACCCGGCGCACCGCCGGCCGAGGGGCGACGGCCGGTTGGCCCAGCCCTCCGGGGCGGCCGTCGCGACCTGTCCCTGCCGGATCTTGATGACGGGAGCGGCCGGTATCCTGGATCGGGTACGGAGTGTGCCCATATATCCGCTATTCCGAGGGGTGACCATGTCCGATCACGCATCCGGCCGCATCGAGGTCACCCGCCTGCGGGAACTGCTCGACGGGCCGTGGGCCGAGGTCCGCAACGCGCACCGGGAGCAGCTCGACGCGCGCTTCCTCCCCGTGTACGGCGAGACCGGTGACCAGGCGCGTGAGCGGATCACCCGGTTGATCGCCGAACTCCCCGTCAAGCTGGGCATCGCGTCGGCCTTCCCCACCGAGTACGGCGGCAGATCCGATGTCGGCGGCTCGATCGTGGCCTGCGAGATGCTGGCGCAGGTCGACCTGTCGCTGATGGTCAAGGCGGGCGTGCAGTGGGGCCTGTTCGGCGGCGCCGTCGACGCCCTCGGCACCCGGCGGCACCACGACGCCTACCTGCGGGACATCGTCTCGGGCAAGATCCTCGGCTGTTTCGCGATGACCGAGACCGGCCACGGCTCGGACGTGCAGCAGCTGCGCACCACCTGCACGTACGACCCGCGGACGCAGACCTTCGACCTGCACACCCCGCACGAGGCGGCCCGCAAGGACTACATCGGCAACGCGGCCCGGGACGGGCGGATGGCCGTGGTCTTCGCGCAGCTGATCACCGAGGGGCGGCGGCACGGTGTGCACGCGTGGCTGGTGCCGATCCGCGACGCGCAGGGCAACCCGCTGCCCGGCGTGACCATCGGCGACGCCGGGCCCAAGGCCGGCCTGCTCGGTGTCGACAACGGGCGGCTCAGCTTCGACCACGTGCGGGTGCCGCGGGACATGCTGCTGGACCGGTACGGTCAGGTCGCGGAGGACGGGACGTACTCCAGCCCGATCGAGGACGACTCCCGGCGTTTCTTCACCATGCTCGGCACCCTGGTCCGCGGCCGGGTGAGCGTGGGCGGCGCCGCGGCGGCGGCGACCAAGTCGGCGCTGACCATCGCGGTGCGCTACGGCGACATCCGCCGCCAGTTCGACACGCCCGACGCGGACCGGGAGGTGCTGCTCAACGACTACCTGGCCCACCAGCGCAAGCTGCTGCCCGCCCTGGCCGCCACGTACGCGCTGCACTTCGCCCAGGCCGAGCTGGTCGCCGCGCTGCACGAGGTGCAGGGCGGCGACGGGCCGGTCGACGCGCACCGGCAGCGGGAGCTGGAGTCCCGGGCGGCCGGTCTCAAGGCCGCACAGACCTGGCACGCCACCCGCACCATCCAGATGTGCCGCGAGGCGTGCGGCGGCGCCGGCTACCTGGCCGAGAACCGGCTGCCCAGCCTCAAGGCCGACACCGACGTCTTCACCACCTTCGAGGGCGACAACACGGTGCTGCTTCAGCTGGTGGCCAAGGGGCTGCTCACCGGCTACCGGGACGAGTTCGGCTCGTTGGACGGCTGGGGGCGCGCCTCCTTCGTCGCCGAACAGGTCCGCGAGATGGTGCTCGAGCGCACCGCCGCGCGGTCGGTCATCGAGCGGCTGATCAGCGCCGTGCCCGGCCGCGACGAGGAGGTCGCCGTCACCGATCGCGGCTGGCAGCTCAAGGTCTTCGAGGACCGCGAGAGGCACCTCCTCGACGGCGTGGTCCGCCGCCTGCGCAACGGCGCGGCGACGAAGAAGGACCGCCCATTCGACATCTTCAACGACGTCCAGGACCATGTCCTCGCCGTCGCCGCCGCGCACGTCGACCGGGTCACCCTGGAGGCGTTCGTCGCCGGCATCGAGGACGCGACGGACCCAGAGGTCCGGGCGCTGCTCTCCCGGGTCTGCGACCTGTACGCGCTCACCGTCATCGAGGCCCACAAGGGATGGTTCCTGGAACACGGCCGCCTCACGCCGGCCCGCGCCAAGGCGATCACCGGCGTGGTGAACGGCCTGCTCAAGGAGCTGCGCCCGCGCATGCGGACGCTCGTGGACGGGTTCGCCATCCCGGACGCCTGGCTGCACTGCGCCGTCCTGCGCGAGGAACCCCGCAGGCAGGAGGACATGGCCGCCCACGACGCCGCCGGGCGAGGCCGGTGACGAGAACCGCCCGCGACGACCGCGCGGACGAGAGGGCTGCCGCGCCTGGCCCAGGGCGACGGTGACCGGGTTGCCCCAGCGCGTCGCCGTGCGGCTGCGGTCGTCGCTACGTCGCCATCGAGCCCGCCGGAGGCGCCGGGTGCCCGGGCGCGCTTCGAGGTGCCGCGTAGGGTGCGTCGGGCGCGAGCCCGCCGTGTCCGGTACCGATCGGCGTCGTCTTGGCGATGCGGTCCTGCTGGGCGGCGGTGATCCGGCGGATCAGCACGATGAGCGAGGCGCCGGCGATCAGGCAGGCGACGGTGGGGACCAGCCGGGGGCCGAGCGAGTCCTGGTAGTAGCGGACGTACGTGGCAAACTCCGTGTCGGCAGGGCCCCCGGGAACGCCTCCAGGTTCCTGCGCGCGCGCCAGGTCCAGATGATCAGTAGCACCGCGGCGGTCAGCATCGCCGAGAGGTGGAGCAGGGTGAGCAGCACCTCGGCGGCCACCGCGCCGAGTAGCAGATCGCGGTCGCCGCGTTCGGCGGCGGCGCGGGCCAGCTGGACGCCGAACACAGGGAACAGCCCGCTGGGCAGGTAGAGCAGGCTGGCCACGCCAACGGCGACGGCGGTAGCCGTGCCCAGGCGGCGCAGGGGATGGATGGGCACTCCCGGAGCGACCGCCGGTTGGCCCAGTGGAGTCTTGCAGCGCCGGCACTCGTTGAAGGCCGGGGACGTGGCGTCCCCGCAGGTCTTGCAGATCAAGGTGACCATCCAGGATGGCGGCGAGAGGTGACGCGCGCAGACTAGACGATCATGGCTGGAGGCGTTGGTCCGCGCGACCAGGCCAGGCAGATGCGTCGATGCGTACCGAGTGGGGAACGTTACGTCTTGACGAACGACATGTTATCGCTCACAGTCGATGGCTGAGGCCGACGACGCGTGGCTTTCCGGGCGAGCTGGCTTGTCGACCTTGAATCAGGCGTGCGCCTGGGCGCAAGCAGGTCTTGTTAGCGCTAACTGCTTGCCGCTCGTGCCCGGCCACGCGTCGCGGTGCGCCCATCTTCGGGCATCCCGCTGGCATCTCTCAGCCGAGGAGGATCATGTCTGTCTTCGATAGGTCTCCATCTCCCACGCCGCCGCCGTCGCGGCGGCGCCGGTGGTTGCCGCGGGTCGTCGCCGCTGGGGTGGCCCTGCTGGTCGGTGGCGTCGCCGCGGCGGTGGTGTCGTCGGCACCCGCCGCCGCGGCGACGGTCGACACCAGCGCGTGGTACGTGTTGGTCAACCGCAACAGCGGCAAGGCCCTGGATGTGTACAACCTGGCCACGAACGACGGCGCGCGGATCGTGCAGTGGGCGCGCAACGACGGCAACCAGCAGCAGTGGCAGTTCGTGGACTCCGGCGGTGGCTACTACCGGTTGAAGTCGCGGCTGTCCGGCAAGGTGCTCGACGTCTACAACTTCTCGACCGCCAACGGTGCCAGCATCGTGCAGTGGGCCGACAGCAACGGGTCCAACCAGCAGTTCCGGCTGGCCGACTCCGCCGGTGGCTACGTCCGTCTGATCAACCGGAACAGCAACAAGGCGGTGGAGGTGCAGGGCGCCTCGACCGCCGACGGCGGGAACGTCGTGCAGTACGACGACTGGAACGGCAACAACCAGCAGTGGCAACTGGTCCGCGTCGACGGCGGGGGCAACCCCACCACGCCACCGCCCGGCACGTGTGCGCTGCCGTCGACGTACCGCTGGTCGTCGACGGGCGCGCTGGCGCAACCGAGGGCGGGATGGGTCTCGCTGAAGGACTTCACCCACGCCCCCTACAACGGCCGGCAACTCGTCTACGCGACCACGCACGACACGGGAACGACGTGGGGCTCGATGAACTTCGGCCTCTTCACGAACTGGTCCGACATGGCCTCGGCCAGCCAGAACCAGATGCCCTTCTCCGCCGTCGCGCCCTCACTGTTCTACTTCGCCCCCAGGAACATCTGGGTGCTCGCCTACCAGTGGGGCGGACCCGCCTTCTCCTACCGGACGTCGAGCGACCCCACCAACGTGAACAGCTGGTCGTCGCCGCAGACGCTCTTCACCGGCAGCATCTCCGGCTCCGGCACCGGGCCGATCGATCAGGCGATAATCGGTGACGACACCAACATGTACCTCTTCTTCGCCGGGGACAACGGGAAGATCTACCGGGCCAGCATGCCCATCGGGAACTTCCCGGGCAACTTCGGCTCGACCTACACGACCATCATGAGCGACACGACGAACAACCTGTTCGAGGCGGTCCAGGTCTACAAGCTCCAGGGCCAGAACCGGTACCTCATGCTCGTCGAGGCGATCGGCGCGCAGGGCCGCTACTTCCGCTCGTTCACGGCCACCAGCCTGGGCGGTACGTGGACGCCGCAGGCCGCCACCGAGAGCAACCCGTTCGCGGGCAAGGCCAACAGCGGCGCCACCTGGACCAACGACATCAGCCACGGCGAGTTGATCCGCAGCAACGCCGATCAGACCATGACCGTCGATCCCTGCAACCTGCAGTTGCTCTACCAGGGCCGTTCCCCCAGTTCCGGCGGCGACTACGGCCGCCTGCCGTACCGCCCGGGTCTGCTGACCCTGCAACGCTGACGACGGGCACCGGATCCCCCGGATGTCGTAGACGTCCGGGGGACACCGGCGGGGGAGTGTCGATCCACACCTTCCCGCCAAGCCCATCAGGCTCGGCGTGTCGGGCCAGACCGGTTACACCCTTACTCGGACAGTCCCCGGGCACGCCCCCCTGAGAAGGGTGCGGCCCCTCCGTTGCCGGAGGGGCCGCACCCGGTTTTGGTCAATCTCCAGGGCATGGGCCCTGCGTCGTAGCGGTCAGACCACCGTGCAGGCGACGCCGTTGAGGGTGAAGGCAGTCGGCTCGGCGGTGTTGCCGCTGGTGTTGGCCTGAAAGCCGATGTTGATGGTGGCCCCGGGGGCGATCGCGGCGTTGTAGTCGACGTTACGGGCGCTCACCTGGCCGCTGGACGGCGAGTAGGTGGCACCCCAGCCCGAGGTGATCGACTGGCCCGAGGGCAGGTTGAAGGCCAACGTCCAGCCGTTGATCGCCGAGGTGCCGGTGTTGGTGATGTCGATGCTGGCCGTGAAGCCGGAGCCCCAGGAGTTCATCGTGTAGGCGACCCGGGGTCCCGTGCCCCCACCCGGGGGCGGGGTGACGGTGGGCGTGGGGGTCGGACTGGGCGGCGGGGTGCCGTTCACGCTGGTCACGAAGGTCATGATGCTTCGGGCGGGCAGCGTGACGGTGAGGGAGCCGTTCGACATGGTGAGCGCGCTCTGGGGCGCGACGGTCCGGCTCGCGTCGGTCAGCCAGTTCGAGACGCTGCCGGAAGCGGTGGTGCCCGACAGGCTGAACTGCTGGCTCACCGACGAGGTGTTCTTGTTGACGGCGACGATGACGACGGTGTTGCCGCCCCGGTACGCCGAGACGTAGACGTTTGATGCCGGGTTCGCCGTCGCGTCGATCCGGGTGTAGCCGGGCCGGACGAACCGGGCGAAGTGCGCCATCATGGCACCGCGCTTGCTGACCTGGCCGTCCTCCCGCATGGGACCGTAGCTGCGCCGCAGATACCACCAGACGTACGCCTGGAACTCGGCGTCCACCATGGCGCGGTGGATGTGCTCGCCCACGTCGAGCGCCTCGGGCCAGGCGTCGCCCGAGTTGGTGTTGCTGTTGGGGTAGTAGACCTCGGTCATCCAGAGCTCTTTGCCCGCGCCCTTCTGCTTGAAGAGCGGGTACGGAAAGTTCGAGTACGACGTCCCGTAGAGGTGGGCCCCAATGATGTCCACGTTGGCCAGCGCCGTGGGATCGTTGAGAATCGGGTCCGACACGGACTTGATGTACTGGAACGACTCGGGTGCCATGACCCGGGTGCTGATCGAGCCGGCGTTCTCCCGCAGGAACCTGACCATCTCGGCGGAGGTCCACCACGTCCAGTCGTGCGCGTAGTCGGGCTCGTTCTGCACCGAGATGCTGTACAGGGGCACCCCGTTGTTACGCATGTACGTGGTGAAGTCGTTGAGGTGCTGCGCATAGGCGGCGTACGAGCTGTAGCGGAGCCGCTTCGCGTTGGTCTGGCTGCCGCGGGTGAAGGTCTCGATCATGCTGGCGGGCGGGTTCCACGGCGAGGCGAAGACGGTCACCCCGAGCTCGGCCGCGCGCTTCGCCGTCGCGAGGTCACGGCCGAAGTCAGCCGAACTCTCGCCGACGGGAATCCGCAGGATGGAGAAGCCCAGCCGACCCTCGCCGGTGCCGAACGCCGTCTCCCGCTGGGCGGCCGTCAGGTCGCCGATCCAGGCCGCGTGGGCCATGGCACCATAGCCCTTGATCGTCTGCCGCTGCGCCGACAGGTTGACGGTCGCCGGCGCGGCCGAGGCTCCCGTGGCTCCCAGCAGTGTGGTCGCCGCTGCCGCGACCGGCACGGCCCCCATGGTCGTCAGGACAGCTCTCCGGCTCAGCAATCGCCGCTCGCCGCTGACCGGCCCGTTCTGATCGTGCGTCATTCTGCGTCCTCCTGGCTGGTGGTGGTGATACGCGCGTGCCCCGGTCCGGTCCGGACCGGTCAGCGCCGCCCTGGGGACTGCCCTTGACCCCGGCGTCAATGACCCGTCGGCTCTCATCGACTGACGCCGCTGTTAGCGTTAACAGATCGTGAGTTTAGGTTCCGGTGTGGGGCGGGTCAAGCACGGGGCGGGCCGGGCGACCACCCGGGCGCGAGGGCTGTGCGGGGACGGTCGAGCGTCGCCGCACAGCCCTCTCCCGAGGTCGACTCAGGCGCGGGACCACTGCATGCTGGCGGCGGAGCCGCACGTCCGCTGTTCCAACGCGGCACCGGGAGCGGTGGAGCCGCCGACCACGTTCAGGCACTTGTCGCTGTTGACGTTGACCAGCTGGTGGTAGCCATCGCCGGTGGATCGCCAGCTGAACACCTGGTTGAGGCCGTCATGGCAGGTGTACTGGACGATCCGGGCCCCGTCGGCCGTGGAGAAGTCCACCACGTCGACGCACTTGCCGCTGTGGACGCTCTGCAGGCGCACGTTGCCCCCGCCGGCGTCGAGGAACCGCCACTGCTGCCAGCTCTGTCCGTTGCCCGTCCACTGGCCGATCACGGCGAGGTCGTCGAGGTTCGGCTGTTGGACGTCGACGACCTGGCCACTGTTGCGGTTGGTGACCCGGTACGCCGGGATGGCCGTCCCGCCGCCGAATTGCCACCAGTTCACGTTGAACAGGTTTCCGGTGCCCCCGGCGAACCGCAGATACAGGTCACGGGTCCCGGTGGCACCGCTGATCGCGCAGGTGGAGGTGGTCCACGTCTGCCAGCCGCCGGTGCCGCCGACGGCGCAGGTGCCGGCGAGCGGGCCGGTGGCGCTGTCCAGCCGTACCTCGATCCGGCCGCCGGCCGCCCCGGAGGCCACCCGGGCGCTGAAGGAGGTCGCGCCGGCGCCGAAGGCGACGCCCTTGACCTTGATGTAGTCGCCGTTGGCGAGATAGCCGACGTTCATGCCGCCCTCGCTGGACGGCTCGGTCTCGATGCCGGAACCCCAGGCGATCGTCTCGGCCTCCTGCCGGGTGTACGGGTTGAGCGTGCCGACCTGCGGAACGCCGGCGGTGGTCATGTTCATCGTGGGGATCGTGCCGTTGGAGTTGTAGGCGAACTTCTCCACCGCCACGGACCGGGTGAATCCGCCGCCGCCGGGCAGCGCCCCGTTGTGATAGAAGAAGTACGACCCGCCGTTGAAGTCGACGATGCCGGGGTGGTTGGTGAAGCTGGCGCCCTGCCGGGGCATGACCGTGCCCCGGTACGTCCAGGGTCCGGTCGGGCCGGGCGCCGTCGAGTAGGCGATGAACTCGGAGCAGCACTCCGCCGCGAACACGTTGTAGTAGAGCCCGTTGCGCTTGAAGACCCAGGGGCCTTCCTCGTAGAGGGTCGGGCGGCTCGGGTTGCCGGTTCGGGTGCCGAACCCGGCGGTGGTGAGCGGGATCCGGGTCGGGCTGCCGGAGAACGAGATCATGTCGGGATTGAGCCGCACGTACCACAGGTTCGGGTTGCCCCAGTACAGATACGCCTGCCCGTCGTCGTCGACGAGGACGTGCGGGTCGATCTCACCGTTGCCCACCAGCGGGCGGCCGAGCGCGTCCCGGAACGGCCCGGTCGGGCTGTCGGCGACACCGACCCCGATCACCATTCCGCCGCCGCGCTGCCGCACCGGGACGTACCAGTAGAACTTTCCGTTGCGTGGGACGACGTGGCCGGCCCAGGCGTCCGCGTCCGCCCAGGCGAAGGTGCCGAGGTTCATCGGTACGCCGTGGTCGGTCCAGTTGACCATGTCGGCCGACGAGAAGACCCGCCACTCGCGCATGGTGAAGTACGTCGAGCCGTCCTCGTCGTGCCCGGTGTAGACGTAGACGCGTCCGTTGTGCACCATCGGCGCCGGGTCGGCGGTGTAGATGTGCTGGACGATCGGGTTGTCGGCCTGCGCAGTGCCGGGCAGGAGGGCGACGGTGCAGATCAGGCCGGCGAGTACGGCGATGGCGTGCCGAGCTCTCGTCCCGATCCGGCGTGCACGTGTCAGCTTCAAGGCTCACCCCCAGGGTGTCGGCGGTCCAGCGCTCTTCACGGCAGGCGCTGTCGGAGGGACTGCACTCCAGCGCACCCGAGAGACCGCAAGAATCCCTGTTATCGCTAACACCCAACATCAAGGTTGTCTCACGTCGTGCGGGCTGGGTCCGGTACGCGTGCGGAGAGTCGCGCTTGATGGGATGGCAACGCGGACGTCACGGCGTTGACATCGATTACTTGCGATGCACCGTACTGGCCTCGGCGGTGGACGTCAACGACAAGCCGGAGCGCCGCGTCCGTGGCCGCGACCACGGCGCGGCCGGCGAACGTCGCGCCGAATTCGCACCCTGTCTCATCAATTGACACCTAGCTCTGTTATCGCTAACATGCAGCCTCGGGCTGGCTGGTCGCGGGAGCCGACATCGCCACCGGGTCGCAAGCGGGCGGGAGACAGGCGCGTGGTGCGGTCGCGGCCCTTTTGCGTCTCTCCCACACGCACCACGAGGAGCGCGCCCGTCCTGATTCGCGCGGTCCAGACAGGGAGCAGCTGAGGCTCATCGAGGGCGGCCTCTGCGTGAACACGCGGCAGCGCTTCGCGACCGGTTTCAGCTTCGGCGGGGCGATGAGCTACGCCGTGGCCTGCGCGCGGCCGACCGTGTTCCGCGCGGTCGCGGTCCTGTCCGGCGCGCAGCTCAGCGGGTGCAGCGGCGGCACCGGCCGCGTCGCGTACCTCGGGGTGCACGGCACCCGCGACGGGGTGCTCCCCATCGCGAGCGGCCGGTCGCTGCGTGACCGGTTCGTGCAGAACAACGCCTGCGCCGCGCAGAGCCCGCGCGAGCCCGCGACGGGCAGCCTGACCCACGTCCGGACCGCGTACCCGGGCTGCGCCGCCGGCTACCCGGTGGAGTGGATCGCGTTCGACGAAGGACACATCGCGGCGCCCCAGGACGGGGCGCCGGGTGACAGCGGCCCCCGGACCTGGGTGCCGGGGGAGGCCTGGCGGTTCTTCACGCAGTTCCAGTAGGAGGCGAAGGGTCCGGCCGGCCGGGTGGGAGCAGGCGTGTCCACCCGGCCGGCCGCACTATGGTCGGTGGCCGTCGGTCACACCCGGCTCCACCGCTGGTTGGTGCCGCCGTGGCAGGACCAGAGGATGACCGTGGTCCCGTTGGCGGTGCCGCCGTTGTTGACGTCCAGGCACAGGGACGGGAAGCGGATGCTGCTCACCGTGCCGTTGCCGTTGAACGTCCACTGCTGGTTCGTGCCGCCGTTGCAGTCCCAGAGCTGCACCCGGGTG
Source organism: Micromonospora sp. DT46 (assembly GCF_049841735.1). Taxonomy (NCBI): domain Bacteria; kingdom Bacillati; phylum Actinomycetota; class Actinomycetes; order Micromonosporales; family Micromonosporaceae; genus Micromonospora; species Micromonospora sp. DT46. The sequence continues at coordinate 189,359 of NZ_JBNCKW010000007.1, read as the reverse complement.
CCGTTGGCGGCGGTGCTCGGGACGTCCAGGCACTTGCCGAGGACGCGCAGCGTCTGCCCGCTCTGGCTGATCTGCTGGTTGGCGTTGCCGTGACAGTCCCAGATGAGCGTCCCGGTGCCGTTGGCGGTCTGGGAGTTGTCGACGTCGAGGCATCGTCCGGCCGATTCGCTGCGTAGCCGGAACGTGGTGGGGGGCGGCGGGTTCGTGGTGCCGCCGCCGCTGACCCGGTACACCACCGTGCCGTGCGCCGGGACGCTCGCGGAGATCGTTCCGGTGCTGGTGGAGGTGCCGTTGGTCCACGCGTCGCGCAGGGTGAACGAGGTACCGCTCTTGCCGATCGCCGCCGCCGTCGTGGAGATCGTCGTGGTGGAGCTGCCCTGGTTGAACAGCGCGACCGCGACGTCACCGTTGGCCAGCCGCTTCGCCAGCACCCGCCGGGTGCCGTCGTTCGACACCTGGACCGCCTGGAGCCCGAGCGGGTCCTGGTTGATCGCGACCAGGTTCTGGTTCCGCAGGATGCTCAGCGTCGCCGCGCTGGCCGAGCGCAGGTCGTTGCCCATCATGAGTGGCGCTGCCATGATCGACCAGAGCGCGAAGTGGCTGCGCATCTCGGTGTCGTTCATCCCGCCGTTGCCGACCTCCAGCATGTCCGGGTCGGTGAACCCGCCCGGTGCGGCGTACCCGGCCAGCGGCACGTTGACGTCGACGATGTTCCGGATGCCCATCGGGTAGCCGTTGGTCTGGCCGGTGTCCCACGCGTTGGTGATGTCCTCGGTGGTCCGCCAGAGGTTCGCCACGTCGCTCCAGTTGCGCTGCGGCCCGGTCTTCTCGGGGATGCTGTTCGGGTTGATGCTGTAGACGATCGGCCGGCCGGCGGCGGCCAGCGCGTCCCGCATGATGCCGAACCTGGCGACCTGGTCGTTGATGGTCCCGGTGGGGGAGCACCAGTCGTACTTGAGGTAGTCCACGCCCCAGGCGGCGAACTGCCGGGCGTCCTGGTACTCGTGCCCGAGACTGCCGGTGGAGCCGGGGAAGGCGTCGAAGTACTGCGCACAGGTCTGGTCCAGCGGCGCCTGGTAGAGGCCGAACAGCAGGCCGCGCGAGTGCAGGTAGTCGCCCAGCGCCTTCATCCCGCTCGGGAAGCGCTGCGGATGCGCCTGGAGGTTGCCCTGTGCGTCCCGGTCCGGGTTGAACCAGCAGTCGTCGACGACGACGTACCGGTACCCGAGATCGCGCAGCCCGTTGGCGACGATCGCGTCGGCCGTCTGGCGGATGAGCGTCTCGTTGATGTTGCAGCCGAACGTGTTCCAGGTGTTCCAACCCATCGGCGGCGTCCGGGCGACGCCGTTGTCCAGCGCCTGTGCCGGACGGGGCGCGACGGCCCCGTCCGCGACGGTCGCCGCGAGGGCCACCGCCAGGATGCCCAGGGCGGCGGCGAGCCATTGTCTCGGTCTGCGCACGTGTTCCTCCTCGGTCGGAGCGGTGAGTGGCGTCGGGTCGGGCGCCGGCGCCGGGATGCGGCGAACGAGGGCGTCACGGGGCGTGGCCGGTGGGCTGTCGCCCGGCCCTGCCCGCGGGCATCGACGGCAATACCTCGGGACGGGGATCGTCCGGCCCTCGGCCGACCTCGTGCCGGACTAGTCGCTCGCCCGTCCGTCGTCGCGTTCCCGGTCTGCTCCGGCCCGGTGGCTGCCCGGGGACCCGACACGATGAGACGGATGTTATCGCTGACATCCACTGATGTAAATCGGATGCGACGAGGTCGAGTCATCCGCGCGACGATTGATGGCGGTCCGCGTCGGCTTCGGTCGGAGAGCGTCGCAGCTCAGTGCGCGCACCGGAGTCGGCGTCCCCAGGGGGCCGGTCCGTGCTCGACTGATGTCGTGCGCCCGCGAGAAGGCAGAGAAGGCCTGGATGTTCTCGCTAACAGTCGTCGATTTGCCGCCCGGGCTGCGGCGCCGGGCGCTCCCGCCCCCGTGCCTCCGCCGAGCGGGCGCCGGCACCGTGTCCGGGCAGCCGAGAGCGCGGGAATGGTGACCGGGTGTGATGCCTCTGGTCCGGGCCACACGCTCCGCCTATCCTTCCGTTACTGAGCTGTTGTCGGCCAACGTCTTGACGGCGCTGTATGTGAGCGTTAACACTATGCCGGTCATTGATCGGAGGTGGACATGGGCAGTGTGGACGGTGCGGACGAGCGGTACGTGGTCGGAGTCGACTACGGCACCCTCTCCGGGCGGGCGCTGGTGGTTCGGGTTCGCGATGGTGCCGAGGTCGGGACCGCGGTGCACGAGTACCGCCACGGCGTGATCGAGGCCGTGCTCCCCGACGGCGGCCCGGCACTGCCTCCCGACTGGGCCCTACAGGACCCGGAGGACTACCGCGACGTCCTGCGGCACGCCGTCCCCGCCGCCATGGCCGACGCCGGTGTGGACCCGTCGCAGGTCATCGGCATCGGCACCGACTTCACCGCCTGCACCGTCCTGCCGACGCTCGCCGACGGCACCCCGCTGTGCGAGGTCCCGGAGCTGCGCCACCGGCCGCACGCCTGGGTGAAGCTGTGGAAGCACCACGCCGCCCAGTCGCACGCCGACCGCATCAACGCGTTGGCCCACGAGCGGCACGAGCCGTGGATCGGCCGCTACGGCGGCAAGATCTCCGCCGAGTGGCAGTTCGCCAAGGGTCTCCAGATCCTCGAGGAGGATCCGGAGGTCTACCGCCGTGCCGAGCGCTTCGTCGAAGCCGCCGACTGGATCGTGTGGCAGTTGTGCGACGAGGAGACCCGCAACGTCTGCACCGCCGGATACAAGGGCATCTGGCAGGACGGCCGGTACCCGTCGACCGACTACCTGAGCGCCCTCAACCCTGGCTTCGCCGACTTCGTGGCCAAGTTGGACGGTCCCCTGCTGCCGCTGGGCGAGCGGGCCGGCACCCTCAGCGCCCGCGCCGCCGCCTGGACCGGGCTGCCGGCGGGCATCGCTGTCGCGGTCGGCAACGTCGACGCCCACGTCACCGCCGCCGCCGCCCAGGCACTGAGCCCCGGCCGACTGGTGGCCATCATGGGCACCTCCACCTGCCACGTCCTCAACGGCACCCACCCCGCCGAGGTGCCCGGCATGTGCGGTGTCGTCGACGGCGGCATCAGCGCGGGCGCGTGGGGTTACGAGGCCGGGCAGAGCGGGGTCGGCGACATCTTCGGCTGGTTCGTCAGGAACGCCGCGCCGGCCGGAGTCGCGTCGCACGAGCGGTTGACCGAACTGGCCGCCGACCAACCGGTCGGGGCCCACGGCCTCATCGCGCTGGACTGGTGGAACGGCAACCGGTCACCGCTGGTCAACCACGACCTCAGCGGCCTGATCGTCGGGCTGACCCTGACCACCCGGCCGCAGGACGTCTACCGGGCGCTGCTGGAGTCCACGGCGTTCGGCACCCGGATGATCATCGAGGCGTTCGTCGAGGCCGGGATACCGGTCACCGACCTGGTCGTCGCCGGTGGTCTCGCCTCGAACCGGCTGCTCATGCAGATCTACGCCGACGTCACCAACCGCCCGCTGGGCATCATCGGCTCCGCCCAGGGACCGGCGCTCGGCTCGGCGATCCACGCGGCCGTCGCCGCCGGGGCGTACCCGGACGTCCACCGGGCCTCGGCGGCGATGGGCCGGGTGAACGAGGGCGTGTACCAGCCGGACCCGGACAACGCGCGGGCGTACGACGCCCTCTACGCCGAGTACCGCGCGCTGCACGACCACTTCGGCCGCGGCGGCGACGACGTCATGCTCCGCCTGCGGGCGATCAGGAACACGGCCCTGGACGCGGCCGCGGCGCGGACCGACACGGTTCTGGAGGCGATCGGATGAGCAACGACATGGCGCGGCAGGTGAGCGTCCTGCGGGAGACGGTGGCCCGCCTGCACGCCGAATTGACCCGGTACGCGCTGGTGGCCTGGACCGCCGGCAACGTCTCGGCGCGGGTCCCGGGCCAGGACCTCATGGTGATCAAGCCCAGCGGTGTCGACTACGACGCCCTGACGGCGGACACCATGGTCGTGTGCGACCTGAACGGGACCGTGGTCGACGGGAACGGCGCGCCGTCCAGCGACACCGCCGCGCACGCCTACGTCTACCGGGCCATGCCGGAGGTCGGTGGCGTCGTGCACACGCACAGCAGCTACGCCACCGCCTGGGCGGCCCGGGGCGAGTCCATCCCGTGCTGGCTGACCGCCCAGGCCGACGAGTTCGGCGGGGAGATCCCGGTGGGGCCGTTCGCGCTGATCGGTGGTGACGACATCGGCAAGGGGATCGTCAGCACCCTGTCCGGGCACCGCTCGCCGGCGGTGCTCATGCGCAACCACGGGGTCTTCACGATCGGCAAGGACGCCCGCGCGGCGGTCAAGGCCGCGGTGATGTGCGAGGACGTCGCCCGTACCGCGCACCTGGCGCGGGCGCTCGGGCAGCCGCTGCCGATGACGCAGGCCGACATCAGCTCGCTGCATGACCGGTATCAGAACGTCTACGGCCAACGCCCGGCACCTGGCTGACCGGGAACGGCCCCTTCTCGTACCAACCTCACCACCACACCGGGACACGCGCGCGCCACGTGTCCGGACCACCCCACCGAGGAGAACCGATGAGAACCAGGAGAACGGCACGCACCCTGCTCGCGGTCGTCGCCACCGTGCTGCTCACGGGCAGCCTGGCGGCCTGCGGCAACAGCGACACCGGCGACGGCTCCGCCGACGACGGCAAGGTCACGCTGGGCTTCTCGCAGGTCGGCGCGGAGAGCGGCTGGCGGACGGCGAACACGACCTCGATCAAGGAGGCCGCCGCCGCCGCGGGGATCGAGCTGAAGTTCGACGACGCGCAGCAGAAGCAGGAGAACCAGATCAAGGCGATCCGGAACTTCATCCAGCAGAAGGTCGACGTGATCGCCTTCTCGCCGGTGGTGGAGTCCGGCTGGGACACCGTGCTCAAGGAGGCCAAGGACGCCGGCATCCCGGTGATCCTGACCGACCGCTCCGTCGACTCGGCCGACAAGTCGCTCTACAAGACGTTCCTCGGCTCGGACTTCGTCAAGGAGGGCCGGCTGGCCGGCGAGTGGCTGGTGGAGCAGACCAAGAGCGCCAGCGGGCCGGTGAACGTCGTCGAGCTTCAGGGCACCACCGGCTCGGCGCCGGCCAACGACCGCAAGGAGGGCTTCGCCAAGGCGATCGCCGCCAACCCGAACCTGAAGATCGTCGCCTCCCAGTCAGGCGACTTCAAGCGGGCCGACGGCAAGCAGGTCATGGAGCAGTTCCTCAAAGCCAACCCGAAGATCGACGTGCTCTTCGCGCACAACGACGACATGGGTCTGGGCGCGCTGGAGGCGATCACCGCGGCCGGCAAGGTGCCCGGCAAGGACATCACCATCATCACCATCGACGCGGTGAAGGACGGCATGCAGGCCCTCGCCGACGGCAGGTTCAACTTCATCGCCGAGTGCAGCCCGCTGCTCGGCCCGCAGCTGATGGACCTGGCGAAGAAGGTCCACGCCGGCGAGGAGGTCCCGGCCCGGATCGAGACCGAGGAGACCACCTTCACCCAGGAGCAGGCCAAGGAGGCACTGCCCAACCGCAAGTACTGACCGACGCCGGGGTCGCCGTCCGTCGACGGCGACCCCGGCCCGTCGCTCGCTCCTGTCCTACCGACACCATCCAGAAGAGGTCCGATGGGATGACGGATAGCCGTCCGGTCCTGACCATGACCGGGATCAGCAAGACCTTCCCCGGGGTACGCGCGCTCCACGACGTCGATCTCCGCCTGTTCCCGGGCGAGGTCCACGCCCTGATGGGCGAGAACGGTGCCGGCAAGTCGACCCTGATCAAGGTGTTGACCGGCGTTTACGCCATCGACGAGGGCACCGTCGTTCTCGACGGTGAGCAGGTCGCCTTCAGCGGCCCGATGCAGGCGTCGGCCTCCGGGGTGAGCACCGTCTACCAGGAGGTCAACCTCTGCACCAACCTGTCCGTGGCGGAGAACATCTTCATCGGCCGGGAGCCCCGTCGTCTCGGCGCGATCCGCTGGGGCGAGATGCGCCGGCGGGCGCGGGCGCTCCTGGCCCGGCTGGATCTCGACATCGACGTCACCGCGCAGCTCGGCACGTACTCCCTGGCGGTGCAGCAGATGGTCGCCATCGCCCGGGCGATCGACGTACGGGCCCGGGTCCTGATCCTCGACGAGCCGACCTCCAGCCTGGACGCCGGTGAGGTCGCGCAGCTCTTCCGGATCATGCGGCAGCTACGCGACGAGGGCATCGGCATCCTCTTCGTGACGCACTTCCTCGACCAGGTCTACGGCATCGCCGACCGCATCACGGTGCTGCGCAACGGCGCCCTGGTGGGGGAGTACCGGACGGAGGAGCTGCCCCAGCTCAGCCTCGTCGAGAAGATGATCGGCAAGGAGCTCGACGTCCTGGAGCGCCTCGACGAGCAGCAGAAGCGGACCGCCGCCGTACGGTCCGACGCGGCCCTGCTGGTCGACGCGTCGGAGCTGGGCCGCAAGGGTGCGGTCGCCCCCTTCAGCCTGCGGATCCACGCCGGCGAGGTGGTCGGGCTCGCCGGCCTGCTCGGCTCCGGCCGTACCGAGGTGGCGCGGTTGCTGTTCGGCGCCGACCGCGCCGACCACGGCACGGTCGTCGTCGACGGCGGCGGGACGCAGGTGCGTAACCCGGTCCAGGCCATCGACCGCGGCGTCGGGTTCTGCTCCGAGAACCGCCGCGCGGAGGGCGTCGTCCCCGAGCTGTCGGTGCGGGAGAACATGATCCTCGCGATGCAGGCGGCCCGCGGGTGGCTGCGGCCGATCCCCCGCCGCCGGCAGGACGAGCTGGTCGAGAAGTACATCCAGGCGCTCAGCATCCGGCCGGCGAACCCGGATCTGCCGGTGCGCAACCTCTCCGGCGGCAACCAGCAGAAGGTGCTCCTGGCCCGCTGGCTCATCACCGAGCCGCGCCTGCTCATCCTCGACGAGCCCACCCGGGGGATCGACGTCGGCGCGAAGGCCGAGATCCAGAAACTGGTGGTCCAGCTCTCCGACGACGGCATGGCGGTGCTGTTCATCTCCGCCGAGCTGGAGGAGGTGCTGCGGCTGAGCCACCGCGTCGCCGTGATGCGTGACCGGACGATGGTCGCCCAACTCGACAACGACGACACCCTCGACGCCGACCGCGTCATGCGGACCATCGCCAGCGGCACCACCGGTGCGGAGGTGATCCGGTGAACGCCGTCGCCGACCGCCTCCGCCCGCTTACCGGCCACCGCCTGTTCTGGCCGGTGCTCGTGCTGGTGGTCATGATCCTGGCCAACACGATCTACCGGCCCGGCTTCCTCTCCATCGAGGTCAAGAACGGGCACCTCTACGGCACCCCGGTCGACATCCTCCGGCTGAGCGCACCGCTGATGCTGGTGGCGCTGGGCATGACCCTCGTCATCGCCACCGGCGGCATCGACCTCTCCGTCGGATCGCTCTGTGCCATCAGCGGCGCCATCGCCTGCCTCCACATCAGCGAGGCGCCCGACCAGAACAGCCCGGCGACCGTACTCACGGCGCTCGCGCTGGCCTTCGGCGCCGCGCTCGCGCTCGGCGCCTGGAACGGGGTGCTGGTCGCCGTCATCGGCATCCAGCCCATCATCGCCACGCTGATCCTCATGGTGGCCGGCCGAGGGCTCGCGCAACTGGTCACCGAGGGCCAGATCATCACGATCAACTCCGGGCCGTACCGGGCGATCGGGCTCGGGCACTTCCTGACCCTGCCGCTGGCCGTCTTCATCGCCCTCGCGGCGGCCCTGCTCATCGCCGCCTTCACCCGGCGTACCGCGCTCGGTCTGATCGTCGAGTCGGTCGGCGGCAACGCCGAGGCGAGCCGGCTGGCCGGCATCCGATCCAGCCGCGTCGTCTTCCTCGTGTACGTGCTCAGCGCCGCCTGCGCCGCGGTCGCCGGGTTCATGATGACGGCGAACGTGTCCAGCGCCGACGGCAACGCCGCCGGCCTCTGGGTGGAGCTCGACGCGATCCTCGCGGTGGTCATCGGCGGCACCTCACTCGCCGGTGGCCGGTTCTCCCTCGGCGGCACCATCCTCGGCGCGCTGATCATCCAGACCCTCACCACCTCGGTGTACGCCATGAACATCTCGCCGCAGACGGCCCTGCTGTTCAAGGCGGTCGTCGTCATCGCCGTCTGCCTCATCCAGGCGCCGGCGTTCCGGGCCAGGTTCAGCCGCCGCCGTCGCGGCACCACGCCCGGGCCCACGGCGCGGCGGCGGGAGAAGGAGCAGGTGCCGGCATGAGCAGCACGTCACTGACCACCGGCCGTGCCTGGCGACCCAGGGTGCCCCGACGGCACGTCCCGGTCCTGGCCACCCTCGCCCTGCTGCTGGTCATGTACGGCGTCGGCGTGTCCCAGTACCGGGCGTTCTCCAACGTCCAGGTCGTCTTCAACGTCTTCATCGACAACGGCTTCCTGCTGGTCGTCGCGGTCGGCATGACCTTCGTGATCCTCACCGGCGGCATCGACCTGTCGGTCGGCTCCGTCGTCGCGATGACCGCCATGGTGTCGGCGTCGCTGCTCCAGGACGGTCTGCCCGCGGCCCTGGTGCTGGTCGTCGCGCTGCTGATCGGCCCGACGCTCGGGTTCCTGATGGGCTGCGCGATCCACTTCTTCGAGATCCAACCGTTCATCGTCACCCTCGCCGGGATGTTCTTCGCCCGGGGCATGTGCACGTTCATCAGCGACGCGTCCATCCCCATCACCGACGGCTTCTGGACGGCCGTGTCGCAGGAGCGCATCGGCGACCCGCGCGGCAACTTCGTGTCGATCATCGTGCTGATCGCGTTCGCGGTGGTGCTGGTCGCCGCGTACGTGCTGGCGTACACCCGCTTCGGCCGCACCGTGTACGCGATCGGCGGCAACCCCCAGTCGGCGCTGCTGATGGGCCTGCCGGTGGGGCGTACCCGAATCGCCGTCTACACGGTCAGCGGCCTCTGTTCGGCTATCGGCGGCATCCTGCTGTCGTTCTACACGCTCTCCGGCGCACCGCTGATCGCCATCGGCATGGAACTGGACGTGATCGCGGCTGTCGTCATCGGCGGCACCGTGCTCACCGGCGGGTCCGGCTACGTCTTCGGCACCGTGCTGGGTGTGCTGGTGCTGGGCGTGATCCAGACCCTGATCACCTTCGACGGGAGCCTGAACTCCTGGTGGACGAGGATCGTGATCGGTGGCCTGCTCTTCGCCTTCATCCTCCTCCAGCGCCTCATCGGCATCCGCTTCAAGTGACCGCCCATCTCGCGGAAGGCAACTGCATGGCAACGCACCCCCAACCCGAGGTCTGGTTCCTCACCGGAAGCCAGGGACTGTACGGCGAGGACACCCTCCGGCAGGTCGCCGAGCAGTCCCGGCAGATCGCCGCGCAGCTCGACGACGCGCCGGGGATCCCCGTCCGGGTGGTCTGGAAGCCGGTCCTGACCTCCAGCGCCGACATCCTCAAGGCCTGTCGGGACGCCGCCGCGCAGGGTGTGGTCGGGGTGATCGCCTGGATGCACACCTTCTCGCCGGCCAAGATGTGGATCGCCGGCCTGGACGCCCTGCGGACGCCGCTGCTGCACCTGCACACCCAGGCCAACGTCCTGCTGCCCTGGGACGAGATCGACATGGACTTCATGAACCTGAACCAGGCCGCGCACGGCGACCGCGAGTTCGGCTTCATCCAGACCCGGCTCGGCGTCGCCCGCAAGACCGTCGCCGGGCACGTCAGCGACCCCCGGGTGACCGCCCGGGTCGGCGCCTGGGCCCGGGCCGCGCTCGGCTACTCGGCGATGCGGTCGCTGCGGCTGGCCCGCTTCGGCGACAACATGCGCGACGTCGCCGTGACCGAGGGCGACAAGGTCGAGGCGGAGCTGCGCTTCGGCGTCTCGGTCAACACGTACGGCGTCAACGATCTCGTCGCGGTCGTCGACCAGGTGGCCGACGCGCAGATCGACGACCTGGTCAAGGAGTACGACGACACCTTCCGGGTCGACCCGCAGCTGCGGCCCGGCGGGGAGCGACACGACTCGCTGCGCTACGCCGCGCGCCTCGAACTCGGCCTGCGCGCGTTCCTCGAGGAGGGCGGCTTCCGGGCCTTCACCACGAACTTCGAGGACCTCGGCGGTCTGCGCCAACTGCCCGGCATCGCCGTGCAGCGACTCATGGCCGACGGCTACGGCTTCGGCGGCGAGGGCGACTGGAAGACCTCGGTGCTGGTGCACTCGCTCAAGGCGATGGCGGTCGGGGTCGAGGGTGGGACGTCCTTCATGGAGGACTACACCTACGACCTGACGCCGGGCGACGAGCTGGTGCTCGGCGCCCACATGCTCGAGGTCTGCCCGACGATCGCCGGTGACACCCCGAAGGTCGAGGTCCACCCGCTGAGCATCGGCGGCCGCGAGGACCCGGTCAGGCTGGTGTTCGACGCCGCGCCCGGCCCGGCGGTGGTGCTCGGTCTCGCGGACATGGGGGAGCGCTTCCGCCTGGTGGCCAACGAGGTCGACGTGGTGGCGCCGCCGCACCCGCTGCGCCGGCTGCCGGTCGCCCGGGCGGTGTGGCGGCCCCGCCCGCACCTGGCCGGCTCGGCGGAGGCCTGGATCACCGCCGGCGCCCCGCACCACACCGTGCTGTCCCAGGCGGTGGGCGTCGAGGAGCTGCACGACCTGGCCGAGATGGTACGCACCGAGCTGGTCGTCATCGACGAGCACACCGAGCCCCGCCGCTTCGCCAACGAGATCCGGTGGAACCAGGCCTACTACCGCCTCGCCCGGGGGTTCTGACCCGCGCAGGAGGGCAACCACCAGCGCGCCCTCGGCCTGGCCCGCTGGTCGGTTCCGTCGGTGGCCCCGGGTGGTCCTCCCGTGCCGGGAGGGCCCCCGTCGGCGTTCCGGTCGCTGTCCCGGCTCATGCGTGACGTCTTGACGAACGCCATGTTATCGCTCACAGTCGATGGATGGGTCGATCGGCCTCCACGGGGGCATGCCGGCCGAAGACCTCCTTGCCGGGGTCGTGCGACTCTGTGCGTCATGACGGTGGCACGGCTGTGAGCGATCACATTCGAGATGGCCGATCGCCGCGGTGGTCGCAGGCGCCCGGGTGACGCTCCCCGACGGAATCCGGATCGTGTCAGCGCTCTCGAAGGAGGATCATGGTTGCCATTGGTGGGCCCTCGCGGGCTGTGCCCCGACGGCGTGGTTGGTTGTCGCGTGTCTCGGCCGCGGTGGTCGCGGTGCTCGCGGCGAGCGGGCTCGTCGCGGTGTCTCCGGGGCCGGTTTCGGCGGCGACGGTGGACACCAGCGCGTGGTACGTGTTGGTGAATCGCAACAGTGGCAAGGTGCTGGACCTGTACAACGGGGCCACGAACGACGGGGCGCGGATCACGCAGTGGCCGCGCAACAACGGCAACGGGCAGCAGTGGCAGTTCGTCGACTCCGGCGGCGGGTACTACCGGTTGAAGTCCCGCCACTCGGGCAAGGTGCTCGACGTCTACAACTTCTCCACGGCCAACGGCGCCAGCATCGTGCAGTGGAGCGACGGCAACGGGACGAACCAGCAGTTCCGGCTGGCGGACTCAGCCGACGGGTACGTGCGGTTGATCAACCGGAACTCGAACAAGGTGGTCGAGGTGCAGAACGCCTCCACCGCTGACGGCGGCAACATCGTGCAGTACGACGACTTCAACGGTGGCCATCAGCAGTGGCAGCTGGTCCGCGTCGGCGACAGCGGCAACCCCGGTGGCACCTTCAGCAACCCGGTCGTCTGGCAGGACTTCGCCGACGTCGACATCATCCGGGTCGGCGACGTCTACTACATGTCGGCCTCCACCATGCACTACTCGCCCGGCGCCCCCGTGCTGCGGTCGTGGGACCTGGTGAACTGGGAGTTCGCCGGGCACTCGGTGCCCCGGCTGGACTTCGGCACGAAGTACGACCTGGCCAACGGCAGCCACGGGTACGTCGACGGCATCTGGGCCTCCACGCTGAACTACCGGCCGAGCAACCGCACCTTCTACTGGGCCGGCTGCATCGACTTCGCCCAGACGCACATCTACACCGCGTCCGCCGTCGACGGCACGTGGAGCCGCCACACCACCATCCCCAACTGCTACTACGACGCCGGGATGCTCGTCGACGACAACGACACCATGTACGTCGCGTACGGCAACGGCACGATCAGCGTGGCCCAGCTGTCGCCGGACGGACGTACCCAGGTGCGGGCCCAGCAGGTGTACCAGACACCGTCGAGCATCGGCACGCTGGAGGGAGCGCGCTTCTACAAGCGCAACGGTGCCTACTACATCTGGCTCACCCGCCCGGCCAACGGCCAGTACGTGCTGAAGTCGACGAACGGCCCGTTCGGTCCGTACGAGCAGCGACAGGTGCTGCTCAACATGCCGGGTCCGATCTCCGGCGGTGGGGTGCCGCACCAGGGCGGACTGGTGCAGACCCAGAACGGGGGCTGGTACTACATGGCGTTCACCGACGCGTACCCCGGCGGCCGGATGCCGACGCTGGCCCCCATCACCTGGACCAGCGACGGTTGGCCCCAGGTGCAGGCGGTCAACGGCTCCTGGGGCGTCAACTACCCCAACCCGCTGCCGTCGCGTCCGGTCAAGCCGCTCACCGGGACCGACACCTTCCCCGGCACCACCCTCGGCGTCCAGTACGAGTGGAACCACAACCCGGACAACAGCCGGTGGTCGGTGAACAACGGGCTGCGCCTGCAGACCGCGACGGTGACCAACGACCTCTACCGGGCGCGCAACACGGTGACCCATCGGATCCAGGGTCCGACCTCGACGGGCACCATCGAACTGGACTACTCCACGATGCGCGACGGCGACCGGACCGGGCTGGCGATGCTGCGCGACACCTCGGCGTGGATCGGCGTCAAGCGCGAGAACGGGGCCACGCGGGTGGTCATGACCAACGGCCTGACCATGGGCACCGACAACTGGAACACCACCGGCACCGGAACCGAGATCGCCAGCGCGCCGGTGTCCGGCGGGCGGATCTGGTTGCGCGCCAACGCCGACATCCGGCCCGGCTCGGGTCGCCAGGCGAGGTTCTCGTACAGCACCGACGGGGTCACGTTCGTCCCGCTGGGCAACGCCCTGACCCTCAACAACGCCTGGCAGTTCTTCATGGGATACCGGTTCGGCATCTTCAACTACGCCACCCAGTCGTTGGGCGGCCAGGTGACGGTGCGCCGGTTCACCCTGACGACACCATGACACCGGTCACCGTTCCCAGGCGTACGAGAGCCTGAGGATCGTACGGCGAATGGTCCGGGGTGGGGTGCGGGGAACCATCGGAAACCCCTTCCGCCCCGGGGCGCGCGCCGCCAGCAGTCCCGTCTGGTGTGCCGGCTCAGCCGCACCCTGACCGACGGGACGACTGGCGTAGACTGTCGGCGTTTCCACCGGTCACCCGGCACACGTCGCCGTGGCGGAGGCAGCAACACGATGGCCGCTCCCGTCGACGACGACGTGTGCGATCGTCGACGGGCAGGCGGGGAAGTGAGGTGGCCGTGCGCAGTCCCGCGATGACGGACGTGGCTCGCCTCGCCGGCGTCTCCCACCAGACGGTGTCCCGGGTCCTCAACGGGCACCCCAACGTGCGCGAGCAGACCCGGCTGCGCGTCCAGGCGGCGATCACCGAGCTGGGCTACCGGCCCAACCGGGCCGCGCGGGCACTGGTCACCGGCCGGTCCCAGGTGATCGGGGTGGTCGCGCAGAACACCACCCTCTTCGGCCCGGCCTCGCTGCTGACCGCCCTGGAACAGGCGGCCGCCGAGGCGGGCTTCGCGGTCAGCGTCGGCAGCGTCAGCGACCTCGACCACCAGTCCATCTCCGCGGCGGTGGAGCGGCACCTCGCGCACCGGGTCGCCGGCATCGTGGTGATCGCGCCCGTCGAGTCGGCCGGGGAGGCGCTCGGACGGCTGCCGAAGGACGTACCCCTGGTAACCGTCGACGGCGACCCGCGGCGGCCGATTCCGCTGGTGACGGTCGACCAGGTCGCCGGTGCCCGCGCCGCCACGCAGCATCTCCTCGACGCCGGGCACCGGACGGTCTGGCACGTGTCTGGCCCGCCCGACTGGTTCGACAGCGCGGGCCGCATCGAGGGGTGGCGGGAGGCCCTGCGGTCGGCGGGTGCCGAGGCGCCGCCGCTGATCCCGGCGGACTGGTCCGCGGCGGCCGGCTACCGGTGCGGGCAGATGCTCGCCCGGATACCGGAGGTCACCGCGGTGTTCACCGCCAACGACCACCTGGCGCTGGGCGTGCTGCGGGCGCTGCACGAGCACGGCCTGCGAGTGCCGGACGACATCAGCGTGGTCGGCTTCGACGACGTGCCCGAGGCGGCGTACTTCATCCCGCCGCTGACCACCGTGCGTCCCGACTTCGCCGCGGTCGCCCGGGCGAGCCTGGACCTGCTGCTCGCCCAGATCGAGTCGTCGCAGGTCGTCGGCCCGCTTCGGCAGACGGTCGCACCGAGCCTGGTCGCCCGCCGCAGCGTCGGGGCGCCGCCGCGCCGTTAGGGCCGGGTGGAGGTCCTCGCGACACGGTTCAGACGAACCGCCAACGCTGGTCGGCGGCCCCGCTGTCGGTGCCGAGGACGATCTGCGCGCCCTGGCTGCCGGAGCCGCCGCTCACCCCGAGGACCCGGCCGCCGTTGGCGCACTGGACGCGGAAGTAGCCGTTGCCGCCGTACCGCAGCCGCCACCGGTGGTCGTTCGCGCCGTTGTCGGCCCACTGCACGATCCGGGCGCCGGCGGCGCTGGCGCCGCCCTCGACCCCGAGCACCTTGCCGCTGTGCGAGTTGCGCAGCCGCAGGTAGCCGCCGGTGTCCACGATCGCGGTCCACAGGTGGTCGGCGGTGCCGGTGTCGCCCCACTGGAGGACGAGGCCGCCGTCGGTGGTGGACATGTCCCGCACCCCGAGCACGAGCCCGCTGGCGAGGTTCTGGATCCGGCGGGCGCCGTTGGGCACGAACCTCCACTGGTTGTCCGGGCTGCCGTTGTCCTGGTCCTGCACCGCCTGGGCGCCCTGGGCGGTGGCGCCGCCGGAGATGGCGAGCAGCTTGCCGGTGTGCGCGTTGCGCAGCTTGTGCGTGCCGTCGCCCACGTCGACGGGCGTCCAGTCGTGGTCGGCGGTGCCGTTGTCGGCCCACTGGACGATGCGGGCGTCGTCGGCGGTGGACATGCCCTCCACGCCGAGTACCTTGCCGCTGTGGACGTTGCGCAGCCGGATCGTCGACCCGCCGGGTAGGAGCTGCCAGTCGTGGTCGGCGGTGCCGGTGTCGCCCCACTGGAGGGCGGGGCCGCCGTCGGCGGTGGACATGTCCCGGATGCCGAGCACCAGGCCGCTGGCCGCGTTGACCAGGCGGAAGCTCGCGTTGCCGCCGCCGTTGCCGGCGACGCTCCAGTAGACGGTGTAGTTGTGCCCGTGCGCGTCGTGGAAGGGTCCGAGGCCGACCGTGGCGCCGTTGGCGACGGCGGTGAACGCGAGGGCGCTGGTGCTGGTACGCGTGATCGAACCGGTGTTCAGCGCGGGCAACCCGCTCAGGGCGGTGTTGCCGTAGTTGCCGGAGAGCACCACCGGGCCGTACGTGACGGCCTGCACCGCGGCGTTGTCGTTGGCGGCCGACATGACGACCCGCATCGGCAGCCGGACCGTGACCACGTCGCCGGAGGCCCAGGAGCGGGTGAGACTGGCGTAGCTGCCGGGGGTCGTGGCGATGTTCTGCGGCGTGCCGTTGACGCTGACGCTGGCGCCGCTGGTCCATCCGGGGATCCGGATCCGCATCGTCCACGATCCGCCGGCCGAGCCGGTCACGGTCAGGGTGGTGGTGTCGCCGACCGGGTACGAGGTGCTCTGGGTGACCGTGATCCCGCGCTGCGTCCAGGTGAGTACCGACGGCATGAACAGGTTCACCGTCAACGTGGTGCCGTTGTGGAAGTAGATGGAGTCCATCAGCGTGGTGTTGGTCTCCAGACCGGTGCCCTGGCAGCACCAGAACGAGTCGTAGTCGGTGCTCCAGGTGCCCCCGCCCCACGCCGGACCGACCCCGCGCCGGCCGCCCGGGTTCAGCGGCGTGAAGTAGGTGACGTGGCCGTGGGCGTCGGCCGGGTTCTGCTGGCCGATCATGTGGTTGAGCAGCGCCCGCTCGTAGAAGTCGAAGTAGGCGGCCCGGTTCGGGTCCAGCAGCCACAGCTCCCGGGTCAGCTTCAGCATGTTGTAGGTGTTGCAGGCCTCGCAGGTGTCGGTGCGCAGGTACCCGGCGATGGCGTCGGGGGAGCGGAAGTGCTCGGCCTGGCTGTTGCCGCCGATCACGTAGCTGTGCGCGTCGACGGTGATGTTCCAGGCGTTGCTGGCGATGTCCCGGTACCGGGTGGTGCCGGTGGCCTTGAACTCCCGGGCCGCGCCGATCCACTTCGGCACCTGCGTGTTGGCGTGCAGCCCGTTGAGCTGGTCGGAGTTGGCGGCGAGGGGGTTGAACACGGCGTTGTGGTCGAACCGCTGGGCGGCGGTGAGCCACCGGGCGGTTCCGGTCTGCTGGTACAGGTCCGCCAGGACGGCGTTCATGCCGCCGAACTCGGTGCCCAGCATGGCCTGCGTCTGGGCGGTGGTGAGCCGGGCGGTGCGCCAGTCGACCCAGCCGGCGAGTGCCAGCAGCACGTCGCGGGCCTGGGTGTTGCCGACGAGGCGCCAGACGTCGAGCAGCCCGGCGAGTGTCTTGTGGATGCAGTAGTACGGCACGTTGCCGTTGCTCAGCGTCCGCGCCTCCAGCGCGGTGAAGTCCGACTCCGGGAAGCCGGACAGGTATCCGGTGTTGAAGCCGGCGGCCGCGTTGTTGGCCTGGCACCTGGCCAGTTCCGCCACCATGCGGTTCGCCTTGTCCCGGCAGGTGGCGTCCCCGAGCACCGCCCAGGCGTGGGCCCAGGCGGTCAGGACGTGTCCCTGCATGTGGGTGCGGAACGGAAACGTCGGGGCGTCCCAGCCGCCGGTCGGCGCGGCGCCGGCCGTGGAGAGGCGGTGGTTGGCGCGGAAGTTGTAGAGCAGCCGGTCGACGTCGACGAACCGCAGGTAGTTCAGCGTGCGGCTCTGGTTCTCCTGCCAGCGGCTCGCCGACAGCCGGACCTGGCCGGGCTCGAACGCGTAGGCGGAGACGCCGATGTCGGACCGGGCCGGGGGCAGGGCGGCGCTTGCCGCGTCGCCGCCGGTGACGGCGCCGAGGACGGGCCCGCCGGTGGCGGCGACGGCGGCCACGCCGGCGGACCTGAGCAGGAGTCGACGGTTGAGGAAGGGAGTGGGCATCAGGGCCTCCGGAAGCGGGGGTCGGGGTGCTACGACGTGAGCCGGAAGGTGGCGTCCTGCCGGTCGGCGGCGCTGGAGGAGGCGCTCAGCGGGTCGATGCGCAGCAGGTAGCCGGAGTGTCGGAGGTAGCGGTCCGGGAAGTTGTGGGAGCGCAACGACGTCCACGAGGAGTCGGCCAGGCCCGGCGTGCGGTGGAACGTGGCGTCGGCGCGGAACGTCGCGGTGCCGTTGTCCGGTTCGAGCCGGATGGCGTAGGCGCTGTGGCGCAGGAAGTTGCCGGGCCGGTTCACCGACTCGAACGACACCCCGGAGGGGTCGGCCAGGCCGGGCACCAGCCGCCACAGCTGGTCCTGGTACGGGTCGAAGGGGTACGCGTCGAGGCGCCCGACACCGTTGAGGTGCCGTACGAACCGGTCCGGGAAGTTGGCGGACTTCAGCCGGACCCAGTTCGGGGTGCCCCACCGGCTGACCGCGCCGGCGTACTCGGCCTCGGTGATGCCGAGGATCGAGCCGTGCTTGCCGTTCAGCGGCGGGGTGTAGTCGCGCTGGTTCAGCGTGGTCCACGCGTTGGCGGTGATGTTGCCGCTGGACCAGGCGTAGTAGTCGGCGTTCACCGGGGCGAACGAGTCGCCCCACAGGTACCAGCCGTTGCCGTCGTTGCGCTTGACCAGCAGCGGGGCCTCCATCGCGTCGCCCTGCCGCAGGCCGCCGGTGTAGGTGGTGAAGCTGTTCGGGGCGCCGGTCGACGAGCGGGCGCCGTACAGGTTTCCGTTGGCGAGGTTCTTGTAGTACAGGTACGTGACCCCGCCGTCGACCATGATGTCGCTGTCCAGGACGCCGAAGCCGGGGCTGAAGAAGACCTGCGGGGAGCCGACCGAGTGGAAGTCGGACGTGTAGTTGACCAGGAACACGTCCCCGCTGCTGGTGTTGCAGGAATAGACGATGCCGTACTGCCCGCGGTTGGCGTCCCAGAAGACCGTCGGCGCCCAGGTGTGCGCGTTGTAGGTGTGCATCCGCAGCCGCCGGTAACCGGTGAAGCCGGTCAGGTTCGTCGAGTCCCATACGTGCAGGTACTGGCTGATGACGCCGAAGTTCGTGCCGCGCAGGTCGGTGGCGATGACGATGTACGTGCCGTCCTGCTTGCGGAAGATGAACGGGTCGCGCAGCCCCAGTTGGCCGGCGGTCGGGGTGGCCACCGGGTTGTTCTGGTTGAGCGGGGTCCAGTTCAGACCGTCGCGACTGACGGCGAGGTGCAGGCCGTAGTCCGCGCCGACGAAGTTCGGCGACTCGGTGAAGTAGGTCATCACGTAGCCGGTGTAGGCCGCTGCCGAGGCCGCCCGGGGGGCGATCGTCAGGCCGGTGGCGGTGGCCGCGCCGGTGGCGACCGCACCGAGGGTGAAGGCTCGTCGGGTCAGGGCCATGGGGTGACCTTTCTCGATGGTGGCGGGAGAGCGGCGGTTGGCGGGCCGGCGCCGCGAGAGCCCTTACGTCCTGGTTCTTTCGGGTGCTGGTCGTGGGGCCGGCCGAGTCAGGACGGGCCAGCCGTCGGCGAGCGCTCCGGCCGGCCGAAGGGCCCGGCGGCACGCCGTCGCCGGAGCGGGTGTGACGTCGGGGAAGAGGTGCGGGACGGGTGGTGCGTGCCACGGGCGCGGCGGTCGGAACGGCCGCGCGACCGTCCAGACAAGCCATGGGGAAACATCTATGTTATCGATAACATAGTTTCCGCGTGACGCCCGCGCAAGACTCCTCCCGGCCCGGGAAGCCGAGCCCTGTCCGCCGGTCGCCCGCCCGCCTGCGGTGCGGATCCGGTCGCCTGCGGGCAACGGGACGGCACCGGAGCGCGCGGGGCAGGAGCCGACGCACCTCGGATCTCGCATGCTCCGGGACCGGACACGAGATCGACCCAGAAATATCCGGGCAGCGATGTCGAGAACCCGGGACCGGCTCCGTCCCCGTGGTGGACGCGATCAGAATGGGTTCGCACCCGCACCGAGAGGGGAAACACGATGGCCAAGTACCTGCTGCTCAAGCACTACCGGGGCGCTCCGGCCGGGGTCAACGACGTACCCATGGACCAGTGGACGCCGGAGGAGATCTCGGCGCACGTGCAGTACATGCAGGACTTCGCGACCCGGCTCGAGGGGACCGGCGAGTTCGTCGACGGTCAGGCGCTCGCCCCCGAGGGGACGTTCGTCCGGTACGACGGTGAGGGGCGCCCGCCGGTCACCGACGGCCCGTTCGCCGAGACCAAGGACCTCATCGCCGGCTGGATGGTGATCGACGTCGACAGCTACGAGCGCGCCGTCGAGCTGGCCGGGGAGCTGTCGGCCGCCCCCGGGGCGGGCGGGAAGCCGATCCACGAGTGGCTCGAGCTGCGCCCGTTCCTGACCGCGCCGCCCACCATCACGGAGTGACCTGATGCAGGAGGCCCTGCTCCGGAGCCTCACGCCCGGCGTGCTCGGGATCCTCGTCCGCCGCGGAGCCGACTTCGCGGCGGCCGAGGACGCCGTACAGGATGCGCTGGTCGAGGCGGTGCGCACCTGGCCGGCCGACCCGCCGCGCGACCCGAAGGCCTGGCTGGTCACCGTGGCCTGGCGTCGGTTCCTCGACGCGACCCGGGCGGACGCCGCCCGCCGTCGGCGCGAGGACCTCGTCGACGAGGAGCCCGCGCCCGGGCCCGCGCCCACGGTGGACGACACGCTCCAGCTCTACTTCCTGTGCGCCCACCCGTCGCTGACGCCGGCGTCGGCGGTCGCGCTCACGCTACGTGCCGTCGGCGGGCTGACCACCCGCCAGATCGCCCAGGCGTACCTGGTGCCCGAGGCGACCATGGCGCAACGCATCAGCCGGGCCAAGCGCACCGTCTCCGGCGTGCGGTTCAACCAGCCCGGCGACGTCGCGACCGTACTGCGCGTCCTGTACCTGGTCTTCAACGAGGGCTACTCCGGCGATGTCGACCTCGCCGCCGAGGCCATCCGGCTCACCCGGCAGCTCGCGGCCGCGATCGACCACCCCGAGGTGGCGGGGCTGCTCGCCCTCATGCTGTTGCACCACGCCCGGCGCGCCGCCCGGACCGCGCCCGACGGCAGCCTGGTGCCGCTCGCCGAGCAGGACCGCGGCCGGTGGGACACCACGTCGATCGCCGAGGGCGTCGAGATCCTGCAGGCCGCCCTCGCCCGCGACCGGCTGGGCGAGTTCCAGGCCCAGGCAGCCGTCGCGGCGCTGCACGCCGACGCGCCCACCGCCGCGGAGACCGACTGGGTGCAGATCGTCGAGTGGTATGACGAGCTCGTCCGCCTGACCGACAGTCCGGTCGTCCGGCTCAACCGCGCGGTGGCCGTCGGCGAGGCCGACGGACCGCGCGCCGGCCTGGCGGCGCTCGTGGCGCTGGACGATTCGCTGCCCCGCCACGCGGCGGTGGCGGCGTACCTCCACGAGCGCGACGGCGACCTGGCGACGGCGGCACGGCTGTACTCCGAAGCGGCCCGGCGGGCGCCCAACCTCGCCGAACGTGACCACCTGACGCGCCAGGCCGCCCGGCTCAACGCCCGCCAGCGCCCCTGAGCGGTCCAGGACTTCACCGCTTTTTCGTACGACAGGGCCGCCCCGGAGGGAGGCCACTCCGGCTCCGGTCGCTCCTCGGGAGACCGGGCGAGCGGCACAGGCCGAGAGAGTGCCGGATCGAGGAGAGCCCAGGTCGCGGCCCAGCGTCGCCGGACAATCAATGTCCTAGGACGCTTTAGGGGATGTGCGTCAGCCGGCACGGGCGGAACCCGACCTGGTGTCATTCATCGAGGGCGAGTCGGGTCGGTAGCGGTGCCAGCGGGCTCGGGTCTGGTGGCGGCGTCGCCGGGCGGACCAGCCGCGGTCGGCGACCACCGCGTCCATCTGTTCGGGATCTGCACCGCGGCGCGGTGCAGATCCCGCGCCGTGGCCATCGTGCTCGGGGCCTGTCACCTCCGATAGCGCTGTGCCACTGCCGCGAAGGCGGCCTTGGGTTCCCATTCCATGTCGGGGTAGGTCTGCCCTCGGCGCCCTTCGAGGAGCTTGACGATGCCCAGGCCGGCCCGGTCCAGGTCGTCCCTGGGGTCGCCGTCCGGGCGGTGCGGGTAGCCGGGCAGGGCGAACAGGAACACGAACGCGCTGTCCACGCCCTCGGTCTCGAAGATCTCCAGCAGTTCGCTCAGGTAGGTGGCCTGGCCGGCCTCGTCGCGCTCGTATACGCCGTTCAGCCGTACCGGAGCCCTGGTCTCCGGGTCGTACTCGACCACTTCCAGCACCCGCCCACCGCGGTCTCCCGCGCCGCGGTAGGCCGCGGTGCCGAACCCGGTGATGGCGAGCGGCTTCGGGCTCTGGGCCAGGATGCGCACCGCGTCCCGGAACCGGTCGGCGACCTCGGCGGAGCGGATCAGCTCGAACGCCACGATGTCGAAGGGAGTCCAGTCGACCTGCTCGAACTGGATGGACGCGTAGGTGAGTTTGCCCTGGAAGCGCTCGCGGACCGTCGCCGCGGCGTCGCGGAGGAACGCGTTGATGTGCACGCCGAGTTCGCGGATGGCTTCGGCCCGCCGCTCGGGTTGGCTCATCAGCCGCTCGACCCGATCCTCGGGGCTCTCTCCGGACAGGAACCCGCGGTTCATCACGCTCAGCTCGACGCCTGCGACGAACACGACTGTGGCCCCCTGCTGCCGGACCCGTTCCGCCCGCTCGGCGCAGTCGCGGAAGAGCGTGAGGATCTGCTCCGGATCCAGCTCCAGCGGGTAGGGCGAGAACCAGACCTCCAGTCCGAGTTCGGCGGCGGCACCGGCGGCCAGTTCCAGTCGATCCGGGTCACCGCCGATGATCTGGACCGCGTTGCAGTGCAGGTCGTCGCGGATGATGGCGAGCTCGCGCCGGACCACCGCGAGGTCGAAGTGCTCGCGGGACGTCTGGCCGTGCACGACGAATCCGGTGTCGTAGGTCATTCCTCTTGCTCGCATGGCGACGTCCTCTCTGTCGGTCCCGGTCCAGGTCGAGACTGGCAGGAAAAATGCGTGCACGCAAGTTTGCATGCACGCAACTTTGCGTGTGTGCAGCCCTGCATGGGACGCTGACACCGTGACACCACCAGGGCTGCGGGAGCGGAAGAAGCAGGCCACGCGTGAGGCGCTACGCGAGGCGGCCCTGCGCCTGGCCGAGGAGCGCGGACCGGACCAGGTGCGGGTCGAGGACATCGCCGAAGCGGCCGGGGTCTCGCCGCGCACCTACAACAACTACTTCGCCAGCCGCGAGCAGGCGATCGTCTCCGCCGTCACCGCGGACCGGGAGGCGCGCATCGCGGCGGCGGTCGCGGCCCGGCCCGCAGGAGTACGCCTGGCCGACGCCGTCACCCAGGCAGTGGTCGAGCAGTACACGAACACCGGCGAGCGCGAACACAAGGCGCTGCTGCTGATCACCACCCAGACCGCGCTGCGCGACGCGTTCCTCGACACCACCGCCGGCATCGAGCCCCCGCTCGCGGCGGTGATCGCCGAACGCCTGGACGACGCCGAAGCGCACACGGCCCGCGTCCTCGCTGCAAGCGTGGCCGCGGCAGTTCGCATCGCACTGGAAGGCTGGCTCCAGCCGGCCGGTAACCCGGAGGCCGCCGGGAGTCTCGCCGCCGGAGGACTGGTCGTGCCCTCCGGCTCACTGGCCGACCAGCTCCGCAAGGCGCTGGCCCCGCTCGCGCCCGCGTTCGACGCCGCCGAGCAGCACAACCAGCCGTGAAGCCGACCCAACCGGGGCATCCGCTGCACCAGCAGTAGATCCGGAACATGCCGATGCGCCCGGCCATCGTCCTCGGCGGTCGACGCAACGTAGCCGACGCTACGTCAGGTCGCGATCCACGACTGGAGTACTAGCCTGGCCGGCGTGCCGACGCGGCTCGTGCAGATCAACATGAAGGCCCGGAACGACTCCGTGCTGGGCGGTTTCTGGGCGGAGGCGCTCGGCTGGGAAGTCTCCAGCGAGGGGCCCGGCGTGACAAACCTCGAACCCGAGGGCTTCGTCTACCCCGACCCCGTCGCGGTCTGCCTCGACCTCATCGTCTCCTGCGTCCTCACCCCAGGCTGACCCGGGCAGCCGTGCGGGTGGCCAGACGCGGATCCCCGGCGGTGGTCAGGTGGCGGCGGTCGCGACCGGCCGCGGGTACTGGTGGAAACCGCTGCCGCTCTTGCGCCCGTACCTGCCCGTGTCCACCAGTTCCCGCAGTGTGCGCCCGGGCCGGAAGCGGGGGTCACCGGTGCACTCGAGCAGCACCAGGAGCGTGTCGACGACGGTGTCCAGGCCGATCAGGTCGGCGGTACGCAGCGGACCCGTCGCGTGGCCGAGGCACTCCTGGAAGACCCGGTCGACGGTCGCGGCGTCGGCGGTGCCCTGGCCGACGACCTCGGCGGCCTCGTTCACGGTGAGCATCAACACGCGGTTGATCACGAAGCCCGGCCCATCGGCGACCACGATGCCGGTCTTGCCGATCGCGGCGAGCAGGTCGAGGGTGCGCTGGAGGGTGTCCGCGCTGGTCCGTGGCGCACGCACCACCTCGACGCTGTCCCTGAGGGGCGCGGGGTTCATGAAGTGCGTCCCGACCACCCGGTCCGGCCGGCGGGTGCTGGCGGCGAGCCGGTCGATCGGGATGGCGGAGGTGACCGACGCGAGCACCGTCGTCTGTGGACAGACGGCGTCCAGCTCGCCGAAGATCCGTTCCTTGAGCGGGATGCGTTCCGGTGCGCACTCGACCACGTACCCGGCCCGGTCGAGCCCGGCGGTCCGGTGGGTCCAGCTGATCCGCTCGACCACCCGGGCCACCGGCTCGCCCGCGCGGTCCGGGGCCAGCAGCCGGGCCTGCCGCAGCCCGGTACGCAGCCGGTCCTCTGCCGCCGCCACCCCGGTCGCCGCCCTGAGCGCCGGGTCGACCACGACCACGTCGTACCCGCCCTCGGCCAGGCACTGGGCGATGCCGAGCCCCATCGTGCCGGCGCCGACCACCCCGACGGTTCCGCTCATGCTTCCCCCTCGCCGCGTCTGATGATCCGTCCGCTGTGCCCGCTCACGCCGTCACCACCCGCACCGGGTGTGCCCGCGCGGCCGGCGGCCGGGCCGGGTCGATCGCAAGCGTCCACCGGTCGCCCGCGTCGTCCTCGACGGCGAAGCCGGCGAACCGCAGGGTGACCAGCATCTGCCGGTTGACCGTGGTGGGCACGAACTCGGCCACCGGCCGCCGGCCCGCGGCGAGCACGGTGTGCACGAGGTGGTCGAGCAGGGCCGCGCCGGCGCCGCGGGACAGCACCCGGCACGACATCAGCAGCAGCCGCAGTACGGTCGCGTCCGGCTGCGACTCGGTGACGGCCAGCCCGACCGTTCCGTAGGAGCCGAACCTGTCCCGCAGCCGCGCCACCAGCACCTCGTGCCGCGGCGACGCGCACAGCGCGTGCAGCTCCGCCAGGCTGAAGGTGACGCCGGTGGTGTTCAGCTGGTGGGTGCGTACGGTCAGCTCGTGCGCCCGGGCGAGGTCGGCCGGGCCGGCCCGGCGCACCTCCAGCACCAGGCCGAGCGAGGCGAGGAAGTCCGCGGGTGGCCCGGCATGCGTGGCCTCGGCGGCCCGGCGTCGCTCGTCGGTCCGGTAGAGCTGGCGGCGCTGCCGGGACTCCTCGGTGACGAACTCGCAGGCGAACTCGGGCAGCGCCGGCAGTTCGGCGACGGCGTCGGCCGGGTGGCAGCGCACGACCGGCAGCGCGGCGGCCACCTCGGCGCGCTCCACCGGGTCGTTGTCGACGAACGCGACGGAGTCCAGGCCGATGCCCAGGTCGGCGGCGATCCGGGCGACCGCGAGGGACTTGGCGCCCCAGCCCACCTCGACCCGGGTGAACAGGTCGAGCAGGCCGTGCGCGGCCAGGTGGGCGGTGGCGGCGGCACGCTCGCCCCGGCTGGCCACGGCGTGCAGGACGCCGCGCCGGTCCAGGGCGTGCAGCGTGCGTACGGCGGCGGGGAACGGCACCGGCTCGTCGCCCTCCAGCACGACGCCGTCCCACAGGGTGTCGTCGAGGTCCCAGACGAGGCACTTCACCATGCTGGTCACGGCCGCCCTCCCGGCCCCGTCGCGCGGGCGCGCCGCAGCAGGTGGTCGGCGACGTGCAGTTCGGCCACCTGGGAGGAGCCCTCGATGATCTCCATGACCTTGGCGTCCCGGTAGAACCGGCCGGCCCGGCTGTCCGGGGCGCAGCCGGCCGCGCCGAGGACCTGCACGGCCGTGCCGGCGACCCGGGCGGCGGTGCGCGCCGCCGCGTACTTCGCCGCGACCGTGCCGGCGATCGCGTCGGGAGCACCGGCGGCCCGCCACCGGGCGGCCCGGGCGGCGAGTTCCCGCGCGGCGGCGGTGTCCACCGCCGCCCGGCCCAGCAGCCCCCGTACGGTCTGGTGCTCGGCGAGCAGGGTGCCGCCCTGCCGGCGGGTGAGCACGTGGTCGGTCATGTCCCGCAGGCACGCCTCGGCCATGCCCACGCAGCCCCAGCCGACCGTGAACCGGCCGTGGTCGAGTGCGCTGGCCGCGACGTGCGACAGGCCGAACCCGGGCGGTGCGACGCGGTTCGCCGCCGGTACCCGTACGCCGTCGAGCCGGATGTGGGCCAGCTGGGCGGCCCGCAGGCCGAGCTGGCCCTCGACCGGCTGCCGCGTCACGCCGGCCCGGTCGGTCTCGACGAGCACGGCGGTGTGCCGGCCGTCCAGCACCCCGAGCACCAGTAGCACGTCGGCGACCTGGCCGAAGGTCACCCAGCGCTTGGCCCCGGTCAGCTCCAGGGTCGGCTGCCGGCCACCGCCGACGGCACGGATGCGGGTGTCGACGGCGGTCAGGTCGCTGCCCGCGCCGGCCTCGGTGGCGGCGAATCCGGCGAGCAGCTCACCGCGGGCGAACGCGGGCAGCCAGCGCGCCCGCTGCTCGGCGGTGCCCCAGCGCAGGACGGCCGCGGCGACCATGGCCTGCACGGTGACCAGCGCGCGCAGCGCGCCGCACACGCCGCCGAGCCGGGCGCACAGCTCACCGAGCTGCGCCGGTGTGGCGCCGAGGCCGCCGTGCCCGACCGGCAGGTCAGCGGTGAGCAGCCCGGCGGCCGCCGCGGCGCGGCGTACCCCGGCGGGCAGCGCGCCGTCCCGGTCCCAGCGGGCCGCCTCGTCGCGCGCCGCCGCCGCGAGGTCGTCGCCGAGACCGTCGAGCGCCGGCGGCGCGACCGCGGCGGTCACGCCGGGATCCCGGCGCGGCCGGCGGTCTTGGCCAGCACGAAGTCGGTCAGCCGGGAGATGGTGCGGAAGTGGTCGAGGTCGAGGTCGGCCACCTCGACCTCGATGTCGAAGCGACGCTCCACGAACACCACCAGCTCGATCGCGAACAGCGAGTTGAGCAGGCCGAGCGCGAAGTAGTCCTCGTCCGGGCCGATCGGTCCGGACACCGCCGGGGCGATGAAGTCGTGCAGCTCCCGCGCCACCGCGGGCCGGTCCGGTGCTCCCATCCCCACTCCCATCTCAGTCTCCCGCGACGGCCGCAGCGGGATCGCCGTCGAACTCGACCAGCACCATGCTCCAGGCGGCCACGGGGCTGGAGCTGATCAGTACGGCCCGCTCGCCGCCCCGCAGCCGCCCGGTGCCGATCTCGGTCGCCAGGTTGAGCAGGACGTCGTTCGCGCCGAGGTGGCCCAGGTCGCGCAGGTTGTCGCGGCAGGTGGGAGCGACCGTCACCCCGAGCGTCTCCTCGACGAACCGGAACGCGCCCGCCGACAGGTTGTGGCTCACGTGCCGGGCGACGTCCGCCGGCGTCAGCCCGTTGCGGTCCAGCAGGCTCCGGTACATCGCGCGCAGCCGATTGCGGCTCTCCAGGGCCAGTTGGAAGGAGTACTCCCGGGGGTCGCGGCACTGCTCGGTCCAGCGGGCCGACGGGCGGTCCCGGTAGTCCACCCGGAACAGGTCCCAGTAGCGGCCGTCGGTCTCCTGGAGCACGTCGCGTACCCGCAGCGGCCCGTCCCGCGAGACGACCACGGCCATGCCCCCGTCGCCGCTGACGGTGACGGGGTGCCGGTAGCGCCGGGGCGTGGCCGGCGTACTGCCGTGCACGACGAGGACGTCGGTCAGGTCCGGGTCGGCGGCCAGCAGGCCGCGCGCCACCAGCAGCGCCGGCGTGGTCGACACGCAGCCCAGCCCGCCGACGGCGAAGGTCAGGGCCCGGTCGGCACCGAGGTACGCCTGTAGCCGGGTCTCGGCGGAGCTCATCAGGGTGGCCGGCGCGCGGGACTCCACCACGACCAGCGCCCCGATCCGTGCCGGGTCCAGCCCGGCTGCGCCCAGCGCCCGGGTGGCGGCTCCCGCGGCCAGGTCGAACGCGTCCAGCTCCGGGTCGGTACGCACCCGGTCGATCCCGAGGCCGGCGCAGAGTTCCCGCTCGGCCGGCCCCAGGTACGCCAGCTCCGGCAACTCCGCCACCGCGACCGACCGTTGCGGCAGGAACGACGCCATCGTCCGTACCACGATCGTTCCGGGCATGTCGCCGCGCCTTCCGGTAGCAGGGGCCGTCGTCGGTGTCCCGTCCCGGGCGTCCGGACCCGCTCCTGCGTCCGGAGTCCCGTGCGCCGACTCGATGCCACTCTGCCGATCGCGGCTCGTGCCGGGACAGAGAAGGACCGGCAACGCCTCTGCCGGTCCTTCTCTGGTTCCGGCCCGCTCGCGTCCACCAGTCTCGATCCGACGCCGACCGCCGGTGAAGGGGAGACCGCCGATGCCGAGCCGGATGCCCGACCAGACGAACGCCCCGCCGCCGAGCGGCACCCGGATCCGGCCGGTGCCGCGCACCGGCGCGCTGCGGCTGTCGCCCGGACAGGAGCGGCTGTGGTTCCTCGACGGGCTGCACGGCGACGGCACCGAATACCTCGTCTGGCTGCGGATGCGCCTGCGCGGGTCGTGGGATCCCGCGGTGTTCGCCCGCGCCGTGACCGCGGTCGTCGGCCGGCACGAGGTGCTGCGCACCCGGTACCGGGACAGCGACGGCGAGCCGGTGCAGGTCGTCGACCCGCCCGGCCCGGCCGACGTGACGGTCGTGGACCTGACCGGGGGACCGGACGCCGGGACCCGGGCTGCGGCGCTGCTCGACACGGCGGCGGGCCGGCCGTTCGACCTGCGCCGGGAGCACCCGCTGCGGGTCGTGGTGGTACGGCTCGCGCCGACGGAGCACCTGGTCGGCCTCACCCTGCACCACATCGCCGCCGACGCCTGGTCGTGCGACGTGCTGCTGCGCGACCTGGACCACGCGTACCGCGCGTTGGCGGCCGGCCGGCCCGTGCCGGCGCCGCCGTCGGTGCAGTACGCCGACGTCGCGGCCTGGCAGCGGGCCCGGCGCGAGGCCGCCGGCGCGGCCGGCATCGGCTACTGGCGGGACCAGCTCGCCGGGCTCGAACCGGTCCTGCTGCCCACCGACCGCCCGCGCGGCACCCGCCGCGACCCCAGCGGCGACATGCTCGCCGTGGACGTGCCGCGGCACGTCGCCCGGCTGGTCGCCGCCGCCGGCGAGCGGTACGGCACGACCGCGTTCATGACGCTGCTTGCCGCCTTCCAGGTGCTGCTGGCGCACCGGACCGGCCGCACCGACATCGCCGTCGGGATGCCCGCCGCCGGGCGGGACGTGCCGGAGACCGAGGACCTGATCGGCTTCTTCGTCAACACCCTGGTGCTGCGGACCGACCTGGCGGGCGAACCGTCGTTCACCGAGGTGCTGGACCGGGTGCGCACGACGGTGCTGGCCGCGCTCCTGCACAACGACGTGCCGTTCGAGGATGTCGTGGCGGCGGTCCGGCCCCGCCGCGACCCCGCCCGCAACCCGCTGTTCGAGATCATGTTCCAGGTCCTGCACACGGCGGAGACGCCTGGCACGCTCGGCGGCGCCACGGTGTGGCCGCTGCCCATGAACGCCACCGACGCCAAGTTCGACCTGGTCTTCACGGTCTGCCGCACCGCGGCCGGCGACCTGCGGTGCGTTCTCGAGTACGCCGGCGGCCTGTTCGACCGGACGACGATGCTCCGGCTCGCCGAGGACTACGTGGCGCTGTTGGAGCGGTCGACCCGCGAACCGGAGGCCCGGGCGGTCCGGCTGGCCCCGGCGCCCGGCGCGCCGGGCGTGCCGGCGACTGCGGCCGTGCCGGCGGGTGCCCCCGTTCCGCCGGCACCCGCGCCGGCCGGCCCGGTCGAGCAGGTCGTCGCCGGGATCTGGTCGCGGCTGCTCGGCGTCGACGACATCGCCGCCGACGACGACTTCTTCGACCTCGGCGGCCACTCGCTGCTGGTCGCCCGGGTGCGTACCGCGCTGCGGCGGACGTTCGCCGTCGATCTCCCCCTGCAGGTCCTGTTCGAGGCCACCTCCGTGGCCGGACTCGCGGCCGTGGTCACCGCCGCGGTCCGCGCCGACGTCAGCCGACTCTCCGACAGCCAGGTGCAGGACCTGCTGTCCCGAGCCGCCCGGGAAGGAACCCGATGACCGAGATGCTGGAGTCGCCCACCCCGCACGAGAAGCTGCTGGAGCGCCGGCTGCTCGGCCTCGAGCCGCTCCCCGAGCCGGGCATCCCCCCGGCGTCGCGGGCGGACCCGCCACCGCTGTCGTACGCCCAGCGCCGGCTGTGGATCCTCGACCGGCTGCGCCCCGGCGGCGTCGAGTACCTGGTACAGATCGCGCTGCACATGACCGACCGGCCGGGCAGCCGGCTGGACCTCGACGCGCTGCGGGCCGCGCTGGACGGGCTGGTGGCCCGGCACGAGGTGCTGCGCACCCGCTACCCGGTCGGCCCCGACGGCGAGCCGGTGCAGCTGATCGACCCGCCCGCCCCGGTTCCCCTGCCGATCCGCGACCTCACCCACCTGGACGGCGACACCCAGTGCGGATTGCTGAACCGGCTCGTCTCCGTCGACCGCGAGCCGATCGACCTGGCCGCCGGGCCGGTTTTCCGCGCCCTGCTCGTCCGGCGGGAACCCGACCAGCACCTGCTGCTGCTCACCACCCACCACATCGCCATGGACCTCTGGTCGGAGGGCCTGCTGCTCGACGAGCTGCACCACCGCTACACCGCCGCGCTCGACGGTCGCCCGGCCGACCTCCCCCCGCTGCCCGCGCAGTACGCCGACGTGGCCGCCTGGCAGCGGCAGCGGACCGCCGAGCTGCGCGAGACCCAGCTGCCGTACTGGCGTCGCCAGCTCGCCGGCGCCACGCCGGTGGACCTGCCGGCCGACCGGCCACGGCCGGCGGTACGGGACTCCGCCGGCGACGTCGTGCCGTTCACCGTGCCCGCCGAGGTGGCGGCGGCCCTCGGTGAACTGGCCCGCCACCACCGGGCCACGCCGTTCATGGTCCTGCTGGCCGCGTACGCGGTCGTGCTCGGGCGGTGGAGCGGCCGGACCGACGTCACGGTCGGCACCCCGGTCGCCGGCCGTGGGCACGACGACGTGCAGGACCTCATCGGGCTCTTCGTGGACACCGTCGTGGTGCGGGCCGACCTGGCCGGCGATCCGACGTTCGGCGAGCTGGTCGAGCGGGTCCGCCGTACGTCGCTGGACGCCTTCGCCCACCAGGAGCTGCCGTTCGAGCAGCTCGTCGAGGAGCTGGCGCCGGTCCGGGACCCCGCGCGGACGGCGCTCTTCTCGACGATGTTCGTCTGGCACGAGGCCGCGCCGGACGGCTTCGAGGCGCCCGGCCTGGACGTCCTGTCGGTGCCGATCCCGTTCGCCGATGCCAAGTTCGACCTGACCCTGTCGGTGGGCCCGGGCCCGGACGGCTCGCTCGCCGGCGCCGCGGTCTACGCCACCAGCCTGTTCGACCGCGCCACGATCGAGCGCTTCGTCGCACACGTCGGTCGGCTGCTGGCCGGCGTGGCGGCGGCCCCGGACATCCCGCTGGCCGACATCGACATCCTCCCGCCGGCCGAGCGCGAGCAGCTGCTCGACGGCTGGAACGACACCGCGACCGACGTGCCGGCCACCACGCTGCCCGCGCTGTTCCGGGCCCAGGTGGCCGCCACCGGGGACGCGGTGGCCGTGCGGACGGCGGAGCGGAGCCTGTCGTACGCCGAGCTCGACGCCCGCGTCACCGCGCTGGCGCTCCGGCTGCGCGCGGCCGGCGTCGGCCCCGAGTCGGTGGTCGGGGTGTGCCTGGAGCGCGGCCCGGACCTGGTGGCCGCGCTGCTGGCCGTGCTCACCGCCGGCGGCGCCTACCTGCCGCTGGACACCGAGAGCCCGCCGCAGCGGCTGGAGCAGCTGCTCACCGACGCCGCGGTACGGGTCGTGGTGACCGACCGGGACACCGTCGGCACCGCCTCGCGCACGGTGCTCCGGCCCGACGTGGACGGCACCGCCCCGCACGGGCCGCCGCCCGGTGACCCCGACCCGGACCACCCGGCGTACGTGCTGCACACCTCCGGCTCGACCGGCCCGCCCAAGGGCGTCGTGATCACCCACCGCGCGCTCGTGAACCGGCTGGTCTGGATGCAGCGCGAGTACCCGCTGGACGCCACCGACCGGGTGCTGCACAAGACCCCGTACGGCTTCGACGTCTCGGTCTGGGAGCTGTTCTGGCCGCTGATCACCGGCGCGACGCTCGTCGTCGCCCGCCCCGGCGGGCACCGGGACCCGGCGTACCTGACCACGGCGATCGCCGAGCACGGCGTCACCACGCTGCACTTCGTGCCGTCGATGCTGCGCGCCTTCCTCGACACGCCTGTCGGCGAGCTGCCCTCGGTACGCCGGATCTTCGCCAGCGGCGAGCCGCTCCCGGACGGGCTGGCGGCGGCCGTGTCCGAGCGGATCGGCTGCGAGCTGCACAACCTCTACGGCCCCACCGAGGCGACGATCGACGTGACCGCGGCGCGGTGCCTGCCCGGGGAGCCGGTCACGATCGGCCGCCCGGTCGCCAACACCCGCGCCCACGTCGTCGACCCGGACCTGCGGCTGCTGCCGGTCGGCGTGCCCGGCGAGCTGGTGGTGGCCGGCGTCCAGCTCGCCCGCGGCTACCTGGGCCGCCCCGCGCACACGGCCGACCGGTTCGTGCCGGACCCGTTCGGCACGCGGCCGGGGGACCGGCTCTACCGCACCGGCGACCTGGCCCGGCACCGCGCCGACGGGACGATCGAGTACCTGGGCCGGCTGGACCGGCAGGTGAAGCTGCACGGCCACCGGATCGAGCCGGGCGAGGTCGAGGCGGTGCTCACCGCGCACCCGGACGTCGCCGCCGCCGTGGTCACCGTGCACGACGACCGGCTCGTCGCGTACCTCGTCGGCCCGGCCGCCGAGGCCGGCGCCGGGCAGGTCGGGCCGACGGTCGACCGGGACGGCGTCGCCGCGTACGCCCGGGCCCGGCTGCCCCGCCAGCTGGTGCCCGCGCGGTGGGTGGTGCTCGACGCGCTGCCGCTGACCGCCGCCGGCAAGGTCGATCATCGCGCGCTGCCCGCACCGCCCAGCGGCGCCCCGCCGGCGGCGGAAGCGCCACGCACCCCGCTGGAGCGGACGATCGCGCGCGCCGTGGCCGACGCGCTCGGCGTCGACGCGGTGGGCCGGCACGACGCGTTCTTCGCGCACGGCGGCGACTCGATCCGGGCCATCCGCGCCGTCGGGGCGCTGCGGGCGGCCGGCCTGCCGGTGTCGGTGCACGACCTGTTCAGCCACGCCACGGTGGCCGAGCTGGCCGAACTGGTCGGCGCCCGGGCGCCGGAGCAGCCGGCCGAGGTGACCGAGCAGCCGGTCGTGGCGCCGTTCGCGCTGCTGTCCGAGGCCGACCGCGCGCTGCTGCCGCCGGGCCTGGTCGACGCGTACCCGATGGGCGAGATCCAGGCCGGAATGGTGTACGAGATGCTGGCCGCGCAGCGGCCGGTCTACGTGAACGTCAGCTGCTACCGGATCGAGGACGAGACGCCGTTCGACCTGGCCGACCTGCGCGCTGCCGCGGCACTGCTGGTGCGGCGGCACGAGATCCTGCGTACCTCGTTCGCGCTCGCCGGCTACACGCGGCCGCTGCAACTGGTGCACCGCACCGCCGAGCTGCCGGTGGACCTGGACGACCTGCGGGACCTGCCGCCGGCCGCGCGGCGCCAGGTCCTCGACGACTTCCTGCTCGCCCAGCGTGCCGCGCCGTTCGACCTGGCCGTGCCGCCGCTGCTGCGCTACACGGTGCACCAGACCGGCGAGCGCGAGTGGTGGCTCACCCACGTCGAGTGTCATGCGATCCTCGACGGCTGGAGCCACACGTCGGTGATCGCCGAGCTGCTCGGGTACTACCGGACGCTGCGCCGGGGCGACGTGCCCCGGCCGGCGCCGCTGCCGGCCGTCCGGTTCGCCGACTTCGTCGCGGCCGAGCAGGAGTCGCTGCGCTCGGCGGCCGACCGGGACTTCTGGACGGCCACGATCACGGCCGCCGACAAGCTGGAGATCCCGGCCGAGTGGGGCGGTCAGGCGGACGGGGCCGAGGGGCCGGCCGGCGCCGACGACGCGCCGGACCAGGTCGTCGTCGAGTACGCCGACCTGGAGCCTGCGCTGCGTCGGCTCGCGGCTGACGCGGGGGCGTCGCTGAAGAGCGTGCTGCACGCCGCCCACCTCGCGGCCTGGGGCGTGGTCACCGGGCGGCAGCGCTTCTTCACCGGGCTGGTCGGCAACGGCCGGCCGGAGCGGCTGCGCGGCGACGAGGTGATCGGCATGTACCTGAACACGGTGCCGTTCCCCGCCGACCTGACCGCCGGGAGCTGGCCGGAGCTGGTGCGGGCGGTCTTCGCGCGGGAGGCCCGGATGTGGCCGCACCGGCGCTACCCGATGGCCGCGATGCGGCGCGACGGCCGGCACGCCTCGGCGCTGGTCGACGTCAGCTTCACGTACCTGGACTTCCACATGCTCGACTGGAGCGCCGGCATCGACCTGGAGGACGACTTCAGCCCGAGCGAGCAGCCGTTCTCCGCGGTGTCGTTCCCCGGGCACCTGCGCCTGCTCGGCCGGCCGAGCAGGATCGGCCGGCCGTACCTGGAGCTGGTCGGCCGGACCTACCGGCAGGTGCTGGCGTCGATGGCCGCCAGCGTGGCCGGGCCCGGTGCCGCCCGCGATCCCGGCGCCGGTCCCGACGCCACCCCGGCTGTGTTGCCGTCGCCGTCGCCGCGGACCGTGACGCTGGCGCCGGCCGACCGCGAGCGGGTGCTCGTCGACCCGAACCGCACAGACCGGGCGTTCCCCACCGATGAGCCGGTGCACCGGCTGATCGAGCGGCAGGCCCGGTCCGCGCCCACCGCCGTCGCGCTGCGGCAGGGCGTCGTCAAGGTCTACTACGCCGAGCTGGAGCTACGCGCGAACCGGCTGGCGCACCGGCTGCGCGCGCTCGGCGTCGGCCCGGGCACGGTCGTCGGCATCTGCCTGCCGCGGACGCCCGACCTCGCCGTCTGCGTACTGGCCGTGCTGAAGGCGGGCGGCGCGTTCCTGCCGCTGGATCCGGCGTACCCGGTCGAGCGGCTGCGGTTCATGCTCGACGACACGGCAGCCGCGGTGCTGCTCGCCGCCGGGCGGCTGCCGGCCGGCCTCGTCCAGGCCGACCCGGCGGGCGTGCCGACGGTCGACGTGACCGACGAGTCCGCCCAGCTCGACATGCCGGTCACCGCGCCGGAGGTGACGGTGGCGCCGGACGACCTGGCGTACGTCACCTACACGTCCGGCTCGACCGGGCGGCCCAAGGGGGTCGCCGTGCCGCACCGGGCGCTGCTCAACCTCCGGCACGCCCAGCAGGAGGTCTTCGACGTCCGGCCGGGCGACCGGATGCTCCAGTTCTTCTCGGTGGGCTTCGACGCGTCGGTGTCCGAGCTGGTCGCCGCGCTCACCGCCGGCGCCGAGCTGGTGCTGCCCGAGCCCGACCGCGACCCGGGCGACCTGCGCGCCGAGGCGGCCACGCTGACCCACCTATTCCTGCCGCCGTCGATGCTGAGCCGGCTGGACCCGGCGGACTTCCCGCGGCTGCGGGTCACCCTGGTCGGCGGCGAGGCGTGCCCCGCCGGGCAGGCCGACCGGTGGGCGCGGCACGCCGCGTTCGTCAACCTCTACGGCCCCACCGAGGCGTGCGTCGCCGCCACGTACGCGCCGGTCGCCCCCGGCTCGCCGGAGCGGATGCCGTCGATCGGCACCCCGCTGGCGAACGTGCGGTGCCACGTCCTGGACGCCGACGGCCGGCCGCTGCCCGCCGGGGTGCGCGGCGAGCTGTACGTCGCCGGCGCGGGCCTGGCCCGCGGCTACCTCGGCCGGCCGGCGCTGACCGCCGACCGGTTCGTCCCGGACCCGTTCGGGCCGCCCGGCAGCCGGATGTACCGCACCGGCGACGTGGTCTCCCGCGCCGCCGACGACTCGCTGCGCTTCCACGGGCGCGGCGACCAGCAGGTCAGCGTCCGCGGCTTCCGCATCGAACTCGGCGAGGTCGAGCACGCGCTGGAGGCGCACCCGAGCGTCGCGGCCGCGGCCGTCGCCGTCGCCGCGGCGGGCACCGAGGAGGCGACGCTCGTGGCGTTCGTCCGGCTCACCGCCGGCAGCTGCGGCGCCGCCCCGTCCCCGGCCGAGCTGCGCGAGCACGTACGCCGCCGGCTGCCGGCGCACATGGTGCCGACCCGCTGCCACGTCGTCGGGCAGTTCCCGGTCACCGCCTCGGGCAAGGTCGACCGCGCCGCGCTGGTCGCTGCCGAGCCGAGGCCCGCCGCGCAGATCGCGCCGGTGGCGCCCCGGACACCGCTGGAGCAGACCATCGCCGACGCCTGGGCGCAGGTGCTGCGGCTGGACCGGGTCGGCATCGACGACGACTTCTTCGACCTCGGCGGGCACTCGATGGCGATGATGCGGGTCATCTCGCTGTTGCGGGAGTCGCACGGCGTGGAGCTGACGTTCCGAGCCTTCCTGGAGCACCAGACCGTCGCGCGGCTGGCCGCCGCGATCACCGACGGCGCGGTCGGCGGCCCCGAGGCACCGGCCGCGCCCGGCAGCCGCAACCGGGCGCTGCTGTGGCTGCGGCGCGGCAGCGCCACGCCGCTGTTCTGCATCCACCCCGGCGGCGGCAGCGCCCACTGGTTCCAGCGCTTCCTGCCGTACCTGGACCCGCAGCTACCACTGGCCGCGTTCGAGTGGCCGAAGCCGCACGGCGACCACGCCACGATCCCCACCGCCGCCGAGATGGCCCGCCGGCACTTCGACGAGCTGCGGGCCGCCCAGCCGCACGGGCCGTACCGGCTGTTCAGCTGGTGCGGCGGCAGCACGATCGCGGCGGAGCTCGCCACCCTGCTGCTGGACGCCGGTGAGGAGGTGACCTTCATGCTCCTCGACCCGGTGCTGGACGCGCAGACCCGGCCGAAGTTCTACGA
Organism: Micromonospora sp. DT46; assembly: GCF_049841735.1. NCBI lineage: Bacteria > Bacillati > Actinomycetota > Actinomycetes > Micromonosporales > Micromonosporaceae > Micromonospora > Micromonospora sp. DT46. The sequence goes on along the minus strand of NZ_JBNCKW010000007.1, from coordinate 152,594 downwards.
GCAGATGGGCTTCGTGCGCCGGCTGGAGAAGCTGGTGCTGGAGATCGACCGGGGCGGGCCGGAGGCGGACACGCCCGAGCGGCGCGCCGAGATCATGGACCTCTACGAGCGGGTGGCCAACGACATCGACGAGAAGGAAGGCATGGCGCTGCCCGAGCGCGGCGTCGGCGCCGCCTGGCCGCGGATGGTCCGGGTCTGGCGGGAATCGTTGCAGGCGCTCATCGAGTACCCGAACCCCCGCTACGCCGGCAAGCTGCACCTCATCGCCAGCGACGCGCTCGCCAACGGCCAGCACGTGGTGTCCTCCGGCCAGACGTTCGCCGACTACCTCGAACGCTGGGAGGAGCTGATCGGCGGCGGGATCGAGCTGCACCGGGTGCCGGGGGACCACATCGGAATCATGAAGCCGCCGCTCCTGGTGCACCTGACCGACGTGATCAGCGCTGTGCTGGCCGGCAGCCGATGACCACCACGCCGGGCCGCCCGTCGACCGACCCGGCCGTGCCCCGACCTGCCGCATCCGACCCGGCCGCGCAGCAGCGGGCGTGGAACGCCACCGCCCGCGCGTACGCCGCGGACGGCCCGGTGCACCGGCTGTTCGAGGAGCAGGCCCGGCTCCGGCCGCACGCCGTGGCGGTGCGCTGGGCTGGCGGCGCGCTCAGCTTCGCCGAGCTGGACCGGCTCGCCAACCGGCTGGCCTGGGCGCTGCGCGACCAGGGAGTGGGACCCGAGACGCCGGTGGGCATCCGGGTGCCGCGCGGCCCGCTGCTGGCGGTCGCCGTGTACGGGGTGCTGAAGGCGGGCGGCTGCTACGTGCCGGTCGATCCGGCGCTCCCGGCCGAACGCGCGCACACCCTACTGGCCGAGGCCGGTGTGCGGCTGCTGGTCGGCACGGCGGGCGAGGACGGCTGGCCGGCGCCGCCGCAGGTACGCACGGTGCCCGCCGACGCCCCGGTCCCGGACCACCGCGAGCTGCGGAGCCCGGAGCCCGGCACCGGCGCGGACTCCACCGCCTACGTGGTCTTCACCTCCGGCAGCACCGGCCGGCCCAACGGCGTCGCCGTGGCGCACCGGTCGCTGCACAACCTCTTCGCCTGGTGCCGCCGCACGCACGGCTTCGGCCCGCACGACCTGGGCCTGTCGGTCACCTCGCTCGGTTTCGACCTGTCCGTCTTCGACCTGCTCGGCCTGCCCGCGTACGGGGCGGGCGTCTACGTCGCCGACGACGCGCAGCGGTGCGACCCGGAACTGCTGCTCGACGTGCTGCTGCGGGAGCCGGTGACGTACTGGAACTCGGCGCCGACCACGCTGGCCCACCTCGCGCCGCTGCTCGGCGGGCACCGGGGCGCCGCAGGGACCGGGCACCTGCGGCTGGTCTACCTCAGCGGCGACTACACGCCGTTGACGTTGCCGGACGAGGTGCGGTCGGTCTTCACCGGGGCGACGATCGTCAGCCTCGGCGGCGCGACCGAGGCGACCGTCTGGTCGAACTGGTTCGAGGTCGGCGCGGTCGACCCGGCCTGGCGGAGCATCCCGTACGGGCGACCGATCGACAACGCGCAGTACTGGGTGGTCGACGAGGACCTGCGGCCGTGCCCGGTAGGGGTGCCGGGCGACCTGCTCATCGGCGGCGACGTCCTCGCCCTCGGCTACCACCGCCAGCCGGAGCTGACCCGGCAGCGGTTCGTCCCGGACACGCTCGGGCCCGACCCACGCGGCCGGCTCTACCGCACCGGCGACCGGGCGAGCTTCGGCTCCGACGGGGTGCTGACCTTCCTCGGCCGGGTCGACGGGCAGGTCAAGATCCGGGGCGCCCGGGTGGAGCTGGCCGAGGTCGAGCACCGCCTGCGCGGGCACGCCGGGGTGAAGGACGTGGTGGCGCTGGCCCGGCCGGACCGCGACGGCGAGCGCGCCCTGGTGGTCTACGTCGTGCCGGCCCCCGGCTGCCGTCCGACCGTACGGGAGCTGCGCCGGCACGTGGCCGCCGCGCTGCCGGACTACATGGTGCCGGCCGCGGTGGTGTTCGTGGACGGCTTCCCCGCCACCGCCAACGGAAAGCTCGACCGCGCGGCGCTGCCGTGGCCGGCACGCACCGGCAGCACGCACGTGCTCGGGGTGCCGGGGTAGCCGCCGTCCGGCCGCCGGTGGGCGCACCCGGGGGAGAGGTGCGCGCACGACCGCGGGCCCGCGCCGTCGCCCCCGGGATCACGACGGCGCGGGCCCGTTCACCGGGTCAGCACGGGTGGATGTACCAGATCGGGTTCCAGTCGACGGAGACCGGGATGTTGTCCGGGTCGATCTCCTGTCTCGTCACGCTTTCTCTGTCGCGGAGGTACGCGACCGCCTCGTCCGTCTGGTGGTTGACGGCGGCGCCGCGGCCCAGGAAGTTCGTGACACTCCGATTGTCGCAGTAGTAGAGCTCGAAGAAGGTGTGCTGACCGTCGCCCTCTCCCACGGCGTAGCAGGAGTAGCCCGACCTGCAGCTGCGCAGGTACTGGTTGCGGGCCTCCGTGCTCAGGTTGCGGGTCACGTACTCCCGGGGTCCGCTGCCGTTCTTGCCGTCGGAGAAGAACGGGCTGAGACCCGGTCTCACCTCCAGCGTGGTGTCCGCCCGCGCCGGGGACGCGGCGGCGGTGAGCAGCGCGACGACTGCGGCGGCTGTCGCCAGGACCCGGATTCTCCGTAGATCTCGCATGGGTTCCTCCGTCTGTTGCGGACGTTGTGGAACGAGCATGCTCGCCGCGGCACACGGCTGTCCTTACGGGCGAGTGCACAGCTGTTGCGTCAGCGCGCACACCCGCACCACTAACCAACCTATCGCTTGGTTGGTAAGCTCAGCTGCCATGCTGGCTCCCAGACGCGCGCCGGGGAGTCGCCTCACTACGCAAGGAGACCTCACGATGAAGGTGCTCGTCGTCGGTGGAACCGGCATGATCGGGGCCCACGCCGCTCTCCACCTGCGGGATCGGGGAGACGACGTCACCGTCGCCGCCCGGGGAGCGGTCGACGCGGACTCGCCCGTCGCCGACCTGCCTGTCCTGGTCGGGGACTACACCCGCCAGACGTTCACCCGCAAGGACCTGGCCCCCTTCGACGCGGTCGTCTTCGCCGCGGGCCAGGACGTGCGCCATCTGCCCCGCGACGTGGACGAGACCCAGTTCTGGAAGGAGACCCAGAGCGGGGGAGTGCCGGCCTTCGCCGCGCTCGCCAAGAGCGCGGGTGTCTCCCGCTTCGTCCAGATCGGCAGCTACTACCACCACCTGCGACCCGACCTGGCCGACTCCAACGCCTACGTCGCCGCCCGCCGCGACGCCGACGAGGGAGCCCGGGCGCTGGCGGACGCCTCCTTCACGGTCTGCACCCTCAACCCGCCCTCGATCATCGGTGCCATCCCCGGCATCACGGCCAAGCGCTACCGCCGCATGGTGTCCTGGGCGGCCGGCAACGAGCCGCAGTTCCCCGACCACGCACCGGCCGGCGGCACGAACTACATGTCGGCCCGGTCCCTGGCCGAGGCGATCGGCGGCGCGATCGACCGCGGTACGGCGGGCGCGGCATACCTCGTCGGTGACGCCAACCTCACGTTCGCGCAGTTCTTCCAGCTGCTCGTCGACGCGGCCGGGGGCAACCGCACCATCGCCGAGCTCGACGAGCCGCACCCCTTCATGCCCGACTCGATGATCGTCCAGGGCCGCGGGACCGTTCTCGCCTACGAACCGGATCCGACCGAGACCGCACTGCTCGGCTACACCCGCGGTGACTGCGAGCGTGCCGCCGCCGAGCTCGTCGAGGTCGTGCGCGCGGCGACCGCTCCCAGGTCGTGACCAGCCTCGACGCGGCCGACCTCACCGCGTTGCGCGTACTCTCCGAGACGTATGCGGCGGCCGCCGACGACCGTGACGCCGCCGCGGTCGGCGCGCTCTTCGTCCCGGACGGCGTCCTCGTCGTGCCCGATCCGCCGGCTCACCTCGACCCCCACGTCTCCCACGTCGGCCGCCCCGCTGTCGTGGCCGCGCTCGGGGCACTCGCCGGGACGCTGGCGACGACCCACGTCGTGGCCGGGGCCCGCTACCTGCCGACGTCGACCGGGGCCCGTGGCCGGGTCCGCGGCACGGCCCACCACCTGCTGTCCGGCCGCGAAGGGCCCTCGGACCTGGTCTGGTTCCTGCACTACGACGACGAGTACGCGCGCAGCGACGACGGCTGGGCCTTCACGCGGCGCGCCGTGACGATCAACTGGATCGAACGCCACCGCGTCTCCGCGCTTAGGACCGACGAGGAAGTGACCGGCGGATGAGCGCCACCCGCAGGCTCGAGGACCAGATCGCGGTCGTCACCGGCGGCGCCCGCGGGATCGGCGGCGGCATCTCCCGCCGTCTCGCCGCCGCGGGTGCCCGCGTCGTCCTCGTCGACATCGACGGGGAGGCCGCCGTCGACACCGCCGCCGACATCCGTGGCGCCGGCGGCGAGGTCGAGGTCGTCCTCGCCGACGTACGCACCGCCGACGGTGTCGCCACCGCGGTCGCCGCCGCGTCGGCCCTCGATTCGGGGCGGGTCGACGTGCTCGTCAACAACGTCGGCGACTTCCGCCCGGCCTCCAGGACCTTCCTGCACTCGAACCCGCAGCAGTGGCAGGCGCTCTACGAGGTCAACCTGTGGCACGTGCTCGCGATGACCCACGCGCTGCTGCCCGGCATGGTCGAGCGGGGCCGTGGCGCCATCGTCAACAACTCGACAGTCGAGGCCTTCCGGGGCATCCCGGCGTGCGCCCCGTACTCCGCCTACAACGCCGGGGTCAGCGCCTTCACCCGGAGCCTCGCCGTCGAGGTCGCCGGCCACGGGGTGCGGGTCAACGCGATCGCGCCCGACCTCGCCGACACGCCCCAGACACCGGCCGCGGCGATGCTGCGTGGCCGAGACCCGGCGCTCATCCGCACGTGGATCCCCGTCGGGCGCTTCGGCGAGCCCGACGACTACGCCGCCGTCGTCGAGTTCCTCGCCAGCGACGACGCCCGCTTCGTCACCGGGCACACCATCCCCGTCGACGGAGGGACCCTGGCCGCCTCGGGCTGGTACGCGCGGGTCGACGGCAAGGGCTGGTCGAACATGCCCAACGAGGCCTGACCGTGGGCGCCGGGACCCACGCGGGGGTCCCGGCGCAGGCGGCCGTGCTCAGTCGCGGCGGTCGAGGCCGAAGAGCTCGGCTGCCGCCGCGAGCTGGTCGAGGTACTCGGCCAGCTCGCGGTGCCGCACGACGACGTTGACCACGGTGGCCCCCGCCTCGCCGATCCGGCCGACGAGGTCGAGCGCGGCCTCCGGGTCGCCCGTCGGGTCGAGGCGGGCCGGCGGGGTGATGACGACGTCGAATCCCTCCGGCAGGTCGTGCTCGGCGAGCATCCGCGGCAGGGTCCGCAGGTCCGGACCGCGATACGTCACCGGCGCCGGTGCCCACCCGTCGCCCAGGGTGACCGCGCGCCGGAGAGCGCGCCTGCTGTGGCCACCGACCCAGATCGGGACCTTCTCCTGGACCGCGTGCGGGCTGACGACCTGCTCGGTGAAGTGGTAGTACTCCCCGTGGTAGGTCGCGAGCCGCACCGACAGCGACGCCCGCAGGGCCCGCAGGGCGTCGTCCGCCCGTGGTCCGCGGTCGGCGAACGGGCGCCCGAGCAGCGCGAACTCCTCCTCCAGGTTGCCGACGCCCACTCCGAGGACGACCCGCCCCCCACTGAGGTGGTCGAGGGTGCCGTACCGCTTGGCCAACTCGAGCGGATGGTGCAGCCCGAGCACGAGCACGTACGGCAGGAAGCGGATCCGCTCCGTGATCGCCGCGAGGTAGGAGAACGTCGCGACCGGGTCGTAGAAGCGTTCACCCCGGGCCAGCCCTTCCGGAACGCTGACGTGCTCCGGGCAGGTGAGGAACTCGTACCCGAGCCGGTCGGCGGTCGTGAAGACCTCCCGCAGCTCGGCGACCCCGGCCTCGGCCTCCCACGGGGGCCGGGGTCCGGAGTCGGCCAGGACCGGGGAACTTAGGCCGATGCGCACGGCCTCAGGCCCCGGAGTCGACGGCGCGGGCGAGGATGTCGCGGCCCTCGTCGGTGCCGTCGAGCTGGCGGTTCCAGCGGTGGGTCACCTTCCAGCCCTCGGTGGTGCGGGTGAACTCCCATCGGTTGGAGCCGGTACGCCAGATCCGGTAGCCGTTCTCGTCGGGAGCGTGGAGCACGAGCTGCGAGTAGTTCGTCACGACGGCCCGGTCGCCGTCGACGACGATGTGCGGCAGGCCCATGAGATGGGCGGCGCCGGAGTGGATCAGGGCCTGGTGCCGCTCGCCGGTCACCATGGCGCGCAGCGCGTCCCGGCCGTCGAGCACGACCGGGTAGGTGTCGTACACGCCCTCCTCGGTCCACATCCGGGCGGTGACCTCCGCTGAGCCACTGTCCACGGCGGGGCCGTAGCTAGCGACGATCTGCCACAGGGCGAGCCGGTCCTCGGCGGCGGCGAGGCGCCGTTCGGCCTGCTCGAGGCGCGCCTCGAGCCGGGCGAGCCGGTCGGGCTGCGAGTCGGTCATGGTGGGTTCCTTCCGAGCGGGCTTCTCGCGGGCCGATCCGGCCGGTGGCCGGTCAGGTCGTGGTCGCGTTCGTCTCGAAGCGTTCCGGGGTGAGCTCGCGCAGCGCGGCCATCTGCGCGAGGTGGTGGGCTGCCGAGGTGGCGACGAGGCTGGCGTTGACCGCGGTCGCCCCGACGGCATCGGCCGTGCGTAGGTGCTCGCGGGAGCCGTCCGGGTCCCCGAGCGGGTCCAGCGGGGGGATCTGCAGCACGAGGTCGAAGTCGTCCGGGCGCTCCACGGAGGTCCACAGGCGGGTCAGCTCCTGCGGCCCGAGGCCGAACGGCGCCCACCCGGTGCCGTACGCCACGGCACGGCGCAGCGAGCGGCGGGTGCGCCCACCGAACCACAGCGGCACCGTGGTGCGCGGCGCGTGCGGTTCGACGACGAAGTCGGTGAACGTGAACCGGGGACCCTCGTGGTGCGGCACGGCCCTGCCCCAGGCGGCGCGCAGGGCCGCGATCGCCTCGTCCGCGACCGCGCCGCGCCCGGCGAACTCGGCGCCGAGCAGGTCGAACTCCTCTTCGAGGCTGCCGACGCCGACCCCGAGGATGACGCGCCCGCCGCTGAGCAGGTCGAGGGTGCCGTAGGTCTTGGCGAGGGCCAGCGGGTGGTGGTAGCCGATGACGACGACGTTCGTCGCGAGCCGGACGCGGCGCGTCGCCGAGGCGAGGAACGACAGCGTGGCCACGGGGTCGAAGTACGTCCCGCCCCGCTCGGCGGCGATCGGGGCGGGCACCGCGACGTGCTCGCTGCACGTCAGGTGGTGGTAGCCCAGGTCGTCGGCGGCGCGGGCGATGGCCAGCAGCGTACCGCCGACGTCGGGGCCGGCCAGGACGTCCCGCTCCCAGGCGGCGGCGGTGCGCGGATGCTGTACGACGACCGGGGTGAGCAGCCCGATGCGTGCGGTCATGACAGGGTCTCCGATCCGGCGCCGCCGCGCGTCGCGCCGGTGGCCTCGTCGCTGGGGCCGCCGGTCGCGGGCGGGTCGCAGGTCGCGGTACTCGTCGGGATGCGCCGGAGGCGTTCGAGCAGCGCGCCGAAGTCCTCGTCGTCGGCCGGGTCGAGCGGCAGCCCGAGCCCGAGCCCGTCGGCGAGCCCGCCGTAGGCCTGTTCGAGCACGTCCGGCAGCTCGGCGTAGGTGCCGTGCGGGATGAGCGTGGCCAGGGTCTCGTCGTCGAGGGTGTCGGCGAGTCCCGCCCAGCGCCCGGAGGCGGCCATCCCGGCGAGCCGTTCGCCGACCCGGCCCAGGCCGAGCCGGTCCAGGGTCGTCCGGTAGGCCGGGGTGGAGAAGAGGAACGCCAGCTCCTGGCGGGCGGAGTCGCGGCTCGCGGCGAGTGCGGCCGGTGTCGGACCGGTGATCGACTTGGAGACGACGACGACCCGCGGGATCCGGGCGCGTCCGGCGCGCTCGGCCCCGGCGCGGAGTGCGGGGAGCACGACCGTGCGCAGGTGGCTCGGGTGCGAGTTCGTCGCGTGGGTGACGAAGCCGTCGGCGAGCTCGCCGGCCACCTCGCAGACGCGCCGGTTGACCCCGCCGGTGTAGAGCGCCGGGGCCGCGGTCGACAGCGGGCCGGGGTTGAAGTAGGGCTGGAGCCGGGTGAAGCGGTAGTGGCTGCCCTCGTGCTCCAGGGGCCCGCCCGTGGCGAACGCGGCGAAGATCGCCCGGATCGAGGCGAGGTAGTCGCGCAGGTTCTCGGCCGGCCGGTCCCACGGCACCGAGAAGCGGCCGACGATGTTGCCGCGCACCTGGGTGGCCAGCCCGAGCTGGAAGCGACCCTCGGAGAACCGTGCGAGGTCCCACGCGGCGTACGCGGTCACCATCGGGCTGCGGGGGAAGGCCAGCGTCATGCTGGTGCGTACGGTGATCCGGCTGGTGTGCTCGGCCGCGAGCAGGGCGACCGCCAGGGAGTCGTGCGTCGTCTCGGGGACGTGCACGGTGTCGAAGCCGAGCCGTTCGATGCGCGCCGCGACCGCGGGCACCTCGCGCAGCGCCGTCGTCGGCGGCAGTGTCGTGGCCAGCTCCATCCGGGTGGCGGGCACCTGTGCCGCCGTCATGGGATGCGGCCCGCCAGGGCGGCGTCGACGACCTCGTCGCCACCGACGATCCGGGCGAGCTTCTCCAGTCGGGGCGCGCGGCGCAGGTGCGCCCCGCCCTCGACCGGCAGGCACGCGCCGGTGATCCACGACGACTCGGGGCCGCACAGGAAGCGGACTGCGGCGGCGACGTCCTCGGCGCGTCCGACTCGCGACAGGGGCTTCTCGGCGACGGTCGCGGCGGCCAGCTCGGGGTCGGCCAGCAGCAGGCCCGGGTTCTTCCCGTCGGTGGCCACGATGCCGGGGCGTACGACGTTGACCCGCACCGCGAGGTGGCCGAGCTCGTCGGCGGCAACCCGGACGAGCGCCTCGAGCGCGGCCTTGCTCACCGAGTACGACGGCATGAACGGGAAGGAGTGCCCGCCCGCGCTCGACGAGGTGCACACGATCGAGCCCCCACCGCGCGCGGCCAGGGCCTGTCCGCCGTGCCGGATCGCGTGCAGCGCCGTCGTGACGTTGCGCCGGAAGTCGTACTCGAGGGTCTCGGCGTCGAGGGCGAGCACGGGGCGGAAGGTGCCGCCGCCGACGGTCGTGACGACGGCCGCCAACGGGGTCTCGTCGGCGACGCGCACCGCGGCGGCCACGTCCTGATCGAGGGCGGAGTCGCCGACGCTGACCCGCACCGGCAGCGCCCCGGGAACGGCTGCGGCGATCGTCGCGGCCGCCGCTCGCAGCGTGGCCTCGGTGCGCCCCATGATCGTCACGGCGGCCCCGTCGGCGGCCAGCACGGCGGCGATGGCGCGGCCGAAGCCGCCACCCCCGCCGATGACGAGGGCACCGCGGCCGGCGAGCGGACCGGGTGGGGCGCTGGTCGGGTCGGGACTCGTGCTCATCCCTGCTCCCTCGAGTCTCGTCGGAACCTGTCCCGCGTCGACGGGTCGTCCATCAGCACGAAGGTGCCGGTGGCCGTGACGCACGTGAGGTCCCCGACGCGCAGCTCGCCGGAGCTGCGTACCTTGCGCCCGTCGCGCCCGTCGTGCCGGGCCAGGATCGTGATCGTCGAGCCGATCGGGATGGCCGCGCGGAAGGAGACGTCGAGCCCGACGGTCACCGCGGCGTATCCGGCGCGGGCGTTGGCGATGCCGAGGGCGTGGTCCATGAGCATGGCCGAGGTGCCGCCGTGCACGTGCCCCGGAGGTCCCTGGAAGGCCAGCCGCAGGGTGACCTCGCCGCGCAGCGAGCCGTCCGGCTCGACCCAGAGACTCACCGGCGGCGACAGCGGGTTCTCGGTGCCGCCGGCGGGGTCGAAACGGCCCGGGCCGGGCTGGCGCCACATCGTCGCGATCCGCTCGGAGAGGTCCGGAGCGTGGGCGTCGATCCGGGCGGTGAGCCCGTCGAGGTCGGCCACGATCCGGTCGGCGTCGGCGTCGATGGCCCCGCCCGCGCGGGTGATCGCGTCGACGAGCCGGCGGGTGGCTGAGGCGACGGCGTCGATGCCGGTGTCGCGGGGCTGTGCCGTGGCGAGGGTGGCTTCCACCGGGCGGACTCCTTCGGCCGGTCAGGGCAACCAAGCGCTTGCTTGACGGCACTCTAGCGACCCGGTGGCGCGCTGGCAACGCTTGCGCCCCGGGCGTCGCCCCCACGGGTCGCGGCGGCGTCCGTCCGTGCGGACCGCGGCGGCGTCCCTCCGTGGGCTGCGGTGGCGGCCGTCCGTGGGTGGCGGTGCGTCCGGCCGTGGGTCGCGGTGGCGTCCTTTTGTGGGTCGCGGCGGGCGTCCGCCCATTGACGCGCCCGCAGCCTGCCCCTACCGTCCCAATCGAGCGCTTGGTTGGTTCGCGGGGGCGCCGCATGTCGGCAGCCTCGGGGACGCCGCGCGCCGAGCAGCTCCAGGCGGGCATCACGCCGCCGACGCCATCCACCACCCACCGTGACCACCGCGCCCGCGCGGCCACTGCCGAACGACCCGCCGGCACCCCGGCCGCGCCCCGGGCACCCGGGACCCCGCCGCCGGCCGCGGAGCCGCTCCCGGCTCGGAGCGGCAGGTCAGGAAAGGAGCACCTTGTCCCGCCTCCCGCACCACCGACGCCTCGCCGTCGCCACCAGCCTGCTCGCCACCCTCGCCCTCGGAGCCTGCTCCGGCACCCCGACCAGCAGCCCCGGCGCCACCGGTGCCGGCACGGGGGAGATCGACCCCGACGCCGTCCTGCGGGTCACGGCCTCGTCCCCGTTCCAGAACCTCGACCCGGCCCAGCCGGCCCCCGGCGGTTACCCCTACCTCACGCTGATCTACGACCGGCTCACCATGGTCGACTCCAGGGACGGGATCGTCCCCGGCCTGGCGACCTCGTGGACCTACGCCAAGGACGGCTCCCACCTCGAACTCGCCCTACGCGACGACGTCACCTTCCACGACGGGACGCCCTTCGACGCGACCGCCGTCAAGGTCAACATCGAGCGCGGCCAGACGCTGCCGACGAGCACCATCAAGCAGGACCTCGCCGCCGTCACCGGCGTCACCGTCGTCGACGCGCACACCGTGCGCCTCAACCTCACGCCGGGCACCGGCGCGGTGCTCCCCTCGGCCCTGGCCACCGCCGCCGGCATGATGGTCTCGCCCAAGGCGATCGCCGACGGCGTCGACCTCAAGCGCGCCCCCGGCAACGCCGGCTCGGGCCCGTACGTCGCCACGGAGTTCGTGCCCAACGAGAAGTACGTCGTCAAGCGCGCCGAAGGCGCCTACTGGGACCCGAACGCCGGGCGCCTCGCCGGGATGGAGATCACCCGCGTCCCCGAGGGCGCCACCCGACTCAACGGCGTCGTCAGCGGTCAGACCGACCTCAGCTTCGTCTCCTCGGCCAACGAGGTCGTCCAGGCCCGCCAGCTCGGCGAGGCCGGTCAGCTCAAGGTCACCACCCGCCCGTTCCGCAACGTCCTCGGCATCCTGCTGCGCGCCGACATGGGCGACCTCAAGGACAAGCGGGTCCGTGAGGCCATCGCACGCTCGGTCGACCCGGCCGCCATCCGCGCCCTCTTCGCCGACACCTGCACGCCCACCCGCAGCATCTATCCGGACAGCCCGTGGGCGGACCCGGCGGCGACCTACCCGTACGAGTTCGACCTCGCCAAGGCCAAGGCGCTGATCGCCGAGGCCGGCGGGGCCAAGGTGTCGATCACCTTCTCCGCCGGCACCAACACCGAGCAGCCCGCCACCGCCATCCAGGCCGCCATGGCCCAGGCCGGCATCGACGCGAAGCTCAACCCGACGCCGAACTCCGAGACCGAGGCCCGCTTCATCGCTGGCGACTTCGAACTCGAGGTGTCCAACACCTTCAACCCGCGCCTCGACCCGGCGGGCACGGTGGACAACTACTTCACCGGCAACTACAAGCTCGCCACCGACCCCGGGGCCATCGCCCCGATCGCGGCCAGGGCCGCCGACCCCCGCTCCAGCGTGGGGGAGCGCGCCACGCAGTACCACCAACTGTGGGAGCGGCTGTTCACCGAGGCGTGGTTCATCCCGCTCTGCAACCTCACCAGCGCCACCATCGCCTCCCCGAAGGTCGTCGGGGTCGAGCAGCTGCCGTGGACCAACCTCGGCCTGTTCGACCTGCGCACCGTCGCGATGACGAAGGGCTGAGCGCCAGCTCCCCACCCGCCGGCCGGCCGGTCGCCCACCCGACCGGCCGGCCCGAAGAAAGGCAGCCAGAGCCAGTGACCCGTCCCACCGCCGCCACCCCCCTCCTGCCCGCCCTGTCCCGCCTGCTCGACGAACAGCCGGACCTCGCACTCACCCTCGCCGGCACCCCGTTCACCGTGGCTGAGCTCGATGCCGCGTCGCGTCGCCTCGCCGGGTTCCTCGCCGACCGCGTCGCTCCCGGCGACCGGGTCGTCGTCCTCGCCCGCAACGGCCGCCTGGCCCTGCTCGCCTGGTGGGCGACGACGCTCTGCGGCGGTTTCGTCGTCCCGCTCAACACGAGCAACCGCGGCCCCGTACTGGCCCACCAGGTGCTCGACGCCGACCCGGTCGCGATGATCGTCGAGGACGAGTTCGTGCCCGTCCTCGACGACGCCCTCGTCGGCACGGGGCTACGGGCGCCGGTCCTCGTCGGCGCTCCCGTGGCCGGCCGGCCCTCCTCGGGCCCGGTGCCCGCCTGGGCCACCGAGGTCGTCGACTTCGACACCGCCGTCGCCGAGGGCTCGGCGGTGACGACCACCCCGGACCTCGACGCGTACGCCACCAGCCACCTCATCTACACGGCCGGCACGACCGGACCGTCCAAGGCGTGCCTGGTCAGCCACGGCTACGTGGCGAACATGGCCCGCCAGATGCGCGAGAACCTCGAGCGCCACTCCGGTGACGTCCTCTGGTCGGCGATGCCGCTGTTCCACATGGCCGCCGTCGGGCACGTCATGGGCTCGCTCCAGATCGGCTCGGCCATGGACGTCGCGCGGCGCTTCTCGGTCAGTGGCTTCTGGGACGAGATCCTGCGCTCCCGCGCGACGATGGCCGCGCTCATGGGCTCGATGCTGCCGATGATCGCCGGCGCCCCCGAGTCCGAGGCCGCCCGCAAGGCCTTCGGCCAGCTGCGCGTCGTGTCCGGCTCGCCGGTCACCGCCGACCTCGCCGCCCGCTGGACCGAGCGGTTCGGCGTGGAGCGGGTCGGCTCGGGCGCCTACGGCCTGACCGAGGCCAGCCTGATCACGCTCACCCCGCCCGGGGGTTACCGCGCCGGGGCCGCCGGCAAGATCAACGATTCCTTCGAGGTGCGCATCGTCGACGAGCACGACAACCCGCTGCCCGTCGGCGCGGTCGGCGAGATCGTCGCCCGCCCCACCCGCCCGGCGATCATGTTCAACGGCTACTGGCGCCAGCCGGAGAAGACCCTGGAGGTCTTCCGGGGCCTGTGGTTCCACTGCGGCGACTACGGCCGTCTCGACGAGGACGGCTACCTCTACTTCGTCGACCGCGGCAAGGACTACCTGCGCCGCGGCGGCGAGAACATCTCCAGCTTCGAGATCGAGGGCATCGTCGCGGCCCACCCGGCCGTCGGCGAGGTCGCCGTCCACGCGGTCCCCTCCCCGCTGGCCGAGGACGACCTCAAGGTGACGGTCGTGCCGGCGCCCGGCGCCCGGATCGACCCCGCGGAGCTCTTCGAGTGGCTGCACCCGCGGATTCCGCGGTACGCCGTCCCCTCCCACATCGAGGTCCGCGCCGAGCTGCCCAAGAACGCCGTCGGGCGGGTCCTCAAGCGGGTCCTGCGCGAGGAGGGCGTGACCCCGCGGACGTGGAGCACGGACCCCCGCGCCGTGACCGGCCCGGTCCCGGCCGGCGCCGGGGAGCAGGCGTGAGTGCCGCCCCCGGCCCGGTCACCGGCCCGCGGTCCGAGGGGCCGCTGGCCGGCCTGCGCCTGGTCGAACTCGGTGGGCAGGGGCCGGTGCCGTTCGCGACGATGATGCTCGCCGACCTCGGTGCGCAGGTCGTGCGGGTGGACCCGCCCGGCGAGCCTGACCGGCGGGAGCGCGCGCAGGTCAACGCGATCGACCGCGGCCGTACGACCGTCACGCTCGACCTGAAGTCGGAGGCCGACCGGCGGCTCGTGCACCGGCTGCTCGCCGACGCGGACGTGCTGCTCGACCCGTTCCGTCCCGGGGTGCTCGAACGTCTCGGCCTGGACCCGGCCGAACTCACCGAGCGGTACCCGCGCCTTGTCGTGGCGCGGATGACCGGCTGGGGCCAGGACGGCCCGCTCGCCTCGGCCGCCGGGCACGACCTCAACTACATCGCCGTCTCCGGCGTGCTCGACACGATCGGCCTGCCCGAGCAGGGCCCCGTCGTGCCGCCGATGTACCTGGCCGACTTCGCCGGCGGCGGCATGGTGCTGGCCTTCGGCGTCCTGGCCGCCCTGCACGAGCGCGTCTCCTCCGGGCGTGGGCAGGTCGTGGACTCCTCGATGCTCGAGGGCAGCGGGCTGCTCACCGTCGTCATCCGCTCGATGCTCGGGCGGGGCGCCTGGAACCTCACCCGGGGGACGAACTACCTCGACGGCGGGGCGCACTTCTACCGGGTGTACCGCACCGCCGACGACAGGTTCATGTCCGTCGCGGCCATCGAGGCGAAGTTCTACCGCACGTTCCTGCTCACCCTCGGCCTCGATCCCGAGGACGGGCCGGGGCAGTTCGACGAGTCGGGGTGGGCCGGCTGGGCCGAGCGGATCGCGCAGGTCTTCGCCGGACGCACCCGGCAGGAGTGGACCGGCGTCTTCGGGAGCGTCGACGCGTGCGTACACCCGGTGCTGGACGTCGCCGAGTCGGCCGACCACCCGCAGGTGCGGGCCCGGCGCGCCGTCGTCGAGGTCGAGGGGGTCGCCCAGCCGGCCCCGGTGCCCCGCTTCTCGCGGACGCCCGCCGGGATCCCGCGGGCCCCGCGCCGCCGTGGTGAGGACACCGACCGGGTGCGCTCGGCGCTCGCCGGGGCCAGCCCGTGGGAAGCCCTGTCCAGGCCTTGACCTGCGTCACACCCCACCTTACGATCTCGACCAAGCGCTTGCTTGTTGCCGCTGGTCCGCATTCGACGACGAACGAGACGGAGCGACGTCAATGACGACTCAGACTTCGGTGGCCCGGACCTCGGGGCCCGCCGTCTTCGGCGACATCGTGCGCGGGCGCACGGGTGACGACCACCCGGGCCTCCTCTTCGAGGGCCGCACCATCACGTGGGGCCAGGTCGTGCAGGAGGCCGCCGACCGGGCCGCCGCCCTGGCCGAGGTGCCCCGGCCCGAAGGCAGGCCGCTGCACCTGGGGGTGCTCCTGGAGAACACCCCCGACCACGTGTACTGGATCTGCGCGGCGGCGCTGTCCGGCGCCACCGTCGTCGGGATCAACCCGACCCGACGCGGCGCCGAGCTGGCCCACGACGTGCGGCACACCGACTGCGACGTGCTCATCACCGAGGACCGCCTCGCCGGCCTCGTCGACGGGCTCGACCTGGGCATCCCCGCCGAGCAGGTGCGCAACACCGACTCCCCGGAGTACGCCGCCTGGCTGGCCCGGCACGCCGGCGCGCCGGTGCCCGTCGACGCGGTCGACCCCGGCGCCAACCTGTTGCTCCTGTTCTCCTCGGGCTCGACCGGGGCCCCGAAGGCGGTTATCTGCTCGCACGGGCGCCTCGCCGCGGTCTCCGAGGCGCTGCTGGCCCGCACCGAGCTGACCCGCGACTCGGTCAGCTACCTGTCGATGCCGCTGTTCCACGGCAACGCCGTCATGCTCAACCTCGGGCCCGCCATGGTCTGCGGCGCGACGATCTGCATGGTCCGCAAGTTCTCCGCGTCCGGCTTCGTACGCGACGTGCACGAGCACGGCGTCACCTACTTCAACTACGTCGGCCGGGCCCTCGCCTACGTCCTGGCCCAGCCGGTCGACCCGCGCGACGCGACGAGCACCCTGCGTCGCGCCGTCGGCACCGAGGCCTCGGCCACCGACATCGCCCGCTTCACCCAGCGCTTCGGCGCCGTCATCTCCGAGGGCTACGGCTCCAGCGAGGGCGTCATGCGGATCAACCGCACCCCGGGGACCCCCGACGAGGCGCTCGGCGTGGCCGTCGCGGGCGCCGAGATCAAGGTCATGAACGAGGCCACCGGCCTGGAGTGCCCGCCGGCCAGGCTCGACGGGACCGGACGGCTCGTCAACGCCGAGGAGGCCATCGGCCAGCTCGTCGGAGTCGGCATGGCTGCCCGGTTCGAGGGCTACTACAAGAACCCCGAGGCCGCCGCCGAGCGGATCCGCGGCGAGGACTTCTGGTCCGGGGACCTGGCCTACCGCGACGCCGACGGCTACTTCTACTTTGCCGGCCGCTCCTCGGACTGGATCCGCGTCGACAGCGAGAACTTCGCCGCCGGACCGGCCGAGCGGATCATCGAGCGCTGGGACCGGGTGGCGGTCGCCCCCGTCTTCGCCGTGCCCGACCCGCGCACCGGCGACCAGGTCATGTGCGCGCTCCAACTGCGCAACGGCGCCAGCTTCGACCCCGAGGCGTTCACCGCCTTCCTCGACGCGCAGGCCGACCTCGGCACCAAGTGGCGGCCCCGCTTCGTGCGGATCGTCACCGAGATCCCCACCACGGGCAACAGCAAGGTCGCCAAGCAGGTCCTGCGCCGTGCCGCCTGGGTCACGACCGATCCCGTCTACGTCCGCGACGGCGCGTCCACCGCGTACCGCCCGCTCACGGCGGCGGACGTCCAGGACCTCGAGAAACAGTTCGCCGACAACGGGCGCACCGCGCTCCTGCCGGCCACCTGACCCGCCGGCCCGCCCGGCACGCCGACGGGCGCCCCACGCCCCGAGAAGAGGACATCCATGTACCTGGAGTACACCCCGGAGCATCGAGAGCTGAGCCGGGAGCTGCGCGCCTACTTCGCGCGCCTGCTCACGCCCGAGGTCCGCGAGGCGCTGGGCGGCACCAACGAGGACCGGCCGGCCTATCGCGAGATCATCCGTCAGATCGGCAGGGACGGCCTGCTCGGGCTCGGTTGGCCCAAGGAGTACGGCGGCCAGGGCCGCCCGGCGCTCGACCAGTACATCCTCTTCGACGAGATCAACCGCGCCCAGGCGCCGTTCCCCTTCGTCACCATCAACAACATCGGCCCGATGCTCATGCGCTACGGCACCGAGGAGCAGAAGCGCACCTACCTGCCGGGCATGCTCACCGGCGACGTCATCTTCTCCATCGGCTACAGCGAGCCGGGCTCCGGCACCGACCTCGCCTCGCTGAAGGCCAGGGCCGAGGCCACGCCCGAGGGGGGTTGGGTCGTCAACGGCCAGAAGGTCTTCACCAGCGGCGTCAGCCAGGCCGACTTCGTCTGGATGGCCGTGCGCACCGACCCCGCCGCCCCGAAGCACAAGGGCATCACCATCCTCATCGTGCCGACCTCGGACCCCGGCTTCAGCTGCACGCCGATCGCCACCAGCGGCATCACCCACACCAACGCCTCCTACTACGAGGACGTACGCGTCGGTCCCGAGGCCCTCGTCGGCGAGGTGAACGGCGGCTGGCGCCTCATCACCGGCCAGCTCGGTCACGAGCGGGTGGGGCTGGCCGCCATGGGCGGGCGTACCGAGCAGCTGTGGACCGACGTCGCCGCGTGGGCCGCCGAGCCCGACGCCGACGGCGTCCGCGTACTCGACAAGCCGTGGGTGCGCACGGAGCTGGCCCGCGACTACGCCGAGCTGACCGCGATGCGCCTGCTCAACTGGAAGATCGCCGTCGTCGGGGAGGGCCAGAACCCGGCCCCCGCCGCCGCGTCCGTCGCCAAGGTCTACGGCACGGAGACCCACGACCGGGTCTGCCGCAACCTCGTCTCCGTCGTCGGGCCCCGCGCGACCCGGCGACCCGGCGCCCCGGACGCCGTCCTCGGCGGACAGCTCGAGGCCTACACCCGCGGCTCCTACATCAACACCTTCGGCGGCGGCACCAACGAGGTGCTGCGCGACATGATCGCGGTCGCCGGCCTCGGCATGCCGAGGAAGGGACGGTCCGCATGAGCACCACGACGCGGACCCCGGCCGCCGCCACCGACGAGGACGCCTTCCTCGCCCGCCTGCGCGAGTTCGTCGGCCTCGAGGCCACGCCCACCCGCCATGCCCAGGACGCCGTCAACCAGGCGATGATCCGCCACTTCGTCGAGGCGATGGGCGACGAGAACCCCGTCTACGTCGACGAGCGGGCCGCCCGCGACACCGGCCGCGAGGGTGTCGTCGCGCCGCCGCCGATGCTGTCCACCTGGCTCATGATCGGCTACCGGGCCCACACGGCCGCCGCCGCGGGCGCCACGGCGGACACCCCCATGGCCCAGCTGCTCGCGCTCCTCGCCGAGGCCGGCTTCGTCGGGGTCGTCGCGACCAACGACGAGCACGAGTACGTGCGCGAGCTGCGCCTGGGCGACGAGATCAAGATGACGACGGTCATCGAGGACGTCTCGCCGCGCAAGACCACGGGCCTGGGCACCGGCCACTTCATCACGACGCTGCGCACCTACACCGACCAGGACGACGAGGTCGTGGCCCGCCAGCGCTTCCGCATCCTGCGCTTCGACCCGTCCCGCGCCAGGCCCCCGGCACCGGCCGCCGCCGACCCGGCGCTGCGGCACAAGCCGTTCGTCCTGCGCGACAACGCCTTCTGGTTCGAGGCCGCCGCACAGCGTCGCCTCGTCATCCAGGCCTGCACCGACTGCGGCACGCTGCGCCACCCGCCCGGCCCGATCTGCCCCTCCTGCCACTCGTACGCGTGGCACGAGGTCGAGGCGAGCGGACGCGGCACGGTGCACAGCTACGTCGTCAGCCACCACCCGAAGGCGCCCGGGTACGACTACCCGCTCACCGTCGTGCTCGTCGACCTCGAGGAGGGCACGCGTCTCGTCGCCGACTTCGTCGGGGAGGCCGACGAGGTCGAGATCGGCATGCCCGTGCAGGTCGACTGGCTCGACTACGACGAGAACGTCACCCTGCCGCGTTTCCGGGCCGCGACCTCCGCATCGGAGCCCGCCGGAGAGGAGAACTGATGGACTTCCAGCTCGCCGAGGACCAGGTCACGGTCAACGACCTGGCGCGCGACGTCTTCTCGCGCAACGGCGACCCGCAGCGCCTCTTCGACGTCGAGGCCGGGCCGGACCGCTTCGACCGCGTCCTGTACCGCGACCTGGCCGGGTCCGGCGTCCTCGGGCTGCTCGTGCCCGAGGAACACGGCGGCGCCGGGCTGGGCCTGTGGGAGGTCGCCGGGGTCTTCGTCGAGCAGGGCCGCACGCTGGGCACCGTCCCGCTGTGGGAGACCCTCGTCGGCGGCGTCCTGCCGCTGGTGCGCTACGGCGACGCCAAGCAGCAGGCCGAGTGGCTGCCCCGCGTGGCCGCCGGGGACGCGGTCCTCACCGTGGCCGTCGACGACCTGGCCGACGCCCGGCCGTACGGCGCCCGCGTCCGCGCGCGGTCCGGCACCGGGCCCGGCGGTGCGGGGGTCACCCTGAGCGGCACCGCCGTCGGCGTCCGTTCGGCGCACCTCGCCGACGCGATCGTCGTCCCGGCCACCGACGAGGAGGGCACGGTCGGGCTCTACCTCGTGCCGACCACCGGCGGAGGGGTGCGCTGCGACACCTTCGAGCGCACCGACCGGGGGCTCGCCTCGGACGTGCACCTCGACGGCGCCGCCGCGGAGCCGCTCGCCGAGGGCCCGGGGGAGGACCGGATCGACTGGCTGCTGCGCCAGGTCTGGATCGCCGTGGCCGCCCTGCAGAGCGGCGTCAGCCAGGCCGCCGTGCGCCAGGCCGCCGACTACACCTCGGGGCGCGAGCAGTTCGGTGTGCCGATCGCGACCTTCCAGGCCGTCGCGCACCAGATCGCCGACTGCCACATCGACACCGAGGCGATGGAGGTCACCTACCTCAACGCGCTCTGGCGCGAGACGGCCGACCGGCCGCCCCGCGCGGCCGTACACGTCGCGAAGTACTGGGCCGCCGAGGCGGGCGACCGCGTCGCGCGCACCGTGCAGCACGTGCACGGCGGCATCGGCGCCGACGTCACCTACCCGATCCACCGCTACATGCTCTGGACCACCCAGCTGGCCAACACCGCCGGCTCGGGAGCCTGGCACCTGCAGCAGCTCGCGGACCTCGTCGACGCGGGGGAGCAGCTGTGAGCGGCACGCAGATCACCATCGCGCAGGTGAGCGTCGGCGACACGCTGCCGGAGCTCGAGATCCCGCTGACCCGGACCCTCATCGTCGCCGGCGCCCTCGCGACCCGCGACTACGAGGACGTGCACCACGACCCGGCCCAGGCCGAACGTCGCGGCACCCCCGACACCTACATGAGCATCAACAACACCAACGGGCTCGTCGGCCGCTACGTCACCGACTGGGCCGGCCCCGCCGCGCGCATGGTGCGCCTGAGCACCCGCCTCGGGGTGCCGAACTTCCCGGGTGACGTGATGCGGCTGACCGGAGAGGTCGTCGGCGTCGAGGAGGACACCGTGCGCGTCGCGGTGCGTGGCATGAACAGCAAGGGCGCGCACGCCGTCTCCGAGGTGACCGTGCGCCTGCCCCGCGGAACGGAGCAGTGACGTGACGTCCAACTTCCTGTCGGGGCGTACCGCGATCGTCGGCATCGGCGCGACGGAGTTCTCCAAGGACTCCGGCCGCAGCGAGCTGCAGTTGGCCGTCGAGGCCGTATCGGCCGCCCTGGCCGACGCGGGCCTGAGCCCCGCCGACGTCGACGGCATGACGACCTTCACCATGGAGACCAACCCGGAGAACATGGTCGCCCGCAGCCTGGGCATCCCCGAGCTGAAGTTCTTCTCCCGGATCCCCTACGGCGGTGGCGGCGCCTGTGCCCCCGTCCAGCAGGCCGCCATGGCCGTCGCGAGCGGCGTCGCCGACGTCGTCGTGGCCTACCGCGCCTTCAACGAGCGCTCCGGCGTCCGCTTCGGGCAGGGGCCGCCGCCGGCGAAGACCCAGGCCACCTCGGACAACGAGTACCGCTCCTGGGTCAACCCGTACGGCCTGCTCACCCCGGCCCAGCACACCGCGATGTTCGCCCGTCGCTACATGCACGAGTACGGCGCGACCAGCGAGGACTACGGCCGGGTCGCCGTGCTCGCCCGCAAGCACGCCGCGAACAACCCCAGGGCGTGGTTCCACGGCAAGCCGCTCACCCTCGAGGAGCACCAGGCCTCCCGCTGGATCGCCGAGCCGCTGCACCTGTTCGACTGCTGCCAGGAGACCGACGGCGGCCAGGCGATGGTCGTCGTCAGTGCCGAGCGCGCCAAGGACCTGCCCGCCACCCCGGCCTACATCGTCGGGGCGGCCCAGGGTCTGGGGCCGGACCAGTACCAGATGGTCAGCTACTACCGCGAGGACCTGACCCGGATCCCCGAGGTCGAGCTCTGCGCCCGGCAGTTGTGGGCCCAGTCGGGCCTCGGGCCCGCCGACATGGACGCGGCGATCCTCTACGACCACTTCACCCCGTACGTGCTCCACCAGCTCGAGGAGTACGGCTTCTGCGGTCGCGGTGAGGCCAGGCACTTCATCGCCGACGGCAACCTCGAGGTCACCGGGTCGCTGCCGACCAACACCCACGGTGGCCAGATCGGTGAGGCCTACCTGCACGGCACGAACGGCGTCGCGGAGGGCGTCCGCCTCGTCCGAGGGACCTCGACCAACCAGCCCGACGGCGTACGCAACGTCCTCGTGACGGCCGGCGTCGGGGTCCCGACCAGCGCACTGATCCTCTCCGCGGAGGGCTGACCCGCGGGCGGCCGGCACCCACACACCCCGAAGACATCGCATCGACCCACCGATCCCACCGATCCCGCCGGGCAGCCGTCGGGGGACAACACCACCTCTCGATCGGCCGGAGCGATTCGGCTCGTGTTTGGAAGGATGAGAATGGGCGTCAAGAACAAGACCAGGCGACGCGTGGTCGCGCTGATCGCCATCGGGGCCCTGGCCGTGGCCGGCTGCAGCTCACCGGAGAGCTCCGGCACCAACGGCGCTGGCCAGGGCGAGATCGACACCTCGGCCGTGCTCAAGTTCGCGTCGGCGGGTCCGCTGCGCGACCTCGACCCGGCCGCCCAGACGAGCTACGGCGCCTGGGGCTACCTGTTCCTCGTCTGGGACCGGCTGACCATGCTCGACAAGGACGACAAGATCGTCCCGGGCCTGGCCAAGGAGTGGAACTTCGTCGAGGACGGCAGCGTCCTCGAGCTCAAGCTGCGTGACGACGTGAAGTTCCACGACGGCACGGCGTTCGACGCCGAGGCCGTCAAGGTCAACATCGAGCGCGGCAAGACCCTCGCGACCTCGACCCTCAAGGGCGACCTCGCCGACATCGAGTCGGTCGAGGTCGTCGACAAGACGACCGTGCGCCTCAAGCTGGTCAAAGGCAAGGGCGTCCAGCTTCCCGCGTCCTTCACCGGCACGGCCGGCATGATGGTCAGCCCGAAGGCCATCACCGACGGCGTCGACATCAAGAACAAGCCCGGCAACGCCGGCTCCGGCCCGTACATCGCCACCGAGCTCGTGCCCCAGGAGAAGCTCGTCCTCAAGCGGGCCGACAGCTACTGGGACCCGAACGTCGGACGCCTCGGCGGCATCGAGCTGCAGCGCGTGCCCGACGCCGCGGCCCGCCTCAACGGTCTGCAGAGCGGCCAGGTCGACCTGGCCCCGCTCAGCTCGGCCGGTGAGATCGCCACGGTCGAGAAGATCGTCACCACGGGCAGCGGCCTGCAGCAGCACCAGGTCAAGTTCAAGAACCTCGTGGGCGTCTACATGCGCGCCAACAAGGGCGCCGTCGCCAAGCCCGAGGTCCGCCAGGCGATCGCCCACGCGGTCGACCCGGCGGCGATCAGCGCACTCTTCAGCGGCTACTGCACGCCGACGCGCCAGCTCGTCGGCGAGACGGACCCGAGCCGCATCCCGAACTACACCTACCCGTACGAGTTCAGCGTCGACAAGGCCAAGGCCCTGGTGCAGCAGGCCGGCGGCGCCAAGGTGTCCATCACCTTCGCCGCGGGCACGAACGCCGAGCAGCCGGCGAACGTGGTGCAGGCGTCGCTGAAGGCCGTCGGCATCGACGCGACGCTCAACCCCGTGCCCAACACCGAGAACGAGCCGCGCTTCATCGCCGGTGACTTCGAGATGATGGTCGCCACGTCGTGGAGCCCGAAGGCCGACCCGGCGGCGACGGTGAACACCTACCTGCTGAACACCTACAAGCTCGCCGCGGACCCCTCGCTCGTCGCGGCCAAGGCAGCCGAGGCCGGCAACCCCGCGTTGTCGATGGACAAGCGCGCCCCGCTGTACCAGGACATCTGGAAGACGACGCTCGAACAGGCCTGGTACGTGCCGCTGTGCAACCAGACCAACGCGACCGTCGCGAAGGAGAACGTCGTCGGCTTCGACAACATCCCGATGTCGAACATCGGCATCTGGGACCTGCGCAACATCGCGGTCAAGAAGTGACCGTCCGCTCCTGACCACCCGGTGGTGTCGCCGCCGGACCCACCCGCTGTGGGGGCCGGCGGCGACACCTCACCGGCCCCGCCCGGCCCCAGGCCGCGCGACCGGCCAGTCCCAGGCACCACGCCCAGAGTCGAGGTAGGACATGCTCCGCTACGCCGGCAGGCGACTACTCGCGGCAATACCCCTGCTGTTCGTCGTCCCGCTGCTCGTGTTCGTCCTGATCGAGTTCGCCCCGGGGGACCCGGCCGCCGTCCTCGCCGGTGACGAACCGACCCCGGAACGCGTCGAGGCGATCCGCGAGGAACTCAACCTCAACGATCCGGTCCTTCTGCGATACCTCATGTGGATCGGCGACGTCGTCCGCGGCGACCTCGGCACGTCCTTCCTCTCGGACCAGACCGTGACCGAGCTGCTGACCCGGCGGATGGCCACGACGATGTCGCTGGTGCTCGTCGCGATGATCTTCGCCGTCGTGCTCGGGACCATCCTGGCGCTCGTGGCCACGCTGCGCTCCGGCGGCATCGTCGACCGGGTCGTCAACTGGTTCGCCTCGATCTCGATCGCCATCCCGGGCTTCTGGTTCGGCCTGGTGCTCGCCTCGGTCTTCGCGGTGGGGCTGCAGATGTTTCCGGCCTTCGGCTACCAACCGCTCTCCGCCGGTTTCTGGCCGTGGCTCTCGCACCTCATCCTGCCGGGCATCGCCCTCGGTCTGCTCCCCGCCGCCGAGGTGACCCTGCAACTGCGCTCGGCGCTCGGGCAGGTCATGAAGACCGACTACATCCTCAACGCCGAGGCCAAGGGGCTGTCGCGCGCCAGCGTCGTGTTCAAGCACTCCCTGAAGAACGCGTGCATCCCCGTCATCACCGTCCTCGGCTTCCGCGTCGCGGAGGTCCTCGCCGGGTCGGTGACCATCGAGATGATCTACAACATGCCGGGTCTCGGGCGCACCGCCGTCGAGGCCGTACAGGGGCGTGACGTGCCGGTGCTGCTCGGCTTCGTCCTCTTCAGCACCACGATCGTCGTGCTCGTCAACCTCATCGTCGACATCTCCTACGGCTACTTCAACCCGAAGGTGCGGTCATGAGCACGAATCGGCCCCCCGCGTCCCCGGTGCCGGGGAGCGAATCACCCGACGTCGGCGTGCCCGGCGACGGCCTCACCGAGACCGTCCTCACCGAGGTGCCCACGGCGGCCACCGGTACGGGGGCCCCGGAGCCCGTCGCCGCCCCCGGCATCCTCGGGAGCATCGTGCGTCGCCCCGCGACGATCGTGGCCGGCGTCTTCCTGCTCGTGCTGACCCTCATCGCGATCTTCGCCCCGGCCCTGGCGCCGTACGACCCCGACGTGCAGGACCTGTTGCAGCGGCTCAAGCCGCCGAATGCCGAACACTGGCTGGGGACCGACGACTACGGCCGGGACGTGCTGAGCCGGCTCATCTTCGGGGCGCGGGTCTCGCTCTGGGCGGCGCTGCAGGCTTCGGCCGTCGCGCTCGTGCTCGGCCTGCCCTTCGGGATGATCGCGGGCTACCGCGGCGGTTGGGTCGACACGATCCTCACCCGCATCATGGACGCGCTGATGAGCGCTCCGTCGCTCGTGCTGGCCATCACCATCGTCGCGGTCCTCGGCTCCGGCATCACCAACGCGATGCTCGCCATCGGCCTGGTCATGGCACCGCGCTTCTTCCGGGTGGCCCGCGCCGGCACGATGGACGTGCGGCACGAGACCTACATCGAGGCCTCGATCGCCCTGGGCTGCAGCACCCTGCGCACGGCGGTGCGGCACGTGCTGCCCAACGTGCTGCCGCCGATCATCCTCGTCATCTCGGTGTCGTTGGGCAGCGCCGTCGCGGCCGAGGCGAGCCTGAGCTTCCTCGGGCTGGGCGTCACGGCCCCCACGGCCAGTTGGGGCTCGATGCTCTCGACGGCCTCCTCGAACATGCGCCTCGCGCCGTACCTCGTCTGGCCGCCCGGCGTGATGATCTTCCTCGCCGTCCTCGCCTTCACCTACGTCGGTGACGGTGTCCGTCGCGCCCTCGTGCGCACCCGGTCGGGCAACTGACCGGCCCGGCCCCCACCAGGAGCTGACATGGCACATGAAACGGCACCCGGCGTGATCGCCGGCACCAGGACCGACGCCGCCACCGGCCCGGCGGCGGACCTGCTGCGCGTGGAGAACCTCACCGTCGAGTTCCCCGCACCCTCCGGTGGGTGGCAGACGACCGTCCAGGACGTCTCGTTCTCCCTCAAGCCGGGAGCGTCGGTGGCTCTCGTCGGCGAGTCCGGGTCGGGCAAGACGGTGACCTCGGTCGCGGTGATGGGTCTGACCGAGGCGACCGGCGGGCGGATCGCCTCGGGCCGGATCGTCTTCGACGGCACGGACCTCACCGCGGGCACCCGGAAGCAGTGGCGGAACCTGCGTGGCCCCGGCATGGGCATGATCTTCCAGCAGCCGATCCGCAGCCTGAACCCGGCCTTTACGGTCGGGGACCAGATCGCGGAGTCGGTGCGCAAGCACCTGGGCATGAACCGCAAACAGGCCCGGGCCCGCGCCGTCGAGATGCTGGAGCTGGTGCAGATCCCGCGGGCGGCGCAGCGGGTCGACGAGTACCCGCACGCGTTCTCCGGCGGCATGTGCCAGCGCGTCATGATCGCGATGGTCATGGCGTGCAACCCGCGCCTGCTCATCGCCGACGAGCCGACGACGGCGCTCGACGTGACGGTGCAGGAGCGGATCCTCGAGCTTTTGCGCGACCTGCAGGAGCAGACCGGCGTGGCGCTGCTGTTCGTCAGCCACGACCTCGCCGTGGTGGCCGAGCTGTGCCAGCAGGTCGTGGTCATGTACGCCGGCGAGGTGGCCGAGAACGCTCCCTCGGAGCAGATCTTCTTCCACCCGCGGCACCCCTACACCTCCGGCCTGATCGGGTCGATCCCGAGGCCGGGTCTGAGCACCGGCCGGCGGCTGCGCTCGATTCCCGGTGGCATCCCGGCCCCGGGTGCCTGGCCGCACGGATGCCGGTTCAGCAGCCGGTGCGAGTTCGTCCAGCCGGGCCGGTGCGACGTGGCCCACCCGGGCCTGGTCCGGGTCGACGGCGCCGCCGGGCACGACGCGCGGTGCGTACGCGTCGCGGAGCTCTCTCTGGATGGAGTGACGGTCTGATGAGCCTGCTCGAGGTCGACGGCCTCACGAAGTCGTTCAGCTCCGGCCGGGACTGGCTCGGCCGGCGTACGAAGTGGTCGCACGCGGTCAAGGGGGTGAGCTTCACCCTGGAGCGCGGTGAGTGCCTCGCGGTCGTCGGTGAGTCCGGCGCGGGCAAGTCGACGGTCGGGCGCATGGTGCTGCGCCTCATCGAGCCGGACTCCGGGTCGGTGACCTTCGACGGGATCGACGTGCTGGCCACGAAGCGGATGCGCGAGCTGCGTCAGCGGATGCAGATGATCTTCCAGGACCCCTACAGCTCCCTCGACCCGCGGATGACGATCAAGGACGCGGTCGCCGAGCCGATCCTCGTGCACACCGACAAGGACCGGGCCACGCGTGAGCGGGAGGCCGTCGAGCTGCTCGACAGGGTCGGCATCGGCTCGCGCTACCTGGAGCGCTACCCGGCCGAGCTGTCCGGCGGGCAGCTGCAGCGGGTCGCGATCGCCCGGGCGCTGACGATGAAGCCGAGCCTGATCGTGTGCGACGAGCCGGTCGCGGCGCTGGACGTGTCGGTGCGGGCGCAGGTGCTCAACCTGCTCCGGGACCTGCAGGAGGAGCTGGGTCTGGCGTACCTGTTCGTCTGCCACGACCTGGCTCTCGTCGAGGTCATCGCCGACCGGGTCATGGTGATGGCCTCCGGTGAGGTCGTGGAGACCGACACCACGGAGCGGATCTTCGCCAACCCGCGGCACGAGTACACACAGAAGCTGCTCGCGGCGATCCCCGTGCCGCTGCCGCGCGATACGCAGGGCAACCGGCTCGTCGCGCCGGGAAAGGTGGGCTGAGCGGTGACCGACGCGACGGGACCGACCCGGACGCAGCTGCTCGCGCGGTTCGCGACGACGACCCGCGACGAGGACATTCCCGAGTCGGTGCGCGACTACGGCAAGCTCGTCTTTCTCGACTCGCTCGTCTGTGGACTGGCGGCGGTGCGGTTGCGGCGCAGCCGCATGGTCCAGCGGGTCGCCGCCCGCTTCGGCGGCCCGGCCGAGGCAACGGTGTTCGGGCTGGGGCAGCGGGTCGCGGCGATCAACGCCGCGCACGCCAACGCGGACATGATGAACGCGTTGGACGCGGACGACACCTTCTTCAACTCGGCGCACTTCGCGGTGTTCGGGGTCGCGGCCGGACTGGCCGAGGCCGAGCGGCTGCACGCCGACGGGGCGAGCCTGTTGCGTGCGAGCATCCTCGCCTTCGAGATCAACGCGCGGCTGAACCTGTCGACCTCGCTGATGGCCTTCTCCGACGGGCAGTTCCGCTGGTCGCCGCTGTCGTCGCACGGGTACGCCTCGATGGGCACCGCCGCGGCGTGCGCCGTCGTCGGCGGCTGGGAGCCGGAGCGCCTGACCCACGCGCTTGGCCTGGTCGCCTGGCTGGCCCCGCCGGCGAAGAACTCCTACATGGCCGAGCGGCGCTCGTTCAACGCGTTCAAGTACGGCCCGTACGGCGCGATCGCGCACGCCGGGATGCTCGGCGCGGCGCTCGCCGAGGAGGGCTACACCGGCGACCTGGACGTGCTGGACCGCACCCCGGGCTTCATCGAGGCGATGGGCTTCCTCGGCGGTGAGCGGCACGAGATGGTCGCCGGCCTGGGGTCGACGTGGTGGATCAGCGAGACGTCGCTCAAGCCGTACCCGACGTGCCGCTTCACCCACGCCGCGCTCGACGCGATCCGCGCGTTCCCGAGCACCCACGGGGTGCCGGTGTCGCAGATCGAGTCCATGGAGATCCGGCTGAGCCCGGCGGCCTACCGGACGTTGCAGTTCCGGGAGCCGGCCCCGCAGATCCCGGACACGCTCGTCGCGCCGCTGGACGGTGCCTTCAACATGCCGTACGCCGCGGCGCTGGCGTTGCTCGGGCACGCGCCGGGTCCGCAGTGGTACGACCCGCAGCGGCTGACGGACCCCGAGGTGTGGGACCTGGCGCGCCGGATCACGACGGCGCCCGACCCGGTGCTCGACGCCGAGTGGGAGGCCGACCTCAGGGAGCATCCGGGCGGTCAGATCCGCCGGACGCGCGGCGCGCTGACGATCCGGGCCGGCGGCCGGGAGTACGTCGTCGAGTCGGACTTCGCCCAGGGCGACCCGTGGGACTCCGCGACGCGGGCGGACTGGGACTTCGTGACCGGCAAGCTGGCCACGTTCTGCGACGGGATCCTCGACGCGGGCACGCAGGAGCAGCTCGTCGAGGTGGTCCGGGGCATCGAGGACGTCGCCGACGTCGCCGAGACGCTGTCACCGTTGCTGGCCCGGGCGCGATGAGCCGGGGAAAGCGGATCGGTGCGGAGACGAGGTCGTTCGCCTCGTACGGCCGGTCGTGGCTGATCGTCATCCGTGGGCCGCGCGGGATGGCGTTCGACCGGTTCCTGGTCCGCAGGACCGGGTTCTCGCTCGTGTCGTTGCAGTACGCGCTGGCGGGCCGGTTCCCGTACAACCCCACGCTGCTGCTGACGACGGTGGGCCGCCGGTCCGGGCAGCTGCGCGACGCGGCGTTGCCGTACGTGCCGCACGGGACGGACCTGGTGGTCGTCGGCTCCAAGGGCGGCGGCCCCAAGGACCCGGCCTGGGTGGTGAACGCGCGGCACCACGACCTCTGCTGGATCGTCCTGCGGCGCAGGACGATCGCGGTGCGGGCGCGGGTGACCGACGGGGAGCGCGACCCGGAGCTGTTCGCGCACGTCGTGGCGCAGAAGCCGAACGTGGGGCGCTACGCCGAACGGGCCGCGGGCTTCGGGCGGCAGATCCCGCTCGTCGTCCTGTCCGCCGTGTCGGGGGAGTCGCTCACCTGACGCCTCGTCTGTGAGCAGGATCCGCCATGGTGTCCGTCGCGGAGGATCCACACGTGGGACGCTGTCGAGCTGATGTCGTAGACGATTCACCGGCATGGTGAGCGGCCGGACCGGCTCGGCGGCCACCACCGCCCCACGCGGCGCGGATCACCCGTTCCAGGCTGCATGACGAGGCACCACAACGAGGAGCTGCTTCCCGCGGCCCCGCTCAGCCGATCGCGAGGACGATCCGCCCGACGAAGTCGGAGGCCTCCATCCGGTCGTGCGCGGCCGCGGCCCGCTCGAGCGGGTACGTGGCGGCGACCGCGGGGACGGCGGCGACGGCCGAGAGAGTGAGAGCCTCGCGCAGTTGGCGGGCCACCGCCTCGGGCCCGGGCCGGCCGATGCCGCGCAGCGTCCAGCCCTTGACCATGAGTCGACCCAGGTGCAGGTGGGCGTGGCTGTCGGCGGTGACGCCGCAGGTGACCAGTCGCCCGCCGGGGGCGAGGACCTTGAGCACGTCGGACCACAGGGTGCCGCCGACCGACTCGACTATGACGTCGGCCTCGCCGCCGGGCAGGGCGGCACGCAGGGACTCGACGACGTCGGGGCGGTAGTGGTCCACGACGTCGAGGGCACCGAGAGCGCGTACGGCGTCGGCCTTCGCCGGGGCGCTGGTGCCGACGACGCGCGCGCCCAGGTGGTGGGCGTACTGGACGGCGAAGGTGCCGACGGCGCCCGCGGCGGCGACGACGAGGACCCGGTCACCGGGGCGCACCCCGGCGAGGTTGACGACCGCGTCGTAGGCGGTGCGTCCGGCGGTGGGCACCGCCGCGGCGTGGACGGCGTCGAGCGCGGCCGGCCGCGGGAAGCAGTGCGTGGCCGGGACGACGGCGAGTTCGGCGTGGGTGCCGGTGGTCAGCCCGACGACCGCGTCGCCGGGAGCGAGACCGGTGACGCCGGGACCGGTCCCCACCACGGTGCCGGCGACGTCCCGGCCGAGGATCGCCGGCCCGGCGACCGCCATCCCGTGGGTGCCGCGACGGATGTACGTGTCGACCCGGTCCAGGCTCGCCGCCTGGACCCGCACGAGCACCTGACCGGGGCCGGGCGTCGGGGCGTCGAGCTGGCCGAGCCGCAGGCTGTCGGGGGAGCCGGAGTCGACGACGTAGCTGGCGAGCACGGGGTTCCTCTCAGGGCAGGGCGAGGGTGGCGGAGGCGATGACGTGGTCGCCGAGGCTGTTGGTGCCGCGGACGTCGACGGTGACGTGCGTTCCCCCGGTGGCCCCGGGCGCCGGCTTCACGCCGGTGACGACACCGTCGAGGGTGAAGGTGTCGCCGGGGTGGTTCTGCGCGGCGAGGCGGGTGCGGAAGTCGACGACACGGGCCTCCGGCCCGGCCCAGTCGGTGAGGTAGCAGTTGACCAGCGCGCTCGAGCCGAGGATGTTCATGTAGACGTCGCGGGCGCCCCGCTCGAGGGCCGCGTCGCGGTCCAGGTGCACATCGTTGAAGTCGAAGGTCGCGGTCGCCAACGCCGCGATGGACAGCTGGGTGACGGGGATCGGCCAGGGGGCGAGGCGTTGCCCGGTGCTCACCTCGGCCCCGGTGCGGGTGCTCGTGCGGCGTTCGGGCCGCGGGGCGGTGAGGACCGGCAGGAGCTGGCCGTCGCGGGTGCGCCGGTGGGCCACGACGACCGGCATGCCGTCGTGCACGAGGTCGGGGCGCAGGTCCACGACGTCTGCGGTGAGGCGGGTCCCGTCGGTGAGCTCGGCGGTGCCGACGAGGTAGGGGCGCTCGTCGAGGGGGGCGGCGGCGTAGCCGGGTTGCAGGTGCGCGGTCAGGCTGCCGGTGGTGCCGGCGGGCGGCAGGTCGGTCGGGGCGGCACCGACCGGACGCACCGGCCGGGCCAGGCGGTCCCCGGGCGTCGCCGGGACCTCGGCCCGGGTCGCCGGGTTCCAGCGGAGCATCCGCAGGACGACGCGTCCGACCGGCTCGCCGTCGAGGGTGCGGTAGTCGCTGACGAGGTCGACGAAGTGGCCCCGGCCGAGGCGGGTGGACTTCTCCGGGGAGACCGCGCCGATGGAGGGGAACTGTTCGAGGTGGTCGCCGGGGCGCAGCGGGCGTACGTAGGTGTGCTCCGTCTGCACCGCGGCCACCGAGGTGAAGCCACGCTCGGCGAGGACCTCGTTGACCCGGTCGAGGCTCTCGGCGTGGCGGTGGCTGCGCCGGTTGCCCGGCAGGGTCCACATGTTCAGCGAGGTCGCGGGGGCCACGATGCCGCCCCAGGCGGAGCGGGCGGCCCACTGCGGGTCCTGGTAGGCGGGGTTCTCGTCGCCGACGGCGTCGCACCAGATGCGGATTGCCGCCTCGGTGACCGCGTCCTTGGCCCGGCGCGGCGGGTCGGTGAGGCCGATCAGGGCGTCGAGCCGGGCGCGGAAGTCCGCGTCGCTGGCGGTCATGGGGGCTCCTTCGCGGGCACTTACGTCAACCAAGCGCTTGCTTGACGGTAGTGCTGGTGCGGCCCTAGGGTCAAGCGTCAGCGGCCGAGCGCGGCGGCGACGCCGGCCCGATCGCGCTCCACCAGCGCCCACCCGTGGAGAGGGCCGAGATGATCCCGAGCACCCCGGAGACCGCCACCCGCGCCTTCTTCTCGTTCCCGAAGGTGACCGACCCCGCGCGCCATCGCGACTACAACGCGTGGCACCAGCTCGACCACCGCCCCGAGAACCTCGCCCTGCCCGGCGTCGTCCACGGCGACCGCTGGGTGCGTACCCCCGCGTGCGAGCGGCTCGGCAGCTACCCCGACCCCGCCCTCGCCGGCAGCCAGTACCTGGCGATGTACTGGTTCGCCGAGCCGGCCGCGGACTCGATCGGCGAGTGGAAGGACCTCGGCGACCGGGCGATCCACCAGGGCCGGCGTCCGGAGCTGGCCTGGACCGAACGGCCGATGACCCGGATGTTCCGTCCCGTCCGGGGCTACGTGGCGCCCCGGGCCCTCGTCACCCTCGCCGCGCTGCCCTTCCGACCCCACCGCGGGGTGTACGTCGAGGTGAGCCGGGTCGAGACCTCCCCGCACCCCGACGTGGCCGACCTGTCCCGGTTCGAGCACGAGACCCAGGTGCCCGACCTGCTCGCGCGCGACGGTGTCGCGGGCGTGTGGACCTTCCGCAGCGCCCCGAGCCGCAGCAACCCCGACGGACCGGTCACGCGGATCCGCCTCACCTACCTCGAGGCCGACCCGGTCGAGTTCGCACGGGACCTGGCCGCGGATCCGCTGCCGGCCCCGCCCGCAACGCTCGCCAGCACGGCCACCCCGCTGCTCACCGGGCCCCTGGCCACCATCACCCCCTGGGAGTGGGACTGGTTCGACGAGCCCGCCGCGACGGAGCGCGGGGCGGGGTCATGAGCGCGGCTCCCGGCGTGACCGGCCTGCGCGAGCGCTACGGGCCCTGGGCCCTGGTCGTCGGCGGCTCCGAGGGGGTCGGCGCCGCGTTCGCCGAGCAGCTGGCCCGGGCCGGCCTCGGCGTCGTGCTCGTCGCCCGCAAGCCTGAGGCCCTCGAGGAGGTCGCCGACCGGGTGCGGGCCCACGGGGCCCCGTGCCGCGTGCTCGCACTGGACCTGCTCGACGCGGACGCGACCGCCCGGATCGTCGAGGCCGTCGCCGACCTCGACCTCGGCCTGCTCGTCCTCAACGCCGGCGCGAACACCTACCGCAGCCGCTTCGTCGAGGCGGACCTCGCCCGCGTCCAGGCCGTCATCGATCTCAACGTCACCCGCCCGCTCGAACTCTGCCGGGAGCTCGGTGCCCGGCTCGCCGCACGCGGCCGTGGCGGCATTCTCGTCGTCGGCTCCTCGGCCGGCTACCTCGGCCACGCCGACATCGGCGTCTACGCCGCGGCCAAGGCCTTCGCCCGGATCTTCACCGAGGGCCTGTGGCTCGAACTCGGGCAGGTCGGCGTCGACGTGCTGCACCTCGTGCTCGGGCTCACGGCCACCCCGGCCATGCAGCGGGCCGGCCTCGACCTGACCAAAGCGGCCGACCCGGCCGACGTCGCCGCCCAGGGGCTGGCAGCCCTGGGTGCCGGCCCGGTACACGTCGTGCGCCAGCAGGCCGAGGTCGCCGCGCGGCGCTCCGGCCTGGACCGGGCCGCCCTCGTCGCCGGCAACCACGGCGGGATGCGCGCGATGCTCGGCGGGTCGCGCCCCGGCCCGAGCTGACGGCACTGTCCGGTGGCTAGGTACCCGGGCCGTCGGGCGGCCACGGGCGGCTGGCCGGGTCGGACCCGTCGCGGGCTCCCCGCAGCGAGGCCTCGGGGAGCGGCCACTGTCCGGCGAGGTCGTCGACCCGCTGCCACTCCGAGACGGTGAGACGTTCCCGTACCCGCCACTCACCCGCGCGCCGGGTGACGAGGTCGACGTAGCGGAACCCGCTGACGATGTTGCCGTGCGGCGGCTCCGACGCGCTGCGCTGGAACGCGATGCCGTACGTCTCGGCCCGGGCCCGGTCCGGGTCGGTCGGGTCGAGCTCGACCAGGACGTTCGTCAGGTAGTGCATCGTCATGGTGCGCCGCGCCACGAGCGCGAAGACCACGTCCAGCGTCGTGTCCCGGTCGGCCACGGTGCCGCCGAGGGTGATCCGGGCGTCCGGGTGGAAGGCGCTCGCGGCGAGGTCCCGGTCCATCCGGTCGACCCCGCGCGCGTAGCGCAGCAGGGCCCGCTCGATGGCCCGCTCGGCGAGCAGCACCTCCAGCCCGACCGCGTCGGAGACCCTGGTCGCCGCGTCCCCTTCGCCACAGGGGTCCGAAATCGACGGGGACCGGGGCTGTTCAGACACCGAAGCCGCCGTCGACATCGAGCTTCTGCCCGGTGACGAAGTCGGCCCGGTCGCTGGCCAGGAAGCAGGCGGCCTCGGCGATGTCGAGCGCGTCGCCGAACCGCCGCAGCGGGGTCGAGGACCGGGCGACGGCCAGGGCGCGTTCGTCGAGGTCTCCCGAGGCGATGAGCCGCTCCGCCATCCCGTCGGTGAGCATGCCCGGCCCGACGCAGTTGAACCGGATGCCGAAGCGGCCCTCCTCGTTGGCGAAGGCCCGCACGAGCGCCTCGACCGCCGCCTTCGGTGCGGCGGAGAGGCCGTCGCGGGTGGGGTAGCGCGCCGTCGCCGCGGTCGTGATCGCCACGACGTTGCCGCAGCTCTCCCGCAGGGCCGGCAGGCAGGCCGAGACCAGCGTGAAGAAGGCGGTCGTGTCGTTGGCCACCTGCGCGGCGAACTGCGCGGGGCGCACCGTCGACAGGTGCCGCATGGGCACGTGCGGCCCGGCCGCGTGCACGATCGTGTGCAGCGGACCGTGGCTTCCGGTGAGCTCGGTCACGAGCGCGGCGGTGGCCTCGGCGTCGGTGAGGTCGAGATGGTGCGCCGAGTGCGTGCCGGACGCGACGGGCGGCAGTTCGTCGAGCACCTGCCGGGCCGCCTCGGCGTTGCTGCGGTAGGTGATCGCCACCGCCGACCCCCGGCGGGCCAGCTCGAGGGCGACGACCCGGCCGATGCCGCCGCTGCCGCCGGTGACGAGCGCGACACCGGTGCGGTGGGCGAAGTCGGCGGGCACGGGCAGCGCCGCCGCGGGCGTGGTCGGGGGGGACTGGTCGGTCACGGCGAACTCCTTCAAGGGGCGGTGGGTCGGCAGGGAGCAGGAGGGGCCGGGGCGGTCACGTCGCGGGCAGGGGGGCGGTGCCCCCGCGCCGCAACCACACGATCACCGTGATCGCCGTCGCGAGGCACGCGGCGGCGTACAGCAGGAAGGCGGTCGCGGAGCCGAACCACGTGCTCAGCCCGCCGAGCAGGAGGGCACCGAACGGCATGCCGCCCCAGCCGAGGAAGTAGAGGCTCATCGCCCGGCCGCGCTGCGCGTCGTCGACGACCCGCTGGACGACCGTCTGCAGGATCACCATGGCGCCGATGCTGAACGAGCCGCACAGCAGCGCGGCCCACGCGAGCACGGGAACTGTCGTCGCCGCCCCGAGCAGCGCGGTGCTCACGGCGAGCAGGCCGAGGGTGACCGCGGCGTGCCACACGGTGGCGACGCGCCCGGAGAGCCGGGCCACGACGAGGACCCCGAGGAACGAGCCCAGCCCGGTCAGGGCCACGAGCATGGGGAAGACCGTCTCCGGATGGTCCGAGGTCGAGGTCGCCCGGACGGCGAGCTGGGTCGTGAAGGTGCACCCGAAGAAGGCGTTGACCCCTACGATGACCAGGCAGAGCGCGGCCGGGGGCCGCTCCCGGGCGTGCCGGATGCCGGCGCGGACCTGCGCGGCCAGGCCCTCGCGGACCACCGGGGTGACCGGCGGGACGCGACGGGTGCGCACCGCGACCGCGGCGGCGACCGCGGCGAGGCTGAGCGTCGCGTACATCACGAAGGTGCCCAGCGGTCCCCAGGCCACGAGGATCAGCCCGGCGACCGCGGGGCCGATCGAGCGGGCGAGGTTGAGCCCGGCGGCCTGGATCGGGACGGCGTTGCCGAGCGCCTCGGCCGGGACGGTGTTGGCCACGAGTGCCTGGGTCACCGGGGACAGGAAGCTGATCCCGGTGCCGGCGAGGAAGGCGAGCACGAGCAGCACGGGCAGGTCGACGACCCTGGCCGCGACCGTCGCCGCGCAGATCCCGGCCAGGGCGCTCGTCGCCAGGAGCACGCCGATCTGCAGCCGTCGCCGGTCGAAGGCGTCGGCCAGCACCCCGGCCGGGATGGAGAAGAGCGTGAACGGCACGAGCAGGCAGAAGAAGAGCGCGCCCATCGTCGCCGGGGTGCCGTCGACCTCGGTGAGCACCGATTGGAAGGCGATGTTGCAGCCCCAGTAGCCGGCCTGGGACAGCACCAGGGTCAGGAGTACGAAGCGGAAGTCTCGGAATCGCAGGGCCGAGAACATCGTCACGTGGTCCGCCGTCCTTCTGTCGTTTCGCGGACCCTACCAAGCGCTTGCTTGCATAGCTAGCGTCGGGTGTGGTTTTCTGGCCGCACCACGAGTGAAAGGGCGTGTCGTGAGCGGCTTCTGCGTAGGACGAACGGTGATCGTGACCGGTGCGGGACAGGGGCTGGGCCGGGTGCACGCCCTCGAGTACGCCCGGCAGGGCGCCGACGTCGTCGTCAACGACGTCGAGAGCAGCCGGGAGGCGGCCCAGGCCGTCGTCGACGAGATCCGCGCAGCGGGCGGTCGCGCGGTCGTCAGCACCGGCGACGTCAGCGACTGGGCCTACGGTGAGCGCCTCGTGCGCGAGACCGTCGAGACCTTCGGCGGGCTGCACACCCTCGTCAACAACGCCGGCATCAACCGCGACCGGATGCTTGTCAACATGAGCGAGCAGGAGTGGGACCTCGTCCTGCGGGTCGACCTCAAGGGCCACTTCGTCCCGATGCGCCACGCCGCCGCGTACTGGCGGGACGAGGCCAAGGCCGGCCGACAGGTCGCCGCGCGCGTCGTCAACACGTCCTCCGGCGCGGGCCTCATGGGCAGCGTCGGGCAGGGCAACTACGGCGCCGCCAAGGCCGGGATCGCCGCCCTGACCCGGATCGCGGCCGTCGAGTGGGCCCGCTACGGCATCGTCGTCAACGCGATCGCCCCCTCGGCCCGTACGCCGATGACCGAGGCCGTCTTCGCCGAGGCGATGGCCGCCCCCGAGACGGGCTTCGACGCGATGGACCCGGCCAACGTCTCCCCCCTCGTGGTCTGGCTCGGGTCCGACGCCGCGCAGGCCGTCACCGGAGCCGTCTTCGAGGTCGCCGGCGGCGAGGTCTCGCTCGCCGACGGCTGGCGCCACGGGCCAACCGCCACCAGGGGCGAGCGGTGGAAGCCGGAGGAACTCACCGACGCGATCGCCGACCTCATCGCCCGCGCCGAGCCGCCGACCCCCGTCTACGGCGCCTGACATGGGTACGGACGCGGCGCAGGCCACCGGCGCGCCGGTGAGCGACGAGCAGTTCCGGGCCGAGATCCGCGGCTGGCTCCACGAGGCCCTCAGCGGGCCGTTCGCCGGGGCCGTCGGCACCGGCGGCGAGGGACGCGAGCACGAGGCGCACGAGCTGCGCCGCCAGTGGGAGCGCCACCTGGGCCGGGCCGGCTGGATCGGCCTCGGCTGGCCCAGCGAGTACGGCGGTCGCCCCGCCACCCTGGCCCAGCAGGTCATCTACCACGAGGAGTACGCCCGCGCGGCCGCCCCCGGCCGGCTCGGGCACATGTCCGAGCAACTGCTCGGCCCGACCCTGCTCGCCTTCGGCACGCCGGAGCAGAAGGCGCGGTTCCTGCCCGGCATCACCAGCGGCGAGGACATCTGGTGCCAGGGCTACTCCGAGCCCGACGCCGGCTCGGACCTCGCCGGGGTGCGTACCCGCGCCGAGCGCCGGGGCGACAGCTACGTCATCACCGGGCAGAAGGTGTGGACCTCGCTCGCGCACCTGGCCGACTGGTGCTTCGTGCTGTGCCGCACCGACCCCGGCTCGACCCGGCACGCAGGCCTGTCCTACCTGCTCGTGCCGATGCACCAGCCCGGCATCACGGTGCGCCCGATCACCCAGCTGACCGGCACGAGCGAGTTCAACGAGGTCTTCTTCGACGGGGCCGTCGCCGCCGTCGAGCACCGCGTCGGCGCCGAGGGCGAGGGCTGGAAGGTCGCCATGGGCACCCTGGGCTTCGAGCGCGGCGTGTCCACCCTCGGCCAGCAGATCGGTTTCCGTCGGCGCCTCGACGCCGTCATCGCCCGGGCCCACGAGAACGGCGCCTGGCAGGAGCCGGCGCTGCGTGACCGCCTCGTCGAGGCGTACATCGGGCTCGAGGTGATGCGGCACTCGGCGGTGCGGCTGCTCGCGTCCGCCGGTGCGGGGCTGTCCGGCCTGGAGGCGTCGATCTCCAAGCTGCAGTGGGCCACGTGGAACCGCTCGCTCGGCGAGCTCGCGGTCGACGTCGAGGGGGCCGGGGCGCTGCTCACCGGGCCCGGGTACGAGCTGGACGACGCCCAGACCCACTTCCTCTTCAGCCGCGCCAACACGATCTACGGCGGCTCCAACGAGATCCAGCGCAACATCATCGCCGAGCGCCTGCTCGGTCTGCCCCGATGAGGTGAGGACGATGACCGAAGCGAGCGCCGACCCCCAGGCGGTGGCCGGGACGTGGCGTCCCGAGGCGGCCGAGGAGGTGGCCCAGATCCGCGCCTCCGTCGTCGAGGTGCTCGACGAGCAGGCCGACCTGCGCCGCACCCACGAGCTCATGGTCGGGGCGCAGGGCCACGACCCGCGGCTGCACGAGCTGCTCACGGCTGAGCTGGGCCTGCTCGGCCTCGTCGTGCCGGAACACCTCGGCGGGCTCGGCCTCGACGTGTCCGCCGCGACCGCCGTCATCGAGGAGCTCGGGGCCCGGCTCGTGCCCGGCGCGCTCGCGACGAGCCTCACCGCGGTCCTCGCCGCCCGCGCCCTCGGCCCGAGCGCCGAGCCCCTGCTGGCGCGCGTCGTGGACGAGCAGCTGACCCTGGCCAGTGCCCTCGCCGAGGACGGCGCGGGCTGGGACCTCGAGCGGACCGCCACCCGGGCCACCGGCACCGGGGACGAGTGGGCGCTGACCGGGACCAAGACCCTCGTCGCCGGAGTCGAGGCCGCCCGCGTCGTCCTGGTCACCGCCCGGGACGCCGGCGGTGGGCTCGGCGTCTACGCCGTGGACCCGACCGACGCCGGGGTGGACGTGCGGACGCACATGACGCTCGACCAGACCCGGCGGCTGAGCACGGTGCACCTCCGCGAGGCCGCCGCCACCCGGGTCGACGCCCCCGGCGGCGAGGGCCCCCGGGTGCTGCTCGACCACGTGCGCGCCATGCTCGCGCTGGAGTCGGCCGCCGCCGCCCGCGCCTGCCTCGACCGCACCGTCGAGTACCTCAAGGTCCGCGAGCAGTTCGGCCGCCCGATCGGGTCGTTCCAGGCCCTCAAGCACCGCTGCGCAGACCTCGCCGTCGCGGTCGCCGGAGCGCGGGCCACGGCCGACCACCTCGTCACGACGCTGCGCACCGGGGCCGCCACCCGCTCGCACGACGCGGCACTGGCCAAGCTCGTGTGCACCGACACGCTGATGGCCGTCGCCGCCGAGGCGATCCAGCTGCACGGCGGCATCGGGTTCACCTTCGAGCACGACGCGCACCTGTTCTTCAAGCGCGGCAAGTCGGCCCAGCTGCTGGCCGGCTCCCCGGCGACGGTCCGCGCCGAGGTGGCAGCGCTCGCCGGTCTCTGAGCCGGCAGGCGACAGCGCATGACAGCGGGGTCCGCACCGGTCGGTGCGGACCCCGCTGTCGTACGTGCCCGGCTTGGCTCAGCCGAGCGGACCGGTGCCGGGCGGCTGGGCGGCCAGGTGCCGCGACGGGATCTCGCCGCCCCCGGCGACGACGATCTCCGTGCCGGTGACGTAGCCGGCCAGCGGCGAGGCGAGCAACAGGCAGGCCGCGGCGACGTCGGCCGGGGTGGCCATCCGCCGCATGGGGATCGTCCGGGCCACGCGGTCCTGTCCCGCCTCGTCGCCGTAGTAGAGGTGCGACAGGTCCGTCCGCACGAGGCCCACCGTCACCTGGTTGACCCGCACCGCCGGCGCGAAGTCGAGCCCGAGGCACCGGGTCAGCATCGTCAGGCCCGCCTTGGCCGCGGCGTACGCGGCGGTGTCCGGGGCCGGGTTGGCCCCGGCGACCGAGCCGATGTTGATGATCGTCCCGCTGCCCTGCCGTTGCATGACCTCGTTGGCCTGCTGGGCGACGTAGAACGGAGCGAGCAGGTTGAGCGTGACGATCGCCGAGACGAAGCGGGGGGAGACCGTCGCGGTGTCGGCGTTCGGCGCGCCACCGGCGTTGTTGACCAGGATGTCGAGCCGGCCGAACCGGTCCACCGCCGCGGCGACGAGGGCCTTGGCCTGCTCCGGGTCGCGCACGTCCGACCGGACGAAGACGGGCGTGCGTCCGTCGACCTCGGGCAGTTGCTCGGGCTCGCTGCGGCCGCACACGAGCACCCGTGCCCCGGCCCTGAGGAAGGTACGGGTGATCTCGGCGCCGATGCCACGGGTGCCGCCGGTGACGATGGCGACCTGGCCGGTCAGGTCGACGCCGTCGGGCGTGGCGGGGGACTGGGTCATCAGAGCCTCTCGATGATCGTCACGTTGGCCTGGCCGCCACCCTCACACATCGTCTGCAGGCCGTAGCGGCCACCGGTGCGTTCGAGCTCGTGCAGCAGGGTGGTCATGAGCCGGGCGCCGGTGGCGCCGAGGGGGTGGCCCAGGGCGATCGCGCCGCCGTTGACGTTGACCCGCTCCGGGTCGGCCCCCGTCTCCTTGATCCAGGCGAGCACGACCGAGGCGAACGCCTCGTTGACCTCGAACAGGTCGATGTCCTCGATCGACAGCCCGGTCCGCCCGAGCGCGTGGGCGGTGGCCGGGATCGGGGCGGTGAGCATCCACACCGGGTCGTCGGCGCGTACCGACAGGTGGTGGATCCGGGCGCGCGGGGTCACCCCGTGCTCGGCCACGGCCCGCTCGCTCATGACGAGCAGGGCAGCCGCGCCGTCGCAGATCTGGCTCGCCGCGGCGGCGGTGACCCGGCCGCCCGGGGTGAGCGGATTGAGACCGGCCATCTTCTCCAGGCTCGTGTCGGCGCGCGGACAGGTGTCGGTGTCGACGTCGCCGACGGCGCGGATCTCGCGGGTGAAGCGGCCCTCGGCGATGGCCCGCAGGGCCCGCTGGTGGCTGCGCAGGGCGAAGCGTTCCATGTCCTCCCGGCTGATGTCCCACTTCTCGGCGATCATCTCGGCTGAGCGGAACTGCGAGATCTCCTCGTCGCCGTAGCGTTCGCGCCAGCCTTTGGACCCGGAGAAGGGGTCGTCGAAGCCGTACTGCTGGCCGGTGAGCATCGCGGCCGAGATGGGGATGGCGCTCATGTTCTGCACGCCTCCGGCCACGACGACGTCGTTGACCCCGGCCATGACGGCCTGGGCCGCGAAGTGCACCGCCTGCTGGCTCGAGCCGCACTGCCGGTCGACGGTGACCCCGGGTACGTGCTGCGGGAGGCCGCCGGCGAGCCAGGCGGTGCGGGCGATGTCGCCGGCCTGCGAACCGATGGTGTCGACGCAGCCGAACACGACGTCCTCGACGGCGTCGGGGTCGATCCCCGAGGAGCTCATGAGGCTGGTGAGCGCGGCGGCGCCCAGGTCAGCGGAGTGGATGCCCGCGAGCGCGCCGCCGCGTCGCGTGACGGGGGTGCGGACGGCGTCCACGATGTATGCCTCTGCCACCGGGGTCCCTTCCTGCGGATTCCTCGCCGGTCGGTGCCGGACGTCGGATCGGTTGAGTCTGCGTGGCTCGCTGACGGCGTGGCCGGCGTTGCCGCAGCTAGTCTAGCAAGCGCTTGGTTGGTAGTCTGTGGTCCGCGCCAGACAAGTGACCGGCTCCGCGTGAGGAGATGTGCGTGAGTGACGTGCTGACCACGATCCCCGCCCTGCTGCGGCAGGCCGCGCAGGACGCCGCCGAAATCGAGGCCCTGGTCGACGGTGA
The DNA here is from genome assembly GCF_049841735.1 of Micromonospora sp. DT46. Classification (NCBI taxonomy): domain Bacteria; kingdom Bacillati; phylum Actinomycetota; class Actinomycetes; order Micromonosporales; family Micromonosporaceae; genus Micromonospora; species Micromonospora sp. DT46. The sequence goes on along the minus strand of NZ_JBNCKW010000007.1, from coordinate 110,438 downwards.
CGTACGGATGACCTTCGCCGAGCTCGACGCGGCCGTCACCCGGTTCGCCCGGGCCGCGGTCGCGCACGGTCTCGAGCCGGGGGACCGCGTCGTCGTCTGGGCCCCGAACAGCGCGGACTGGGTCGTCAGCGCCCTCGGCGTGCTGGCCGCCGGGGGCGTGCTCTGCCCCGTCAACACCCGCTTCCGCGGGGAGGAGGCGCGGTACGCCATCGCCAAGGTCCGGGCCACGATGGTCATCCTCGACGATACCTTCCTGGGTGCCGACTACCTGGCCGCGCTGCGCGGCGACGGGCCACCACCGGCCATCGGGTGCCCCGTGCCGCTGCTGCCCTCGGTGCGTACCGTCGTCGACCTGTCCGCCGCCGCGGACCGCGAGCAGGCCGCTGCCGGCGTGTGGTCCCTGGCCGGCTTCACCGCGCTGGCCGACCAGGTCGACCCCGCCATCGTCGACGGACGGATCGCCGCCCTCGACCCCGAGGGCATGGCCGACATCCTGTTCACCTCGGGCACCACCGGCTACCCCAAGGGTGCGATGGTCTCGCACGCCTCGAACCTGCGCGTCGACCTGCAGTGGGCCCGGCTCGTCGGGCTGCGGCGCGGCGACCGCTACCTCATGGTCAACCCGTTCTTCCACAGCTTCGGCTACCGGGCCGGCATCCTGGCCTGCCTGCTCATGCGCGCCACGATCATCCCGGTCGCCGTGTTCGACGTCGCGACCGTGCTGCGTCTCGTCGAGCGGGAACGCGTCACCGTCTTCCCCGGCGCGCCCACCGTCTACACCTCCCTGCTCGCGCACCCCGACTTCGGCGCCTACGACGTCAGCTCCGTGCGCCTGGCCGTCACCGGGGCCACGATCGTGCCGGTGCCGCTGCTGCGCCGGATGCGCGAGGAACTCGGCTTCCGCGACGTCATCACCGCCTACGGCCTGACCGAGACGTGCGGCACCGCGACCGTGTGTCCGCCCGACGCCGACATCGAGCGGATCTCGACCAGTTGCGGACGGGCGATCCCGGGCACCGAGCTGCGGATCGCCGGTATCGACGGGCAGGCGCTGCCGGCCGGTGAGTCCGGCGAGGTCCTCGTGCGTGGCTACAACGTCATGCTGGGCTACTTCGAGGACCCGGTCGCCACCGCACAGGCCATCGACGAGGACGGCTGGCTGCACACCGGCGACGTCGGCTGGGTCGACGAGGACGGCTACCTGCGCATCACCGACCGGATCAAGGACGTCTACATGGTCGGGGGCTTCAACGTCTACCCCGCCGAGGTCGAGCGCGTGCTGTGCGAGCACCCCGCGGTCTCCGACGCCGCCGTCGTCGGGGTGCCCGACGCGCGGATGGGCGAGGTCGGCAGCGCCTTCGTGCAGACCGTTCCCGACTGGGGTGGCGACGAGTCGGTGCTCGTCGACGAGCTCGAGGCGTGGTGCCGGGACCGGCTGGCCAACTTCAAGCGCCCCCGCAGCTTCAGCGTCGTTCCGGCCCTGCCACGGACCCCGAGCGGAAAGATCCAGAAGTTCAAGCTCACCGGGTGAGCGCGAACCCGACCAGACCTGACACCGACGGCACCGCCGTCACGGGCACCAGCCCGAAATCGGAGGACACCATGCAGGACGTAGTCATCGTCGCCGCGGCGCGCTCGCCGATCGGCCGGGCCTTCAAGGGGTCGTTGGCCTCGATGCGGGCCGACGACCTGGCGACCCAGATGGTCCAGGCGGCCCTGGCCCAGGTGCCGTCGCTCGACCCGACCCGGATCGACGACCTCATGCTCGGCTGCGCGCAGCCGGCCGGCGAGCAGGGCTGGGGCCTCGGGCGCGTCGTCGCCGTCGAGCTCGGGCTCGACCGGGTCCCCGGGACGACGGTGCAGCGCTACTGCGCCTCGAGCCTGCAGACGACCCGGATGGCGCTGCACGCCATCCGCGCCGGTGAGGCGGACGTGCTCGTCTCCGCCGGGGTCGAGGTGGTCTCGCACTTCGCCGCCGGCAAGTCCGACGGCATGCCGGACACGAAGAACCCGATCTTCGCCGCGGCGGGGGAGCGCACCGCCGCCCGCGCCCAGGGTGGCGCCGGCCCGTGGACCGACCCGCGCGACGCGGGCGAGCTGCCCGACGTCTACATCGCGATGGGCGAGACCGCCGAGAACGTCGCGAGCCACCGCGGGGTGAGCCGCGCTGAGCAGGACGAGTGGGCCGCCTCGAGCCAGCAGCGGGCCCGGGCCGCGATCGAGTCGGGCTTCTTCGCCACCGACATCACGCCCGTGACCCTCGCCGACGGCACCGTCGTGGCCACCGACGACGGGCCCCGCGCCGGGGTGACCGTCGAGTCGCTCTCCGGCCTCAAGCCGGTCTTCCGGCCCGACGGTACGGTGACCGCGGGCAACTGCTGCGCGCTCAACGACGGCGCGGCCGCCCTCGTCGTCATGTCCGCCCGCAGGGCCGCCGAGCTCGGCATCACGCCGCTGGCCCGGATCCTGTCCACGGGCGTCTCGGCGATCTCGCCGGAGATCATGGGTCTCGGCCCGGTCGAGGCCTCGAAGCGGGCCCTCGCGCTGGCCGGGCTCTCGATGGCCGACATCGATCTCGTCGAGCTCAACGAGGCGTTCGCCGCGCAGGTCGTCCCCTCCATCTGGGACCTCAAGGTCGCTCCCGAGCGGGTCAACGTCCACGGCGGCGCGATCGCCCTGGGCCACCCGTTCGGCCAGACCGGAGCGCGGATGACGACGACCCTCATCAACGGGTTGCGGGCCCGCGACGGCCAGTTCGGTCTCGAGACGATGTGCACGGCCGGCGGCCAGGGCATGGCGATGGTCGTCGAACGGCTCTCCTAGGGCGCCGCGCCCATCGGCCACAGGGGCCCTGACCAGTGCCCGGTCGATCGTTTGACCGGCAGGCCATTTGCGGTCCGGTCGATGTCAACCCGGACCGGCGCGAGCCCACTCTCTGACCGCCTGCTGCCGGCCTTGCCCCAGATACGGGAAGGACCGCCTCGCCGGCAGTTGCCCGCCGAGCAGAATGCGGCTGCCGGGTCAGGCGGCAGGATGCCCAGGTCGTCGGTCCGCTGCGGGTGACGTGACCAGCGTCCGTGGGGCCGGAACGACGGTGTCGAGCTGCCCCACGCATGCGATCAACCGGCGCCAAACCCCTGCCCGTCCGTGGGGGCAGCTCGACAGCGCGCCTGACCCGGTGTCGGCGTACGGGTTCCGGTGCAGGTCGGGTACCAGACGTGCAGAGGTGGGGCGCGAAGCATTCGGGACGCTACGAGGGCGGCCGACCCGACGACCCACGTCCGCTACTCACGATGAGTAGATCCGTGGACGTGAGCTGGCACCCGCTGGCGCCCGGCTCGCGGCATGACAGGGCTTCGGTCGCCGAGACCATAGGCGTTGACGGTGTTGGGTGACGCGCTGGCGGCACACGTTCATTGCCGCGACGGCCATGAATACTGCGGGGCCGATCCGGACGCGATGGCGTTACCGGGAAGTCGGGGTCGGTGTACGCCGTTGAAGATCAACCGCCGGTCCCGGGGTGCACCCGCTTTCTCAGGTTGGGTGGCGACCGTTCCGCCACCACCTTTCCGGCGGCGTCGTACCCGACCAAGACCGGCGGGTCGACGCTCTCGTTGGCGAGGTACCAGAAAAAGAACACGTCTTCGGCGCGTACGGCTAACCGCACGGACCCGTCGGGCAGTCGCAGTTCCGCCCGTACCGCATCCCCGGCGGCAGCCCACATCGTGTGTATTCCGCCGCCGTCCTCGGATCCGCCCATGGTGCTGAGCGGCTCCGTGCCCCGGTCCGCCGCGCCCGTGCACTGTCCCCCGGCAAGTTTGAAGCTTGTCGGGGCCGGCCGGTCGAGGTCACCGGGCGGCTCGAACAGGGGGGCTATGCAGGTGGTGCCGTCCTGGCCCTTGGCGGACCAGACGGACAGTACGGTGCCGTCCGGGCCCGGTGCCTGGGCCACTCGTCGTGCTGTCTGGACGTCCACCGCGCCCCCGGTTTCGGTCGCCCAGAACGACAACGGCTTAGTGAATGACTCGGGCAGCAGCCCTCCGGCGACGGCGATGCTCGCACCCGAAGCGACAAGCCCGGCAGCCAATGCGGCGGTAAACACGACCCGCCGTCTGTGCGACCGTGGAGGGGCCTCCGGGAGGTCGCCGGCGATGTTGACCAACAGGTGTGCCAGCGCTGCTTCCCGAGTCGAGGCAGGCCAGCGGTCATCGACTGCGGTAACCGGCCTGAGCTTCTCGACAACGATCATCATGTCGCGATCCTTGGTCATGCGGTGCCTCCTGCAGATGGCAGTGGACGTTGGGCAGCGTCGACGTGAGGCGGCGCGTCCGGCTCGCCGCTGGCGCGTAGTCGCCGCCGCGCCCTGAACACCCGTACATGGAAGGCCGGTAGTGAGCAGCCCGCCACCCGCGCCGCCTGCTCCGGGGTCAAGCCGTCCCAAGCGATCAGCAGCAGCGCCTCCCGCTCCTTCGGGGTCAGCGTCGCCAGTTGGGTCAGCACGGTAGCGCGCTCCGTGGCGAGAACATCGGCGGCAGCCGCCGGCTCCGCGACCTGCCGGAACCGTTCCAACTCGACGGCCACTCGTGCCTGCCGATGTCCCGATCGACGCAGGTTGGAGATGGTGTTGCGGGCGACCACGAGCAGCCAGGGCAAGGGGTCGTCCGGAACACTGGCGAGCTTCCGCCAGGCCACCAGGAACGTCTCCGACACCACATCCTGTGCGGAATCGGAGTCAAGGTGTCGCAACGCGTACGCCATCACCCGAGGTCCGTGTTCAGTCCACAGCTCCACGAACCGTTGTTCGTGCCGCTCGGCTGCGTGCTCTTCTCTCACACCACGTAGTGTCCGGCCACACTTCGGAACTTACGGCGACAGCTGCCAGAGAGTGAGCAGGTGCAGTTCACCCCGGGACGGTGGTCATGCGGCCTTCGCGCCTCGGCGACCCCAGCGCTGTTCGCGTTACCAAGCGATGAACTGTCAACGCACCCTTCTCGGCACGACAGGGCGGCGCCGAACGCGCACGGTCGGCGGCATGAGCGGGCGCTTCGTCACGCCGATCACTGTTGGCCGCGGCTACGAGGGGAACAGCCCCCGCACGCCGACACCCGGCACCGCACAACCTCGGCACCACCAACGACCCGCATCCTCGTCGACGCTCACTGGCGGCCGGCAGGTGCGCGGTCGTCGACCCTCGGTAGGGGCCCCGGTGCGAACGCGACCGGGGTTCCTGTGCCGGGTCGGAGGTGTCGGGGTGCTTGGGTCCGCGGCCGGGCCGGGGTCAGTGCCGGCGCAGCGCCGCCGCGAGGGTCGCGGCCCGGCCCGCGACGGCGGCCGACTGCTCGGCGAACGAGGCCGCGGTGCGGTCGCCACCGCTCATCGCGCCCTGTGCGACCCTGGTGTGCACGCCCTCGACGATGCACGCGGTCTTCCACCAGTTGTAGGCGACGAAGTAGTCGATCCGGGCCAGGTCGGTGCCGGTGGCGAGGCAGTACCGGGCGAGCAGTTCGTCCCGGGTCGAGAAGCCGGGCAGGACCGTGGCCGGGTCGTGCAGCGCACGGGCCTCGTCGTCGGCCTGCGCCCAGTAGACGAGCAGCTGGCCGACGTCGGCCAGGGGGTCTCCGACCGTGGTCAGCTCCCAGTCGAGCACGCCCTGCACCCGCCACCGGGAGTCGAGCATGCAGTTGTCGAGGCGGAAGTCCCCGTGCACGATCCCCGAGCGGGACTGCTCGGGAGCCGCGGCCACGAGATGCTCGTGCGCGGTCTGCAGATCGGGCAGGTCGCGGATCCTGGTCCGGTGCCAGTTGTCGTGCCAGCGCCCGAGCTGGCGGGTGATGTAGTCGCGGCGGTGGGCCAGACCCCCGAGCCCGATGACCTCCGGCCCGAGCCCGTGCAGGGCCACGAGGGCGTCGACGATCGCGGGGCCGATGAGCGCGCGGTCGGCCTCGGTGGTGTGCCGCTCGACGTCGGCGGGACTGCGCAGGATCGTGCCGTCGAGGTGCTCGAGCACGACGAGAGGGGCGCCGGCCACCTCGCCCGTCTCCTCGACGGCGAGCACTCGCGGCGCCGGGAGCTGGCCATGCAGCCCACGGAGGATCCGCGCTTCGCGCAGCACGTCGTGCGCGGTGGCCGGGTGGTCCCCGAGCGGTGGACGTCGCAGCACGACGACGTGGCCGGCCGCGTCGGTGGTCCGGTAGGTGAGGTTGGAGCGTCCCCCGGCGATGAGCTCGTGTCGCAGGTTCCCCCGCAGCTCGGGCACGGCGCGGCCGAGCCAGGCGTCGACCCCCGCCGGGAGCCCGGGGTGTCGGGTGGTGCCGCTCGGGACCGGACCGGTCCGGGCATGACCCGCTGCCGTCATGGAGCGCCTCCTCAGTCGCGGGCGAGAATCCCGTCGAGGTACACCGAGACGAGGTCGTCGGCGAAGGTCGCCATGGAGTACGACGGGGTCGGCTTGAACCAGCGGACCGAGAGCCACAGCGAGTCACGCAGCATGCCGTGCAGTACGCGTACCGGGATGTCGTTGCGGAAGTCGCCGCTGGCGATGCCGGCCTCGAGCACCTGGATCCAGGCCCGCTGGATCGAGGCGGCCGACTCGCGGATGTGCTCGTAGCCCTCGATCGTGGGCAGGTAGGTGCTCGAGTTCTGGTAGATCTCGGTCGCGTGCGGGTGTGCCTCGATGTTGGCCAGCGAGCTCGTCACGAGCTCGCGTAGCTGGGTCGCCGGCCTTTCCTCGGACGCCAGCACCTTGGCGTAGCGGTCGGTCAGGTCGGTCAGGTAGTCCGAGATGATCGCGTCGACCATCTCGTCCTTGGACTTGAAGTGGTGGTAGAGGCTGCCCGAGAGGATGCCGACCGAGTCGGCGATCTCGCGGACGGTCGTGGCGCCGATCCCCTTGGCGGCGAACAGGTGCGCGGCGTTGTCGAGGATGACCGAGCGGCGGTCCTGGGTCGTCGACATCTGGGATGCTCCCGGTTTCCTCGAACGTTGTCGGTCAAGCGCTTGTTTATACCACTCGACACCCCCTGTGCGCGTGGAGGCAAGGATCTTCCTTGACCGGGGAGATCGTGTCGCCTAGCGTTCAACCAACCAAGCGCTCGTTAGATTGCGCGGAGGTTCGCGCTCCGGCTTCGATCGCCGAGAGGGGCTGCCCGCATGCCCGATCCGATCCCCACCGTGCCGCCCGGCAACGGGCTCGGTCGTCCACCCGCCGCCAGCCTCGACGAGGGGGCCGGCCTGCTCGCCGGCCGCGTCGTCATCGTCACCGGCGCCGCCAACGGGTTGGGGGCGGCGTACGCGCGCGGCATCGCCGCGGCCGGGGCCCACGTGGTCGCCGTCGACGTCGACGAGCGGGGACTCGAGCGGCTCGGCGGGCAGCTCGCCGCGGCTGGTGGCCGTGGCTCGATCCGGGTCGCCGACGTCGCGGACTGGGCGACCGCGCACGACGTCGTGCGTGACTGCCTCGCCGAGCACGGCCAGCTCGACGGCCTCGTCAACAACGCCGGCGTCTTCGCCATGGCCCACGCCGGCACGGAGGCCGAGGCCGCCGTGCGCCGGCTGCTCGAGGTCAACGTGCTCGGCACCATCGCCTGGGGCGACGCCGCGATCGCGGCGATGCGCACCCAGGGCCACGGGGTCCTGGTCAACGTCACCTCGGGCGAGCAGATGGGCCGCGCCGAGACGGCCGTGTACGGGGCGACGAAGGCCGCGATCGCCACGCTCACCTACGCGTGGGCAGCCGAGCTCGCCGAGGCCGGGATCCGCGTCAACGCCATCTCCCCGAACGCGCAGACCCGGATGGCCGAGGTGCTCGCGCAGTTCCGGGGTGCCCCGAGCGGGCAGAACGCGGGGATCGCCCCCGAGGCCAACGTGCCGCTGCTGATCTACCTGCTCTCGGACCTCAGCGCCGAGCTCACCGGCCAGGTGCTGCGCGCCAACGGTCCCGAGCTCATGCTGACGACCCACCCGGCGCTCGCCGACCCCGTGCTGCGGCACGCCGCGTGGACCCCGGAGCGGATCGCCGAGGCCGTCACGGCGCGGCTGCGGCCGCACCTGGCGCCCCTCGGGGTGCGCCGGGTGCGCGTCGAATACCTCGACTGACCGACGTCCGACACCCGGACGACCCCGAACCCGACAGGGGCCCGATGTCCACCACGATCAACCCGCTCTGCGTCAGCGGCATGGCCGCGATGTCCTGGGCCCTGCCCGAGGAGATCGCGATGTACCGGCGTACCGGCACCGACCTCGTCGGCCTGCAGTGCGGCAAGGTCGCCGCCTTCGGCGTGCCGGCCCTCGGCGACCTGCTCGCCGAGCACGACGTACGGCTCGGCTACCTCGTGCACGGCTTCACCGCCCATCCGGACGACGAGTCGGGCTGGGCGCAGCAGGTCGCGGCGCTGCGGACCGGCGTCGTCAACGCCCGTACGCTCGGAGCCGACCTCGTCTATCTCACGTCGGGCCCCTCGGCGCACCTGACGTGGGAGGCGGCGGCCGACCGGTTCGCCGAGCGGATCGCCCCGGTCGTGGCCACCGCCCGTGAGCACGGGGTGCGCCTCGCTGTGGAGAACACCCTGCCGGTCAGGTGCGACCTGAGCTTCACGCACACCGCGCGGGACGCCCTCGCCCTGGCCGACCTCTGCGGCATCGGCATCTGCCTCGACCTCTACTGCTGCTGGCAGGAGCGGGGACTGACCGACCTGGTCCGCGAGCGGGTCGCGCGGATCGAGATCCTGCAGGTGTCCGACTTCCGGGTCGGCACCTCGACCTTCCCGAACCGGTGGGTGCCCGGGGACGCCGACCTGCCGATGGCCGGCCTGCTGGGGAGCGTGCTGCGGGCCGGCTACACCGGCATCGTCGACGTCGAGCTGCTCGGCCCGGCCATCGAGGCTGAGGGGGCCGAGTCGGCGGTGACCCGCTCGATCACCTGGCTGCGCGAGCAGATCGCGGCGGTGCGTCCCTGAGCGCTCAGGGCACGTCCGCCGCGAGCAGATCACAACAGCGCGCCCCTGAGCTTCAGGGCACGTCCGCCCACCGCGGCGCGCGCCTGGCGACGAACGCGGCCGCGCCCTCGGCGGCATCGGGCCCGGCCAGCAGTTCGAGGGTCGCGAGCCGGTTGGCCGCGGCGAGGTCGCGTTCGCGGGGGTCGAGGCTCAGGTGCATGAGCCGCTTGGTCGCCAGCACCGCCGCCGGAGAGTGGGTCGCGATCCGGGCGCCGAGCGCGAGCGCGCGCGGGAGGACCTCGTCGGCGGGTACCACGGCGTTGACCAGGCCCAGCTCGTGGGCCCGGGCCGCCGGAAGTGGCTCGGCCGTCAGCCCGAGCTCGAGGGCGACGGCGATCGGCAGGCGACGGGGCAGGTCGGTGCCGCCCTCGGAGGCGGCGATGCCGCGCCCCACCTCGGGCAGTGCGAAGTAGGCGTGCTCGGCCGCGACCACGAGGTCGCAGGCGAGGGCGAGCTCGAAGCCGCCGCCGACGGCGGGCCCGTTGACCGCGGCGATGACCGGCTTGCGGTAGCCGCCGCGCAGTAGCGTGAGAGGGCTGCGGGCCACGTCGACCAGGCGTCCCTCGGCCGCGGCGCGCAGGTCCATCCCGGCGCTGAAGGACAACTCGCCGGTGCCGGTCAGCACGACCGCGCGCACGCCCGGGTCCGCGTCGTACCCGAGCAGGGCGTCGGTCATCGCCAGGAGGGTGTCGGGGTCGAGGGCGTTACGCACCTGAGGGCGGTTGATCCTGACGACGCCCACCGCGCCGACGCGCTCGCACACCACCGTGCCCATCGTCCCGCCCTCCTTCGCATCAGGGTCTTGACCCACTCCCGATGGCTGTTAGTCTACCAACCAAGCGCTTGCTACATGGTGGCCCGGCCACGGATGCCCGGCACGCGACTCGCCTTTCCGCACCGCTCGCCACCGCGCTGGAGCAGTGCCCCGAGACGAAACGATGAGGGACACATGGCCGACAAGACTCTGACAACGCGCGACGTCGTGTCGCGGCTCCGATCCGGAATGACCATCGGCATCGGGGGATGGGGCTCACGGCGCAAGCCCATGGCCCTCGTACGCGAGATCCTGCGCTCCGACCTCAGGGACCTGACCGTCGTCAGCTACGGCGGGCCGGACGTCGGCCTGCTCTGTGCCGCGGGCAAGGTCAGGAAGGTCGTCTTCGGTTTCGTCTCGCTCGACAGCATCGCCCTCGACCCGCACTTCCGTGCCGCGCGGCAGAGGGGCGCCGTCGAGGTCGCCGAGTACGACGAGGGCATGCTCCAGTGGGGGCTGTACGCCGCCGGCATCCGCCTGCCCTTCCTGCCGACCCGCGCCGGGCTCGGGTCGGACGTCCTGAAGCACAATCCCGACCTCAAGCTCGTCCAGGACCCGTACGGTACCGAGCAGCTCGTGGCCATGCCGCCGCTGCGCCTCGACGCGGCCCTCGTGCACATGAACCGCGCCGACGCCCAGGGCAACGGCCAGTTCCTCGGGCCCGACCCGTACTTCGACGACCTCTACTGCCTCGCCGCCGACCAGGCCTTCATGTCCTGCGAGCGGATCGTGCCCACGGCCGAGCTCAGCGCCGCCGGGCACTCGGCGACCATCAAGATCAACCGTCAGCTCGTCGCCGGCGTCGTCGAGACCCCGAACGGCGCGCACTTCACCTCCTGCGCCCCCGACTACGAGCGCGACGAGGCCTTCCAGCGCGAGTACGTCAAGGCCGCCGGCGACCCGCAGGCCTGGGCCAAGTTCGAGAAGCGGTACCTGTCCGGTACGGAAGATGACTATCAGGCGGCCGTCGCCGCCCGAGCCGAGGAGGTCGCATGAGCAGCGCCGTCACCGAGTCCGCGGACCAGCCCACGGGCAGCGCCAGCACTGCCGACGCGCCGGTGACCCGCGCCGAGTACTGCGCGGTCGCCGTGGCGGACGCGTTCGCCGGCGACGGCGAGTCCATCGCCAGCGCCTTCGGCACGATCCCGGCCATCGGCGTCCGCCTCGCCCGGCTCACCGTCGCCCCCGACCTGCTGCTCACCGACGGCGAGGCCCACTTCGTCTCCGGCACCTGGCCGATCGGCGCGGACCCGCACGCCACCGAGGGCGTCGTCGTCGAGGGCTGGAGCCCGTTCCGCACGATCTTCGACCTCGTCTGGCACGGCAAGCGGCACGTCATGATGATCCCGGTCCAGATCGACGGGCACGGCAACACCAACATCTCGGCCATCGGCGACTACGCCCAGCCGAAGGTCCAACTGCTCGGCGTGCGCGGCGCCCCCGGCAACAGCGTCTACCACCCGACCAGCTACTGGGTGCCCAACCACTCCACGCGCAGCTTCGTCCGTACCGTCGACATGATCTCCGGCGTCGGCACCGACAGCGCCCGCGCCGCCGGCCCGGCCGCGAGCGCGTACCACGATCTGCGCCGGGTCGTCACCAACCTCGCGGTCCTCGACTTCGGCGGTCCCGACGGCGCGCTGCGCCTGCTCAGCCTGCACCCCGGCGTCACGCTCGAGGAGGTCCGCGCGGCCACCGGCTGCGACCTGCACGTCGAGGGCGAGGTCCCGGCCACCCGCGAGCCGACCGCCGAGGAGCTGCGCCTCATCCGCGAGGTCATCGACCCCCGCTCGCTGCGCGACCGCGAGATCCCCGCATGAGCCGGGCCCAGGAGCCGCACCCGACGCTGCGCACCCGGGCGACCGACCTGTTCGGGGTGCGGTACCCGATCGTCCAGACCGGCATGGGCTACGTCTCCGACGTGCGCCTGACCACCGCGACGGCCAACGCCGGCGGGCTGGGCATCCTCGCGGCCGGCCTGCTCTCCTACGACGAGCTCGTCGTGGCCGTCGAGCAGATCCAGGCCGGCACCGACGCGCCGTTCGGCGTCAACATCCGCGCCGACCAGCCCGACGTCGTCAAGCGCATCGACCTGCTCATCTCGGCCGGCGTCAAGGTCGCCTCCTTCGCGCTGGCCCCCAAGCAGGAACTCATCGCCAGGTGCAAGGACGCCGGCCTCGTCGTCGTCCCGTCGATCGGCGCGCGACGCCACGCCGAGAAGGTCGCCGCGTGGGGCGCCGACGCCGTCATCGTGCAGGGCGGCGAGGGCGGCGGCCACACCGGCGGGGTGCCCACCAGCCTGCTGCTGCCCCAGGTCGTCGACGCCGTCGACATCCCGGTCATCGGCGCCGGCGGCTTCTTCGACGGCCGCGGCCTCGTCGCCGCGCTCGCCTACGGTGCCGAGGGCATCGCCATGGGCACCCGCTTCCTGCTCACCAGCGACTCGCCCGTCGAGTCGTCGGTCAAGGACGTCTACCTGGCCAAGACGGTCAACGACACCGTCCTGACCCTCCAGGTCGACGGCGTGCCGCAGCGCGTGCTGCGCGCCGGCACGATCGAGGAACTGGAGCGCACCTCCGCGCCCGGCCGACTGCTGCGGGCCGTGCGCAACGCCGTCGCCTTCCAGAAGCTGTCCCGCACGCCGTGGGGCGACATGGTCCGCGAGGGCCTGGCCATGCGCAAGGCACACGACCTGACGTGGAGCCAGGTCGTCATGGCGGCCAACGCCCCGATGCTCTACCGGTCGGCCCTGATCGAGGGCAGGACCGACGTCGGCGTCATGGCCACCGGCCAGGTCGTCGGACTCATCGACGACGTCCCGAGCGTCGCCGAGCTCATCGACCGCATCATCGACGAGGCCACCCGGACCCTCGACCGACTCGGCGTGCCCGCGCCGGTCGCGTCGGCCCCGGCCCTGCCCGAGGAGGACTAGTCATGGGAGCACTGCAGGGACGGGTCGTCGTCGTCACCGGCGCCGGCCGCGGCCTCGGCCGAGAGCACGCGCTGCTCGCCGCCGCCGAAGGCGCCTCGGTCGTCGTCGCCGACACCGGCGCCGCCGCCGACGGCACCGGCGGCGACCCCTCGGTCGTCGAGGCCGTCGCCGCCGAGATCACGACCGCCGGCGGGCAGGCCGTGGCCAGCACCGCGGACGTCGCCACCACCGAGGGCGCCCGCGAGCTGCTCGCGCTCGCCCGCGACACCTACGGGCGCGTCGACGGCCTCGTCAACAACGCCGGCATCCTGCGGGACCGGATGTTCGTGAACATGAGCGAGGACGACTGGGACGCGGTGATCCGCGGCCAGCTGCGCGCGACGTTCGCGCCGTGCCGGGTGTTCGCCGACCACTGGCGCACCGAGTCCAAGGCCGGCAACCAACCGGTCGCCTCGATCGTCAACGTCTCCTCGACCTCGGGCCTCATCGGCGCCGTCGGGCAGACGAACTACGGCGCGGGCAAGGCCGCCATCGCGGCCCTCACCGCCATCCTCGCCCAGGAGATCGGCCGCTACGGCGTACGCGTCAACGCGATCGTCCCGGTCGCGCGTACCCGGATGACCCAGGACCTGCCCGGCATCGGCGAACTGGTCGCCGCCCCGGCCGACCCCGCCGCGTTCGACGTCTACCACCCGGGCAACGTCTCCCCGCTCGTCGCCTGGCTGCTCACCGCCGACGCGCCGGTGACCGGCGAGGTGTACTACGCCAAGGGTGGCGAGATCCGTCGCTTCGCGCCGTGGAGCTACGACTGGACCATCGACAAGGGCGCCCGCTGGAGCGTCGGGGAGATCGCGAAGGAGATGGCCGCCCGTGCCTGACACCGGTCACACCAACGCCGCCGACTGGGCAGGCCCCGCCCACGGGCTGCTCTCCGGGCGCTCGGTGCTCGTCACCGCCGCGGCCGGCACCGGCATCGGCTTCGCGACGGCGCGCCGCGCCGCCGAGGAAGGCGCACGGGTCGCCATCAGCGACCGGCACGAGCGCCGCCTCGCCGAGTCGGTCGACGAGATCGAGCGGCTCACCGGGACCCGGCCCCTCGGGGTGCCCTGCGACGTCACCGACCAGGCCCAGCTCGACCACCTCATGGACACCGTCGCCGCCGAACTCGGCGGCATCGACGTGCTCGTCAACAACGCCGGCCTCGGCGGCACCGCGGCCGTGCAGGACATGACCGACGACCAGTGGGACTCCGTCCTGTCGGTGACCCTGACCTCGACGTTCAAGGCGACCCGGTCGGTGCTGCGGCACATGATCCCGGCCGGTAAGGGGGTCATCGTCAACAACGCCTCCGTCATCGGCTGGCGCGCACAGAAGGGGCAGGCGCACTACGCCGCGGCCAAGGCCGGCGTCATGGCGCTGACCCGGTGCGCGGCCCTCGACGTCGCCGAGCACGGCGTCCGGGTCAACGCGGTGTCGCCGAGCATCGCGGTGCACGCCCACCTGGCCAAGGTGACAAGTGACGAGCTGCTCGCCCAGCTCTCGGCCCAGGAGGCCTTCGGCCGGGCCGCGACGCCGTGGGAGATCGCCAACGTCATCGTCTTCCTCGCCAGCGACTACTCGTCGTACATGACCGGCGAGGTCGTGTCCGTCTCGAGCCAGCACCCGTGACCGTCCGGTGCGCGCCGGCGACCCGCGCCGGCGCGTACCGATGAACGAAAGGAGCTCGTCGTGGCCAACCCCGACGCGCAGGGCGTCACCGGCGCCCCCTTCCGGCTCGACGTCGAGCGCGGCAAGATCCGCGAGTTCGCGCTGGCCACCGGAGCGGCCGACGCGGCCTACCTGCGGGAGGAGGACCCGGTCGTACAGCCGACGTTCCTCACGACGACCTTCTTCTGGCAGGGCGATGACGCCAACCCGTGGCCGGCGGTCGAGCTCGACCAGCAGCGCGGCCTGCACGCCGAGCAGCAGTACACCTTCTTCGGCGAGCCGCCGCGCGCCGGGACCAGGCTCACCTGCCAGTCGCGCATCGGCGAGATCTACACCAAGGTGGGGCGCCGCGGCGGTGAGATGACCTTCGCGGTGATGTACACCGACTTCCGCGACGAGACCGGGCGTCTCGTCGCCCAGGCCAAGCTCACCGGGGTCGAGACGGCCCGGCCGCCGGACACCGGGGCCGCGACGCAGGACGGAGCCTCCGCATGAGCGACACGACCGTCACCACCCGGCCCGGCACGACCGAGGTCGGCCTGCCCGTACCGGCGGCCCCGCCGGAGCGCGTCCACGGCCCGGTGACCCGCACCGACTTCGTCCGCTACCAGGGCGCCTCGGGTGACATGAACCCGATCCACCACGACGAGGTCTTCGCCAGGGCCGCCGGGTTCCCGAGCCCCTTCTCGGTGGGCATGTGGCAGGCCAGCCTGCTCGGCACGTACGCCACCGACTGGCTCGGCGGCCGGAACGTGCGTGACTTCCGCATCCGGTTCCTGGCCCAGGTGTGGCCGGGCGACACCCTCACGCTCGAGGGCGTTCCGCTGCGCACCTACGTGATCGAGGGTGCGGACGGACGTGAGGGCCGCGTCGACGTCGAGCTGACCTGCCGGCGTCAGACCGGCGACACGGCCGTCACCGCCTGGGCGACGTTCGTGCTGCCCGAGGCGGCCCCCGACGCCGCGACACCCGGGACCGGCGAGCGGCCCGAGACCACCGAGGAGCAGGGATGAGCCCCACGACCCACGCGTCCGTGACGACTACCGTGCACCCCGACGGGATCGCCGAGGTCGTCGTGGACAACCCGCCGGTCAACGCGCTGCCCGTGGCCGGCTGGTTCGCCCTCGCCTCCGCCCTCGACGCCGCCGGCGCCGACGAGTCGGTGCGGGTAGTCGTGCTGCGCGCCGAGGGCCGCGGCTTCAACGCCGGCGTCGACATCAAGGAGATGCAGCACACCGACGGCTTCACCGCGCTGCTCGGCGCCAACCGCGGCTGCTACGCCGCGTTCAAGGCCGTCTACGAGTGCCCCGTCCCGGTCGTCACCGCCGTCAACGGCTTCTGCCTCGGGGGCGGCATCGGCCTGGTCGGCAACTCCGACGTCATCGTCGCCTCCGACGACGCCACCTTCGGCCTGCCCGAGGTCGACCGCGGCGCCCTCGGTGCCGCGACCCACCTGTCCCGGATGGTGCCCCAGCACCGGATGCGCGCCATGGTCTACACCTCGGCCACGGCCACCGCCCAGGAGCTGCACGCGTACGGCTCGGTCCACAGCGTCGTACCCCGCGAGCGGCTGCGCGAGGCGGCGTTCGCCGTCGCGACGCAGATCGCCGCGAAGGACCCCATCGTCATCCGGGCCGCGAAGGCATCCCTCAACGGCATCGACCTGTGGGACGTCAACCGCAGCTACCGCTTCGAGCAGGGCTTCACCTTCGAGCTCAACCTCACCGGGGTCGCCGACCGGATCCGCGACGAGTTCGCCGGCACCGACAAGGCGGCGCGCCCGGGCAGCGAGGGCTGAGCCGTGCGTGCGATGGTGGTCCGTGAGCTCGGGGGTCCCGAGGTGCTCACGCTCACGGACGGGCCGCAGCCGCAGCCCGGCCCCGGGCAGGTGCTCGTCGACGTCGTCGGCGCCGGGGTGAACTTTCCCGACGGCCTCATCGTCGCCGGCACCTACCAGACCAGGCCGGAGCTGCCGTTCGTGCCCGGCTGCGAGGTCGCCGGCACGGTCGCGGCGCACGGCGACGGGGTGACCGGCCCGCCCGTCGGCACCCGCGTCATCGGCTTCTGCGGCATCGGCGGCTACGCCACCCAGGTGCTCGTCGACGCCCGCCTGGTCCACCCGTTGCCCGAGGGCATCGACCTCGTCGAGGCCAGCACGATTCCCGTCGTCTACGGCACGTCGTACCACGGGCTCGTCGACCGGGCCGGTCTCGCCGCCGGCGAGACGCTGCTCGTGCTCGGCGCCTCCGGTGGCGTCGGCCTCACCGCCGTGCAGATCGGCAGGGCCCTCGGCGCGACCGTGATCGCGGCCGCCTCGACCGAGGACAAGCGCGAGCTGTGCCTGGCGCACGGGGCCGACCACGCCATCGGCTACGACGACCTGACGGCGACGGTGCGCGAGCTGACCGGCGGCGCCGGTGCCGACGTCGTCTACGACCCCGTCGGCGGCGACGCCGCCACCGCGGCGCTGCGTACCCTCGCGTGGGCCGGGCGGTTCCTCACCGTCGGCTACGCGACGGGCGAGATCCCGCAGGTCAAGCTCAACCGGCTGCTGCTCACCGAGGGCGCGGTGCTGGGGGTCCTCTGGGGCGCCTGGGCCAAGCGCAACCCGGAGGCCAACGCCGCGAACATGACGACGCTGCTCGGGTGGATCGCCGCCGGCCGGCTGAGGCCACACGTCAGCGAGGTCTTCCCGCTGGAGGAGGCCGCCCGCGCGCTCGGCACCGTGCTGAACCGTGGCGCCCGCGGCAAGATCGCCCTCCGGATGAAAGCAGGCAAGGAATGAAGGTGGCTGACCCGACCGAGCTGACCCAGATGGACCTCGGCCCCGGCCCGCGCTCGCGGGAACTGCTCGCGACGTTGCGCACGTTCATGGCCGAGCACGTCTACCCCGCCGAGAAGGTGTACGCCGCCGAGCTCGGCGCCGCGGCCCGCGAGAACGGGGGAGTGTCCCACGTCCTGCCGCCGGTCGTCGAAGAGCTGAAGGTCACGGCGCGCGAGCTGGGTCTGTGGAACCTCTTCCTGCCTGACCTGTCGGGCCTCACCAACCTCGAGTACGCCTACCTGGCCGAGGAGACCGGACGCTCGCCCTACCTCGCTCCCGAGGCGCTCAACTGTGCCGCGCCGGACACGGGCAACATGGAGCTGCTGCACCTGTTCGGCACGCGCGAGCAGAAGCGACAGTGGCTCACCCCGTTGCTCGAGGGCACCATGCGTTCCGGCTTCGCGATGACCGAGCCGGACGTCGCCTCCTCCGACGCGCGCAACATCGCCACCTCGATCGTGCGCGACGGCGACGCGTACGTCGTCAACGGCCGCAAGTGGTGGACGACCGGCGCGGCGGACCCGCGCTGCGACATCCTCGTGCTGATGGGCAAGACGGACCCGGAGGCGGCCGTCTACCGGCAGCAGTCCATGGTCCTCGTGCCGGTCGACACCCCCGGGGTGACGATCGTGCGCTCGCTGCCGATCTTCGGCTACCACGACCAGCACGGCCACTGCGAGATCCGGTTCGACGACGTACGCGTGCCGGTGACGAACCTGCTCGGCGCCGAGGGCGACGGTTTCGCGATCGCCCAGGCCCGTCTCGGCCCGGGCCGCATCCACCACGCGATGCGCTGCATCGGCATGGCCGAGCGCGGCCTCGAACTCTTGGTGCGCCGGACGATGGCCCGCGAGGCGTTCGGCGGCCCGCTCTCCGAGCAGGGCGTGGTGCGCACCTGGATCGCCGAGTCCCGCCTGGAGATCGAGCAGGCCCGCCTGCTCGTGCTCAAGACGGCCTGGCTCATCGACCGGGTCGGGCCCGAGGGCGCGGCGACCGAGATCGCCGCGATCAAGGTCGTCGCGCCGCGGGTCGCCCGCAACGTGCTGGACCGTTCGATCCAGGCGCACGGCGGTGGTGGGGTCACCGACGACTTCCCGATGGCCCGGATGTGGGCCAGCGCCCGGATCCTCGGCATCGCCGACGGCCCGGACGAGGTGCACCTGCGCACGGTGGCGCGTACGCAACTGCGCCGCTACCGGGACGCGGCGCCGACGGGCGCCGCCGAGACGAGGAGGGGCTGAGATGGACCTGACCTGGTCGGCGCAGGACGAGCAGTTCCGGGCGGAGGCCCGCGACTGGCTCGCGGCGAACGTGCCGCGGCAGCCGCTGCCCTCCGGGGACACCGCGGAGGGCTTCGCCGCGCACCTGGGGTGGGAGCGGACGCTGCACACCGACCGGTGGTCGGTCGTGTCGTGGCCCAGGGAGTACGGCGGCCGCGATGCCTCGATCTGGCAGTGGCTCATCTTCGAGGAGGAGTACTACCGGGCCGGTGCGCCGCAGCGGGTGACGCAGAACGGCATCTTCCTGCTGGCCCCGACGATCTTCGAGTTCGGCACGAAGGAGCAGCAGGACGAGTTGCTGCCGCGGATGGCGGCGGCGCGGGACCTGTGGGCCCAGGGCTGGTCGGAGCCGAACGCGGGCAGCGACCTGGCGGGGATCCGGTCCCGGGCGGTGCGGGACGAGCGGGCCGGCGGGTGGCGCCTGAGCGGGCAGAAGACGTGGTCGACCCGGGGCGCGTTCTGCACCCACCTGTTCGGTTTGTTCCGCACCGACCCGCAGGCCCAGCGGCATCGGGGACTGACGTACTTCCTCGTGCCGCTGGACACCCCGGGCGTGACGGTGCGCGGGTTCGACCGGCTCGACGGTGACGAGGGCTTCGCCGACGTGTTCTTCGAGGACGCGTTCGTACCGGACTCGGCGGTTCTCGGCGGCGTCGACCAGGGCTGGTCGGTCGCGATGTCGACGACCGGGTCGGAGCGGGGCCTGACGCTGCGCTCACCGGGGCGTTTCCGCAAGGCGGCCGACGCGCTCGTGGCGCTCGCGGGCGAGCGGGCCGAGGCGGCGACCGATCTGCTCCGCGACCGGGTGGCGCGCTCGTGGATGCAGGCGCACGCCTACCAGCAGTTCACGCTCGCGCAGGTCACCGACATCGTCGAGGGTCGCCCGGCCGGTGCGCGGTCGAGCCTCAACAAGGTCTTCTGGTCCGAGCTGGACATCGCGTTGCACGAGACGGCGCTGGAACTGCTCGGTCCGGACGCGCTCGTCGACGGCCCCTGGACCCGCGGCTACCAGTTCTCGCTGTCGGGTCCGATCTACGCGGGCACCAACGAGATCCAGCGCAACATCATCGCCGAGCGCCTGCTCGGTCTGCCGAGGAGGTGACCAGGCGTGCGGTTCGCTCCGAGTGACGAGCAGCGTGACCTTGAGGCGGTCGTCCGTCAGGTGCTCACCGAACGGTGCCCGCCGGCGACGGTGCGCGCCGGAGCCGGGTCGGCGCAGGTGGCCTCGCTGGCCGAGAGCCTGGCCGGCCTCGGCGTGGCGGGGCTGCTCGTGGCCGAGGACGACGGCGGGCTGGGTCTGGACGAGAACCACCTCGTGTCGGTCTTCGCGCAGATCGGATACTCCGCCGCCCCGCTGCCGCTCGCGGCGACCCTCGCGGTCGCTCCGGCGGTGCTCGCCTCGGGCGCCCCGGACCTGCTGGCGAGCCTCGTCGAGGGGTCGCTCACGGTCGGTGCCGACCCTGCGGCGACCGGGCGGGTCGCGTTCGGTTCCGGTGTCGACCTGGTGCTGAGCGGCGGCTTCGGCGGGACCGGGCGCATCGAGGTTCTCGACGTGTCCGAGGCGACGGCCTTGGCCTCGCCGTCGGTGGACTTCGCGCTGGACCTGACCGGGTACGCGGGCGCGCGGCTCGTGGCGACCGTGGACGACCCGCGGGTGGTGCGGCTGGCCTGGGAGCGGGGAGTGCTGGCGGCCTCGGCCGAGCTTGTCGGGCTGTCCCGACGGATGCTCGAACTCACAGTCGAGCACGTGCGCGCCAGGGAGCAGTTCGGGGTGCCGATCGGCAGCTTCCAGGCGGTCAAGCACCACCTCGCCACGGCGCTGCTGCAACTGGAGTTCGCCGCGCCGGTGGTGGCGACGGCCGGGTTCGAGCTGGCCGCGGGCGTCCCGGGCCGGCTGCGCTCACTGGCGACGGCCAAGGCGTTGGCGTCCGAGGCGGCGCACGTCGTGGGCCGGGCCGCCCTGCAGTGCCACGGCGCGATCGGTTACACGACCGAGTACGACCTGCAGCTGTTCCTCAAGCGGTCGTGGGCTCTGGAGGCGTCGTGGGGCAGCGCCTCCTGGCATCGGGCGGCGCTGCTGGAGGACCTCGGTGTCGGCCTGACCGGCGCGCGCCCCGCGTCCTGACCGCTGGCCCCGTAGGCACTCACCGGCGGCCCACGACCCTCACGACGTACACCCGACCCCGGGGCGAGAAGGAGATCCAGATGAGCGAGACCAGCGACGCGGCGGTGGAGGTCGTCCGGTACGAGACGCGGGGGCCGGTGGCCGTCGTGACGATGAACCGACCGGAGTACCGCAACGCGCAGAACTCCGCGATGACCTATGCCCTCGACGACGCGTTCTACCGCGCGGCCGCCGACGACGAGGTGAAGGTCATCGTCCTGGCGGGTGCGGGGAAGCACTTCTCGGCCGGCCACGACATCGGCACGCCGGGTCGGGACGTCGACTCGTCGTTCGACCGGCGGGCGGGCCTGTGGTGGGACCACGTCGGAAAGGCCGGGGTGGACAGCCGGCTCGCCCGCGAGTCCGAGGTGTACCTCGGGATGTGCCGCCGCTGGCGTGAGCTGCCCAAGCCGACGATCGCCATGGTGCAGGGAGCGTGTGTCGCCGGTGGCCTCATGCTCGCCTGGGCGTGCGACCTGATCGTCGCGTCGGACGACGCGTTCTTCGCCGATCCGGTCGTGCGCATGGGGATCCCCGGGGTCGAGTACTTCGCCCACCCGTGGGTGCTGGGTCCGCGGTTCGCCAAGGAGTTCCTCTTCACCGGCGACCGGATGCCGGCGGCGCGCGCGGCCGAGCTCGGCATGGTCAACCGGGTCGTCGCCAGGGACGACCTCGAGGCGGAGGTCATGGGGCTCGCCGCGCGGATCGCACAGATGCCGCGGCTGGGTCTCGCGCTGACCAAGAAGGCGGTCAACCAGGCCGAGGACCTCATGGGCCTGCGGGACGGGATGGATGCGGTGTTCGGGCTGCACCACGCGGCCCACGCGCACAACGCCGAGGTGGGCACCGACTCCCTCGGCGGCCAGGACGCCCGGAGCATGCGTGACGCCGCGAGAAGGGAAGGGTGAGCGATGAACATCGTCGTACTCGTCAAGCAGGTGCCCGATTCGGGCGCGGACCGCAGCCTGCGTGCTGACGACAACACCGTCGACCGCGGTTCGGCGAACAACGTGATCAACGAGATGGACGAGTACGCCATCGAGGAGGCGTTGAAGATCAAGGAGGCGCACGGGGGCGAGGTGACCGTCCTGACGATGGGTCCGGACCGGGCGACCGAGTCGATCCGTAAGGCGCTGTCCATGGGTCCGGACAAGGCGGTGCACGTGGTGGACGACGCCCTGCACGGGTCCTGCGCCGTGGCGACGTCGAAGGTCCTCGCTGCCGCGCTCGGTCAGTTGAACGCCGATCTGGTGTTGTGTGGCAGCGAGTCGACCGACGGCCGGGTGCAGGTCCTGCCGCACATGCTCGCCGAGCGGTTGGGCATCGCGGCGCTGACGGGTGCCCGCAAGCTCACCGTGGACGGTGCGACGTTGACGGTGGAGCGGCAGACCGAGGAGGGCTACGAGGTGGTCACCGCCACCGCGCCCGCCGTGGTCTCCGTCTGGGACACCATCAACGAGCCGCGCTACCCGTCGTTCAAGGGCATCATGGCCGCCAAGAAGAAGCCGGTGCAGACGCTCTCCCTGGGTGACCTCGGCGTCGCTGCGGCCGAGGTGGGCTTCGAGGGCGCGACCAGCGCCGTGCTGGAGCACACCAAGCGTCCGCCGCGTTCCGGTGGGGCGAAGGTCACCGACGAGGGCGACGGCGGCGTGAAGCTGGTCGAGTTCCTCGCCACCGAGAAGTTCGTGTGAGGGGTTGGGGTCATGTCTGAGGTTCTGGTCGTCGTCGAAGCCACTCGGGAGTTCGGCGTCAAGAAGGTCACCCTGGAGATGCTCACCCTCGTCCGCGAGTTGGGCACGGCGAGCGCGGTCGTGCTCGGTGGCCCCGGTGCCGCGGAGGCGTTGAGCGCCAAGTTGGGTGAGTACGGCGCGGAGAAGATCTACGCGGCCGAGAGCGAGGAGATCGACGGCTACCTGGTGGCCCCGAAGGCGACCGTGGTGGCCGAGCTGGTCACCCGCGTGCAGCCGGCGGCGGTGCTGTTGGCGTCGTCGCAGGAGGGCAAGGAGATCGCCGCCCGGCTGGCGGTGAAGTTGGACAACGGCATCCTGACCGACGTGGTCGGTTTGGCCGCTGACGGCACGGCCACGCAGGTGGCCTTCGCCGGTTCCACGATCGTCAAGTCCAAGGTCACCCGCGGCCTGCCGCTGGTGACGGTCCGGCCGAACTCGGTGAATCCGGTCCCGGCGGCGGCCACCCCGGCCGTCGAGCAGCTCACCGTCGCGGTGACGGACACCGACAAGCTGGCCAAGGTCGTCGACCGGGTCGCCGAGCAGAAGGGCTCCCGTCCGGAGCTGACCGAGGCCGGGATCGTGGTCTCCGGTGGTCGTGGTGTGGGTAACGCCGACAACTTCAAGCTGGTCGAGGAGCTGGCCGACCTGCTCGGCGGCGCCGTGGGGGCGTCGCGCGCGGCTGTGGACTCCGGCTACTACCCGCACCAGTTCCAGGTGGGTCAGACCGGCAAGACGGTGTCCCCGCAGCTCTACGTGGCGCTCGGTATCTCGGGTGCGATTCAGCACCGGGCCGGTATGCAGACGTCGAAGACGATCGTCGCGGTCAACAAGGACGGCGAGGCGCCGATCTTCGAGCTGGCCGACTTCGGTGTGGTGGGCGACCTGTTCAAGATCGTCCCGCAGGCCGCGGACGAGATCCGCAAGCGCACGTGACACGGCAGTGTCGATGATGCCTACGGCGGATCCCTCCCACCTGCTCGTCATAGGGCATGGGGAAAGAGCCTGATCGCGACGTAGCGCGCGGCCGGGTGCGGAAGCTGTCCGGGGATGCCGAGAATATGGGGGCCGTTCCCCGTACCGGTCGCCGCAGGCGCGGTGACATTCTCGTTGCCGTCCGTCAGCGACGAGTTTCCTGGAGTGGTGCGCATGGACGAGCAGGTACGGGTGCAGGTCATCGCCGCCGACCCGGCGGTACGGGTCGGTGTCGACGAGATGGTGCGGGTGTGCCCGGAGCTGACCGTGGTGGTCGACCGGCCGGACGTGGTGCTGGTGGTGACCGACGAGGTCGGCGACGCGGTGCTGGTCCTGTTGCGCTCGCTGTCCCGCGCCGGCCGGCGGGTGCTGCTGGTGGCCGACACGTTGCGGGAGTCGGACGTGGTCGAGGCCGTGGCGGCGGGTGCCGGCGGGCTGCTGCGCCGTTGCGAGGTCCACCCGGACCGGCTGCGTCCGGCGATCCGGGCGACGGCCGGAGGCAGCTTCACCGTGCCGTCGGACCTGCTGGGGGACCTGCTGACCCGGGCCGACGAGCGGGCCCCGGAACGGCCGGCGGCCCGGCAGCTCACCAAGCGGGAGCGGGCGGTGCTGCTCATGCTCGCCGACGGGCACGAGACCGAGGAGATCGCCCGCTCGCTGGCCTACTCGGTCCGCACCGTGACGGGCATCGTGCACACGATCACCCACCGGTGGCAGGTGCGCAACAGGGCGCACGCCGTGGCGTGCGCCCTGCGCGAGGGGCTCATCTGAGCCGGACGCGCCGGGTCAGATCAGCCCGTGCCGGATGGCGTACGCGGTCGCGTGGACCCGGTTGGAGACCTGCAACCGGGCCATGAGGTCGTAGATCATGTTCTTCACGCTGTGTGGTGAGCAGCGCAGTTCCCGCGCGATCCCCGCGTTGTCGTACCCCTCGGCGACGAGTTCGAGCACCCGGAGCTGCTGGGCGGTGAGTACGGGCTTCGACGCGTTCCTCATGATCGTCTCCTGGGCCGTGTGGTGGTGACCTACCGACCCAGGCTAGGAACGGCTCGTCGCTCGCTCATCGGGCCGCCGCACCCAGATTGCCGGCCGCCGCCCCCGCATTTTCCGCACCGGCGCCCACGACCCACTGCCGGGCCAACCGCCCGACCGCCTCCTCCGGACGGCGCACCGCCGCGGCGAGGATCCCGCTGAAGCCGGCGGCGAACGAGGCGGCCCGGTCGGCGGTGAACAGGTCGTCGTGGTACTGCAGGCACCCGGTCAGCCGCGTCCCTTCCCCCCGCACGGTGAGCAGCAGGTCGAAGGGGGAACCGCCCTGACCGTGCCGGAACGGCTCGGCGGTCACCCCGGGCAGCCGGAGCCGACCGGTCAGGTCGCCGAGGGTCTGGAAGGCGACCTGGACCAACGGGTTGTGGCCCAGGTCGCGCTTCGGACGCAGCGCCGTCACCAGCCGGTCGAAGGGGAACCCCTGGTGCCGGTACCCGGCCAGCGCCACGTCACGTACCCGCAGCAGCAGGTCGGTGAAGGCCGCCTCGGGCGGGCAGGGCACCCGCAGGGCGAGGGTGTTGGCGAACATCCCGATCCCGTTCTCGGCCGCCTCCGTGTCGCGGTTCGCGGCGAACGTGCCGACCACCAGGTCGTCGCGGCCGGCGAGCTGTCCGATCAGCGCGGTGAACGCGGTGAGCAGCACCATGAACGGGGTCGAGCCGGTGGCCCGGGCCAGCGTCCGCAGCGCGGCGGTGGTCTCCGCCGACAGGCCGAACCGGACGGTGGCCCCGCTCTGCCGCAGCCGCGCCGGTCGGGGCAGGTCGGTCGGGAGGTCCAGGGTGGGCGGCGCGCCGGCGAGGTGCCGGCGCCAGTAGTCGAGGTCGGCCGGGTCGGTCGCCGGCAGTGGGGCCGGCGGCAGCGGGTCGACGGCCGCCGTGTCGCCCCGGCGGCGGCGCGCGTACGCCTGGCAGAGGTCGCGCCACAGCACGTCCATCGACCAGTCGTCGGCGACGACGTGGTGGACGGTGGCGGCCAGGACGTGCTCCTCGGGGGCCAGCCGCAGCAGGGTGACCCGCAGCAGCGGCCCCTCGGCGAGCGCGAACGGCACGGCGGCGAGCCGATCGACGGCCGCCCGCGCCTCGGTGAGGTCGGCGACGGTGCGCACCTCGACCGGCACCCGGGCGTCCGGCCCGATCTCCGCGTACGGCACGCCGCGCCGGGACCGGAAGGTGGTCCGCAGGGCCGGATGCCGGCGCACCGTGTCCGCCAGGGCGGCGCGCAGCGCGTCGACGTCGACCGGTCCGCGCAGCCGGTAGGACTCGGTGATCGTGTAGGTGGTCGATCCCGGATCGAGCTGGTCGGCGAACCAGATCCGGTGCTGGGCGGCGCTGAGGGCCCCGGTGGGCGACCGGTCGGCGTCGACGTCCGGTGCGCCCGGCGGCTGGCTTTCCCCGGCTGCGGCACCGGTGCCGGCCGCCGCCCGGCCGGCCCCGACGAGGTCGGCCACGGTGGCGGTGAGCACGTCGGCGGGGGAGAGCGACCGGCCCCACAGGTGGCGCAGGCGGGAGCAGACCCGGGTGGCCGCCAGCGAGTCGCCGCCCAGCTCCACGAAGGTGTCGTGCACCCCGACCGGCCCGGCGCCGAGCACCTCGGCCCAGATGCCGGCGAGCCGGCGCTCGTCGTCGGTGCGCGGGTCGACCCGCTCGCCGTCGGCGAGCCGGTGCCCGTCGGGCGCAGGCAGGGCCGCCCGGTCCAGTTTGCCGCTCGGCCCGACCGGCAACGCCGGCACGGCCACGAACGCCGACGGGACCATGTGCCCGGGCAGCCGCTCGGCGAGGTGGGCCCGGAGCACCCGGACGCCGGGGACGGCGCCGGCCACCACGTACCCGACGAGCTGGCCGGCGTGCACGGCGGTGG
Source organism: Micromonospora sp. DT46 (assembly GCF_049841735.1). NCBI lineage: Bacteria > Bacillati > Actinomycetota > Actinomycetes > Micromonosporales > Micromonosporaceae > Micromonospora > Micromonospora sp. DT46. The sequence continues at coordinate 84,118 of NZ_JBNCKW010000007.1, read as the reverse complement.
CGGCGGCCCGCACGCCCGGCACGGTACGCAGCGCCGCGTCGATCTCACCCAGCTCGACCCGGTGGCCCCGGATCTTGACCTGGTGGTCGATCCGGCCCAGGTAGTCCACCGCCCCGTCGGGCAGCCGCCGGGCCAGGTCCCCGGTGCGGTACAGCCGGGAGCCGGGCGGGCCGAACGGGTCGGGGACGAACTTGTCGGCCGTCAGCCCGGGTCGGCCCAGGTAGCCCCGGGCGAGCTGGACCCCGGCCAGGCAGAGTTCGCCGACCTCCGCCGCTTCGCCGCGCTCGTCGAGGATGTGGGTGCGGGTGTTCGCCACCGCGTGGCCGATGCTGACCGGCTCACCCGCCCGGCAGCGCGAACCGGTCACCTCCACCGCCGCCTCGGTCGGGCCGTAGAGGTTGAGCAGCTCGCAGCCGATCAGCTCGTCGGCCTCGGTGACCAGGTCACCGGTGAGCTCCTCGCCGCTGCACACGATCCGGCGCAGGGTGGGCAGGCGGGCGCCGGTGTCGCGGACCTCGGCGAGGAACGCCCGCAGCATCGACGGTACGAAGTGGACCGCGGTGATCCCGTACCGGCGGATCGTGTCGATCAGGTAGGCCGGGTCGCGGTGTCCGCCGGGGCGGGCCATCACCAGCCGCGCGCCGGCGGCCAGGGTGCCGAAGATCTCCGGCACCGAGACGTCGAAGCCGTACGGGGTCTTCTGGAGCACCCGGTCGTCGGGGCCCAGCGGATGCGCGTCCAGCCCCCAACGGACCCGGTTGACGATGGCGCGGTGCGGGATCACCACGCCCTTGGGTCGGCCGGTGGACCCGGAGGTGTAGATGACGTACGCCGGATGATCCGCGTCGACGGTGACCCGCGGCGCCCGGGCCGGCCGACCGGGGGTCTCCCGGCCCACCGACACGGTGGCGACCCTCCGGCCCGCCTCGGCGAGGGCCGGCAGGCCCGGGTCGGTCACCACGGTGTCCAGCCCGGCGTCGGCCACCAGCAGGGAGATCCGCCGGGCCGGGTGCTCCGGGTCCAGTGGCACGTAGGCGGCTCCGGCGGTGAGGACGCCGAGCAGGGCCACCACCAGGTCGCCGCCCCGGTGCAGGCACACCCCGACCCGGGACTCGGGGCCGACGCCCCGCGAGACCAGCAGGTCGGCGAGCTGGTCGGCCCGCCGCACCAGTTCGGCGTAGCTGAGCTGCTCCCGTTCGGTGACCACCGCGACGGCGGCCGGGGTGTGCGCCGCCTGCCCGTGCACCAGCTCGTGCAGGGCCGGCTGCCCCGGGTAGCTCCTGGCCGTGTCGTTCCACGGTGCGACGCCCGGCTCAGTCGGCATCCGGGTCCTCCGGCGCGATGGTCAGGAAGTCGGGCAGGCGGGTGCCGACGCCGTCGCGTTCCGCGGCCCGCCGCACCACCTCGGCCACGGCGAGGTCGAGCACGCCCAGGCCGAACGGCGAGTAGACGGTGACCCGTTCCGGGTCGTGCCGCCAGCCCGCCCCGTCCAGGATCTCGCCGATGCCGGCGGCGATGAAGTCGCGGTTGCCGGTCTCCTGCTCCGCCAGGTGCAGCGAGGTGGCCGCCCGGCAGACGTGGTCGGCGTCGTCGACGACGTTGACCGCGCGGCGGACGTCCGCCGGGAAGATGTCCCGCAGCGACAGGTGCAGCACGAGTGTCCCGGGCCGGCAGTGCGCCAGCCCCAGGTGCGGAACGCCCGCCGTCGTGGCCAGGCAGACCAGCGGGTGGGCGCCGAGCGCCTCCTCGACGCCGCCCGCGACGCGCACCTTCAGGTCCCACCGCGCGCAGCGCCGGGCGAACGCGGCGGCCCGCCCGGCGTCCAGGTCGAAGACGGTCACCTCCGTCAGGCCGGGCAGCGCCGCGCGGAGGAACCGCAGCACCTCGAAGTTGATCACGCCGCAGCCGATCAGGGAGACGCCGCCGGCGGGCGGGGCGAGGGCGCCGGCGGCCAGGGCGGCGCTGGCGGCCGTCCGCCGGGCGGAGATCGTGGAGCCCTCGATCAGCGCGACCGGGTGGCCGTCGGTCATCGAGTTCACGACGATCGCGGCGGAGGCGCGGGCCAGCCCCCGGTCGACGTTGCCGGGGAACGACGAGATCCACTTCATGCCGGCGACCGGGGAATCATCGCCCAGGTACGCGGGCAGCCCGATGATCCGGTTGCGGGCGTCCTCCGGGAACCGCAGGAACACCGAGTGCGGCAGCACCGTACGCCCCCGCGCGTGCAGGACGTAGGCGCGGCGGACCGCGTCCAGGACGGCGTCCTCCCGGTCGGCCAGGATCTGCCGGACCTCGCCGGCGGACACGATCAGCATGACGGCACGTCCATGGTCCGGTCCCTCCACAGGTGGGTGACGTCGCCGAAGTGCCCGGTCACCCAGTCGTCGTCGTAGATCGTGTTCAGGTAGCGCTCACCCCGGTCGGGAAAGATCAGCGCGCAGGTCGCGCCGGCCGGGATCAGGTCGCGAAACTGCTCCAGGGCGGCCACCACCGCGCCGGACGAACCACCGGCGAGGATGGCCTCCCGGCGGGCCAGCCGGCGGCACCCGACCACGCAGTCCAGGTCGTCGACGTGCATCACCTTGTCGGCCAGCCCGTCCCGGTAGAGCTTCGGTCGGACCCCCGCGCCGTGGCCGGGGATGAGCCGCTTGCGCGGGGGGTGGTCACCGAAGATCGCGCTGCCCGCGGCGTCCACCGCGACGATGGTCAGCGCCAGTTCGTGCCGGCGCGCGTAGTCGGCACAGCCGCGCAGCGTGCCGCAGGAACTGGTCGCGCAGAGCAGGAAGTCCAGCGGGGCGGGCACCCCCTCGACGATCTCCCGCATGGTGGTCTCGTGGGCGCGGGGGTTCAACGGGTTGCCGTACTGGTCCGGCCACCAGGCGTTCGGGATGGTCGCGACCAGCTCCTGGACCCGGCGGATCCGCTGCGGCAGGTACTCGCCCGTGGCCGGGTCGGTGCGGGTCACCACCTCCACCTCGGCGTCGAACGCGCGCATGACCGCGATGTTCTGCGCGTTCGTGCGGGGGTCCACCACGCAGATGAACCGGATGCCGAAGTAGCGGCACACCTGGGCCAGCCCGATGCCGAGATTGCCCGAACTGGACTCGACCACCACCGACCGGCCGGGTTGCAGCTGCCCGGTCCGCAGCCGGTCGATGAGCATGCCCAACGCCGAGCGGTCCTTGATGCTGCCGCCCGGGTTGTGCGCCTCCAGCTTCGCCCACAGGGTGAACGCGGCGTCCGGCATGAGCTTGTCGAGCCGGACCAGTGGGGAGCCGCCGATCGTGGTCAGCACCCCGCCGACGTCGGTCTCATCGGCCCGCATGTTCACTCCCGCTACGGGGATCCGTAGCGGCCCGCAGGGTGTTACCGGGAACGGTCGCGGTGCCGGGGATCGCCTCGGCCGGGTCGTCGGTGGTGCCGAGCATCCGGTTGGCCTCGTCCACCATCACCACCCGGGGCGAGTACCCCTTGGCGTCCGGGTCGGCCATCGCCGCGTAGCTGATGATGATGACCAGGTCGCCGGGGTGGATCAGCCGGGCGGCGGCCCCGTTGATCCCGATGACCCCGCTGCCGCGCCTGCCGGCGATGACGTACGTCTCCAGGCGGGCGCCGTTGTTGATGTCCACCACGTGCACCTGCTCGCCGGCGAGCAGGTCGGCGGCGTCCATCAGATCCTCGTCGATGGTCAGCGAGCCGACGTAGTGCAGGTCGGCCTGGGTGACCACCGCGCGGTGGATCTTCGACTTGAGTATGGTGCGCAACACCTTCAGCTCCTCCTTGAGGGCTCGATCGGCAGAAAGCCCGCTCGACGTATCGAGCGGCTGAGCGTCGCCAGGGCGGCGAGCAGGACCATCCAGACGGCCATCGACCACGCGGCGGGTGCCGGCCCGAGCGACTCCAGCAGGAAGCCGCCGACCAGGGAACCGAGCGCGACCGCGCCGTTGGCCAGCAGGCTGACCGCGCTGAGCACCCGGCCCTGGATGCGGTCGGGGGTGATGGCCATCTGGTACCCGGCGACCGCCACGTTCCAGATCGGCCCCACGAACCACATCAGGGCGTACGCGGCGCCGATCAGGTAGCGGTCGTCGGTGAGGGCGATGACGCAGGTCATCAGCGCCCACACCCAGTTCGCGGCGACGACGATCGCGCGCATCGGGAACCGCCCGGCGCACCACGTCGCCACCAGTGAGCCGAGCACCCCGCTGGTGCCGGCCACACCGAGCAGCAGGCCGATGGCGGCCGGGGCCGCACCGGCGGCCTCGAACGCCACGATGATGATCAGGAACAGGACGCGGAACAGCAGGTTGCTGCCGGCGACCAGCAGGGTGGCCGTGCGCAGGAACGGCTGCCCCCACAACCACCGCAGCCCGTGCGTGAGTTCGGCGGCCAGCTTCCCGGGACGGGTGTCGGGGTCGGTCGCGTCGGCCGGTGCGGCCTGGAAGTCGCGGCGGATGAACAGCAGCGTCAGCAGGGAGACCAGGTAGGAGACGGTGTCCAGTACGAACGGCAAGATCCGCCCCAGCCCGAACAGCGCCCCGCCGAGCGGGGTGCCGGCCATCACCGCGGCCCGCTCCCGGGCCTCGTTGCGCGACAGCGCCGTGGTCACCTGGCTCGGGTGCACCACGTTCGGGATCGCCGCGCCGGCCGCCAGCTCGTACCCGACCGACAGCGTCCCCTCGACGAAACCGACGGCCAGCACGTGCCACAGGTGCAGCTCGTCGACGGCGATCGCCGCCACGATGCTGCCCACCCCCAGGGCCCGCAGCACGTCGCACCAGATCATCACCCGCCTGCGGTCCCACCGGTCCACCAGCGCCCCGGCCGGCAGCTGGAACAGCAGCGTCGGCAGCAGCGCCACGAAACCGGCCAGCCCGGCGGCCCCCGGCGAGCCGGTCAGCGCCAGCACCAGCAGCGGGTACGCCACCAGCGACGCGGTCGAGCCGAGCATGGAGACCGCCGACCCGCTCCACAGCAGCAGGAAGTCCCGGTTGCGGTGCAGCGGCGGGATCCGCTCCCCGACGACCGGAGCGTCGACCCGGCTCACCGGTCGCCACCGATCCGGCGGCGACCAGCGGTGCCCCCGCGCGCGGTCACCGGGCACCCCGGCGGGCGGCGACGTCGGCCAGCCGGCTCCGGGCGGTCAGCCTGGGGACCGCCGGCCGGTCGCCCAGCTTCGGATAGCCGGGCAGCGCCCCGACCAGCCGGGCGACGGTCGGGTGGTCGAACAGGGCCCGGACCGGCACGTCGACGCGGAGCAGGTCCCGCAGCCGGACCGCGACCCGGGTGGCCAGCAGCGAATGCCCGCCGACCTGGAAGAAGTTCTCGTGCACGCCGACCTCGCCGGTGCCGAGCACCTCGCCCCACACCTGCGCGACCGTCCGCTCGTCGGCGGTACGCGGCGCCACCCGCACGGGTTCCCTCCGCCCGCCGGCACCGGGTCGCGGCACCGGCAGGGCGTTGCGGTCGACCTTGCCGGTCGGGGTGAGCGGGAAGGCGTCCAGCGCCACGTAGGCGGCCGGGCACAGGTAGTCCGGCAGCGTACGGAGCAGGAACTCGCGCAGCTGCTCGCCGGTCGGTGCCGGGTGCCGCCCCCCGCCGACCAGGTACGCGACCAGCTCCTGCTCCCCGCCGTACCGCTGCGGGTGCACCACGGCGGCCCGGACGTGCTCGTGGGCCAGCAGCGCCGCCTCGACCTCGGCCGGTTCGATCCGGTGTCCCCGGATCTTCACCTGATGGTCGACGCGGCCGAGGATCTCCAGGTGCCCGTCGGCGTGCCAGCGGGCCAGGTCGCCGGTGCGGTACATGCGCGCGCCCGGCGCCGTGGAGTGCGGGTCGGGAACGAACTTCTCCGCCGTGAGGGCGGGCCGGCCCCGGTAGCCCCAGGCCACCCCGTCCCCGCCGATGTGGATCTCACCGGGGACGCCGACCGGTACCGGCTCCAGCCGCTCGTCCAGGATGTGGAGCCCGGCGTTCGGGGCCATGCCGAAGTCGACGGGTCGGCCGTCGGGGGCCAGCCGGGTCGTGGTCGACCAGACCGTGGTCTCGGTCGGCCCGTAGATGTCCCACACGGTGGCCCCGGTCGAGGCGAGCCGGACCGCCAGCCCGGTCGGCAGCTTCTCGCCGCCGCAGAGCACGGTCGCACCCGGCGGTGCGGACCAGCCGGAGTCCAGCAGCATCCGGTACGTCACCGGGGTGGCCTGGAGCACCGCCGGCTCGGCGCTGTCGATCAGCTCGGCCATCCGCTGCGGGTCCCGGGTCTGCTCCGCGTCGGCGATCACCACCCGGCCGCCGACCAGCAGCGGCAGGTACAGCTCCAGCACCGAGGGGTCGAACGACACGGTGGTCAGGCCGACCACGGTGGCCCCCGCCGGCAGCCCCGGCCGGTGCCGCATCGCGGCGAGGAAGTTGCCCAGCCCCCGGTGGCTGATCATCACCCCCTTCGGGGTGCCGGTCGAACCGGAGGTGTAGATGACGTACGCCAGGTCGTCGGCGGCCGGCCGGTCGGGCAGCCGGCGCTCGGGACGGGCGGCGATGGCCGCCCGCTCCGCGTCCAGCAGCACCGTCCGGATTCCGGCGGTGTCCAGCCGCCCGGCCAGCGCGGTCTCGGTCACCATCACCTGCGCGCCGGCGTCGGCCAGCATGAAGGCGGTCCGCTGCGCCGGGTAGTCCGGGTCCAGCGGCAGGTACGCGCCACCGGCGGCCAGCACCGCGAGGAACGCCACCACCAGGTCCGCGCTGCGGTTCAGGTGCACCCCGACCAGCGTCCCCGGCCCGACGCCCAGCTCCCGCAGGTGGTGGGCGAGGCGGTTGGTCCGGCGGTCCAGCTCGGCGTAGCTGAGCACGTCGGCGCCGAAGACCACCGCGTCCGCGTCCGGGGTGGCCGCCACCTGCCGGGCGACCCACTCGGGCAGCGTCCCGTCCGGGACCGGTCGTGGTCCGCCGGCGCCGAGGCCGAGCAGGGCGCGCCGGTCGGGCTCCGGCAGCCCGCACCGGCGCGGATCGCCCGCCGGGTCGGCGACCATCGCCTCCAGCACCCGGCGGTAGGTCCGGGTGAGCAGGTCCAGGTGGCCGTCGGAGATCCGGTCGGTGCCGGCCTCGATGATCAGCTGACCGGGTTCGCTGGACACCGAGAGGCCGAACTCGTTCGGGGTGGTGTCGGTGATCGCCGACCGGTCGATGCCGTCGAGGTCGAGCACGTGCATGTCGGTGTAGTTGAAGAAGACGTCCACCAGCGGCTTCTGCTCGCCCCACTCGCGTTGCATCGCCGGCAGCGGGTAGTGCCGGTGCGGCCAGAGCGCGACCTCCCCGGCGAAGACCCGGCGGGCCTGCTCGGCCCAGGTCGACGCGGTCAGCTCCACCGTGAACGGCACGGTGTTGAGGAACATGCCCCGCACCTGGTCGCCGTCGGTCAGCTCGGGCCGCCCGTTGCAGACCAGCCCGCTGTGGAAGCGCCGCTGCCCGGTCACGACGCCCAGCACGGCCAGGTGCGCGGTGAACAGCAGGCTCTTCAGCGGTACGTCAGCCGTCCGGGCCAGCTCCCGCAGCCCTGGCATCAGGTCGGCGAACGGCAGCCGCACCGCCCGGTACCGGGCACCCGCACCCGCCCACGCCGCCGGGACGCTGAGCCGCTCGTGGGTCCGTACCCGCGACGCCCAGAACTCGCGGTCCACCCCGGCGGCCACCGCGCGGCGCTCCAGCGCCACCGCGTCGGCGAACCGGACGGCCGGCACCGGGGCGGGCCGGGGATCCTGCCCGTCGCGGATCCGCCGGTGGTACGCCAGCAGCTCCGGGACCAGCGAGTTCTGGCTCCAGCCGTCCAGGATGGCGTGGCTGTAGCTGACCAGCAGCCGCCACCGGTCGTCGGCCAGCTGGTAGGCGTGCAGCCGCAGCAGCGACGGCGTGCCCAGGTCGAAGCGGTCCCGGCGCTCCTCGGCGACCAGCCGGGCCACCGTGCTCTCCACCTCGGCGGCCGGCAGGTCCCGCAGGTCGGTGTGGCCGACCCGGATCTCCGCGTTCGGGTGGATGAGCTGGAGCGGTTCGCGGTAGGAGGTCAGGTCGATCGAGGCCCGCAGGATCTCGTGCCGGGCGGCGAGCAGTTGGGCGGCGGCGCGTAGGGCGGGCAGCGAGAGCGCGTCGCCCTCGACCGGGTAGCAGAGGCTGTTCAGGTACAGCTCGCCGGTCGGGTCGGCGAGCATCTCGTACGCCATGCCGGCCTGCGCCATCGACAGCGGGTACGCGTCGACGACGCCCTCGGGCAGTCGGGCCCGGTCCTCCTCGCCGATGAGCGCGAACCGGTCCACCAGGCGGGTGGCCTCGGCCGGCAGCCCGCCCTCCCGGGCGTCGACGGCAGCGGCGAGCTCGGCGACCGTCCGGTACCGGAAGAGGTCCGTGACGGTGAGGTCGAGTCCCTGGTCGCGGAGGTTCCCGACGACCCGGATGGCGCGGATGCTGTCGCCGCCGATGTCGAAGAAGCGGTCGTGGATGCCGATCGGTCCGCCGTTCCCGGCGAGGGCCCGGGCGTAGGCGGCCACGATCAGGTGCTGGGTGGGGGTGGCCGGTGGGGTGTGCCCGCCGCTGCGCGCGGCGTGCGTGCCGGGCGGGGGGAGCGCGTTGCGGTCGATCTTCCCGCTGCTGGTCAGGGGGAGTTCGGTGAGCGTGACCCAGTGGGTGGGGACCATGTACTCCGGCAGCCGCGCGCGCAGGTGGGCGCGCAGGGTGTCGGCGTCGACGGGGTGGCCGTCGGCGGCGACGAGGTAGGCGACGAGCTGCCGGTCGTCGCCGGGGCCGTGCGGGTGCACGACGGCGGTGCGGACGCCGGCATGGTCGGCGAGGGTGGCCTCGATCTCGCCGAGTTCGATGCGGTTGCCGCGGACCTTGACCTGGTGGTCGAGGCGGCCGAGGTACTCGATCGTGCCGTCCGGGCGCCAGCGGGCCTGGTCGCCGGTGCGGTAGGCGCGTCCCCCGTCGTCGGCGGGGATGAAGCGTGCGGCGGTGAGCGCCGGCCGGCGGTGGTAGCCGCGGGCCAGCTGCACGCCGGTGAGCAGGAGCTCTCCGGGTACGCCGACGGGGACCGGGTTGCCCCAGGGGTCGTGGATGTGGGCGCCCGTGTTGGCGATGGGGCTGCCGATGGTGACGGTCTGCCCGGGGTGGACGCGGGCGGCCGTCACGTCGACGGCGGCCTCGGTGGGTCCGTAGAGGTTGTGCAGCTCCACGTCGAGGTGGGCGTGCACGGCGGCGGCGAGGTCGTCGGGCAGCGCCTCGCCGGAGCAGACGACGCGGCGCAGGTGGGGCAGGGCGGTGCGGGTGGCGGCGAGGTGGCCGGTGAAGGCGCGCAGCATCGAGGGCACGAAGTGGACGGTGGTGATGCGCCGCCGGACGATGGTCTCGGCGAGGTAGGCGGGGTCGCGGTGCCCGTCGGGGCGGGCCATGACGAGGGCGGCGCCGGTGGTCAGGGGCCAGAAGAACTCCCACACGCTGACGTCGAAGGTGTGCGGGGTCTTCTGCAGGATCCGGTCGGTGTGGTCGAGCCGGTAGGTGTCCTGCATCCAGCGGAGCCGGTTGACGATGGCGCGGTGGTCGACGAGGACGCCCTTGGGGCGGCCGGTGGAGCCCGAGGTGTAGATCAGGTAGGCGGGGCTGCGGTCGTCGGTGGTGACGCCGGGTCGTCCGGCGGGTTCGTCGGCGAGCGTCGGGTCGTCGAGGTGGACCCGTGGGCCGGGGGACCAGTCGTGCTGGTCCGGGGCGTCGACCAGGGTGACGGGGTCGCCGGCGTCGGCGAGCATCCAGCGCAGCCGCTCGACGGGGTGGCCGGGGTCGAGCGGGAGGTAGGCGGCGCCGGTCTTGAGCACGGCGACGAGGGCCACGGCGAGCGCGACGCGGCGTCGCGCGCTGACGGCGACGATCCGTTCGGGTCCGGCGCCGAGGGCGATCAGCCGGTGGGCGAGCTGGTTGGCGCGGGCGTCGAGCTGGGCGTACGTCAGCTCCTCGTCGTCGTCGAGCACGGCGACCGCGTCCGGGGTGGCGTCGGCCTGCGCCTCGATCAGCCGGTGCAGCAGCGTGTGGCAGGGGTGCTCGACGGCGGTGTCGTTCCAGGCCGCGAGCTGGGCGGTCTCGGGGTCGGTGAGCAGGGGCAGCCGGGTGACCGGGGTGCCCGGGTCGGCGACGACGGCGCTCAGCAACCGCTGGTAGTGCCCGGCCAGCCGCCGCGCGGTCGCGTCGTCGAACAATGCCGTGGCGTACTCGACGACGGCGGAGAAGGAGCCGTCCGCCTCCTCGGTCACCTGCACGGTCAGGTCGAACTTGGCGGTGTGCCAGAGCGTCGGCACCTGCCGCGCGCGCAGCCCCGCCCCGGCGAAGTCGGCCGCCGTGGCGTTCTGCATCACGAACATGGTCTGGAACAGCGGGTTGCGCGACAGGTCCCGCTCCGGGGACAGCGCGTCCACGATCCGCTCGAACGGCACGTCCTGGTGCGACTGCGCGTCCAGCACCGTCTCCCGGACCCGGGCCAGCACCTCGACGAAGGTCGGCTCGCCGGACAGGTCGGTCCGCAGCACCAGCGTGTTGACGAAGTACCCGATCAGGTCCTGGACCTCGGGGCGGGTACGCCCGGCGACCGGGGTGCCCACCGCGACGTCGGTCTGCCCGGTGTAGCGGGCCAGCAGCACCTGGAACGCCGCCAGCAGCACCATGAACGGGGTCGCCCGGTGCCGCCGCCCGATCGAGGCGAGGGCGCGACCGAGGCCGGCCGGCACGGTGAACGGCAGCGTCGCGCCCCGGGGGTCCTGCACGGCCGGGCGCGGCCGGTCGGTCGGCAGCTCCAGCGGCACGAGGCCGGCCAGCCGGTCGCGCCAGTGGTCGAGCTGCCCGGTCAGGCCGGCCGCCCGGTCCCGCTGCCGCACCGCGAAGTCCGCGTACTGGATCGGCGGCGGGGCGAGCGGGGACGGCTCGCCGGCGACCAGCGCGGGGTAGAGCGCGCCGAGTTCCCGGGCCAGCACGCCGACCGACCAGCCGTCGAACGCGATGTGGTGGGCGACCAGCACCATGACGTGCTCGTCCTCGGCGAGCCGGACCAGCCGGACCCGCAGCGGCGCGTCCCGACCCAGGTCGAACGGGGTGTTCGCCTCGTCCCGGATCAGCGAATCCAGCCGCTCCCGCCGCTGCGCCGGGGCGCAGCCGGTCAGGTCGACCACCGGCAGCTCGACCGGCTCGGGCGGGCCGACCACCTGGCTCGGCCGGCCGTCCACGACCCGGTAGCGGGTCCGCAGCACCTCGTGCCGCCGGACGACCTCCCACCAGGCGTCGCGGAGGGCCACCGGGTCCAGCGGGCCGGTCAACCGCCAGCTGAACGGCACGACGTACTCCGCGCCGCCGGGCCGGATCTGGTCGAGCAGCCACACCCCCTGCTGCGGGTAGGACAGCGGCAGCGGGCCGGTCGGCCGCCGCGGTGAACTCGGGGTGGCCGGCGACCGGTCCGGGGCCCGCCCGGCCAGCAGCGCCTCCACCAGCGCCCGACGACGGGCGTCGGTCGAGGTCGGGGACGGGTCCTCGGGAGTCGTCATTCCTTGCCCACCTGCGCCAACATCGTCTCCAATTCGGACTCGGACATCCCCGCCACCCGTTCCTCGACGGCCCGCTGGAGCACCGTCGCCAGCTCCGCCACGGTCGGTGCCTCGAAGACCGCGCTGACCGGCAGGTCGACCGGGAACCGTTCGTGCAGCAGCGCGACGACCTGGGTGGCCAGCAGGGAGTGACCGCCGAGGTCGAAGAAGTCGTCGTGAATCCCGCAGCGGTCGACGCCCAGCACCTCGGCCCACACCTCGGCGACCGCCCGTTCCGTGGGGGTACGCGGCGCCACCGCCGGTCCGTCGGTGACCGGGCCGGGCGGGGCGGGCTCCGGCAGCCGCCGACGGTCGACCTTCCCGCTGCCGGTCAGGGGCAGCTCGTCGAGCGTCACCCAGCTCTGCGGGACCATGTGCTCCGGCACCCGCTCGGCCAGGTACGCGCGAACCGCCCGGTGGTCGGCCGGCCCGGCTCCGGCCGGCAGCAGGTACGCGACGAGCTGCGGGCCGCCGACCGCGCCGTGGTGCACGTCCACCACGGCGGCGCGGACGGCGGGATGCTGGCCGAGCACCGCCTCGATCTCGCCCAGCTCGATCCGGAAGCCCCTGATCTTCACCTGGTGGTCCCGCCGGCCCAGGTACTCGATGCTGCCGTCCGGCAGGTACCGGGCCCGGTCGCCGGTGCGGTACATGCGCTGTCCGGGCCGGTCGGCGAACGGGTCGGGGACGAAGCAGGCGGCGGTCAGTCCCGGCCGGCCGAGATAGCCCCGGGCGAGCTGGATCCCGGCGAGCACCAGCTCCCCGGGCTCACCGACCGGCACCGGCCGCAGCTCGTCGTCCACGATGTACGTGCGGGTGTTGGCCACCGGCCGGCCGATGGTCACCGCCTCGCCGGGCAGGCAGCGGGTGCTGGTCACCTCGACCGCCGCCTCGGTCGGCCCGTAGAGGTTGACCACCTCGCAGTCGAGCCGGTCGTGCGCCGCGGCCACCAGGTCGGCGGGGAGCGCCTCGCCGCTGCACAGCACCCGCCGGATCGACGGCAGGCTGGTCCGGCCGGCGGGCAGCACGTCCAGGAACGCGCGCAGCATCGACGGCACGAACCGGATCGAGGTGACCTGCCGTTCGGCCACCACCCGGGCCAGGTACGCCGGATCGCGGTGCCCGCCGGGACGGGCCGTCACCAGCGTCGCCCCGGTGGTCAGCGGGGAGAAGAGCTCACACACCGAGACGTCGAAGCCGTACGGCGTCTTCTGGAGCACCACGCCGCCGTCGGCGCCGAGGGCGTCCGGCATCCAGCGCACCCGGTTGACGATCGCGCGGTGCTCCACGACCACGCCCTTCGGGCGGCCGGTGGAGCCGGAGGTGTAGATGACGTAGGCGGCGTTGGCCGGACCCACGACCGGCTCCGGGGCGCCGCCCGGCAGCCCCCGGTGGTCGTCGTCGACCCGGATCGGGGCGCCGGTGGCGGCGGCCAGCGGCTCGTGGTCGACGCCCGGGCCGGTGACGACGGTCGTCGCCTTCGAGTCGGTCAGCAGGTAGCGGATCCGGTCGGCCGGCTGGTCCGGTTCCACCGGGAGGTAGGCGCCGCCCGCCTTGAGTACCCCCAGCAGCGCCACCACCAGGTCGACCCCCCGGTGCAGACACACCCCCACCACCGACTCCGCGCGCACCCCGGCCGCCCGCAGCCGGCGCGCGAGCCGGTCGGCCTCGCGGTCCAGCTCCGCGTAGCGGACGGTCCGCTCGTCGGACACCACGGCGATCGCGTCCGGGGTACGCCGTACCTGCTCCTCGAACAGCTCGTGCAGGCACGGGTCGGTCGGGTACGCGACCTCGGTGTCGTTCCACCCTGTCGGGACCCGGTGCCCGTCGGCCGCGGTCAGCTTCGCCATGGCGGTCACGACTACCGGCCCGCCGCCTGCTCCATGCGCCGGCGCAGGCTGAGCGGGCGCATGTCGGTCCACACCTCGTCGATCCGCTTCAGGCACTCCTCGCGGGTGCCCTCGGTGCCCTCCGCGCGCCACCCCAGCGGCAGCTCCCGATCGCCCAGCCAGATCGAGTACTGCTCCTCGTCGTTCACCACGACCCGGTACGCGCGCTCATCGGTGTTCTCGTCGGACATGCCGGCTCCTCCTCGGGAAAGGGCAGCCGTGTCGTACGACACGACACTGATCCCACTGCCGGTCACACCCTGCCGGGACGCCGATCGCCGTACGTAGAGAAGAACTGGCAGAAAAACGCGTACGAGCCTTGCCGGGGATTCTCTTTCTGACCCGTGCCTCAGCGGAGAGGCTGAGCCGTGCCGCGTGACCGGCAGCCCAGAGGCCGACAGGAGAAGCGATGAGTACGCCCCGGATGACGGTGCCGCCGCTGCCGCGCGGGCCGGCCGAGAAACCGCTTCCGTTCGTCCTGACCGCCGGTGCGCCGGGGGAGCCGATCGGCGGGCGGCTGACCGCCGACCGGGCCGCGATCCGGGCCCGGCTGCGTGAGCACGGGGCCGTCCTGCTGCGCGGGTTCGACGTCGGCGGGGTGGCCGGCTTCGAGGGGGTGGTCCGGGCGCTCTCCGGTGAGCCGCTGGACTACGCCGAGCGCTCGTCGCCCCGCAGCACCATCCAGGGGCGGGTCTACACCTCGACGGACTTCCCGCCGGCCGAGGAGATCTTCCTGCACAACGAGAACTCCTACCAGGCCGACTGGCCCATGGCGCTGTACTTCTACTGCCTGCGGACGCCGGCCACCCTAGGCGCCACCCCGCTGGCCGACACCCGCCTGGTGCGCCAGCGCATCGACCCGGCGGTGTGCGCCGAGTTCGTCGCCCGGGGCTGGCTGGTGGTGCGCAACTTCCACGAGGGCTTCGGCGTGCCCTGGCAGCGGGCGTTCAACACCGACGACCGGGACGAGGTGTCGCGCTACTGCGCCCGCAGCGGCATCGAGGTGGAGTGGACCGGCTCGGGGCTGCGTACCCGCGCCCGACGCGACGCCGTGCACCGGCACCCCGGCACCGGTGAGCTGCTCTGGTTCAACCACGTGACCTTCTTCCACGTGACCACGCTGGCCGAGGAGGTCTGCGCCGGGCTGCGGGAACTGTTCGACGAGACCGAGCTGCCCACGAACACCTACTACGGCGACGGCGGACGGATCCCCGACGACGTGGTGGCCCACCTGCGGGACTGCTACCAGGCGGCCCAGCGGCGCTTCGACTGGCAGCGCGACGACGTCCTGGTGGTGGACAACATGCTCGCCGCGCACGCCCGGGAACCGTTCACCGGCGACCGCAGGATCGCCGTGGCGATGGCCGAGCCGTACCGCGCGGCGCTCGCGGCGGCCGGCGCGGCCCCGGGGTGACCGTCGGCGGTGTGCCCGGGACCCTCGCGCACACCGAACCAACTCCCCACGGCATCGCAGCGATGCCCGGCCCGGACACGGAGGCGAAAGACCCATGGCAGACGGCGACAGCCGGTACGTCGGCACCGGCGGGGCGGTGCTGTCCGATCACGAGGGCGGCCACGCCGTGTCGTCGGCGCAGGAGCAGCTCTGGTTCGTCGACCAGCTGCGCTCCGGTGCCAGCGAGTATCTCCTGCACCAGGCGGTACGGGTGCGCGGCCCGCTCGACGCCACGGCGCTGCGGGCCGCGCTGAGCGGGATCAGCGCGCGACACGAGATCCTGCGGACCCGGTACGACACGGTGGACGGACGTGCCGTGCAGGTGATCGACCCGCCCGGCCCGGTCGACGTCGACCTCGTCGACCTGGGCGACTCGCCGGCCGGCGACCGGGACGGCCGCCTCGACGAGGTGCTGGAGGCCACCCTCGACACCCCCTTCGACCTGCGGAAGGACGCACCGCTGCGGGCCCGGCTGATCCGCTGCGCGAGCGACGACCACGTCCTGCTGTTGGTGGTGCACCACATCGCCTTCGACGGCTGGTCCTGGGGCGTGCTCGCCAGGGAACTGCACACCCTCTACGGGGCGTTCGTCGCCGGCCGGCCCAGCCCGCTGCCGCCGCTGCCCGTGCAGTACGCGGACTTCGCCGCCTGGCAGCGCGAGAACTGGCTGTCGGGGCCGCACGTCGACGCCCAGGTCGGCTACTGGCGGGAGCGGCTGTCCGGGCTCGGCCCGCTCGACCTGCCGACCGACCGGCCCCGGCCCGCGCACTGGCGGGCCGCCGGCGACGGCCTCACCTTCACCGTGCCGGCGGACCTGGCGACCGCCCTGACCCGGCTCGGCGCGGACCGGGGCGCCACCCCCTTCATGGTCTTCCTCGCCGCCTTCCAGCTCCTGCTCGGCCGGTACGCCGGTCAGACCGACGTGGCGGTCGGGGTGTCCGTGGCCGGGCGGCACGAGGTCGAGCTGGAGGACCTGATCGGCCTCTTCGTCAACACCGTCGTGCTCCGGGCCGACCTGGCCGCCCCGGCGTGCTTCCTCGACCTGCTCGAGCAGGTCCGCAGCACCACTTTGGACGCCTACGACAACCAGCAGGTGCCGTTCGACCGGATCGTCGCCGAGCTGTCCCCGGAACGGGACCTGTCCCGCAACCCGCTGTTCCAGGTGGGGTTCGGGCTGCACAACGCCGACCGGGCCGCCTTCGCCCTGCCCGGCCTGACCGTCACCGAGCAGCCCACCTCGTGGACCTCGGCCGCGTTCGACCTCTCCCTGCAACTGGTCGGGCGACCGGACGGCTCGTACCACGGGGAGGTGGTCTTCCCCACCGCGCTGTTCGACGGCCCCCGGGTGCACCGCATGGTCGCCAACTACCTGCACCTGCTGGCCGCCGTCGTCGCCGCCGGCCAGGCCCCCCTGGACGAGCTGGACCTGCTGGCCCCCCGGGAGCGCCGCGAGGTGCTCGGCGAGTGGGGCCGGGGCGCCGACCGGCCCGCGGGCCCGGGGCTGCCGGAACTCTTCCTCGCCCAGGCGGCGGCGACCCCCGACGCGACCGCGCTGGTCGCCGACGACGGCACCGAGGTCGGCTACGCCGAGCTGGCCGGCCGCGCCCGGAAGCTCGCCGCGCACCTGCACGCCGTCGGCGTTCGCGTGGGCGCCCCGGTCGGGGTCGCGGTGCACCGCGGGCCGGACCTGGTGACCGCGCTGCTCGGGGTGCTGCTCGCCGGCGGCGTCTACGTGCCCCTCGCCCCCGACCAGCCGGTCGACCGGCTGGAGTTCATGGCGGCCGACGCCGGGGTGTCGGCGCTGGTCACCGAGTCGGCCCTGCGGGGCCTGCTGTCGGCCAATGACGCCCCGGTGGTGCTCGTCGACGCCGCTGACAACACCGGGACCGACGCCGAGGGCGACACCGGGACCGGCCCCGGCCCGGACACCGGGGCCGGGGCCGGTCGCGGCGACGGCACCGCGACGGTGTCGCTGCCGGCCACCGACCCCGACGCCGCCGCCTACGTCATGTACACCTCCGGATCGACCGGCCGGCCCAAGGGCGTCGTGGTCACCCACGCCGGCATCCGCAACCGGGTGCTGTGGTCGGTCGAGCAGTACCGGCTCACCGCCGCCGACCGGGTGCTCCAGAAGACCGCCCTCGGCTTCGACGCCTCCATGTGGGAGTTCCTGGCGCCACTGGTCAGCGGCGGCGCGGTCGTCCTGGCCGCCCCGGACGCCCACCGCGACCCGGGCGCGATGCTGCGGGCGATGCGGGCCCACGGCGTCACGGTGCTGCAACTGGTGCCGTCCGTGCTGCGGGTGCTGCTGCACGAGACCGACCTGTCCGGCTGTGCCGCGCTGCGGCTGGTCTGCTCCGCGGGGGAGCCGCTGCCGGCGGCGCTCTGCGAGCAGCTTCAAGCCCTGCTGCCCGTGGAGGTCTGGAACACCTACGGCCCCACCGAGTGCGCCATCGACGCGACCGCCTGGCGTTACCGCGGTGACGAGGGGACCGGGACCGTGCCGATCGGCCGGCCGCTGCCCGGCTGCGGCGTCCTGCTCCTCGACGCCGACGACCGGCCGGTGCCGGTCGGGGTGGCCGGTCAGCTCTGCCTCGGCGGGGTCGGCCTGGCGCGAGGCTACCTGGGCCGGCCCGCCCTGACCGGGGAGAAGTTCACCCCCAACCCGTACGGCCGCACGCCGGGGGAGCGCCTGTACCGGACCGGGGACCTGGCCCGGTGGCGCGACGACGGCAGCCTGGAGTACCTGGGCCGCCTCGACCACCAGGTCAAGCTGCACGGGGTACGCATCGAGCCGGGCGAGGTCGAGGCGGCCCTGCGGCGGCACCCCACCGTCGACGCGGCGGTGGTGACCCTGCACCGGCCGTCGTCGGGCGACGCGGAGCTGGTCGCGTACGTGGTCCCCGCCGCCGGTGCCCGGATCGATCCGGACGGGCTGCGCGACGCGCTCGCCGACCGGCTGCCCGCCGCGCTGGTCCCCTCCACCGTGATCAGCCTGGACGCCCTCCCGCTGACCGCGAACGGCAAGCTGGACCGCGCGGCCCTGCCGGCGCCCGACGGCCCCCGCCCCGGCGCCGACCGGAGGTACCTGCCGCCGGCCACCGACACCGAGCGGAGCGTCGCCGGGATCTGGGCCGAGCTGCTCGGCGTCGAGCGGGTCGGCCGGGACGACAACTTCTTCACCCTCGGCGGCCACTCCCTGCTCGCCATCCGGGGCGTGCTCCGGGTGCGCCGGGCACTCGACGTGGAGCTGACCGTCGGGCAGCTCTTCACCGCCCCCACCGTCGCCCAACTCGCCGCCCTGGTCGACGAGGCCCGCCCCGGCGCCGGGTCCACCGACGAGCCGGCCGACGCGGCGATCCGGCCGGTGACGCGGGACGGGAAGCTGCCGCTCTCCCTCGGCCAGCGCCGGCTGTGGTTCCTGGACCAGCTCGAACCGGGCAGCCTCGAATACCTGATCCCGATCTCGATGCGGCTGACCGGCCCGTTGGACGTGGCGGTGTTCCGGCGGGCGCTGGACGCGGTGGTCAACCGGCACGAGATCCTGCGTACCCGCTACCACTCGGTCGACGGCGAGCCGGTGCAGGTGGTCGACCCGCCGGGACCGGTCGGGTGGGAGCTGGTCGACCTCAGCGGCGCACCGGACGTCGTCGACGGTGCCGAGGTGCTGCTGCGGGTCGCGGCCGGCCGGCCCTTCAACCTGGCCACCGAACGCCCGATCCGGGCCCAGGTGATCCGGGTCGCGGGCGACGAGCACCTGGTCGCGCTGACCATGCACCACATCGCGTTCGACGTCTGGTCGATGGACATTCTCCTGCGCGAACTCGACACCCTCTACCGCAGATACGCGCGGGGCGGCGGGGCCACCGCACTGCCCGACCTGCCCGTGCAGTACGCGGACTTCGCGGCCTGGGAGACGGCCCGCCAGGACAGCCCCGAGCTGGACGCGCAGCTCGCCTACTGGTCCCGGCAACTGGCCGGGTCGACCCCGCTGGAGCTGCCCACCGACCGGCCCCGCCCGGTGCTGCGCGACCCGGCCGGTGACAACGTCGTCGTCGACGTGCCGACCGACGTCGGGCGGGCGCTGGCCGAGCTGGGCAACCGGGAGGGCGCCACCCTGTTCATGGTGCTGCTGGCGGCCTTCCAGGTCCTGCTCGGCCGGTACGCCCGGCAGCACGACGTGGCCGTCGGCACCCCGGTCGCCGGCCGGACCCGGCAGGAGACCGAGGACCTGCTCGGCTTCTTCGTCAACAACCTGGTGATGCGCGCCGAGCTGGTCGACGACCAGCCCTTCCCGGTCCTGCTCGACCAGGTGCGCCGCACCGTGACGGACGCGTTCCGCAACCAGGACGTCGCCTTCGAGCGGCTGGTCGACGCGCTGCGGCCGGACCGGGACCTGTCCCGCAATCCGCTGTTCCAGGTGATGTTCGAACTGCAACACCTGGAGCGGATGACCGCGACCCTCGGCCCGACCACCATCGAGCACGTCGACAGCTCCGTTCCGGTGGCCAAGTTCGACCTCACCCTCTCCGTGGAGCAGCACCCGGACGGCCGGCTGCGCTGCTGGTTCGAGTACGCCACCGCGCTCTGGGACCGCCCCGGCATCGAGCGGATGGCCGGGCACTACCTGCACCTGCTCGCCCAGGTGGCGTCCGCGCCGGGAACCGCCCTGCGTGACCTGACCCTGCCCACCGGCGCGGAGCGGGCGTACCTCCTCGGGCCGTTGGCCGGCGAGCCGGTCGCGCCCGCCGGGCCGTTGCGCGCCGCCGAGGCCGCCGGCGCCGGCGTGGTGGAGCTGTTCGGCCGGCGGGTCCGGCAGCACCCGGACGTCGTGGCGGTGGAGTTCGACGGCCGGCGGCTGACCTTCGCCGAGCTGGACACCCGGGCCAACCGGCTCGCCCACCACCTGCGCGGGCTCGGGGTGCGCCCGGAGGTCCCGGTCGCGGTCTGCCTGGAACGCGGCCTGGAGGTGGTGGTCACGCTGCTCGCGGTGCTCAAGGCGGGCGGGGTGTACCTCCCGGTCGACCCGGACCACCCCACCGAGCGGCTGCGCTTCATGCTCGCCGACGCGAGGGCCGCGGTGGTGGTCACCGAGCAAAGCCTCGCCGACCGGGTCGCCGCCGACGGGGTGACCGTGGTCGCCGTGGACGCCGACCGGGCGGTGATCGCCGGTCGGGACGGCACCGCGCCGGACCCGTCGACCGGAGCGGACGACCTCGCCTACGTCATCTACACCTCGGGCTCCACCGGGCGGCCCAAGGGCGTGATGATCCCGCACGGCGCGTACGCCCACCACTGCGAGGTCATCGCCCGCGCGTACGACATCGCACCCGGCGACCGGGTGGTGCTGCTCTCCGCGCTCACCTTCGACGTGGCGATGGACGGCATGATGGCCACCCTGCTGGCCGGGGCGACCCTGGTGGTCAGCGACCCGGTCTTCTGGAGCCCGGCTGAGCTGCCGGACCGGCTCGCCCGGCACCGGATCACCCACATGGAGATCACCCCCGCCTACTACCGGGAGGTGATGGACGCCCTGCCGGCCGGCGACGAACGGCTGCGGCACCTGAAGCTGATGAACGTCGGCAGCGACGTGGTCACCGTCGCCGACGCCCGGCGCTGGGCGGCCACCGGACTGCCCGGCCGGTTCCTGGTCAACTACGGCCCGACCGAGGCCACCGTCACCTGCCTGCTGCACCCGGTCACGGGCGACCCGCCCGGCGAGCGGAACGAGGCCCTGCCGATCGGCCGCCCGGTCCCCGGCACCCGGACCTACGTGGTCGACGAACACCTGGACCCCGTCCCGGTCGGGGTGCCCGGCGAGCTGCTGCTCGGCGGGGTACGGCTGGCCCGGGGCTACCTGGGCCGGCCCGCACTGACCGCCGACCGGTTCGTGCCCGACCCGTTCGGCGACGCCCCCGGCGGCCGGCTCTACCGCAGCGGCGACCTGGTCCGGTACCGGCCGGACGGGACGATCGAGTTCCTCGGCCGGATCGACCAGCAGGTCAAGATCCGGGGTTTCCGGATGGAGCTCGGCGAGATCGAGTCGGCCCTGGCCGAGCACCCGGCGGTCCGCGCGGTCGCGGTGGTGGCCCGCGAGACCCAGCCGGGGGAGAAGGGCCTGGTCGCCTACCTGGTCTGCCGGGACGGCACCCCGCCGGCGGTCGGCGAACTCCGGGCCCACCTGCGCGACCGGCTGCCGGACTACATGGTGCCGGCCCAGTGGATGGTGCTGGACGCACTGCCGTTGACCACCAGCAAGAAGGTCGACCGCCGGGCACTGCCCGCCCCGACACCCGTGCGCGCCGACCTCGGCCGGGCGTACGAGGCACCCCGTACCCCGTTGGAGGAGGCCGTGGCCGACATCTGGGCCACCGTGCTGGAGGTCGACCGGGTCGGCGTCCACGACGACTTCTTCGACCTCGGCGGTCACTCGCTGCTCGCCACCCGGGTGCTCGCGCACCTGCGGCAGAGCTTCGACCTCGACCTGCCGCTGCGCCTGCTGTTCGAGCAGACCACCGTGGCCGACCTCGCCGACGCGGTGCACACGGCCATCGAAAACGAGATCTCACGGCTTTCCGACGCCGAGGTGGCGGAACTGCTGAAGGAGGGCAACCTGTGACCGCCAGCCACACCCCGAGCGCGTCCCCGCGACAGGAACTGCTCCAGCGGCGCCTGCGTGGTGCCGGTCGGGCCCGCCGCGCCGACACCATCGCCCCGGCGCCCCGCACCGGCCCGCTGCCGCTCTCCTTCGGGCAGCACCGGCTCTGGGTGCTCGACCAGTTGCATCCCGGCGGCACCGGTTACCTGATGTCCGTCGGCCTGCGGCTGCGCGGGACGCCGCGCGCCGACGCGCTGCGCCGGGCGTTGACCGAACTGGTCGCCCGGCACGAGATCCTGCGGACCCGGTACGTCGTCGTCGACGGCGAGCCGGCACAGGTCGTCGACCCGCCCGCCCCGGTCGAGTTGACGACGACCGACCTCGGCCACACCGACCGGGAGACGGCCCGGCAGCGCCTCACCGCGCTGCTCGGCACGCCGGACCCGGTCGACCTGGCCGCCGGCCCGGCGCTGCGGGCCCGGCTGGTCCGCCTCGCCGGGGACGAGCACGCCCTGGCGCTCACCATGCACCACATCTCCTCCGACGGCTGGTCCGAGGGGATCATCCTGCGCGAACTGGCCGCCCTGTACGACGCGTTCGTCGCCGGCCGGCCCTCCCCGCTGACCCCGCTGCCCATCCAGTACGCGGACTTCGCGGTCTGGCAGCGGACCCGCTCCGCCGGGGACCGGCTGGACCGGCAGCTCGACCACTGGCGGGACCGGCTGGCCGGGCTGACGCCGTTGGAACTGCCGACCGACCGGCCCCGGCCAGCGGTGTGGAACCCGGACGGCGGGCTGGTCACGTTCACGGTGCCGGCCGCCCTCGCCGGCCGGCTGCGTGACCTGGGCCGGGCGTCGAACGCCACCCCGTTCATGGTGCTGCTGGCCGCGTTCCAGCTCCTGCTGGCCCGCCACACCGGGCAGACCGACGTCGCGGTGGGCACCCCGGCCGCCGGCCGGGACCGCCTGGAGACGCACGGCCTGGTCGGGCTCTTCCTCAACACGCTGGTGCTGCGGACGGACCTGTCCGGCGAGCCGACCTTCGTCGAGGTGCTGGCCCGGGTCCGCGAGGCGGTGCTGGACGCGCAGTCCCACCAGGACGTGCCGTTCGAGCGGATCGTGGACGCCCTGTCCCCGGAACGCGACCTGTCGCGCAACCCGCTGTTCCAGACCATGTTCCTCTTCCAGGAGGGCGGGTCGGCCGGCTTCGACGCGGGTGGCCTGGTGGGGGAGGAGCTTGACGCCGGCCCGACCACGGCGAAGTTCGACCTGACGCTCGGGCTGACCGAGGAGGCGGACGGCTCCCTCTCCGGCGGGGTGGACTTCCCGACGGCGCTGTTCGACGACGCGACCGTGCGGCGGCTGGCCGGGCACTACCAGCGGTTGCTGAGCGCCGTCGTCGCCGACCCGGACGCCCCGGTCACCCGGCTGCCCCTGCTCACCGACGCCGAGACCGCCCAACTCGCGGCGTGGAACGACACCGCCGTCGACCACCCCCGGCACACCCTGACCGGGCTGCTGGACACGCAGGCGGCCCGTACGCCCGACGCGGTCGCGCTGCGCTTCGACGGCGCGGAACTGTCGTACGGCCGGCTGCACGCCGAGGCCGCCGTCCTCGCGCGGCGTCTGCGCGACGCCGGGGTCGGGCCGGAGTCCGTCGTGGCCGTCTGCCTGCCGCGCGGCCTGGACCTGATGCGGGCGCTGGTGGCGGTCCTGAAGGCCGGCGCCGCCTACCTGCCGCTGGACCCGGACCTGCCGGCGCGGCGGCGCGCCTTCATGGTGCGCGACTCGGGCGCCCAGCTCGTGGTCGACGAGGACTTCCTGGCCGCCGCCGAGGAGGACAACTCCGCCGACGGCGACCCGCAACCGTCGGCGGAGATCACGCCCGGGCACGCCGCCTACCTCATCTACACCTCCGGGTCGACCGGCCGGCCCAAGGGCGCCCTGATCGAGCACGGCGCGATCGTCAACCGCCTGCGGTGGATGCAGGACGCCTACCGCCTCGACGCCTCGGACCGGGTGCTGCAGAAGACGCCGGTCGGGTTCGACGTGTCGGTGTGGGAGCTCTTCTGGCCGTTGATCACCGGCGCGACGCTGGTCCTCGCCCGCCCCGGCGGGCACCGCGATCCCGCGTACCTGGCCGACGTGATCCGCACGGAGGGGATCA
Organism: Micromonospora sp. DT46; assembly: GCF_049841735.1. Taxonomy (NCBI): domain Bacteria; kingdom Bacillati; phylum Actinomycetota; class Actinomycetes; order Micromonosporales; family Micromonosporaceae; genus Micromonospora; species Micromonospora sp. DT46. Next base: position 60,412 of record NZ_JBNCKW010000007.1, on the reverse strand, counting down.
CCACCGTCCACTTCGTACCGTCGATGTTGCGGGCCTTCCTGGCCGAGCCCGTCGGGGCGCTGCCGTCCCTGCGGCGGCTGATCTGCAGCGGCGAGGCGCTGCCGCCCGACCTGGCCGAGCGGGTGCACGAGCGGATCGGCTGCGAGCTGCACAACCTGTACGGCCCCACGGAGACCGCGGTCGACGTCACCGCGACGCGGTGCGAGCCCGGCGAGCCGGTCACCATCGGCCGCCCGATCGCCAACACCACCGCCCACATCGTCGACGCCGCCGGGCAGCCCGTGCCGGTCGGGGTGCCCGGCGAGCTGCTGATCGGTGGCGTGCAGCTCGCCCGGGGCTACCTGGGCCGGGCCGCGCTGACCGCCGAACGGTTCGTTCCCGACCCGTTCGCCGCCGCGCCGGGGCGGCGCCTGTACCGCACCGGTGACCTGGCCCGCTACCGTCCCGACGGCGGCATCGAGTACCTGGGCCGGATCGACCACCAGGTGAAGATCCGCGGCCAGCGCGTCGAGTTCGGCGAGGTCGAGGCCCTGCTGTACGAGGCTCCCGGCGTCACCGCGGCGGCGGTGGCCGTCCACGACGAGCAGCTCGTCGGCTACCTCGTCGGGCCGGAGACCGTCGAGCGGGTGCGCGCGTACCTGGTCGACCGCCTGCCGGACGCGATGGTCCCGGCGCGCTGGACGATCCTGCCCGCCCTGCCGCTGACCGCCAACGGCAAGGTGGACCGCCGCGCCCTGCCGGCACCCGAGGCGGCGTCGGGCGCGGCGGGCGGCGGCCACGTCGCCCCGCGCGACGAGACCGAGAAGCGGATCGCCGACGCGTTCGCCGTGGCGCTCGGCCTCGACACGGTCGGCGTGACGGAGAGCTTCTTCCTGCTCGGCGGCGACTCGATGCGGGCGATCCGGATGGTGGGGCTGCTGCGCGCGGCCGGCCTCACCGTGTCGGTCCAGGACCTGTTCACGCACCAGAGCGTGGCCGAGCTGGCGGGCGTGGCCGTGCGGACCGGGCCGGACGAGGAGACCGAGTCGACCGTCGGCCGGTTCGCGCTGGTGGGCGACGCGGACCGCAGCCGGCTGCCGGACGGGCTCGTCGACGCCTATCCGATCACCCAGAACCAGGCGGGCATGCTGTTCGAGATGCTCTCCGGCGGCGACCGGCCGGTCTACCGCAACGTCTCCTGCTACGGGATCACCGACCAGCAGCCCTTCTCCCTCGACACGCTGCGGGAGGCCGGCCGGCTGCTCACGGACCGGCACGAGATCCTGCGTACGTCGTTCGACCTGTCCCACTACTCCGAGCTGATGCAGCTCGTCCACGCGTCGGTCGACCTGCCCATCGGCTACGACGACCTGCGCGGGCTGCGGCCCGACGAGCAGGAGGAGGCGGTACGCGCACACCTGCGGGCCGAGCGCGTCCGACCGTTCGACATCACCACGGCGCCGCTGCTGCGCTACCACGTGCACCAGCTCGGCGACTGCGAATGGCGGCTGACCCACTCGGAGAGCCACGCGATCCTCGACGGCTGGAGCCACACCTCCACGGTGGCGATGCTGATCTCGCTGTACCGGACGCTGCGCCGGGGCGAGCGGCCCGCCCTGCCGCCACCGCCGGCGGTGCGCTTCGCCGACCTCGTCGCCCGCGAACGCGCGTCCCTCGCCTCGGCGACGGACCGTGGCTTCTGGGCGGCGACCGTGGCCGGGTCGGACCGGCTCGAACTCCCGCCGGAGTGGGGCACCGGGTCGGACGCCCCGGCGAACGTCGTCGAGGTGCCGTGGGCCGACCTGCGGCCCGCACTGCGCCGGCTCTCCGCCGCCGCCGGCACCTCCCTGAAGAGCGTGCTGCACGCCGCGCACCTCAAGGTGCTGAGCGTCGTCACCGGCCGGCAGCGCTTCTTCACCGGCCTGCTGTGCAACGGCCGGCCCGAGCGGCTGCGCGGCGACGAGGTCTTTGGCATGTACCTCAACACCGTGCCGTTCGCCGCCGATACCTCCGCCCGCACCTGGCGGGCCCTGGTGCAGGCCGTCTTCGCCGGCGAGGCGCGCCTCTGGCCGCACCGCCGCTACCCGCTGCCGGCCATGCAACGCCAGTGGGGCAACGGCTCGCCACTGCTGCGGGTCGGCTTCTCGTACCTGGACTTCCACGTGCTCGACGGTTCCGCCGAGTCGGTCGGGATGGTCGACGACTTCAGCCCGAGCAGCGTCGGGCTGGACGTGTGGACCTTCCCGGGGGTCCTGCGGCTGGGCGCCCGGCCCGCCGACATCGACCGGCCGTACCTCGAACTGCTGGCCCGGACCTACCGGCACGTGCTGGAGGCGATGGCCGCCGACCCCGACGGCGACACGGACGTCGGCCTGAGCGCCGCCGACCGGGCCTGGGCGGTCGAGGCGCACCAGCCCGTCGAGCCGTTCCCGGCGACCCCGTTCGTCCACGACCTCGTCGCCCGGCGCGCGGCCGCCGCGCCCGCCGCGGTGGCGGTACGGCACGGCGACGCCACGCTCACCTACGGGCAGCTCGACGACCGGTCCGACCGGCTCGCCGCGCGCCTGGGAGAGCTGGGCGTCCGGGCCGACACGGTCGTCGGCATCCACCTGCCCCGCGGGATCGACCTCGTCGTCGCGATGCTGGCGGTCCTCAAGGCCGGCGGGGCGTACCTGCCGCTCGATCCCGCCTATCCCGCCGAGCGGGTCGGCGACATGGTCCGCGACGCGGCGCCCGTGGTCGTGCTGACCGACGGCGACCTGGCCCCGCGCCTGCCGTGCACGACCGCGACGGTGCTGGTCGCCGACCTCGCGAACGGCCGGCCCTTGGCGGCCTACCCGCCGACGGCACGGCTCAGCGGGGACAACCTCGCCTACGTCATCTACACGTCGGGCTCCACCGGGCGGCCCAAGGGCGTCGCGGTCACCCACCGCGCCGTGCTCAACTTCTGCCACGCCCAGCGGCGGGTCCTGCAAGCGCGGCCCGGCGACGAGGTGCTCCAGTTCGCCTCGCCCAGCTTCGACGCCTCGGTCTGGGAGATCCTGCTGGCCCTCGCCAACGGCGCGGCGCTGGTGCTGCCCCCGCCGGACGCCGACCCCGGCGACCTCCGCCGCCACGCGGCCGAACTCACCCACATGACCCTGCCGCCGCCGCTGCTGGACCGCCTCGACCCGGCCGACTTCCCGCGCCTGCGGGTGCTGGTCACCGGTGGCGAGGCGTGCACGGCCGAGCAGGCGGCGCGGTGGGCCGACCGGGTCCGCGTGCTGCACGCGTACGGGCCCACCGAGACCACCGTCGTCGCCACCATCGCCGAGCTGCGGGCCACGGACACAGCACCGCCGCCGATCGGGCTCCCGCTGGACAACGTGCGCGCCTACGTCGTCGACGACGAAATGCGCCTGCTGCCTCCCGGCGTACGCGGGGAACTGCTCCTCGGCGGGGCGGGAGTGGTGCGCGGGTACCTCAACCGGCCGGCGCTCACCGCCGAGCGGTTCGTGCCGGACCCGTACGCGTCGCGACCGGGCGAGCGCATGTACCGCACCGGCGACGTGGTCTCCCGGGACCCCGACGGCACCCTGCACTTCCACGGGCGCCGGGACCACCAGGTCAAGGTCCGCGGGTTCCGGATCGAGCTCGGCGAGATCGAGCACGCCCTCGCCGCCCACCCGGCGGTCGCCGCAGCCGTGGTCGCCGTCCACCGGGCCGGCACCCCGGACGCCTCGCTCGTCGCCTACACCCGCCCCGCGGACGCGACCGCGGCGTCCCCGGCCGAGCTGCGCGACCACCTGCGGGAGCGGTTGCCGCAGCACCTCGTCCCGCACCACTACCTGGCCGTGGACGACTTCCCGTACACCCGCAACGGCAAGGTCGACCGGGCCGCCCTCCCGGCGCCGGACGGCTCGCGGCCGGTGACGGACGTCGAGTACGTCGCGCCGCGCTCGGACGTCGAGAGGCACATCGCCACCGCCTGGAGCGAGGCGCTCGGCATCGAGCGGATCGGCGTGCACGACGACTTCTTCGCCCTCGGCGGCCACTCGCTGGCGATGATGCGACTGACCGCGACGCTGCGCAGCCGGCATGGCTACGAGCTGACGTTCGGCTCGTTCGTCGAACACCGCACCGTCGCCGGGCTGGCCGCGACACTCCAGGACCCGGCGGCGACGGCCGGCGCGATGATGTGGCTGCGGCGCGGTGGCGACGGCCGGCCCCCGCTGTTCTGCGTGCACCCCGGTGGCGGCAGCGCCCACTGGTACCTGCGCCTCGCCCCGCACCTGCCCCCGGACCAGCCGGTCGCGGCGTTCGAATGGCCGGGCCCGCACCCGGGGGGCACGCCCACCACGGCGCAGATGGCCGAACGCTACGGCGACGAACTCCGCCGGGCCCAACCGCACGGGCCGTACCGGCTGTTCAGCTGGTGCGGCGGCAGCGGCATCGCCAGCGAGATGGCCCACCGGCTGGTCGAGGACGGGCACGAGGTGACGCTGATCCTGCTCGATCCGGGCCTGGACATCCACACCCGCGCCGACGCCTGGAACGAACTCGCCCTGATCCGCCGCCTGGAGTCGCTGCTGCACGAGGTGGGCACCGGTGGCGACGAGGCCGACACGCCGGAACGCCGCCGGGAGATCCTCGACCTGCTCGAACACCTCGTCGACGACATCGACGAGGAGACCGGCATCGCGCTGCCCGAGCGCGGCGTGGGGGACTCGTGGCCGCGGCAGGTACGGATCTGGCGCGAGGTCATGGAGGTGGACGTCGAGTACCGGCACCGGCCCTGGCCGGGTCGGCTGGAACTGATCGTCAGCGACGAACTCGCCGACGGCCAGCACGAGGTCACCTCCGGCCAGAGCTACCCGGACTACCTGGCGCGCTGGGAGGAGCTCTGCACCGGCGGCGTGCGGGTGCACCGGGTGCCGGGTGACCACTTCAGCGTCATCAAGCCGCCGCACGTCACCACGCTCGCCCGCGTCATCGCCGACGTGCTGGGTGAGGGCTGACCGTCTGTCACGGATGCCGGCCGCGCCCGCCGTGCGCGGCCGGACGAGAGGAAGAACTGGATGAGTACCCACACGAGCCCGCCACCCCTACGGGTGGCCATCGTGGGCACGGGCAACATCGGCACGGACCTGCTGTTGAAGGTCGAGGCGTCCCCCCTGTTGGAGTGCGTCCTGTTCGCCGGGCGCCGCGCCGGATCACCCGGGATCGAGCTGGCCGAGCGGCACGGGGTGCCGACCAGCGTGGCCGGCATCGACGCGGTCACCGCCCGGGCCGAGCACATCGACCTGGTCTGCGACGCGACCTCGGCCGACGACGCCACCCGCCACTGGTCGGTCGTCGCGCCCACCGGGCTGCCGTTCGTCGACCTCACGCCGGCGCACCTCGGGAAGTTCTGCGTACCGGCGCTCAACCTGGACGACTGCCTCGACGAGCAGTACCTGAGCATGGTCACCTGCGGGGGCCAGGCGGCGGTCCCGATGGCCCACTGCATGGCGGAGGCCGCGGAGGGCATCGACTACCTGGAGATCGTCTCGGCCAGCGCCTCGGCCACCGTCGGCCCCGCGTCCCGGGCCAACCTGGACGAGTACGTGCACACCACCGAGCAGGCGACCATCGAGTTCTGCGGCGTGCGACGCACCAAGACCGTGCTGGTCATCAACCCCGCCGAGCCCGGCATCGTCATGCGCAACTCGATCGCGGTGACGACCGCCGAACGGATCGACATGGACGCCCTGCGCGCGTCCGTCGCCATGATGGAGAAGCAGATCAGGTCGTACGTCCCCGGCTACCGCGTCGTCGTCCCGCCGGTGGCCGTCGGGGACCGGATCACGATCACGGTGGAGGTCGAGGGCCGGGGCGACTGGTTCCCGCGCTACGCCGGCAACCTCGACATCATCACCTGCGCCGCCCTCGCGGTCGCGGAGGCCCGGGCGGAACGGCGGCGGTCATGAGCGGCGCACCGAAACTCAGCATCTGCGACACGACCCTGCGCGACGGCAACCACGCGGTCGGCCACCAACTCGGTCGCGCGGACATCAGCGCCTACGCGCGGGCGGCCGAGGCCGCCGGGGTGGACGTCGTCGAGGTCGGCCACGGCAACGGCCTCGGCGCCTCCTCCATCCAGGTCGGCATGGCCGCGCTCAGCGACGCCGAGATGCTGCGGGCCGCCAAGGCAGAGCTGCGTACCGCCCGCCTCGGCGTGCTGTCCATCCCCGGGTTCGCCAGCGTCGAGCGCGACCTCAAGCCGGCGCTGGACCACGGCGTGGACGAGGTCCGGGTCGGCGCGCACTGCACCGAGGCGGACGTCACCCGGCAGCAGGTCACGATGCTGCGGGCGATGGGCGTCGCCGTCAAGGGGATGCTGTTGATGAGCCACATGGCCTCCGCGGCGAAGCTGCTGGAACAGGCCCGGCTCATGCAGGGCTACGGCGCCGAGGCGGTCATCCTGATGGACTCCGCCGGCGCGTACACGCCGGAGAAGGTCCGCGAGAAGGTCGGCGAACTCGTCGAGCACCTCGACATCGCGGTCGGTTTCCACGCGCACAACAACCTCGGCATGTCGGTCGTCAACAGCATGACGGCGATCGAGGCAGGCGCCACCATCGTCGACGTCACGGCGCGCGGCTTCGGCGCGGGCGCGGGCAACGCACCGATCGAGCTCGTCGCGGCCAACCTGCACGTCGGGCAGGTCGAGACCGACATCCAGCTCTTCGGCGCGCTGGACGCGGCCGACGTGGCACAGGAGCGGTTCGTCAAGCACGTGCCCACCAACGACAGCGTCACCATCGCCAGCGGGATCGCCGGCGTGTTCTCCGGGTTCGCCGCGCCGGTGCGGCGCGCGAGCGCCCGCTTCGGCGTCGACCCCCGCAGGATCCTGCTGGAGCTGGGCAACCGCCGGGTGGTGGCGGGCCAGGAGGACACCATCATCGAGGTCGCCATGTCGCTGGCCGCCGAGCAGAGCCATTGAGCCGGTACGCGGGCCCTCCGGGCCCGCATCACCCGACGCAGCGCTGGCACCACCTCACCAAGGGCTGGCACCACCTCACCAAGGGCTCGCATCACCTGACGTAGGAGGACCAATGCAACGCCATTCCTCGCTCGACGAGGCGGCCGACCTGGCCGGTGTCGCCGCGCTGCTGCAGATCGGCGCGGAGATCGGGGTGGACCGGCTGCTGGATTCGGGCGGCACGTTCGACGCCGCCGAGCTGGCCAGGACCGCCGACCTCCCGCAGGCCGGCGTGGAGGACTACCTCGCCGCGCTGGTCGCCGCCGGGCTGGTGGTCGGCACGGACGTCCCGGACCGCTTCCGGGCGGCCGAGGACTACCCGGACCGGCGGTACGCGGCCGGTTACGTGTCCTGGGCCATGAGCGCCAACGGGCCGTTCCTCGCCAACGCCCGGGAGTTCCTGACCGACCGCGACGCGGCGGCCCGGGTCCACCGGCGGAACGGACGCCGGGTGGCGGTCAGTTCGAGGTGGATCGGCGAGCGGGCGTTCTATCCGCCGATCGTCGACCGGGTCGCCTCGGCCGGCGCCTCGCACGTGGCCGACCTCGGCGCCGGCGCCGGCGGGCTGCTCATCGAGCTCCTGGGGCGGGACCCGGGGCGTACCGGCGTGGCGCTCGACAGCAGCGGCGCCGCGTGTGAAGCCGCGCGGGAGGCCGCGGCCGCGGCGGGGGTGGCCGACCGGCTCCGGGTCGTCGAGCGTACGGTCCAGTCCCTCGCGGACGATCCCGGACCGGTCGAGGGCGCGGACGCCGTGCTGGCGTGCTTCGTCATGCACGACATCGTGGCGGACGAGTCGGTGGCCAAGGACGTGCTGGGCGCCTGTCGCGACGCGCTGGCGCCGGGCGGGTTCATGGCGGTCGCCGACGCGGTCTCCTATGCGCCCGACCCCGCGGAGCGGAGGTTCAGCGCGCTCTTCACCTACCTGCACGCCAGCTTCATGCGGGTGACCCTGCCGACCGAGCGGCAGTGGCTGGACACGTTCCGGTCCGCCGGCTTCTCCGAGACGGCGTGCGTACCGCTCGGCGTGCCCGGCGGTCGGCTCTTCGTGGCGGCCAGGTAGTGGCCACCACGCTGTCGCTGCACCGCGCGCTCGCGGGGGAACTCAGGACGGCGGCACGGACCCTGCGCGCCGTACCGCCGATCTCGGCCCGGCATCCGCAGCTCGACCTGGCGGACGCCTACGCCATCCAGAGCGAGCTGCGCGAGATGGAACTGGCCGAGGGCGCGGTCCTGGCCGGACTCAAGATCGGTGCGACGAGCGAGGCGATCCAGTCGATGTTCGGCATCGACCATCCCGACTTCGGCTACCTGACCGACCGGATGGTCCTCGACAACGGCGCCGACCTCGACCTGGGCCGGTTCATCGCGCCGAAGGTCGAGGGCGAGATCGCGTTCCGGTTCGCGCAGGACGTCACCGGCCCGACCGTGACCGCGCACGACGTGCTGGCCGCCACCGCGGAGGTCCTGCCGGCGCTGGAGGTGCTCGACAGCCGGATCCGGGACTGGCGGATCGGCCTCGTGGACACCGTCGCCGACAACGCCTCGTCGGCGTTGGCCGTCCTCGGCGCCGGCGTGCCGCCCGGCACGACGGACCTGGCCGGCGCGCGCATGGAGCTGCGCAGCCGCCACGGCGTGCAGGCGGGGCAGGGCTCGGCCGTGATGGGCCATCCGGCCGAGTCCGTGGCCTGCCTGGTGCGCATCCTGTCCGGGTTCGGCACCGGGATCAGGGCCGGGCAGCTCGTGCTCTCCGGATCCTGGGCGGCGGCGGTGGACCTCGTGCCGGGGGACACCGTGCGGGCCTCCTTCGGCGCCCTGGGTCAGGTCGCGCTGACCACCCGCGGCTGACGTGCCCCCGGGCCCCGCCGGGCCCCGGCACCGCCCGGCGGTCGGGGAGCACGCACCCGACCTGTTTCGACGACGAGACGACTACGACCGAGGAGACCCCGGACCGATGACCATGCTGGTGGACGAGACGGTACCGCCGCACAAGGCGGCCTACGACTTCTCCCTCTTCGAGGCGATGGAGTCGGAGGTGCGTTACTACTGCCGCAAGTTTCCGGTGGTGTTCGACCGGGCCCGGGGCGCCGAGCTCTACGCCGAGGACGGTCGGATGTTCACCGACTTCTTCTGCGGCGCCGGCACCCTGAACTACGGCCACAACCATCCCCACCTCAAGCGTCGCATCACGGAGTACCTCGCCAGGGACGGCGTGATGCACGGCCTGGACATGTACACCGTGGCGAAGCGGACCTTCCTGAGCCGGCTCCGCGAGCAGGTGCTGGCCTCGCGCGGGCTGGACCACAAGGTGCAGTTCTGCGGGCCGACCGGCACCGACGCGGTGGAGGCGGCGCTGAAGGTGGCCCGCCGGGCCACGGGACGCCGCGGCGTGGTCTCCTTCGCCGGGGCGTACCACGGCATGTCCCGGGGGTCGCTGGCGGTCAGCGGTGGCCGCCGGGCCCGCGCCGCCGGGCAGGTGGGCACGGCGGACGTGACGTTCGTGCCGTACGAGGACGGTCCGGCGGGGCCCTTCGACTCGATCGGCTACCTGGAGCGGATGCTGTCCGACCCGTCGTCGGGGCTGGACCTCCCGGCCGCCGTGATCGTCGAACCGTTGCAGATGGAGGGCGGGGTGTACCCGGCGTCGGCCGACTGGCTGCGCCGGCTGCGCGACCTGACCACCCGGTACGGCGTCCTGCTCATCTTCGACGAGATCCAGTCCGGCTGCGGACGCACCGGCACGTTCTTCTGCTTCGAACACGCCGGCGTGGTGCCGGACATCATCACCGTCTCCAAGGCGATCGGCGGGTACGGGCTGCCGCTGTCGCTGGTGCTGTTCCGGCCGGAACTCGACGTCTGGTCGCCGGGGGAGCACACGGGCACCTTCCGGGGCAACCAGCTCGCCTTCGTCGCCGGCGCCGCCGCCTGCGAACTCTGGGGCCAGGACGGATTCCGGACCACCGCCGCGGTCGGCGCCCGGCGACTGGAGCGCTTCGGCGCCGACCTGCGCGACAGCGAACCGGCGCTCGCCGTCCGGGGCCTGGGCATGGTCCTCGGCATCGACCTGCGGGCGGCCGGGGGCGCCGAGCGGGCCGATCGGATCCAGCGGCGCTGCTTCGAGACCGGGCTGATCGTCGAACTCTGCGGGCGCGACGACGAGGTGATCAAGGTGATGCCGCCGCTCACCATCGACCTCGCCCGGCTGGAGCGGGGCCTCGCCGTCCTGCACCGGGCCATCCGGGCCAGCTGACCGCCGCCCGCCACCGCGACCGTTCCTGGAGGATCCCGATGGACCGTCGTCCCCGCCGTCACCTGCTGTCCGTCAAGGACCTCAGCGACGCCGACCTGCGGCACCTCGTGGCCCGCAGCGCCGACCACGCCGCCGGTCGGGTCGGGCCTGCCGACCAGTTGCGCGGACTGGTCACCGCTGTCTACTTCCGCCGCACCTCGACCCGGACCCGTACCGCCTTCTCCAGCGGAGCCCTGCGGCTCGGCTCCCAGCTGATCAGCTACGGCCCCGGGGACCTGCAACTGAACACCGGCGAGACGGTCGAGGACACCACAAGGGTGCTGTCCGAGATGGTCGACCTGTTCGTCGCCCGGACCGCCGACCCGGTCGCCGAGCTGCGGGCGTTCGCCGGGCAGGACCGGATGGGGGTGATCAACGCGATGAGCGCCGAGGAGCACCCCACGCAGGCGCTGGCCGACCTGAGCACCATGACCGAGCGGTTCGGCCGGGTCGACGGGCTGCGGGTGCTCTACGTGGGGGAGGGCAACAACACCGCCGCCGCGCTCGCGCTGGCCCTCAGCCGGTTCACCGGAACGCGGCTGCACCTGCGCACGCCGCCCGGGTACGGGCTGGACCCGGACGTCCTCGCCGCCGCCCGGGCGGCCGCCGCGCGGACCGGTTCGGCGGTCGCCGAGGCGCACCACATGGCGGACCTGCCGGAGGTCGACGTCGTCTACACCACCCGCTGGCAGACCACCGGCACCACCAAGCCGGACCCGGACTGGCGGCGCGTCTTCGCGCCGTTCCGGGTCGACGGGGCGCTGCTGGCGGCGAGCCCGGAGGCGGTGTTCATGCACGACCTGCCGGCGCACCGGGGCGAGGAGGTCACGGCCGGCGTGCTGGACGGTCCCCGCAGCATCGCCTTCGCTCAGGCGAGGCACAAGATGTCCAGCGCCCAGGCCGCGTTGGAGTGGTGCGCCGGGTGAGCCCGGCCGCGGCACCCGCCCGACCCGCAGCACGGCCCCCGACGACGGCGGCGGCGGGAGCCCCGGCGAGCCGGTCGCCCTCGGGACGGGGTGCTGGTGGGCCACCTGGACAGCCGGGTGCGGCGCGGCTGGACCGTCGGCGGCATGGCCGAGGGTGCCGCGTGGCGGATCGTCCCAGGTCACCGGCGGTGCGCCGGCGCCGCCCAAATATGGGTACCGGTTACCCATGTGACCCCCTGCGGGCCGCCGGCACGATATCGGCGTGGACAGATCGGGGACGCGAAATGCGGCGGCGGTGGGCGGTGCGGGCGACGCCTGGTGGGCGCCCGGCCTCACGCTGGCCGAACGGGTACGGGCAGCCGACGACGGCGGGTCCGTCGTCGCCGACCCCGGGTCCGAGCACGCCGTGCGGCGGTTGCAGGACTGGCGTTCGGCGTACGAGCTGGGGACGACGGGGCAGTTCGCGCACCGCCTGGCGGCCCTGAGGATCACCGAGGGGCAGTTCCTGGCTCTCCTCGACCGACCGCCGGCGGCGCTGGCGGCCGGGTCGGCGGCGCCGGGCTGGGCCGAGTACACCGAGCGGGCGCTCGGCCTCGCCCCCGACGGCGCCTCCCAGCCGACCCCGGGCACCCCGTGGTCCGACGCGTTCGCCGGCGTGCTGGCGCCGTTCGTCGCGGCCGCCTGCGCCGACCTGCGGCAGCGGGTACGGGCTCCCGGTACGCCCGCGGTGGTGGACCTCGCCGCCGTGTACGCCGGGTTCGCCGACGCGCTCCGCGCCCGGCTGGTCGCGATGGCGTCGCGTACCTTCGTCCTGGAACTCAACGTCGCCCGCGCCGCCGGCCGGCTGGCGGGTCCCACGCCCGAGCACCGGTTCGCCGCCTTCGTGGCCGACCTCGCCCAGCGCGAGCGGCTGACGCGGGTGATGACGGACTATCCCGTGCTGGCGCGGATCCTGGCGACCGCCTGTCGGCACGCCGTCGAGGCGGCGGCCGAGCTGCTCGACCGGTTCGTCGCGGACCGGGCGGAGATCCTCCGGCGGTTGTTCGACGGCCACGATCCGGGCCCGCTGGTCGGAGTCGACGTGGCGGGAGACTCGCACGGGCACGGGCGGGCGGTGGCGCTCCTGCGCTTCGCCTCCGGCGCCCGGGTGGTCTACCGGCCGCGCTCGGTCGCCGTCCACGTGCACTTCAACGAGGTCCTGGACTGGCTCAACGGGTTGCTGCCGGAGCTGGAGCTGCGCAGGTTGACCGTGCTCGCCCGCGGCGGCTACGGGTGGATCGAGGTCGTCGACCGTGCCGCCTGCTCCGACGCCGTCCAGGTGGGCGCGTTCTACCGCCGGCAGGGGGTGCTGCTCGCGCTGCTGTACCTGCTGGGCATGACGGACATCCACCACGAGAACCTGATCGCCTGCGCCGACCAGCCCGTCCTCGTCGATGTCGAGACGCTGCTGCACCCCGACCTGCCCGTGCCGACCGCCGCGCCCGATCCCGCCGCCCGGGCGCTGCGGACGTCGGTGTACCGCACCGCCCTGCTGCCGCAGCCGCTCATCGGCGAACGCGGCCTGCTGGACATCTCCGGCCTGGGCGGCGACCCCGGCGCGCAGCAGCTCCGGGAGGTCGTCGAGTGGGCCGCTGCCGGCACCGACACGATGCACCTGGTACGTGGTGCCGCGCCCGTGCGGGCGGCCGAGAACCGCCCGACGCTGGACGGCGTCCCGGCCGACGCCGCCGGGTACACGGGCGAGCTGCTCGCCGGCTTCCGCGCCGGGTACCGCGCCATCGCCCGGCGGGCCGGCGACCTGACCGGCCCGGACGGCCTGCTCCGGCGGTTCACCGCCGACGAGCTGCGGGTCATCGCCCGGTCGACGCGGACCTACACCGTGCTGCTGAGCGAGTCCACCCATCCCGACGTGCTGCGCGACGCGCTCGACCGAGACCAGATCTTCGACCTGCTCTGGGCGGCCTCGGTGGACGACCCGGTACGCAACCGACTGGTGTCCCGCGAGATCGAACAGCTCTGGGACGGCGACGTCCCCCTGTTCACCTGCCGCCCGGACGACCGCGACCTGGCCGGGGGCGACGGCGTCGGATTCGTCGACGTGCTCGACGAGCCGGTGCTGACGACCGCGCTGCGCAGGATCGCCGCCATGGGCGCGGTCGACCAACGCGACCAGGAGTGGATCGTCCGGGCCGCGCTCGCCGGCCGACTCGGCGGGGCACGCCACGAGTGCGCGGAGCCGGCCCCCGTCCGGTGGGAGGCCACGGCACCGGACCCGGGCAGGCTGCTCACGGTCGCCTGCGGCATCGCCGACAAGATCATCTCGGACGCCTACGACGACGGCGTGTTCGCCAACTGGCTCGGCCTCGAACCGGTGGACGGCGGGCACAGCACGATCATGCCGCTGGGCGCGGGGCTGGGAAACGGATACCCGGGCACCGCCCTCTTCCTGGCCGAGCTGGCCCGGCTGACGGACGTCGACCGCTACGCCGAGGCCGCCCGCAGGGCGGTGCGCCAACTTCCCGTGCTGCTCACCGCGATGCAGGCCCGGCCGCACCTGGCGGACACGGTCGGCAGCGGCGGGTTCACCGGCCTCGGGGGGATCGCCTACGCGGCGGCCCGGCTCGCCGACCTGCTTCGGGACGACGCGCTCGGCGACTCCGTCGAACCGGCGGTACGCCTCGCGGCGATCGCCGCCGCGACGGACCCCAACCCGGGCGTGCTCGACGGGCTGGCCGGCTGCCTCGCCGCGATGCTCGCCGTCAACGAGCTGACCGGCCTGCCGCTCGCCGCCGAGACGGCCCGCGACTGCGCCAAGCGGCTGCTGGCGGCAGTCCCCACGCTGCCCGCGCAGCCCGGCTTCGCCACCGGTACGGCCGGGATCGGCTGGGCCCTGCTGCGGTTCGCGCAGGCGGAGGGCGACGAGCGGTACGCCGAGGCCGGCAGCGCGATGCTGGCCCGTGCCGCCACCGGCCCGGTCCCGGACCCGTCGGCGCACTCGTGGTGCCACGGCGTGCCCGGAATCGCGGTCGCCATCGCCGACCAGGGCCGGCTGCTGGCAGACCCGGCGCTGGCCGCCTTCGTGGACCGCGCGGCGACCGCCGTGTCGAGATCGGGGCTGGTCGACGACCACAGCCTCTGCCACGGGGAGCTGGGTAGGCAGGAGATGCTGTCGGTCGCCGCCGCGCGCGGTCGCCGGGCCGCCGCCAGCGTCCGCTCCGACCAGGCCGGACAACTGGTCGCCGCGCTGGACCAGGCCGGCCCGAGATGCGGTGCCGCCGGCGGCGTGAGCGTCCCCGGCCTGCTGGACGGCCTGGCCGGGATCGGCCACGGACTGCTCCGTATCGGCTTCGCCGATCGAGTGCCCTCGGCACTGCTGCTGCATGCCGAGCCGACGACATCCGACGTGGTGTCGAGAACCAGATAGGGGGAAGATATGCGGAACGACCTGACTGTTCCTCGACCGGCGGGGGCGGCCGAGGAACCCGAGCCGGCCGACACTCACCCGGCGGGCGACATCAAGTTCAGCTTCCTGTGGCACGTCGGGAGGCGGTCGGGCATCCTGACCGGCCTGATGATCGCCGCGCCCGCCATCGCGGCCATCATCGACACCGGTGGCACTGGCGGTCACTCGTCGGAGTGAGTCCGACCGGGAGCGGCACCTTCCCGTGTCGTTTCATCGACAGCGGGCGCCCGTGTTCGACGCGGTAACGCGGGTGCCGCTCACGTTAGCCTGCGGGCATGCGCTTCTCCTCGCCGGTGGTGATCGGACGTGATGCCGAAATCCGCGCCGTCAACGCTCGACTGACGGCCACGCGGTCCTCGTCCGGCGGCACGATCTTCCTGATCGGCGAGGCGGGGATCGGCAAGACCCGGCTCGCGGAACACTGCGCGCACGCGGCGGCGGAGGCCGGTATGGAGCTGCTACGGGGCCGTAGCAGTTCCACCGGCCCCATCGTCCCGTTCCGCCCGCTGACCGAGGCGATCTTCGCGCTGTCGCGCACGGGCCGGCTGCCGGACAACACCGAGCTGGCGCCCTACCGCCCGGCCCTCGCCCGACTCGTCCCCGAGTGGCGGGACCCCGCGGTGCCGGAACGGGTGGCCTCGATCGTCGAACTGGCCGAGGCGGTCCTGCGGCTCGTCACCGCCGTGGCCGGGGGCCGGGGCTGCGTCCTCATCCTCGAGGACATCCACGACGCCGACGCCGAGACCCACGCCGTCGTGGAGTACCTGGTCGACAACCTCGCCGACCTGCCCATCCTGATGGTGGCCACCATGCGGCCGGGCAGCGGCCCCGCGACCGAGCTGGCCTGGGCCGCGGCTGTGCGTCGCTCCGCGACCGTCGTCGAACTCCACCCCCTGTCCGACCAGGAGGTCCACCAGCTCGCCGCCGCCTGCCTCAACACCGACGCCCTGCCCGCCGAGCTGACCGACCGGCTGGTACGCGACAGCGAGGGCAACCCGTTCGTCGCCGAGGAACTGCTGAACAGCATGATCGGCGCGCGCGCACTGGTCCGCGACGGCGACGGCTGGCGGTTCACCGACGACCCGGCCATCGCGTTGCCGAACACCGTCACGCTCAGCGTGACCCGCCGGCTGGCCGGCCTCGATCCGCAGGCGCGGACACTGCTGCACACCGCCGCGGTGCTGGGCCGGCGCTTCCCCGTGGCCGCGCTGCGGGCGGCGACCGGTCTCGAGGAGCGGGCCATGCTGAGCCATCTGCGCTCCGGCGTGGACGTCGAGGTCGTCATGCCCGACCGGTCGACGCCCGACTGGTACTCCTTCCGCCACGCGCTGACCGCCGACGCGATCCTGGCCACGCTCACCCCCGCCGAACGGTCTGCGCTGGCCAAACGCGCCGCCGACGCGCTGGAGTCGGCGTACGCCGGGCTGCCCGGACACTGGTGCCAGCTCGCGGCCGAACTCAGGCAGACCGCCGGGGACAACCACGCCGCGGGCCTGTTGTTCGCGGAGGCGGGCCGGCGGGCACTCGGCGACGGCGCCACCACGTCGGCCGTCACCCTGCTCGACCGCGCGTACCAGCTGATGTCCGACCCGCCCGACCCCGAGGCGCGCGCCGGCATTCTCGAGTCGCTGCTCAACGCCCTGGCCGAAGCCGGCCACGCGAACCGGGCGTTCGCCCTGGTCGACGACGCGACCTGGGTGAACGCCGTGACCCTCGGCGTCGAGCAGCACGTCAGCATCCGGACCCGGCTCGCCTGGGTCGCGGTCACGACCGGGCGGTGGGCCGACGGCGCGTCCCAGGTGCGCATCGCCCGGGCGGTCCTCGGCAGCAACCCGCCGCCGGGGCCGGCGGCCCGGGTGGACGTGGTCGAGGCGCACCTGATCTTCGGCGACGGTGACGGCTGCGGCCGGACCACGCAGGCCGAGCAGCTCGTGCTCCAGGCCCTGGCGGTGGCCGAACGGGTGCCGATGGCGGAGACGGCGTGCCAGGCGCTGCAACTCCTGGCCATGATCGCCCGGAGCCGGAGCTTCGACGAGGCGGAGTCCTACCTGACCAGGATGCTGGCGATGGCCGAGGAACACCGCCTGCCCCTGTGGCGCATCAACGCGCTGTTCCGGCTCGGGGTCAACCAGAGCATGCGCACCGGCGAGCAGACCCTGCTGCGCCAGGCGGAGCAGGCCGCGCAGCTGTCCGGCGCCATCATGATCGGGCAGAGCATCGAGGGCGTGTACGCGATCCGGGCCGTGATGCAGGGCGACTACCCGACGGGGGACGAGCTCGCCGCCCGGTGCGCCGCGGCGACCGCCCGGCTGCGCAACATCGACGACCAGCAGTTCGCGCTGGTGACGGCCGCCGCCTCCGCTGCCCACCGGGGACGACGGCGACTGATGGAACAGCGGCTGGAGGAGTTCCGGGCGGTCGGTGGGGGAGAGTCCGGGCACGTTCCCCTCGCCTACGGCTTCTGCGAGGCCGTCTGCGCACTGCTGGAGGAGGACCGGCCGGCGGCGATCCGGGCCCTCGACCTGGCCCGGGCGTGGGAGGACGACCACCCGAACACCTACTACATGACGGGCCGCTTCGGACTGCGACCGCTGCTCGACGCGCTGGCCGGGTCGCTGGACCGCACCGGCATGGAGGCGGTGGCGCTGGCCCCGGGCGCGACCCTGCGTTGGAACCGGCAGTTCCTGCACCTGGCGAAGGCGGTGGTGTACGGGCGCGCGGGGCAGCGCGAGCGGGCCGCCACGGAGGTCGCGTTGGCCCTGGAGGCCGCGGCGCCGTACCGCATGTCGTACCACCTGGGGTTGCGTCTGGTCGCCGAGGCCGCGCTCGCCGACGGGTGGGGCGAGCCCGTCGCCTGGCTGAGGGCGGCGGAGGACCACTTCCACAACGTCGACGCGCCGGTGATCGCCGGGGCCTGCCGGGGGCTGCTCCGTCAGGCCGGCGCGTCGCTCGGGCAGCGGCGCTCCGGTCACGACCGCATCCCGGCCCGGCTGCGCGCCGTCGGGGTGACCGTCCGCGAGCACGAGGTGCTCGTGCTGCTCGCGAAGGGCCACGACAACCAGGATCTGGCCTCGCTGCTGCACCTCTCGCCACGTACGGTCGAGAAGCACGTCGCCAGCCTGCTGCTCAAGACCGGGCACGCGAACCGCAGGACGCTGCGCGACAGCGTGGACGAGCTGCTGCGGCCCGACAGCCGCTCCGGGAGCAGTCGGTGAACGGCCCCGACCGCCCGCCGGGCGGCCGGGGCCGCGTCGGTCGGAGGTGCGCGGGTTGAACCTGAGAAAAACTTGATCCGTTCCAAAATACTGGACTATGTTCGACACGTGACGCCCGACTTCGAGACCCAGCTGCGGGCGGTCTCGTTGCGCGTGACGCGGCCCCGGTTGGCGGTGCTCAGAGCGCTGCGTGACCACCCGCACGTCGACACCGACACGGTGATCGCCCTGGTGCGGGCGGACCAGCCCACGGTCTCCCACCAGGCGGTCTACGACGTGCTGCGCGCGCTCACCGACGCCGGTCTGGTGCGGCGCATCCAGCCCGCCGGGGCGACCGCCCGCTACGAGTCCCGGGTGGGCGACAACCACCACCATGTCGTGTGCCGCTCCTGCGGCGCGATCGCCGACGTCGAGTGCGCCGTCGGCCATGCACCCTGTCTCACCGCCTCCGACGACCGCGGCTTCGTGGTCGACGAGGCGGAGGTCGTCTACTGGGGCACCTGCCCCGACTGCGCGACCGAACGCACCGTTCAGTGAACCGCCAGTCCGGAAGGAAGCAGATGAGCGACACCCAGGACAATGGCCCCGTCAGCGCGCAGGGCGTGGACAAGAAGGAGGCGGCCGGTTGCCCGGTCGCGCACGACTCCGTGACCGCGCACGGCAGCGAGAGCGAGAACCCGGCGATCGACTCGCCGACGCCGAAGACCGGAGGCCGTCCGCGCACCAACCGGGACTGGTGGCCCAACCAGCTCGACCTCTCGGTGCTGCACGCCCACTCGTCGAAGGGCAACCCCCTGGGGGAGGACTTCAGCTACGCCAGGGAGTTCGCCAAGCTCGACGTCGAGGCCCTCAAGCAGGACATCGTCAAGGTCCTCACCACCTCGCAGGACTGGTGGCCGGCCGACTTCGGCCACTACGGCGGCCTGATGATCCGGATGAGCTGGCACGCCGCAGGCACCTACCGCATCGAGGACGGCCGCGGCGGCGCCGGCGACGGTGGCCAGCGGTTCGCCCCGCTCAACAGCTGGCCGGACAACGCCAACCTCGACAAGGCCCGCCGGCTGCTGTGGCCGGTGAAGCAGAAGTACGGCCAGAAGATCTCGTGGGCCGACCTGCTCGTGCTCGCCGGCAACGTCGCCCTGGAGTCGATGGGCTTCAAGACCTTCGGCTTCGCCTTCGGCCGGGAGGACGTCTGGGAGCCCGAGGAGATCTTCTGGGGCCCGGAGGACACCTGGCTCGGTGACGAGCGCTACGCCTCCGAGAAGGAGATGGTGACCGGCGTCGGGGCCACCGAGATGGGGCTCATCTACGTCAACCCGGAGGGCCCCCGCGGCAACGCGGACCCGCTCGCCGCGGCGCACTTCATCCGTGAGACCTTCGCCCGGATGGCGATGAACGACGAGGAGACCGTCGCCCTCATCGCCGGCGGCCACACCTTCGGCAAGACCCACGGCGCCGGCGTCGCCGACGACCACGTGGGCCCCGAGCCCGAGGGCGCCCCGCTGGAGTCGCAGGGCCTGGGCTGGCTGAGCACCTACGGCAGCGGCAAGGGCGGTGACACGATCACCAGCGGCCTGGAGGTGACGTGGACCGACGTGCCGACGCAGTGGAGCAACCGGTTCTTCGAGATCCTCTTCGGCTACGAGTGGGAGCTGACGACGAGCCCCGGCGGCGCGAAGCAGTGGGTCGCCAAGGACGCCGAGGCGATCATCCCGGACGCCCACGACCCGTCGAAGAAGCACAAGCCGACGATGCTCACGACCGACCTGTCGCTGCGCGTCGACCCGGCGTACGAGAAGATCTCGCGCCGTTTCCTGGAGAACCCCGACGAGTTCGCGCTGGCGTTCGCCAAGGCCTGGTACAAGCTGCTGCACCGCGACATGGGGCCGGTCGAGCGCTTCCTCGGGCCGTGGGTCCCGGAAGCCCAGCTGTGGCAGGACCCGGTGCCGGCCGTCGACCACGAGCTCGTGGGCGACGCCGACGTCGCCGCGCTCAAGGCGAAGGTCCTCGAGTCCGGTCTGACGACCGCGCAGCTGGTCTCCACCGCCTGGGCCTCGGCCGCCAGTTTCCGGTCCACCGACAAGCGCGGCGGCGCCAACGGCGCGCGGATCCGTCTCGAGCCGCAGCGCGGCTGGGAGGTCAACCAGCCCGAGCAGCTCGCGACGGTCCTGGAGGCCCTCGAGGGCATCCGGCAGGAGTTCAACTCCGCCGGCGGCGCGAAGATCTCGCTCGCGGACCTGATCGTGCTGGCCGGCTCGGCGGCCGTCGAGAAGGCGGCGCGCGACGCCGGCGTCGAGGTGACCGTGCCGTTCCGGCCGGGCCGCACCGACGCCACCCAGGAGCAGACCGACGTCGAGTCCTTCCGGGTGCTTGAGCCGCGCGCCGACGGGTTCCGCAACTACCTGCGTGCCGGCGAAAAGACCCAGCCGGAGGTGCTGCTCCTCGACCGCGCCTACATGCTCAACCTGACCGCGCCCGAGATGACCGTCCTCGTCGGCGGCCTGCGCTCCCTCGGGGCGAACGCCGGCGGCACGCGGCACGGCGTCCTCACCGACCGGCCCGGCGTGCTCACCAACGACTTCTTCGCCAATCTGCTCTCCCCGGGCACCCGGTGGAAGGCGTCGGAGTCCGCCGAGCACGTCTACGAGATCCGGGACCTGGCCAGCGACGAGGTGAAGTGGACCGCCACCGCGGTCGACCTGATCTTCGGCTCCAACTCCCAGCTGCGGGCCCTCGCCGAGGTCTACGCCAGCCAGGACGCGCGCGACAAGTTCGTCGCCGACT
The DNA here is from genome assembly GCF_049841735.1 of Micromonospora sp. DT46. Classification (NCBI taxonomy): domain Bacteria; kingdom Bacillati; phylum Actinomycetota; class Actinomycetes; order Micromonosporales; family Micromonosporaceae; genus Micromonospora; species Micromonospora sp. DT46. Next base: position 39,756 of record NZ_JBNCKW010000007.1, on the reverse strand, counting down.
TCGTCGCGGCCTGGACCAAGGTCATGGAACTCGACCGGTTCGACCTCGTCTGACCCGGCTCCGGACGACGAGCCCCGGTCGATCGCTGGTGGATCGACCGGGGCTCGTCCGCCGTCGGGTCCGGTGACCGGGCGGGCGTCACCGCTGGTCCCTGTCCCGTCGACGGCGGAGGCCGGGCGGCCCCTAGCATCACGGGGGTGCGTGTGAAGTCGCTTGCCGCCCTACTCGTCCTGTCCGTCGCCGGGGCGGGCCTGCCCGCCTGCGGCAACTCCGCCGCCGACGGCGGCCCGCCCCCGGCCCCGCCGGCCGCGGCGACGCCGGCCGGTGGGGCCGAGGCGAGCAGCCCCGGGGCCGCCCCGACGGCCCGTTCCGGACTCGGCGGACCTTCCGCGAGCGCCAGCCCGGGGCGCGCGACGAAGGCGGGGACCCTGAAGGCCGGCAACCCGGACGGCGGCGCGGCCGTGCCGGCGGAGGCGCGCGCCGTCGACACGTCGAGGCCGACCCGGACGATCGGCAGTGGCACCGCCGCCAGTTGCACCTCGGCCGCGGTGGTGAAGGCGGTCGCGGCCGGCGGCGTCATCACGTTCGACTGCGGGCCGCAACCGGTGACGATCAAGATGACGGCCACCGCCAAGGTCCGCAACGCCAACGGTCCCAGGGTGGTGCTGGACGGCGGCGGCAAGGTCACCCTCAGCGGCCAGGGGCAGCGGCGGATCCTCTACATGAACACCTGCGACAGCGCGCAGGGCTGGACCACCTCGCACTGCCAGAACCAGGACCACCCCCAGCTCACCGTGCAGAACCTGACCTTCGCCGACGGCAACTCCACCGGCGAGCGCACCGAGGGCGGCGGCGGTGGGGCGATCTTCGTCTGGGGCGGCCGGTTCAAGGTGGTCAACTCGCGCTTCGTCCGCAACCGCTGCGACCGGACCGGCCCCGACCTGGGCGGCGCGGCCATCCGGGTACTCAGCCAGCACGAGAACAAGCCCGTGTACGTGGTGGGCAGCACGTTCGACGGCGGCGTCTGCGCCAACGGCGGCGCCCTGAGCAGCATCGGCGTCACCTGGGCGGTGCTGAACAGCGTCCTGCGCGGCAACCGGGCGGTCGGCACCGGGGCCAACCCGGCCAGGCCCGGCACACCGGGCGGCGGCAGCGGCGGGGCGATCTACTGCGACGGCAACGAGTTCACCGTCCGGATCGCCGGCACCCTCATCGAGGGCAACGAGGCGAACGAGGGCGGCGGGGCCGTCTTCTTCGTCAGCAACGACCGCACCGGCACCATGCGGATCGAGAACTCGACCCTGCGCCGCAACCCGAGCAACGGCTTCGAGACGCGCGGCTACCCCGGCATCTTCTTCCTCGGCGCCCGCAACCCGACGCTGACCGGTTCCCGGCTGAGCTGACCCCCACCGCCCCGGGTCGGTCGATGAGGTTGGGCCCGGCGCAGGCCCGGTCCTAGGATCGGGTCATGGGACGGACCGACCGCGCCAGCCGGGTGATCGCGGCACCACCGGCGACCGTCTACGGCGCCCTGCTCGACCGGGAGGCGCTCGAGGCGTGGCTGCCGCCGGACGGCATGCGCGGGCGGATCGAGCGATGGGATCCCCGGCCCGGAGGCGGGTTCCGGATGGTCCTGACCTACCTCGACGCCGCCGACAGCCCCGGCAAGACGTCGGACGCGACGGATGTCGTCGACGTCGGGTTCGCCGCCCTGGTGCCATCCGAGCACGTGGTGCAGCGGGCGGTGTTCGAGGCCGACGACCCGGCGTACGCGGGCACCATGACGATGACCTGGCACCTCGCGGCCACCGGCGCGGGGACCGAGGTGACCGTCACCGCCACGGACGTACCACGCGGTATCGACCAGGCGGACCACGAGGCCGGGATCGCCTCCTCGCTGGCCAACCTGGCGTCGTACGTCGAAGCGGCTGGCTGAGGTCGTCGCGGGGGAGGATCGCCGTACTCGGCGCTCACCGGCCGGGTCGGTAGGCTCCGACAGTGGAGAGCAGTCGAGGGCGGATCGTGGTTCAGATGTTGTTGGATGCTGCGGAGAACGCCTCGCCGGTCGAGGCGGTGGAGGCGGTCACGCGAGGGCTCGGCGCGGCGCTGGGGGCACGTACGATCGCGTTCCTCATCGCGGACCTCAGCGGCCGGGCGCTGGTCCGGTTGACCCACGTGCCGCTCGACGGCGCCGGTGCGGGACGCCGGGACGGCGACGAGGCCGCCACGGTGATGCCGTTCGACGGCGGCCCCGCCGAGCAGGCGCTGCGCGCCCAGGCGGTGCAGGTTCTCGCGCAGCCCGACGGATGGACCGTGCTGGCGCCCGTGACCGAGCGCGGCGAGGCGATGGGCCTGCTCGAGATGGTCCTGCCGGACGAGCCCGATGCGCGAACGCTGGAGGAGATCGCCCGCACGGCGCACGTGTTGGCGTTCGTGGTGATCGCCAACCGGCGGTACACCGACCTGTTCGAGTGGGGGCAACGGACGACCCCGTTCACTCTCTCCGGGGAGATCCAGCGCCGCCTGCTGCCCGCCTCGTTCACGTGTGAGGCCAGCGCGTTCACCCTGTCCGGCTGGCTCGAACCCGCCGCCAGCATCGGCGGGGACACCTTCGACTACAGCCTCGCCCGCGACGTGCTGCACTTCAGCGTCACCGACGCGATGGGCCACGGGGTGGCCAGTGCGCTGACGGCCACGCTGGGCGTGGGCAGCCTGCGCAACAGCCGCCGCCGCGGGGCTGGTCTGGTGGAGCAGGCCGACGCTGCGAACGCCGACGTGGCCGCTCACGCCAGCGTGCCCGGCAGTTACGTCACGGCGGTCCTCGGCCGTCTGGACCTGCGCGCGGGGGTGTGCGCGCTGCTCAACGCCGGGCACGTGCCGCCGCTGCTGGTGCGCGACGGGGACACCCGGGCGCTGTCGCTACCGGCCAACTTCCCCCTCGGCATGTTCGCCGAAGCCAGTTACGGCGCAGGCGAGGTCACGCTGCGACCGGGCGACCGTCTGGTGGTGATCACCGACGGGATGCGGGAGCGCAACGCCGCCAGCCTGGACCTTCCGGCCCACTTGCGGTCGATCGCCGGGCTGCATCCGCGCGAGGCCGCCCGGGCGTTGGCGGATGCCGTGCTCGAGGTCAGCGGGCCGACTCTGGCCGACGATGCCACGCTGTTCATCCTCGACTGGCACGGCGGGCACAGCGAGGACCGGAGCACCAGCGCCGGCGCCGACCAGGCACGTGCCAGCGGCGCGCTGCCCGACTGACTACCGGCCCGTCGCGTCGTGCCCGGACGGCAGATCGGCCTCGGCCGCCGGCACGCTGTCGTAGATGTCGATCACGCGGTCCACCGACGTGACCGTCAGGACGCTCCGCACGGCGGGCTGCACCGCGGCGAGGCAGAGCCGACCGCCGGCGTCACGCAACGCCTTGAACATCACCACCAGCGCGCCCAGCCCGCTGGAGTCCATGAACCCCACCTCGGCCAGGTCCACCACCACCTGGCGGTCACCGGCGTCGACCAACCGTTGCAGACCCTCACGCAACTGCGGGGACGTCGCCAGGTCCAGCTCGCCGCGCACCTCGAGCACGGTGCAACCACGGCCCGGCCGGACCGACAACAGCAGTGCCACGACAGCCTCCCCACGCCGATGATCCCCGCTCACCCTATGCTGCCGGGTGCGGACCGCCGCCGGCCGGCGTGCGTCGCGCCGACACGCCCGGCCGTTTGACCGCGGCAACTCCGGGTAGTGCTGATCACCGCGGAAGCGTCCCGCCCCGAGTTGTGGCACAGTAGTCCGGCGCGGTCACCCAGCGGGGAGGAGGAACGGCGCGATGCGCGTAACCACGACGTTCTCACTCCCGCGTCGACCGTCCTCGGTGACCCGCGCCCGGCACGTACTCGCCACCCTGCTGAGCCTCACCGACACCGCCGAGGACTCCCGTGGTCACCTCGCCGTGCTGATCACCGAGGCGTGCACCAACGCGGTGCTGCACGCGGACGCCGACAGCAGCGTCGACATCACCATCGTGATCGACGACGACGTCTGCCTGCTCGAGGTCGGCAACCGCGGCAGCATCCCCGACGGCGCCGGGCTCGACGCCGCACTGCCCGCCCCGCTCACCGTCGGTGGTCGCGGACTGCCCCTGATCACCGCGCTGGCCGACACGGCCGCCTTCGTCGCCGGGCCATCGGACCAGGTGCTGCTACGCGTCACCAAACACCTCACCGGCGTACGGACGTCGCCGGTCGCCTGACCGCCGTCGACGGCCGGCCACGGCCCGCCGGATCGTCCGGGACATCGCCGACCGGCACGCGCGGATCGTCCCGTCCCCGGTCGGGTTGGTGACCTCATGCTTGCCGTGCGTGACCGGATGGTCGAGGGTCGAACCCTGCTCACATCCGTCGCACATGTGCCGAGGAGTCCCATGCAGCCGTTCGACCTGACCAGTGGCGACCAGATCCTCCTCCAGCCCGCGCTGGCGAACAACGTCAGCGGGATGAACCTCTCCGTACGCACCGATCTCGGCACCCGCGTGGAGGCGTGGCGGGCGGCGCCCACCGTCACCGGTGACCAGAGGTTCTTCTGCCATGGCTACTCGCTGGGCACCTTCGGGGCGCACAGGTACACCGTCTGGGGCGACTTCCTGCCGCAGGTGTTGGCCGACGAGTACCAGACACTCGGGCGGATCGACAACGCGCGCAACGTCGCGGCCAGGGACGTGCTGGTCTGGTGGCTGGGGGGCACGGACGCGTACCACTCCGCCGTGGTGGAGCAGCCGGCGTTCCTGCCCACCGGCGCCCTGGACCCGGCGCACACCAGGGTCAGCTCGAAGACCGGCACCGGCCCGCTGTGGATCGGTGTGCTGGCCGAGGACGTGAAGCAGCAGTACCGCTCCGCGGCGTACATCGAGGTGTACCGCCGCAACCAGTGAGGCGCGGCGCGGGGCGGTCGGACCTCCGGCCGTCCCGCGCCTCCTTGCCCAGATAGAGGTGCGCCGATTGACAAAGTTTGGAATCCAAACTTAATCTGCGGTTCGCGATCGGGTGCGGCCGCGTTCGTGGTGGCGCCTGCCGCGAGCCCGTCCCAGCGGCACCCCAGGCGAGGAGCGTCATGGCCGAGATGCGAGGCACGACGAGAAGAACCCGATGGCGGCTGAGCCTGTTCACCGGCGCCCTCACCCTGCTGTTGGTGAGCCTCGGCCTGACGTTCGCGGTGAGCGCGCACGCGGCGGCCGGCTGCCGGGTGGCGTACTCGGCCAACCAGTGGCCCGGCGGCTTCACCGCGAACGTGGCCGTGACCAACCTCGGTGACCCGATCAACGGTTGGCGGTTGACCTGGACGTTCCCCTCCGGGCAGCAGGTGACCTCGGCGTGGAACGCCAACGTCACCGCCGCCGGCGCCAACGTCACCGCCACCGACGTCGGCTACAACGCCGCCATCGGCACCAACGCCACGGTGTCCTTCGGCTTCAATGGCTCCTGGTCGGGCGCGAACACCGCCCCCACGTCGTTCGCCCTCAACGGCGTCACCTGCACCGGCGGCGTCGGCCCCACCTCCGCCCCGCCGACCACCGCCCCGCCGACGACCCCGCCACCCACCACCCCGCCACCCACCACCCCGCCGCCGACCGGTGACCCGATGGCCTACGTGGCCGCGATGCAGCCCGGCTGGAACCTCGGCAACACCTTCGACGCGGTCGGCAGCGACGAGACGGCCTGGGGCAACCCGCGGGTCACCCAGGCGCAGCTGGACGCCGTCCGGGCGCAGGGCTTCAACAGCATCCGGATCCCGGTCACCTGGAGCAACCACCACGGGGCCGCGCCGGCGTACACGATCGACGCGGCGTGGCTCAACCGGATCAAGGAGGTCGTCGGCTGGGCCCTGGACGACGGCTTCTACGTAATGATCAACATCCACCACGACTCGTGGCAGTGGATCAACGCGATGCCGACCGACCGGACCACCGTCCTCAACCGCTACAACGCGCTGTGGACCCAGATCGCGGCCGCGTTCCGGGACGCCTCGCCGAGGCTGCACTTCGAGAGCGTCAACGAGCCGCAGTTCGCCAACAGCTCCGGCGACGCCCAGAACGCCCAGCTGCTGCACGAGCTGAACACGTCCTTCCACCGGATCGTGCGGGCCTCCGGCGGCAACAACGCCACCCGGATGCTCGTCCTGCCCACCCTGCACACCTCGTCGGACCAGGCCCGCATCGACGAGCTGACCAGCACCTTCACCCAGCTGGGCGACCGCAACCTGATCGCCACCGTGCACTTCTACGGCTACTGGCCGTTCAGCGTGAACGTCGCCGGGGGCACCCGGTTCGACGCCACCACCCAGAAGGACCTGACCGACGCCTTCGACCGGGTGCACAACGCCTTCGTCGCCAAGGGCATCCCGGTGGTGATCGGCGAGTACGGCCTGCTCGGCTTCGACCGGCACACCGGCACCATCCAGCAGGGCGAGAAGCTGAAGTTCTTCGAGTTCCTCGGCTGGTACGCGAAGACCAGGAAGATCACCACCCAGTTCTGGGACAACGGGCAGCACTTCAACCGGCTCACGTTCCAGTGGAAGGACGCGGAGCTGTTCGCGCAGATCAAGTCGAGCTGGACCACCCGCTCCGGCACGGCCTACGCCGACCAGGTGTACGTGCCGCGTACCGGCTCGATCACTGCCAAAACGCTCGCGCTGAACCTGAACGGCACCACCATCCAGGGGCTGTACCAGGGCAGCACCGCCCTGGCGCAGGGCACCGACTACACCGTGTCGGGCAGCCAGCTCACGCTCACCGCGAGCGCGCTGACCCGGCTGGTCGGCAGCCGGGCGTACGGCGTGAACGCCACCCTGCACGCGCGGTTCTCCGCCGGGGTCCCGTGGCGGATCAACGTGATCACGTACGACCCGCCGGTGCTGTCGAACGCGACCGGGAGCACCACCTCGTTCGCCGTGCCGACCCAGTTCCGGGGTGACCAGCTCGCCACCATGGAGGCGAAGTACGCCGACGGCAGCAACGCCGGCCCGCACAACTGGACGCCGTTCAAGGAGTTCGACGTGGCCTTCGCCCCCGACTACGCCGGCAACCGCATCACGCTGACCGAGGCCTTCTTCGCGGAGGTCAACGACGGCGCCCGGGTGACCCTGACGTTCCACTTCTGGAGCGGCACGACCGTCACCTACCACCTCACGAAGTCGGGCAGCGGCGTCACGGGCGTCACCGCCGCCGCCGCCCGGGTGGGCTGACCCGGCAGCGGTCTCCACGCGCAGCGGGCCGTGGCCGCCAGGCGGTCACGGCCCGTTCCGCGTACCCGAAGGGATCATCCGCTGCGGTCCGCGCCGCCCGCCGGCGCACCGGCGGCGTGGGCGCGGGCGGGGTCGCTGAAGGTGCTGACGCCGGGGACCAGCAGCGTGACGGCGCTGGCCGCGGCGGTCAGGGCGGCCGCCGCGACGAGGGTGGGCTGGATCCCGAACGCCGCGACCGCCGGCCCGGTGAGGGCGTAACCGACCGGCAGCAGGGCGAACGCGCTGAGCTGATCCAGGGCGAGGGTCTTGCCCAGCACCTCGGCGGGGATCTCGCGTTGCAGGGCGGAGAGCCAGGAGATGAAGTAGATCTCCACGACGAATCCGCCGAGGGCGAAGCAGAGCGCCGTGACCGGTAGCGGCAGGGCGAAGGCGAGGCTGGCGGGCAGGGCGGCGTAGGTGGTGAGGGCGAGCATGCTGACCGTGCCGGGCCGCCGGGGCCGCCACCGGCCGGCCAGCGCGATGGCCGGGAGGGCGCCGGCGGCGGCAGCCGCGAGGACGAGCCCGTAGGCGAGTTCGCCGCCGAGACGGTCCGCGGCGATCAGCGGGAGCAGCGTCAGGCTGGGCGCGGTGCCGGCGAAGAGTTGGACCGCGACGGCAGCCATGACGGCGGCGACCCAGGGACGGCGCCGGACGGTGGCGATGCCGGCCGCGGCGTCGGCAAGGACGCTGGTCCGGGGCCGGTCACCGGCGGCGACGTCGCGCACGCCCAGCACCGCGAGGGCGCCGGTCGCGAACAGCAGGGCCGCCAGGCCCAGCGCGGCGTGGATGCCGATGGCGGTCACGATCGCGGCGCCGGCGAGCGCCCCGAGAAGGGTCGCGGAGCGCTGCACGGCGGACATCAGGGCGTTGCCGCGCTCCAGCAGGCCGGCGGGGAGCAGCGCCGGGATCAACGACCGCATGGCCGGCCGGGACAGGGACTCGGCCACGCCGGAGAGCGCGGTGACGATGCCGAGCGCGGCCAGGGGCAGGTCGTCGAGGGCGAGCAGCGTGCCGAGGACGATGGCGGTGCGCATCAGATCGGCGGTGAACAGGATCCGGGGCCGGGAGACGCGGTCGGCGAGGATGCCCCCGGCGAGCAGGCAGACCACCAGGGCGATCGCCCGGCCGGCGAGGATGACGGCGATGGTGCCCGCACCGGCCCCGCGCTGTACGGCGTACAGCGCGAACGCGACCGGCAGGATCTGGTCGGCGACGGCCCCGGCGGACTGGCTGGCCCACACCCGCAGGAACCGCGGGTGCTGACTCAGCTTCTGCGCGGCGGCGGTGGCGGGGCTGGTGGGCGCGCTCATGGCGTGCGGCGCGCCCGGCGGTGGCCGGTGGCCGGCACGCCGACGACGGACGCCGGGCCGGCGGCGCGGCCGGGCGGGGCCCCGCGGCTGCCGGTGCCGGGCGCCACGATGGGGACGCCGATGCGGCCGGTCGGGCTCATCCGAGCTGCTCCGGGCCGGCGGCGGGGTCGGCCGGTGACCGGTGGGAGCTGGCGGCCAGGCGGAACGGCGGTGGATACCCCGGCCCGGTGGGACCGGTGCCGTCGTCGGGTGCGGGATTGCCGGCGGAGAGCAGGTAGGTGGCGAACTCGTGGTCGGCATCCACGCCGAGCATCGCCTCGACGCCGCTGTCGTGGAACGCCACGGTCTGGAACGGCGCCAGGCCGAGCGCCGTGCAGGTCAGCGCGAAGGTCTGACCGTAGTGGCCGGCGTCGAACATCCACAGCCGGTAGGCCCGGGGGTGGCGGTACTTCCAGGACAGGCGGGCGGCGACGGTGGTGGTGAGGCAGGTGAAGGCCCCCTGGTAGGAGGGTTCCTGCTCGTACGCCAGGGCGGCGATGCGCTCGCGGTCGACGGTGGCGTCGAGGAGTTCGAGGCGGTGCACCTCGGGCGCGTAGTGGTAGAGGCCGGCCGGGACGCCGGTGACGTCGTAAACGGCCACGTAGCACTCGACCTCGTGCCGGCCACCGGCGGAGGCGCTGATGCGTCCCTGCTGCGGGCCGAACGCGCCGCCGTCGAGGAATCGCTGGGGCGCGAACGTGCAGGACAGGACGGTGGCGAGCGCGTCGATGCCGACCGGGGTGCCGGCGAACGCGCGGTGGGTGCGCCGGGCGGCGAACACCTCCTCCACGGGCGTACGCAGCGGCAGGGCGCGTCGGGGAAGGTGCACGGCCGGGGCGTCCGGGTACCGCTTGAACGGCGCCGGAGGTGCGCCGTCGGCGGCGATCTGCGCGGCGGTGGCGTCGCGTTGCGGCGAATCCACGAGGTAGTTGGCGTCGCGGGCCTCGGTGTGCATGCGCGACGCGATCGGCCCCCAGTGCTGCCAGACGGGCGGGGTGCAGGCGTCGTCGGTGTCGGCGACGAGGATGCCGGCCTCGCGGAGCTTGTGGACCGCCTGGACGGCGGCGTCGGCGGCCTCGCCCCCGAACTGGGCGGCGACCTCGTCGACGTCGGTGAAGTCGTCGAGCCGCTGCAACAGGCTCAGCAGGTCGGGGGTGACCCGCAACCACCGGCGTTGACCGGGCAGGGCGACCATCAGCGCATCGCTGTCCCAGCGGCAGACGAGCTGGTCGCGGCGACGTACCCGCATTCCGGTGCCCTTTCCACGACGAAGCACGACGGACGAAGTGGTGCCGGACCCGCACGCGGGTCCGGCACCGGGCGCGTCAGACGGCGCCGTGGTTCAGCACAACTTCGTTCGTCTCGACGATCACGATGTCGAAGGCCATGGCTTGTACCTCCTCTCCGGCGCGATGGGCTCGGTGCACCCCTGGACGGGACCGTCCCCGCTGCATCCGGGACGGGCGTTCGGGGGAACCTGGGTGCCGCGGATACGCAGTCAGGATGCGGATCGGTCGGGCGGACGAGGCGGGAAAGTCGACTGAGGCGAGCGTTCGGGACCCCGAAAGAGAAATTCGGAGACATTTCCCGAGCGGTACGCCGTCACGACAACTCCCCTCATCCGTTCCCGCTTGCGGCAATAGAGAAGGTAGCGAATGCGTCGGCCCCCTGCCAAGGGGTTGGCGGTCTTTCCCGGGCCGTCTTACAGCGAGAGTCAATGGAGATGCGAGGCGACCGCCAGGGCCGGCGGCGGCCGGGGCGCCGGGTGCCTGGTCGCCGCCACGACGGGGCGGCTGAGCCGGCGGTCAGGGTGCCGGGAGCTGGCGTGCCGGCCAGCGGCTCGGCGCGGGCGTTCGCGCAGGTGGAGCCCTTGTCCCGGCCGACCCCGCACCCACTGGCGAGCGCTCGCCGGGCGTCCCGGGTGGTGGCGGCCGGCCCCTGGTCGGGTTCGGCGCGCCGCCGCGCAGGCGGGTGGTCGGGCGCTCCTCAGCGGCGTTGGGGCTAATCGGGTGTCCCCGGACAGGCAATGCCGTCGGGCGGTGAGGATTCCCTCCCGATGGGGCGCGGGTGGGGAATTCGTGCGCGTGCTGGTGTATCGCCTCGGCGGGCCTTTGGCCATTGGTCTCCAGGCATTCCTGCCCGCGACTCTGCGGCCGGTCAACGCATTCGGATGCGTCAAAGCCTCAGGGGCGGCCGATTAGCCGGCCCGCCAGCCCGCCGACACGCCGACGCCGGCCGACCTGGCACGGGTACCAGGTCGGCCGGCGTCGCTGTCGCGCGAGGAGAGGAGGGTCAGACGGCCCCGACGGCCACCGGCTCGGCGGCGGGGGCCGGAGGGGGAACCGGCGCGGCAACGGCGACGGGAGCCACCGCCTCCTCGGGCAGGTACCTGCCGAGCTTGCGGATCCGCCTGGCGTTGTTGACCAGGACGTCGATCGGCGGCAGGTCGGTGTCGAGCCGTACGGCCGTCGGGTTGGCGGCGGCGTGGTGGATGTTGCTCAGCAGCGTGTGGAACGACCGCGGGAACAGCGAGCGTACGAACTTGGACTGCTGCCGGCCGCGCTTGATGCTGGTGATCGGCTTCGACCAGTCGATCTGACTGGGCCGGAACCGGTGCTGCCGCATCAGTTCGCGCCGGAACTCCTGCCACGACACCAGCTTCAGGTCGAACCGCTCGGCGATCTCGCGGGTGGTCGCCGGAGTCACCGGGTAGCTGATCGGCCGCGGCGTTTCCGACAAGGCGTTGTCCACGACCGACCGGGCCAGCACGTCGCCGGCGACGATCGGGCTGGTGACCTCCGAGTCCCAGATCAGGCCCAGCTGGAGCATGTGCGAGATCATGTTCCAGAACGAGTACTCCATGCCGGGGTCCTTGAACCCGGTGGGCGCGCCGCCCAAAGCGAACGGCGCCTGGTAGATGTGGATGGGCACGCCGTCACGGTTCGCCCGCAGGCTGAGGTGCTTGACGACCCACTTCATCCTGCTGTAGCCGGTGTAGAAGAAGCTGTTGCGGTAGAAGTCGCGCCGCTGCTGGTAGACCTCGCTGCCGACCGAGCCGATGACGTGCAGCGTCTTGAACCGCTCCTGCAGGCAGAACTCCGCGAGCCGGAGCGTCGGCAGGACCTTCTCCTCGCGGTACCGGGCGTAGGGGTAGTCGTGGGTCGTCGCCCCCGCGGCGTCGATGACCACGTCGACCTCGGTGAGCAGCTCGTGGTGGGCGGCGGGGTCGAGTCCCATCGCCGGATCCAGGTAGCTGCCCTCCAGGACGGACAGCTTCCCGGTGTCGGGCAGCTCCATCTTGTACTTGCGCAGCTGCCGGGCGATGCGGTCCTCGCCGGACTTGTCGCCCTTGCGGCGCACCAGGGCGTAGACCGTCGCCACCCGGGCGTCGCCGAGGAGCTCACGCAGCATGTGCATGCCGACGTATCCGTTCGCGCCCAGCAGGAGCACGTTCTTCGGCTCGTCGGCGCCGCGTCGGGGAAGACGGCCCGCTACCGCTCGCGGGTCCTCCGAGTAGCCGAGCGAGATCCGGTTGGGGCTGCCTGTCGACAGCGCGATCCGGTCGCTGTTGTGGCGCAGGAAAATGTGCATCGATCCGCCTTTGCACGAAGGGTGGGTGTTGGGGGCCGGACGGGGACCGCGTCGGCTGTCAGGCCACGCGCCGGTCGAGGTGCTGCCAGAACCTCTCGCGCAGCTCCCGCCGGAGGAGTTTTCCGCTGGGGTTGCGGGGCAACTGGTCGACGAACTCGAAGCTCGCCGGGATCTTGAAGTCGGCGATCCGCCCCCGCAGGAACGGGGTGAGATCGCGGGCGGTCGCGGGCTGGTCGGGGTGGGTCACCACGAAGCAGTGCACGACCTCGCCCCAGTGCTCGTGCGGCACGGCGACGGCGGCGGCCTCGACCACCCCCGGGTACGCGCAGACCGCGTTCTCGATCTCCGCCGGGTAGACGTTCTCGCCGGCCACGATGATCGTGTCCTTGATCCGGTCGCGTACGAAGAGGAAGCCCTCGTCGTCCAGGTAGCCGGCGTCGCCGGTGTGCAGCCAGCCGTCGACCAGGGTCGCGGCGGTGGCTTCGGGCAGGCCCCGGTACTCGATCATCCGCGCCGGGGTCGACAGGCAGATCTCGCCGACCTCGAACGGCGGCAGCACGCGACCCGTACCGTCGATGATCTTCACGGCGAAGCCCGGGTACGGCCGGCCGGCCGCCTGCATGCGCGGCCCGCCGACGACGTGCTCCGACGGCGGCAGGCAGACGGCGGTGTTGCCGCTCTCGGACAGGCCGTAGATCTGCGCGAACTCGCAGTCGAACATCTCGATGCTGCGGCCGAGCAGCGCCTCGGAGATCGGCGACCCGCCGTAGACGATCTTCCGCAGCGAGACGAAGTCCTCCCGCTTCGGCCGGGGCGGCGCGAGCATCATCTGCAACTGGGCCGGCACGACACACGCCGTGGTGACGCCGTGGCGGCGGATGAGGCGGACCGCCTCGTGCCCGGCGAACACCCGGACCGACACGTTGGTGATGCCGGCGCTGAACCCCTGGATCGACCACCAGAGTCCACCGATGTGGAACCCCGGGATGCCGATCAGGCTCACGTCGTCCGGCCGCCAGTCGATCCAGTCCAGGCCCTCGGAGGCGAGCGCGTCCCGCACCGCGAAGAAGCTGCGGTGGGCCAGCACGACACCCTTGGGGTTGCCGGTCGTGCCGCTGGTGTACACCTGGGCCAGGGGTTGCTCCTCGGTCCAGGACGGGTCCAGGTCGGCGTCCTCGTCGGCCTGCCAACCGGTGAAGCCGGCCAGCGACACGACCTCGCGCAGCTCGGGCAGGTCCGGCCGCAGCGCGTCGACGGTGTCCAGGAGATCCTCGTCGCAGAAGAGGACCGTGCTGCCGGAGTCGCGCATGATGTGCCGGATCTCGCCGGCGCGCAGCCGCCAGTTGATGGGGACCAGCACGGTGCCGGTCTTGGCACAGGCGAACAGGACGTCGTAGTAGTGCTCGGACTCCTTGCCCAGGTAGGCGACGCGGTGCCCGGCCGTGACCCCGGCGCGCCGCAGGGCGTGCGCCGTCCGGTTGCTCGACCGGTGCAGCTGCGCGTAGCTGACCGTACGGTCCTCGCAGTGCACCGCCGGATGGTCGGGCCGCTGCCCGGCGTGGAAGGCGACGACGTCGTGCACCGTGCGCAACTGCGGGTGGTACGCCGTCATCGGGCCGTCCCGTCCGGGACCGCCAGCGTCTCCTCGAGGTACTGCACGATCGCCGGGCCGGACGCGAGGGCCGGCAGCAGGTTCGGGTCGATCTCGATGCCGAACGCGTTCTCGAGCGCCATCATGAGCTGGATCTGGCGCAGCGAGGTCCAGCCCGGGACGGTGTCCGGGTCCAGGCGCTCGGGCAGCTCGTCCGGTGCGACACCGAACACCGAGCCGACGACCTCGCGGACGCGGGTCTCCAACATTGCTACTCCTTGGGTGTCGCGCCGGGGCCCTGCCCCGGGGTGAAGAAACGTCGCGTGATCCGGGAGATGGTGCGGAAGTCGTCCGTGCTCACCTCGTCGAGGGAGATCTCCGTGCCCAGCTCCGCCTCGATCAGGTAGAGCAGCTCGACGAAGTGCATCGAGTTCAGGACGCCCGTGTCCACGAGGTCGTCGTCGAGCCCGACCGAGTCGATGTCCGGACATCTGGCGCGCAGGAACGTGGTGAGGAACTCCGGAACGGTCTCGGTCGTACTCATGACCCCTCCTGGGGGCGTGTCGGTGCGGGGAGGATCTTCGTGGTGAGCCGGGCCGCCGACGGTTCGTCGGCGCAGCGGTGTTCGGCCACGGCCCGTCCCGTGGACAGGCCCGTCGGGATGAGCCGGTTGGTGCGCAGCGCGACGGCCGGATCGCGCAGCAGCGGGTTGGTGTCGCGCACGGTGGCGGAGAACAGCGCGAAGACCGGGTCGATGACCTTGGTCGCCCCGTCGGCGTCCTCGACCTCGACCCAGGCGTGGACCAGGTCGAGCATGCCGACGACCCAGCCGATCCGGGTGACCGCCGGGATGCCGGCCCGGTGGCAGAGCTGGGCCAGGTACCGGCTCGCCGAGTCGCAGCTCGCCACGCCGTGCGTGGTCACCAGGTCCACGTCGTTCTGCAGGGCCTCGGGCAGCTTGACCCAGCGCAGGTCCATGGCGGCGAACTCGGCGGCGATCGCCCGCAGCTCCGGGGAGCGCAGCTCGGCCCGCTCGCCCGTCGTGTGGACGGTGGCGGTGACGGCGAGCTGCGACGCCGTACGGGTGACGGTGTCGCCGCGCTCGGCGCTCGGTCCGGCGCCGCCGTCGGCGGGTTCGACCGTCAGGTCGTGCACCGCGCCGCCGCAGCGTTCGGGGCGCGGCAACGCCAGCGTGCTGGTCGGCTGCGGGCCGCACGCGTCGGCGGCACACGCGATCCGCAGCGCGAACCGGGAGGCGCGGGGCGCGAGCAGCTCCTCGGTCGACGAGCGCATCCACCGCAGCGAGTAGGCGAAGGCCTGCTCCGGCACGGTCGTGCCGGTGCCCGAGTACAGCGCCAGGTTGAACAGGTCGCGCGAGTCGAAACGCTCCTCGCCCGGGTCACCACTGGCGGGCAGCCCGCGGTCGAGCAACGTGGAGAGCGTGTGGTCGTCGCAGCCGAGGACCTGTCTCGCCGAGGCGCGGTCGACGTCGCCGAGCCGGTGCTCCGGCGGGACCGCGAAGAGCGTGTCCAGCCCCCGGGCCAGTCCGGGGGCCGTCATGACCGCCCCGGGTTGTCGCGCCACATCGTCTTGATGACGCTTCCGGTGCTCAGCACGTACTCGTCCACGGACGTCCAGCCGAGCATCTCGTTGATCTGCACCTGCTCTGGGCCGGCCGAGGTCTCCAGGTAGCCCGGCAGGCCGAGGGCCTCGGCCCGCGCCTGGCCGGCGCGCATCAGGACGTAGCCGACGCCGACCGAGTCGACCCGCCGGCCGAGCACCGCGAACCACACGTGCGGGCTGTCGGGGCGCATCCGGTCCAGCGCGTTGGAGATCCGGACCGCCTCCATCACGGCCCGCGGCCCGGCCAGCAGGCACGCCACCGAGCGCAGCGCCCACCCCCACCACGGCGTCGTGCGCTCGTCGCCGTAGAGGACGAGGATCCCGTCGAGCCGGTCGGCCCGGTACGCGGCGAGGGTGATGCCCGAGCTCATCAGCTGGGCGATCACCAGCTCGGCCAGGTACAGCGCGGTCAGCGCGGACATGCGCTGCCACCGGGGGAGCGAGCCGGCGGCAGCCCAGATGGCGCCGTTCTCGTACGCCTGGGCGAGCAGCCGGGAGCCCGCCCACAGCTGTCGCCACCCGAGGTCCCGGACCTCGAGCCTGGGCTCCGGGCGCGCGATTGTTCGACTGTTCACATTTCACCCCACGTCCAGACGGGAGCCCGCTGACCTGGGTGAATTTAATGGTCTTGGGTAATCGGCCAGTAATAACAAGATCCCTCCGACGGTGTGCGCCGTTGCGGCGACCTCGGGGGCCGTCGCGCGACGCCGGCCTCGTCGCCCACGAGGACCGCGCGCCTCGCCGGGCTGCTCCCTTCCCCGGGTCGGGTCCGGATGCGAGACTGAGTCGTGTCGCGTGACGACCTCGGGAGCCCGCCGGAGCACCACCGCGCCGAGCCGGTGCCGGCGTGATCAGCGGCCACTGGGAGGTCGTCGTGGTCGGCGGCCGGATCGCCGGAGCGTGCACCGCCTGGGCCCTCGCGCCGTACGCGGAGCGGGTCCTCGTCCTCGACGCCTCGCGGCCCACCGCGTTCTGGCCGCAGCAGTCCACCTGGGACCGCTCCGGCAACCTCGCCTGGGCCGAGCTCGGCCTGCTGGAGACGGTCCTGGCCTGCGGCGCCCCGCGCACCTACGGCGACACCCAGCGCATCGGCGAGGACGTGGTCGAGCGGGTCTACCCGCGCGAGGACGCCCACTCGTTCCGGATGAGCGTGCCCCGCGAGGTGCTGGACCCGGCGCTGCTGGCCGCGGCGCGCGGCCGGGGCAACGTCACCGTGCGGCGCCCGGCCCGGGTGCGGGACCTCACAGTCGACGCGGGCAGGGTGCGCGGCGTGACCGTCCGGCACGGTGCCGTCGACAGCGAGGTCACCTGCGACCTGCTGGTGCTGGCGGACGGCCGGCTGTCGCGCAACGCGGAGCGCGTGGGGGCGGACGCCTACCGGGTGGTCGAGTCACCGTGGTTCGCGCTGCTGGCCTACTTCGAGAACCTGCCGCTGCCCACCGACCGCTCCTACTTCTCGTTGCAGGACCGCAGCGTCCTCATCTCGACGCCCTGCGGCGACAAGCAGTGGTGCGTCGCGGTGGACCTGCACCAGAGCCTGATCGACGAGACCGGCCGGCACCCGGCGCGCTCGTACGAGCGGATGGTGCGCGACGACCCGTATCTCGGCCCGGCCGTCGCCGTCGGGCGCCGCACCACCTCGATCGGCGGCGCCGGGCGGATGCGCATGCTGCGCCGGCCGATGAGCGGGCCCGGCTGGTGCCTGGTCGGCGACGCCGGCTACCACCTGGACCCGGTCACCGCCCAGGGCACCCGGGCCGCCGTGGTCACGGCCCGGATCCTGCGGGACCGCGTCGCGGGCGCCGGCCGCGTCGCGGGCGCGGACCTGACCGGCCTGACCGGCGAACGCGACGCCGCCCTCGACGACGACTGGGACTACACGGAGCAGATCGTGCGCGGCTGACCGACGCCCCCACCGGCCCACGCCCACCACCGGCCCACGCCCACCACCGGCCGCGCCGCCACCGGCCGACGCCCTCCCCCGGTCGACGCGCCCTCCACCGGCCGGCGAGCGGATCCGCCGCCGAGTCAGCGCGGGGTCGGCCCGACCGGCTACGCCACCGGCCGGCTGCCGTTGATGGTCACCCGCTGGCCGTAGCGGGAGTGCGGGTAGTAGTCCCAGACGGCGTGGTGCTGGGTGCAGCGGTTGTCCCAGAACACCAGCGTGTTCGGCGTCCAGCGCACCCGGCAGTTCAGGATCGGCTGCTGAGCGACCCAGCCGAAGAGCATGTCCAGCAGCGCCCGGCTCTCGTGGCGGGAGAGCTGCACGATGTGCGAGGTGAAGCCGGCGTTGACGAAGAGCAGCTTGCGGCCGGTCTCCGGGTGGCGTACGACGACCGGGTGCTCGCTCTTCGGCACGACGTACTCCGGCGGCGGGGTGTGGCCCTGCCAGGGGATCAGGCCGTCGTGGATCGCGGTCAGCCCGTCGAGGAAGGCCCGCATCGGCGGGGAGAGCATCTCGTACGCCAGGTGCATGTTCGCCCAGAGGGTGTCGCCGCCGACGCCGATCTCCGGCGTCCTGGTGACGTAGAGCATCGAGCCCAGCGACGGCTCGGCCTCGGCGGTGCCGTCGGTGTGCCAGTCCTCGCCGGCCACGAACCGCGAGTCCCGGCCGGCGCTGATCTCGAGGACGGCGGGGTCGCCGCCGTCGAGGTCGGCGAGGGGCTGCCGGCGCAACTCGCCGAACAGGCCGGCGAAGCGCTTGTGGTCCTCGGCGGAGAGCACCTGGTCGCGGAAGACCAGCACATGGTGGGCGAGGAAGGCGCGCCTGACCTCGGCCAGTTGCCCGTCCGACAGCTCGGTGGCGAGGTCGAGGCCGGAGACCTCCGCGCCGATGACCGGAGAGATCGGTCGGACGGTGATGGTGTCGTAGCGCTCCGGCGGGCGGGTCGTCGCCCGCTCGACGGCGGCAAGGACGTGCTCTTCCATTCGTTCCCTCCTGGGTTCGGTGTCACAGCCCCCGGGCCAGCAGGTCGGCCACGATCAGCCGGCCGAAGGCGAGGTTGCCGTGGATCGGGTCGTCCGGCTCGCAGAACGCGGCCCGCTGCCGGCCCGCGCCGTCGGTGACCCGGGCCCGCAGGTCCACGATCTCCACGCCGAGCGCGACGAGCGCGCGGCGGACCGTCTCCTGGGCCGCCATGAACACCAGCGGGTCGGACATTCCCGGCACCCGCTGTGGCGGCAGCACCGCGAGGACGCGCAGCCCCAGGTCGAGGGCGTGGCGGTAGAAGGCCAGCGCGTCGCGGGCCATGGCGCGCACGATGTCGTCGAAGAGCCCGCCGGCGAGGAAGCCCGCCGGGAAGGCGCCGTCGCCCGCCCGGTAGATCCGCCAGTTCTCGGTGGTGGCGAAGAAGTGGGCGCTGAGCCCGAACGTCGAGACCAGCGGGACGGCGAGCTGCCCGACGTCGGCCACGCCCAGCTCGGCCAGGAAGCCGCGGTGGCGTTCCTGCACGGCGGCGTCCCGGAACACCAGGCCGTCGTCGCGGACGTCGAAGAAGCCGACGTTGAAGTCGCGCCCCGAGCCGACCGGCCCGCCGACGAAGGGCACCCCGGCCGCCGTGGCCGCGCGGGCGATCGGCCCGGCGTGCGAGTCGCCCAGCAACAGGAACCTAGCCGGCGCGGTAGTGGTCGAGGACGGCGTCGTCACAGTAGAGGTCACCTCCGTCGGCGGCGTCGGCGCGAGCGTCGGACGCCGTGGCGGTCGGACCCGCCGACCTGTCGCGTTCGAGGGCGTCGAAGAAGTGGCGCATGACGAAGGCGACCCCCGCCGGCGTCACGGCGCGCAGATTCGGCGCGAAGAAGACCCCCCGGAACGGGAAACCGGTGATCAGCTCGTACGAGGGGAAGTAGTCGACGTGGTCGTGTTCCTGGGCCAGTTGGCCCGCCGCGGCCCGCAGCACGGACTTGGAGTACGTGGTGGCGGTCAACGCGTGCGCCCCGGTCGCCGTCGCGGTGAGCGGCACCGGCGACACGGTCAGCAGGACGGTCAGCCGGGGGTTGGCGGCGCGCAGCAGCGCGACGACGGCGCAGAGGTCCCGGTGTACCTCGGCCACGGTGAAGTTGTGGAAGACGTGCCGCCCGGCGTCGAAGGTGCCCCGGACGGTGCCGGGGCAGACCGGGTGGACGGTGCCGGTGACCGTGTCGCGCCAGGCCTCGGTCAGGCCGAGGGTGAAGATGAGACAGCCCGCCTCGGCGACCGCCCCCCGCATCGCCGCCAGGGTGGAGCGGCGGGCGGCCAGGGTCGCCTCCGCCGAGTCGTACCCGTCGGGTTCGACCGACGGGCGGTACGGGTCGAAGAACCGGTCACCCTCGCGCCAGACCTCGTCCGGTCCGGGGTCGTCCGTCAACGCCCAGGTCAGCCACTGCCGCAGGGTGGCGGCGGTGTAGATGGTGCCGGTGCGGAAGGAGAACGCGCCGTAGTGGCGGGCCCGGCGCTCGGCCTCGGTCAGCCCCGGCGGGGGCAGCTCGCTTTCATGCCAGTTCATCCCCTCGTCGCGCAGGGCGGGACCGAGGTGGCGGGCGAAGCAGGAACCGGCGGTGAGGACCGGATCGTCCGGGTCGAGGCCGAACTTCGGCGTCCACACCTCGCCGATGTCCCGCATCTCCGGCTCGGCCACGGCGGTGCGCCAGAACGACCGCGACGGCAACGACTGGTACGGATTCATCGCGCCGCCCTCGGGTCGGTGGCCAACTCCGCCTCGTTGATGGCCCCGGCCACCATGTCCACGTGCGGCGCCTCGACGATGCCGTAGTGGGTGGTGTCGACGAGGTGCCAGGCGAGCCCGGTCAGGTGCCCCCGCCACGTGCGGGCCTGCTCCTGGGGCGCGCCGAGCGCCGGCAGCCCGGCCGTCGGGCGGCCCGCGAGCCAGAGCCGCCCGGGCGTCCCGGCCAGCCGGGGCAGGGTGTGCTGGGCCATGCTCGCCAGGTTGGCCCGGCAGCAGCGCGCCAGCGCGTCCGCGTACGCCGTCGCCGCGGTGTTCGCGCCGGCCGCCGCCCCCAGCTCGTGGGCGAAGAGCGCGGCGAGCCGCTCCTCGTCGTACGCCTCGAAGGCCGGCGCGGCGTCCGGCGGCGGCGGGTCGAGCAGGTACAGCTCGTCCGCCGGCTGGCCGGCCGCCTCGGCCTCCGCCGCCATCCCGAGCGCCACCCAGGCGCCGAACGACCACCCGGCGAGCCGCCAGCGCCACTCGTCGCGGGGGAAGCGGTCCCGTAGCGCGGCGTGGTAGCGCGCGGCCCGCTCCGCGAGCGACCAGGCCGGCTGCCCGGGGCTCACCAGCGCGGGATCGGCGATGACGCAGACCGTGAGCTCCGGATCGAGCGCCGACACCAGCGGCCGGTACGCCTGGACGTCGCCGCCGACCGGATGGACCAGGCAGAGCACCGCACGCCCCCGGCCCGCCTGCCAGACCTCCACCGCCACGGCGGGGTCGGCGGGGTCGGCGGCGCGGACCGGCTCGCCGAGGAGCCCCAGCACCTCGGCAAGGCTCACCCGGTGGCTCAGCTGGGACAGGCCGAGGCTGACGCCGAAGCGCTCCTTGACCCGGTCGATCAGGTCCAGCAGCAGCAGCGAGTCGGCCCCCAGGTCGTAGAGGGACGCGGCCGGGTCGAGCGCGTCGACGCCCAGCCAGTCGCAGAGCCACTCGCCGACCTGCTCGGCGGCCGACCGGGGCAGTACGGCGGGTGTCGCGTCCGCCGGTCCGGCCGGTGGCGCGTAGAACTCCCGCGCCCTGTCCAGCGCGGTGGTGCAGACGAGTAGCTGCGGCAGCCGCAGCCGCAGGGCCTGCGCGAAGAGCCGGCGCCCCTCCTCCACGGAGAGGCCGACCGCCAGGTGCGCCCGGTGCCGGGCGTCGGTGGGCAGGGCGTCCCGGGCCAGGCCCACCTCGCTCCAGACGTCCCAGCCCACAGAGATCCGCAGCGTGGTGTCGGCCCCGTCCGCCCGGTGCCGGGCGAAGCCGTCCAGCAGCCCGTTGGTGGCGGCGTAGTCGAGCTGGCCGACGCCGCCGAGCTGCGCCGACATCGACGAGCAGTAGACGACGAACGACGGCCGGTGGCGCGCGACCAGCCGCTCCACGAGCAGCGCGCCGTGCGTCCTGCCGGCCGTGGCCCGCCGCATCGCGGCCGCGTCCCGCCGGCCGATCAGCCCGCCGACCGCGATCCCCGCGGCGTGGACCACCCCGTCGACCCGTCGGGTCCGGGCGTCGAGCCGGGCCAGCAGTTCGTCGGGTCCGGCCTCGGCCAGGTCGCCCTCGACGAGGTCGACGCGGTCGGCCCAGCGCGCCAACCCGGCCGGCAGCGGCCCGCGCCGCGCCAGCAGGACCACCCGGCAGTCGCCCTGCTCCAGCAGCCAGGCGGCGATGCTCCGCCCGATGCCGCCGGTGCCGCCGAGGACCACGTACACGGCCGGTCCGGCCGGCAGCGCGCGCGTGGCGGGCACCGCCGGCAGCGGATGCGTGGCCGGCGCGGCCGGCGGGCGGACCGGCAGCAGCGCCTGCTCCCACCAGTAACTCCCGCGCAGCGCGAGTCGGCGGGGTGGTGTCTCCTCCGCCAGCAGCGCCGCGAGCGCCGGCGCCCAGTCGGCCGGATCGGGGCCCGGCAGGTCCACCCAGTGGCTCGCGACGTCGCCCTCCTGGGGTGCGACCTCGCAGACCCCGGCGAGCAGGCCCAGCTCCGGCCGGCGTACGTCGTCGTGCACGGGTTGCGCCTGCTGCGACAGCCACCAGGCCCGCAGCCGGGGCCGGCGGGGCAGCGCGGCGACGGCTGCCAGCAGCGCCGCCGGGGTGTCGACGCAGGCCCGGTACGCGTGGGCGAGCGCGTCCGCGCCGACCGGCCCGTCGACGGCCAGCGGCAGCGCGTGGAGCCAGTCGACACCGCCGTGTCCGGGCGCGGCCGGCGAGCCGGCGTCGGCACCGGTCAGCGCGTCGAGCAGCCGGCCCAGCGACCCGGGATCGGCCGGGTCGGCCTGGTAGCTGTCCGGTCCGAGCCGGGCGAAGCCGTCCGCGGCGGTGACGGCGACCACCCGGGCGTGGGACGCCGTGAAGGCGCGGAGCGCGGCCGGCGGGGGCGGTTCCGCGGCCATGACCACGAGCGTCTCCGGGCGGCGGGCACCGGGGTCGGCCCCCGCGTGCCGCCAGCGCACCCAGTGCGGCTGGTGCAACCACTCGGCCTCGGGCAGCCGCGCCGGCCACGGCTGATCGGCCGGCGCCGCCCCGGCAGCCGCCGGCACCCCGGGCGACGCCACCTCGGCGGGCGACGCCGCCCCGGCAGCCGCCGGCACCCCGGGCGACGCCGCCCCGGGCGACGCCACCCCGGCTGACGCCGCCCCGGCGGGCGGTGCCATCCCGGCCGGCGGTGTCGACCCGGCCGGCGGGGCGGCGCGGGCGAACTCGTGGTCGACGAGAACGAACGCCGGCGGGGGGAAGTCCCAGGGCGGCTGCGCCGGCCCGGCCGGCCACCGGACCGGCCGACCGGCCAGCCAGGCGGCGACGAGGTCGGCCGCCGGCGGCGTACCGGCCGGGCCGGTGACCGCGACGGGCGCCGCCTCGACGGGGGTGACCTCGACGGCGGTCGCGGTGCGCAGCCAGGCCACGGCGGCGGCCGCGTCGGCGCAGACGGCCGCCGCCCGCCACCGGCCCGGCGTGCGGCCCGCCTGGAGGTGGCGCAGCACCCGGTGGTAGGCCTCGGGCCGGGCCGCCAGGTAGTCGGCGATGCGGTCGGCGTCGGCGCGCAGGCCGGCCGCGCTGCCGCTGGCGAGCAGCACCACCGGTACGCCGGGGACCGGCGGAGTCTCCGGGCCGGCGCCGACCTGCGCGACCGCCTCGCAGACCAGGTGGGCGTTGGTGCCGCCGATGCCGAAGCTGCTCACCGCCGCCACGCGTGGCCGGTCGACGGGCCAGGGCCGGGCCTTCGTGGGGACGTGGAACGGGGCCGGGTCGGGGCCCAGCCGTGGATTGAGGCGACGGAAGTCGACGTTCGGCGGGATCAGCCCGTGGTGCACGGCCAGCACGGCGCGGACCAGACCGACCACCCCGGCCGCCGCGCCGAGATGACCGATCTGGCTCTTCACCGAGGCCAGCGCGACGCGACCGGACCCGGCCAGGTCGAACGCCTGGCGTAGCGCCGCCACCTCCACCGGATCGCCCAGCTCCGTGCCGGTGCCGTGCGCCTCCACGTAGCCCACGTCGCCGCTGGTACGCCCGCTGCGGCGCAGCGCGGTACGGATCACCTCACGCTGGCCGGCGACCGACGGCGCGGCGTAGCCGATCTTCTCCGCGCCGTCGTTGTTGACGGCCGACCCGGTGATCACGGCGTAGACGGTGTCGCCGTCGCGCCGGGCCAGCCGCAAGGGCTTGAGCACGACCACGCCCACCCCGCTGGCGCCGACGGTGCCGCCGGCGTCGTCGCTGAACGGCCGGCAGTGCCCGTCCGGGGAGAAGATGTGCTGCGGCTGGTAGCGGTAGCCGGCCGTCAGCAGCGGGTCCACCAGCACGCCGCCGACCAGCATCACGTCGCTGTCGCCCTGGCGCAGCAGCCCGGCCGCGACGTGGACCGCCACCAGCGAGCTGGCGCAGGCCGCCTGCACGGTGAAGGCCGGACCGGTCAGCCGCAGGTGGTAGGCGACCTTCGTGGCCAGGAAGTCCTTCTCGTGGTGCAGCGCCAACTGGAAGGAGTCCGGCAGCCGCGCCGGATCGGCTTCGCGCAGCATCGTCTGGAAGTACGTGTTCTCGCCGCAGCTGGCGAGCAGGCCGACCCGCTGCCCGGCGGGATCGGCGATGCCGGCGTGCGCCAACGCCTCGACGCAGCTCATCAGCAGGTGCCGCTGCTGCGGATCCATCAGCCGCGCCTCCTGGCGGCTGATGCCGAAGTGCCCCGGGTCGAAGCCGAGCACCCCGGCCAGCTGGCTGCGGGCGCCGACCAGGCCGTCGGCGGCGTCGAAGTGCTCGATGCCCCGGTCGCCGGCCTCCACCATCGCCCAGAAGGCGGCCAGGTCGGCCGCGCCGGGCAGCCGGACGGCCATCCCGACCACGGCGACCGGCTCGTCCGCCGGGCCAGCGACGGCCCCGTCCCGCGCGCCCACCGCCGCCTCCGTGGCCCGTTGCTCGGTGAGGAACCGGGCGAGGCGGCGGATGGTGACGTGCTCGAAGAGGTCGGGGATGCTCAGCGGCAGCCCCTCGGCGGCGCAGCGCAGGTGGAAGCGCATCAGGTCGAGGCTGCCCGCGCCCTGGTCGAAGAAGCGCCGGTCGGGTGCGATCGGCGTCCCGACGACCTCCTCGAAGAGCTTGGCCAGCCGGGACTCCAGGACCGACATGACCGGCGCCGGCGCGGCGGCGCCCGGCCGCAGCTCCTCGCCCGGTGCCGTCAACGCGCGGCGGCGGTCCAGCTTCCCGCTGGCGGTACGCGGCAGCTCCGGCAGCCGCCGGAACCGGTCCACCCGCACGTACCCGGGCAGGAGCCCCGCCAGGTGACCGGTCAGCTCCTCCGGCGACGGTGGATCCGCCCGCAGCTCCAGACAGGCGACCAGGTGCGGATCGTCGCGGACCACCACGGCGTTGACGACCGCCGGGTGCGCCAGCAGGGCCGCCTCCACCTGGCCCAGCTCCAGCCGGTGCCCGCTCACCTTCACCTGCTGGTCGTCGCGGCCCAGGTAGTGCAGCAGACCGTCGCGGTCGAACCGGGCCTGGTCGCCGCTGCGGAAGAACCAGCCGTCACCGGGCAGCTCGACGAAGCGGGCCCGGTCGAGCGCCGGATCGTCCAGGTAGCAGGGCGCCACCAGTTCCCCGCCGATCAGCAGCTGCCCGGGGCAGTCCGGCGGCACCACCTCGTCGGCGGAGTCCACCACCCGCAGCCACGTGTTGGCGACCGGGCGGCCGATGGCGGGGCGGGTCGGCCAGGTGGCCGGGTCGCCGTCGAGGCAGAGGCTGCTGACCACGTGGGTCTCGGTCGGGCCGTAATGGTTGAACAGGCGCGCACCGGGCAGGCCGGCGAACCAGCGGCGGATGCTGTCGGTGCAGATCAGCTGCTCGCCGGCGGTGACGACCTCCCGCAGCCGGGACGGGTACCGGCCGAGGCGGACCCCGTGCTCGGCGAGGAGTTGCAGGGCGACGTACGGCAGGAAGATCCGCTCGATGCCGGCGGCGTCGAGGTGCGCCAGCAGCGCCGGCATGTCCTGCCGCCACCCGGGCCGGGGCAGGTGCAGGGTGCCGCCACCGCAGAGCGTGCCGAAGATCTCCTGGAAGGAGACGTCGAAGGAGAGCATGGAGAACTGCAGGGTCGCCGCCGCGCCCGCCAGGCCGCCGGCCTCGCCCTGCCAGTGCAGGAGGTTGACCAGCAGGGCGTCGCCGACCTGCACACCCTTGGGCGTGCCGGTCGAGCCCGAGGTGAAGAGCGTGTAGAGCGGGCGGCCGACGTACGACGGCGCGACGGGCGTGGCCGACCGGGACAGCACCACCGGGTGCCGGGGGTGAGCGCCCTCGTCGATCACGTCGAGGGCGGGCTCGTCGCCGGGCGCCAGCAGCACGCAGAGCGGGTCGACCTGGCCCAGGACCTGGCGCAGCAGCGCAGGCGGGTAGGCCCGGTCGAGCGGCACGACGGTCAGGTTGAGCCGGGCCGCCGCGAGCAGCGCCACCACGTGTTCCACCGACGGCTCGAAGAACAGGGCGACGCAATGCCGGTCGTCGGTGGAGACCGGATGGTCCCGCAGCAGTTCGGCGGCGAGCGCCGAGGCGTACGCGTCGAGGTCGGCGTAGCTGAGGCGACGGGCGCCGGCCACCAGCGCGGTGGCGGTCGGCTCCGCCCGCACCCGCCGGGCGAAGGCCTCGGCCACGGTGGGCAAGACCGACGGGGTACGCGAACCCCGGCCGGGCTCGGGCAGGCTGCGGCGGTAGGGCCGCACCAGCTCGGCCAGCGTGCTCGGGTCGGTGCCGGTCAACGCGTCGAGGCCGCGCCGGAACAACTCGGCCGCCGCGGCCACGTCGGCGGCGTCGAAGTGCTCGTCGGCGTACTCCCAGAGGCAGTCGAAGCCGGACTCGTGCGCGACGACCGAGAGGGTGAGCGGGCACTTGGCCTCGGTCGGGGCCAGCCAGACCGGCCGGGACGCGCAGCCGGGCAGCGCCAGCGCGGAGAAGTCCGTGTTGTCGAGGACGAAGAGGAAGTCGAACAGCGGCGCGTCGGCGCCGAAGTCGTGGTCGGCGACGGCGTGCGCGAGCGCCACGTCCTGCGCGTCGAGCACCGCGCGTACGGCGTCGGCCTGTCGGCGCAGCTGCGCGCGCAGCTCCTCGGCGGGTGCCAGCGCCAGGGGCAGCAGCACCGTGTTGGCGAACATGCCGAGGCTCGCCTCGAAGTCGCGTACGGGCCGGTTCGCCACCGGGCTGGCGACGCGCGGATGGGTGCGGCCGGTCACCCCGTGCACGGCCCAGCCGAAGAGCGTCAGCAGCAGCGGGAAGCGGGTCAGTCCCAGCTCGGCGCCGAGCCGGTCGAGGGCGGCGCGGCGTTCCGGGCCGATCGTGGTGTGGAGCAGGTGGTCCCCGGTGCCGCCGTGCTTCCGGATCGGCCGCAGCGGCGCGGCGACCTCCGTCACGTCGGCGTAGTGGCCGCGCAGGGCGTCGCGTTGTGCCCGGTAGGCCGGCCGGGCGAACCACTCGGCCTGCCACCGGGCGTAGTCCAGCGGCGTCGGGGCGGGCTCGTCCTCGTCCTCGGTCGTGCCGGCCAGCGCCGCCGCGTACGCGGCCGACAGCCCGCGGAACAGGACGTCGAGCGACCAGCCGTCGACCGCGATGTGGTGCAGGTGCAGCAGGAGCACCCCGCCGCCGTCGCGGGCCAGCCAGTACGCCCGCAGCATGCGCGGCTGTCCGAGGTCGAAGGAGGCGGCGAAGAGGGCGCGGGCGCGCTCGCGCCACCCGGCCCAGTCGCCGTCGCCAACCCCGCCGCCAGCCCCGTCACCGGCCCCAGCCCAGTCGCCGTCGCCGGCCCTGTCGCCGGCCCCAGCCCAGTCGTCAGCCCTGGCCCCGGCCCCGGCTCCGTCAGCGTCGGAAGCGGACGCGGGAGTGGGAGTTGGCTCGCGCCACGGGTCGTAGGGATCGCCGACCTCCTGGCGCAGCCCCTCCGGCGTGGCCCGGAAGGCGGTCCGCAGCGCCGGATGACGCGCCACCACCCGGCGCAGCGCGTGCCGCAGCGCGTCGACGTCGACCCGGCCGCGCAGCTCGAAGGCGAGCCCCACGTGGTAGGCGGTGGACGCCGGGGACCGTTGCTGCAACAGCCAGAGCCGCTGCTGCTCCGAGGTGGCCGGCGCGGACCGGGCGCCGGACGGGGGAGCCGGCACCGGGTACGGCGAGCCGGTCGCGGTGCGGGCCGTCGCGACCGCCGTGGCCAGCTCGGCGAGGTCGCCGCCCAGCACCACCGCCTGCGGCACCTCGGCGCCCCAGCGCCGCTGGATCTCGAAGCGCAGCCGCAGCGCCTTCAGCGAATCCCCGCCGCTGGCGATCCACCGGTCGTCCGGTCGCAGGTCGGGCACGCCCAGCACCTCGCCGGCCAGCCCGAGCACCGCCCGCTGCCACGCCGTGCCGGCCACCTCGGCGGGCTCGCCGTCGCGCCCGTCGTGTGGGTGCGGGTCGTGGCGTTCCTCGCGCCCGTCGTGTGGGTGCGGGTCGTCGCGCCCACCACGCCTAGGCGGGTCGTCGCGCCCACCACACCCAGGCGGGTCGTCGCGGCCAGCGCGCCAGGGCAGGTCGTCGCGCCGCAGCAGCGCGTCGGCGTCCACCTTGCCGTTCGCCGTCAGCGGCAGCGCCCCGACCCGGTGGACCCGGTGCGGGCGCAGGTACGGCGGCAGGGTCGCGGTCAGGTGCCGGTCGAACTCCGCGTACGACAGGTCGCCAGCCGTCACCAGGTACGCCAGCAGCTCGTTCGTGCCGTGCACCGGGTCGCGCCGGGTGCAGACGTACGCCTGCCGGACCCCCGGGTGGGCGAGGACCTGCCGCTCCACCTCGCCGGGCTCGACCCGGAAGCCCCGGACCTTGACCTGCCGGTCGACCCGGCCGACGTACTCGACGCGGCCGGCGGCGTCGGCGCGCACCAGGTCGCCGGTGCGGTAGTGGCGGCCGGCGGAGCCGTCCAGCCAGGGCAGCCGGACGAAGCGCGCGGTGGTCTCCTCGGGCAGGTTGCGGTAGCCGGCCGCCAGCGCCGCGCCGCCCAGGTACAGCTCGGCGACCTCGCCCGGCGCGGCGACACGCTCGCCGTCGACCACCAGGTGCGCGTCGGTGCCCGGCAGCACCCGGCCGATCGGGACCACCTCGGCGTCGAAGTCGCGGGGGATCGGATGGCACAGGGCGAACGTGGTCGCCTCGGTGGGCCCGTAGACGTTGTGCAGCCGGGTGCGGCTGGCGGGGTTGTCGCGGTACCAGCGGCGGATCAGCCGGGCGTTGAGCTGCTCGCCGCCGACGAGCACCTGGCCGACGTCGGCGAAGCAGTGCGGCCGTTCGTCGACCACCGCGTTGAACAGCGCCACGGTGATGAAGAGCGTGTCGATCCGCTCCCGGCGCAGCGCGGCGTCGAGCAGGTGCGGCGTCGACACCGTCTCGTCGTCGAGCACGACGCAGCAGCCGCCGGTCAGCAGCGGCACCCAGACCTCGAAGCTGATCGCGTCGAACGCCGGGTTGGCGAGGCTCGCGTAGCGGGCCGCCGGGGTCAGCGCGACGTAGCCGGGGCGGGCCAGCCGCAGGACGCCCGCGTCGCGCACCTCCACGCCCTTGGGACGGCCCGTGGTGCCCGAGGTGTAGAAGACGAACGCGACCGGCGCGGCCTCCGGCGCCAGCTCCGCGTCCCCGGCCGGCGGGGCGTCCACCGCGAGCAGGGCCTCCGCCGGCAGCGGCCGCACCCCGGCGGGCAGGTCGCCGGGCGCGTCCGGGCCGTGGACCACCGCCACGGCGCCCGAGTCGCGCAGCATGTGGTCCCGCCGGGCGGGCGGGCTCTGCCGGTCCAGCGGCACCACGGTCGCGCCGAGCCGCAGGATGCCGAGCATGACGCAGACCAGCCGCCAGCCGCGCGGCAGGTGCACCGCGACCGCCTGACCCGGGCGGGTCCCGGCCCGGCGCAGGGACCGGGCGACGGCGGCGCTGGCGGCGTCCAGGTCGGCGTAGCTGAGGCGCCGGTCGCCGTCGGCCACCGCGACCGCGTCGGGGGTACGACTGGCCTGGGCGAGCACGGCGTGCGCGAGACCGGGACCCTGGACCATCACGCCTCCCGTACGGCCGGCGTCGTCGGACGGGCGTCGGAGAGCCGGTCCACCTCGCCGCGCAGCAGCGCGGCGACCCGCAGCACCACCGCGCTCTCCAGGATGTCCCAGTGGTCGCAGTGCACCCGCTCCAGCAGGAAGTCGGCGTCGCCGCGCCGCCGCCAGAAGGCGCGTACCTCGTGCAGGAAGGCCTCGTCGCGCCCGGCGGTGGCCTGCAACAGCACCAGCCGGGCCGGCGACGCGGGGGTCGGATAGTCGCGCATGGTGGACCGGTTGTGGTTGTAGACGCGGTGGTACTGGTCGATCTGCTCGTCGTCGATGCCCGGGTACATCCCGTTGAACTTGATGAGCTTGTCGCGGAACTCGGCCATGTCCACCGGCTCGATCGCGCCCCGGTGGGCCGGGTCGTCGGTGCCCAGGGTGTCCAGCAGGACCACGCTCAGCCCGGGATGCCCGGCGAGGGCCAGCCGGCGTCCCATCTCGTACGCGACCAGCCCGCCGTAGGAGAGCCCGGTCAGCACCACCGGCCCGTCCAGCAGGTGCGCGACCTGCCCCAGGTACGCCTCGGCCATCGCCTCCACCGTGGGCAGGAACTCCTCGCCCGGGTTCACCCCCGGGGACTGGATCCCGTACACGCCGAGGGACTCCGGCAGCGCCTTGGCCAGCGACAGGTAGCAGAACGCGGTGCCGCCGGCCGGGTGCACGCAGATGACCCGGCCGCCGCCGTCGCCCGCCCGGAACTCGATCAGGTTGCTCGGCGGCCGGCCCGACGCGCCCCGCCGTAGCCGGCCGCCCAGCGCCTCGATCGTCGGGTGCAGCATGATCTCGTGCACCGGCAGCGGTTCGCCGAACGCCTCGCCGATCGCGTGGGCCAGCTTGATCGCCGAGATCGAGGTGCCGCCCACGTCGAAGAACCGGTCGCCGATGCCGATCTCCGGGTGCAGCAACAGGCGCTTCCAGATCTGGTAGAGGGTCAGCTCGATCTGGTCGCGCGGGCTGGCCAGGTTGACCTGCCAGGGCGCGTTGGTACGGGCCAGCCGCAGCACCTCGTCGCGGTCGAGCTTGCCGTTGGCGGTCAGCGGCAGCCGCGGCAGCTCCACGAAGAGCGACGGGATCATGTAGCCGGGCAACCGTCGCGACAGCGCCTCGCGCCACTCGCTGACCAGCAACGGCGCCGCCCCGCCCCGGGCGACCCCGGCGACCAGCCTCGGCTCGCCGGCGGCGTCCGAGTCGACCAGCACCGCCGCCTCGCGTACGTCCGGCCGGTCCCGTAGCGCGGCCTCGATCTCGCCCAGCTCGATGCGGAAGCCCCGGATCTTGACCTGGCCGTCGCGGCGGCCGAGGTACTCGATGTTCCCGTCGGGCAGCAGCCGGGCCAGGTCGCCGGTGCGGTAGAGCCGTTCCCCGGGTACGAACGGGTCGGGAACGAACCGCTCGGCGGTCGCCCCCGGCCGGCCCAGGTAGCCGCGGGCGACACCGGCGCCACCGATGTGGATCTCGCCGGTGACCCCGACGGGCACCGGCTCCATCAGCTCGTCGAGCAGGTGGACGCGGGTGTTGGCGATCGGCCGGCCGATCGGGCACTGCCGGGCGGACGGCTGCGGGTCGAGGTAGGCGGTGCTGTAGACGGTGGTCTCCGTCGGCCCGTACCCGTTGAGGACCCGCAGCCCGGGCAGGGCCTCCTGCATCCGGTGCAGGCCCTGCTCCGGCAGCGGTTCGACCCCGACCAGCAGTTGGCGCAGCGCCGACCCGGACAGGCGGGCCGCCGGATCCTCGTCGATCCACCGGACGAAGGCCGGCGGCAGGTAGGCCTGCACGACGCGGTGCTCGCGCAGCCAGCCCATCAGCGCCGCCGGGTCGCCGCGCAACTTCTCCGGTACGAGGTGCAGGGCCCCGCCCGTGGTCAGCGGCAGGAAGATCTCCTGCACCGAGACGTCGAAGCCGACGCTCGACCAGAGCGCCGCCGCCTCCCCCTCGGCGGCGCCGAGCCGCGACACCCAGTGGTCGAGCAGGTTCACGACGCCGCCGTGGGCGACCGCGACGCCCTTGGGGCGGCCCGTCGAGCCCGACGTGTAGATCACGTACGCCAGGTTGGCGGGGTGCACGACGACGCCGGGCGGACCGTCGTGGCGCCCCTCGGCCTCGACGGCGGCCAGGTCGTCCTCGCCGAGGACCAGGGCCGGCGCCGCGTCAGCGACCATGCCGGCGAGCCGCTCCGGCGGCAGGGCCGGGTCCAGCGGCAGGTAGGCGGCCCCGGCCTTGAGTACGCCCAGAATGGCCACGATCAGCCCGGCCGAGCGCCGCGCGTGCAGGCCCACCACCTGGTCGCGGCGTACGCCCCGGGCGATCAGCGCGTGCGCCAGGCGGTTGGCCCGCCGCTCCAGCGTGGCGTAGTCCAGCCGCTCGTCGTCGTCGGCCACGGCGAGTGAGCCGGGGTGCCGCCGCGCCTGCGCCGCGATCCGCCGCACCACGTCCGCCGGGTCGGTGAACGGTCGCGCGGTGCGGTTCCACTCGACCAGCAGGCGGTGCCGCTCGTCCGCACCGAGCAGCCGCAGCGCGCCGACCGGGGCCGACGGATCGGCCGCCACCTGGGCGAGCAGGCGAACGAAGTGCCCGGCCAGCCGGGCGATCGTCGCGGCGTCGAAGAGGTCGGTGTTGTACTCGAAGATGACGTGCAGCTCGTCGGCGTGCTCCAGCACCTCGACCGACAGGTCGAACTTCGCCGCGCCGGTGCTGCTCGACAGGGGCCGCAGCACCAGACCGGGCAGCTCCAGCCGGCCGCGCGGGATGTTCTGCAGCACCAGCATCACCTGGAACAGCGGCGAGTAGCTGGTGTGCCGCTCCGGGTTGAGCGCGTCCACGAGCTGCTCGAACGGCAGGTCGGGATGGGCGTACGCGTCGAGCAGGTGCCGGCGGACGTCGGCCAGCAGTGCCGCGAAGGACTGCTCCGGGTCCAGCCGGTTGCGGATCACCACCGTGTTCACGAAGTGGCCGATCAGGCCCTCCACGTCACGGTGGTTGCGGTTGGCGAACGGGGTGCCGACGCAGACGTCGTCCTGCCCGCTGTAGCGCCACATCAGCACCGACAGGGTGGCCATGAGCGTCATGAAGAGCGTCGCGTCGCCGGCCCGGCCCACCTCCCGCAGGCCCCGCAGCACCGCGGCGTCCACAGTCGTGCCGTGGGTCTCGCCCCGGTAGCGCTGCACCGCCGGGCGGGGCCGGTCGGTCGGCAGGGCCAGCAGCGCGGGCGCACCGGCCAGCGTCCGCGTCCAGTAGCCGAGCTGGCGCTCCAACTCGCCGCCGCCGAGGTGCCGGCGCTGCCACAGCGTGTAGTCCGGGTACTGCACGGGCAGCTCGGCCAGCGGAGCGGCCTCGCCCCGCGCGTACGCGGCGTAGAGGGCGGTGACCTCGCCGATCAGGATGCCGACGGACCAGCCGTCGGCCACCATGTGGTGCACGGTGAGCAGCCAGCGGTGCTCGTCGGGGGCCAGCCGCAGCAGGGCGGTGCGGAGCAGGGGGCCGGCGGCCAGGTCGAACGGCGCCCGCGCCTCAGCCTCGGCGGCCTCGTCGGCCCGGCGGGAGCGCTCCGGGCGGGGGAGCGCGGTGAGGTCCGTGACCGGCAGGGCGACCGGCCCGGCCGGCCGCACCACCTGGCAGGGCTCCTCGTCGATGAGCGCGAAGACGGTACGCAGCGCCTCGTGCCGGCGCACCACCTCGGTCAGGGCGCGGGCCAGCGCCGGCACGTCCAGGGCGCCCACCACGTCGAACGCGACCGGGTTGTTGTAAAACGGGTTGCCGGGGGAGAGCTGGTCGAGGAACCAGAGCTGCCGTTGGGCGAACGCGACCGGCACCGGCGCGTCCGGTCGCGGCCGGCGGGGGATCGTGTCCGCGTCGGCGCCGGTCAGGATCGCGACCAGCTCCTCCTTGTGCAGCTTGAGGTCGGCCAGCAGGTCGGGCGTGAGGACCTCGCGGGATCCCGTGAGGCGCAGCCGGTCGCCGTCGACCCGCAACCCGACCGCGTGCCGGTTGAGCGTGTCGAGCAGCTCGTAGGCGTTCACAGCTCGACCGTGATCGTGTCGGTGGCGGCGGCGTCGGGCCCGGCCGGCTCCGCCCCGGGACGGCCGCCGCCGAGCAGCGCGTAGACCAACCGGTGCGAGAGTTCCAGGTCGAACAGGGCGGTCAGCTCCGCCGTGTCCAGGGCGCCGACGCCGCACAGGCCGAGACCGTGCTCGGGGGCGGCCATCGTCAGCAGCTGGGCCATGGCGCCCGCCTCGATCGCGGTGAAGGTCGCACTCTGCTCCTGATAGAGAGGCTCGATGGCCGCGCGCTGCGCCACCAGGAACAGCGCGAAAGCGGCGGCCTCGAAGACCGGCCGGTTGACGAAGTAGTCGAAGGCGTCCGGGCTCAACTCGCGGTCGCGGCCGAGCGCCAGCAGCCGGTGCGCCGCCGGGTCGTGGTAGTACGCCCCGCCCGGCACCCCGTCGATGCGTCCCGCCTTGACCAGGACGTACGTCTGCACGGCGTAGGTGCCGCCGGCCGAGCCGTACTGGAACTTGGCCCGACCGTCGACCTCCCGCTGGGCGAGGGTGGCCAGCAACCCGCCGAGCGCCCCCGCCGGCAGCGGGTCCGCGGCGAAGCGGCGCACCGTGCGGTAGCCGGTGTAACGCCGGTCGTACACCGGATCGGCCGGCGCGGTCAGCGCGACCGCCGGGGTGTCGGGCGCGAAACCGCGACGGCCCCGCGCGTCCGAGGTGAACGCGGCGCGCGCGGCCGGGTCCTCGACCACCGTGGCGGCCCGCTGCGCGGCCGCGACGACGGCCCGCTCGGCGGTGTGTTCGCGGAACATCCGCAGCAGGTCGGCGAGGGTCGGCTGGCGCATCAGCCGGGCCAGCTTCGGCCGGAAGCCCAACTCGCCGGAGAGGGCGTTCGCGATCCGGACGACGTCGATCGACGTGGCGCCGAGCATCAGCAGGTTGGCGTCGGGCGCGACGACGGGCAGGTCGAGGATCTCGGTGACGATCTCCACCAGCCGGTTCTCGGCCGGGTCGGTGAGCACCGGCGCCTCGACGACGGTCTCCGGCGACGGCTTCGGGTCGGGCAGCAGGGCCCGGTCGACCTTCCCGTTGGCCGACAGCGGCAGCGCGTCGAGGACGGTGAACGACGACGGCACCATGTACGCCGGCAGCCGCTCCTCCAGGTACGCCACGAGGGCGACCGGCTCGGGCGCGGGACCGTCCGGCACCACGTACGCGGCCAGCCGCTTCTCGCCCTGCGCCTGACCGAGTAGCCGCAGCGCGGCGGCGCGTACGCCCGGGTGGCCCTCCAACGCCGCCTCGATCTCACCCAGCTCGATGCGGTAGCCGTGCACCTTGACCTGGCCGTCCTCGCGACCGAGGAACTCGATCGTGCCGTCCGGGCGCAGCCGGCCCAGGTCGCCGGTGCGGTAGAGCCGCTCGCCGCTGACCGGGTGGACGACGAAGCTGGCCGCCGTCGCCGCCTCGTCGCGCCAGTAGCCCCGCGCCAGCCCGGCGCCGCTGATCCAGAGGTCGCCGGTGGCCCAGGTGGGCCGGGGGCGCAGGGCCTCGTCCAGCACGTGGACCCCCTGGTGGGCCAGCGCCCGGCCGTAGGGGATGCTGCGCCAGGCCGGATCGACCTCGTCGACCGGGTGGTGGATGGACCAGATCGACGCCTCGGTGGCGCCACCGAGGCTCTCGACCCGGATCCCGGGCAGCGCCTCGCGCAGCCGGTCGGGGAGGGTGAGCGGGATCCAGTCCCCGGAGAGCATGGCCAGCCGCAGCGACGCCGGCAGCGGATGGCCGGCGTCGGCGTCGTCGAGCAGCATGCCGGCCAGCGCCGGCACCGAGTTCCAGACGCTGACCCGGTGGGCGTGGGCCACCTCCCGCCAGTGGGCCGGATCGCGGGCCAGTTCCGGGTCGAGCGTCACGACCGCCGCGCCGGCCGCGAGGGTGCCGAAGATGTCGAAGACGGAGAGGTCGAAGCTGAGCGCGCTGACGGCCAGGACCCGGTCGGCGGGCCCCACGGCGAAGCGCGCGTTGACGTCGAGGAGCGTGTTCACCGCACCGCGATGGTCGATCGTCACGCCCTTCGGCGTGCCGGTGGATCCGGACGTGTAGATCACGTACGCGACGTCGGTCTCCGCCAGGTCGACCGGCCGCAGCGCCGGCCCGCCCGCACCGACGGCGTCCGCGTCCACCACCAGGCGCGCGACGCCCTCGGGCAGGGCCACCCGGTCCGACCCGGTCAGGACCAGCCCCGCCCCGGCCCGCTGGAGCACCCGGGCCACCCGCTCGGCCGGCCAGTCGGGGTCGAGCGGCAGGTACGCGCCCCCGGCGTGCAGGACCGCGAGGGTGGCGACGACCTGCTTCCAGCCCCGGTCGAGCAGCACCGCGACGAGCTGGCCGGGCCCGACGCCGTGGTCCTGGAGCCGCCCGGCCAGCCGCCGCGCCTCGACGCGTACGGTGGCGTGGTCCAGCCGCCGGTCCGGGGCGAGCACGGCGGGCGCGGCGGGGGTCGCGAGCGCCTGCCGGTCGACCAGCTCGTGCAGGAGCCCGCGATTGGCCGGCGGGGCCACCGCCACCGGCGGGGCGAGCGGCCCGTCCAGCGTGCCGTGCCAGGCGTCCGGCTCCGCCAGCCGCCCGAGCAGCTCCCGGTACGCCGCGAACATCTCGGCGACCAGGCCGGCGGGGAAGAGCTCGTCGATGCTGTCCCAGTTGACGTGCAGCCGCCCGCCGGCCTCCAGGACCGTGTGGTCGATCCACACCTGCGGGGTCTGGGTGATGCCGTGCAGCACCTCACCGCCGAGCGCCGCCGCGAGGCCGCTGTCGCCGACGTCGGGCGCCGCCTCGGTGAGCGTGCTGTTGAAGACGACCGGCAGGGCCGCGTGGCGGGTGCCCCGGGCGCGGGCGAGTTCGCGGTTGACCCGTACGCCGCTGACCGCCGAGTGGTCGATGTCCTGCCAGAGCTGCTCCTGCACCGCCCGGGCCCGGGTCACGAAGTCGACCCCGGCCGCCACGTCGACCTCCAGCAGCACCAGCGAGGTGAAGTCGCCGATGACCGCGTTGATGCCGGGATGCAGCGGCAGCCGGTTGAACAGCGGCAGGCTCAGCGTGAACCGCGACTGGCGGCTCCACCGGGCCAGCACCTGCGCGAACGCGGTCACCAGCAGCACCGACGGGGTCACCTGGTGCCGGCCGGCGAGCGCCTTCAGCCGGCTCCAACGCTCCGCCGGCACCACCTCGTCGTAGCGGGTGAAGCGCGGCCGTTCGACGCTCTCGGGCTGCCGTTCCAGCGGGAGCTGCGGCGCGGGGGCCAGCGTGCCGACCCGCTCCCGCCAGTAGTCGAGGGCCCGCGCGTAGCGCGGCGTGCGCCGCAGGGCCCGTTCGGCCAGGACGTAGTCGCGGAAGGTCACCGCGAGCGGCGGCAGGTCGACGTCCGGGTCGGCGTAGAGCAGCGCCAGCTCGTGTTCCAGGATCTGCCCGCTGGCCGCGTCGAGGATCAGCGCGTCGAGGCTGACGTGCAGCCGCGCCTCGCCGTCGAGCAGCGTCACCGCGAACTCGAACAGCGGCCAGCGGCCGGCGTCGAACACCTGGTGGGACATCCGCTCCCGGGTCTCGCCCAGCCGGCGGTCGGCGGTCTGCGGGTCGAGCCCGCGCAGGTCCTGCCGGGCCATCGCGTAGCGCGGCACGCTCGGCAGGACCCGCTGGACGCCGTCGTGGAAGACCGCGCGGAGCATGTCGTGGCGGTCGACCAGCCGGTGCAGCGCCCGGGTGAAGCGCTCCTCGTCGAAGTCGCGCAGCCGCAGCTCGCTGTAGCCGTGCGCGCCGACGCCGCCGAGTTCGATGGTGGACCCGCGGCCCACCCAGTAGGCCTCCTGGATGTCGGTGAGCGGGAACGGCTCGTACCGGCCGGCGGGATCTGCGACGAGCGACGGGAGGGCGTCGACGGCGGGGGAGCCGGGCCCCGCCAGCTCGGCCGCCAGGTCGGCCAGGACCGGTTTCTGGAAGAGGGTACGCAGCGACAGCCGCGCCGACATCCGCTCGTTGATCGCGTGCACGAGCCGGGTCGCCAGCAGCGAGTGGCCGCCCAGCGCGAAGAAGTCGTCGTGCGCGCCGACCCGGTCGAGGCGCAGCACCTCGGCCCAGATGGCGGCCATCCGGGCCTCCCGGTCGTCGCGTGGCGCGACGTGGGCGGTGGCGACGTCGGCCTGCTCCGGCGCGCGCAGGGCGCGCCGGTCCAGCTTGCCGTTGGCCGTCAGCGGCAGCCGCTCCAGCACCACCCAGCGGGTCGGCACCAGGTGCTCGGGCAGCCGGCGCCGCAACTGCTCGCGGGCCGCCTCGGCGGTGACGTCACCGACCAGGTAGCCGACCAGGTGCGGGTCGCCGGGGGTGTCCTCGCGGAGCAGCACGGCCGCCTCGCGGACGCCCGGAACGTGCCGCAGGGCGCTCTCCACCTCGCCCGGCTCGACCCGGAAGCCGCGCACCTTGACCTGGTCGTCGGCGCGCCCGACGTACTCGATGGTCCCGTCGGCCCGGCGACGGACCAGGTCGCCGCTGCGGTACATCCGCTCGCCCGGCCCCGCGAACGGGTCCGGCAGGAACCGTTCCGCGGTCGCGGCCGGCCGGTTGAGGTAGCCGCGCGCCAGGCCGGACCCGCTGATGTAGAGCTCGCCGAGCACGCCCGCCGGCACCGGCTCGCACCGCTCGTCGAGCACGTAGAGCCGGGCGTTGGCGATCGGCCGGCCGATCGGCGGCAGGGCCGGCCAGTCGGCCGCGGCCTCGGTGGCCAGCGCGAACTGGCTGACCACGTGGGTCTCGGTCGGGCCGTACTGGTTGTAGAGGTACCGGCCGCCCAGCCCGGCCACCAGGGCCCGGACGTCGTCGTTGACCCGCAGCGCCTCGCCGGCGGTGACGATCTCGCAGCCGGGTTCGAGCGGGGGAACGGCCCCGGTGAGACCGGCCAGCTGGTGCAGCACGGCCGCCGGCAGGAACGCCCGCCGTACGCCCTGCTCGGCCAGGACGTGGCGCAGCCGGCCCAGGTCCCGGCCGCTCTCCTCGCCGATCAGCACCAGCGTGCCGCCCTGGCAGAGGGTGCTCCAGATCTCCTGCGCGGAGACGTCGAAGCCGATCGAGGCGAACTGGAGCACCCGTTGCGGCGCGGGACTGCCCGGCGCGGCGTAGCGGAGCTGCCAGTCGATCAGGTTGTCCAGGCACCGCCAGGTCTGCGCCACGCCCTTGGGCCGGCCGGTGGAGCCGGAGGTGTGGATGACGTACGCGAGGTGGTCGGGTCGGGTGCCGGGGTCGGGGCTGGTGGTGGGGTGGTCGGCCCAGCGGTGTGCGTCGGTGTCGAGGTCGACGAGGGGCGCGGCGGTCAGGCCGTCGAGGGTGGCGCGGGTCGCGGCGTGGGTGAGGACGGCGACCGGGGCGCCGTCGGCCAGCAGGTGGGCCAGGCGTTCGGCGGGGTGGGCCGGGTCCAGGGGCAGGTACGCGCCACCGGCCCGGGCGACGGCCAGGAGGGCGACGATCAGCTCCGGCGACCTGCGCAGGCAGACCGCGACGAGGGCGTCGGGGCCGACGCCGTGCGCGCGCAGGTGGTGGGCGAGCCGGTTGGCGCGCGCGTCGAGGTCGCGGTAGGTGAGCGAGGTGCCCTCGAACGTCACCGCCACCGCGTCGGGAGCCGCGGCGACCCGCTGCGCGAGGCGGGCGACGACGCCCTTGTCCACCGGGGACGGCTCGGCCTGGCGCAGCGCCTGCTCCCGTTCCCGCTCGTCGAGCAGGGTCAGCCGGTCGATGGGCTGGTCGGGGTGGGCGACGAGTTGGGTGAGGACGTGGCGCAGGTAGCGGATGTGCCGCTGGGCGGTGGCGGTGTCGAAGAGTGCGGTGGCGTATTCGAGGCTGCCGGTGATGCGGCCGTCGTGCTCGGTGAGGGCGAGGGTGAGGTCGAACTTGGCCGTGCTGTGGGGCGGCGGCAGTGCGGTGACCCGCAGGCCCGGGAGGGTCAGCTCGCCGTCGTCGGTGTTCTGCCAGGCGAACATGACTTGGAAGAGGGGGGTGTGGGCGAGGTTGCGGGTGGGGTTGACGGCTTCGACGACT
>NZ_JBNCKW010000006.1:606354-626295 GCF_049841735.1 Micromonospora sp. DT46 | reverse complement strand
CGCCGTGCCCGGCGCAGGGATCAAGCCTGACCGCCCGGAGCCGGGCACGGCGGGCCACACCCCCACCACGACGCACCACAACCACCCGACGCACCGCCTGTGCGGCCTGAGCGCCGGCCGCAGGAGGGCCGGTCGGCCGGCGTCGCGCCGACACCGGCACGTCCGACACCCGCACCCGCCGACGTCCGCGTCGGCTCAGACCGGATCCGGCGCGAACAGTTCCTGCAACCAGCCGGGCACCGCGGCCGCGTACTCCGCCCGGGTCGGGTCGGCGCTGCGGAGGGCGCGGCGCCAGGAGAGCGCCCGGCTGACCCGGGTGACGCGGACGGCCAGGCGGGCCGCCTCGCGCAGCGTCGGCCGGTCGTGCCCGTCCGACCACGGCTCCAGGTAGGCGTCGCGCAGCCGCGTCAGCGCCGGGTCGCCCTCGGGCAGCCCGAACGCGTCCGCGACCGAGTTGAGCGTCACCAGCAGGGTGCCGAACGGATGGGCCACGGAGGCGTCGCCCCAGTCGAAGAAGCGGTGCCCGTCGCCGGCCACGAACACGTTGCCGTCGTGCAGGTCGTCGTGCTGGACGGTCGGCGTGAGGCCCGACGCGGCCAGCCGCCGGCAGTCCTCGGCGAAGGCGGGCCGGTGGGCGCGCAGCCGCCCGTACGCCTCGGCGGTGAGCCCGTCCGCCGCCCCGAGCAGCAGCGACTCCTCGTCGTCCAGCAACGCCTCGAACAGCTCCGGCAGCACCTCCGGCCGGTGGTCGGGCACGCCGAGGGCGAGCAGTTCGCCGGCCCCGGGCGCGACCACGCGCTGCAGGTCAGCGTACTCGGGCAGGACCCGTTCCCAGCGGCTCAGCAGGCGCCGGTCGCCACCCAGCGCGTCGCGCAACGTCCGGCCGCCGTCGGGCAGCAGGGACCAGCCGCGCTCGGCGTCCACGGCGACCGGGTCGAGCACCCGGCCGGGGGCGAGCCGGGTCAACGCGGCCAGCAGCGCCGCCTCGTACCGGGTGCCGGGGTTGTTCGCCTTGAACCAGACGTCGCCGGCGTCGGTCGGCACCCGCCAGACCAGCGACCAGGGTCGGACCCGCGGCTCGACCGGCCCGACGATCCGCCGCCCGAGCCGGCCGAGCTGGTCGCCGACCCAGCCGAGCGCGGCATCCCGCCAGTGCGGGTCCGCCCAGTCGACAGGTGGTGTGGTCGCCCGGTCGGCGCGTGGCGTGGTCGCCCGGTCGGCGGGCGGCGTGGTGGCGTCAGTCACGCCGGGCAACTCAGTCACGCCGGGCAACCTAGCCGCCGCCCGTGCCGCGGGACCACGGGTTTTCCCGTTGCCCCACGGCAGCTCGACGGTGCGCCCTACAGCAGCTCGACGATGGTCGCGTTGGCCATGCCGCCGCCCTCGCACATCGTCTGGAGGCCGTAGCGGATGTCATTGTCCCGCATGTGGGCGAGCATGGTGGTCATGATCCGGGCGCCGGATCCGCCGAGCGGGTGGCCGAGGGCGATCGCACCGCCGCGCGGGTTGAGCCGCTCCGGGTCCGCCTCGGTCTCCGCCAGCCAGGCCAGCGGCACCGGCGCGAACGCCTCGTTCACCTCGTACACCCCGATCTCCTCGATGCCCAGCCCGGCGCGGCGCAGCGCCTTCGCGGTGGCCGGGATGGGCGCGGTGAGCATGGTGACGGGGTCGTCGGCGGCGACGACGGCGGTGTGCACGCGGGCCAGCGGGCGCAGGCCGTGCCGGCTGGCCCACTCGCTGGTGGTGACGGCGAGCGCCGCCGCGCCGTCGGAGATCTGCGACGCGGAGCCGGCGGTGACGACGCCGTCGGGGCGGAACGGGGTGGCCAGCTCGCCGAGCTTCTCCAGCGAGGTGTCCCGCCGGATGCCCTCGTCGGCGGCGAACTTGCCGCCGTCCGCCAAGGCGACCGGGGCGATCTCGGCGTCGAAGGCGCCGGCGTCCTGCGCGGCGGCGGCCTTCTCGTGGCTGGCGAGGGCGAACTCGTCGAGCTGCGCGCGGGAGAAGCGCCAGCGCTCGGCGATCAGCTCCGCCCCGACGCCCTGGTTGAACGGCAGCGGCGCGTCGTCGGCGAAGCCCTCGACGCCGCGGTAGCGGTCGCGCAGCTGGTCGCTGAAGGGCGACCCGCCGGCCACGCTGGAGCCCATCGCGACCCGGGTCATCGACTCGACGCCACCGGCGACGACCAGGTCGGCCTGGCCGGAGAGGACGGTGGCGGCGGCGAAGTGCAGGGCCTGCTGGCTGGAGCCGCACTGCCGGTCGAGCGTGGTGCCGGGCACCGACTCGGGCCAGCCGGCGGCGAGCACGCCGTTGCGGGCGACGTTCCACGACTGGTCGCCGACCTGGGAGACGCAGCCCCAGACCACGTCGTCGACCTGCGCCGGGTCGATGCCGGTGCGCTCGGCGAGGGCACGTAGCACGTGCGCCGAGAGGTCGACCGGGTGCACGGCGGCCAGGCTGCCCTTGCGCCGCCCCACCGGGGTGCGTACCGCGCCGACGATGACTGCGTCACTCATGACTACTCCCCGGTAACTTGGGCCGGCCCCGATCCTACGTCGTCGGCGGGTCGGGCGTCCTCCCCCGGTGCCCTGGCATGCTGAACGGATGGCTGCACACCCGGCCCCGACCCGGCAGTGGCGGGTGCCGCCCACCCTGCCGGCGCTCAAGCTGACCGGCGCGGTCGCGCTGCTCGCGCTGGCCCTGCTCCTCGACGGGAGCGACCCGATCCGGCTGGCGCTGGCCGTGCTCACGGCCGCCGCGCTCGCCGGCTGGGCCGCGCGCGACCTGGTCGCGCCCGTCCGGCTCGCGGTCGACCCGGACGGGATCACGGTCGTCCGGGGCTTCGCGGGACACCGGCGGCTGCCCTGGTCGGCCGTCGAGAAGGTGACCGTGGACCGCCGCGCGCGGCGGGGCCTGACCAGCGAGCTGCTGGAGATCGACGCGGGGGATTCGCTGCACCTCTTCGGCCGCCACGACCTCGGCGCGGATCCCGCCGAGGTGGCCGAGGCCCTGCGCGAGGCCCGCCCGCACTGAGCGGGCCCGCGCATCCGGGCGGAGGGTCAGCCGCCGACGATGGCCGCGGTACGGACCATGGCCAGGCCGAT
This sequence comes from Micromonospora sp. DT46, assembly GCF_049841735.1. Lineage (NCBI taxonomy): Bacteria > Bacillati > Actinomycetota > Actinomycetes > Micromonosporales > Micromonosporaceae > Micromonospora > Micromonospora sp. DT46. The sequence continues at coordinate 623,194 of NZ_JBNCKW010000006.1, read as the reverse complement.
CAACGCCACCACGATCAACGCGCCGCCCGCGAACTGCACCAGCGTCCGGCGCGACCGTGGGGCGTACGCGAACACGAGCGCCAGCAGCGCGCCGACCACCAGGCCGCCCAGGTGCCCGGGAATCGAGATGCCCGGCACGGTGAACGTGAAGACCAGGTTGATCACCAGGACGGGGAGCACCTGGGAGATGTCCCGCCCCATCTTCCGTTCGATGACCACCAGCGCGGCGAACAGGCCGAAGATCGACGTGGAGGCGCCGGCGGTGAGTTGGTTCTCGGCGCTGAACAGGTAGGCGGCGACGTTCCCGCCCAGCCCGGCGACCAGGTAGAGCGTCAGGAACCGCAGCGGCCCGAGGCTGGCCTCCAGCGACCGGCCGAGCACCCACAGCGCCCACATGTTCAGCAGCAGGTGGACCACGCCGTAGTGCAGGAACATCGCGGTGACCAGGCGGTACCACTCGCCCTCGGCGATGCCGCCGACCGTGCCGTCCGGGAAGAGCGCGCCGCCGAGCACCGAGCCCCAGTCGGTCAGCGGCGTGCTGCCGCCCATCAGACCGCCGAAGCCGGAGCCGCCGACCGCCGCGTCCCCGCCCCGGTCGGAGGCGATGGAGAGCAGCATCATCAGCACGTTGAGCGCGATCAGCGCCTTGGTGACGTAGCCGTGGCGGCCGGCGGCACCGCCACCGAAGGCGGTACGCGCCGGCCGCACGCTACGACGTCCCTCCGCCACGCACTCCGGGCACTGGAACCCGACCGACGCCTCCCGCATGCAGTCCGGGCAGATCGGCCGGTCGCAGCGGGTGCAACGGACGTACGTCTCCCGGTCGGGGTGCCGGTAGCAGACCGGGGTGGTGGGTGGTGACTCGCTCACCACGCCAGCCCGCCGTCGCGGATCGCGCGGACCACCAACCGGTTCCGGCCCTCGGAGCGCTCAGTCATGTCGGCAAAGGTACCTCGCGGACCGCTCAGGCAGCGGTCCGCTCGATCTCGACCCGCTCGATGACGACGTCCTGCAGCGGCCGGTCGTTCGGACCGGTCGGGGTGTTGGCGATCGCGTCGACGACCTTCACGGACTGCTCGTCGGCCACCTTCCCGAAGATGGTGTGCCGGTTGTTCAGGTGCGGCGTCGGCGACACGGTGATGAAGAACTGCGAGCCGTTGGTGCCCGGCCCGGCGTTCGCCATCGCCAGCAGGTACGGCTGGTCGAAGCGCAGCTCCGGGTGAAACTCGTCACCGAACTTGTAGCCCGGGCCACCGCGCCCGGTGCCGGTCGGGTCGCCCATCTGGATCATGAAGCCGCTGATCACCCGGTGCGAGATCGTGCCGTCGTAGTACGGCCCGTTGCCCGGCTGACCCGTACGCGGGTCGATGTATTCGCGGTTGCCCTCCGCCAGCTCGACGAAGTTCTTCACGGTCTTCGGGGCGTGGTTCTGGAAGAGCTCCAGCCGGATCGGGCCAGCGTTGGTGTGCAAGGTGGCGTAGACAGCCTCGGCCACGGGTACTCCTCACTCGTTGGTCAGTTCCATGCGGATCCTCCCATGTGCCCGATCTGGCAGTGCGGAGGCATCCGAAGGTGGAGGATGACGAAGGAACAACTCCCAGGAGGTGGGACCGTGTTTGGAATCGGGCGGCGTAAGACCCAGGGGCAGCTGGCCAAGGTGGAGCTGAACCAGGGACTCGGTCACCTGAGGCAGGCCGCGACGTACGCCGCAAGGGGTGCCGGCGCCACCGTCGCCCCGCGGGTCCAGGCGGCCCGGGGCGCCGTCGCGCCGACGGCCGTCATCGTGCGCGACCGCGCGTCCAGCGGCCTCGCGTCCACGGTCGCCGCGCTCGCGCCGCTGGCCCTGGCCGTCCGCAAGGCGCAGGCCGAGGCGGCGGGCAAGGCGGTCACCGGCAGGAAGGCCCTGGCAGCCAAGCAGGTCGCGGCCGGCAGGAAGGTCAAGGCGAAGAACATGAAGGCTTCCCGGAAGAAGAGCTCCCGGCGGGGCGGGTCCATGATGACCGGTCTGCTCGCGGCCGGCGCGGTGGCCGGGGTCGCCGCGGTGGCGATGCGGCGGCGCCGGGAGCAGCAGGAGTGGGCCGAGTACGACCCGACCCGCACCCTGGAGCCGATGCGCGACGAGGTGGAGACCATGGAGATCCGGACCCCGGTGACCGACGCCTCGACGGTGTCGAGCGGTTCGGGCGTGGCCGGCGGCCCGACCGGCGCCGGCAGCTCGGCGGTGGCCGGCGGCGACAGCGCCTCCACCACCACCCCCGGCAAGCAGCCGACGGTCCACGCGACGGACAAGGTCCCGTCGGTGGCCGAGGGCGCCAAGGACACCTCGGGCCGCCCGGCGGACGACCTGACCGAGGCGCTCGGCAAGGGCGGCGCCAAGAACGGCCGCCGCTGACACCCCTGTCGGTTCCGGAAAGCGCCGGCGAAGCGGCTCCCCGCCGCACCGCCGGCGCTTCCGCGCCCGGCGGGGCCACGGCGCCCGGTCCGCGCCCGGCGGCGGCTGCGCGTCAGGCCCGGACCGTCAGAGCCAGCCGTTGCGGCGGAACCAGCGGTAGAGGGCCAGCGAGATCGCGAGCATCAGGGCGAGCACGACCGGATAGCCGTACGTCATCCGCAGCTCGGGCATGACCTCGAAGTTCATCCCGTAGATGCCGGCGATGGCGGTCCACACGGCGGCGATGGCGGCCCACGCCGCGATCTTGCGCATGTCGTTGTTCTGGTCGACCGTGACCTGGGCCAGCCGCGCCTGGAGGATCGAGTTGAGCAGGTCGTCGTAGGAGTTGACCTGCTCGACGGTGCGGCTCAGGTGGTCCTGCACGTCGCGGAAGTAGCGGCGGATCTCCTTCGGCACGTCGCGGTTCATCTGCGCGGTGAGCGTCATCAGCGGGCGTTGCAACGGCATGACCGCCCGCTTGAACTCCACCAGTTCCCGCTTCATCTGGTAGATCCGCTGGATCCGGCCGGTGGACTGGCGGTCGAACACGTCGGCCTCCAGCGTGTCGAGGTCGTCCTCCAGCCGGTCGGCGACCTCCAGGTAGATGTCCACCACCCGGTCGGTCACCGCGTACGCCACCGCCCAGGGCCCCTGGAGCAGCAGGTCCTGCTTCGTCTCCAGGTCGGCGCGGACGGGGGCCAGCCGGCAGGCGTCCCCGTGCCGCACGCTGATCAGGAAGTTCGGGCCGATGAAGAGCATCACCTGGCCGGTCTCGACGACCTCGGAGTGCTCGGTCAGCTCGGCGTGCTCGCAGTACCGGGCGGTCCGCAGCACCAGGAAGCTGACCTCGCCGAACTGCTCCAGCTTGGGGCGCTGCTGCGCCTTCACCGCGTCCTCGACGGCCAGTTCGTGCAGCCCGTACGTGGCGGCGATGGCGGTCATCTCGGCCAGTTCCGGCTCGTGCAGACCGAGCCAGACGAAGCCGTGCTCCTCGCGGCGGGCCGCGGCGAGCGCCTCGGCGTACCGCCAGTCGCCGGGCTGCCGGCGGCCGTCCACGTAGAGGGCGCAGTCGACCACCGCGCTGCGCTGCGGGCCGGTCGGCGGGGACGCCTGCTGGGGGGTGTCGGAGTTGAGCCGGCGGGTCATTGCCCGCACCGGCGCCACCCAGTCCCGGGGCCTGAGCACCCGTCCGCCGTTCGACGCGGTCGTCCGCTCCCGGTCCGTCATCACGCCCCCTCCCCACGCGCTGCCGCCGGTGAACAGTACGCCGCCGTCGATGATCACCGCCGGTGACGATCGGCGGGAGGGTGGCGCCGGGTGGGCCGGGTCGCTTCAGGGGGGTGAGGGGACGACACGGCCCACCCGGCGCCCTTTGGGGGCGGGGGTTGTGCTGGTCGCGCCGCCCCACGTGCCGCCGGTCGGGCTGGCCCGGTCCCGTCGCCGGGCGCGGCGGGGGCCGGCACCGGGCGGTGAGTTCCGCTACACGTGGTGAGTGACGCTCGCAGCATTGTGGGCCGTCGGCCGCCCCGGCGGGAGTCCCGGGGCGGCCACGATCGTCCAACTGTCAGGAATCTGACAGAAATTCAGCTCCGTACGGCCGCCATGGCCTCCGCCAGGCGCCGTACGCCCTCGTCGATGCGGTCGGCGGTCACCGCCGAGTACGCCAGCCGCAGGGCGTGCCGCCCGCCGTCGACGACGAAGTCACTGCCCTTGACCACGGCGACCCCGCGCTCGGCGGCGGCCGGCGCGAGCCTGTCGACCTCGACGTCCTCGGGCAACTCGACCCAGAGGAAGTAGCCGCCGTCCGGCTCCACGAACCGGGCCTCCGGGATGTGCCGGCGCAGGGACTCGGCCAGCACCCGGGCCCGCTCGCCGAGCGCGGCGCGCACGGTCTCGATGGAGCGCTCGATGTCGCCGGAGACGCAGAACTGGTGCACGATCGCCTCGGAGACCATGCCCGGCGAGATGTAGAGGCTGGTCGCCTTCTTCGCGATGTCGCCGATCAGGTCCGCCGGACCCACCAGGTAGCCGACCCGTACGCCCGGGCAGACCGTCTTGGTGAAGCTGGAGGCGTGCACCACCACGTTGCGGGTGTCCAGCGAGAGCATCGACGGCAGCGCCTCGCCCCGGAACCGGATGTCGGCGTACGGGTCGTCCTCGAAGATCGTGAACTCGTACTCGGCGGCGAGGTCGAGCAGCTCCCGGCGCTTCTCCAGGCTCAGCGTCACGCCGGCCGGGTTCTGGTAGTTCGGGATGACGTGCGCCAGCCGGGGACGCACCCCGGACTCCAGCAGCTTGCGCAGCTCGGCGGTGTCGAGTCCGTCCGGCTGGATGGAGACGCCGTGCAGCTCGCTGCCCATCCGCTGGAGGTTGAGCAGCGTCCGGTCGTATGTCGGACGCTCCACCACCACCGCGTCGCCGGGGCGGACCAGGTGGTCGAAGAGGAACGCGTCCGCCTGCAACGACCCGTTGGTGATCAGCACCTGGTCGGCGGAGACCCCGTGCTTCTCGGCGATCCACTTCCGCAGCGGGAGGTAGCCGACGGAGGTGCCGTACGCGGTCACCCCGGCGGGGTCGGCGTCGAACGCGCGGACGGCGGCGGCCTTGAGCCCCTCGACATCGACGATGTCCAGCGAGGGAGCGCCACGGGCGAAGGAGATCAGCTGCTCGGCGGTCATGGCTGTTCAGCGTACGGAAGGCGACGGGGTGCGCGCGGAAGGCACGGCGATGTCCGCATCCTGAGCCACCGGGACGGGTGACCGGCGTCGACCGGTCGGCGACAGGTCAGACCGGAAGGCCGAGCGGGTCGTGCTGCGCTTCCCGGGAGAGCCCGTCCACGTGCAGGCCGAGCGCCGCGATGAGCTGCCCCCAGTCGAAGTAGGACCGCCAGGCCGCGATCCGTCCGCGCCGGACCCGGACGACGTCGACCACGTCCCAGCTCACCAGCCGGCCGGTCGGCGCGACGGTGCCGAACGGGGTGTGCAGCACCCCCGTGTGGGTGCCGGTCAGCCGCTGCTCGACGGCAGCGCCGCCGGCCGTCTGCACCGACCCGAGCGGGTCGACGAACAGGTCCGGGAACGCCCCGGTCCAGGTGCGCAGCAGGGCGGGCAACTCGATCGGACGCACCGTGACACCGGGCATCGAGTAGAAGGCGTCGGCCGCGTAGAGGTCCGGCAGCCGGGCCACGTCCCGCCGCAGGAGCATCGCGTACTGCTGCTCGACCAGCCGATCCGCGCCACGCATGAGGACCTCCGTCGCGGGTCACGGCCCGTCCGTGCCCGCACGGAATCCTTACCCGTCGATCGGCCCGCCACACCATCGCGCGTGCCGGCGTTCCGGCCGGCCCGGCCATCGGGGCCGCCCACGCACCGGCGACGAGGCCGGGCGTCGCCGGAGGGGGCCACCGCTCGCTACTGTCGTGGCGTGTCCACCGAGCCTCTACGCTGCGCCGGCGCGCTGATCGTCGACGACGACGGTCGACTCTTCGTCCAGCGACGGTCTCCCCACCGGCGCATCTTTCCCAACTGCTGGGACATCGTCGGCGGCCATCTGGAACCGGGCGAGGACTGGATGGACGCGCTGCGCCGGGAGGTGACCGAGGAGACCGGCTGGACGGTGTCGCACGTGCTCGGCCACGTCGGGGAGTACCGCTACGTCGCCGACGACGGCCTGGCCCGCGTCGAGCGCGACTGGCTGGTCCGGGTCGACGGCGACCTGGCCCGGCCGACGCTGGAGGCGGGCAAGCACACCGAGTTCCGGTGGCTCGCCGCCGACGAGCTGGACCTGCTCGACGAGCACCGCGACGTCAACGACGGCCTCATCCGCCGGATCGCGGCCGAAGGCTTCGCCGCCCTGCGTTCGATCGGTCTGTGAACGACACCGTCGAGCTGGCGCCGCACCGGTTCGCCGGCCTGGTCGCCCCGGCGATCGACCGGGCGTTCGTCGCCGGCATCCTCGCCGGCCGCGACGGCGGCGGCGCCGAGCTGAGCCAGCGGTACGGCGGGCCGGCGGCCACCGGCTTCCTGCTGGAGTTCCGCACCCGCCTCGCGGCGCCGGGCGGGACGGTCGACGAGGCCGGCTTCGCCGCGGTCACCCGCTACCGGGACCCGGTCGAGTGCCGGCGGGCCCTGGACAAGCAGGTCGCGTACGGGATGATCCACCGCAGCCCCGAGGGTGGGCTCACCGCCACCGAGCGCGGGCTGGCCTTCCTCGCCGAGATCTGGCAGGTGCACGCGGAGGTCACCGAGGAGCTCTGGGCAGGGCACGAGGAGCGGGTGCTGCGGCTGGTCGAGGCGTTCGGCCGGGTACTCACGTGCGCGCTGGTGCTGGCCGACGAGGAGGGCGCCGACGCGGGCGCCGCGTTCGCCGCGACGGCGCCGCCCTACGAGCCGGACGGCACCACGACCGGCGTGCTGCTGCTGAACCGGCTCGGCACGATGCGCTACCACCGGGCCGACGCGCACGCCGCCGCGTGGACGGCCGCCGGGCACAGCGCGGCGAGCGCCGCCGCCCTGCCGCCCGGCCCCGAGCAGCTCGCCATCGAGCTGGAGACCGACCGGCGGGCCGCCGCCCCGTACGCCGTGCTGACCGCCGAGGAGCGGCTGGCGGTGCTGGCCGACCTGGCGGCGCTGCCCGGCTGACCCGGTTGGCCGCAGGGGTGCCGCCGCGCGGGGCTATCCTCCAGCGGTGACCGGGAGTCGTACGAGGGAGGACGCCTCAATGATCGGGATGGTGCTCGCAGCCGGGGCGGGGCGCCGGCTGCGCCCGTACACCGACACCCTGCCCAAGGCGTTGGTGCCGGTGGACGGCGACACCACCATCCTGGACATCGCGCTGCGCAACCTGGCCGAGGTGGGGCTCACCGACATCGTGATCGTGGTCGGCTACGCCGCCGACGCGGTCGTCTCCCGCCAGGCCGACCTGGAGAAGCGGTACGGCGTCACGCTCACCCTCGTGCACAACGACAAGGCCGAGGAGTGGAACAACGCGTACTCCCTCTGGCTGGCCCGGGAGCACTTCGCCCGGGGCGTGCTGCTGGTCAACGGCGACACCGTGCACCCGGTGAGCGTGGAGAAGACCCTGCTGGCCGAGCGCGGCCCGGGCATCCTGCTCGCCGTCGACACCATCAAGCCGCTGGCCGAGGAGGAGATGAAGACCACCTTCGACGCCGCCGGCCAGCTCACCCGGATCACCAAGATCATGGACCCGGGTGAGGCGTACGGGGAGTACATCGGCGCGACGCTGATCGAGCCGCAGGTGGCCGACGCCCTCGCCGACGCGCTGGAGGCGACGTGGCGACGTGACCCGAACCTCTACTACGAGGACGGCTACCAGGAGTTCGCCGACCGGGGTGGCGAGGTGCGGGCGGCGCCGATCGGCGACGTCTCCTGGGTCGAGGTCGACAACCACGCCGACCTGGCCCGGGCGCGGGAGATCGCGTGCCACTACTAGCCCGTACGGTCAACACCCCGCTGGTGATCGAGGTCCGGCGGGGTGCGGTGGCCGACCTCGGGCCGCTGCTGGCCGACCGGCGGATCTCGGCCGGCGGGGACGTGGCCGTCGTGGTCGGCCCCGGGCAGGGTGAACGGATCGTCGAGCTGTGCCGGCCGTCGCTCGGCGCGGCCGACGTCTTCACGGTCGCCGGCGGCACCATCGACGCGGCGAACGACCTCGGTGACCGGCTGCGCCGCCGCCACTACGACGCCGTGGTGGGCATCGGCGGCGGCAAGACCATCGACACCGCCAAGTACGCGGCCACCCGGTACGGGATCCCGATGGTGACGGTGGCGACGAGCCTGGCGAACGACGGCATCGCCTCCCCCACCGCCTCGCTCGACCACGAGGGCGGCAAGGGCTCCTACGGGGTGCACATCCCGATCGCGGTCATCGTCGACCTCGACTTCGTGGAGAACGGCCCGGACCGGCAGACCCAGGCCGGCATCGGCGACGCGGTGAGCAACCTGAACGCCTGCGCCGACTGGGAGCTGGCCCACGAGGTACGCGGCGAGCCCATTGACGGGCTCGCGGTGACTTTGGCCAGGACGGGCGCCGAGGCGCTGCTCAACCATCCCGGCAAGATCACCGACGACGCCTTCCTCACCACGCTGGCCGAGGCACTGATCATGGGCGGCATCGCCAGCTCGGTGTGCGGGTCGACGCGCCCCGCCAGCGGCGGCGACCACGAGATCTCCCACGCGATCGACCGGCTGCACCCCGGCACCGCCGCCCACGGCGAGCAGGTGGGGCTCGGCGCCCTCTTCTGCACCTTCCTGCGCGGCGACACCGACCGGTTCGGTCGGCTCGTCCACTGCCTGCACCGGCACGGCCTCGCCACCACGCCGGGCGACCTGGGCCTGACCGACGAGCAGTTCGTCGATGCCGTGCAGTTCGCGCCCCGGACCCGGCCGGACCGCTACACGATCCTCGAACACCTGGCGATGTCGCCTACCGAGACGCGGGAACGGCTGGCAGACTACGCCGGTGCAATCCGCGACCACCTTGGCTGAGCCCCGTCCCACCGTCGCCGACTTCCACCGGGTGAACCGGGGCGGCGGCCTGTTCAGCGAATCGATCAGCCAGTGGCTGGGCGCGGTCTTCGCGCTCGTCGCCCAGCGCCTCGGGCTGCGCCCGACCGCGCTGACCATCGCCAACCTGGTGCTCGGCCTGGCCACCTCGATCACCGTGGTCGCGCTCGCCGGGCGGGTCGCCGCCGGCGACGTACCGGCCTGGGCGGTCGGCCTGCTCGCGCTGGTCGGCTGGCAGGTGGCGTACTGCCTGGACTGCGCCGACGGTCAGCTCGCCCGGGTGACGGGGCAGGGCAGCGCGGCGGGCGCCCGCGTCGACGTGCTCTGCGACGTGGCCGCCCAGATCGCCCTGGTGGCCGCCCTGTCCGCGACGGCCGTGGCGCAGGAGCCGTCGACGCCGAGCTGGCTGGTCGCGGTCTTCGCCGGCACCTGGATGGTCAACCTGGTGACCTCCGTGATGCAGGCCGGCCCGAACGCCGCCAGCATGGTCACCTCGACCTCGCTGCCCGTACGCCTGGTGAAGCTGGTCCGCGACTACGGTGCGGTCATCTTCGCCGCCGGCCTGGTGCTGGCCTTCGCCCCCGCCCTCGTCCTCTGGGTGATGGTCGCGTTCACGATCGTCAACGGCGGTTTCCTGCTGGCCAGCATCGCCTTCTCCGCCCGCGCCTCCCTCCGCTAACGCCTAGCCGTCACGATCCGCCAAGGCGTCTCCGGCCAGCCGAGGGTCCGCACGCGGCACGCTGTCGAGCCGATGTCGTAGCCGCTCCATCACCCTCGTGCTGATCACCGGCACGTCGGCCGCGCCGTCCTCCGGCCAACGGGAGATCTTGGTACGCAATGCCCCTTATAGGGGCCGCTAGCTACCAAGATCTCCGGAGGTCCTAAGGATTGGGACGGGGCTCCCGGGGGGCGGGAGCGGCTTCTGGTCAGGCCCCGAACCCCGCAGCAGCACGGCGATCGCTCTGCCCGCGGGCGTCGGTCAGTGGCGGCGGGCGACGCCCGCGTACACGTCAAGGAGGCGCTTGGTGACCACGTCGGGGTGGAACGTGCGCTCGTAGCGGGCGCGCGCCGCCGGGGCCAGCGTCGCGGCCCCCGCCCGGGCCACCGGCAGGGCGGCGGCCATGGCGGCCGGCTCCGGGGGGACCACCCAGCCCGCCTCGCCCGCCTGCACGCCGGCGGGCAGCGCGACGCGGCCCTCTCCCGGCACGGCCGTGGCGACGGCGGCCGGGCCGGTGCCGGCCGGCTCCCGGGGCGCGTCGGCGCCGACGAGGTACGGGATGCCGCCGAGCGCGGTGCCGAGCACCGGGCGACCGGCGGCGAACGCCTCGATGATCACGGTGGGCAGCACGTCGTGCCAGGTGGAGGCCGCGATGATCACCGCGCTGGCCTCGACTGCGGCGCGCACCCCGGCGCGGTCCAGCGGCCCGAGGTAGGTCACGTCGGCGCGCTCGGCGGCGGCAGCCTCGGCCAGCGGGCGCAGCTCGCCGTCGCCGGCGATGCGCAGCGGGCCGAGCGCCCCGTCCGGGTGCCGCCGCCAGGCGTCCAGCAGCAGGTCCAGCCCCTTCTCTGGGGAGAGCCGGGCCATGTAGAGGAAGCCGTCGCCGAGCGGCGCGGGCGTTCCCGGGTCGGGGATGCCGTTCGGCTTCACCACGATCCGCTCGGCGGGGATGCCGTAGTCGCGCAGGTGGTCGGCGACCGCCGAGGTGAGCGCGACGAAGCGGTCGACCGAGCGCCAGGTGCCCCGGTGCACGGCCAGCGTGGTCGCCATCAGGGCGCTCTGCGCCCGCGAGCCCCGGTAGCAGCGGTGCACGATCGCCGGCACCCCCAGGGCCCGGCCCCGGCAGTCCTGGCAGATCATCCCGTCCCGGAAGTAGAGCCCCGAGGAGCAGACCTGGCGGTAGTTGTGCACCGTCTGCACCACCGGCACGCCGTGCCGGTGCGCGGTCCGCACGATCCAGGGCGAGATCAGGGGGTACGGGTTGTGCAGATGCAGCACGTCCGGCCGGTGCTCCGTGATGAGCCGACTCAGGTCCTCCTGCGCGCGGGGCGCCCAGATCGGCGAGATCGGCAGCAGCGCCTTGGCCGACTTCGACATCGTCGGGATCTCGTCCGAGCTGCGGATGAACGGCAGCACCTCCACCCCGGCTGCGGTGAGCTGGGCGATCTCCGCGTCGACGATCGTGTTCTCACCGGAGGGCTGAGCCTCCCGGTACCGGTTGTGCGCCACCACGATTCTCACGGGAAAGAAGGCTACCGTTGGCTGGTGCCCGAACTACCGGAGGTTGAGGCGCTCACGGACTACCTGCGTGAGCGCGCGGTGGGGCGGCGGGTCGACCGGTTGGAGGTCGCCGCGATCAGCGCCCTGAAGACGTACGACCCGGCGCCGACCGCCGCCGCCGGGCGGACCGTGACGGACGCCCGCCGGCACGGCAAGTTCCTCGACGTGGTGCTCGACGGCGACCTGCACCTGGTGGTCCACCTGGCCCGGGCGGGCTGGCTGCACTACCGGGAGGCGTTTCCGTCCGCCGCCCCGCTGCGCCCCGGCAAGGGCCCGATCGCGCTGCGGGTACGCCTCGACGACGGTTCCGGCTTCGACCTGACCGAGGCCGGCACCCAGAAGAGCCTCGCCGTCTACCTGGTCACCGACCCGCAGGCGGTGCCCGGGGTGGCCCGGCTCGGCCCCGACGCGTTCGCCGCCGACCTGGCCACCTTCACCGAGCGGATGCGCAGCCGCAAGGGCCAGGTCAAGGGGGTGCTCACCGACCAGACGGTGCTGGCCGGCGTCGGCAACGCGTACTCCGACGAGATCCTGCACGCGGCGAAGCTGTCCCCGTTCGCGATCACCAGCCGGCTGACCGACGACCAGTTGGCGACCCTGCACGGGGCGACGCGGGAGGTGCTCGGCGACGCGGTGCGCCGGTCGGTCGGGCAGAAGGCGGCCGAGCTGAAGGGCGAGAAGCGCTCGGGGCTGAAGGTGCACGCCCGGACGGGGCAGCCCTGCCCGGTCTGCGGGGACACCGTCCGCGAGGTTTCGTTCGCCGATTCCAGCCTCCAGTACTGCGCGACCTGCCAGACCGGCGGCAAGCCGCTCGCTGACCGCCGGTTGTCGCGGCTCGTACGGTGAGTGACGACACTGCCGACTACGGAACGGAATCGGCCATCCCGCGCCGAAGGTCTGAGTTGCGGCTCTACCGGGCCCGTCATCCATCGGTATAGTGGCTCGGTCCCCGGCTTCTGAAATGGCGCGGAGCCGGCCAGACGCCCGGCGGCACCACACCCGGCGCGTTGTCCCTCGGGTCAGCGCACGGGTCGGTGCCCGCGTGGGAGACTGGGACGGTGGGCGACCGGGCCCTCACGGTGAGTGAGCGGCTCGTGTCATGCGGGAGGACATGGGTGAGGTGACGACAAGCCTCCAGCGCCCGGTAACCAACACAGGCCGGAGCAAACTCGTGCGGCACGTCGACAGCTTCGAGATCCAGCCGCCGGCACCGCCGTCCCACAACGGCGTACCCCGGTCCGCGTGGGCTCGGGCGCGCCGTCGCGTGTCCCGCTGGCACCGCCCCTACATCACGCTCCTGCTGCTGCTCGACTTCGCAGCCGCCGCGGTCGCCAGCCTGATCGCCATCGAGACGTTCGACCAGTCGCGGGCGGGCTTCTACAACGCCGAGCAGGACCCGACGTGGTTCCACACGGTGGCGTTCGGGCTCCTGCCGCTCGGCTGGCTCGTCAGCCTCTGGGCCAACCGGGCCTACGACCGGCGCTACCTCGGGCTGGGCCCCGACGAGTACAAGCGGGTGATCCGGGCCGGAGTCGCCGTCGCCGCGACGGTGTCCTTCCTCGCCTTCGCCACCAAGACCGACCTGTCCCGCTACACGGTCGGCACCGCCCTGCTCGCGGCGCTGCTGCTGATCCTGCTGAACCGGATGCTCTGCCGGTTCGTGCTGCACGTGGTCCGGCGCAACATCAGCCAGGCGGGCCACCGGATGGTGCTGATCGGCACCCTGCCGGAGTGCCTGGAGGTCTACACGGCGGTCACCCGCAACCCGGCCGCCGGGCTGATGCCGGTCGCCATCCACATCACCGACGGCTACGCGGCGGCCAAGGGCATCGAGACCCCGGTCCCCGTGTACGCGGGCCGCGACGTCCTCGCCCTCGTCCGGGAGGTCGGCGGCGACACGATCGCGGTCTGCGGCTCGGCGAGCTCCGAGCCGGGCGAGCTGCGCCGGCTGGCCTGGCAGTTGGAGGGCTCGGGCGTCGACCTGGTCGTCGCCCCGCAGCTGACCGACATCGCCGGCCCCCGGGTGCACATCCGGCCGATCGAGGGCCTGCCGCTGCTGCACGTCGAGGAGCCGACCCTCTCCGGGCCGGCGCTGCTGGCCAAGAACCTGATGGACCGGGTGGCCGCCGGGTTCGGCCTGCTGCTGCTGGCCCCGGTCTTCCTGTTCATCGCGGTCGCGATCCGGATCTCCGACCCGGGCCCGGTCTTCTTCCGCCAGCCCCGGGTGGGCCACGAGGGCCGCACCTTCCGGGTCTGGAAGTTCCGCACCATGTACGTGAACGCGGAGGACCGGCTGGCCAGCCTGGTCGACCGGAACGAGACCGACGGCATGCTGTTCAAGATGAAGGAGGATCCCCGGGTCTTCCCGGTGGGCCGCTTCCTGCGCGCCTCCTCGCTGGACGAGCTGCCGCAGTTGATCAACGTGTTGAAGGGCGAGATGTCGCTGGTCGGGCCGCGCCCGCTGCCCGCCGACGACGGCGACTTCCTCGGCGACGTGCGCCGCCGCCTGCTGGTCCGGCCGGGCATGACGGGGCTGTGGCAGGTCTCCGGCCGCTCCGACCTGTCCTGGGACGAGGCGGTCCGGCTCGACCTCTACTACGTCGACAACTGGTCGCTGGCGTACGACCTGAGCATCCTGTGGCGCACCGTCGGGGTGGTGCTCGCCCGCAAGGGCGCGTACTGACCCTTGGCGTACGGGCCGGCAGGGGCCAGGATCGCTGCGTGGGTGGCAACCTCTCGGGCGTCTTCGGCGTCGTCTCGCTGCTCGCCGCGCTGGGTGCGGCCCTGTTCGCGGTGGTCCGGCTGCGCGCGCGGCGGGGCATCGCCACGGCCACCCAGCGAGCCACGTACGAGGTGCTGCACACCGCCGGGTTGGCCGCCGAGCAGCTGCGCGCGGGACTGAGCGCCGCGAACGCGGCGAAGGCCGTACGCCATCTGCGGGCGCTGGTGGGTGCGGCCGGGCTGGCGCTGACGGACCGGGAGAGCCTGCTCGCCCTCGACGGGCGGGGCGGGCACCACCACGCGCAACTGGTCGCGGCGGCCCGGCGGGCGGTGGCGACGGGCCGCTCGACCGTCCTCGGCGAGCCGGAGCTGCACTGCGACCGGGTCGACTGCCCGGTACGCGGCGCGGTGGTCGCCCCGCTGACCGGCGCGGACGGGCGCAGGGTCGGGGTGCTGGTCGCGGTCGCCGACGGCCAGCCGGAGCCGGGCCTGGTGCAGGCCACCCTGGAGACGGCACACTGGGCCGGCAACCAGCTCGCCCTGGCCGAGCTGGACTCCTCGCGGGAGCGGCTGGCCCGCGCCGAGGTACGCGCCCTGCGCGCGCAGATCAGCCCGCACTTCATCTACAACGCGCTGACCGCGATCGGCTCGTTCGTCCGCACCGACCCGGACCGGGCCCGGGAGCTGATCCTGGAGTTCGCCGAGTTCACGCGGTACTCGTTCCGGGCGCACGGCGAGTTCACCACGCTGGCCGAGGAGCTGCGCTCGATCGACCGCTACCTGACCATCGAGCGGGCCCGGTTCGGCGACCGGCTCCAGGTGCGCCTCCAGATCGCCCCGGAGGTGCTGCCCGTGACGCTGCCCTTCCTCTGCCTGCAACCGCTGGTGGAGAACGCCGTCCGGCACGGGTTGTCCCGCAAGCCGGGCACGGGCATGGTGAGCATCGAGGCCCGGGACGCGGGCACCGAGTGCCACATCACCGTGGAGGACGACGGAGTGGGGATGGATCCGAGCACGCTGACCGCCGGCATCGCCGAGCTGGCCGGCGCCGCCGGGGACCCGGGCGACGCCACGCTGGCCGGCGTGGGGGACGACCCGGGCCAGCACGTCGGGCTCTCCAACGTCGACGAGCGGCTCCGGTCGGTCTTCGGGGACGGCTTCGGCCTCGTCGTCGAGACGGGCCTCGGCTCGGGCACGAAGGTGAGCATGCGGGTGCCGAAGTTCCATCCCGGCGTACGGGCCGGCTCGTGATCGAGCGGGCCGCGGAGGTGGGGGCGGCCGGGTTCCTGCGGGTGCTGGCGGTCGACGACGAGCCGCCGGCGCTGGACGAGTTGGCGTACCACCTGCGGGCCGACCCCCGGGTGGCCCGGCTGCACACGGCGGGGGACGCGACGGAGGCGCTGCGGGTGCTCCGCGACGGCGACGTGGACGTGGTCTTCCTCGACATCCGGATGCCCGGGCTGGACGGCATGGAGCTGGCCCGGGTGCTGCGCCGGTTCGCCCGGCCACCGGCGATCGTCTTCGTCACCGCGTACGACGACGGGGCGGTGGACGCGTTCGACCTGGGCGCCACCGACTACGTCCGCAAGCCCGTACGCGCCGAGCGGCTCGCCGAGTCCCTGCGCCGGGTGATCGGCGCGCGGGTGGTGCCGTCGCACCCGGCGGCGCTGGCCCGGGCGGAGGAGGACCCGACCATCCCCATCGAGCTGGCCGGTACGACGCGGATGCTGCCCCGCTCGGCGGTGCGCTGGGTGGAGGCGCAGGGCGACTACGCCCGCCTGCACACCGCCGACGGCTCGCACCTGGTCCGGGTGTCGCTGGCGACCCTCGCGGAGCGCTGGGCGGACGCCGGGTTCGTCCGCATCCACCGGTCCTACCTGGTGCAGCTCAAGCTGATCGCGGAGCTGCGGCTGGTCAACTCCGGCTACGTCGTGGTGGTCGACTCGGCGGAGCTGCCGGTCAGCCGTCGGCACACCCGCGAGCTGAAGGACAAGCTGGTCCGCGCGGCGAAGCAGGACTGGAACCGCTGACCCCGATCTTCTTCGCGGGTCGGGAATACGCGCACTTCGGCGTACGCTGTACGGTACTCCGTACGACAATTGGAGGCCGCCTTGTTCGACGCCGCGACCGAATTCGACCGTCAGCTCGACCGGCTGGTGGAGCTGGGCTATCCAGCCCTGGCCGAGCTGACCGAGGACGCCTTCCGTGACCTGGTCGCGCCGCTGCGCGCGGCGGCCGTCGCCGGGGCGGCCGACCTGCCCGCCCCGACCGAGGGGCGGGTGCCCTTCCTCCTGGTGGTCACCCGCGACCTGGTGCCGGTGGAGGAGCGCGTCACGCTCACCACCCTCGCCGGCAAGCGGAAGCCGGGGATCGTCGACCGGCACTACGCCGAGGGCGACCTGCCGAAGTTCGACCCGATCAAGGAGCTGGAGGTGCCGGCCGGGCCGGCGTACCTGCTCTTCGACGTCGACCGGGGCGAGGAGACGCTGAATCTCGCGCCCGCCGTCGCCATGGAGGTGATCACCGGCCAGGACCGGCTGCCGCTCACCATCGACGAGGGGCTCGCCTTCGTCACCCTGTACCCGGAGGCGCTGGCGAAGAACAAGTGCTTCTCGCTGATCGGCTCCCGCTGCGGCGACAAGCGGGTGCCGGCGCTCTGGATCAGCCAGGGCGCGCCGAAGCTCGGCTGGTGCTGGTACGGCAACCCGCACACCTGGCTCGGCTCCGCCTCCGCCCGCCCGGAGCGCGTCGGCCTGGAGCACGTCGACACGAAGTGAGTGCCGCGGGGGGGGGGGGGCGCCCCCCCGGCACCCCCCCCCCCCCCCCCCCCCGTAACACCCCGCGGGTCCCCCGGGAGCCCACGTGTGGGCAACCCCGGGGGGTCGG
>NZ_JBNCKW010000006.1:127208-606344 GCF_049841735.1 Micromonospora sp. DT46 | reverse complement strand
GGTTTGTTTTGTTTTTTTTTTTTTTTTTTTTTTGTGGGGGGGGGGGGGGGGGGGGGGTCCCCCCCCCCCCCCCCCCCCCCCCCCCCCCGCCACGAGTTATCCACAGGCGTGACCCGTTCTCCACAGGTTGTCCACAGCCCGGTGTGGACGGCTTCGCCCGAGCCGGCCCGGGCGGGCGTGACGCCGACGACTGCCCTTGACATTCGCGGCGATCGGGCGAGACTGCCGGGGTGGCCGCTGCCGACGATCCCGTCCCCGCGCCCCGGCAGGGCGGGTCTGGGACGCCCGAGCACGCGAGCCGGACGCCCGGGCACGCGGGCCAGCCCGGGGTGCCGGGGCGGCCCACGCCACCCCAGCCCCGGACCCGGATCGTGCTGGCCGAGGTGTCCCGCCGCGAGGACCGGGCGGAACGCACCCGCGCCGAGCTGGCCCAGCAGACCCGGGTCGGCGACGCGCTCGTACGGGGGCTGGTCCGGGCCCAGTTCGCGCTGGCCCTGCGGCTCTCCCTGGTGGTGGCGATCGGGCTCGGCGGGCTGCCGTGGCTCTTCGCCGTCGCGCCCGCCGTCGGCCGGGTCACCGTGCTCGGCGTCAACCTGCCCTGGCTGCTGCTCGGGGTGGCGTCGTTCCCGTTCCTGATCGCCGTCGGCTGGGCGTACGTGCGGTTGGCCGAGCGCAACGAGCAGGACTTCACCGACCTGGTCCAGCGGCCGGAGCGCTGAGGTGGGCAACGGCTTCGTCGTACCGGCGATCGTGGCGGTCACCCTGGTCACCGTCGGCATCGGCTTCTACGGGCTGCGGCTGGCGCGGACCACCTCCGACTTCCTGGTCGCCTCGCGGGCGATCAGCCCCACCTGGAACGCCGCCGCGATCGGCGGGGAGTACCTGTCGGCGGCGAGCTTCCTCGGGGTCGCCGGGCTGATCCTCAAGTACGGCGTCGACGTGCTCTGGTATCCCGTCGGCTTCGCCGCCGGCTACCTCGCACTGCTGCTCTTCGTGGCCGCGCCGCTGCGCCGCTCCGGCGCGTTCACCCTGCCGGACTTCTGCGAGCTGCGACTCGGGTCGCGCCGGCTGCGCACCCTCGCCACCGTCTTCGTGATCTTCATCGGCTGGCTCTACCTGGTGCCGCAGCTCCAGGGGGCGGGGCTGACGCTGGCCACGGTGACCGGCTCGCCGTACCCGTTGGGGGCCCTGCTGGTGGCCGTGGTGGTCACCGCGAACGTCGCGCTCGGCGGCATGCGCGCGATCACCTTCGTGCAGGCCTTCCAGTACTGGCTGAAGCTGACCGCGCTGGCCGTACCGGCGATCTTCCTGGCGTTGCAGTGGCAGGCCGACGCCCGCCCGGCGGTGACCCCGCCCGACGGACCGGCGTTCCGGACCGCGACCACCGTCGTGGTCGAGCACCGCGCGACCCTCACCCACCCCGACGGCCGGATCCAGGAGGTACGCCCCGGCGATGAGCTCTCCTTCGCCGCCGGCGACGCGGTGCCGGAGGTGTCGGGGGTGGCCACGGACGCGGCCGACTGGCTGCTGCCCAGCGCCGCCGGGGACGACGACCGGGGGCTGTTCGCCACCTACTCGCTGATCCTGGCGACGTTCCTCGGCACGATGGGCCTGCCGCACGTGCTGGTCCGCTTCTACACCAACCCCGACGGCGCCGCCGCCCGCCGCACCACGCTGGTGGTGCTCGCCCTGGTCGGGGCGTTCTACCTGCTGCCCACCATCTACGGGGTGCTCGGCCGGATCTACACCCCGCAACTGCTGCTCAGCGGGCAGACCGACGCGGTGGTGGTGCTGCTGCCCGGCGCGGCGCTCGGCGACGGCACCGCCGGCCGGCTGCTCGCCGCGCTGGTCGCGGCCGGCGCGTTCGCGGCCTTCCTCTCCACCTCGTCGGGGCTGCTCACCAGCGTCGCGGGGGTGATCTCCACGGACGTGCTGGGGCGCGGCTCGGTACGCGGCTTCCGGCTCGCCACGGTGATCGCCGGAGCCGTGCCGACGGTGCTCGCGCTCAACCTCGCCGGGCTGGACGTGTCGCAGGTCGTCGGGCTGGCCTTCGCGGTCGCCGCGTCCAGCTTCTGCCCGCTGCTGGTGCTCGGCATCTGGTGGCGCGGGCTGACCGACCTCGGCGCCGCCGCCGGGATCCTGGTCGGCGGCGGCGCGGCGGTCGGGGCGGTGCTGGTCACGGTGCTCGGCCCGCCGCTGTCCGGCTGGCCGGCCACGCTCACCGCCCAGCCGGCCGCCTGGACGGTGCCGCTCGCCTTCACCGTGATGGTGGCGGTCTCGATGGCGACCCGCCGCCGGGCGCCGGCTGACATCGGCGCCACCATGCTCCGCCTGCACGCCCCGGAGGCGCTACGGCTGTAGGCGCTGGTCGCCCCCGGCGACGACGCGGACCGTGCGGGGTACGACTCGGGGATGACCGGGGATCATCCTGCGGCCGGAGCAGCCGCTGGTCGCGGCCGGATACGGTCGACGCATGACTGCTGAGCACCCGGCGCTCTCCCTGCGTGGCCTGGCGAAACACTTCGACGGCAAGGCCGCCGTCGCCGGTGTCGATCTCGACGTGCCGGCCGGCTCCTTCTACGGACTGCTCGGCCCGAACGGCGCGGGGAAGACCACCACCCTGTCGATGGCGGTCGGGCTGCTCCGACCGGACGCCGGCGACGCCCGGGTGCTCGGTCACGACGTCTGGGCCGACCCGGTGCAGGCGAAGCAGCTGCTCGGCGTGATGCCCGACGGCGTACGGCTCTTCGACCGGCTCAGCGGCGCGGAGCTGCTCGCGTACCACGGCCTGCTGCGGGGGATGGACCCGGCGGTGGTCGACCAGCGGGCGGCGGAGCTGCTGGACGTGCTCGCGCTCGGCGACGCCGGCCGGACGCTGGTGGTCGACTATTCGGCGGGCATGAAGAAGAAGATCGGCCTGGCCTGCGCGCTGCTGCACGGGCCCCGGCTGCTGGTGCTGGACGAACCGTTCGAGGCGGTGGACCCGGTCTCGGCCGCGCTGATCCGGGACATCCTGCACCGGTACGTGACCGGGGGCGGCACCGTCGTCTTCTCCAGCCACGTGATGGAGGTCGTCGAGCGGCTCTGCTCGCACGTGGCGATCCTGGCGGCCGGCACCATCAAGCGGGTCGGTCCCATCGACGAGGTGCGCGGCGGCCGCTCGCTGGAGCAGGTCTTCGTCGAGGTGGTCGGCGGCCGTACGGCGACCGGCGAGGAGTTGGCGTGGCTGTCGCAGTGACCGGACCGACCGTCTCCGCCCAGCCCGCCCGGCGGGTCTCCGCCCGGCACTTCGTCCGGCTCAAGCTGCGGGTGATGGGCAACAACTTCCGGGGTCAGGGCTGGCGGGTCGCCCTCTTCGTGGGCGGCGCGGTGTTCGGGCTCTGGTTCGCCGGCACCGGCTTCTTCCTCTTCGCCGCGCCCGGCCTGGCCGACTCAAGCCGCTACGCGCTGATGGTGGCTGCCTTCGGCGGTGGCCTGACGGTGCTCGGCTGGCTGTTGCTGCCGCTGGTCTTCTTCGGGGTGGACGAGACGCTGGACCCGGCGAGGTTCGCGCTGCTGCCGCTGCCCCGCCGCACGCTCGTCACCGGGCTCTTCGCCGCCGCCTTCGTCAGCGTCCCCACGATCTCGGTGCTGCTGGCCCTGTGCGGGCTGGTGGTCACCGCCGGGGCGCTGGGTGGCTGGTCGGCCGCCGCGGTCGCCTTCGTCGGGGTGGTCGGCGGGCTGCTGCTCTGCGTCGCCGCGGCTCGCGCGGTGACCAGCGCCTTCGCCACCGCGCTGCGGTCCCGCCGGGTCCGCGACCTCGCCGCCGTGCTGCTCGCCGTACTAGCCGCGCTGCTCGGGCCGTTGCAGCTCCTGGGCATCGCCGCCCTCTCCGACGCCGACTGGGACCGCCTCCAGGGGGTGGCAGAGGTGGTCGCCTGGACCCCGTTCGGCGCTCCCTGGACGGCCGGCATCGACGTGGCCGAGGGCCGCGTCTGGGCCGCGCCGGTGAAGCTGCTGATCACGGCGGCGACGATCGTCGCGCTGCTGGCCTGGTGGTCCCGCTCGCTCGAGTCCGCGATGGTGGGCACGGCCAGTGCCGGGCCGGCCCGCGCCCAGCGTGGTACGACCGGCGGGGCAGTCGCCCAGCTCTTCCCGAGGGTCCTCGGCTGGGCCCGGCGGGACCGGTTCGGCGCTCTCGTCGCCCGGGAGGCCCGCTACTGGTGGCGGGACGCCCGACGCCGGGCCAACCTGATCACCGTCGCGGTCGTCGGTCTCTTCGTGCCGGTCATGGTCAACCTGGGCGGCTCGGGCTTCACGATCGACGGCGCGGAGGGGTTCACGGCCAGCTCCGACCCGTCCCCGGTGCTGTCCAGCCTGTCGATGCTCTTCGTCGGGCTGCTCGCCGCCGTCACCCTGGCCAACCAGTTCGGCTTCGACGGCAGCGCGTACGCGGCGAACGTGGTCGCGGGCGTCTCCGGCCAGCAGGAGCTGCGCGCCCGGATGGCCGCGTTCTCGCTCTACGTCCTGCCGATGCTGGCGGTGATCTCCGTGGTCGTCGCGGTGGTCATCGGCGAGCCCGGCTGGATCGGGCTGATGGCGGGCACGCTGTTCGGCACGTACGGCGCGGGGCTGGCGGTGAACTGCTTCGTCTCGGTGCTCGGGGCGTACTCGCTGCCGGAGACGAGCAACCCGTTCGCGCTGAACACCGGTGCCGGGATCGCGAAGAGCTTCCTCACCCTGCTGGCGATGCTCGCCACCGCGGTGGCGGCGGTGCCGATGGTGGTGGCCGCCGGGCTGCTCGGCGACGTCTGGCTCTGGCTGGCCCTGCCGCTCGGGGCGGCGTACGGCCTGGGGGCGGCGCTGTTCGGCGCGTACCTGGCCGGCGACGTGCTGGACCGCCGGATGCCGGAACTGCTCGCCACGGTCACCCCGCGCCGCTGACGATCGAACAGGACAATGGCCTGATGCCCGTCGTCGAAGCGGTGATCACCGTGCCGGTCCCACCCGAACTGGCCTTCGCGGTCTCCCAGACCACGGCGCCCGTGCGCTACCGGTGGGACCCGTTCGTGCGGGAGCAGCACTTCACCGACGGGGCGACCCGGCCCGGCAAGGGGGTGCGGACCTTCACCAGGTCCCGGCACGGCCTGGCGATGGTCAGCGAGTACGTCTCCTGGGCCCCGCCGAGCCACGTCGGGATGAAGATGGTGCGCGGGCCGTGGTTCTTCGAGATGTTCGCCGGTGGGTGGCGGTTCGCGCCGGCCCCGGAGCCCGGCCACGCCATCGCCACGTGGCGGTACAGCTTCCGCTGCCGGCCCGCGTTCCTCCGCCCGGTCGCGGACCGGATCGGCTCCTGGCTGCTCGGCCGCGACATCCGCCGCCGGATCGCCGGGTACGCCGCCGGCTGCACCGACCCGGAGGTGCTGGCCGCCGCCCGCCGGTCACTGACCGCCGACGACTGACCACTCCAGCGGTACGCGCACCCTGCCGAGATCTTGGCAGGGAACGGCCCCTGGAGGGGCGCAGAACGTCCAAGATCTCGACGGCTGCACCGAGGGTCGGTGCCGGTAGGGTCAGCGGGTGAGCCGCGCGAACTTCCGCACCCTGTACCACGGGCAGGCATCCGGTGCCGGCTCGAGTTACGGCCTGTTTCTGATCCGCCGATCAGGGTCGTGGGCGCAGCACTGGGCATCGGTCAATCGGGGAGTGCAGCCTGTCCCGCCACCGCCGCTGGTGGACCTCGCACGTGAGACGGTCATCATGCTCTCGGTGGGGACCCGCCCCGTGCTGGGCTACGACGTCACGATCGAGGACGTGACGGTACGGGGGACGACCCTGGTGGTGACCGGCGTCGAGAGGCGCCCCGTGGGCGTCGCGACACTGGACATGGTCTGTTCACCGGTGCACATGGTGGCGGCGCGATTCGGACCCGAGGCCTTCGAGGACATGCTGCTGAACCTGCACATCAAGCCCGCTGAGATCATGTGATCTGGTGACGTGGGGCCGCGAGGGCGGGCACTCACCGCACCGCATCACCGACGCGCCGGCAACAGCGGCAGCGCGCCGTCTGACGACGCCAGGGGCCGCATCCGGGCCCGTCGGGGCGGGGCAGGCCGCACAATGTTTCACGTGAATCATGAGCCGGGCGCCGAGATCCACCACATCGACCCGTTCGCCGTGCCCGCCGACCAACGCTCGCCCGTACGCCGGCTGCGCGGTCGGCTGGCGTCGCCGGTGACGCTCTGGACGGCGCCGGAGCCGGCGGGCCTGACGGTCTCCTCGACGCTGGTCGCGGAGGGCGAGCCGGACCGGCTGCTCGGCCTGGTCGACCCGGAGTCCGACCTGTGGGCGGCGGTCGAGTCCGCCGGCCGCTTCGCGGTGGCGCCGCTGGGCCCGGCGCACCGGCAGCTCGCCGACCGGTTCGCGGGCCTCTTCCCGTCCCCCGGCGGCCTGTTCGCCACCGGCGTGTGGACCAACACCCCCTACGGCCCGGTGCCGGCCGACGCGGGCGGCTGGGCGGGGTGCCGGCTCGACTCCGCCCGCGAGTACGGCTGGGGCCTGCTGGTGGAGGCCACCATCGAGGCCGTCGAGCTGACCGGGGAGACGGACCCGCTGCTGCACTACCGGGGCCGCTACCGCGAGCTGACCTGACGACCGTCACCGGCGGCGTCGACGGCGACCGTCCGGCCCACCCGGGGCCACATGACGACCGGTGAACGGAGTGAGCTGCGTCACTCGGCGCAGCCACCGTGCCGTTCGGCGCAGCCGCCGACCGGCGTCGATCTCGCCCTTCCGTGGCGGGGAGCGCGCTTTCTACCGTGCGCGAAACTCCCCACGCCTGTGAAGGTGGTGATCCACGAATGTCCACGGACACACCCGCGTCCACGCCGTCGACCTCGGCGGCGGACCGGTACCTGGCCGTGCAGCGGTCGGACGAGTTCGCCGGGTTGCGGCGCACGCTGCGCGGCTTCATCTTCCCGATGACCGTCGCGTTCTTCCTGTGGTACGCGCTCTACGTCATCCTGTCCGCGTACGCGCGGGACTTCATGGGCACGAAGCTCTTCGGCAGCAACATCAACATCGCCCTCGTCTTCGGCCTGCTCCAGTTCGTCTCGACCTTCCTCATCGCCTGGCTCTACTCGCGGTTCGCCGACCGGAAGATCGACCCGGTCGCCGACCGGATCCGCGCCGAGATCGGGGAGGTGGGCAATGAACACGGTCCTCGCGGCTGAGGCAGGCAGCACCACCGCCCGCAACCTCACCATCACGCTCTTCCTGGTCTTCGTGGCGGTGACCCTGGCCATCACCATCTGGGCCAGCCGGCAGACCAAGACCGCCACCGACTTCTACGCCGGTGGCCGGTCCTTCTCCGGTTTCCAGAACGGCATGGCCATCGGTGGCGACTACATGTCGGCCGCCTCGTTCCTGGGCATCGCCGGCATGATCGCCCTCTACGGCTACGACGGCTTCCTCTACTCCATCGGCTTCCTGGTCGCCTGGCTGGTGGCGCTGCTGCTGGTCGCGGAGCTGCTGCGCAACTCCGGCCGGTACACGATGGCCGACGTGCTGGCCTTCCGGATGCGCCAGCGCCCGGTGCGGACCGCCGCGGCCGTCTCCACCATCACGGTGTCGATCTTCTACCTGCTGGCGCAGATGGTCGGCGCGGGCGCGCTGGTCGCCCTGCTGCTCGGCATCAAGCCGGGTACGACGTTCCTCGGCATGGACGCCGACACCGCCAAGGTCGCCACCATCATCATGGTCGGCGCGCTCATGATCGTCTACGTCACGGTGGGCGGCATGAAGGGCACCACCTACGTGCAGATCGTCAAGGCGTTCCTGCTGATGGGCGGCGCGACGATCATGACGGTGCTGGTGCTGGCGAAGTACAACTTCAACCTGTCGGAGCTGCTCGGCGCCGCCGCGGCCTCCTCCGGCAAGGGCGACGCGCTCCTCGGACCGGGGTTGCGCTACGGGGTCGAGGTGGCCGGCGACGCGACGCAGACCTTCTACAACAAGATGGACCTGCTGTCGCTCGGCATCGCGCTGGTGCTCGGCACCGCCGGCCTGCCGCACATCCTGATCCGCTTCTACACCGTGCCGACGGCGAAGACGGCCCGCAAGAGCGTGCTCTGGGCGATCGGCATCATCGGCACCTTCTACCTGCTCACCCTGGCCCTCGGCTTCGGCGCGGCGGCGCTGGTCGGCAGCGAGGCGATCACCGCGCAGGACAAGGCCGGCAACACGGCCGCGCCGCAGCTCGCCGAGGCGCTCGGCATCGAATTCCTCGGCGGCGATCTCGGCGGGGCGACCCTGCTCGCGGTCATCGCGGCGGTCGCCTTCGCCACGATCCTGGCCGTGGTCGCCGGCCTGACGCTGGCCTCCTCGTCCAGCCTGGCGCACGACTTCTACGCCAACGTGATCAAGGACGGTAAGGCGTCCGAGCGCCAAGAGGTCAGGGTCGCCCGGGTCTCCGCCCTGGTGATCGGCGCGATCTCGATCGTGCTGTCGATCTACGCGCAGAACCTGAACGTGGCCTTCCTGGTGGCGTTGGCGTTCGCGGTGGCCGCCTCCGGCAACCTGCCGGCGATCCTCTACAGCCTGTTCTGGCGGCGGTTCAACACCTCGGGCGCGGTGTGGGCCATCTACGGCGGCCTGCTCTCCGCCGTACTGCTGGTGTTCTTCTCGCCGGTGGTCTCCGGAGCGGCCACCTCGATGTTCCCCGAGCACGACTGGCAGTGGTTCCCGCTGTCCAACCCGGGCATCCTGTCCATCCCGTTCGGTTTCCTGTGCGGGTGGATCGGCACCGTGATCTCCAAGGAGCACAACGAGGAGAAGTACGCGGAGCTGGAGGTGCGTTCCGTCACCGGCGCCGGCGCCCACTGACGGGCCTCCCACAGATGCGGGGCAGGGTCCCTCGTCGTCGCCGGGCGACGAGGGACCCTTCCTTGCGTCAGGGCGACTCGGGACAGTGGGTAGGCTGACCGGCATGAACGCTGTTGCCCGCTTCGGACCCGGTCACCGCATCCTCGTCACGGGCGGCGCCGGCTTCGTACCGTCGCACCTGGTGGACTCCCTGATCGCTCGCGGCTGCACCGTGGTCGCGCTCGACAACTTCATCACCGGGTCGAAGGAGAACGTCGCCCACCTGCTGGACGAGCCGAACTTCACCCTGGTCGAGGCCGACATCTCCGACGGCCTGCCGACCCACCACCCGGCGATGGCCGAGCGGTTCGACGCCATCCTGCACATGGCCTCGCCGGCGAGCCCGACCGACTTCGAGAAGCTGCCGGTGGAGATCCTCCGCGTCGGCTCGGTGGCCACCCTGCACCTGCTGGAGCGCGCGGTCGCCGACGGCGCCCGCTTCCTGATGGCCTCCACCTCCGAGGCGTACGGGGACCCGAAGGAGCACCCGCAGCCCGAGTCGTACTGGGGCAACGTCAACCCGATCGGCATCCGCGCCGTCTACGACGAGGCGAAGCGCTTCTCCGAGGCGGCCACCATGGCCTACCACCGGAGCCGGGGGCTCGACACGGCCATCGTCCGGATCTTCAACACGTACGGCCCGCGGATGCGCCCGGACGACGGCCGGGCCATCCCGACCTTCATCTCGCAGGCGCTGCGCGGCGAGCCGATCACCGTGCACGGCACCGGCAACCAGACCCGTTCGATCTGCTACGTGTCCGACCTGGTGCACGGCATCCTGCTGCTCCTCGACTCCCGCGAGACGGGGCCGATCAACTGCGGCACCGAGCACGAGATGAGCATGCGGCAGCTGGCTGAGACGATCGTGGCGCTCACCGGGAGCAGCTCCGAGGTGACCTACATCACCCGCAGCGCCGACGACCCGGAGATGCGCCGCCCGGACCTGACCCTCGCCCGGGAGCTGCTCGGATACGAGCCGACCGTGGCGCCCGAGGACGGCCTCCGCCGCACGATCGAGTACTTCCGCGAGCGGATGGTCTAGCGAACGCCCGCCGCCGGCGCACACGTCGGCGGCGCCACAGGGCGACAGTGGCTACGCGTACGTACCCTGAGTTACATGTCAGCGACCATGCCCGCCGGAGTTCCACTCCCGCACCTGCACCGCAGCGCCGGGCGCGCCTCGGTGCCCGGCCCCGGCCGGGACGCCGGACGCGCCCGGCCGGCCGAGGCCCACTGGTCCCCGGCAGCGGACGAGCCACGGGCCGGCGGCCCGGGCGGTCCCGCGGGTCCGGGCGGACCGGCCGGGCCAGGCGGACCGACCGGACCGGACCGGCCGGGCCGGGGCGGCGTCCGCCCCCGCTGGGGCCGGATCGCCCTGGTGGCCGGCGTGGCCGTGCTGGTGCTCGCGCTGCTCGGCGGGGTGGGCGCCTGGTTCTACGCCCGCGGCCTCGACGACGACCTGGCCCGCACCGACCCGTTCTCGGAGATCACGGGGGGCCGCCCGGCCAAGGCGGTGGACGGCGCCCTGAACATCCTGCTGGTGGGCAGCGACTCCCGGGACCCGGACGCCCCGGTGGACAAGTCCAGCAAGTGGCGGGCCGACACGATCATCGTGATGCACATCCCGTCGGACCACCAGAAGGCCTATCTGGTCTCCATCCCCCGTGACCTCTACGTGCCGATCCCGGAGGGCGCCAACGCCGACTGCGGCAGCGGGCAGCGGGGGAAGATCAACGCCGCCTTCGCCTTCGGCGGGCTGCCGCTGGCCGTCCGGACGGTGGAGTGCTTCACCGACGTGCGGCTCGACCACGTGATGGCGATCGACTTCGCCGGCTTCAAGCAGGTCACCGACGCCCTCGGCGGCGTCGACCTGAAGGTCGAGCGGACCGTCACCTCGATCCACAAGCCGTACCGGACGTTCACGAAGGGCACCAACCACATGGACGGCGCCGAGGCGCTGGACTGGATCCGGCAGCGCAAGCAGTTCCCGGACGGCGACTTCGCCCGGATGCGGCACCAGCAGGACTTCCTCCGCGCCCTGATGGACAAGGCGGCGAGCACGGGCACGCTGACCAATCCGAAGAAGCTGAACGACTTCCTCAAGTCGGTCACCGCCGCGGTCACCGTCGACCAGAGCTTCTCGCTTGTCGACATGGGGGTCCAGTTCCGCAACCTGCGCGGCGAGAACCTCACCTTCGTGACCAGCCCGCACGTCGGCAGCCAGACCATCGACGGTGAGTCGGTGGTGGTGTCGGACAAGGAGAAGGCGCTGGCCATGTACAAGGCGATGTCGGCCGACACCATGACGGCATGGGTCGAGGCCAACCAGAAGAAGAAGGACGGCACCGGAAACTGACCAGCTCCGCCGGCCGGCCCTCCCGTGATCGACGAACGTCATCACGATTCGGAGGGCCGGCCGACCGCTTCCTGTGAGCCAACCGCCGACCAGCCGTATCGATCTGTCCGTTCGGTCAGTTTTCCTGCATGACGGCCGTACGAACGGCATTTGACGGTCGGACGACCTCGCCAGGACGGGAAAGCGTCCGTAAAGTGATCCCGCCCCCCTGACAAACGCGAGCTGGAGCACGCATGCCGGTTCAGACCAGCCGTCGCCCTCCGGCGCTGGAGTCCCCCCGTGGCCCGGTCCGGGCCTCCACGAGCATCCCGAAGCAGCCCGTCAAGGGCGGCAAGCCCGGTGGCGGGTCCGCGAAGAAGCGGTCGCGCCGCAAGGACCCGCTCTGGGCCCGACTCACCCTGATCTTCGGCGCCGTGCTGATGGTGGCCAGCGGTGCGGCCATCGTCGGCAGCAAGGCGCTGATCAGCAGCGCCACCGGCAACATCGCCCAACGCAACCTCCTCGGCGACGCGGGCAAGACCGACGCCGAGGGTGGCGCCAGCCTGGACGGCCCGATCGACATGCTGCTGCTCGGCGTGGACGCCCGGGAGCGGTGGGCCGCCGACAACGTGCGGGCCGACAGCATCATCGTGCTGCACATCCCGGCGACGCACGACCAGGCGTACCTGATCTCGATCCCGCGGGACACCGAGGCCCAGATCCCGGCCTTCAAGCCGAGCGGCTACAAGGGCGGCGTCGACAAGATCAACGCGGCGTTCCAGGCGGGCGCCGGCAACGGCGGCGGCTGGGAGGGCGGCGCCCAGCTGATGGCGCAGACGATCAAGAAGATGACCGGGATCAGCTTCGACGGCGCGGCCATCATCAACTTCGGCGGATTCAAGAACGTCATCGAAGCCCTCGGCACGGTGCGCATCTGCGTCAAGCAGGAGGTCGAGTCGATCCACATGTCGTACGTGGACGGCAAGCCGATGTGGAACGCGGACGCGAAGAAGACCGGCAAGCAGCGGACGCCCGTGGTGCACAAGAAGGGCTGCCGCGAGATGGAGGGCTGGGCGGCGCTGGACTACTCCCGGCAGCGCAAGAGCCTCAAGAACGGCGACTACGACCGGCAGCAGAACCAGCAGCAGCTGATCAAGGCGATGGCGAAGAAGGCCACCCAGGACGGGACGCTGACCAACCCGATCAAGCTGAACAAGCTGATCGACGCGGCCGGCAAGGCATTCATTCTCGACACCGCCGGCGTGCCGGTCCCCGACTTCGTCTTCACCATGCGCGGGGTGACCGGCAACGACCTCGTGATGCTGAAGACGAACGGCGGCACCTTCCACAGCGACGGCAGCCGCGAGACGCTCAGCGCCCAGACGATTGACATGTTCCGCGCGGTGAAACAGGACAAGCTGGCCGAATTCGTCTTCGCCAACCCCGAGGTGGTCTCCAGCCGCGAGTAGCGCCGGCCGGGGCGGCCCGCCGGGCGATGTCGGCGAAGCGGCCCGGACCGCCGTGGTCGACTCGTAACCTGACGTGAGAGGGATTCACGTACGGGTCGCGGGGAGGCGTCACGTCCAGATCGACGGGCGACGGTCGGGGCCGGGCCGGGACCGACACCCGGCCCGCCCGGCCGCCCCGCGTCCGCTGGCCCCGGCTGCTGCTCGGCCTGGGCCTGGCCCTGGTGCTGCTGGCCGGGCTCGCCGTGGTGGGCCTGGAGGTGCTGAGCGACCGGTACGAAGGCAGCGTCGTCCGGGAGCAACTGCTCGACCCCACCGCCCGCCAGAAGCGCACCGACCCCGACGGGCCGCTGAACTACCTGCTGGTGGGAACCGACCGCTGGCAGAGCGGCAGCGCGGCGGACCGACGCTCGGACACCATCCTCATCGTGCACGTCCCCGCCGGCGGGCGCGAGGCGTACCTGGTCTCCGTCCCCCGGGACCTGCTCGTGGCCATCCCCGCCGGCAATGGCTACGGCGGCGGCCAGGACAAGATCAATGCGGCGTACGAGCACGGCGGCGGCGGCCAGCCGGGCACCCGCCTGCTCTCGGCCACCCTGTCCCGGTTGACCGGCATCCGCTTCGACGGCGCGGCCCTGATCGACTTCTCCGGCTTCCGCAAGGTCATCGACCTGCTCGGCGGCGTACGCATGTGCGTGGACACCGAGGTCCGCTCGATCCACACCGACCGCGTCTTCGCGCCCGGCTGCCAGCAGATGGACGGCGGCCAGGCGCTGGACTACGTCCGCCAGCGCTACGACCTGCCGGGCGGCGACTACGACCGGCAGACCCACCAGCAGCAACTGCTCCGGGCGGTGCTGGAGCGCACGAGCGAGACGTCGCTGCGGACCAACCCGGTCAAGCTGGACCAGGTGATCCGCGCAGTGGGCGGCTCGTTGACCGTGGACACCAACGGCGTACGGCTGGAGGACCTGGTCCTCGCGCTGCGCGACCTGCCGGCGGACGCGCTGCGCGGCGTGCAGGTCCCCTCCCACCCCCAGACCATCGACCAGGTGTCGTACGTGGTGCTCGACAACGGCGGGAACGGCCTCTTCGAGGCGGTACGCGGCACCCGCGTGCCGGACTGGGCGCGCGCCAACCCGCGGTGGGTCACCCGGCTGTGACGCCCGGGGGCGGCCCGCCGCCGGCCGCCGGGGCGAGGATCTAGGCTTGGCCCGTGTTCGGATCCCAGGTTCCCACCGTGACCGTGACCGAGATCGCCGACGACGCGTACCTGCTCGACGTCCGGGAGGACGACGAGTGGAACGCCGGCCACGCTCCCGGCGCGCACCACCTGCCGATGATGGAGCTGCCGGCCCGGATCGCCGAGGTGCCGACCGACCGCGACGTCGCCGTCATCTGCCGCTCCGGCGGGCGCTCCGCGCAGGTCGTCGCCTACCTGATGCGCAACGGCTGGGACCAGGTGCGCAACGTCGAGGGCGGGATGGGCGAGTGGGCCGCCGCCGGGCGAGGAGTGGTCCGCGAGGACGGGCAGCCGGGCCGGGTCCTCTAGGACGATCGGGATGGACGCCCCTCTCGTCTTCGCGCACCGCGGTTCCTCCCACGACCTGCCCGAGCACACCCTCGCGGCCTACCTGCGGGCCCTCGACGAGGGCGCGGACGGGCTGGAGTGCGACGTCCGGCTGACCCGGGACGGCCACCTGGTCTGCGTGCACGACCGCCGGCTCGACCGCACCAGCAACGGCCAGGGACTGGTCAGCGCCCGTACCCTCGCGGAGCTGGAGGCGCTGGACTTCGGCTCCTGGCACCCCGGCTGCGCGCCCGCCGACGGCGACGAGGTGCTGGACGAGTCGCACACGCGGCTGCTGACCCTGGAGCGGCTGCTGGACGCGGTGCTGGCCGCGGGCAGGCCGGTGCGGCTACTGGTGGAGACCAAGCACCCCTCCCGCCACGGCGGGAACGTCGAGCGCCGGCTCGTCGCGATGCTGCGGAGGTACGGCCTGACCGAGCCGAAACCGGACGATCCGGTACGGGTCACCGTGATGTCGTTCTCGCCGCTGGCCGTACGCCGGGTCCGGGGGTTGGCCCCCGCGCTGCCCACGGTGCTGCTGCTGGATGTGCTGCCGCGCTGGGTGCGGCTGGGGCGGCTGCCGTTCGGCATCCGGATCGCCGGCCCCGGCGTCGCCCTGGTGCGTGCCCGCCCGCAGTTGGTGCCCGCCCTGCGGGCGGCGGGCAACCAGGTCTTCGTGTGGACCGTGAACGAGCCGGCGGACCTGGACCTCGTCCTGGCCGCCGGGGTGGACGGCATCATCACCGACCGGCCGGCGCACACGCTGGCCAGCCTGGGCCGCTGACCGGGGTGGCAGCGCGCGGAGGCCCGGTCGGGCAGGGGTGTCCCCGGACTGGCCGGCGGGGCACACTCGGAGGATGCCGGAGCGCACCGACCTCTCCGCTCTCATCGCCGGCCACACCACGGTGATCGAAATGATCAACTCGGGCGGCACCGGCCTTCCGGTGCTCACCCACCTGCTCCGCGTGGCCCGGTCGGCGCTCGGCGCGGCGGGCACGGCGTTCGTCGAGTTCGCGCCGACCGGCGGCCGGGTGATCGCCGCGACCGGCGCCGCCGAGTGGGCCGTCGGCCACCCCGTGCCGGCCGACGACCCCGCCACCGTCTGCCTGCTCTCCGGCGCGCGGGTGCGCCAGGTCCGCACGGACGAGCTGACCGGCAGGCTCTGCGCCGAACTCGCCGAACGGGGCCTGCTCCGGATGGTGGTCTCCCGCGCGGAGATCGGCGGGCTGACGGTCGGCAGCCTGCACGTGCTCTACCCCGACGGCGACGACCCGCCCGACGCCGAGCAGCACGCCGTCGCGGGCTACCTGGCCTCCTGCATCGCCCACATGTACGGCGACCAGACCGGGCTGCCCGTGCACGGCGACGGGCCGGTGGTGGCGGCGCTGGCGGACGGCCTGGCCGTGGTCGACCGGGACAACCACGTCCGGCTCTGGAATCCGGCCGCCGCCCGGGTCACCGGCCGTTCCGTGGCCCAGGCGCTCAACCAGCCGTTGCCCTTCCCGCTGCCCCCGTCCGGGCAGGTGCGTGACCACCGGATGCCGGACGGCCGCTGGCTCACGATCACCTCCGGGGAGCTGCCCGGCCCCGGCACCCTGCGGGTGGTCACCTTCCGGGACATCACCGACCAGCAGCGCCGCGACCACGACCGTGATCTCTTCGTGGCGGTGACCAGCCACGAGCTGCGTACGCCGGTGACCGTGATCAAGGGCTATGCGGACACGCTCACCGACCACTGGGAGTCGCTCACCGAGACCGACCGGCGGCAGGCCGCCCGCGTGATCGGGCAACGCGCCAACGAGCTGGCCCGGCTGGTGGACCGGCTGCTCTCCTCCGCCGCCGAGGCGGGGCCGGGCGACCAGCCTCCCGCCCCGTACGACCTCGGTGACGCGCTGCGCGCGGCGGCGGTCGACCTCCCGGCGGAGCTGCGGCAACGGCTCGTCCTCCGCCTCCCCGCGGACCTGCCCAAGGCGCTCGGCCACCGGCTGAGCCTCGCCACCGTGCTCACGGAGCTGTGCACGAACGCCGGCAAGTACTCCCCGCCCGGTTCGCTGATCGAGATCACCGCCGACGCGGACGGGTCGACGGTCTCCTTCCAGGTACGCGACCAGGGCATCGGCATCCGGCCGGAGCACGTGGAGCGGGCCTTCGACCGGTTCTGGCAGGGCGAGTCGGGCGACCGCCGCCGCTACGCCGGGGCCGGACTCGGCCTCTATCTCGTCCGTCGGATCGTTGAACAGCAGAATGGATGGGTATCCCTACGGCCGAGGGCCGGTGGCGGTACGGTCGCAGAGGTGCGGCTGCCCCGCGGGTGACCGGCGACGGGCAACGGGGGCGTGAAAGGGACGAAGGTGTCGACGGGAGCTGCCGATCGGGCATGGTGCGTGGTGGTCCCCCACCACGCCGCTGGGGCGCGGGTGGCGCGACGACGCCTCGCCGAGGAGCTGGCCGACGTCGTACCCCCGCCGCTCCTGGCCGACCTCGTCGCGGTCCTCGCCGAACTGGTCGGCAACGCGGTCCGGCACGCCGACCCGCTGCCCGGCGGAGTGGTCCGGGTGGCCTGGCGGCTGCGCGACTCGTCCGGCGGCCAGCAGGTGCAGCTCCGGGTGACCGACGGCGGCGCCGCCGCGGGCCCCACGATGCGGATCGCCGACACCGACGCCGTCGACGGCCGGGGGCTGCACATCATCTCGGGGCTGGCCGACCGCTGGGGCGTCGAGCGGGACGGCCTGGGCCAGAGCGTGTGGGCCGAGTTCGACCCTGCCGACGTCACCCGGTCGGACCTTGCCGTGGCCGGCTGACCGACCGCGAGGGCGGGTCCCGCCCCGCCGGGCCGCCGGGGCCTCTAGGCTGTCTCGCCGTGAGCAAGCGTCGAAAGAGCCAGCGGGCCGCCGAAGCCACCCCCAAGCGGGAGAAGGTACGGGACATCTTCGTGCCCCGACCGTTCGAGGGGCTGACCGACGAGCCGGAGTGGATCGCCCTGCGGGAACTGGTGCCGGCCGCCTCCGCGCCGCTGCGGCTGGCCCCCGCCCTGGTCGAGGAGTTCGGCGACCGGGAGGTCACCCTGGCCACCGTGCTGCCGATGGCCACCCCGGCCATGACCAAGCCGGACGGGCGGGTCCTCATCGGGCTCCAGCGTCACCTCCAGTCGGGCGACGTCTCCCGGGACCTGGCCGAGGCGCTGCTCTGCGCGCTGCGGGCCGAGCCGGGCCGCCCGGTGCCCGTGCCGCCGCTGCCCGGCCCCGGCCCCCGGTTGCAGGACGTCCTCGCCGACGGCCCGCTGGAGGTCGGCATGCACGACGGGTTCGAGTTCTGGCTCGACCCGGGGGCCGGCGACGACCCGAACGTGCAGGCGTCCCTGGAGCGGGCGAACGCCGCGATCTACCCCACCGTACGGCTCGCCGCCGCCCGGGCCGCGTACTGGTGCCAGGTGCCGGAGAAGGCCCACGTGCGCTGGGTGCTGCCCGACGACGAGGACGCCGCGCTGGACGCGCTGTCCCGGCTGAGCGTCGCCGGCACGCTTGTGCTCGGCGAGAACACCCGCTTCGCGGGCATGTTCCGGGCCCACGGCCGGCTGGTGCCCGTCTGGGACCTGCCGGAGGACGTCCCGGCCGCCGACTGGGAGCAGCCGGTCGCCGACTTCGCCAAGCGCTACGCGGAGGCGCTCGCCGAGCCCACCCCCCTGGACGCCACCGGCCGGCGGGCCCGCCACGGCCTGCTCGGCCGCCAACTCACCCTGCGCTGAGCCGGACACCCCGCTCACCCTCCGCCCTCACATCGCAGCCGCCTCGCGCGGCGGCTGCGATGTGAGGAAGGGACCTTCCTGGACCGGACACGTCAGGAAGGGCCCCTTCCTTCCCCCGGTGCGCCCAGCGGCTCGCGGACCAGCGGGCAGGACATGCAGCGTGGTCCGCCCCGGCCCGAGCCCAGCTCCGAACCGGCGATCGGGATCACCTCGATGCCGGCCCGCTCCAACTGCGCATTGGTCTCCGTGTTGCGCTCGTAGCCCACGCAGAGCCGGGGCGCGATGGCCAGGGTGTTGTTGCCGTCGTCCCACTGCTCGCGTTCCGCGGTCACCGGGTCCAGGCCGGTGTCGATGACCCGGAGCTGGGGCAGGTCCATCGCGTCGGCGGCGGCCCGCAGGAACGGCGCCGGGCCGTCCACCCGCGGGTCCTCACCGTCCGCCCCGGCGATCACCGTGTACGCCGACAGCGTGTGGGCGATGTTCGGGTACATCAGCACGGCGTCGACGTCCACCATCGTGCAGACGGTGTCGAGGTGCATGGTCGCCCGTTCCTGGGCGATCGGGACGACGAGGATGGTGTGCGCGAGCCCGGCGGCGAAGACCTGCCGGGCGAGGCGTTCCGCGCCGGCGGGCGTGGTCCGCTCGCCCACCCCGACGGCCAGCACCCCCGGCGCGAGCAGCAGCACGTCGCCGCCCTCCAGGTGCTCCAGGCCGGGCTGGTAGACGAGCTCGGTGCCGGCGAAGCGCGGGTGGTGCCGGTAGATGGCGTCGGTCAGCGTGGTCTCCCGTCGCCGCGCCGGCATCGCCAGGCTGGTCACCCCGACCCGGTCGCCGACCCAGAACGAGGAGTCCCGGGTGAACAGCAGGTTGGGCAGCGGGTCGATGACGAAGTCGTGCCGGTCCATCAGGGTGTAGACGAGGCCGCCCGGGCGCTCCCGGCTGACCCGGAGCTCCTCGTGGGCCAGCCCGGCGATGAGCACGTCGGCGAGCGCGACGGGATCGAGGTACGCGAGGTGGTCGGCGACCCGGGCGCGCAGCGAGTCGCCGAGCCGGGGCGAACGGAGCACCTCCCCGGTGAGCTCGGCCCGCGCGTCGGCGACGGCGAGCGTCTCGGCGAGGAGGGTGGCAAGGTAGAGCACCTCGACGCCGCGCTCGCGCAGGGCGGCGGCGAAGGCGTCGTGCTCCTCCTGGGCCCGTCCGACCCATGGGATGGCGTCGAAGAGGAGCGAGTCGTTGTTCCGGGGGGTGAGCCGGGCCAACTCAGGACCGGGGCGGTGCAGCAGCACCGTCCCGAGCCGACCGACTTCGCTGTCCACGTAGTGGGTCACCCTCGCAGCGTAGGGCAGGGTTTGGCGGCATCCGATAAAACAGGGGTGGATGAATATGGCATTCATCCACACTCACTCCGGCGTTCCAACTTGCCGACACAGGGGACTGGCAACGTAGGGTAGTGAGGACATAACTTCGAGGGACCTTTTGCCGGAGGTCGCGATGACTGTCTTTCCCGCTCGTCAAGCCGTACCGTCCGCCCGGGCACTGCCGCCCGCGGCGGTGCCACACCCCCGCGTGGAGTCGCCGGGGGTGCTCGCACCCGTCCGTCCGTCCCCGTTGGAGTGGGCCCGCCGCCGCAGGGCGGAGCGGGGCGCCCGGCGGCTGGAGGCGGCCGGGGCACGGGCGCTCGGCCGGCTCGACCATCTCGGGCCCGCGTGGCACGTCATCGAGTGGCCCCGCACGGACGCCGCCGATCTCCTGCTCGACCACGAGCGCGACGAACGCGCCGGCTTCCTCGCCATCGGGCCGAGCGGGCTCTTCGCGGTCACCATCGCCGACCACGGCCGGGCCCGGGTGCTGGTGGCCGGCGACGTGGTCCAGATCAACGGCAAGCGCCCGCCCTACGTGGCCGAGGCCCGCCGCGACGCCAAGCGGGCCAGCAAGGCCCTCTCCGACGCCGTGGGGCTGCCGATCCCGGTGACGCCGGTGCTGACCTTCGTCGGCTCCGGCGTCATCAGCGTCTACGGCCTGCCGAAGGACTGCCTCATGGCCACCCACCGCGAGCTGGACCGCCTGCTCGTGGCCGGGGGCAGCCGGATCAGTCCGGCCACGGCCGAGAAGCTCTCCCGGGTCGCGCAGCACCCGGAGACCTGGGTGAACGGCGCGTACCGGCCGGCCGCGGACTACCGGTGGTACGAGGGCGGCCGAACGGCCGCTGACAAGCCGGCCAACCGACGGTAACGTCACCGGCGACGCCACGCACCCGGGTGCCGGTCGGCACCCGTCGGTCGCGCCGTCGCCGGCCGTCTGGTCAGGGCATCCCTCACCCACCGGCGGCCCGGCGACCACGCGCGGTCGGCGTCACCCGCGACGACCGGCTAGCGTGGACGGACCGTCGGTGTACATAGGAGGCGCGGTGGCCCACGTCGAACTCTCGCTCTCTGACGTGTTCGTGCCCGCGGCGGGAACACCGACAGGGCAGGAGTTCGACAATCTCGGTCGGTGGTCGTCGACCGTCTCCCACGCCGACGAGCCGTGCCTGCTCATCGACGCCGGGACGAGGGTCGTCGCCGTTTCCGTCGCCGGCTGCGAGCTGCTCTTCCTGGGCGACCCGGAGGACGTGACCGGGCTGCCGCTGCTCGACGGCGGGCTACGGCTGCTCGACTTCACCGCCAACCGCTGCGAGCTGACCGAGCCCGAGATCGACAAGATCCCGCCGCTGCTGGCGCTCTCCTCCGGGCGCCTGGCCCGAGGGCTGCTCCGGGTCCAGGCCGCGTCGACCGACGCGCCGGACTCGACCGTCGACGCGATCTCCACCCCGGTGTTCACCAGCGGGACGGTCGCCGGTTCACTCACGTTCTTCTCCCCGGTCTGACCAGCGGCGGGATGTGGCGTTCGCCGCACGCGGCGAATCTGGGGCGGGCCCGCACCGAGGCCGTAAGGTGCCCTCATGCTCGATATCGCTCTGCTGCCGGGGAAGTACGCCGTGTGCCGCCTGGCCGCCGGCTCCGCCCTGCCGCCCGAGTTGTCGGACGGGTTGAGCAACGGCGACGTCGTCACGGTGAGCTGGACGGCCGACGGGATCTCGCTGATCTGCCCCGCCGACCGGGCGCCCGAGCAGGCCGTCGGCGAGACCGCCTGGCGCTGCCTGCGGGTCGCCGAACCGCTCGACCTGGCGGTCAGCGGCACCCTCGCCGCGCTGGTGGACCCCCTCGCCGCAGCCCGGGTCAGCGTGGTCGCCTTCTCCACCTACGACACCGACTACCTGCTGGTTCCCGCCGTGCGGCTCCGCGAGGCGACCGCCGCGCTGGAGCGTGCCGGCCATCGCGTCCTCGGCTGATCTTCACCCGCCCGCCGGTTCCTCCTAGGATGGGCTCGGCCTCCCGGCCGCAGTGACGCTCCCCGATGTCCCGAGGATCGGCCGTGCCGCCCACCCCCTCGCGCCCCGCCACGCCCGCCCGACCGCCCGGCCCCGCGGCCCGGCCCGGAGCGGTTCGCCCGTGCGCCCCGTCTGCTCCGCCCCTGCCGCCCGTACGGGCCTCGTCCCGCCCGGCCCCGCCGGCGTACGCCCGCCGCCTCGCAGCCGTCGTGCTGCTGGCCGCGCTGCCCCTCGCCGGCTGCGGCACCCCACCGGAGCTGCGCCGCCCCGCCCCGACCACCGCCCCGACCCGCACCGCGCTCCCCGCCACGCCCAGCGCCGCGCCGACGCCCCCGCCCACCACCGGCCTGCCCGGCGCCGGAGGGAACACCCCCACGGTCGACCCCGGCCTGGTCGCGGTCCCGTGCCCGGACGGCCCCTCGGGAGCGCGGATCGTCGACCTGGTGCGGGGCCGGGGTGGCGTGCTGCCGAACGGCGTCCGGGTCCGGGTGCGGACCGGGCCGCTCTGCGCCGGCGAGTGGCACTACACGGTGCTCGACGTGACCGGGCACGAGACGCTCCAGGTGATCACCCAGGGCCGGCCGGGCGCCCCGCGACTGGTCACCGCCGGCACCGACGTCTGCACCGCCGAGGTCCGCGCCGCCGGGCCGCCCGGCATCCGGACGCGCGTCTGCGAGGGCGGGTCGCTCGGCGTACCGGGTGCGTAGGCTGTCGCCATGCCGGGAACACCGCCGACGCGCTTCGTCTATCTCGGGCCGGAGGGCACCTTCGCCGAGCAGGCGTTGAAGAGCATCCCCGCCGCCGAGCGGGGCAGCCGCACGCCGGCCCGCAGCGTCCCCGAGGCGCTGGAGGGCGTACGGACCGGGGAGGCCGACGCGGCCCTGGTGCCGCTGGAGAACTCGATCGGCGGCGCCGTCGGGGTGACCCTGGACGAGCTCGCCGAGGGCGAACCCCTGGTGATCACCCGCGAGGTGGTCCTGCCGGTCGAGTTCGTGCTCGCCGCGCGGCCCGGCACGACGCTCCCGCACGTGCGCAGCGTCGCCGCCCACCCGCAGGCGTCCACCCAGTGCCGGGGCTGGCTGCGCGCGCACCTGCCCGACGCCGTCGTCGTCGACGTGCTCTCCAACGGCGCCGCCGCCGCCGGAGCCGCCACCGGCGAGTACGACGCGGCGATCTGCGCCCCGATCGGGGCCGGGCGGCACCGGCTCGACGTGCTCGCCGACAAGATCGCCGACCACCCGGACGCGGTGACCCGCTTCGCGCTGGTGTCCCGCCCCGGGCCGCCCCCGCCGCCGACGGGTGACGACGTGACGTCCCTGGCGGTCTACATCGCGCACGACCGGGTGGGCGCGCTGCTGTCGGTGCTGATGGAGCTGGCCGTCCGCGGGGTCAACATGAGCCGGATCGAGTCCCGCCCGACGGGCGAGGCGCTCGGCCGCTACGTCTTCTTCCTCGACTGCGCCGGGCACGTGGCGGACGTACGCCTGGGCGAGGCGTTGCAGGGGCTGCGCCGGGTCTGCGCCGACGTGCGCTTCCTGGGCTCGTACCCCCGGCACCGGTTCCCCGGGACGGGCGACCGCCCGATCCCGGCCCCCGCCGGCCTCTCGGACGCCGACTACGCCGACGCGGCCGCCTGGCTGGCCCGTCTGCGCGCCGGCGACCTCGGCTGACGGCAGGCCCGGGACCGCCCCGGAGCCGACTGCGGCCTCCGCAAAGGCACCGCCCCCGACCGGCGTCGGATCCGGCGGGGCCGGTCGACGCGGTGCGGGGGCGGTGCGAGGTGGTGCGGGGCGTGCCTCAGCTGAGCAGGCCGCCGAGGAGCCCGCCCTGCTGCTCCTGGGAGCCGCTGCCCATGACGGGCGGCTCCTCGGAGGGCTGGACGACGACGAAGCCCTGGCCGGCGAAGCTCATCGTGAACGCCTCGCCGGTGCTCCGGCCCAGCAGCGTGCCGAGGCCGAGCTGCTCGGCGCGGTGGTAGCCGGTCTGGAGGTTGGCCGACCAGCAGACCGCCGCCTGCGGGTCGACGTAGGTGGGGGCGTCGACGCTGAGCACCACCGGAGTGCCCTTGGTGGTGATGGCGATCCGGCCGTAACCGCTGAAGACGCAGTTGAACAGGCCCGACGAGGACGCCATGCCGGCCCCGCCGACCATCCGGATGTCGTACTGCAGGGTGGAGTCGAAGGCCAGCACGCTGGAGCCGTTGATGGAGAGCGCGTCGCCGGGCTCCAGGTCGATGATGTGCACGTCCTTGGCGAAGTCGGCGAGGAAGACGTCACCCCGGCCCGAGACCTTCATCAGCGGGACGCCCTCGCCGGTCAGCTTCTGCTTGAGGAACTTGCCGAGCCCGCCGGAGCCGAGCGCCTGGAACTGCACCTGCCCCTGGTAGGCGACCATCGACCCGACCCGGGCCATCATCTCGCCGTTGAGTTCGACCTTCAACATCTTGGAGTTCTGCAGCCGCATGCCGGGCTGCGCGGACTCCTTCTCAAGGTTCTCCGCCGAGAACAGCTCGCTGCGCATTGGAAGTGCCTCCTGAGTTCGCGGTACCTGGACCGACGGTAGGCGACCGGGGCAACCGCCGCCCGTCAGCCCCAGCCCAGCTCGTGCAGGCGGGCGTCGTCGATACCGAAGTGGTGGGCGATCTCGTGCACCACCGTCACCGCGACCTCGTCGACGACGTCCTCGTCGTCGTCGCAGATGCGCAGGATGGGATTGCGGTAGATCAGGATGCGGTCCGGCAGCACGCCGGCGTAGTCCCAGCCGCGGTCGGTGAGGGCGTGCCCCTCGTAGAGGCCGAGCAGGTCCTCGCCGGGGGGCGGGTCGTCCTCCACCAGGATCACGACGTTGCTCATCAGGGCGAGGAGTTCCTCGGGCACCTCGTCGAGCGCGTCGCCGACCAGCTCCTCGAAGCGCTCGCGACTCATCTCCACCGGCACCCCGCCCATTCTGCCCGACGACACGGCCCGCCCGCGCCGGTCGGGCCACCGGTCCGGCTCGGCGGGCCGCCACGGGGAGCGTGATCCCCGTGGCGGTCGACGCCGACGACGGGGACGGTCAGGAGGCGAGGCGCGCGGTCAGGCTGATCTGGGCGCCCGGGGCGAGCAGGCGGGAGATCGGGCAGTTCTCCTTGGCGGTCTCCGCGAGCTTGGTGAACTGCGCCTCGTCGATGCCGGGCACCTGGCCGACGGTGTCCAGCTCGATCCGGGTCACCGCCATCCCGGCGTCGGTCTTGTCGAGGTGGACCTTGGCGGTGGTCTCCACGGAGGTGGGCGGCGAGCCGGCCTCGGCAAGTGCCTTGGAGAACGCCATCGAGAAGCAGCCGGCGTGGGCCGCGCCGATCAGCTCCTCGGGGTTGGTGCCCTCACCCTCCTCGAAACGGGACTTGAAGGAGTAGTTCCCCTCCAGCCCGCCCTTGCCGGTGCGGATCGTGCCGGACCCCTCGGTGAGGTTGCCCTGCCATTGTGCGGAAGCGGTACGGATAGGCATGCACCCGACGCTAGCCCAACGGGCACCCTCCGGCGACCGTTCACGCTCCGCGTCACCGGGTGCGTACTGTGTCATGATTCGGGGCAGGCCCGCGAACGCGGAAGGGTGGCCGATGTCCCAGAGTTCCCCCATTCCCCGGCAGGAACACCGGTCCGACGGTGCCGCCGTCCTGGAGTGGGGCACCGCGCAGCCGGACAGGCCGGGGCGGTTCGGGCGTACGTTCTCCGGGCTGCACCGGGACCCCCGGCTCCCCGTGCTGCTCGCGGCGCTCGGCGCGGTGGCCGCCCTCGCCTCGATGCTCGGCGAGTGGCAGGTGATGACCATCCCCAACGGCGGCCCGCAGGGCAACACGCCGCTGCGGGTGCCGGGCGGGGTGTCCGACGTCGGCGGGTTCGGGGTGGGCTACCTGGTCGGGCTGTTCGCCCTGGTCTGCGCGGTGGTGCTCGCGCTGCGCGGCA
This sequence comes from Micromonospora sp. DT46, assembly GCF_049841735.1. Taxonomy (NCBI): domain Bacteria; kingdom Bacillati; phylum Actinomycetota; class Actinomycetes; order Micromonosporales; family Micromonosporaceae; genus Micromonospora; species Micromonospora sp. DT46. The sequence continues at coordinate 581,013 of NZ_JBNCKW010000006.1, read as the reverse complement.
CTCCCGCGGTGCGTCCGAACGCCCGGCTCGCCGGGCTGGCCGTGGCCGGGGCGCTGCTGGGGCTGCTGGTCGCGGCCACCGCCTCGCTCGACGAGGCCGCCCAACGCGTCTTCTTCTACTCGACGGACGACGGCTTCCAGGTCGAGTACGGCCGGGGCCTGGTGACGGCGTTCCTGGCCTGTGCGCTCTTCGCGGCGGCGCTGAAGCTGGCCCCGGCCGGCACGGCCCGGCTCGCCGGGAAGGCCGCCGGCGGGACCGAGGCGGACGGCGGAGCCGAAGCGGACGGCGGGACCGAGGCCGACGGCGGAGCCGGGACGGAGCCGGTGGGCTGGCGCCGCCGCAGGTCGCGGGACCTCACGGACGACGGGCCGCCCGCGCCGGCCGACCTCACCGTCGGGCCGGCCGCCCCCTTCGCCCGCCCCGAACTCCCGGACTGACCGCTCTTGGGGCCAGTTCGCCGACGACCAGGGTGACGAACGTCAGCCCGCCGGCTCGACGAGGACGGCCTCGGCACCTCCCGTGCCCGATCGCCGGGGCTCGCGGCGTCCCTCAGGGGGCCACCCAGCGGACCTCACCGTCCGCTCGCTCGTCGGTGGCCCGCAGGCCGAGCCGCTCGGCCACCCGGGCGGAGGCCCGGTGGTCGGGGTGCACGTGCGCGACCAGCGCCCGGATGTCGCGCTCCGCCAGCCAGCCGACCAGGCCGGCGGCGGCCTCGCCGGCGTAGCCGCGGCCCTGGTGCGGCGTCAGGACGACCCAGGCCAGCTCGGCGACCGGCCGGTCACCGTCGAGCCGCACGGTGGCCTGCACGGTGCCGACCGCGTCGCCGCTGTCCCGGTGCCGGACGACCCAGTTGAGCCAGCCCTCCCGGCCGTCCGGCGACCGCCCGACCGTCTGCCGGCGGTACCGCTCCCGGAGCTGCTCCGGGGTGGCCGGGCTGCCCCCGACGTACTCGTGCAGGGCCGGGTCGTCCAGGAGGGGGGCGAGTTCCTCGGCGTGGTCGACGCGGAGCGGCTCCAGCAGCAGCCGCTCGGTGTCGACGGCCTCCGCCACCGGCCAGTCCCGCTCTCCCACCCGTCCCACCCTACGGCCCGCGGCAGGGCCCCGGAGGGGGACACCGGCGGGCCGTCGACCGTTGGCACGGCATTCGCCGCAACGCCATGGTGGGGGCCCGTTGCGCGAGGTACGTTTGCTGCCCGCCGTCACTCAGGGTCGAGGCACCGAGGACCGAGACGGCTGGCTGCGACGGCGGCGGGCGAAGGAGGAACGATGACCCGCCCGGGCCTGCCCAAGCTGATCGCCACGGATCTCGACGGGACGCTCGTCCGCAGCGACGACACCGTCTCGGCGTACACGCACGCGGTGCTCGACCGGGTGCGGGCCGCCGGTATCCCGGTGGTCGGCGCTACCGGTCGCGGGCCCCGGCTGGCCGGAATGACCCGCAACGACATCCGGGCCGCGGACTTCCTGGTGATGGCCGGCGGCGGCCGGGTCGTCGACCAGAGCGACCCGGCCGGGCCGGTGGTGCTGCGCGACGAGCGCCTCTCCGCCGAGGTGCTGACCGTGCTGCTGGCCGACCTGGAGGCGGCCGTCGGGCCGCTGACCGTGATGGTCGAGGCGTCGGACGAGCACGGCGCACCGCTCTGGGGCGACTACCACCCGAGCTGGCCCTACCAGCACGAGTTCGAGGCGCGCAGTCGCGCCGAGTGCCTCTCGTGCGACGTGATCAAGGCGTTCGTCCGGACCGCCGACCACCACGTCGACGAACTGCTCGCGGTCGCCCGGCGGATCGTCGCGCCGGAGGTCGCCACGCTCACCCAGGCGGGGCTGGGCTTCGTCGAGATCTGCCCGCCGGGGGTCGACAAGTCCACCGGGCTGACCGTGGTGGCGCAGCGCCTCGGCGTCGACCCGGCCGACGTCCTGGTCTTCGGCGACATGCCCAACGACCTGCCGATGTTCGAGTGGGCCGGCTGGGCCCGGGTCGCGGTCTCCAACGCCCACCCGATGGTCCGCGCCGCCGCGGACGAGGTGACCCTGCGCAACGACGACGACGGGGTGGCGGTGTACCTCGATCGGCTACTGTCCCGCTGATGGGAGAGGCACCACGGCTGATCGCCACCGACATCGACGGCACCCTGCTCCGGGACGACCGCACGCTCAGCCCGCACACCGCCGACGTGCTGGCCCGGCTGTCCGCGCGGGGCACGCCGGTCGTGCTGGTCACCGGCCGGCCCATCCGCTGGCTGAAGATGGTGTACGAGCAGCTCGCCGAGCCGCTGCCGGCGATCTGCGCCAACGGCGCGGTGGTCTACGACCCGGTCGCCGACGAGGTGCAGCGGGCCGACCCGCTCGCCCCGGAACTGCTCGCCGAGGTGGCCCGGCGGCTGCGCGCCGAGGTGCCGGAGATCAGCTTCGCGGTGGAGATCGTCGACAGCCGGCAGATGCGGCACGAGGCGCACTACCCGCTGCGCTGGGACGCCGACCACGACGCGATCCGGGCGGTCGAGACCCCCGAGGAGCTGCTGGCGGCACCGGCGGTGAAGCTGTTGGCCCGGTCCGCCGAGCAGGACCCGGACGCGTTCGTCGCGCTGGTGGCCGCGGCCCTCGAAGGGCTGGCCGAGGCGACCCACTCGTCGTACTCGGGGCTGGTGGAGATCTCCGCCGCCGGCGTGACCAAGGCGGCCGGGCTGGCGTGGTACTGCGCGCGGCTCGGCATCGACGCCCGGGACGTGCTCGCCTTCGGCGACATGCCGAACGACGTGCCGATGCTGACCTGGGCCGGGCGGGGAGTGGCGGTGGCGAACGCGCACCGCGCCGTCCTGGAGATCGCCGACGAGGTCACGGCGGCGAACTCGGCGGACGGCGTGGCGGCGTACCTGGAGAAGGTCTTCGGGGTGGGGTGAGCGGCCGGCCGGCGTCCCCGGCCGGCCGCGCGGTCAGAGGTACTGGCCGGTGCTGTGCCCCTCGCCGCCCTGCGGCGGCTGGCCCATCCCCGGCATGCCCGGCAGCATTCCGGCACCGGGGCCGCTGGGCAGCGCCTGCCGGCCGGAGCGCATCTGCTCCAGCTGCACCCGGGCGGCCATCTGCTGGGCGACCAGGGCCGCCTGGATGCCGTGGAACAGGCCCTCCAGCCAGCCGACGAGCTGGGCGTGCGCGATGCGCAGCTCGCCCTCGCTTGGCGCCTTCTCCTCGGTGAAGGGCAGCGAGATGCGTTCCAGCTCCTCGCGCAGCTCGGGGGCGAGCCCCTCCTTCAGCTCGACGATCGACCGCTGGTGGATCTCCCGCATCCGGTGCCGGCTGGCGTCGTCGAGCGGGGCGGCCTTGACCTCCTCGAGCAGCTGCTTGATCATGCTGCCGATCCGCATCACCTTGGCCGGCTGCTCGACCAGTCGGGTCGGGTCCTCGCCGTGTGCCTCGTCGGTCTGCACGGTGCCGACGGGCCGCCCGTCCGGGCCGACCACCACCACCGTTCCGGAGTGACCGGTGCCATCCTGGCCCGGCTCGTCGTTCTGTCCAGCGGAGTGCGCTTCGGTCATGGGACCCATCTTTACCCAGCCGCGAGCGCCCATGCGCCCGGGGACCGATCCCGGCGGCGGATCCGCGCGTGATCCGCGCTACGGTCGCGCCATGCCCGCCGACCCCCGCGACGTGCTCAGCCGCCCCGCTCCGGCCCCCGACGTCACCGTCTCCTACGGCGACCACCCGGACCAGCTCGCCGACCTGCGCGTCCCCGCCGGGTCGGGCCCGGCCCGGCAGCTGGTCGTGGTGGTGCACGGCGGCTTCTGGCGGGCCGGGTACGACCGGCGGCACACCGACCCGCTGGCCGCCGCGCTGGCCGAGCTGGGCCACCCGGTGGCGCAGGTGGAGTACCGCCGGACGGGACAGCCGGGTGGCGGCTGGCCCGCGACGCTGACCGACGTGCTGGCCGGCGTGACGGAGCTGCCCCGGCTCGCGGCCGAGGCGCTGCCCGGCCGGGTCGCCGCCGGGCCGCCGCTGCTGGTGGGCCACTCGGCGGGGGGACACCTGGCGCTGTACCTGGCGGCGACCGCCCCGGACGCCGTCGGCGGCGTGCTGGCGCTGGCCCCGGTGTCGAACCTCGCGGAGGCGTACCGGCTGGATCTGGACGAGGGGGCGGTGGCCGCGCTGCTGGGCGGCGGCCCGGCGGACCACCCCGAGCGGTACGCCGCAGCGGATCCACGTTCATTGGTGCCCATTCCGACACGGACAGTAGTTGCGCATGGCTCACTCGATGAGCACGTCCCGGTCGGGATGAGTCGGGAGTTCGTCGCCGCCGGCCGGGCGGCGGGCGGCGACGTTCACCTCGTTGAGCTGCCGGAATGCGAGCATTTCGGGCTCATCGATCCGGAGTCCGCCGCATGGCCAGAGATCACGGCTGCTTTCCGATCGCTGCGGAAAGATCGCTAAGCATTGACGCAGCGTCGCTGACCGGGTAGAACGCCGAGGGGGCGTGATCCGCCCTGCAACGCTCCCCGGAAGGAACTCGGTGTCGCAGATGAACCGCAGGCGGGCCCTCCAACTGCTGGCCGCTCTCGGTACGGCCGGACTGGTCGCCGGGTGCGGCACCGACGACGCCGACGGCGAGGCGGGCACGGGAAGCCCGATCAAGATCGGCCTCGTGGCGCCGACCAGCGGCGGCCTCAAGGCGATCGGCGACGAGATCACCAACGGCTTCCAGCTCTTCCTCGATCTCAACGACAAGCTGCTGGGCGGGCACCCCACCACCCTGCTCACCGCCGACGAGGGCGAGAGCGTCAAGACCGGCAAGGCCGCCGTCGAGGGGCTGCTGAAGCAGGGCGTGCTCGCCCTCACCGGCGTGGTCGACGCGAACGTCATGTCCGGCATCCGGGACACCGTCGAACAGGCCCGGGTGCCCCTGATCGGTTCCAACGCCTCGCCGTCCAGCCTCCAGAGCGTCGTCTACATCTGGCGGACGTCGTACGTGCTCGACGAGGCCGGCCGGGCGCTGGGCCGCTACCTGCGCGAACAGCTGGAGCCGTCGGCGCGGTTGGCGATCATCGCGCCGGACAGCGTCGGCAGCCAGGACGTGGTGCGGGGCTTCCGGCAGGAGTTCGGCGAGTCCGACCCCCGGATCAAGGACGCGGTGGTCTCGACGGAGGTCTTCACCAACCCGTCGAAGTCCGCGTACCGGGCCGACATCCGCAAGGCGCTGGGCCGGAACCCGACGGCGGTGTTCTGCTTCTTCGCCGGGCCGGCCGCCGTCGAGTTCATCAAGCAGTTGCGCATCGAGGGGTTCACCGGCAAGGTCTACGCCCCCGGCTTCCTGACCGAGGGCGCCGTGCTGAGCAGCGTCAAGGCCGAGGACGCGCTGGGCATCCAGACGGCGCTGAACTACTCGTCCGACCTGAACAACACGGCCAACCGCCGGTTCGCCTCGGCGTACCGCAAGAAGCACGGCACCTCGCCGACCACCTACGCGATGGCCTCGTACGACGCCGCGCAGGTGCTCGACCAGGCGATCCGGATCGCCGGCGGGTCACCCACCCCGCAGCAGGTCAACCTGGCCCTCGGCAAGATCGGCCAGATCGACAGCCCGCGCGGGCTGTGGCAGTTCAACCAGCCCCGTACGCCGCAGCAGCGGTGGTACCTGCGCGAGGTCCAGCTCGACGGCCAGGTGCTGTCCAACGTCCTGGTGACCGAGCTGGCCACGCTCGGCTGAACCACCAAACCGCCCCACCCCCACGCGTCCGGTGGCGGTGGGGCGGCGGAGCGGCAGGTCAGTGGCGGAGTTCGGCGATGCAGCACTTCACGCTGCCGCCGCCCTTCTTCAGCTCGGCCAGCTCGACCGGGACCGGGTGGTAGCCGGCCGCCTTCAGCTTCCCGGCCAGGCGGGTCGCCTCACTGTTCAGCACGACGTTGAGCCCGTCGCTGACCAGGTTGAGGCCGAAGGCCAGGGCGTCCTCGGCGTCGGCGACCACCGCGTCGGGGAAGAGCTGCGTGAGCACCCGTTGGCTGGCGGCGGAGAAGGCGCCCGGGTAGTAGACGACGTTCTCGTCGTCGATCGAGGCGAGCGCGACGTCCAGGTGGTAGAAGCGCGGGTCGACCAGGCGCAGCGACACCACGGGCCGGCCGAGCGCCTCCTGCGCCTCGGCGTGCGCCGGCAGCTCGGTACGGAAGCCGTGCCCGGCGAGGATCAGCCCGCCGTGCGCCTCCGGCAGGTACGCGAAGTCGCCCTCGCCCTCGTTGGTCTCGATCGGCGCGATGAACCGCCAGCCCTGCGACTCGTAGAACGCCCGGTGCGCGGCGGCCTCGGCGGCCCGCTGCTCGTGCTTGAACTGCGCGCCGTAGACCGTGCCGTCGACCACGAACGCCCCGTTGGCCGCGTAGACCATGTCGGGCAGGCCCCGTTCGGGGGTCAGCAGGTGCACCTCGTGGCCGAGACCGACCAGGCTCTCCCGCAGCCGGTCCCACTGCTTGACCGCAAGCTGCGAGTCGACCGGGGTGGTCACGTCCATCCACGGATTGATCGCGTACTCGACCGCGAAGTGCTCGGGCGAGCACATGAGATATGTCCGCTTTCGCGCGACTCGCTGCTGGTTCACGATGACCAAGGGTAGGTACCCTCGAACTTTGGTAACAGCCACAACCGTTGCTTCCCAGAGGCGGAACGTTGCAGATAGATGACGTGGACCAGCGGATCATTGCGTTGCTCGTCGCGGACGCCCGCGCCTCGTACGCCGACATCGGTCAGCGGGTGTCGCTCTCCGCTCCGGCGGTCAAACGGCGGGTGGACCGGCTGCGGGCGGCCGGCGTGATCCGGGGCTTCACCGCCGTCGTCGACCCCGCCGCCGTCGGCTGGACCACCGAGGCGTTCGTCGAGCTGTTCTGCGCCGGCCGGACCACCCCGGCCCAGATCGGGGTCGCCACCCGCCGGCACCCCGAGGTGGTCGGCGCGTACACCGTCTCGGGCGAGGCCGACGCCCTCGTACACCTGCGGGCCGCCGACATCAGGCACCTGGAGGCGGCGCTGGAACGGCTGCGGGCCGAGTCCTTCGTGACCTCGACCCGGAGCACCATCGTGCTCTCCCGGCTCGTGGACTCCCCCGGCGTCGGCCCCTCGCCCCGCTGACCGGGGCAGGCGCGCGGGAAACGCGGCGCGGAAGGTCGGCGGAGGGCCGGAACCACCCGACGGCCGGGCGCGTCGAACCGGCCATGACACGGGGAGCCCACATCTTCGCGGTCGGCACGCTGGCCGCGCTCACCCTGCTCGGCGGCAGCGCGATCCCGGCGGCGCCGCCCGACCCACCGGGCCCGAGGCAGCCGACGACCGCGCCCGTGCTGGTTTCCTACGACTCCTGCGCCCAGGCGCTGGGCGGGCTCCGCGCCGCCGCCGACGCGTCCGTGGGCCCGTGGGGCTTCGGCAACGGCTGGCGCACCGGGGCCGCCTTCGGCGACGTGGCCAAGGACGCGACCGGGTCCCGGGCGTCAGCCCAGTCCGCCCAGCCCGCCCAGGAGCACTCCACGACCAACGTGCACGAGGCCGGCGCGGACGAACCCGACCTGGTCAAGACCGACGGGCGGCGGATCGTGACCGTCACCCGGGGCGTGCTGCGGGTGGTGGACCCGGCCGCCCGCCGGGAGACCGGCCGCCTCGACCTCACGCGGACGCTGCCGGAGCTGACGTGGGGTGAGCAGGCGACCCTGCTGTTGCACGGCGACCGGGCGCTGGTGCTGACCCAGATCGGCGCGGAACTCCAGTCGACGACCCGCGCCGCGCGGGCCCGCACCGCGCCGCGCCTGATCCTCGTCGACCTCGCGGGCACGCCGCGGGTGCTCGGCACCTACCGGATGGACGGCAGCCTCGTCGACGCCCGGCAGACCGGGAACACCGCCCGGGTCGTGGTCCGCAGCCGCCCCCAACTGGTCTTCCCGTACGCCGAACGGGGCACCGACGCGACGCGGACCGCCGCCAACCGCGCGGTGATCGCCGCCGCCGGAGTGGAGGCGTGGCTGCCGGCGTACGAGTGGACGGCCGGGGCGGAACGGCACACCGGCCGGGTCGGCTGCGACCGGTTGAGCCGGCCGCCCGCCTGGTCCGGCACGTCGATGCTGACCGTGCTGAGCTTCGACCTCGCCGGCGACCGCCTCGGCGACGGCGACCCGGTCAGCGTCGCCGCCGACGCCACCACCGTCTACGGCACCGGGAGCAGTCTCTACCTCGCCGGGGAACGGCCGGTGCCGCCCAGGCCCGGCTCGTTCCGGGGGGACGTCCGGCGGCCGGGCCCGCAGGTCACCGAGATCCACCGGTTCGACACCGGCGCGCCCGGGCGTCCCCGCTACGTGGCCTCCGGTTCGGTGCCCGGGTCGCTCGTCAACCAGTACGCCCTCTCCGAGTGGCAGGGGCACCTGCGGGTGGCCACCACCACGGGCGACGCCTGGGGCACCCGGCCGAACTCGGAGTCCGCCGTCCACGTGCTGCGTCCCGACGGGCACACGCTGGTCCGGACGGGCGCGGTCACCGGCCTCGGCCCGGGCGAGCGGATCTACTCCGTGCGCTTCCTCGGCGGCTCCGCGTACGTGGTCACGTTCCGGCTCACCGATCCGCTCTACGCGGTCGACCTGACCGATCCGACCGCGCCCCGGGTCACCGGGGAGCTGAAGATCACCGGCTACTCGGCGTACCTGCACCCGCTGCCGGAGGGCCGGCTGCTCGGGGTGGGCCAGGAGGCCGACCGGCGGGGACGGGCGCAGGGGCTCCAGGTCTCGCTGTTCGACGTACGCGACCCCGCCCGGCCGAGCCGGCTCGACCAGTGGCACGTGCCGAAGGCGTACTCCGCGCTGGAGCACGACACGCACGCCTTCCTGCACCACCCGGAGACGGGCCTGGTCGCGCTGCCGGTCGGCGACGACGTACGCCTGCTGCGGGTGTCCGGGACCGACATCGGCGAGGTCGGCACGGTCTCCCACACCGGCCCGGCGGGCCCGGTCCTGCGGTCGCTGCTGGTCGGGGATGTGCTCTGGACCGTCTCCGCCGCCGGCCTGCGGGCCACCGATCCGACCACCGCCCGGAGTCTCGACTGGCTCCCCGTGACCTGATCCTCCCTCCCCGGCGGGTGGGGCCCGGTTTCTCGGGGTTTCCGGGCTCCACCCGCCACCACCGGTCCGTGCTCCACCCCGCCGCCTGCCGGTGGTGGGGCGTGGATCAGAGGTACATGCCAGTGCGGTGTTCCTCCTGGTCCCGCTTGACGGGCTTGTCGCCCTCGCCGAAGAACCGCTTCCCGCCGAACTCGCCGTGCAGGCGGTCGTCCAGCTCGTCCGCGAGCCCGGTCATCACCTGGACCGCGAGCATGAGGTGGGTGGCCTGGAAGTTGCGGCCGAAGACGGGGATGGACGCCCACACGGTGTCGTCGGCGCAGTAGAGCCGGCCGATGGGCATCCGGTTGGTCAGCTCGGAGAGCTTCACGTAGAGCCGCTCGGTCGGCTCGACCTCGGTCAGCACCGGGGAGAAGACGTCCACCAGCGGCGGGTTGTCGCGGACCCGGACGAAGACCATCGCCGAACCGGCGCGGATGTTGATGTCGCCGTCGGAGTCGACCTGCAACCGGTCCGGCTCCGACTTGAGCATGGTCGAGACGACGGTGCGGACCTGCTCGGCGAGCGCGGCCGTGTCGTGCTCGGGCGCCTGGGCGGCGGCAGCCGCCGCGAGCGCCTCGTCCAGGTCGGCCTCCACGTTGCGGTCGGGGCCGAACTCGCTGCGCGCGGTGCCCAGCGGCTCCACCGGCAGCGCTTCGCCCTCGGCGTCGTGGATGAGGTAGACGAGGAAGGCGGGGTGCGGGGCGCCGTAGACGTCGCGCAGCGTCCGGGTGAGCAGGGCGGCCAGCCGGGCGGCCTCGGCGGTGCCGCTGTCCAGCCCGAAGTGCTCGCCGGAGCCCGGCACCACGCCGGGCGGCGACCAGCCGAGCGCGATCATGTCCGCCACGGCGGCCCGGTCCAGCCGGTAGCCCTCCGGCAGGGTGGCGTTGCCGACCGCGCGGGCGGCCAGCCGGCCCTCCTCGCCGACGTCGATGCTGACCGAGTAGACCGCGTCGCCGGTGCCGGAGGCCGTCGGGTCGAGGGTCAGCTCCACGTGCGTGCCCGTGGGGAGCGCCGCCAACCGCTCGGCGAGTGCCCGGGCGAACTCGTGCCAGGCCTGGGTGACCTTGGCCCGCAGGTCGGCCGTGCTGGGCTCGTCGAGCAGGATCGGCTCGTGGTGCGCCGGCAGGGTGCCGGGCGAGTCGCCGCCCGGCGCCGAGGGGTGGTCCGCCGTCATGATCGCCTCCGTCCGTCACGGTCACCCTACCCACGGAACGGGGGAGGCGAATCAGCCCGACCGTGATCGGACAGCGGAGGTCAGGCGGGTGTCCCGCCCGGGCGTTCGGCGCCGAGCCCGACCGGCCAGTCGGCGGCCAGCGCGCTGAGCCGGGCCGCGGCGCCGGCCGGGTCCGCGCCCCGCCCGACCGCCAGCCCCAGCAGGTACGCGGTGACGGGCGCGCCCGGCCGCAGCACCTGGTGCGCCACGTCCTTGGCCAGGTCGAGCACGGCCGGCACCGGCACCTGGGCGGGATCCAGGTCCAGCTCGGCACAGGCCGCCGTCACCCAGTCGTCCATGACCGTCATCGCGCCCACTCCTCCGCCCGGCGTACGTCCTCGTCAGTGTCGCAGTCGAACCAGGGCGGCGGGCCGGCACCGGCCCACGGCACCTCGCGTACCCGCAGCGCGGCGAGCAGCGCCCTGATCGGCGCCCCCGCCAGCGACGCAACGGACCCGTCGGGCTGCCCGCTGGCGCGCTCGGCGGCGAGGCGGACCAGGGCGGCGCGCAGCGGGGCCACCCGCCACACGCCGCAGAGGGTCTGCCGCCGCCCGTCGCCGTCGACGTAGCAGGCGCCGTCGTGACCGGCGTCGAGGTGGCCGAGCAACTCCCCGACCGCCGCGCGGGTGAGCAGGGGCAGGTCGGCGGCGAGCAGGGCGACCACCGGCGTACCGGGGTCGAGCAGGGCCAGCCCTGCCGCGGCGGCGGCGACGGGGCCGCCGCCCGGCGGTTCCTCCCGGGTCACCCGCACCCCGGCGGGCACCGGTCCGGCCGGGCCGACCAGGATGCGCGGCGCGGCGTCGGCGACCGCGGCGAGCACCCGGTCCCGCATGGGCCGGCCGCCGACCGCCCGGGCGGGCTTGTCGACGCCCCCCATCCGGCGCGCGGCCCCACCCGCCAGCACCACCGCCGCGTACGCGTCCACCGGGCCACGGTATCCGCCCGACGCCTCGCCGGGAGATGCGAGGCGACGGACGAGAGGTTGCCCGGCTCTCCCGTGTGGAGCGGCGGCCTACACAGAAGTGGGACGTGATCGTGGACGGCCGCCGGTGCAGCCTGGTCCTGTAACGCGGCCCTCCCGAGCGACGGGCTCGGCGGGGGACGGGGCACGGCAGATCTCGGGTCCGGTTCTGCCGTGCCCATCAGAGACGGCCCACGGGGGTGGCGACCGCGGTCCCACCCCGATTCTCCAACCGGTACACCCTCGGCCCCTGACGGCCGAAGCGAAGAAGGGAGCAACGATGGCGAAGACTCCGCGCCGCCCGCGCGTCCGCAGCCTCATCGCGGTCGCCGCCGTGGCCGGCGGTGCCGTGGTCGGCCTGGCCGCGCCCGCCCAGGCGGCCTACAACAGCCCGCTCTACTCCACGCTCAAGGCGTGCAACGCGGCCCGGCCGACGTACGTCAGCTCGTGGACGTCGCCGGGGCCGTGCTACCCGATGTACAACTGGAACGGCACGAAGAAGATCGGCTACTCGTTCCTGGTGCAGACCCGGGGCTGACGTGCCGGTCCATCGGTCCTAGGCGGCGGGGTCCACCTCGAACGCCATCGCGATCCGCGTCAGTCCCGCCTTGTTCACCGCGCCCGTCTTCTGTCGCAGGCGATGCGTGTAGGTGTCGACCGTCGACTTGGACAGGCAGAGCCTGCGGGCGATCTGCTGGTGGGTGAGGCCCTCGGCGACGAGCCGCAACACGTCCCGTTCCCGGGCGGTCAGCATGGGCGGACCGCCGTCGCAGACATCGGCGACGGCGTCGGGCAGCAGGGCGACCCGCGCCGCGCCGTCGAGGTACAGGTCGCCCCGCCCGACGGCGTGGACCGCCCGCAGCAGGGTGGCCTCGTCGACGTCCCGCCCCAGATAGGCGAGCGCGCCCGCGTCCAGGGCGGCCCGCACCCGTACCGCGTCCTGGCACGTGGCGAGGACGACGAACGCCGGCCCGTCGGGCCACCACGGGCCGGCGTTCGACTCCGCGCAGCGGTCGGCGACGACGACCTGCGGCGCGTCCCGCAGGGCGGCGACCGGCTCGACCGAGGGGAACACGCCGACCACGGTCACCCCTGGAGCCCGCCCGAGGGCGTCGGCGACCCCCCGAAAGGTCAGCGACCCGTCGTCCACGACAGCGACCCTGACGGCCATGGCCCACCCTCTCCGGACTTCCTCCTGCGGACGGTCACACCGTACGGCGGGCGGCGTACAGGTCGCGTACATCGCGGATACGGACGGGCCGTCGCCGCGCGGTGTCCCGACCCGGGGGTGCAGGATGGCGGGATGGGACGGGCGACTGACCGGCGCGGCGTGCTCCGCATCGACCTCGACGCGGCGACCGGCCGCACCTCGGTACGCCGGCAGGACAGCCTCGCCGTGGAGGAACCGCTGGAGATCCGGGTCGGCGCGGCCGGTCCCGGCCGGCGACGGCCGCTCGCGGTGACCATGCGTACGCCGGGCGACGACCTCGACCTGGCGATCGGCTTCCTGCTGACCGAGGGGCTGATCCGCTCCGCCGACGACGTACGCACCGCGCAGCTCTGCGCCGGCGCGGAGACACCCAACACGTACAACGTGGTGGACGTGGTGCTGTCGCCCGGCGTGCCCGAACCCGCCGTCGATCCGTCGCGGAACTTCTACACCACCAGCTCCTGCGGGGTGTGCGGCAAGGCGAGCATCGACGCCGTGCGTACCCGATCGGTCTTCGCGGTGGGCGACGACCCGCTGACCGTGCCGGCGGCGGTCCTGACCGCGCTGCCGGACCGGCTGCGCGCGGCCCAGCGCGGCTTCGACCGCACGGGCGGCCTGCACGCGGCGGGCCTGTTCACCGCCGAGGGCGACCTGGTGGTGCTGCGCGAGGACGTGGGCCGGCACAACGCCGTCGACAAGGTCATCGGCTGGGCGGTCCGCGAGCGGCGGCTGCCGCTGGCCGGGCACGTCCTGCTGGTCTCCGGGCGGGCGAGCTTCGAGCTGACCCAGAAGGCGTGGATGGCGGGGGTGCCGCTGCTCGCGGCGGTCTCCGCGCCGAGCACCCTGGCGGTGGAGCTGGCCGAGGAGGCCGGGCTGACGCTGGTCGGCTTCCTGCGCGGCGAGGCGATGAACGTCTACGCCCGCCCCGACCGGATCACCACCTGATCCGTCGGCCTAGCCGAACAGCCCCAACCGGACCGCGGCGTCGCGGGCCACCAGGAAGCCGGCGATGCCGAGGATCCAGCCGAGCATGCTGCCCGAGGTTCGCATGATCCAGGCGTTGAGCCGGGCCAGCACCGGCTCGACCAGCCTCGGCAGCGCCATCCGGGCCGCCAGCAGCAGCACCGCCGGCAGGATCATGACCAGGCAGTAGCCGGCGAGCAGCCCCACCATCTCGGCCGCGCCGAGACCCGAGGTGGTCAGCAGGCCGACCGCGCCGAGGTACGGCAGCATCGTCGCCACCTCCGCGAGCGCGGCGAGCAGCGCCAGCCCCACCAGCCACCGCGCGGAGGAGTCGCCGGCGGTGGCCCGGTCCCGCCAGCGCAGCACCCCGCCGCTGCGCGGACGCCGCTTGCTGTCGTAGCGGAAGCTGAGCAGGAACAGCCCGACCCCGAGGACGAGCTGTGCCCAGAGCACCGGTCGGTTGTCCATCGCCCCACCGAGGACGTCGGCCAGCCGGCTGCCGCCGAGGGCGAGCAGCAGCCCGACGCCGAAGTAGAAGACGGCGATCGTGCCGAGGTAGACGAGGATCCGTCGGGCGTTGACCGGCCCGGGAGCGAGCAGCAGCCAGACGGGAATGAAGAGCGTGCCGATGCTCGTGCTGTCGACTAGGGCCAGGCCGGCGAGCGTCAGCAGCAGTCCGACGCTCATGCGGTGCTTGCGGTGGGTTGGGGCACGGACCCATTCTGTGCCGGCTCCGATCCTGTCGACTCGCCCTACGGAACGAACGTCCACTACATCTTTCGACGGAGACCAGCGTTGCCGGTGCCTGCCGTGCCGCTGTCTGCCGTGCCGCTGTCTGCCGTGCCGGCGCTTCCGATGGCGCGGTCAGCGTGGGCGGGCCCAGCCGGTGAAGCGAGCGGTCAGGTCGGCCGTCGTCGTGGCGTGGTCCAGCGCGGCGAGCTGTTCGCCCGCCTCGGCCTGAAGGGTCGCCAGGTGGATCAGCAGGGCCGGCCGGTCCGTCCGGTACTCGGCGAGCAGCCGCAGCTTCGCCGCCGAGCACGGCCAGGCGATGCCGCAGGCCGCGCAGCGCCAGGTGGGCCGGGTGGGCAGGTGGTCGCGGCGCCGGGTCACGCTGTGACCCGTCGGCGGGTCACGGGACGGCGGTGGGCCTGCGCCGACGAGGCCGGAGCTGCGGTACGCCAGCGGACCCCCTCGCACCACACGTAGAGCGAGCGCCGGTCCACGGCGTCGCCGCGCGCGCCCAGCTGGTAGACGTCGATCCAGCACCAACCGTGGTATGTGTGCCAGTCGGTCAGGACGCGAATCACGCGCACGGAGATCGGGCGGACGAACTGCGGGCTCGCGGACCGGGTCAGGTGCAGGACGTCACCCGACCTGATCTGCCGCAGCGCGGGCTTCGGGTCGGGCTTCGGGTCCGGCTGGCGCTCCGGCAAGGTCTTTCCCCTCGTCCGTCGGTGTGGAGAAGGGGGCCGCCACGGATGCTCGCCCGGCGGCGACCCCCTCGCGGCACGACCGGCGGGCCTCGGGATGCCTCCACCGGCTCGCGCCGTCTACATGGCACCCTGCCGAGGGTTGCCAGCCGATCACACCGCGTAGCAGTCTGTACCGGGGATATTCAGGACGTTCAGGCGAGGAGCAGGGATGAACCGGGCGGTTCAGGTAGCGATGGCGAAGGCCGGCGAGACTGCGGAGAGCCTCGCAGCTCAGATCGGCGTCGATCCGAAGACGGCGGCACGCTGGGTGAGCCAGGGACGAATCCCGCAGACCCGTCACCGTGCCCGGGTCGCCGAGATCCTGAACAAGGACATAGAAGAGCTCTGGCCGGACGCACTGAAGCGAAGAGAGCCAGCGTGGTTCAGACCGTGGACCGAGATCGAGCGTGAGGCGGCGGGGCTGCGGTGGTTCGAGTCAGCCGTCCTCCCGGGCCTCCTACAGACCGAGGACTACGCCAGGGCGGTCCTCACCAGCGGGCCGCTGATGGCTGACGCGGAAGCCTATGTCGACGCCCGGCTACGCCGGCAGGCCGCCGTGCTCGACCGTCCGCGTCCTCCTCTCCTGGTCTTCGTGATAGACGAGGCTGCGCTTCGGCGGGGAGAGCCCGAGGTCATGCACCCGCAGCTTGACCACCTGATCGAGCTTGCCCGGCGTCCGAACGTCATGATCCACGTGCTTCCTCTCCGTGCCGGACTGCACCCCGGCCAGGCCGGGCCGTTCATCATCGCCAGCACGCCCGACGGCGAGGTCGGCTACCTCGATGACCAAGCCACCGGTCGTCTCACGAATGACGTTGCTCCGCTCTGGGCGGTCTGGGATACCGTGAGATCGGTCGCGCTGCCGCGAGACCAGACCATCGACCTGTTGAGAGCGCGATCATGGATGACCTGACCAGCGCGCAGTGGCGCAAGAGCACCCGCAGCAGCTCGAATGGCGGTGCCTGCGTCGAGGTCGCCGACAATCTTCCCGGCGTCGTCGGCGTCCGTGACTCGAAGGACCCGGCCGGCCCGGCACTCACCTTCACACCGGCGGCCTGGCGCGCGTTCGTCGCCGAACTGGCCGAGCGGGCCTGAACACCCGGGACGCAGTCACGCCCTTCCCCCAGACCGGCTGACGCGGAGGACGCGAGCCCTCCTCCCGCCCCTCGCCAGGCCCCCGAACTCTTCCGCTGGAGACGGGAAAGCGACTGGGCCGCGATCGGCTTCTCGGCCTGCCACAACGTCAGTCACGCCTACGGACCGCCAATCTCATGGGGACCGCGAAACAGGCGAGGCCGCACCGACGATGACCGCCCGGCAGTCCTCCCATCGGATGGCGTATCCGCTACACATGGTGTGTGGACCACCTTCAAGGGCACCTCGGCACCTGCGCAAGCGGAGCCATGGCCGAGGGGATGCACACCCGACAGGCTGACCTGACGACGGATGCCATACGCGAGGGCCTTGGCAACGTGTTCTGGATCGGCGGTGGACCTGCGAGCGGTAAGTCGACGATCGCGCGTCGGCTCGCCAACCGGTACGGCTTGCATCTGTACGCCACCGACGATGTCATGGGTGACCACGCCGACCGTGTTACCGCCGAGGAAGCGCCTTGCCTGGACCGGTTCAAGGCGATGGACATGGACGAGCGCTGGCTCACCCGTTCCCCGGAGATCATGCTGGACACGTTCCACTGGTTCCACGGCGAGGCGTTCCACCTGATCGTGGACGACCTGCTGAGCCTGCCGACAGGCACTCGCGTGGTGGCCGAGGGCTTCCGGCTCCTCCCGCACCTGGTCAAGCCACTGCTCGCCGAGGTCGATCGCGCGGTGTGGCTGCTGCCGACGGCGGACTTCCGCGACGCCGCCCTCGCCCAGCGAGGGTCGACCTGGCAGATCCCGGCGAAGACCAGTGATCCGGAACGGGCGAGGCAGAATCTGAGCGAACGCGACCGGTTGTTCACCGAGCGCCTGATCGTCGAGACCGACCGGCTCGGTGTGCGGGCGATACGGTTGGTCCCCGGGATGTGCGAAGACGAGGTCGCCGACCAGGTGGCCCGGCAGTTCGCCCTCTGAACGGCGTCGTCGCCGTCCCTGACTCGAAGGACCCGGCCGGTCCGGCGCTCGCCTTCACACCGGCGGCCTGGCGCGCGTTCGTCGCCGAACTGGCCGAGCGGGCCTGACGTCCGAAGCGCACGTCGGGCCCGGCGCGGGCGAGCAGGATCGCGGACACCCAGCCAAACCCGAGCGCCCCGCGGGAGACGGCTTGTGACCGCCAGCAGTCGAGCTGGCGCCTCGTCACGCAGCCTCGACCGGATGATTCGCGCCTCCTGCGGCGGTGACGGAGCCCGCCCGCGGGCAAACAGGTCGCGCGACGCTGTCGAGCTGAGTCGTCTGTGACATCAGGCGATGCCTGGTTCGCTGCGACACCAGATGGCGGTGAATCGTCTGCGACATCAGCTCGACAGTCCCACGCGAGCCGCAAGGGCCGCCCGATCCTGGCGGTGGACCGCATCGGCGCGCCGCCAGCTCCTCACCGGGCGAGACGGAGACGCCCGGTCGGTGTTTGACTGCCCTGCATGGAGCTGAGCGTCGGCGAGCAGCAACTCCCCGCCACCCTGAACCTGCCGGCCGGGCCGGCCCGGGGCGCCCTCGCCGTGCTGCACGGCTCCCACGCCGACAACCGGTCGTACTTCCTCTATGAGCACCTGGCCCGGCTGCTGCCGCCTGCCGGCATCGCGGTGCTGCGCTACGACCGGCGCCCCCGGATCGACGGACGCGACGTGCCGATGAACGCCCAGGCCGACGACGCGGCGGCGGCCCTGGACGTGCTGCGCCGGCAGGTCGGTGACGTCCCGGTCGGACTGTGGGGGTTCAGCCAGGGTGCCTGGGCGGCGGCGCTGACCGCCAGCCGCCACCCGGTCGACCTCCTCGTGCTCGTCGGGTGCAGCGGGGTCAGCCCCGCCCGGCAGATGCGGTACGGCACCGCCGAGCAACTTCGCCGCCACGGGTACGGCGACGCCGACCTCGCCGAGCTGGACCGGCTGCGTGGGGTCACAGAGGCGTACCTTCGCGGCGGGCTGTCCCGGGCGGTCGCCCAGGCAGAGTTGGACGCCGCCGTCGAGCGGCCCTGGTTCCCGCTGGCGTTCCTGCCGCGCGAGGTGCCGGAGCCCGGCGCCTGGGCCGACATGGACTTCGATCCGGAACCGGTATTCGCGGCGCTGACCTGCCCGGTGCTGCTCTGCTACGGCGACACCGACGCCTGGATCCCGATCGAGGAGAGCCTGACGGTGTGGCGCCGGGCGGCCGTTGCGGCAGACCTGACCATCGCCCGGCTGGCCGGCTGCGACCACGCGCCCACCCTGCACGAGGCCGAGAACCTGGCCGGCATCAGCCCGCAGTACGCACAGATCCTGCTCGCCTGGCTGGACCGGCGGCTCTCCACAGTTCGATGACGTGGCGGCGTGGCGCGCGTTCGTCGTCGAGTTGGCCAAGCGGGCCTGACCATCCGGGGCGCGCTCCGATGCCGGCGGGCCATGGAGATGGAAGGCCTAGCTGGGCGAGGTGCGGCCTCTCTCAGTCGGGCGTACCGAACTGGAGCCAGACGCGGACCCCCTCGGTGACCTCGTCGCGTCCGCCGAGGGCGTCGCGCACCTCTGCGGCAAACGTGGCTCGTCCCTGCGTGGAAGGCAGCTGGTCGGCCGACAGGGCGGAGAAGACGCCGCCGACCATGTCATCGACGGTGAGCGGTGCGTCGTACCGCACCGACGACTCCGCGTACCGGTAGCCGGCGCGAACCAGGGCGTCCTGGTTGCGTAGGCGGCCGGCGTCGTCGGTTTGGCAGGCAGCTGTGACGGGGTGCCCGAGCAGCCGTTCCAGGCAATCGCGCAGTGCCCTGGACCAGTCGGCGTCCTGGAGCCACAGCGGCGCTCCGTTGGTGACGACGGCGACGCCACCGCCGGGACGCAGCAGCGGCCGGGCGGCCCTGAACAGCGCGTCGCGGTCCATGAAGTGGATGGCGACGGCGGCGGTCAGCGCGCCGATCGTCCGTCCGCCGAGTAGCCGACCCAGTGCGGGCAGGTCGTTGTCAGTGCCGAGCATCCACATGGCGTTGACCGTTGCGGCGTCGAGGGCGGCCTGGCGGGCCAGAACCAGCATGTCCGGCTCCGGGTCCACGCCGATGACGGTCCCGACCCGGGCGGCGAGCGGGAGGCTCAACTGGCCGGTGCCGCAGCCGAGGTCGACCACCGCGTCCTCGGCGCTGAGGCCGAACGTTCCCACGAGGGCATCGAGCACCTCGGGCGGGTAACCACGCCGGTGCTTCGCGTAGTACGTCGCCACCTCACCGCTGAAGCTCGCTCTCATCTCGACAGCCTGCCGGGGAAGCAGACCGGGAAGCGAGCGATTCTGCTCAGGGCATGGCCAGGGTGTCGCTGCTTGCGCCAGGCACGGCGAGTCCCTGTGGGTGTGACGTACCGCCCACGGCGAGGGGCGAGCGGATCCGACAGCCGATACCTACAGTCGGGCTATGAGCACCGGCAGAGGCGTGCGGGCGGTCTACCCCGGCAGCTTCGATCCCTTCACTCCCGGGCATCTGGATGTGGTGGACCGGGCACGCCGCCTCTTCGACGAAGTGGTCGTGCTCGTCGCGGTCAACAGCCTCAAGAATCCGTGCACCGACGAAGAGGCGCGAGCGGCCGCTGTCCGGGCCATTCTGCCGGTCGAGTGGACCTCCGTGAGCGTTGCGGCCTGGAGCGGGTTGACCTCCGACTACTGCCGTCGCCACGAAGCAGGGGTGATCGTCCGCGGCTTGCGGAACACCACCGACCTGCAGAGCGAGTACCGGCTCGCCGCGATGAACGAGTCGCTCGGTGTCCCCACGGTGTTCCTGCCTGCGCAGCCCGAACTGGCTGCGGTGTCCTCGACCGCGGTGCGCACGCTGGGAAAGTGACCTTCGTTCACGCAGCCGCGGACGGCTGGGCATCACGCGAGCGGCCGGCGCTGTCGCCCCGTGTCAGCTCGCCTGGTTCTGCTGCTCGGCCCATTCGGCGACCCGTCGCGCGCTCTCCTTCTCGGAGAGGTCCTCCACCCGGGTCATGACCGACCACCGTACGCCGAAGGGGTCCCTGATGCTGGCGAACCGGTCGCCGGACACGAACGTGGACGGCGCCTCACGGACGACGGCGCCGGCCGCCTCGGCCCGGGCGACGACGGCGTCCACGTCGGGGCAGTAGAGGCCCATCGAGTAGCAGTCCTGGTCCCCTTCGGGGGCCGCGACGAGCCCGTAGTCGGGCATCGGCTCGCCGAGTTGCAGCAGCCCGTGGCCGAAGTCGAGGACGGCGTGGGCCACGACCCCGCCCATCTCGGTCACGTCGACCACCCGGGCACCGAAGATCTCCCGGTAGAAGTCGATGGCGCCGCGCGCGTCGGGGATCGCCAGGAAGGGGGTCAGGCTGGTGGCGCCGTGCGGCGTACCGTTCGTGGTGTGCTCACCGTCGGCGGCTCGGGTCGTTGCAGTCATGTGACCGATCGTAGGAACGGCGGGCGTGGGCCGGCTTGAAGATTCGCGCCAGGTTCCCGCCCCGGGTGGGGCGAGCCCACGGGGTGTCCTCTATCCGGCGCGGCTGCCCACGTTCGACCGGCTCCCGCCGCCGGACGCGGTGCGGCAGTTGGTGCGGTGGTTCTGGATCCCGGAGTGGCAGATCCAGCCGGGGCGGTCCTCCCGGCAGCACCTGATCGCCTTCCCCGCCTGCAACCTCGTCGTCGAACCGGACGCGGTCGGCATCTCCGGGCCGACGACCGGCAGTTCGCACCGTGACCTGACCGGAACGGGCTGGGCCGTCGGCGCCCTGCTGCGGCCGGCGGCCGTACCCCACCTCGTCGCGGATCCGGCGGCCCTGCGGGACCGCTACGAGGCCGTGGACCTGCCCGACCTGCACGCGCGGGTGCACCGCGAGATGACCGGGCCGGGCGACCGGCGGACCCGGCACCGCCGGGCCGTCGACGCCTTCGCGGGGTGGCTCAGCGAGGCGATCCCACCGCCGAACGACGAGGCGCTGCTGGCCAACGCGATGGCCGAGGCCATCGACACGGATCCGGCGATCCGGACGGTCGAGGATGCCGCCGTACGCGTGCGCCTGTCCACCCGCTCGTTGCAGCGGCTCGCGGCACGGTACGTCGGGCTGCCGCCGTCGACGATGATCCGTCGGCGTCGACTACAGGAGGCGGCCGAACGCCTGCGTACCGACCCGGACACGACCCTGGCCGCGGTCGCGGCCGACCTCGGCTACAGCGATCACGCCCACCTCGCCAACGAGTTCCGGTCGGTGCTCGGCCTCTCCCTGAACAGTTACCGGCAGCGGGTCACGGGCGAGGAGGACGGGTCGTAGGTTCGCCGTAAACTCTCGCGGTATTCGCCCCTAAACTTCCGCGGTACACGTCCGTGGACCTTCGCGGTATTTCTGCCAACTGTTCTTGTTGGACGATCGAAGGCCATGGTCCACTACGCGCCATGCGCAGATTGTTGGCATCGATCTTCGTCCTCGTTTCGGGTGCCGCTGGCGTTGTCGCCGGGACGCCCACGGCTTCCGCCGCCTGCAGTTATCCGTGGTCCAATCCGAGCAATTGGACAGCCGTAACCGTCGGCGACGACGTCAACTATCGCAGCGGCCCGTGGCGTAGTTGCAGTTCGAACGGCACCTGGAACAGCGGATCTGACGTCTATCTGCACTGTTACCGAGTCGGTGAGAAGATCACCGCCCACGGGGTCACGAGCCCGCTCTGGTGGCACGTACGTAAGGCCGGCACCCAGCAGCAGGGCTACATCTCCGAATCCTTCCTGCGCAGCAACGGTTGGATCCTGCCGCACCCGCCCGCTTCCCACCAATGCTGACCTGATCCGCACGAGAGCACTCTGCGGTCGCCCAAGGGAGATCGCTCGAATCCCATGGAAAGGGAGCCCTGATGAAACCAGTACGACTACTGCTGGCAGTTGCCGTGGGGCTGGCCGTGTCGACGGCGGTCGTCGCCAGCCCGGCTGCCGCAGCCGACTGCGACATCCTGTTCGGCAAGTGCTGGACGCTGTACCACAGCGACGGGGATGTCGTCGGTGCGCACGCCGACGGATACACCACCACCCAGTGCGACGGCCTTGGTCGGGTGTGCGTGTTCGGCACCTTGGAGGACACCAAGAGCGATGGGAAGTCCGCCTGCCTGGAGTTCTTCGCGACCTACTCGGACGGCGGCACCCGCAGGGAGTACGACCGGGTGGGCGGCTACGGCAACAGCAAGAGCCTGGGCAGCGCCGGATATTACAGCTTTGCCAGCAACGTAAGCACGATCAAGGCCCGCGAGGGCATCACGAACAGCAGCGGGACGTGCGTCTACGCGTCCGGCTACAAGTCACTGGCCTTCTAGCCGGAAAGGCGATCAATGCGCATCACGGGCCGTAGGTTCACCATCTGTGCGGCGACGACCGCAGCCGTCCTCGCTTTCACGGCATCGCCGGCGTTGGCCGTCGCCAACTGGTCGCTCTACCACACCAACGGAGATGTGGCGGGGGCGCACGCGGCGGGGTCTGTCGGCGTCGAGGACGGACGCGTCATTCTGCGCGGCACGCTGGAGGACACCGCCGCCGACGGCTACTCGGCCTGCCTGCAGACCGAGGCCTACTACAGCTACTCCTCGAATCCGGGCCGCACCGAGATCGACTACATGAGCAAAGGAAGCGGCAAGAGCGCTCCGATCGGTGCGGGCCACTACAGTTTCGCCATCAACGTGACCAAGATCCGCGCCCGCGAGGGCCTGGGCAAGAACGGTTCCTGCTTCGCCTGGGCCACCGGGTGGACCACGATCTACGCGGGCTGAGCCGGGTCGCAACAGGACGTCGCCGGGCCTGACCTGCCGCAGGCTCGCCCGGCCAGCCACGTTGCGCCGACGCGTGTGGAGGTGGGGAAGGGGGCCGGCCGGCCCCCTTCCTGGCGGGGTTCTCCCCGGTCTTCCGGTCCGGGTGCGCCAGGGGAATCTCCCCGATGCCCCGGCCGGCACCGGGAGACAAGGCTCGATGTCATGAGAATCATGAACAGCCGGACCGCCCTCGTGGCGACGGCGCTCGCCACCGTGCTGAGCGTCGTGGCCCCCGGCGCGGTCACCGCCGCACCCCCGGCCCGTTCCGCCGCCGACTGCCGCCCCGGCACCCTCGACCCCGGCCCACTCCGGCAGGCGATCGCCGGACTACCCAACTCCGACGCCACCAGCGCCCAGGTCCGGATCACCACCCCGGACGGCTGCTGGACCGGCGCCACCGGCGTCCGGGACCTGCGCAGTCAGGCCCCCGTGCCGCCGCACGCACGCTTCCGGATCGGCAGCGTCACCAAGGTCTTCACCGCCGCACTGGTGCTGCAACTGGTCGCCGAGGGCCGCATCGACCTGGCCGACCCGGTCCAGCGTCACCTGCCCGGGCTGCTGCCCGCCGACTACCCGACCGTCACCGTCCGTCAGCTGCTCGACCACACCAACGGCATCCCCAGCCCGACCATGCCGGACGGCATCGAGTGGCAGCTCGCCCACCGGTACGACCGGTGGACCCCGGAGCAGATCGTGCGACTCGGCCTGCGCAACCCCCGGAAGTTCGAGCCCGGGACGAAGCAGCACTACACCAACATGGGCTACATCGTCGCCGGCCTGCTGGTGGAGAAGGTCACCGGCCACCCGTACGCGCGGGAGCTGGACCGGCGGATCGCCCGCCCGCTCCACCTGCGGGACACGTACGCCCCCGGCGACGACCCGCGCATCCTCGGTCCGCACGCACGCGGGTACCAGGCCGTCGTACGCGACGGGGCCACCGAACTGGTGGACGCCACGACGTGGAGCCAGACCTTCACCCCGGCTTCCGGCAACGTCATCTCCAGCCTCGCCGACCTGGACACGTTCGTCGCCGCGCTCTTCGCCGGCCGGGTCGTGCCGCCGGCCCAGTTGGCCGAGATGTTCACCCTGCCCGCGGTCTCCGACGTCGCCGGTGGTCCGGCCCGGTACAGCGCCGGGCTCACCGCGTTCCCGCTGCCCGGAGGCGAGGTCCTGTGGATCAAGACGGGCTCCCGGTTCGGCTACCTGACCGGCGTGGCGGCCACCCGCCACGGCCGGTTCAGGATGCAGTACTCGATCACCGCGACCGACGCCAAGGGTGAGGAGCTCAGCCGTACGGCTCAGGCCGTCATCGGCGCCGCGCTCGGGATGCTCTGAGGGGGTCAGCGGGGGCCGCGCCGGCTGCGCCGGCGGCGTAGCACTCCGGGCGATCCCACCGCCGGCCAGCCGTCCAGCTCCGACGGCGGAACGCCCCGGCGCAGCAGGTCGTCGAGGAGCAGCGCCATCGAGTGGCCGGGATGCTCGGCCAGGGCCCGTTCCAGGGCCACGGCCGCCAGCGCGCCCTGCCCCGCCCGCCAGGCCGCGAACGCCAGCAGCGCGGCCGGCACGGCGATCAGCTCCGGCTCGGCCCGGCGCAGCACGTCGGTCCAGAGCGCGATGTCCTCGTCCCGCCCGTCGGTGCGCTCCCAGGCGTGGTCGCGGACGGGCACGTGGGTCAGCAGCACGCTCAGCCAGGCGACCTCGTCGTCGGTGAGCCGCTGACCCCGCCGGTGCCGACGCAGCGTGGTGCGTACCGCCGCCGCTCCCGCGGAGCGCAGCGTCCGCTCGCCGCGCGGGTCGGTCGCGGGCGCCCGGTCGAGCAGGTCCGCGAGGCGTCGCTCGGCGCGGGCGGTGGCCCGGCGTACGGCCGAACGGGCCTGACCGGTCACCGGGGCGACCTGCGCGACCAGGGCGGCCCGGTCGGGCAGGGCGACCTGGCCGGCGAAGACGGCCGCCGCGCTGACCTCGCTGGCGCCGACGTCGTAGGGGGTGCCGTCGGGCGGGCAGCACGCCGGCTCGGTGCAGAGGTACGACCAGTAGCGGCCCTCGGTGACGCGCAGCGCGTCGAGCACGGGGAGCCCGGCGGCGGTGAGCGCGGCGCGCACGGCGTCGACCGCCGGGGTGACCAGCGGCGCCGGGCCGTAGCCGAGGACCGTGGTGGTCTCGGCGTGCTGCCGGGCGACGACGCCGGCGAGGTGCCCGGCGGGGTCGCGCGGGTCGGCGAGGTCGGGCAGGTCCGCGCGGGCGGCGAAGGTGATCCGGCGGCCCCGCATCGCCACCACGACGACGCTGTCGGTCGGGTGGAAGCCGAGCAGGAAGGGCACGGCGGCGATCAGGTCGGCGGGGGAACGGACGGCGAGCCGGGGGCGGTCGGTCGGGGTCATGACTGGCAGCCTGCAACGCAGTCGACACCGTCAGTGACCCCTGTGGATGACATGCGGGTTATCCACAGTCACGGAACGTGTTTCCCCAGCTCGGAGGCTTACGCCTCGACGCGGGCGGGGTGATCGGGCCGGGCCGCCACCAGGGATGCCAGCTCGCTGCGGGATCCGACGCCCAGCTTGGGATACGCCTTGTAGAGGTGGTAGCCGACCGTCCGGGGGCTCAGGAAGAGCTGCGCGCCGATCTCCCGGTTGCTCAGCCCGCGGGCCGCCAACTGCACCACCTGGTGTTCCTGCGGGGTCAACCGCTGCACGACGCCCGGGTCGGCGGCCCGCACGCTCTCCCCGGCGGCGCGCAGCTCGGCACGCGCCCGCGCGCTCCAGGGGTGGGCCTGGAGCCGGTCGAAGATCTCCAGCGCCGAGTGCAGCACGATCCGGGCCTCGCTGATCCGGCGTGCCCGGCGCAGCCACTCGCCGTACAGCAGCTCCGTGCGGGCCTGCTCGAACGGGGTGCCGCCCTCCCGGTGCAGGGCCACCGCCCGGGCGTACTGGCCGTCGGCGTTGCCGTCCAGCAGCGCCTGGCAGCGCAGCGCGACCGCCCCCGTCCACGGCTGCCGGACGCGCCCGGCCCATTCGGCGTACTGCCGGGCGGCGGCCAGCCCGTCCTCGCGCCGGTCCACCCGGATCGCGGCCTCCACCAGGTCGGGAAGGCTGGCCATCGCGCCGCCCCGGTGCCGCGCGCCCAGCAGGCCGGAGAGTCGGCCGAAGGCCGCCTCGTACCGGCCGAGGCCCAGGTCGAGCAGGCTCAGCGCGCCGGCCGCGTGGACGTTGCCCGGCGTCACGCCCCGCGCGATCGGTGCCGCCGCAAGCTCGACGCACCGCTGTTCCTCACCCCGGATGGCGGCCAGGCCGGCGAGCACGGTGGTCAGGTAGACCGCGTGCCGGCGCTGCCCGGTGTCGGCGGCGATCCGCAGCCCCTCCGTCGCGTTGGCCTCCGCGTCGTCGTGCCGGCCCCGCATGAGCTGGGCGCGGGCGAGCAGCGGCAGCACCGAGGCCAGCAGGCCGGCGGCACCCTGCTGACGGGCCACGGCGGCCAGCCGCGCCGCGACGTCGTCCGCGCTGTCCAGGTCGGCCAGCATGATGTGCCACCACCCGATGTCGAGCAGTTCGAGGTGCCGGTCGCAGCCGGTCGTCTCCTCGACCAGGACCCGCAGCGGTGCGACGGCGGCGTCGGTGAGGGCGTTCTGCGCGGCGAACGCACGCGACAGCGCGGTGACCAGGTGGGCGCTGGGCACGCCGAGTTCCTCGGCCCGGGCGGCGGTGCGGTCCAGCGCGTCGAAGTCGCCCGCGTGGGCGGCCGCCCGGCCCGCGCGGAAGAGCAGGTGACCGGCCAGGCTCGGGTCGAGGGCGGCCACCGCCACGGCGGCCTCGGAGAGCAGGCGGTGGGCCTCCCTGGGTCGGTCCACCGAGTCCAGCACCATGGCGCGGACCAGGGCGATGTCGGCCAGTCGCACGGGATCGGTGACGTGGTCGGCGGCCTGGTCGGCCAGCGTCGCGGCCCGGTCCAGCTGGCCGGTGTCGGCCGCCGCCTCCGCCGCGACGGTCAGCCGCCGCCCGCGCCGGGCCCGGTCCGCGGTGAGCCCGGCGGCCCGTTCGTACATCGCCGAGACCACGGCGCTTCCCCGGGCCGACCCGCTCCGCGCGGCGGTCTCCAGGGCGGCCGCCGCCTCCTCGTCCGGCCCGGTCGCCATCGCCGACCGGTGCCAGGCGTACGAGCAGACGTCGCCCCGGGCCGCGTAGACCGCCGCGAGCGCCTCGTGCGCCGCCATCCGGCTGCCGGCCTCCACGGTGTCCCGCAGTGCCGAGAACACCAGCGGGTGACGGAACACCAGCCGGCCGTCCACCAGCCGCACGAGCTGTGCCTGCTCGGCGGGGGCCAGGTCGTCCCGGGTGCAGCCGAGGCGCTCGGCGGCCGGGAACACCACGGAGGCGTCGGCGGAGGACGCGTCGGCGGCGACGCCGAGCAGCCGCCGGGTCGCCTCGGGCAGCCGCCGCACCCGCTCGGCGAAGACCTCGTGGAGTCGCTGGTAACGCGAGGACGGCAGGCGGCGCGGCATGCCGTCGACCGGCAACTCCAGCAGGGCGAGCGGATTGCCCTGCGCCTCGATGAGCAGATCGGGCCGGAGGTGGCCGGGTACCGGCTCCGACCGCTGCGCCAGCACCTCGGCGGCGGCCGACTCGCCCAACGGCCCGACCGGCAGCTCCGGCAGACCGGCCGGGTCGAACGGGGACACCTCGTCGGTGCGGACCGCGACGATCACCGCGACCGGCTCGGCGTCGAGCCGTCGGACGGCGAAGAGCAGCGCCTGCGCCGAGGCCGGGTCGAGCCAGTGCGCGTCGTCGACCAGGCAGAGCAGCGGGCGTTCCTCGGCCAGCTCGGCCAGCAGGGTCAGCACGGCCAGCCCGACCAGGTAGCGGTCGACGTCGCCGCCGGCCTCCTGACCGAGCGCCACCCGCAACGCCCGGGCCTGCGGGGCGGGCAGGGCGTCGATCCGGTCGATCTCGCGGCCCAGGAGCAGGTGCAGCCCGGCGAACGGGAAGCCCGCCTCCGACTCGATGCCGTCGGTGCGCAGCACCCGCATGTCGTCGGCGCGGTCCGCGGCGTCGCCGAGCAGCGCAGACTTGCCGATGCCGGCCTCGCCCCGCAGGACGAGCACACCGCTGCGCCCGGCCCGCGCCTGCCGGAGCAGGGCGTCGATCCGGGCGGTCTCCTCGCTTCGGCCGTGTAGCACGGGGGTCAACGCTACGCGGCCACCGGGCCCGTCGACACGTACCGCGCGCTGTCCGGCAACGCTCTCCCGCGCGGACCTCAGGCCGCGTACGGGACGCGCTGGCGGGCCTCCCGCAGTGCCCGCCCCCACCAGCCGAGCTGGTCCAGGACGGTCTTGGCGGCGTTGTCGCAGCCCTGCGGTTCCACCGGCGCCCCCGCCTCGTCGAACCTGTCCCAGCAGCCGTGGAAGCTGACGGTGTCCCGCACCGTCGTCGCGTGCACCTCGGCGAAGACCGGGCGCAGGTGCTCCACCGCGCGCAGCCCGCCGGAGACCCCGCCGTAGGAGACGAAGCCGACGGGCTTGGCGCGCCACTCGTCGCGGTACCAGTCGATCGCGGTCTTGATCGAGGCCGGGTAGCTGTGGTTGTACTCGGGTGTCACCACCACGAAGGCGTCGGCGGCGGCCAGCCGTGGCGCGAGCGCGTCCACCGCCGCCGGCTGCGGGGCGCCGAACGCGGTGAGCGTCGGCGGCAGGTCGACCTCGGCCAGGTCGACCACGTCGATCTCGAAACCGTCGTGCCGGCGCGCCCGGTCGACGAACCAGTCGGCCACGACCGGGCCGAACCGGCCCGCCCGGGTGCTGCCGACGATGACGGCGAGCCGCAGCTTCTGCGTGGTCATGGTGCTCTCCCAGTGCGTTCGGGGTGGGTGTGCCGACCACGCTAGGCAGCCGGCGGGGCCCCGCCATCTGTCAACTGACCGGTCGACCGGCCCGGCCCGGCCCGGCCCCGGCGGCCGGTACGGTCGTTCGACAGATGCCCGACGAGGGTTCGCGTCCCTACCGTCGGTGCCCATGACCACCGCACCCGCACCGCAGTCGTCGGCTCCGGCCGTCCGCACCCGCTGGGCCCCGGTCGTGGCGGTCGCCCTCGCCATGCTCGTGGCGACCTCCGAGATGAGCATGGCCGGCGTCGTACTGCCCTCGATCGGCGCCGACCTGGGCGCCGACCCGGCCGCCACGACCTGGGTGCTGCTCGCGTACGCGCTGCCGATGGCCGCTATCGCCATCCCGGCCGGCCGCTGGGCCGACCGGGCGGATCCCCGGCTGATCCTCGCCGTGTCCATGGCCGGTGTCGGGGTCACCAGCGTGCTCGCCGCCCTCGCCCCGGCGCTGTGGGTGCTGCTGGCCGTACGGCTGCTCCAGGGCGTCGCGGGCGGGCTCACCCTGGCGGTCTACCTGCCGGTCATCGCCGCAACCGTGCGGGCGGACCAGCGGGCCCGCGTGATCGGCGCGGTGGTGACGATCATGACCGTCGGCGGGATGGCCGGCACCTCGTTGGGCGGGCTGGTCGCCGGCGCCGTCGGTTGGCGCGCGGTGTTCCTGCTGAAGCTGCCTCTCGTCGCGGTCGCGCTCTGGCTGGGCCTGCGGGCGTTGCCCCGCGACGGCCGGGGGCTGCCCGCCCCGGGGCTGCCGCTGCTGCGCGAGGCGGTGCTGCTGGGCGGCACGGTCGCCGCGGTGCTCGTCGCCGTCGACGAGATCACGGCCCGGCCGGTGCTGGCCGCCGGGCTCGGCGCGCTGTCCGTGGGACTCGGCCTGACCTGGGCGCGGTTGCCCGCCTCACGGCCGGTCGTCGCGCTGGTCCGCGCCCGCCGTTTCGGGTTCACCACCCTCGGGCTGTTCCTGGTGTGCTTCAACGTCGCGGTGACGGTCTTCCTGCTGCCGTACTTCGTCGCCGACGTGCTGCACGAGGGCCCCGAGGTGGCCGGGATGCTGCTGCTGGTCCAGATCGGCGCCATGACGGTCACCTCGCCCGTCGCCGGCTGGCTCGCCGACCGGGTCGGCGCGCTGCCGACGGCGGCGACGGGCGCCGGGCTGACCGCCGGGGCCACGCTGCTGCCGGTCACCCTCTCCGCCGACGCCGGGCTGGTGCACCTCGGCTGGCAGGTCGCGCTGATCGGCGTCGGATTCGGCCTGTTCAACACCCCGGTCATCGCGGCGGTCATGGCGACGGCGCCCACCGGCTCGACCGGTGCCGCCGGCGGCGTCGGCGGCACCGTCCGGATGATCGCGACGACGCTCGCGCCGGCGGTCGCCGCGCTGTGCTGGACCGTCGCCGGGGGCGGGCTGGCCGGCTTCCGTACCGCCCTGGTGGTGCTCACGGCGATCCAGGCCGCCGGGGTGCTGGCGCTGTTGGCCGCCCGGGGGCGGCGCACCGCCCCCGGGCCCGCCCGCGCCGACGACTGAGGTCGCGCGATCCGGGGATGGGCGCCGACATGCGGTGACGGCGGTGCCACGCGACCGGGCGCAGCCGGCGGGCTGAGCCGCCGACACTGTGCGGCCGGCACCCGTACGGCCGGCGGGAGGGGTTACCTTGCGCAGATGGATCTGGCGTACCTGCGGGCGCACCCGGAGCACCTGCCGACCTTCCTGACCCACCAGCGGATCCGGGAGACGCCGGTCGCCGGCGGCGACATCTGTGCCGCGTCCCGGCTGACGCTGGACGACGGGCACTCGGTGTTCGCCAAGACCTGGCCGGAGGCCGCCGGAAGGCCCGCGCCGGAGGGCTTCTTCGCCGCCGAGGCGGCCGGCCTGCGCTGGCTGCGCGAGGCCGGGACGGTCGCCGTACCGGAGGTGGTGGTGGCGCTGCCCGGGCTGCTGGCGCTGGAGTGGATCGAGCCCGGCGAGCCGACGCCCGAGGTGGCCGAGCGGTTCGGTCAGGAGCTGGCCGGGCTGCACCGGGCCGGGGCGTCGGCCTTCGGGGCCGGGTGGAACGGCTTCATCGGGGCGCTGCCGGCGGACAACACGCCCGATGACGGCCTCTGGTCGGGTTGGTTCGCGCGGGCCCGGCTCGTTCCGTACCTCCGGATGTCGGTCGACGGCGGCGCGCTCACCGGCGCCGAGGCCGGTCTGGTCGAGCAGGTCGTCGAGCGGATCGGCGAGTTCGGCGGTGACGAGCCGCCGGCCCGGATCCACGGGGACCTCTGGCCGGGCAACGCGCTCTGGGGCGCGGACGACCGGGTCTGGCTGGTCGACCCGGCGGCGCACGGCGGTCACCGCGAGACCGACCTGGCGCAGTTGGCCCTCTTCGGCGGCGCGCCGCACCTCGACCGGATCCTCGCCGCGTACGCGGAGCAGTGGCCGTTGGCCGACGGCTGGCGGGAGCGGGTGCCGCTGCACCAGCTCCATCTGATGCTGGTGCACACCGCACTGTTCGGCGCGGCGTACCGGGATGCGGTCGCCCGTACCGCCCGGTCGGCCCTGGCCGGGCTCGGGCGCGCTACCGTCGACGGGTGACCGCCGCCCCGCCGACCGACGGCGCCCTCGCCGACCGGTACGGCCGCGTCGCCCGGGACCTGCGGGTCTCCCTCACCGACAAGTGCAATCTGCGCTGCACCTACTGCATGCCGGCCGAAGGGCTGGCCTGGCTGCCCGGCCCGCAACTGCTCGACGACGACGAGATCGTCCGGCTGGTCGGGGTCGCGGTGCGCCTGCTCGGCGTGACCGAGGTCCGGTTCACCGGCGGGGAGCCGCTGATCCGGCCCGGCCTGGCCGACATCGTGGCCGCCGTGGCGGCGCTGGAGCCGCGCCCCCGCATCTCGCTCACCACCAACGGCATCGGGCTGGACCGGCTCGCCCCCGGGCTGCGCACCGCAGGGCTGGACCGGGTGAACGTGTCGTTGGACACGCTGGATCCGGAGCGGTTCGTCCGGCTGACCCGCCGCCCGCGCCTGGCGGACGTGCTGGCCGGGCTGGCCGGGGCCGCCGAGGCCGGACTCACCCCCGTGAAGATCAATTCGGTGCTGATGCGGGGCATCAACGACGACGAGGCGCCCCGACTGCTCCGCTTCGCCCTCGACCACGGCTACGAGCTGCGGTTCATCGAGCAGATGCCGCTGGACGCCCAGCACGGCTGGGACCGGGCCACCATGGTCACCGCCGACGGGATCCTGGCCGCCCTGCGCGGGGAGTTCGACCTGGTCCCCGACCCGGCGGAGCGTGGCGCGGCACCGGCCGAGACCTGGCTGGTCGACGGCGGCCCCGCCCGGGTCGGCGTGATCGCCAGCGTCACCCGGCCGTTCTGCGGCGACTGCGACCGCACCCGGCTCACCGCCGACGGGCAGGTGCGCGCCTGCCTCTTCGCCACCGAGGAGTCCGACCTGCGCGGCGCCCTGCGGGCCGGGGCGGACGACGACGAGCTGGCCCGGCGCTGGCGGGCCGCGATGTGGGGCAAGCGGGCCGGGCACGGCATCGACGACCCGGCCTTCCTCCAGCCCGCCCGGCCGATGTCCGCGATCGGAGGCTGACCGTGGCAGAACCGACGCGCCCGGCTGACACCGGACCACCGGCCCAGGCACGCCCGGCTGACACTGGGCCACCCGCCCAGGCACGCGCGACGGTCAACGGGCCGCCCGCCCAGGCCGCCGACGCCGGGGCGCCGGTGACCGTCCGCTACTTCGCCGGGGCGCGGGCCGCCGCCGGCCGGACCGAGGAGACCGCATCCGCCGGGCGGTCCCTGGACGAACTCGTCGTGGAGCTGACCGCCCGGCACGGTGAGCGGCTCGCCGTCGTCCTGAAGGCGGCGAGTTTCCTGGTCGACGGCGTGACCTGTCATGATCGGCGGGCACCGCTACCTGCCGGGGCCACGATCGACGTCCTGCCGCCCTTCGCGGGCGGCTGAGGGAGGCGCACACATGCTGGCGGCACTGGCGTTCGTCGCCACCATCGCGCTGGTCACCGGCCTGATCCACCTCTACCTGTGGAAGCGCCTGGTGCGGGACACCACTGCCCCGGGCCGGTGGCGGCGGATCGGCGGGATCACCGCCCTGGTGCTCGCGCTGCTCGTACCGGCGACCATGGCCGGCACCCAGGCGGGCCTCTACTGGCTCGCGTGGCCGGGCTACCTCTGGCTCGCCGTCATGTTCTACCTGCTGGTCCTGCTCGTGGCGCTGGAAGTGCCGATGGCGGTGGCGAAGCTCGTGCTGCGCCGCCGGGTCGCCGCCGCGGAGCCCACCGCCGCCGCGCCCGAGCCCGCCATGGTCGGCGCGGCGGGTCCGGCGGACCCGCCGGCCGCCGACGCCGTCGCGCAGCCCGACCACGACCCTTCCCGCCGGTTGCTGCTCGCCCGCGGGACGGCGATCTTCGCCGGGCTCACCGCCACCGGCCTCACCGGGTACGGCATCCGCACCGCCCTCGGCCCGCCGCAGCTCGACCGGGTGCAGATCCCGCTGGCCAAGCTCCCCCGCAGCATGGACGGCCTGCGGATCGCCACGGTCTCCGACATCCACCTCGGTCCGCTGCGCGGACGGGCGCACACCGAGCGGATCGTCGCCGCGATCAACCGCCTGGACGCCGACATCGTCGCCGTCGTCGGCGACCTGGTCGACGGCTCGGTGGCCGAGCTGGGCGAGGCGGCCGAGCCGCTGCGCGGCCTGCGCTCCCGGCACGGCAGCTACTTCGTCACCGGCAACCACGAGTACTACTCCGGTGTCGAGGAGTGGGTGCAGGAACTGGACCGGCTCGGCCTGCGGGTCATGCAGAACGAGCGGACGGAGATCCAGGCCCGGGGCGGCGTGCTCGACCTGGCCGGGGTGAACGACGTCACCGCCGCCGGCACCGGTCTGGCGGCCCCGGCGGACTACGCGGCGGCGCTCGGCGACCGCGACCCGAACCGCCCGGTGGTGCTGCTCGCCCACCAGCCGGTCGCGGCGACGGAGGCGGCGAAGTTCGGCGTCGACCTCCAGCTCTCCGGGCACACCCACGGCGGCCAGATGGTCCCGTTCAACCTGCTGGTGAAGCTCCAGCAGCCGGTGGTCTCCGGCCTCGGCGAGGTGGACGGCACCAAGGTCTACGTCACCAACGGTGCCGGCTTCTGGGGCCCGCCGGTCCGCGTCGGCGCCGAGCCGCAGATCACCCTGGTGGAGCTGCGCTCCCGCTGACCCATAGCGCGGGCGGCCGGCGTTGTCCAGCACCGGATGCTCAGGTCACGGGTGTGCGTGGCGACGGGTGGGTAATGGCGCGGGCGTGACAGGATGCGGCGTGCCTCCGTTCAGTCCCGCACCCCCCGGCGGCGTCCCGCCGTTCGTCGCGGATCTGCACATCCACTCGAAGTACTCGCGCGCGTGCAGCCGCGACCTCACCCTGCCCAACCTCGGCTGGTGGGCGCGGCGCAAGGGCATCGGGGTGCTCGGCACCGGCGACTTCACCCACCCCGCCTGGTACGACCACCTCCGCGAGACGCTGCACCCAGCCGAGCCCGGCCTGCACCGGCTCAGCCCGGAGGCGGAGCGGGACATCGCCCGCCGGCTGCCGCCCCGGCTGGCGAGCGAGGCGGAGGCGGACCCGGTCAGGTTCATGCTCAGCGTGGAGATCTCCACGATCTACAAGCGGGACGACCGCACCCGCAAGGTGCACCACCTGATCTACCTGCCCGACCTGGACGCGGTGGCCCGGTTCAACACGGCGCTCGGGCGGATCGGCAACCTCGGCTCGGACGGCCGGCCGATCCTCGGCCTGGACTCCCGGGACCTGCTGGAGATCACCCTGGAGGCCAGCCCCGACGGCTACCTGGTGCCGGCGCACATCTGGACCCCGTGGTTCTCCGCGCTGGGCTCCAAGTCGGGCTTCGACGCCATCGCCGACTGCTACGCCGACCTGGCCGAGCACATCTTCGCCGTGGAGACCGGCCTCTCCTCCGACCCCGAGATGAACTGGCGCGTCGGCAGCCTGGACGGCTACCGGCTGGTGTCGAACTCCGACGCGCACTCGCCGCCGGCGCTGGCCCGGGAGGCGACCGTCTTCGCCACCGCCCGCGACTACTACGCGATCCGGGACGCCCTGCGTACCGGTGACGGGCTCGCCGGGACCATCGAGTTCTTCCCCGAGGAGGGCAAGTACCACGGGGACGGGCACCGGCTCTGCGGGATCAACTGGCCGCCCGAGCGGACCCGGGCCGCCGACGGCCGCTGCCCGGAGTGCGGCAAGCCGCTGACCGTGGGCGTGCTCAGCCGGATCGAGGAGCTGGCTGACCGGCCGTCGGGGCACCGGCCCGCGCACGCCCCCGACGTCACCCACCTGGTGCCGCTGGCCGAGATCCTCGGCGAGATCAACAAGGTGGGCGCCCGGTCCAAGCGGGTCGAGGGAAAGCTCCACGAGCTGATCGCCGCCCTCGGCCCGGAGTTGGAGATCCTCACCAGCACGCCGCTCGACGAGATCGGCCGGGTCGGCGGGGAACTGCTCGCCGAGGGCATCGGCCGGCTGCGCCGGGGCGACGTCCGCCGGGTCCCCGGCTACGACGGCGAGTACGGCGTCATCACCCTCTTCGACCCGGCCGAGCTGGGCGGCAACGCCGGCGGGGCCCAGGAGACGCTCTTCGACGTACCCGTGCCGGCGCAGCGCACCCCGGCGGAGCCGGCGCCGAAGCCCCGGGCCAAGCGCCCGGCGGCGGCCAAGCCCGAACCGAAACGCAAGGCCGCGCCGGCCGCGCCCCCGCCCCCGATCGCGCCGACGCCCTCGCCGCACGAGCCGTTCGAGCCGATGCTCGCCGGTATGGAGGAGGTCGGCACCGGCCTGCTGGACCGCCTGGACGCCATGCAGCGGGTGGCCGCCTCCGCGCCGGGCGGGCCGCTGCTCATCGTCGCCGGACCGGGCACCGGCAAGACCCGGACCCTGACCCACCGGATCGCCTACCTCTGCGCGGAACTGAACGTCTTCCCGGAGCAGTGCCTGGCGATCACGTTCACCCGGCGGGCCGCCGAGGAGCTGCGGCACCGCCTCGACGGGCTGCTCGGGCCGGTCGCCGAGGACGTCACCGTCGGCACCTTCCACTCGCTGGGCCTGACCATCCTGCGGGAGAACGCCGACGCCGCCGGCCTGCCGACGGACTTCCGGATCGCCGACGACGCCCAGCGGGCGGAGGCCCGCGCCGAGGCCGGCGACGACGAGGCCGGCTACGCGGCGCTGCTGCGCAAGCAGGACCTGGTGGACCTGGACGAGCTGCTGACCCTGCCGGTCGCGCTGCTGAGGGCCGACAAGAAGTTGGTACGGCACTACCGGGAGCGCTGGCGCTGGATCTTCGTCGACGAGTACCAGGACGTCGACGAGGTGCAGTACGAGCTGCTGCGCCTGCTCAGCCCCGCCGACGGCAACCTCTGCGCGATCGGCGACCCGGACCAGGCGATCTACTCCTTCCGGGGTGCCGACGTCGGCTACTTCCTGCGCTTCTCGCAGGACTTCACCGACGCCCGGCTGGTCCGGCTGAACCGCAACTACCGCTCCTCGGCCCCCATCCTGGCCGCCGCCGTGCAGGCCATCGCGCCGTCGTCGCTGGTCCGTGGCCGCCGGCTCGACCCGGCCCGGCTCGACCCGGAGGCCCCGCTGGTGGGTCGCTACCCGGCGGCCTCCGTCTCCGACGAGGCCGACTTCGTCGTACGCACCATCGACGAGCTGGTCGGCGGCCTCTCCCACCGGTCGCTGGACTCGGGGCGGATCGACGGCCGGTCCACCTCGCTCTCGTTCTCGGACATCGCGGTGCTCTACCGCACCGACGCGCAGGCCGCACCGATCGTGGACGCGCTCGCGCGGGCGAACATCCCGGTGCAGAAGCGCTCGCACGACCGGCTGCGGGACCGGCCCGGGGTGTCCGCCATCGCCCGCGAGCTGCGCCACGCCGACGGGCTCGACGGCTCGCTGGCCGCCCGGGTCCGGCTGGCCGGGCAGGTGCTGGCGGAGCGCTTCGCGGTGCCCACGCTGGACGGTGCCGGCGCGGTACGCCCGGAGGACGTCCGCTCGGCCGTCGACCTGCTCACCCCGCTGGCCCGCCGCTGCGGCGACGACCTGCCGCTGTTCCTGTCCCAGCTCGCCACCGGGGCGGAGGTGGACGCGCTCGACCCGCGCGCCGAGGCGGTCACCCTGCTCACCCTGCACGCCGCCAAGGGGCTGGAGTTCCCGGTGGTCTTCCTGGTCGGCGCCGAGGACGGGCTGCTCCCGCTGCGCTGGCCCGGCAGCACCCCCGATGACGACGCGATCGCCGAGGAACGGCGGCTCTTCTTCGTCGGGCTGACCCGAGCCCAGGACCGGCTGTACGTGACCCACGCGGCCCGCCGCAGCCGGCACGGCACGGAACGCGAGTGCGCCCCGTCGCCGTTCCTCGACGTCATCGACCCGGGCCTCTTCGAGCGCTTCGGCGAGGCCGAACCCCGCCGCCCCCGCGACCGCCAGCTCCGCCTGATCTGAGCCACCCCGTCGGGCTGGCTGTGGGTCCTTCCGGCCGCGGGTGACCGGCTCAGGCGGTCAGGGCGGCCCGGTGTGCCCGTCCGTGCGGGGCGCGTCAGGCCGTCAGGCACCGGTGCGCCGGTCGGTGCGGCGGCCTCAGGCGGCCAGGGCG
This sequence comes from Micromonospora sp. DT46, assembly GCF_049841735.1. Taxonomy (NCBI): domain Bacteria; kingdom Bacillati; phylum Actinomycetota; class Actinomycetes; order Micromonosporales; family Micromonosporaceae; genus Micromonospora; species Micromonospora sp. DT46. The sequence goes on along the minus strand of NZ_JBNCKW010000006.1, from coordinate 543,648 downwards.
GCCAGCCAGGCGCCGGTGAGCAGGGCCGGGCCCAGCGGGAGCGGGGTGTCGCGACGCACCCTGCCGGACACCAGCAGGACGAGCACCAGCACACCGTGCAGCAGGTGCGGCAGGATCAGCCCGAGCGCCAGGGACGACCCGCCGAGCCAGCCGAGCGGCAGGCCCAGGACGGCGGCGAGCTTCACGTCGCCGAAGCCCAGCCGGGAGCCGGGCAGCACCGCCAGCACCACGTGGCAGGCGAAGCAGAGCGCCGCCCCCGCCACCGCGCCGAGCAGGCGCCCGGGGCTACCGGCCGTCGCCGCCGCGCCGGTCAGCCCGACGGCGGCGACCAGCGCGGCGGCACCGACCAGCGGGTCGGGCAGCCGCAGGCAGGCCAGGTCGACCAGGGCGAGCACCAGCCCGACGGCGGCCAGCACGAGGAGGACCGGCAGGACCGGATCCGCCCCCAGGGCCGCCGCGAGCCCGGCGAAGGCGACCGCACCCGCCGTCGCGCCCCACCCGGCGGACGGCACCGCCCCGGCGACGCGCACCGCGCCCGGAGCGGCCTCGACGACGCGCGGCGTGGACCCGGCGTTCCGCACCGCGTTCGAAGCGGCGCCGGCGACTCGCGGTGCGAGCGGGGCGGTGAAGTGGCGGGCGACCCGGGGTGCGGCGAGGCCGGCCAGGGCGCCGAGCAGCGCCACGCATGCCAGCAGCCCGGTCGACACGGGCGGACGCTACCGGCGCGACGGCTCCGGCGCGGCCCCCCGGACGGGACGTCGGGGTCTCTCGGTGCTCACCACGAGGGCCACCCCGGCGACGATGACCGCGCCGCCGAGCACCACCCGCGCGGTGACCGGCTCGGCGGCGAACAACGCGCCGAGCGCCACCGCGACCACCGGGTTGACGTAGGCGTACGTGGAGGCCAGCGAGATCGGGGCGTGGTGCAGCAGCCAGACGTACGCGGTGAAGGCGACCAGCGAGCCGGCCACCATCAGGTACGCGAGCGCGAGCCACGACCGGGTGGTCACCGCGCCCAGGTCGAAGCCGCGCAGCTCGCCCCGGCCCACCGAGAGGAGGGCCAACGCCGCCGCCCCGGCGAACATCTCGTAGACGGTGGCGACGAACGGATCGGCGGGCATCCGGATCCGCCCGGAGAGGAAGGAGCCGACCGACCAGCAGGTGGCCGCCGCGACCACGGTCAGCGCCCCGGCGAGCGGCACGGCGTCCGCCCCGCCGGTCGGCAGCACCAGCAGCACCAGGCCGACGAAGCCCAGCGTCACCCCCGCCAGCGTCCACGACCGGGGCCGGTCGCCGGTGACCGTACGCAGCAGCACCACCAGCAGCGGAACGGTCGCCACCAGCAGGGCGGCGACCCCGGACGGCACCGCCACCCCCACCGGACCGGACTCGGCGAGCACCACCAACCCGTTGCCGCAGGCCAGCAGGAGAATCCCGACCAGCGCGGCCGAGACGAGCTGTCGCCGGTCCACCCGCAGCGCGCCCCGCCCCCGCCGTGCCCGCAGCACGACCGCCAGCACCAGGCCGGCGGCGGCGAACCGGGCGGCCGCCGAGCCGAGCGGCGGCATGGACTCCACCACGATCTTGATGCCCAGGTAGGTGGAGCCCCACAGGACGTAGACCAGCAGCAGCGCGGTCCAGAGCAGGGCCGGCGTGGCAGCAGCCGGACGACCCGCCCCGGCGGCCGGGCCGGGCCGGGTACCTGCGTCGACGGGCGGCTGCGCACTCGGTGGAGGTGGGCTCATCGGTGGACACGCTACGGTGACGTCGGCGTCGGCGTCCCCGGTTGGTGGCCGGCCTCTCACCACTCGCACGGGAGGCGTGCATGGCGAACTACGGACCACCGGGTCGCGGCAACCCGGACCCGTGGCACGGGCGGTACCCCGACGAGTCGTACGGTCCGTCGGCCGGGTCTGCGGGGCAGGAGCCCTGGGCGGACGCGTACGGCCCGCCCACGCCGGGGCACGGCCCGGTGCCGTACGCCGCCCGGAGCGACGGCACCGCCGGCCCCTCCCCGTACGCGGAAGGTCCCGCCCCGCCACCGCGACGCCGGCGCGGGCGGGCGGCCCCGGTCGTCGCGGTGCTGGCCACGGTGACGTTGCTGGTGCTGGTCGGCGGGGCCGCGGTGCTCTACCTGCTCGACCAGAACGACAGGAAGCCCGTCGCCACGCCGAGCGGGCCCGCGCCCGCGGCCCGGACCGACCCGCCGGAATCCCCGGCGGGCGCGACGGCCGCCGCGCCGAGCACACCCGCCCCCGAGTCCTCCACCGATCCGCGCTTCGTCAAGGCCGGCCAGTGCGTCCGCAACGACGGGCCGGCCGGCGGCAAGCCCAAGCTGCTGATCAGCGAGTGCGCGCCGCAGACCTACGAGGTGCTGCGCCGGATCGACGGGGCGACCAGCGGCGAGAAGGACGCCGCGGCGAAGTGCGCCAAGGTTGACGGCTACACCAACTGGTACTTCTTCGACAGCGAGCTGGACACCCTCGACTTCGTGCTCTGCCTGAAGCAGCGCTGAGCCACCGCACCCCTGAGGAAGAGATGACGACCTACGGATCACCCGCACAGCCGGACGACCCCTACCAGCGCCCGCCCGGCACCCCGGGCGGCCCGCCCCCCATCGACCCGACCCTGCCGGAGTGGGGGCAGCCGCCGGCCGCCGCGCAGTGGGGCCAGCCGCAGCCCGGCGGCGAACCGCAGTGGGGCCAGCCGCCGTACGGGGGTGAAGCGCCGGCCACCCCGCAGTGGGGCCAGCAGGACCCGGCGTGGAACCAGCCCGCGCAGCCGCCGGCCCCGGAACCGGGCTACCTCCCGCCGCCCACGTCCGGGGCCGGGTACCCGCCGCCCACGTCCGGAGCCGGATACCCGCCGCCCTCCTCCGGGGCCGGCTATCCGCCGCCGCCCGGGGTGCAGCCGCCGGCGGGCCAGGGTGGATACCCGCAGGCGGGTCCGTATCCGCCGGCCGGGCCGGCACCCACGCCGGGCAACCAGTGGGGCGCCCCGCCGCCGGGGCCCGGCGGGTACGCGATGCCGCCGGCCGCTCCGCCCGCGAACAAGAGCGGTGGCAAGGTCGCGCTGATCATCGGTCTGGTGGCGGTGCTCCTGCTCTGCCCGTGCCTCGGCCTCGCCGGCTGGGGGTTCTGGCAGGCCGGCGACGACGACCCGGTCGCGGCGCCGACGGGGAACGCCACCGCCGGCCCGACGGGCCAGCCGACGAGCCAGCCGACGGCCCAGCCGACGAGTGAGCCCACGGACGAGCCCAGCGCGGAGCCGACCACCGCCGCACCGAGCCCCAGCAGGAAGGAGTTCGCCAAGGGCGACTGCGTGGTCAACGACGGCACAGCCAGCAAGGCCGAGCTGCGTAAGGTGCCCTGCGGCCCCAACACGTACGAGGTGCTCCTGCGGATCCCGGGCACGGCGGACGGTGACCGGTGCAAGACCCGGGCCCCGGAGGCGACCGCGAACTACGTGCACGACAACTCGATCGACTTCCTCGACTACGTGCTCTGCCTGAAGAAGCGCTGATTGCCAAAACTAGGGCTGTCTAGCATGGACGCTAGACAGCCCTAGTTTTGTGTCGAGACCGATCCCGGTGACCCGACACGCCGGTTGCCCCATCTACGGATGTCTAGTCCCCCAGCTAGACGGCCCGATACTGTGCGATGCGTGGATCCGGTCCGCAACCCGTACGCCCCGGGAGCCGGTCAGCGTCCCCCCGAACTCGCCGGGCGGGGGCGCGAGCTGGACGTCTTCGACGTCGTGCTGGAGCGCATCGCCCGGGGCCGGCCGGAACGCAGCCTGATGCTCACCGGCCTGCGCGGGGTCGGCAAGACGGTGCTGCTCAACACCCTCCGCTCCCAGGCGATCAACCACCTCTGGGGCAGCGGCAAGATCGAGGCCCGACCGGACCAGTCGCTACGCCGCCCGATCGCCGCCGCGCTGCACATGGCCGTCCGGGAGCTGGCGCCCCGGCACCGCGCGCCCGACCGGATCGACGCCTTCCTCGGCGTGCTCAGGGCGTTCGCCCAGCGGACCGCGCCGACCGGTCGCGGCACCGCCGCCCCGAAGCTGCGCGACCGGTGGCAGCCGGGCATCGACGTGCCCGCCGCCACCGGCCGCGCCGACTCCGGCGACATCGAGATCGACCTGGTCGAGCTGCTCACCGACGCCGCCGCGGTGGCCGCCGACGTCGGCACCGGTATCGCGATCTTCATCGACGAGATGCAGGACCTCGGCCCGGAGGACGTCTCCGCGCTCTGCGCCGCCTGCCACGAGCTGTCCCAGCTCGGCGCGCCGCTGATCGTGGTGGGCGCCGGGCTGCCGCACCTGCCCGCCGTGCTCAGTGCGGCCAAGTCGTACTCGGAGCGGCTCTTCCGCTACCAGCGCATCGACCGGCTCGACCGGATCGCCGCCGACCAGGCGCTCTGCGCGCCGGCCGAGCGCGAGGAGGTCGAGTACGAGCAGAAGGCGCTCGACCTGCTCTACGAGAAGTCCGGCGGCTATCCCTACTTCGTCCAGGCGTACGGGAAGGCGACCTGGGACCACGCGCCCCGCTCGCCGATCACCGCCGCCGACGTACGGGTCGCCGCGCCCGAGGCCGAGGCCGAGCTGGCCGTGGGCTTCTTCGGCTCCCGCTTCGAACGGGCCACCCCGGCCGAACGCGAGTACATGCGGGCCATGGCCACGCTGTCCCTGGTGGAGGGCGAGGCGGACGGCGGGGGACGCGACGACATGGACGCCGCCGTGCCGACGGCGGAGATCGCCCGGGCCCTCGGGCGCAAGCCGGCCAGCCTCTCCCCGGCCCGGGACGCGCTGATCAAGAAGGGCTTGATCTACTCCGGTGAACGCGGCACGGTCGCCTTCACCGTCCCGCACTTCGGCCGCTACCTGCGTACCCAACCGGCCTGACCGGCCACCACGGACCGCGCCGGGCGTCAGACCTTGGACCAGGGCGGCGGGAAGAGCACCTCGCCGCGCGGCGGCGGACCCTCGCCGCTCATGGTCGGCGGCAGCACCAGCGCCTGCCAGGGATCGCCGAGACCCGACCAGGGGCTGGTCAGGCCCATCCGGTCGGCCCGGCCGAAGCCGAACCGGTGGTAGTAGCCCGGGTCGCCGAGCACCACCACCAGCCGCTCGCCCAACTCCGTGGCCGCCTCGATGGCGGCCTGCACCACCGCTGTGCCGAGGCCGATCCGCCGCCGGTGCGGCGCGACCGCCACGGGGCCGAGCGCCAGCGCCGGCGCGGTGTGGTCGTCGGACTTCACCCGGACCCGGGTGAGCAGGGCGTAGCCGACGACCTCGCCGCCGTACTCGGCGACCATCGCCAGCTCCGGCAGCCAGGCGTCGCTGTCCCGCAGCTCCTGGACCAGCCCCACCTCGGGCGGCGCGGTCACGTCGGGGCGGGCGAACGCGCCGGCCAGCACCCGCCGGACCGCGCCGGTGTCGGCCGGGTCCTCGGGTCGCAGCCGTAGCGTCGTCACGCGGGGCACGTTACCCCTCACAGGCCGTCCATCAGCGACGGTCGCTCGAATCGGCGTGGCGCGAGGTGCACGTCCGCCGATCCGGATCGGCGGTTGCGGGGGTAGCCGGGCCGACGACGGGGTATGACTGACCCATGAAACCCGTACGTTCCCTCGCCCGCGCCATGCTGAGCGGCATCTTCGTGGTCAGCGGGTTCACCAACCTCCGGAACCCCGGGCGGCTGGTCCCGGCCGCGAAGTCCGTGACGGACCGGGTGACTCCGCTGCTCGAGAAGACCGACCCCCGCATCCCCACCGACACCGACACGCTGATCCGCGTCAACTCGGCGGTGCAGGTCGGCGCCGGGCTGATGCTCGCCACCGGACGGTTCGCCCGGCCGGCGGCGCTGGTCCTGGCCGGCACGCTGGTCCCGGTGACCCTCGCCGGGCATCCCTTCTGGAACAACGACGACCCGGCGGCGCGGCGCAACAACCAGATCCACTTCCTGAAGAACCTCGGCCTCTTCGGCGGGCTGCTGCTCGCCGCCGCCGACACCGGCGGCAGGCCGGGGCTGCGGTGGCGGACCGGTCACCGGATCGGCCACTCCCGACGTTCCGTGCAGCGAGCCGTCCGTACCGCCCGCAGGGAGGCCCGGATCGCCGTACGATCGGCAGCGACGGCCCGTCGACTGCCTGGCTGACCTGCGTCGATACCTCCCCCCGCCCGGGCCTTCACGTGTCAACGCCGCGAATCACCTGAACCACCCGACAGGCGTTAACGCGGTGGAAATGTCAAAAACATGTGTGGGATCGGACACGGTCGCATAACGCGGGAGGCATTAACGTGAGGCGCCGTTCTAGGCTCCGTGCAGGACCTGGACGGGTAGGACGACCTTGGTACGGGGGTGGCCACGCCATGCCGGCGACCGTCGGAAGACGGGTGGACCGCCTCGCCCCAGTCCGTCGCGTAACGCGTGGGATCGATCGTAGGACAGTCGTACGGGCTGGCATCGTGGCCGCCGTCGCCTATGCCGCATGGCTCGCCATCGGTGCTTTCGGGCGGCCGTACAACTTCTTCGACATGAAGATCTACCACGGCGCGGTGGTGTGGTGGGCGAGCGGTCACGAGCTCTACGAGTTCATCGCACCCGGCACCACCCTGGGTTTCACCTACCCGCCGTTCGGTGGTCTGGTGATGCTGCCGATGGCGCACCTGCCGGTCGAGCTGGCCGGGATGGTCAACGCGCTCGCCAGCATCGCCGCCCTGGCCGTCGTGCTGGCCGGGCTGCTCCGCCCGATCGTCGACCGGCTCGGCTGGCCCCTCTGGTTCACCGTGGGGATCGCGACGCCGCTGGCGGTCGCCGTCGAGCCGGCCCGGGAGACCCTCGGCTACGGCCAGGTGAACCTGCTCCTCTTCGCACTGATCATGGCCGACCTGATCGGCCTGCGCTGGCGGGCCCGCCGGGGCACCCACATCCCCCCGACCGACGGCCCGCTGCTGCGCTTCGTCTACAGCGGGGCGTGGGCCGGTGTGGGCATCGGCCTGGCCACCGCCGTCAAGCTGACCCCGGCGCTGTTCATCGCCTACCTGATGATCACGCGGCAGTGGCGTGCCGCGACCACCGCGATCGGCACGGTGATCGCGGTGACCGTCGGTTCCTTCGCGGTCGTCGGCACCGAGTCGCGGGCCTACTTCGGCGGCGTGCTCTGGCAGACCGAGCGCGTCGGGGCCGCCGACATGACGCCCAACCAGTCGCTGGCGGGGCTGCTGGCCCGGCTGTACGACTCGATCGAGACGCCCGGCCTGCTCTGGCTGGCGTTCTCGGTGCTGATGCTGGCGGTCGGTCTCTCCCGCGCCGTCAACGCCCGCGCCGACGGCGACGAGCTGACCGCGTTCACGCTGGTCGGCCTCACCGCCAACGTGATCAGCCCGATCTCCTGGACGCACCACCTGGTCTGGGTGATCCCGGCGATCATCGTGCTGGCCGACGCCGCCGTACGCCGCCGCGAGGCCAGCCGCGGGTTGGCGCAGCGGGCCGGCCAGGGCGGGTACGGCGGGCCGCCGGGGGTGACGGGGCTGCGCCCACCGATCTGGTACCCGACGCTGACCGGGCTCCGGCACGGCGTCGCCGCCGTCGGGCTCTACCTGCTCTTCCTGGTCTCCCCGATCTGGCCGTACGAGCACCAGCTCCCCGAGGTGTCGCACTACCAGGACGGCCTCTTCGGCGCCCTGATGGAGAACTCGCTGGCGCTGGCCCTGATCCTGCTGGTCGCCGCCCTGCCGTGGCGCCCCGGCGCCGAGCCGGCCTTCTACGCCGACCGGTTCGGCCGGCAGGCCGCGCCGAGCCTGCGCCGCTGACCGGATGGGCCGCCCCTCAGGGGCAGTTCACCCACTCCTCGGTGCCGTCGGCGAAGACCTGTCGCTTCCAGATCGGCAGCCGCGCCTTGACCTCGTCGACCAGTCGGGCGCAGGCCGCGAACGCGGCGGCCCGGTGGGCGGTGCTGACGGCCGCCACCAGGGCCGCGTCGCCGATGTCGAGCGGGCCCAGCCGGTGCGACACGGCGACCGCGTACACGTCCGGGTCGGCGGCTATCTCGGCCGCGACCTCGCGCAGGATCCGCCCGGCGCTCGGGTGGCCCTCGTACTCCAGGCTGGTCACCGCCCGGCCGTGGTCGTGGTCGCGGACCACCCCCTGGAACGAGACCACCGCGCCGGCCCGGCGGTCGGCGACCGCCGCCTCGTGCGCGGCGAGGTCGAGCGGCCGGTCGGTGACCTCGCCGAACGTCGCGGGCCGGCCCGACGCGTCGGTCGTCGGCGTGGTCACCACGCACGCTCCCCGGGCAGCAGCGGCAGCGGTACGACCGGCACCCGGTCCCCCGGCTCGCCGGAGGTGCCGGGGCGGATGACGGCGAACCCGTCGGCGCCCGCCAGCCCGCGCAGCATCGCCGAGCCGACGTGCCGGACCGGGTGCGCGGTGCCGGCGGTCCGGTCCAACCGGACCAGCGCCAGATGGGTGTACGCGCCCCGGCCGCGCACCGGCTCGGCGAGCGTGACGTGCGGCAGCACCGGCATCGGGCGGCCCGCCAGGCCGGCCAGCAGCGGGGCGACCAGCGAGACCAGGGCGACGATGGCGGACTGCGGGTTGCCGGGCAGCCCGGCGACGAACCGGACCCGGCCGTCGGCGTCGACCAGCCGCGCCAGCAGCATCGGGAAACCGGGCCGCACCGCCACCGTGTTGACCACGTAGTCCGCGCCGAGCGCCTCCAGCGTGGGATGCAGGTGGTCGACCGGCCCGTGCATCGTGCCGCCGGTGGTGCACACGAGGTCGGCGGTGCTCAGCGCCGCGCGCAGGGCGGCCACGTGCGCGGGGAGCGTGTCCGCCACCGGTCCGACCACGTCCGACGGGCGGACCAGGCAGCCGTACCGGCGCAGCCAGGCCGGCACCGCCGGCCCGAGCGCGTCGCGCACCCGCCCGGCGCCGGGCGGGCCGGCGGTCAGCAGCTCGTCGCCGAAGACCAGCAGCGCGGCGCGGGGCTGCCGCCGCACCAGCAGGCTGTCGTGCCCGCAGGAGGCGGCCAGGCCGATCAGCGCCGGGTCCACCGGCGTGCCGGCGGGGACCAGTTCCTCCCCGGCGTAGGCCTCCTCGCCCGGCTCGCGCCACTCCGGCGCCGGCCGCGGCGTGCCGTCGACGAGGCCCTCCGGCGTACGACGGGACTCCTCCACCCGCAGCACAGCCGTGGTGCCCTCCGGCACCATCGCGCCGGTGGCGATCTCGACGGTCGTCCCGTCGTCGGTCAGCGGGGCCGGGGTGCCGCCCGCCAGCACCCGCCCGACCGGCCGCCACGGCCCGGTGCCGCGCACGGCCCAGCCGTCGACGCTGGAGGTGGGGAAGGCGGGCAGGTCCGTGCGGGTGGCCAGCGGCTCGGCGAGGGTGTGCCCGTCGATCTCGGCGAGCGGCCGGCTGACGGCGGGGAACGCGGCGGCCAGGCCGACCGCGTACACCCGGGACCGGGCCTCCTCCCAGCCGGCGGGCGGGGGCGCGGTGGCCGGCTCGGCGGCCGGGGCGGTTTCCGTGCTCACCGGCCGAGCCTAACGGTGCGGCATGCCGGCCGCGCCGTCAGCGGCGCCGCGCCCACCGGTTGGTCGCGGCCCTCCCGCGTCGTCAGTGGTCGCCGCCGCGGAGCTGGTCGACGGCGTGACGGAGGATCGGCCCGAGCACGGCGAGGCCGTCCCTGGCCCCGCCGGTCGACCCGGGCAGGTTGACCACCAGCATCCGGCCGACGACGCCGGCGAGCCCCCGGGAGAGCGCGGCGGTGGGGACCTTGTCGCGGCTGTGCGCCCGGATCGCCTCGGCGATGCCGGGGATCTCGTGATCGAGCAGCGCCCGCGTCACCTCCGGGGTGCGGTCGGAGGGGTTGATCCCCGTACCGCCGCTGGTCAGCACCACGTCGATCCCGTCGGCCAGGGCGGCGCGCAGCGCCTCGCCCACGGGTTCGCCGTCGGGCACCACCACGGGCCCGTCCACCTCGCAGCCGAGGTCGCGCAGGCCCGCGACGAGCAGGGGACCGCTGGTGTCCGCGTAGACCCCCGCCGCGGCCCGGTTGGACGCCACGACGACCCGGGCCCGGATCACGGCCGCTCCTGCGGGCGGACCCACAGGCCGGTCTTGCCGCCCTCCTTGCGCAGCACCCGGACCGCGTCGACGCTGGCCGCCGGGTCGACCGCCTTGACCATGTCGACGAGCGCCAGCCCGGCGACGGCCACCGCGGTCAGCGCCTCCATCTCCACGCCGGTGCGGTCCGCCGTCCGCGCGGTGGCGGTGATCTCGACGGTGTCGTGGGTGAGCGTCAGGTCGACCGTGACGCCGTGCAGGGCGATGGGATGGCAGAGCGGGATCAGGTCGGGGGTGCGCTTCGCGCCCATGATGCCGGCGAGGCGACCGACCGCCAACGCGTCGCCCTTGGGCAGCCCGTCGCGGCGCAGCAGCTCGACGACCTCTGGCGTGGTGCGGAGCCGGCCGGCAGCGACGGCCAGGCGGCCGGTGACCGCCTTCGCGGAGACGTCGACCATGCGGGCCGCGCCCGCCGGATCGACGTGGGTGAGCTGCGCGGGATCGGTCACGCCCGCGAGCCTATCTTTCCGGTACGCGTGCAGGGGATCACCGGCGCGGGCACACGGCGTCGCGCGCCGGGCGACGGTCGGCCCCGCACCGGCTGAACCGACGTGCCTTTCGATCGCGCGACGGCCGCGACTCCGGGCGAGTGGGCCACCCCTGTCGCGAATTCGGAACGCGTTTCCGGCCCGTTGTCCCGCGGCCGTTTCCATCCCACTTCATGGACCGGGCCGATAGCCCTCCCTTCCCGGTGGACGGTGGCTCGGCATGCCGTCCTCGAACGACGGACGTCATTGACTCCGCAACGCCACGGAAGCGATCATCACCATCGGGAGAATCTTCCGGCCGTATCGATCGGGGCGGCAACGGGCAACATACGGAGTGCATCTTGCTCCGGTCGTTCCGTGACCTCGCCGGGAGCGGCGGCAGGCGGTGAGCGCTGACGGAACCACCCGGGCGGATGGGCGCACCGGCACGGAAGCGGTGGCCCCGACCACGCGATGTGCCCAGGACACGGGCCACAACCCGGTGCCACGCCGTCGGCCGCTGCAAACTGCACCGTCGTGTCCGATGCGCCGACGCCGCCACCGGTTCATTATCTAGCGTTAACCGGAAGTCGGCAGAAACACAGCACTGAGTTCCCGGCCAGAAGCAGAAAGTCACGTCGCAGGGCACGGTTCTCATCCATTGCCCATAGTCACATATATCCCTCCATAATTGGCCGAACCGCACTTAGGCTGTCGGCGTCGCGGAACACAGCCGCGCAAGGGCCAACGCGAAACCGGGGAGGGATAGCGATGTCGGCACACGAGTGGAACTGAGCATTGTGGCTGGCGCGTGACCGCGGGTAATCTTGGCGTGCTTTGCAGTCGGAAGCAGTCGGGATGCCGTGACACGACTGAACGTGGGCAAGACAGAGGCCGAGCGGCGGCTCACGCTGCACGTCGGCCTCGTCTGCGTTGCGGCCGCCATCGCGGCCGCCCTGTGTCTCCGCGAGCTGACCCAGCTGGGCTGGTCACGCAACCACCTGACGCTCTCGCTCACTCTGATCTGTCTGGCTTTCCTCGCCATGACGATCAAGTGGCGGATCCGGATTCGCGCGACGGTCCACGCGATCTCCTGGAGTGAGACAGCGATCATCCTGAGCCTGGCGGTTGCGCCAACTCCGCTGGTGATCCTGACCACCGGCATCGGGGTGGCGATAGCCCAGTACCTCGCCAAGCTCCCGCCCTTGAAGGCCGCCTTCGGCGTGGCCAAGACCATGCTGCTGGCGGTGGGCGGCGGAGCAGCCCTCCACGCGGCCGGAGGATCGCCACCGATCACCGACCTGTGGCCGGCCCTCGGCCCGATCGGGGTCGCCTACGCCGTCACGGTGGTCCTCGACGAAGTGCTGACCCTCCCGGTCATCGCACTCGCCACGGGCACCCGGCTCAGGCAACTCTTCCGCGAGGACCTCGGGCTGCGCCTGACGAGCGCGCTGGCGCGCTTCGTCCTCATCGTCACCACGTTGTTCATCCTCCATGGGGACCCCCGGCTCCTGCTGGCGGTGCCGCCCCTCGTACTCAGCCTCCACCTGCTCTACTCCAACCGGGTCAAGGCCCGCACCGAGCAGCAGGCGTGGCAGCGGCTGGCCCGCACCACCGACGCGCTCAACGTCGTCGACCTGGACAAGGTCCTCACCACCGCGGTCACCCAGGCCGCCGAGCTGTTCTCCGCCGACGAGGTGGAGATCGAGCTGCGCGACGGTGGCCGGACAGTACGCGGCGGTGCCGTCGCCATCACGTACGACGGGCCGGCCGGCGAACCGACCGCCGTGGACGGCACCGTGGTCCCCGCCGCCCTGGAGGGGCACGACCGGACGGTCGACGTGGGCGTACTGCGGCTGCGGTTCCGGGGGCCCGTGCAGCTCTCCGAGCGGGAGCAGTACACGCTGCGCACCTTCGCCTCGGCGCTCTGCACGGCGGTACGCAACGCGCAGGCGTACGCCGAGCTGGCCCGGGTCGCCGACGAGCACGCGTACGCCGCCACCCACGACGCGCTGACCGGGCTGGCCAACCGCCGGCACCTGCTCGACCAGGGCACCGAACAGCTCGACACCCGGCACGCCGACGGGGTGACCGCGCTGGTGCTGATCGACCTCAACCACTTCAAGGAGGTCAACGACACCCTCGGGCACGCCGCCGGGGACCACGTCCTGGTGCAGGTCGCCGAGCGGCTGCGCGACGCCGCCCAGGAGGGGGACCTGGTGGCCCGGCTCGGCGGCGACGAGTTCGCCGTACTCCTGCGGGGTCTGCCGGCCCCCGCGGTGGCCGCGCACCGCGCGGAGACCCTGCTCGCCACGCTGCACGAGCCGTTCGACCTCGACGGCATGCGGATCAGCGTCGAGGCGAGCGGCGGGATCGCCGCCGCACCCGCCACCGGCGGCATGCCGGAGCTGCTGCGCCGCGCGGACGTCGCGATGTACCAGGCCAAACGGGCCGGTCAGCGGACCTCGACGTACGCACCGACCCGCGACACCGCCGACCTCGGCCGGCTCACCCTCGGCGGCGAACTGCCGCGCGCCGTCGCCGACCACGAGTTCACCGTCAACTTCCAGCCCATCGTCGACCTGGGCACCGGCCGGGTCACCGGCGCGGAGGCCCTCGCCCGCTGGCACCACCCCACCCACGGAATGATCGACCCGCTGCGCTTCCTGGAGGCGGTGGAACGCTCGGGCCTGCTCCCCGCCTTCGCCGAGGCGATCCTCGACCAGGCCCTGATCGCGGCGGGCAGCTGGCGGGACGCCGGCTTCGACGTGCCCGTGGCGGTCAACGTGTCGCCGCGCAGCCTCCTCGACGCCCGCTTCCCCGGCTCCGTGCTCGCCCGGCTGCGGGCCCACGACCTGCCCCCCGACCGGCTGGTGCTGGAGCTGACCGAGACGCTCACCCTCAGCCAGCTCGACGTGGTCGACCGGGTGCTCAGCCGGCTGCGCGACGAAGGGGTCCGGCTGGCGCTCGACGACTTCGGCACCGGCTACTCCTCCCTGTCGCTGCTCTCCCGCATCCCCGTGCACGAGCTGAAGATCGACCGCAGCTTCGTGACCGCCATGGAGACCTCCGCCGAGGCCGCCGCCGTCATCCGCTCCACCCTCGACCTGGGCCGCAGCCTCGGGCTCGACGTGGTGGCCGAGGGCGTGGAGAGCGAGCCGCAGCGCCGGGCCCTCTGGGAGCTGGGCTGCACGGCCGGCCAGGGGCACCTCTTCGCCCGGCCGGTGCCCGCCGGCACGCTCCTCGCGGCGTTCCGGCGCGGCTCCGGGGGCAGCCCCGGCACCCTCGCACCTCCGCTGCACGACGCCGGCGCCGTGATCCGGCTCGCCCCGGGCCGCCGGCCGGGCGGGCGTGGCCGCACCGACCGCCACCTGCCCGCCTGACGCGGCGGCAGGCGCCAACTGCCCGCCTGACGCGGCGACGCGCACCTGCTGCCAGACTGGCCCGCGTGACCGCCGCCCCGACCGCCCGCCGCCGTGGCTGGCAGCGCCTCGACTCCGCCGCCGGCGGCCTCGCCCTCGACCTCGGCCTGTACGCCGGGTCGGCGGCGTTCGCCGCGATCACCGCCGCCACGTCCACCCTGCTCCCGCACCGGGCCTGGGGCGCCGTCGCCGCCGTCGGATACCTCCTCGCGGCCCTCGCCGCGACCGGCCAGCTCCTGCTGCGGCGGCGCGACCCCGTAGCGCCGCCGGCCGGGCTGCGGGCCCGCTGGGCGGTCACCGGGTTCGCCTGGTTCGCCACCGCCCTGCTGCCGCTGGCCTGGCAGAGCATCCAACGGGCCGGCGGACGCACCGACCGGGCGCAGGAGGAGGTGCTGGTCGTCGAGGAGTCCGGCCGGCGGCTCGTCGACACCGGCACGCCGTACCTCGGACACGACGCGATCGCCGCCCTGCCACCCGGCGAACAACTGCTCGGCTACACCCCCTACCAGCCGGGAATGGCACTGTTCGGGCTGCCCCGGGCGGCCGTCGACGCCTGGTGGACCGACGCCCGCGTCTGGTTCGCCGTCGGGACCGCGCTGGCGCTCGCCCTGGCCGTCCGCGCCGTCACCCGCGGCGCACGCCGGAGGGCGGACGACCACACCGGCGCCGCCCTGCTCCGGGGCGTACAGGCCGCCACCGTCCTCCCGATCTGCGCGCTCACCCTCGCCACCGGCGGCGACGACCTGCCCGTACTCGCGCTCTGCCTGCTCGCCCTCGCCCTCGCCGCCGCCGGCCGGCCGGGCCGGGCCGGTCTCGCGGTCGGCCTGGCCGGGGCGCTGAAGCTCTTCGCCTGGCCGGTCGCCCTCGTGCTGATCATCTGGGGGCTGACCCGGCGGGCCGGCCTGCGGGTCGCCGCGGGCGCGATCGGCGTGCCCGCCGCCGCGCTGCTGCCGGCCATGCTCGTCGACCGCGACGCGCTGGTCGAGAACGTGCTCCGCTTCCCGCTCGGGCACGGCCTGGTGACCAGCCCCGCCCAGTCGCCGTTCCCCGGTCACCTGATCGCCACCGCGCTGCCCGCCGGCCGCGCCGTCGCCGTCGCCCTCCTGCTCGCCGCCGGGCTGGCCATCGCCGTCCGGCTCGCCCGCCGCCCGCCCCGCACCGCCGCCGCCACCGCCCTGATCTGCGGGTACGGCCTGCTCGCCGCGATCCTGCTGATGCCCACGACCCGCTTCGGCTACCTGCTCTACCCGCTCGCCCTCCTCGCGTGGGCCCCCGCCCTGCACCCCCCGGTTTCCGCGAACCGGCGGGCGGAGGCCGGCGACACGGCGTAGACCTGAGGCATGACCACCTACCGCGACCGCGAAGAGGCGGGCCGGACGCTCGCCGAACGGCTCACCGCACTCATCGGCGCACCGGACGTCATCGTCCTCGGGCTGGTACGCGGCGGCGTGCCCGTGGCCCGGGTGGTCGCCGAGCGTCTCGGCGCACCCCTCGACGTGCTGGTCGTCCGGAAACTCGGCATGCCGTGGGCGCCCGAGGTGGCCTTCGGCGCGCTCGGCCCCGGCGGCGTGCGGGTCCTCAACGACGTCGTCGCCAGTCGACTCACGGAGGACGACGTCGCCGAGGTCGTCCGCCGCGAGGAGGCCGAGTTGGAACGGCGGGAACGGCTCTACCGCGCCGGTCGGCCGCCGCTCGACCTGACCGGGCGCACCGCCGTGATCGTCGACGACGGCCTGGCCACCGGGGCCACCGCCCGCGCCGCCGTCCAGGTCGCCCGTCACCTCGGCGCCCGCCGGGTCGTGGTGGCCGTCCCGGTCGGCTCCCAGGAGGCGTACGAGATGCTGGCCGCCGAGTCCGACCAGGTCGTCTGCGCCCAGCACCCGCCGGAGTTCATGGCGGTGAGCACCTACTACGAGGACTTCCACGAGGTCGCCGACTCCGAAGTCACGGAAGCGCTGACAGCGACTGCGTGACCTGACCGGGTACGGTCGGAGGATGAGCCTGACCTGTCCCAAGTGTCACGGAGAGATGCGCCAGTACGAGCGCAGCGGCGTCACCATCGACCAGTGCGGCGAATGCCGGGGGATCTTCCTCGATCGCGGTGAGCTGGAGAAGCTGTTCGAGGCGGAGGCCAACTGGAGTCGCCAGCAGGGCGCGGCCCCGGCACAGCCCGCCCACCAGCAGGGCGGCTACCCCGGCCAGCCGAGCCACCAGCAGGGCGGTTACCCGCCCCCGCCGCCCCCGCCGCCCGCTCCCGCCCCGCACCAGCCGGGCTACGGCGCCGTCCCGCCGCCGCCCCCGCCGGTGCACGGCTACCCGCCGGCCCCCGCCTACGGCCAGCAGCACCACGGCTACCACGGCCACTACAAGCGCAAGAAGCACAAGAGCTTCCTGGACGAGATGTTCGGCTGAGCCACTCCGTCGACCGGGCCGGCTCCTCGACCGGCCCGGTCACCCGTGGTCTGGTGCCACGCCCCGTTCCGCCGCCGTTCGCCGTGCCGAGCGGCGGCGGCCGTGCGACGCTGCGCTCCATGACGCACCGCGGACGACACCTCGCGCTGGCGCAGGCGTACGACGGGATCACCCGCGTCGTCACCGACCTCGACGACGCGGACCTGCAACGGCCCACCCGGTGCCGGGGCTGGCTCGTCGCGGACCTGCTGTTCCACGTGCTCTGCGACGCCCAGCGAGCGCTGGTCGCACTGGCCAGCCCCGCCGAGGGCCCGCCCGACGTGGACGACGTGACCTACTGGCGCGCGTTCCCGGCCGAGAGGGACGGTGAAGGCGCGCGGCATGCCTGGTGGGCCCGCCGCTCCGCAGCCGCCTTCGACCGCCCCGGCGGGATCGTCCGGCTCTGGACCGAGACCGCACCCGCCGCCGTACGCGCCGCAGGCGCGGCCGACCCCGACGGCCACGTGACCACCCAGGGGCACGTGCTGCGGGTGCCGGACCTGCTCGCCACGCTGACCACCGAGGCCGTCGTGCACCACCTGGACCTGGTCCTCGACCTGCCCGACGCGCCCCTGCCCGGAGTGCTGGCCACGCGGGTCGCCGTGACCACCATGGACGGCCTGCTCAGCGACGACGCCGTCCGACCGGCCGCGTGGAGCGACGCGGATTACCTGCTCAAGGCCACCGGCCGACTGCCGCTCACCGACCGCGACCAGCTCGAACTCGGCGAGGTCGCCGGCTGGTTCCCCCTGCTGGGCTGACCGGCGCGGCCGCCCTCAGACGATGGCCATGTCCACGAAGCGCGACAGGTGGAGCTGCGCGGCCACCGTCACCGTGTCGGTGGGGCCATTTCTGTGCTTGGCAACAATGAAATCCGCCTCCCCGGCACGCGGCGACTCCTTGTCGTAGTAGTCGTCGCGGTGCAACAGGATGACGACGTCTGCATCCTGTTCGATCGAGCCCGATTCACGCAGATCGGACAGCTGCGGTCGCTTGTCGGTGCGCTGCTCCGGGCCACGGTTCAGCTGACTGACCGCGATCACCGGGCACTCCACCTCCTTGGCGAGCAGCTTGAGGCCACGGGAGAGGTCCGCGACCTCCTGCTGCCGGCTCTCGGTGCGCTTCGGAGAGGTCATCAGCTGGAGATAGTCGACCACGATCAGCTTGAGGTCGTGCCGCTGCTTGAGCCGGCGCGCCTTGGCCCGGATCTCCATCAGGTTCATGCTCGGCGTGTCGTCGACGAAGAGCGGCGCCTCACTGATCTCGCCCATGCAGCGGGCGAGCTTGGTCCAGTCGTCGTCGGAGAGCTGGCCGCTGCGCAGGACGTGCAGGGGCACGCGCGCCTCGGCCGACAGCAGCCGCATGACGATCTCGACCTTGCTCATTTCCAGCGAGAAGATGGCCGCCGCCTGGTTTGCCCTGATCGCGGCGTTGCGCGCGAAGTCCATGCTCGCCGTGCTGTTGTGTGTCGGGATCATCGCCCGACCCGCAAGGTAGAGGTGCTCGGGATTGTCCACCGTGACGCACCGGACCGGCACGCTCGCCACCGGTCGGACGTCGACGATGAAACGGCTGTCCGTCCGGGAGTTGCTCTCGCTACGGCGCCGCAGCCGGTGCGCCTCCCGCTTGCGGGTCAGGCGGAACACTTCGTCCCTCGTCGTGAAGTTCAAGTTGAAGGCGATCGAGCTTTCCGCGGTGCGCCCCTTGACGGTCTTCCGGCTGACCGAGCAGCGGTACCCGAGACTGACGACCAACTCGTGCACGTCCTCGGCGAGGCGGGGGGACGTCGTGGTGAACTGCACGTTCCCGCTGACGGTCACGGTGCCGTCGGTGTCGAGCAGCCCGGCCAGCAGCGCTCGCCGCTGCGCCTCCGAGGCCCGCAGGTACGCGGCGGGGACGTGCTTGTCGCCCAACACCCCGGCCGCCCGCAGGTAACCACGGAAGGAGCCGTAACGCTTGTGGCAGTCGCGGCACCTGCGACTTGCGTTCCAGGCGCTGGCGTCCACTCTCCCGCAGTGGGCGCAACCTTCGCGCCGCGCCGCAGGGACGAGTCCTTTCGACCGGCCCCCACACGACTGGCCGCAGGTATGGATCGCCGGGCCACGAGGCGTGAAGACGGCGTGGCAGACGACGCATTCACGGTCCGGGATCGCGGGCAGCCGCGGCGGACGAATGGTGTAGACCATCGGCCCCGAAGGTCTGACCTCGAAGCCGTCGGACTCGATTCCGGCCAGGATCTCCGGGTCGACGGTGGTGACCCTTCCTTCCGCCGTGTGGCCGTCGCCGAGCCAGACGCCGAGCGTGTACGGCGCAAGCGGGAGTTCGCGTTCCGGAAGGCGGAGTGCGGCGGCGTTCTCGACCGCATGATTGAGTCGTCGGTCGGCCGTGTTCGTACGCAGGGTCGCTCGTATCTGCTCCGTCGTCACCACGTCTTGCAGCTCCGCCGCCGCCAGGCTCTCCGACCACTGCTCGACACGCTCCAGCAACTGGCGGTAGAGACGGCGGGCCGGATAGGCCCTGGCCGGGCGCACACGCGGGCGCCTGCGCATGACGACGGGCGACTCGTCGGCGATGTCGCGCGTCACCCGGTGGGCGGTGTGCGTGAACTCCGGGCCGAGCACGGCGGCCAGCTCCGCGATCGTGACGTCGTCGCCGGGCGCCGCGCCGGCGGCTGCCCGGTGCAGCCGTTCGATGGCCTCGGGAGACCAGTGGTTGCGGCGGCGGGCGGGGGCAGCGCGGCGGCTTGCCCGCGTAGTGGTCTTCCACAGGTGTTCACCGTCGGCGACGATCACCGAGCCGTCGGAAAACTCGACCTCGTAGCACGGCCGGTCGTGCCGTACCTCGAACGCGGCGGTGACCTTCGTCGGCAGGCCGTCAGCGCTCAGCAACTCGTCGCCGACCTTCACGTCCCCCATGGTGGTCCAGCCCGTCGGCGTGGGAAGGGGGGTGTCCAGCGCGAGCGCCTTACCCAACCCGGGGCGTCCGGCGACGATCACGAGTTGCCCCGCGTGCAGGCCGTTGAGCAGGCGGTCCAGGTCGGTGAAGCCGGTGGGGACGCCGGTCATCATGCCGCCCTGGGCGCCCACCGCCTCGATCTCGTCCAGTGTCGGCTGGAGCATGTCGGCGAGTACGGCGAAGTCCTCGCTGACGCGGCGCTCGGTGATGTCGTAGACCGCCTGCTGGGCGAGGTCGACGACGTCGTCGACGTCGCGGCTGCCGCCCTGAGCCGTGCCGTAGCCCAGCTGCACGATCTTGGTGCCGGCCTCGACCAGACGCCGCAGGACCGCCCGCTCGCTGACGATGCGGGCGTAGTAGGCCGCGTTCGCGGCGGTCGGCACGCTGGCGATCAGCGTATGCAGGTAGGGGGCGCCGCCGATCCGGACGAGATCGCCGGAGTTGGCCAGGGCCGCCGCCACAGTGATGGAGTCGGCCGGCTCGCCCCGGCCGTAGATCTCCAGGATGGTGTCGAAGATGGTGGCGTGCACCGGCCGGTAGAAGTCGTTGGTCTTGAGGATCTCCACGACGTCAGCGACGGCGTCCTTGGACAGCAGCATGCCGCCGAGGACGCACTGCTCGGCGGCGATGTCCTGGGGCGGGGTCTTGTCGAACTGGCCGTCGCGCTGCGGCGGCGGGGACGCGTGCCCCCCGCCCGATCGCGAGTCCGCCCGCATGTCGTCGGTGACCGACACGGGTCCCCCCTCCACTGCGTCGGATCTGGATCCAGCCCTGTCGCCGGGATGGACAACCTCGACCTGCCGGTCGATCGGGGGTCATCGCACGACCGGTCGGGGGCCAACCATACGGAACCCGAGGTCAGCCCCTCAACCACGTCGGTGGACGAGCCTCGGGACAACCTGTGGACGCCGGGGGACAAGCATGTGCGCAGGGTGTGCACAGCCTGTGGACAACGGCTGGGGAATTCTCCGCTGCAAGGTGCTGACCTGCGGAAACACAATCCCCAGCCTGTGGACGGCAAGTTTTCGGTCGAACTGCGCGGTCGAACGTCCCGTACTATCTCCAGCGAACGGCTACACCTGCACAGCGGATTGCGCAATCGGTTGAGAAGGGTCACGCTCCGGCCGTGAGTAACCGGGACTGGGGACGCGGAGAGGGCGGTCCGCGCGAGTCGGTCGCCTCCTGGGACGATCCCGCCGACCCGGCACCGGTCGATCCGTACGAGCACGCTCCCGCGCGGCACCGCACGCCGAGCCGGCGCCGGGCTGTCGAGCGCGGGCAGCAGGAGCCGGTCGACAGCTACCTGCCGCGTTGGGCCCTGGAGTCGGGGATCCGCAGCGCCGACGGCGGTGGCCGTCACGCCGCGCCCGACGACGAGGTGGGGATCGAGGCCCACCAACCGCACTCCGGTGCCTGGCGGGCCACGGAGACCACGAACAGCTGGCACCGGGTCAGCGAGACGAGCTGGCGCGAGACCCCGGCGATCGACGCTGTTCCGCAGTCGGAGCACACCGGAGAGTGGACGTTCGGCGCTGCCCAGCAGTCGGAGCACACCGGGGAGTGGACGTTCGACCGTCCGCAGGAGCGGGGATACTCCGGGCGGCGGCGGGCCGAGGACGACCCCGTCTCGGGCTCGGCGCCGCCGAGCCGGCCGAGGCGCCTGCCGTCGCAACGCCCGCAGGTCGTCTGGTCCGGCCTGGAGGAGGCGGACGCGTCCGGGTCCGTACCGGATCGGGAGGCCGAGCGGCCGGCCCGCCGGGGCCGGCGGGCGGCGGAGGACCGCCCCGCCGTCGATCCCTGGGACCGGGAGTCGCACCTCGCCGCGTCCGAGAGCCCACCCTCCCCTCCGGCGGTGGACGCGTGGGACGCGTCGGGTGTGCACGCGTGGCACCCGGCCGGTGAGGTCGACCGCTGGGACCACGCCGACACCGGCCGGTGGGACCGGGCCGACGACACCGGCAGCTGGGACCGGAGCGACGGCACGGGTCGGTGGGACCGGACCGACGGCACCGGTGAGTGGCGCCGGTCCGACGACACCGGCGCGTGGGAGCGATGTTCCGACGACGGCGGGTGGGACAGGACCGCGCCGGGCTCCGGCGGGGGCGCCGTGCAGGAATGGTCCTGGCCGGGGCAGGACGACCGGAGCGAGGGTTTCTGGTCGGGCACCCGGCTGGCGGGCGACGATCCCCGCTGGATGGACCCGCCGGCGTCGGCGCCCCGGTCACCCGTGGTGCCCTACTCCGCGCCGCGGCCGCGTCCCGCGCCGCGTCGGCGCGTAGCCGAGCCGGTCGGTGCCGCGACGGCGTCGGCCGTACGCCGTAGGGCCGGGACCGCCGGGGCGGGGGCGTGGGGCCGTCGTATCGAGGACGACCTGCTCGATCCCGATCCTGGCGGTCCGTGGCGGTCGCTGCTCTACACGGTCGCGTGCTATCTGGTGCCGGCGGCGCTGATCTTCGTCTGGTTGCTGACCCTGGACGGACAGGTGCCGGCGGGGTGTGTCACCGACATCAGCGGAGGGGGTTGCGACTCGCCTCGGGCGCGGGCGCTTGGCTCGCTGGCAGCGGGCCTGCCGCGCTTCGGGTTGGCGCTGGCCAGCAGCCTGGTCGTGGCGCTGCTGCTGCGCCGGGTCGGTACGACGTGGCGTTCGGCCAGCGTCGCGCTGGCGGCGGCCGTGGTCGGCGGCGGTCTCTCGACGGTGATGATCAGCGCGGTGACGGGCCAGCCGATCGGCTGACGATCAGCGCGACGACACGACCATGCTGCCGCTGCTCGCCGAAGGCGCCGACCGGCTTGTCGGCTGATGACCAGCGTGGCCACCCGATGGCTGACACGCCGCCGCCCTGGTCGGCCCGCACCGCGACGAGCTGGCCGACGGCGCGAGCGGGAGCGTACGCCGCAGGCCGTACACGAACAGGGCCCGCACCGGTCGGTGCGGGCCCTGTCGTGGTGCTCGGGTGAGGTGTCAGCCCTGGACGACGTTGAGGTCGAACTTGGCGCTCACCTCGGGGTGCAGCTTGATCTGCACCGGGTAGGAGCCGGTCGACTTGATCGGACCGGACAGTTCCAGCCGACGACGGTCGAGGACCGGACCACCGGCGGCCTTGACGGCGTCGACGATCTCGGCCGGGGTGACCGAGCCGAAGAGCCGACCGCCGTCGCCGGCGCGGGCCTTCAGGCTGACCTTGAGGCCCTCGAGCTGGCCCTTGACCTCGTTGGCGTGACCGAGGTCGCGGATCTCACGGGCCGAACGGGCCCGCTTGATGACCGTGACCTGCTTCTCCGCACCCTTGGTCCAGGCGATCGCGAAGCCCTGCGGCAGCAGGTAGTTACGGCCGTAGCCGTTCTTGACCTCGACGATGTCGCCCGGGGCACCGAGGCCGGACACCTCCTGAGTCAGGATGATCTTCATATCGGTGCCTCCTCTCAGCGGGCCGTGGCCGTGTACGGCAGGAGCGCCATCTCACGGGCGTTCTTGACCGCACGGGCGATCTGCCGCTGCTGCTGCGAGGTCACGCCGGTCACCCGCCGAGCGCGGATCTTGCCGCGGTCGGAGATGAACTTGCGCAGCAGCGCGGTGTCCTTGTAATCGATATAGGTGATCCCGTCCTTGTCGAGCGGGTTCACCTTCTTCTTCGGTTTGCGAAGTGCAGCGGCCTTGGCCATTGCTCGTGCTCCTGGTTTGCGATCGCGGGCGCTCGGCGCCATTAGAACGGGGGCTCCTCGTCGAAGTTGCCGCCACCCGAACCACCGCGCGAGGGTGCCGGTGCAGCCGAGGCCCAGGGGTCGTCGAAGTTGCCTCCGCCGCCGCCCTGGCCACCTCCACCACCACCGCCACCGAAGCCGCCGCCACCGCCGCCGGAGCGGGACATCTTCTGCACCTTCGCCGTGGCGTAGCGCAGCGACGGGCCGATCTCGTCGACCTCGAGCTCGATGACGGTGCGCTTCTCGCCCTCGCGCGTCTCGTACGACCGCTGACGCAGCCGGCCCGAGACGATCACGCGGGCGCCCCGCTGGAGCGACTCGGCGACGTGCTCCGCCGCCTGCCGCCACACGGTGCACGCCAGGAAGAGCGGCTC
Organism: Micromonospora sp. DT46; assembly: GCF_049841735.1. NCBI lineage: Bacteria > Bacillati > Actinomycetota > Actinomycetes > Micromonosporales > Micromonosporaceae > Micromonospora > Micromonospora sp. DT46. The sequence continues at coordinate 520,148 of NZ_JBNCKW010000006.1, read as the reverse complement.
GCCGTCCTTCCATTCGCCGGAGGCCTTGTCCATGAACCGGGGCGTCGAAGCGACCCGGAACTTGGCGACCGCCGCACCGGACGGGGTGAACCGCAACTCGGGGTCATCGGTCAGGTTGCCGATGACCGTGATGGTGGTGTCTCCTGCCATGACCATCTCCTCGCGCACTCATCAGTTCTGCCGTACAGGCTCTCAGAGCCCTCCGACAGTGCCGATGAGGCTGATCCGGGTGGACCGGGGTTGAATGCTTTAGCGCATCTCCGGCCGGATGACCTTGGTGCGCAGCACGGACTCGTTGAGCCGCAGCTGACGGTCCAGCTCGGCCACCGCTGCGGGCGTCGCCTGCAGGTCGATGACGGCGTAGATGCCTTCGGCCTTCTTGTTGATCTCGTACGCGAGGCGCCGGCGGCCCCACACGTCCGTCTTCTCGACCGAGCCACCCGCAGTCCGGATCACGTTCAGGTACGTGTCGAGGGACGGGGCGACGGTGCGCTCCTCGAGGCTGGGGTCGAGGATCACCATGACTTCGTAATGACGCAAGACGTGCTCACCTCCTGTGGGCTAAGCGGCCACGGTCCTTCCGTGGCAGGAGGTCGTGCGTCGTGGCCCGCGCCGGTTCCGGGGGAACCCGGCCGTACGCGGACAACCGGACCAGGATACCCGGTCCCGACGATCATGCCCGGGGTGGTCGGCGGGGCCCTTCCACCGGGCGAGGCGACGGGGGCCCGCGTCGACGTCGCTGTCGATGCGAGCCCCCGTACACGAGGCCGCGGGGCGTCCCGTCCGCATTCCTTGGGTGGGACCTGGGGAGGAACGACCACACCGATGAGGTTGGACCGGGGACGCCCCGCGGAGCTTTATCGTGTTGTTACCTGACGTTACAACGGCTCTTGCCCCTTGTCGGGGGAAATGGCGGAATTCTCCGACAAATTTCCCGATGAGCCCGGTTCCGTCAGGGCGGGCCCCCGCCGCGCCGGGCCGCGCGACGGGGGGTGCCCCCGCTCTCGGGCGGTTCGACGCGCCTCCGGGACGGGCCGACCAGCGGCCGTTCCGGGCCGGCTGCGGCAACCGTGGATCCCACTCGCATCAACGACCGCCGCCGCTGGGAGGTGACGCGAGGAACGGCGAGTCCGCCACCGCCGTCATCCCGGCTGTCGGCGACGCGACGTAGGCTCCCGTGCATGCGTATCGGAGCCCACGTCGATTCGACCGACCCGGTGGCGGAGGCGACCGCCCGAGGGGCCGAGGCCGTGCAGTTCTTCCTCTCCGACCCCCAGGGGTGGAAGGCGCCGAAGCCGCGGGAGGACGCGGACCGGCTGCGGGCCGCGGGCGTCGACCTCTACGTGCACGCGCCGTACGTCATCAACGTCGCCACCCTGAACAACCGGATCCGGATCCCCAGCCGCAAGCTGCTGCTCGGGCACGCCCAGGCGGCCGCCGCCATCGGCGCCAAGGGGCTGATCGTGCACGGCGGGCACGTCAATGCCGGCGACGACCTGGCCGTCGGCTTCGACAACTGGCGCAAGACCTTCGCGTACGCGGCGGACTCCGGCGGCTTCGGCGTGCCCGTCCTGATCGAGAACACCGCCGGCGGTGACAACGCCTGCGCCCGGCGGCTCGACGCGCTCGCCCGCCTCTGGGACGCCGTCGGCGATCACGAGGTGGGCTTCTGCCTGGACACCTGCCACGCCCACGCCGGCGGCGAGGAGCTGCTCGGGCTCGTCGACCGGGTCAAGGCGATCACCGGCCGGATCGACCTGGTGCACGCCAACAACTCCAAGGGCGCGTTCAACTCCGGCCAGGACCGGCACGACAACCTCGACGGCGGAACGATCGACCCGGAGCTGGTGGTGGCGGTCATCCGCGCGGCCGGCGCACCAGTCATCGTCGAGACCCCGGGCGGAGTCGACGGTCAGGGCGCCGACATCGCCTTCCTACGCGACCGGCTGGGCACGGGGAGCCCGGCGGCATGACGACCGAGCAGTCCGCCCCCGGCAGCCCCCGTCCCGACTCCGCCGCCGAGAAGGCCGACGCCGCCGGGAAGACGGAAGCCGCCGGAAAGACCGACACGACCGGCGCCACGACCGGCCCGGCCGCCGCCAGGACCGCCGAGGCCGAACCCAGGACCGGCGGGGCCCCCAAGGCTGGGGCGGCCGAGCCCAAGGCTGGGGCGACCGAGCCCAAGGCCGGTGGAGCCCGGCCCGGTGCCGGCAAGGCCCATGCCGAGGCCGGGGCACCCGCCGGGGCGGTCGGGTCCGACGGGACCGGCGCGACCGGCGCGACCGGCGCGACCGGCGCGACCGAGACGGAAAACGGTAAGACCGACGCCACGGCGGGCGGGGCCGACAAGACCGCAACCAAGGCGGGCAGGGACGACGCCAGGGCGGGCGCAACCGACAAGGACGACGCCAAGGCCGGCTCAGCCGACAAGGTCGACGCCAAGGCCGGCGGAACCGACAAAGACGGCGCCAAGGCGGGTGCAGCCGACAAGCCGGACGTCAAGGCGGGCTCAGCCGGTGTGGCCGGGGCCGTCGGCGATGGCGCGGGCAAGGACGGCGCGGGCAAGGACGGCGCGGGCAAGGACGGCGACAAGGCGGCCGGCAAGAGCCAGGACGGGGGTGACAAGGAGGGCAAGCCGGACCGGTGGGAGGCCTTCGCGTCCGCCCCTGAACCGGTGCCCTCCCGGCTCGGGCGCGCCGTGCGGGCGGTGGGCCGCCGGCTGATCCACGAGTGGACGCTCGCGACGCTCGCCTCGCTGGCGTTGGCCGTGCTGCTGACCTGGCCCACGCTGCGCTACCCGCGACACACCCTGCCGCAGGACTACTGGGACCCCAGCCTCCAGGCGTGGCAGATGGCCTGGTCGGGGCACATCCTGCTGACCAACCCGGCGCAGATGTGGCAGTCGAACACCTTCTTTCCGGAGTCCTGGAGCTTCGCCTTCTCCGACACCCTGCTCGGCTACGCCCCGGCGGGCATGATCGGCACCGGTCCCGAAGCCGCCGTGCTCCGCTACAACATCATGTTCGTGCTGGCCCACGCGCTCGCCATGCTCGGGGCGTACGCGCTGGCCCGTCAGCTCGGCGCCGGCCGGATCGGCTCCGCGGTGGCCGGGGCGAGCTTCGCGTACGCGCCGTGGCTGCTGGCCCAGGCCGGGCACCTGCACGTGATCTCCAACGGCGGCATCCCGCTGGCGTTGGCGATGCTCGCCCGGGGGCACGGCTGGTCGTTGCGGCACGGGTACCGTCCCGAACGCCGGCACGACGGCTGGGTCTACGCCGGCTGGTTCGTGGCGGCCTGGCAACTCAGTCTCGGCTTCGGCATCGGGCTGCCGTTCGCGTACTTCCTCGCCGGGACCGTGCTGGTCGCGGCCGTCACCTGGTTCCTGCGGCGGTGGGTCGTCCGGCCGGTCAAGCGCCCGTTCGGCCGCCGGTTGCTGATCGCGGACCTGGTCGGCGGCCTGTTCTTCGCCGGTGTCGGCGGCCTGCTGGCCATCCCGTACTTCAAGGTGGCGGGGGCGCACCCGCAGGCGGAGCGTTCCATCGGCGACATCGGCGTCTACTCGCCGCCGGCGGCTGGCTTCTTCACGGCACCCGCCGAGTCGCGGGTCTGGGGCGCCCTGCACGAGGGCGCGCGAGCGGCGCTGCCCTGGCACCCGGAGATGACCCTGCTGCCCGGCTTCGTGCTCTACGCGCTCGCCGCCGGCGGGCTCTTCTTCTCGGTGTGGAAGCTGCGCCACCGGCTGCTGCTGCTCGCCGGGGTGGTGGTGACGATGGTGCTCGCCATGGGCACCCGGTTCTTCGACGGCACCTTCACCTACGTGCCGCTGTTCGACCACCTGCCCGGCTGGAACGGCATCCGCACCCCGGGCCGGCTGATGCTCTGGACCACGCTGCTGCTCGGGCTGCTCGCGGCGGGCGCGGTCAGCGCGTTCGCCACCCGGGTACGGGAGGTCTACGCCGAGCGGATCCCCTCCTGGCCGAGCCCGTGGCTGCGGCTGGCCACGCTGCTGCCGCTGGTGCTGGTGCTCGGCGAGGGGCTGAACGCCACGCCGCACCCGGTCGTGCCGTCCCAGCCGGCCGCGATGCGCACCGTGGAGGGACCGCTGCTGGTGCTGCCGAGCAGCCAGAGCCTCGACCAGCCGGTGATGCTCTGGTCCACCAGCAAGTTCCAGGACCTGGTCAACGGGGGCAGCGGCTTCACCCCGCGCCAACTCGACGACGTACGCCGGGTGACGCTGGCCTTCCCCGATCAGACCAGCGTCGACTACCTGCGCGTCCTCGGCGTACGCAACGTGCTGCTGATGCGGGACCACATCGTCGGCACGCCGTGGGAGGTCACCGTGGACGCGCCGGTCGACGGGCTCGGCATCACCCGCGAGGAAGTAGGGAACATCGTGATCTACCGCCTGTGACCCTCATCACCCTCGCGTTGATCTCGCAGCAGCCTCCCGGTCGTCCGATCCCCCGAAGAGCTTGCGGGCACCGGAGAGGATCGCCAACACCGCGACCGTGAACAGACCGAACAGCCCGTTCAACCACCAGTCGACCATGTTGGCGGAGAAACACAGGTTCCCCGGTGTGCAGTCGGTGTCGCCGAGCTCGAACCTGCCAGCGATGATTCCGGCAGGAAAGCAGAGCAGCGCGACACAGCCGCCCAGGCCGAAGAACCACCCGGACGCCCGCCGGACGAGGGCCAGGCCGAGCCAGACCGTGACGAGCAGCGCGGGCAGGATCGCGTCGACGGCGCTCACACCGGTCGACGGGGTAGGGACCCCCGACAGGGCGCCATCAGGACGTCACTCGCCGGCCACCGTCCGCCCGCCACCGCTGCCGGCCGCGGCCGAGCTGGCCGCCAACTCCGTCGGTTGCGGCGAGGGCGGGGCTGGTCGACGCCAGCGAGCCACCCAGGGTGCGTCCCTGGTGCCGTTGAACACGCCACCGTCTGGATCGTCCGGATAGGTCTTGCGGACCGCGTCCAGTTCGGGGTTCAGGATCTCCCGGACGACCAGCACGCAGAGCAGCACGACGGTGGCCAGGCGCAGCGTCGACGCCAGCACGAAGACCCCCTCCGGGAAGACCGGCTTGCTGGTCGCCGCGCCGAGCAACTCGCCGTAGAACGCCACGAAGTAGCAGACCTCGGCCACCTGCCAGGCGAGGAAGGCACCCCACTTCGGGCGGGCGAGCACCACCAGCGGCAGCAGCCAGAGCACGAACTGCTGCGACCACACCTTGCTGAAGATCAGGAAGGCGGCGACCACCAGGAACGCGAGCTGGGCGAGCCGGGGCCGGCGCGGGGCCAGCAGCCCCAGCGCGGCCACCCCGAGGCAGGCCAGCCCGAAGAGGGCGTACGACAGGGTGTTCAGCGTCGGGATGTTGGCGTTGAGCCACTCGAACGGCCCGAGGTCGGCGGGGTTGGCGTTGCCGAACTTTCCGTCCACGTAGCGGCCGATGTACCAGAGGGTGCCCCAGTCGATGGGCCGGGTCGAGTTCAGCTCGAAGAAGCGGTCCCAGTTCTCCCGGTAGGGAATGGCGACCGGAAGGTTCACGAGGACCAGGGAGACGAGGGCCGCGCCGAGGGCGGTGAGGGCGGCGCGGAGCCGCCCGGCGCGCAGTCCCAGCACCAGGATCGGGCCGAGGATGAACAGCGGCCACATCTTGGCCGCCCCGGCGAGACCGAGCAGGACGCCGGCCGCCAGTGGTCGGCTGCGGGCCCAGGCGAAGAGGCCGAACGCGGCCAGGCCGATGGCGAGCAGGTCCCAGTTGACCGTGGCGGTGAGCATCAGCGCGGGGGCGAGCGCGAAGAGCGCGGCGTCCCATGGTCGCCGGCGGCGTAGGGCGAGGAGCATCGCCACGGTGGCGACCGCCAGCGCGCCGAGCACCAGCGCGTTCAGGTTGTAGAACCACATGCCCTGGTTGAGCCCCGGGTCGTTCTGGCCGAGGGCGTGCACGGGCAGGCCGAGGGCGCCCATGAAGTAGCCGGTGAGCACCGGGTACTCGACGGGGTGGTCCTGGTAGGGCACCGCACCCTCGTTGAGCCGCTCGGCGTAGTAGAGCGCCAGCACGTCGGTGTAGCAGAAGCGGGTGTACTGCACATTGTTCTGCCAGGCGCCGTCCTGGCAGGGCGACTTCTGCACCCAGTGCAACGCCAGGGTCAGGCAGACCAGGGCCAGGACGATGCGGGTCGCCGTCCAGAACCGGCTCTCCCGCCCAACGGGCCGGTCCAGAGCGACGGCGTGGTCGCCCAGCGGGCCGCCGATCGCGCCGGAGACGCCCCGGACGAAGCCGTCGGAGCGGGACGGATGGTCAGGGGCACCGGCGTCGTCGATGCCTCGCGTCGACTGCGTGCTCATGAAGGTGCATCCTGCCGTACATCGGGCCTCCGCGTCCCCTCCCTCTCGCGACACGTCGATACGCGAAACGCCGCCGGCGGCCGGAGAGGTGCTCCGGCCGCCGGCGGCGTTCGTCGATCAGTCGTTGTCCGGTCTGGGTGTCAGGCTCGGTAGCAGCCCGCCGCCGCCGCCGTCCCGGCCGGGGCGCGGATCGATCGGAGTGGTGGGCCCGCCGGGTCCGCCGGGGCCACCGGGGCCACCAGGGCCGCCGGGAGGGTTGCCGCCGCCGTTGTTGCCGCCGGGCGGGCAGAGCAGGCCCAGCGGACCGCAGTTCGGCGGGCCCGTCGGAGGCGGCGGGGGCGGCGGTGCCTCACCGTTGCCGGTGTTCGGATTGCCGACGTTCGCCGCAGGCGGGAAGTCCTTCTTCTCCCATTTCTTGACCTTGTGTGCCTCGTCCATGAACCGTTCCCAGATGGTGCCCGGCAGGTTGCCGCCACTGATCTTGTTGCCGTTCTTCAGCTTGAGCGGCTTGCGGTCCTTGACGTTGCCGACCCAGACGGCGGTGGCGATCTGCGGGGTGTAGCCGATCATCCAGGCGTCGCCGTTGTCGTCGCTGTCCGCCTTGAGTTCCCAGGTGCCGGTCTTGGAAGCGGCCTTCCGGCCGTCGTCGAGCTTGTGGTCGACCCGCGCCGGGTACTGCTCCAGCACCGAGGTCACGTCCGCCACGACGTCCTTGTCGATGCGCTGCTCACCCTTGAGGGAACCCTCGTCGGCGATCTTCTTCCACTTGCCGGTGGCCTCGTCCCTCTTCTCGACGGAGTAGAGGAAGTGGGCCTTGTGGTAGCGGCCCTGGTTGGCGAAGGTGGCGACGCCGTTGGCGTGGTCCAGGACGGTGATCGGGTACTGGCCGTAGCCGATGACGTGGAAGAACGGGTTCGGCGCGATGTCCTTCGGGTCGGTCTTGGTGAGGTCGTAGCCCTTCGGCGGGTCGGTGTCCGACCGCCACATCATGCTGACCCCGGCCTTGGCCGCCATGTCGACGACCTTGTCCGGGCCGATCGCCTCGGTGACGTGGTAGAACGGCACGTTCAGCGACTTGAGGGTGGAGACCGTCAGGGTGCAGGAGTTGCCGCACTCCGGGTTGTCGACGCCGGCGTTGCTGACCTTGAACTTGGTGTCCTTCGGGGTGAAGGCCTTGCCCTTCCAGCGCGACTCGAGGGCCTTGCCCTCCTTGAGCGCCGCCGCCAGCGTGTAGATCTTGAAACTCGAGCCCGGCGGGTGACCGCCGTAGGGGTTGCCGGAGGAGTCGATGTTCCTGCCGGCGTAGTCGGTGCCGGTGCCGTTGTCGCCGCCGTAGTAGGCGAGCACGCGACCGTTCTTCGGCTCGATGGCGACCACCGCCGCCATCAGGTTCGGCGGCTGGCCGGCGAGTTCAGATCCCTTGGTCCTGCGCTGGGCGGTCTCGACCGCCGCCTCCTGGATCTTCGTGTCGATCGTGGTGCGGATCTTGTAGCCACCCGACATGAGCGCCTGGGAACAGAGCGGCTTGGCGTCGGTGATCTGCTCCTCCTTGTCGACGCAGATGCCCTTGTCCCGCATCTCCTGCTTGACGTAGTTGATCACGTTGCCGTACGGGGTGTTGACGCCGAAGTCGATGCCGGCGCCGCCCTGGTTCGGCTTCTTGGGCATCGGGTACTCGGCCAGGGTGGGCGCCGCCGGCTTGCCCGGGGCGTTCAGCCAGCCCTCGGCGACCATGCCGCCGATCACGTACTCCCAGCGGGACTTGGCTTCGGCAAGGTTCACCGCCGGGTCGTAGCCCTTGTGGCCCATCCCGGCCTCCGGCTGCTTGATCAGCGCGGCGAGGACCGCGCCCTCGGCCACACTCAGCTTGTTCGCCGGCTTGCCGTAGTACGTCTGCGCCGCCGCCTCGATGCCGTGCGCGCCCCGCCCGAAGTAGATGATGTTCAGGTAGTGCTGCATGATTTGCGGCTTGGTGTACTCGTCGTTCAGCTTGGAGGCGAGAATCGCCTCCTTGACCTTCCGGGCGTAGGTGTCGTCCTTCAGGTTGTCGAACGCGTTGCGCGCGTACTGCTGGGTGATCGTCGAGGCGCCCTGCTTGCTGCCGCCGGAGACGTTGTTCCACGCGGCCCGGACGATGCCCTTGTAGTCCACACCCGAGTGCTCGTAGAAGTTGCGGTCCTCGGCCGCGGCGACGGCGTCCTGCACCCACTTCGGGATCTGGTCGATGGTGACCAGGGTCCGGTTCTGCGTGCCGACCTTCGCGATGATCGTCTTGTTGTCGGACGCGTAGAGGGTGGTCGCCTGCGGCGGCGTGGTGTCCTCCGGAAGGACCACGTTGGTCGAGTAGTAGGTGAAGCCGACGACGCCGAGCCCGGCGAGCATGATGAACACGGCGAAGGCGGCGATCAGCATGTTGACCCGCTTGCGCTTCTTCGCCCGCGACGCACCGGCCGGGTCGCCCGCGCCGCGCCCGCGCCGACCGGGGCCGGTCGGCCCGCCGGGCCCACCCGGGCCGCCTGCGGCCGGCGAGACGCTCGCCCGGGCCGAGGCGCGGCCGCTGACGCCGCCGACCGCCGCCGATCCGACGCTGGCCCGTCCGGCCGGGGCGGCGCCGACGGCGGCGGAGCCCACCGAGGCGCGACCTGCCGGCCCGCCGGCCGGGGAGACCGGCACCGAAGCGCGACCCGAGCCCGCCGCCCGGCCGACGCCGGGCGCAGGCGAGACCGGCACGGCCCGGCCGGGCGCCGCCCGACCGACCGAGGCCGAACCCACCGAGGCGGAGCCCACCGAGGCTGTTCCGGCGCGCGGCGGAACGGCCGCGGACGCCGAACCGGGAACGGAACCGCCGCGCGGCGGAACGGCGGCCGAGCCGCCGACCGAGGCCCGCCCGCCGGCGGCGCGGGGCGCGACCGAGGCGCGGCCCGCGGGTGCCGTACCGTCCTGTGCAGCCGACCAGCCGCCCCCGGAGGCGTCACCGCCGGGGTCGCCGTGCTGGCCCGGAATCTGGGCCCGCCCGCGCGGGGAACTGGAATCGCCGTACGAGTTCATTCCTCACACCCTGCCGTCGCGGTGGGACGCGACTGCGCCGCCACCGGTTTGCCGTGAGATGGGACACCTGTCGAGGGCGGCACTTGCGTGCCGGTCGACAGGTGCCACTTGCGAATCAATCGGGCCAATCAGACCAACGATCCGTCGGTCTCCCCAGGCGTGCGTGCGCTGGCCGGGGTCGGCCGATCGAGCGAAGATCACCGTTGCGCCTCTCGCCTCCGTCGACTGCCCGCACCGTTACCCGAGGCGGCCGCGCCGCCCACCGCGTCCTGCTCCTGCCCACCCTCCGGACTCCCGGTCAGGCCGTCCCGGCCGAGCAGGTACTGCTCGACGAGATGGTTCCAGTCACAGCCGAGGCACACCTCCACCACGAAGACCTGGAACTCACGCACCGTCATCGCCAGCACCGGCAACTCGGCCAGTGTCCGGGCCTGGCCGGCTGACTGCTTGAGTTCGTCGCCGTAAATGTAGTGGACGTGGGTCAGGTTCTCGCTCCGGCAGATCGGACACCGCTCGTCGGTCGGCTCCCCGTGGAAGCGGGCGGCGTTCTTCAGGTAGGGCGAGGCGTCGCAGACGTCGTACGTGCCGACCCGGCCCGCGAGGAGCTCACGCAGCACCGCTCGCTTCCGGAGCGAGTAGTCGACTACCTGGCGCTGCGTACGCATGCGGAGAAGGGTACGCGGTCTCGTCGGACGGGGCGACCACGGTGACGATGCGTGACCGGAGAACCTCGGAGCGGAGGTTTGCCCTGATCACGGCGATCCGCTAGCGTGCGATGTATCGGTCCGATACATCGCGGCGGTTACCGCTCCGCGTAGAGGGTACAGAGAGGATGGCCCGTGCTCGAGCTCGCCATCCTCGGCCTCCTGCAGGAGTCTCCGATGCACGGCTACGAGCTGCGCAAGGAGCTGACCGCCAAGCTCGGTGCGATCAGGGCGGCGATCAGCTACGGCTCGCTCTATCCCACGCTGCGCAGGTTGCAGGCGGCGGGATGGATCACCGAGGCCGCGGAGGCACCCGCCACGGTCGAGGAGGTTCCCGCGCTGACCAGCCGACGAGGTCGGGTGGTCTACGAGATCACGGCGGAGGGCAAGGAACGCTTCGCCCAACTGATCGCGCAGACCGGGCCGGAGACGTACGACGACACGGGTTTCGGTGTGCACTTCGCGTTCTTCGCCCGGACCGACCAGGCGACCCGGCTCCGCATCCTCGAGGGTCGCCGGCGGAAGATCGAGGAACGCCGTGAAGGGCTTCGCGACGTGCTCGGCAGGGCGGCCGAGCGGCTCGACGCCTACACGCTGGAACTGCAGCGCCACGGCCTGGACGCCTGTGAGCGCGAGGTCCGCTGGCTGGAGGAGCTCATCGCCAACGAGCGCTCCGGCCGTGCCCCGACGGTCCCGTCAACCGGGACGGCCGGCGGCCGACGAGAAGACAACAGCCCGCCTCCGCCTGGAGAGTCCAGGAAAGAGCGGCCGTGATGAAGAAGAAGGAGGCAGACGCTATGGGCTCCGTCCGCGTCGCCATCGTCGGTGTGGGTAACTGCGCCTCGTCCCTCGTACAGGGCGTGGAGTACTACCGGAACGCCGACCCGAACGACCGCGTCCCGGGTCTCATGCACGTCACCTTCGGCGACTACCACGTTTCGGACGTGCAGTTCGTCGCGGCGTTCGACGTGGACGCCAAGAAGGTGGGCATGGACCTCGCCGAGGCGATCGTCGCCAGCGAGAACAACACCATCAAGCTCTGCGACGTGCCGCCGACCGGCGTCACCGTGCAGCGCGGTCCGACCTTCGACGGTCTGGGCCAGTACTACCGCGAGATCGTCGAGGAGTCCGACGCCAAGCCGGTCGACGTCGCCCAGGCGCTGCGCGACGCGCAGGTCGACGTCGTGGTCTCGTACCTGCCGGTCGGTTCCGAGCAGGCCGACAAGTTCTACGCCCAGGCCGCGATCGACGCCGGTTGCGCGTTCGTCAACGCGCTCCCGGTCTTCATCGCCTCCGACCCGGAGTGGGCCAAGAAGTTCGAGGACGCGGGCCTGCCGATCGTCGGCGACGACATCAAGAGCCAGGTCGGCGCCACCATCGTGCACCGCGCGCTGGCGAAGCTGTTCGAGGACCGGGGCGTCGAGCTGCTGCGCACGTACCAGCTCAACTTCGGCGGCAACATGGACTTCATGAACATGCTGGAGCGCAACCGCCTGGTCTCGAAGAAGATCTCGAAGACCCAGTCGGTCACCTCGCAGATCCCGCACGAGATGGCCAAGAGCGACGTGCACATCGGCCCGTCGGACCACGTGCCGTGGCTGGACGACCGCAAGTGGGCGTACATCCGCCTGGAGGGCCGCTCCTTCGGCGACACCCCGCTGAACGCCGAGCTCAAGCTCGAGGTGTGGGACTCGCCGAACTCGGCCGGTGTCATCATCGACGCCGTCCGCGCCGCGAAGATCGCGCTGGACCGGAAGATCGGCGGCCCGATCCTGTCGGCCTCGTCGTACTTCATGAAGTCCCCGCCGGTGCAGTACGCCGACCACGACGCGCACGCCGCCGTCGAGGCGTTCATCGCCGGTGACGCCGAGCGCTGACGCGCCGACACCAGCACCATCGAGGGCCGGGTCCGCACGGACCCGGCCCTCGCCGCGTCCAGCCCTTCCGCAGCCGTACGCGCAACGGCCACCGGCCGCACACGGGGTCGAAGGGACGGCGACGCGCCGTTACGCTGACCGACGTGACGTCCCTCCCTCATGGCGGCGCGCGACGGGTCGTCGGGGCTTTCGCCGTCGCGGTGCTCCTTCCGGTCCTCGTCGGCTGTGCGGCGCCGGGATCCGACCCGACCAGCGCCCCGGCCGGCGGCGTGGCACCGGCCGACGGCACCACGACAGCCGGTGGCCCGGCCCGAACAGCCAGCACGGCACCGGACGGCGGCGTCGGCTCGGCCCGCCCAGTCACCTCCGCAGCGCCGCCCGAGGCCGGCTGCGTCAGGGCGGGCACGCCGGTCGCGCGCCCCGGGCAGGTCGCCCCGTCCGGTGGCGGTGTCCCGGCCGCCACGTCGCGTCCACCCGGCACCCGACAGCCACTGACCGACGAGCAGCGTCGCGCGGAGGAGTTCCGCCGCCAGCAGGCGGCCAATGACGCCTTCCGGCAGCGCGGGACGCTCGGCGAGGAGGCGGCCAGCGGCGCACGGGCCTGCGCTGCGGACGTCAGGAAGAGCCTCAACCTGCTGACCGCCGGCGGCCGGGACGAGCCCGGGCAGGAGGCCGTCCGGCGGGCGATCGTGGCGACGGGGCTGACCGGGGTCACCGTGCGGCCACCGGGCCGGCTCGACCTCGGCCCCGTCGACGGGCTGGTCTTCGCGGGCTGGACCGGCCGGGCGTGCGTCTTCGGCAGCGTCCGGGCGGGTGACGTCACGGTGGAGATCGGCACCCGCATCGCCGACGGCGGCTGCCTGCCCGCCCCGAGCTGAACGGGCGGGTGCGGGCGGGACCGCGTCAGGACCAGGCGCGGCGCAGGGCGACCCCGGCCTCCAACTCCAGCAGCTTCACCTTCCGGTCCAGGCCGCCGCCGAAACCGACCAGCTTGCCGCCGGCACCGACGATCCGGTGGCACGGCACGAGCACCGGGATCGGGTTGCGGTTGCAGGCCACCCCGACCGCGCGTGCGGCACCCGGGTCGCCGAGCCGGCGGGCCACCTCGCCGTAGGTGAGCGTCTCCCCGTACGGGATGCGGGTCATCTCCCGCCAGACGCCCCGTTCGAAGTCGGACCCGCCCGGCGCGGCCAGCGGCACCGCGAACCCGGTCAGCTCGCCCGCAAAGTACGCCCGCAGCTCCGCCAGCGCCTGTCGGGCCGCCTCGTCGCCCGGCTCCTCGGTCGCTGCGTCGACCCGGCCGAAGTGGGCCCGACACACGTGGGTGCCGTCGGTGGCGACGGAGAACTCGCCGATCGGGGAGTCGAGCACGGTCCAGCGCATCCCCCCATTGTCCCCGGTGCCCCGACAGTGCCTCCCGCCCGAGCCGCCGGACGGGCCGCCGGGCATCCGGGTCGCCGACGAGAGGCGGCCGGGCCGGTCAGCTGCCGACGGTGGTCAGGGGTTGCCGAGGACAAGCGTGGCTCCTTCTCGTCGATGTCGAGATCGGCGCCCGATCCGGATCTTGTCAACATCTGGATTGCGGGCGACGGCAAAGTTCGGACGCCGGGGAGCGTCAGAGCTACCGGAGGTGGGCGGTGACCGAAGGGACCGACGGGGAGTTCACCGCGTTCGTCAACGAACGGGGAAACGTCCTGCTGCGCATCGCGTACGCCCTGGCCGGCGACCAGCACGGCGCCGAGGACCTGCTGCAGAACGCGCTGGCCAAGGCGTACGCCCGGTGGCCCCGGATCCGCGGCGACGCCGAGCCGTACGTGCGGCGGATCCTCTACCACGACCAGGTCTCCGGATGGCGGCGCCGGTCCCGGCGGCCGGAGGTGCCGGTCGCGGTGCTGCCCGAGCGGGTGGGCAGCCGGGACAGCGGTCAGGACGCCGACCTGCGGATGCTGCTGCGCGACGCGCTGCTGTCGCTGCCGCCCCGGCAGCGCGCCGTGCTGACCCTGCGCTACCTGGAGGACCTCAGCGTCGAGCAGACCGCCGCGCTGCTCGGCTGCCGTGCCGGCACGGTCGCCAGCCAGACCTCGAAGGCACTGGCCAGACTGCGGCAACTGGTACCCGTCCTCGACGACAGTGTCACGGAGGAGGTCCGATGAACGGCTCCGGGGAGGACGTCCTGCGTTCCGCCGTACGGGAGATCGCGGCCGAGGCCCGGGCGGCGCCCGACCTCGCCGACCGGGCCCTGCGACGGGGCCGACGGCTGCGTCGCCGTCGCCGCACGACCGCCGCCGGGGGCGCCGTCGCGGCACTGGTCGCCCTCGTCGGGCCGTACGTCTGGCTGCGACCCGGCGCACCCCCGGACACCGCCACCTGGGCACCGGTCGTCACCCCGGTGGCGACGGTGTCGGCCGCCCCGCGCACGATGTCCGTCGTCCCCGCGCCGACCGGCGACTGGACGCGGGCGGTCGTGACGCTGCCCGGCGGCTGGGTGCTGACCGGCGCCACCTCCACCGGCACTCCCGCCGTGCAGGGGTACGCCCTGGACCGCGAGCGCGGCCGGTACGCCACCGCCGATCGCCGGTACGAGGAGACGTGGGCCGCGCCCCGCGGCGGAACCGCCGTCGTCGTCGACTACGAACGCGCCGGTCGGATCGGCCTGCTCGACCTGGGCCACGGTACGGTCCGCTGGATCCGCACCGGCAGCCACATCATGACCCCGCACTGGTCGCCGGACGGGCGGCGGTTGGCGCTGACCGTGCTGGACAAGGAGAGCGCCAGCTTCTCCCTCGGCGTGCTCGACGCGGCCACCGGCGCCTACCGCACCTTCCCGGTGGACACCGACCGGTACTTCTGCACCGACCACTGCTTCTTCACCTGGAGCCGGGACGGCCGGGAGGTCGCGCTCCAGCAGACCGATCCGGGTGCCCCGCGCTCGGAGTCCCGGCCGCACGCGCGCCGGGGCGTGCAGTTCTTCTCCGCCACGGACGGCCGGCCGACCCGGTTCGTGCCCGTCCCGGGCGACCCGGCCGGCCCCTGGTCGTGGTCGCCGGACGGGCGGCTCGTGATCGTCAAGGGTCAGGACGGCCCGAAGCTGGCGGAGGTGGCGACCGGGCGGGTGATCGGCCCGGCTCCCGCCGAGGACGCCGTGTGGGTCGCCGACGACCGGCTGCTGCACCGCGTCGGCTGGACGGCCGAGATGGTGCTGGTCGACCTCGACGGTCGGGAACTGGCGCGGCAGGCCCTCCCCGCGTCGCTGGACGTCAACCTGACCCTCGCGATCGCGCCCCGCTGAACGGCCCGGATCGCAACGCCGTCCGGGCCGACGCACCGGCCGACGTTGCGGGGCACCGATACCGTGCAGGCCGTGGCCACGGGGACGCTGATCTTCCTCATCATCGGCGGCGCGGGCGTCGCGGTACTGGCGCTCGCCCTGCTCGGCGGCGAGCTGCTCCACTTCGGCAACCCGGACTTCGACGGTCCGGTGTCGGTGGAGGCGGTCGCCGGGTTCACCGGAGCGCTCGGCTTCGGCGCCGCGATCGTCAACGAGCTGGTCGGTGGGCGTACGCCCGGCATGATCGCCGTGGCCCTGGCCGGCGGCGTCGTCGCGGCCGTGCCCACCGCCTGGGCCGCGGCCCGGCTGAGCCGGGCGGCCCGCGACATGCGCACCGACCCCACCCCCACCCGCCACCACCTGGTCGGCGCGCTCGGCCTGGTGGTCACCCCCGTGCCCGCCGACGGCTACGGCGAGGTCCGGGTCCGGGTGGCCGGCCAGCCGGTCAAGCTCAACGCCCGCGCCGACCGGCCGATCCCGGTCGGCGCCCAGATCTTCGTGGTCGAGGCGCTCAGCGAGACCAGCGTGCACGTCGAGACCTACTGAACCCCCTCATAGAAAACAGGACGGTCACATGCCCCTTCTCATCGCCATCGGCGGCGCGGTCCTCCTCGTCCTCGTGCTCGTGCTCTTCGTGCTCTCCCGCATCAAGGTGGCCGGGCCGAACGAGGCGTTCATCGTCACCGGCCGCAAGGGCCGCACCACGCAGACCGCCGACGGCGGCCGGTCGACCGACAACTCCGGGCAGAAGGTCGTGCTCGGCGCGTCCGTCTTCGTCCTGCCCGTGGTGCAGAAGCTCCAGTCGCTCGACCTGTCCAGCCGGCGGATCGACGTCGGCATCAAGGGCGCGGTCAGCAAGCAGGGCATCCGTGCCGACCTGCACGGCGTCGCGATCGTCAAGGTCGGCGGCACCGAGGACGCCATCCGCGCCGCCGCGCAGCGCTTCCTGCACCAGCAGGACGAGATCGAGGACTTCACCCGGGAGGTGCTGGCCGGCGCGCTGCGCTCGATCGTCGGCCGGCTCACCGTCGAGGAGGTCATCCGGGACCGGGCGGCGTTCGCCAGCGCGGTCGCCGAGGAGGCCGAGCACTCGATGACCAACCAGGGCCTGGTGCTGGACACCTTCCAGCTCCAGGACATCCTGGCCGAGGGCTCCTACCTCCAGGACCTGGGCCGGCCGGAGGCCGCCCGGGTGCTCAAGGACGCGGCCATCGCCGAGGCGCGGGCCCGGCAGCAGGCCGAGCAGGAGCGGCTGCTCGCCGAGGAGGCCATCGCCGAGGCCAACCGGAACCTGTCGCTGAAGCAGGCCGCCATCCAGGCGGAGATCGACGCGGCCAAGGCGAAGTCCGCCGCCGCCGGGCCGCTGGCCCAGGCCGAGCGGGACCAGGCGATCCTCTCCGAGCAGCAGAAGGTCGCCGAGCGCAACGCCGAGCTCAAGCAGCGTCAGCTCGACACGGAGGTGCGCAAGCCGGCCGACGCCGCCCGGTACAAGGTGGAGCAGGAGGCCGAGGCGTCCCGCAACGCGGCCGTACTCAACGCCGACGCTCAGCGCCAGGCCGTCATCGCCGCCGCCCAGGCCGCCGCCGAGCAGGCCCGGCTCACCGGTGAGGGCGAGCGGGCCCGCCGGGCCGCGCTGGCCGAGGCCAACGCCATCGAAGGCGCCAAGGAGGGTGAGGCCGAGCAGCGCCGCCGCTCCGCCATCGCCGAGGCGGTCGAGCGGGAGGGTGCGGCCGAGGCCGCGGCCATCCTGGCCAAGGGGCAGGCCGAGGCCGACGCGATGGCCCGCAAGGCCGAGGCCTTCGCGGCGTACGGCGAAGCCGCCGTGCTGGACCTGCTGGTCAAGGTGCTGCCGCAGGTCGTCGAGGCGGCCAGCGCCCCGATCGGCGCGATCGACAAGATGACCGTCATCTCCACCGACGGCGCCTCGTCGCTGACCAAGTCGGTGGCGGGCAACGTGGCCCAGGGGCTCCAGCTCGGCAGCGACCTGACCGGCATCGACCTGGCCGGCCTGCTTGGCAAGCTCGGCTCGGCGGCGGCGACCACCGGCAACGGCGACGGGGCGCCGCAGGTGGCCGGGACGGCCGTCGAGCGGCACGCCAACTGACCTGGCCGACGCGACTGTCCGAGGCCGGACAGAACGGCGCCCGCCGAGCCGTGCTCTGAAACGGCTCGGCGGGCGCCGACGTTCGGTGGGGCCGTGGGGCGGAGAATCACCTACCGGGGGTGACCGCCCGGCGGGTGCCGCAGTGGGCTGGCACCCGCCGCTCCGCCCGAGGGGCGACGCGGCGGGTGCCACAGGCTCCGTCAGACGACGTCGACAGTGAACTTCTGTGCGGTCCCGAGGCCCAGGGTCGGGCTGGACCAGTCGATGGTCCGGTCCGCGATGAGCGGGTTGGCACCGGCGGTGATCGCCTGCCCGTCGACGTACGCGCGCAGATAGATGGAGCCGTCCGCGTTGTAGTCGACGAAGTCGAACACCTCTGCGGGGCCGACGGTGGTGCCCGTGGCGATCAACGGCTTCGTGCCCTCGCTCTCCGCGGTCACCAACTTGCCGTTGACCAGGGCGCGCAGCGTGAAGAAGCTGCCCTCCGGGAGGAAGACCAGTTCGTACTTCTCCCACCCGCCGACGGCAGCGGCGCCGGCGATCAGCGGCTTCGTGCCCGCACCGTCCGCGGCGACGAACCTGCCGTTCACCGCCGCCCTGAGGCTGACGATCGGGTTCGGTGCCTCCAGGTCGAACTTCGCCGAGGCACCGATGACATCGGCGCTCGCGATCAGCGGCAGCGTACCCCCGCCGTCCGCGACGACGAACTTGCCGTTCACCACCGCCTTGAGGCTGACACTGCCATCGGTGTTGTGGACGATCTGGAACTTCTCCCACCCGCCGATGGCAGCAGCAGCGGCGATCAGCGGCTTCGTGCCCGCACCGTCCGCGGCGACGAACCTGCCGTTGACCCGCGCCTTCAGCCCGACGTACCCGCTTCCTGCGTCGACGATGTCGAACTTCTCCCACCCGCCGATGGCAGCAGCAGCGGCGATCAGCGGCTTCGTGCCTCCACCGTCGGCGGCGACGAACCTGCCGTTGACCCGCGCCTTCAGCCCGTACGAGCTGCGGGCCACCGGCCCGGTACCGACCTGGAGGAACCGGTCCAGCGAGCGCTGCGTGTCGTGGACGGAGCCGGCGAGGCCACCGGTCACGATGCTGTCGCGCACCTGCGACGGACTCCACGTCGGGTTCGCCGCCAACAGCAGCGCCGCAGCGCCGGCGACGTGCGGTGACGCCATCGAGGTGCCGCTCAGCGTCGCGGCGCCCGTCGTGGAGCCGATGGTGGCGGAGGTGATGCTGACGCCCGGCGCGAACGTGTCGACGCAGGCGCCGTAGTTGGAGAACCAGGCCCGCGCGTCGATCTTGTCCGTGGCGCCGACCGTGATCGCCGCCGGCACCGACGCCGGGCTCACCAGGCAGGCGTCCTGCATGGAGTTGCCCGAGGCGACCGCGTAGGTGATGCCGCTGGCGATCGAGGCGTTCACCGCGTCGTTGACCGCCTGGACGTTTCCGCCGAAACCGAGGCTCATGTTCGCCACGGCCGGCTTGACGGCGTTCGCGGTCACCCAGTTGATGCCGCTGAGGAGCTCCTCGCTCGTGCCGGAGCCCTCGCAGTCCAGGACCCGCACCGCGACCAGCTTGACGTCCTTGGCGACGCCGTACCTGGTGCCACCCACCGTGCCTGCCACGTGCGTGCCGTGCCCGTCGCAGTCACTGGCGTCCTTGGTGGAGGCGCGGTCGGACATGGCGTTGAAGCCGTATCTGGCCCGGCCGCCGAAGTCCTGGTGCGTGATGTTGATACCGGTGTCGAGCACGTACGCGGTGACGCCCGCCGCCGACGTGCCGGGGTAGGTGTAGGAACCGTCCAGCTTCGGCGACACCTGGTCGATCCGGTCCAGGCCCCAGGACGGCGGACTGCTCTGGGTCCCGGTGGCCGAGGCCCGTACGACGGGCTCCACGTAGGCCACCTGCGGGTCCAGCGAGAGCCGCTTCACCTGACCCGCGCTGGCCTCCATCGAGTACCCACGCAGGCCGTTGGTGAAGACCTTGCGTACCTTGCCCCCGTTCTTCTGCGCGAGCGCGGACGCGGCGGCCCGGGTCTCGCTCGGTGTTGCCCTGCCGTCCTTGAGGACGACGATGTAGCGGCCCGGTACGACCTTGCCGGGTTCGGCACCACGCACGGGCGCCCGGGTCGGCTCGGCGGGCTCGGCCATCGCCGCGCCGCCCGAACCGGCGACGGCGACCGCCGTCGCGGAGGCGAGAAGCAGCCCCGCCACCGCTGAGCGGCGTGCAACGCCACGACGTCTCACAAATGACTCCCCGTTGATTCGAAGGACCGTCCGCTGTGGACGCGGACCGGTCGCACGGCCAGCCTCTGCCGGACTCGGAGGGCTGGAGAATTCCGCCCCATCATCAGTAATGATCAGTAGCTGACGCGTCAGCCATTCGGTCGATACGCGGCGTTCCCGTACTCGCCCCGCGATGGGGTACGCCCAGCCGTCGGAGAACGCTGGCCGGCATCGGCACCGGTCCTTGCTACAGGCCCCTGTCGCGGGCCCAGCGCAGCAGCTCCGCCTCGGCCTCGTCGCGGTCCAGCGGGCCGCGCTCCAGGCGCAGCTCCTTGAGGTGTTTCCAGGCCTGTCCGACGACGGGTCCCGGCGGTACGCCCAGCAGCTCCATGATGGCGTTGCCGTCCAGGTCGGGCCGGACCCGCGCCAGGTCCTCCTCGGCGGCGATCCGGGCGATCCGCTCCTCCAGCGCGTCGTAGTCGGCGGCGAGCTGGGCCGCCTTGCGGCGGTTGCGGGTGGTGCAGTCCGACCGGGTCAGCTTGTGCAGCCGCGGCAGCAGGTCACCGGCGTCGGCGACGTATCGGCGCACCGCCGAGTCGGTCCACTCGCCCCGGCCGTAGCCGTAGAAGCGCAGGTGCAGCGCCACCAGCGCGGTCACCTTGGAGGTGATCTCCTTCGGGTAGCGCAGCGCCTTCAGCCGGGCCTTGGTGAGCCGGGCGCCGACCACCTCGTGGTGGTGGAAGCTGACCCGGCCGTCCGAGCCCACCGCCTTCGTCGCCGGCTTACCGACGTCGTGCATCAGCGCGGCCATCCGCAGGACGAAGTCCGGCCCCTCCGTCTCGTACGAGACGGCGTTGCTCACCACGGTCAGGGTGTGCTCGTAGACGTCCTTGTGCTGGGCGTGCTCGTCGATCTCCAGCTTGAGCCCGGTCAGCTCCGGCAGGAAGCGCTCGGCGAGCCCGGTGTCGACCAGCAGCCGCAGCCCGGTGATCGGGTCCGCGCCGCAGAGCAGCTTGGTGAACTCGTCGCGGATCCGCTCGGCCGTAATCCGGTCCAGGTCGCCGGCCATCCGGGTCATCGCCGCGTACGCGTCGGGGTGCACCGCGAAGCGCAGCTGCGCGGCGAAGCGGGCCGCGCGCAGCATCCGCAGCGGGTCGTCGCCGAACGACTCCGCCGGGGTGCCCGGGGTGCGGATCACCTTGGCGGCCAGGTCGTCCAGCCCACCGTGCGGGTCGGTGAACCGGTGCTCGGGCAGGCTGACCGCCATCGCGTTGATGGTGAAGTCGCGCCGCCGCAGGTCCTCGGCGAGGTCGGTGCCGTACTCGACGATCGGGTTGCGGCTGACCTGGTCGTAGGACTCGGCACGGAAGGTGGTGATCTCCAGCCGCAGCCCGTCGCGCTGGCACCCGATGGTGCCGAACTCCCGGCCGGTCTCCCAGATCGACTCGGCCCAGCCGCGCACGATGCGCAGGGTCTCGTCGGGGTGCGCGTCGGTGCAGAAGTCGAGGTCGTCGCCGAGGCGGCCGAGCAGGGCGTCGCGTACCGAACCGCCCACCAGGTGCAGCTCGTGGCCGGCCCGCGCGAACCGGCGGCCCAACTCGTCGGCGACCGGGGAGACCCGGAGCAGTTCGGCGACGGCGTTGCGCTGTGCGGCGGTGAGTTCGCGGCGGTCGGCGGCGTGGGGAGCGGAGGCTTCGGACATGGGAGCGCCAGACTATCGGTCCCGACGGGGATGCGGTCCGCCGGGCGCGGGTAACGGGTGGCCGTTGACTATCGTCTGTGACGTGCGGGCCCGGGCCCGGCTCCGACGTTCCCCTGCCTTGGAGGCGACAAGATGAGCGGCGGTCTCTACCGCAGCGCGAACGCCGCACAGGGCGGCGCACCCGGCGGCGCGACGCCCGGCGGGCCGTCGGACGGCGCGACGTTCATCTCCGCCGAGCCGCTCAACCAGCCGGCCATGGAGTCGACCGCGCCGCCACAGGAGCAGGTGGCCGAGGCCAGCGCCGCGACCAACAGCGCGGTGATGGCCATGGGCAGCCTGGTCAGCCGCGGTACGGGCTTCCTGCGCAACCTGGTGATCGCGGCGGCGCTCGGCGGCGCGCTGGTCGGTGACGCGTACACCACCGCGCAGATCCTGCCCGGGATGGTCTACGAGTTCCTGCTCGGCGGCGTACTCACCAGCGTGCTGATCCCGGTGCTGGTACGGCGGCGCAAGTCGGACGCGGACGGCGGCCAGGCGTACGCCCAGCGGCTGCTCACCCTGGCGGTGCTGGCGCTCGGCGTGGCCGCGTTGTTGGCAGTGCTGTCGGCATCGTGGTTGACCATGCTCTACGGCAGCGGTGAGTCGGCCGGCGAATATTCGAAGCTGGTCACGGGGCTGGCCCGCCTGATGCTGCCGATGATCTTCTTCTCCGGGTTGAGCGCGCTGATCAGCGCGGTGCTCAACACCCGGGGCCACTTCGCCGCCCCGATGTGGGCGCCGATCCTGAACAACCTGGTGGTGATCGCCACCGCCGGCCTCTACATCGCGATCTTCGGCGCGGACATCATCAAGCCGGACGAGATGACGACCGGGCGGATCCTGCTGATCGGCGGCGGCACCCTGCTCGGCGTCGCCATCCAGGCCGCCGGCCTGCTGCCGGCGCTGCGCAAGGTCGGCTTCCGCTGGAAGCTGCGCTTCGACTTCCGCAAGCTCGGCCTGCGCGAGCTGGGCCGGCTCGGGGCGTGGATGTTCTGCTACGTCGCGGTCAGCCAGATCGGCCTGATCGTGCTGTTCAACCTGCTGAACCGGGCGGGCAGGGAGAACGCCGCCGGCCCGCTGATCTACAACAACGTCTTCCTGCTGCTGATGACGGCGCACGGCATCATCGCCGTCTCGATCATCACCGCGCTGATGCCCCGGATGAGCGCGGCCGCCGCCGACGGCCGGTACGCCGACGTGGCGGCCGACCTGTCCCGGGGCACCCGGACGGTCACCGCGGTGCTCGCCCCGATCGCGGTCTGCTACGCCGTGCTCGCCTCCCCGATCTCGTTCACCCTGTTCCGCTGGGGCGCCTTCGACGAGGGCAACGCCACCGCCACCTCGGTGGTGCTGCTGGCCGCCGCGCTCGCCCTGGTGCCGTTCGCGGTCAGCCAGCTCTTCACGTTCGCCTTCTACGCCCTGCCGGACACCCGCACCCCGGCGCTGATCAACATTCCGGTGGTGGCGCTGCGCATCGGGGTGCAGATCGTGCTCTTCGCGGTCTTCTCGGCAAGCTTCGCCGGCGCCGGCATGATGATCGGCAACGCCGTCTCCTACCTGGCCGCCGCGATCGCCTCCGCCTGGCTGCTACGTCCCCGAGTGGGTCGGATCGGCCTCGGCGAGATCATGCGCACCAGCGCGCGGGTCGCGGTCGCGGCGCTCGGCGCGGCGGTGGTCGGCCTGATCGTGGTCAAGCTGCTGCCCGGCGACGACACGCCGAGCCGCCTGGAGGCCGTCGTCCAGCTCGTGGTCGGTGGGGCGGTGATCGGCGGGACGTACCTCGGGCTGGCCATGGTCCTGCGGATCGGCGAGATCACCGAGGTCGTGGGCATGGTCCGCCGCCGGCTGGGCCGCTGACCGAAACCCGTCTCTCGGGGCGGGCGACACGCTGCGGGCGGACTGCACTCTCTGTGAACGAGGATCACCAGCCTGGGGATGCGCCTGTGGATAACTCCGCGATTCGCCGCTCAGGCACCGAAAGGGCCTGTGGATAACCAGCCGTACGGCTGAGCATGGCGGTCCGGTCGGGGGGAACCCGGCTGCGTCGGCGCGGTCGCCGCAACGGCCGGCCCCCTCCCTGCGGACGCTTGCGGCCAACCTCTAGATTGGCCAGTACATGTGCCAGCAACGTGGCTGACAACGGGAGCAACCGGACAAGTCGGCCGCCTGCCGGCAGCTCGGCCCGGGAGCGGCGCGAAGATGACATGTCGGGGAGACGGCCAACCCGGGTAAGGTCGCTCTCGACGGGTACGGCAGGCGCCGGCGCTCCGCGTCGACACCGGTCGGCCGGTTCCTTCGAAGGCAGAGCGGGAAGCCACATGCCCAGCAGCGCGGGTCCATCGATCGACACGATCACCGAGGGAGGACGGGTGACCCAGGTCGGCGAAGGTCAGGAGGCGGAGGAGAGCGCTCCTCAGGTCATGACCTTCGGTGCTCCCACGGCCGGTGAGATCCTCGCCGAGCGTTACGAGCTGGTCGAGCACATCAACAACGACAGCGCGGGTCGGCTGGTCTGGCGCGGGGTCGACGTCATCCTGCGCCGTCCCGTCGCGGTCGTGCTGCGCTACCCGGGTGGCGACTCGGCCACCGAGATGCTCCAGGGCGCCGTCGCGGCCAGCCGTGTCATCCACCCCAACCTGGTCGGCGTCTACGACGCGATCGACGAGGCCGAGCGGGCGTACGTGGTGCGGGAGTGGGTCGACGGGCAGTCGCTGCGCGAGCTGGTCACCGACGGGCCGATGGACCCGGCGCGCGCCACCACCATCGGCAACGCGGTCGCCAGCGCCCTCGCCGCCGTGCACGCCACCGGCATGGTGCACGGCAACGTCCACCCCGGCACGGTGATGATCAGTGACGACGGCCGGGTGGTGCTGGCCGACGCGCGCACCGACGGCGCCGACAGCCAGCAGAGCGACGTCCGCGCGATCGGCGGGGTCCTCTACTTCGCCCTGACCGGGCACTGGCCGCACGCCGAGGCCCCGCTGCGTGGCGCCACCGCCGGCCACGGCCGGGCCGCCATCCCCGACGCCGTACGCGACGCGGCCGGCGCGATCGCCGCCCCCCGGCAGGTGCGGGCGGGCGTGCCGGCGTACCTCGACGACCTCACCATGGACCTGCTGGACGCCGAGATCGAGCCGCCCTCGTCGGACGTGCTCGCGGCCGAGCTGGCCCGGCTGGACGTGCCGGCCGACGAGCAGTTCCTCGACAGCGCCGGCCCGCTGCGCTTCGCGGCCGACACCGGCGAGGAGCCGTCGCCGCTCGCCGCCGCCGGCGGACGCAAGGTCGCGATCGGCATCGCCAGCCTGCTGGCGGTCGCGCTGGTCGGCCTGCTGATCGGCATCACCGCCCTGGGCGGCGGTGACGACGACCCACAGACCAACCCGGTCGCGGCGCCCTCGTCGAACGCGCCCGCCGGCGACGCCACCCCGGCCGCCATCACGGCCGGGCCGCTGAAGATCAGCACCGCCCGGATCATCGACCCGGAGGGCGACCGGACCGAGGTCCGCAACGCCGACAAGGTGTACGACGGGGACGAGGACGAGGGCTGGGAGACCCAGACCTACCGGGGGCGCGCCAACTTCGGCAACCTCAAGAAGGGCATGGGCGTCTGGATCGACCTCGGCGGCGAGCACACGGTCAAGTCCGTGCAGGTGCTCCTGTCCGCCCGGGGCGCCTCCGCCCAGCTCTACGCCGGCACCACCGACCGGCCGTCGTCGTCCTCCGGGGACGCCCAGCTCTTCGCGGACTACAGGAAGACCGCGATCGGCCAGCCGTTCGAGGAGCACGAGGGCACCAAGATGACCTTCAACGGCTTCAACGCCGACCAGAAGTACCGCTACCTGCTGTTCTGGATCACCGAGCTGCCGTCGAGCGACGGCGGCTACAAGCTCGGCGTCCAGGAGATCACGGTCCAGGGGTCGTGAGGCGGCCACCGCGCTCCGGGCACCGCATCCGCCGGACGTGGTGATGGGCGTACGCGGCGAACGGGTGACCGGTGGACCGGCGGGTCCGCCGGTCTCGTCGTCGGTGCCACCGTCCGGGCCGGCGGACCTCGATCTCCTGCACGCCCACGTGGCCGGCGACCCGCACGCCTTCGCCGAGCTCTTCCACCGGCACCGGGACCGGCTCTGGGCGGTGGCCCTGCGTACGCTTGGCGACCGCGAGGAGGCCGCCGATGCCCTCCAGGACGCCCTGCTCTCCGCCCACCGCGCCGCCGGGCGGTTCCGGGGCGACTCGGCGGTCACCACCTGGCTGCACCGGATCGTGGTGAACGCGTGCCTGGACCGGATCCGCCGCCGCCAGGCGCACCCGACGGTGCCGCTGCCGGACGGCGTCCGGGACACCGATTCCGGCACCGGGGGCGTCGAGCCGGCGGCACCCGTCCAGGACCACGACACGGCGCTCGTGGTCCGGCAGGCACTCGCCGATCTGCCGCCCGAGCAGCGGGCGGCGCTGATCCTGGTCGACGTGCAGGGTTACCCCGTGGCCGAGGTGGCCCGGATCCTCGACGTGGCCGAGGGGACGGTCAAGAGCCGGTGCGCCCGGGGCCGGGCCCGCCTGGCGACACAGCTCGGGCACCTGCGCCCCGGCAGGCAGAAGACGGAGCCGCAGGCCACCCCGCAGCGGGCGGAGCCGGCCCCGGCGACGGGCCCGAACGTGCCGGCCGTCACCCGAGGGAACCCGCGGTCGCCCGAGGGCGTCCGATCGGGGTCGGGACGGTCCCGGCGGGATCTCCACCAGGAGGACGCGTGACTGCCGGGGGGTACAGGGAGGTCGACCACGACCTGCTCGCCGACTACCTCGGCGGGGCGCTGGACGGCACCCCGGACGAGGATCTCGTCGCCCGACTGGTCGACGAGGACCCCGGCTGGGCGCAGGCGTACGCGCTGCTGGCCCCGGCCGTGGCGGACGTCCACGCGGACCTGGCCACCTGGGGCGCGTCCGCACCCGAGATGCCGGCCGACGTCACCGACCGGATCGTTGCCGCCCTGGCCCACGCCACGGCGTCCGACCCCGGCACCACGTCCGACCTCGCCATTGCGGACTCCGCAGGTCCGGGCCGATCCGAGCCGGGCCGGTCGGGGCCCGGCCGGGTTGAGCCGGGCGGCCGGGGGGCGGGGGACGACGCGACGTCCGCCGAGGAACGGCCGGCGGAGGGTCAACCAACGGTCAGAACAGGCATCGGGGCGGTGCCGGCACAGCCGCTCGGCGGGTCCGGGAGACGTCCTGCCGGCGTACCCCGGTCGGAGCCGGGCCGCAGCGGGGCCACCGGGCCCGGGCGACGACGGCGCCGCTGGTCCCGGCTGGCCGGGCCGGTCGCGCTGGCCGCCGTGTCGATCGCGGCGGTCGGGCTCGGCGTCGACCAGCTCACCAGGGACCAGCAGATGGGCGGCGCCGCGGACACGGCGTTGCCCGCGACGACGAACCGTGAGGACGCCGCCCCCGCCGCCACGCCCTTCCGGATCGCCGGCGAGCCGTCGGTGCGCAGCGGAACGGACTACACGCAGGAGTCCCTGGCCGCCCTTCCGTCGTCGCCGAAGGCACGGCCGTTCACCGGCGGCCCGCCCGGGGAGCAGCCCGGCGTCCAGGCGGAGGGCGGGCGGCTGCCCGGCTCCGTCACCGGGCTCGACCGGCTCACCGACCCCGCCGCGCTGGGCGCCTGCATCGCTGAGATCAAGGCCGAGCACGGCAACGGTCCGCTGGTGGTCGACGTGGTCGACTACGCCCGGTTCCAGGGGCGTCCGGCGCTGATCGTGCGCTTCACCGACGCCACGGGAGCGCACTGGGCCTGGGCGAGCGGGCCGGAATGCGGTGTGCCCGGGTCCGGCTCGGACAGCCGCTACCGCACGCGGGTAGGGTGAATTCGCGGTCACCGGCCGTTTGGCCGTCCACGTGACCTGACCCACCGGATGACCGGCTCGGGAATCCCCGGTTCGTACGATGACGTTCTGCACATCGAAGTGCCGGCACCGAGCGGCGTCGGCATCGGATCGGCATCGGTGCGCGCCGATGGCGAACAACACAATCGGGAGACGGCAGTGGACGAGGTCCGCAACCTGATCATCATCGGCTCCGGGCCAGCCGGTTACACGGCGGCGGTCTACGCGGCGCGCGCCAACCTCAAGCCGCTCATCATCGAGGGCGTGCAGTCCGGCGGTGCGCTGATGACCACCACCGAGGTGGAGAACTTCCCCGGTTTCGCCGACGGCATCCTCGGCCCCGAGCTGATGGACAACATGCGCAAGCAGGCCGAGCGGTTCGGCGCGGAGTTCCTCACCGACGACGTGACGCGGGTCGAGCTGAAGGACACCGGCAGCGTGGGCTCCGACGCCGTCAGCACCGTCTGGGTGGGCCAGACCGCCTACCGGGCCAGGGCGGTCATCCTCTCCACCGGCTCCGCGTGGCGTCCGCTCGGCGTGCCCGGCGAGCAGGAGTACCTGGGCCACGGCGTCTCGTCCTGCGCGACCTGTGACGGCTTCTTCTTCCGCAACCAGCACATCGTGGTCGTGGGCGGCGGTGACTCGGCGATGGAGGAGGCCAGCTTCCTCACCCGGTTCGCCGACTCGGTCACCATCATCCACCGCCGGGACTCCTTCCGGGCCAGCAAGATCATGGCCGAGCGGGCACTGAGCAACGACAAGATCAAGGTCGAGTGGAACACCACGGTCGAGGAGATCCTCGGCGACGACGGCAAGGTCTCCGGGGTGCGGGTACGCAACACGCACACCGGCGAGTCCAAGGTCCTCGACGTCACCGGCGTCTTCGTGGCCATCGGTCACGACCCGCGCAGCGAGCTCTTCCGGGGGCAGGTGGAGATGGACGACGAGGGCTACGTGAAGGTCCAGGCGCCCAGCACCCGGACCAGCGTGCCCGGCGTCTTCGCCGCCGGCGACCTGGTGGACCACACGTACCGGCAGGCGATCACCGCCGCCGGCACCGGCTGCGCCGCCGCGCTGGACGCCGAGCGCTTCATCGCCACGCTGCAGGGCTGAACAACCGAAACACATCCCGGAGGAGGGTCATAGTGGGAGCAACGAAGTCGGTCACCGACGCGAGTTTCGCCGCCGACGTACTGAAGTCCGACAAGCCGGTTCTGGTGGACTTCTGGGCCGAGTGGTGCGGCCCGTGCCGCAAGGTGTCGCCGCTGCTGGAGGAGATCGCCGGCGAGATGGGCGACCAGGTCACCATCGTCAAGCTCAACATCGACGAGAACCCGGAGACCGCCCGCACCTACCGGGTGATGTCGGTCCCCACCCTCACCGTCTTCAAGAACGGCGAGCCGGTGCAGTCGATCGCCGGCGCCAAGCCGAAGGGCGAGCTCGTCAGGCTCATCGAATCGGCGCTCTGAGCAGCACCGACGCGCGTCGACCCCGTACCCGGTCCGCCGGGCACGGGGTCGACGCGTTTTTCCCGACGTGGGGCACCCGGAGCCCTCGGAACGCATAGCCTCAAGCGGGGGCCGCCCGGCCAGCAACCGTCCGTGCAGAGGGGGTCGTGCGTGCGTCCGATCCGACCCGGTGACCGTGGACCCGCGGTGACCGAGATCCGTACGGTGCTGACCGGCCTCGACCTGCTCGTCCCGACGGCACCGGGCGCCGACGAGTTCGACACGCACACCGAACGGGCCGTGCGGGCCTTCCAGCAGTCGCGTGGGCTCAGCGTGGACGGCCGGGTCGGTGCGGAGACCTGGCGGGCCCTGGACGCCGCCCGCTGGCGGCTGGGCGCCCGCACGCTCTACCACGCGGTTCCGGAGCCGCTCACCGGTGAGGACGTCCGCTCGCTCCAGGAGCGGCTGCTGGAGATGGGGTACGACGTCGGGCGCGCGGACGCCATCTACGGCGTACGGACCTCCAGGGCGGTCGCCCAGTTCCAGCGCGAGGTCGGGCTGACGCCCGACGGCTCGTGCGGTCCGCACACCATGAACGCGCTGCGCCGACTCGGCCGCAAGGTCGTCGGCGGGCGGCCGCAGTGGCTGCGCGAGTCCGACGCCATCCGGCAGTCCGGCCCGGCGCTGGTGGGCCGGACCGTCGTCATCGACCCCGGGCACGGGGGCACCGACCCGGGCGTGGTGGTGCCGGACGGATCGCTGCGGTGGACCGAGGCGGATCTCGTGTACGACCTGGCCAGCCGGTTGGAGGGCAGGCTCGCCGCCGCGGGCGTCCGGGTGCAGCTCACCCGTGGGCCGGCCCAGGAGGACTGCCTGCCCGACGTCGACCGGGCGGAGCTGGCCAACTCGCTCGGCGCCGACGTGTTCATCTCGCTGCACGTAGACGAGCACGTCAACCCGGAGGCCGAGGGGGTGGCGACCTACCACTACGGCACCGACAACGGGGTGACCTCGGCGACCGGGGAGCGGCTGGCCGGGCTGGTGCAGCGGGAGATCGTCGCCCGCACCGGGCTGCGCGACTGCCGTACGCACGCGAAGGCGTGGGACCTGCTCCGGCTGACCCGGATGCCGGCCGTACGCGTCGAGGTCGGCTACCTCACCTCGCCCACCGACCGGGCCCGACTGGTCGACCCCCGGTTCCGGGACAGGGTGGTGGAGGCCGTCGTCGCCGCCGTGCAGCGCATGTACTTCCCCGTCGAGCGCGACGTCCCCACCGGCTCGATCGACGTGAGCGCACTGCGGGCGGTGGTGGCCGCCGGCACGGTCGTCGACTGAGCCGCCTGCCGACTCCCGACCGGGCTCCGCCGCCGGGGCCGGACGCGCCGGCGCGGGATCAGCCGGCCGTCGAGCGGGTGGCCGGGGCCGGACGGACCGGGCGGAGCAGCGTCTCGGGGCTCATCGAGCCGAGCAGCTTCTCCAGCGCGTACTCGACGTCGGACTTCCAGCTCAACGCGGTACGCAACTCCAGCCGCAGGCGGGGGAAGCGCGGATGCGGGCGGACCGTCTTGAAGCCCACGGAGAGGAAGAAGTCGGCCGGGGCGACGCAGGCGCCGGCGGGGTCGGCCGCGTCGCCGAACTTGGCGTCGCCGAAGGCCTCGATCGCCTTGATGCCGCGCTTGGTGAGGTCCCGGGCGACGCCCTGGACCAGCATCCGGCCCAGCCCGCCGCCGGCGAAGGCGGGCACCACGTTGGCCGTCATCAGCAGCGCGGCGTCGGCGGAGACCGGGGAGGTGGGGAAGGCCATCGAGCGGGGCACGTAGGCCGGCGGGGCGTACAGGACGAAGCCGGCCGGCATGCCGTCGACGTAGACGAGCTTGCCGCAGGAGCCCCACTCCAGGAGCGTCTGCGAGACCCAGGCCTCCTTCTCCAGCCCCGGGTCGCCCGCGGCACAGGCCCGGTCCGCCGAGACCGGATCAAGCTCCCAGTAGACGCACTGCCGGCACGGGCGGGGCAGGTCCTCCAGGGTGTCGAGGGTCAAGCTGACCAGACGTCGCGACATTGGTGTATCCCCACATTAGGCTCGGAGGTGAGACCGGCACGGAACGACAACACCGCCTACCTGCCCCCGACGAGCGATCGTACGCCGCAAACGGACGCTGCGGGAGGGGACTCGCGAATGCCTCTCCTTCCGGGGCGCCGGCCGGGGTCCGCGATGTGGACGCCGGTCACTTCGCGGTTACGCCCCTGGCAGACGGCGACTAGGATCGACACTCGGCGTCCCGCGTCGCCATGGTCGCAGGTGTCCCGGGTACGCCGGGGCGGGAGCCACCCGAGCAGCCATCGAGGTGATGTCATGACCGGCACGACGCTCGACGACTACACCGACCGGTACGCCCGCCGCGTACGGGGCATGACCGCCTCGGAGATCCGTGCGCTCTTCGCGGTGGCCAGTCGGCCGGAGGTGGTCTCGCTCGCCGGTGGCGCCCCCTACATCGCGGCGCTGCCGCTCGACGCGGTCGGCGAGATGCTCGGCCGGCTCGGCGCCGAGCACGGCGCCACCACCCTCCAGTACGGCATCGGCCAGGGCACCCTGGAGCTGCGCGAGCGGATCTGCGAGGTGATGGCGCTCTCCGGCATCGACGCCGCCTGCGGCGCCTCCCCGGACGACGTGGTGGTCACCGTGGGCGGGCAGCAGGCCCTCGACCTGGTGGCCCGACTCTTCCTCGACCCCGGGGACGTGGTGCTCGCCGAGGGCCCGACCTACGTCGGCGCGCTCGGGGTGTTCCAGGCCGCCCAGGCGCAGGTCGTGCACGTGCCGATGGACGACGACGGGCTGATCCCGGAGGCGCTGGAGGCGGCCATCGCCGAGCAGGCGCGCGCCGGCCGGCGGGTCAAGTTCCTCTACACCATCCCGACCTACCAGAACCCGACCGGCGTGACGCTGACCGAGCAGCGGCGGGAGCGGGTGCTCGACATCTGCGAGCGCGCCGGTCTGCTGGTGGTCGAGGACGACCCGTACGGTCAGCTGGGTTTCGAGGGCGACGCGCCGGCGCCGCTGCGCGCGCGGCGGCGCGACGGGGTCTTCTACCTCAGCACCTTCTCCAAGACCTTCGCCCCGGGCCTGCGGGTCGGCTGGATCCTCGCGCCGCACGCCGTCCGCGACAAGCTGGTCATCGCCAGCGAGGCGCAGATCCTCTGCCCGAGTGGCTACGCGCAGGCCGCCGTCTCCACCTACCTCGGCACCATGCCCTGGCGCGAGCAGCTCAAGGTCTACCGCGAGGTCTACCGGGAACGGCGCGACGCGATGCTCGCCGCGCTGGACGACCTGATGCCCGCCGGCACTACGTGGACGACGCCGGCCGGCGGCCTCTTCGTCTGGGCGACCCTGCCCGACGGCCTCGACTCCAAGGCGATGATGCCCCGGGCCATCGCCGCCCGGGTGGCGTACGTCCCGGGCACCGGCTTCTACGCCGACGGCACCGGCACCGGCAACATGCGGCTCAACTTCTCGTTCCCGTCCCCGGAGCGGATCCGCGAGGGCGTGCGCCGGCTGGCCGGCGTGATGGAGCAGGACATCGCCATGCGGCGGGTCTTCGGCACGGTCGGCCGCCCCGGAGCGCGGCGCGGGCAGGCCGGCGCGGACACGCCGGGACCCGACTTGGCATGATTCCGGCATGGTTCCCACCGCTGCCGACCGTTCCGTCGTGACCGACTCCGCCGTCACCGCCGACCTGCGGGTGCTGGTGCTCGCCGGCGGGCTCTCCTACGAACGTGACGTCTCGCTGCGGTCCGGTCGCCGGGTGCTCGACGCGCTGCGCGCGGTCGGGATGGACGCCGAGCTGCGGGACGCCGACGTGGCGCTGCTGCCGGCCCTGAGCGCCGATCCGCCGGACGCCGTCGTGATCGCCCTGCACGGCGCCACCGGCGAGGACGGATCGCTGCGTGGCGTGCTCGACCTCTGCGGCGTCCCGTACGTGGGGTGCGACGCCCGCGCGTCACGGCTCGCCTGGGACAAGCCCTCGGCCAAGGCGGTGCTCCGCGAGGCGGGCATCCCGACCCCGGACTGGGTCGCCCTCCCGCACGACCGGTTCTCCGAGCTGGGCGCCGTGGCGGTGCTGGACCGGATCGTCGAGCGGCTGGGGCTGCCGCTCATGGTGAAGCCCGCCCAGGGCGGTTCGGGGCTGGGCGCCGCGGTGGTCCGGGACGCCGCGTCCCTGCCGGCCGCGATGGTCGGCTGCTTCGCGTACGACCCCACGGCGCTGGTCGAGCGGTACGTGCCCGGCATGGACGTGGCGGTCTCGG
Organism: Micromonospora sp. DT46; assembly: GCF_049841735.1. Classification (NCBI taxonomy): domain Bacteria; kingdom Bacillati; phylum Actinomycetota; class Actinomycetes; order Micromonosporales; family Micromonosporaceae; genus Micromonospora; species Micromonospora sp. DT46. The sequence goes on along the minus strand of NZ_JBNCKW010000006.1, from coordinate 487,137 downwards.
TGGTCGACCTGGGCGACGGGCCGCGCGCCCTGCCCGCGGTGGAGATCGTGCCCCGCAACGGGGTGTACGACTACGCCGCCCGCTACACCGCCGGCCGGACGACCTGGCACACCCCCGCCCGGCTGGAGCCGGCGGTGGCCGGTGCGGTGGCCGACGTCGCGCTGGCCGCGCACACCGCGCTGGGGCTGCGCGACCTGAGCCGCGTCGACCTGATCGTGGACTCAGCCGGCCAGCCGCACGTGCTGGAGGTCAACGTCTCGCCGGGGATGACCGAGACCTCGCTGCTGCCGCTCGCGGTCCAGGCCGCCGGACTGGACTTCGGCAGGATGGTCGGCACCCTGGTGGCCCGCGCCGCAGCCCGCCACCCCTGACCGACCGGTCCACCGGCCCACCTTCCGGGCGGGGGTTCGGCGCCGGGGTGCCGCCGCCGGCCGTCGCCCCGTCCGGTCCGCCGCCTCGCTTGCCGGACTGGCGGTGACCACCTGGCTCGCCGCGCTGGCCGGGCTGTCCGCTGCGCGGCCACCCGGAGGTACGTCCTCGGGTGGCCGCCCCGGTTCTACGTCTGGCTGCCCGACCGTCCGGCGTCCGTGGCGGACGCCTCGCCCTCCGGCTCCTGCGCCGGCGGGGTCTCCTCGGCGGACTCGATCACGGACACCGCTTCGCCCTCCGCCGGAGCGTCTTCCGCCGGGGGCTGCCCGGTGAAGCTGGAAGGCGCCTGCCACTGGATGCGCGGTGGCTCCGCCAGCGGTCGGCCCCCGAACTCCGCCAGCCAGGCGGCAACCATGGCCAGGTTCTCCCGCCACCGCGCCTCGGAGATGGGCGGCAGGATCGAGTCCCACAGGGAGAGGAAGGTCCCCCTCAGCTGGAGCTGACCGTAGGGCCGGGCGAGGAACCACATGTGCAGGTGCGCCGAGCCGTCGCCCCAGCGGTTGACGTGCACCCGGGCGACCCCGTCGAGGGACCGGATGGCCCGCTCCAGCCGTACGGTCATCACGCCCAGTTCGGCGGCGAGCAGATTCGGCAGGTCGCCGAGGTCGAGATGCGAGCGGGATTCCAGGATCAGCACCATCGGCAGCCCGGTAGGGCGGTCCATGGCGCGTACCCGCCATCGCTCACCCACCCAGATGTAGGCGTCGTCGGGGGCGTTGCAGGCGGTGCAGTCCCGGTTCCCCTCGCCCTTGCGCGGCGGCTCGACCGGGACCGGGTCATCGAGTTGCTTGACACGAAGGTCGCCCTCGAAGGGAAAGGACGGCCACTGGGTGAAGTCCGGAACGGAGGGAGGGGTGTCGTGCACGACGCTGACACTAACCGGTCTCGGCACCGCTGTCCCTACCCGAACGATCGGCCGGACGGCCCCAGTTCAGCCATGACGGGAGGACCGAGAGTGGCTCTGTCCACAGGTATCCACAGGCGCCCACAGGTTGATGAGACGCCGGACACAGGCCGTCATCCACAGGCTGTCACCCCATTTCACGCGGGGTTTCACGTGAAACGAGGGTGCCTGTGGATAACCCCTGTGGATAACTTTCGGGCACGGGAGCACGGATCCTCCGCCGGGGTGGAGTCGTCGGTTCCACGTGAAACGGAGGCACGTCGGGTGGGTTCCGTCATCGCTTCCGCCGCCGCTGGACGCCGTGGTCGGCATCGCCGTGGTTCGGACTCACCGTTGCCTTCAGGATCTTGTCCCCGCTGTCCCAGGTCGTCGCCACGCGAACGACCTGGGCCGTCCACCGCTTCCGCAGCGCGACATGCACCGAACCCCGGCCAGTGCTGCGCCGCCCGGGGACCGCGCCCCGCGCAGGGCGGCAGGCGATCGGAGGCGCGGGCCGGCGTGTGGCGGCGGAAGGCACTCATCGGCGTGCCCGCATAGTTCGACGAGCGTCATGACCGGTTGTCATCCACGCCGGTTCGGTGCGGTGGGAGGGTGCATCGTGTGCAGCCTGTCCGGAGGGGGCCTGGGAGCGGAGGGGTGAACGGACGGAGGTAGGGACGGGCCAGTCCTGATCGGTCAGGCAGCAACCGCCGAGCGACCATCCGAACGCGGTGGACGGCGGCAGCATCGACTTACGCGTGTCCGCAGCGGCCGTGGCCACATGGATGCCGGCTGACACTCGACGCGGGACGCGTCCGGGCTGCCGGGCGGGGAGGGTGAAGAGGCCGGGAGACCGAGAAGCCTCGAACCGCTGAGACAAGCGAGATCAGCCACGCAACGGAACGGCCATTACAACCCGGCCCCCGTGAACAGGCCGTCGGCCGGGCAGGGCACTGAGCGGGCACCTCCCCGCGTCAGCGAGGAGGTGCCGATGCCGGGCCTGGTAGCGACGGGAGGGTCGACTCCCCCCGCCCTCCCGCGGCGCTGAGCGGCCCTGTCGAGCGGGCCCAGCCCTGCGGGTACCGATACCAGCGCCAGCGCCCTCAACGCGCGCTGAGGGCGCTGACGCAGGCACTGAGGGTCGTCGGTGACTCGGCTGTGGTTTCCTCGGCGGCGTTTCCGCTACCGGCTCACCGAGGGGCGCGGCAGGTTCTGGATCCGGTCAGGCTCCTCCGGGCTCAGGGTCCCGCCCTCGCCGTTGCCGACCCACCGCTTCGCAGATCGCAGGCCCGGCCGGTTTCACGTGAAACGGTCGAGGCGGCTCAAGAATCGCCCTGACTTGATCCCGGGTTTCACGTGAAACACCGCCACCGCCCGGATCTCCTGAACGCGCTGATCGAGGATGCGCAACCCGCAACACATGCAACGGCCGCGTGATCCGGGATCACGCGGCCGGCAATGGTGCCATTCGCAACGACGCTGGGCCCGATCGTCACGCCGAGCCCCGTTGCGCAACGCGGCGGCATTGTCCCGCAGGACCGCCGTCCGGGGTGTCAGGCCTCCGGCTCCTCTTCCTGGCCGACGCCGATGAGGTCGACGATCCGCTCCAGGTCGTCGACCGTCGCGAACTCGATGGTGATCTTGCCCTTGCTCCGGCCGATGTCCACCTTCACGCGGGTGTCGAACCGGTCGGAGAGGCGGTCGGCGAGATCCGTCAGTGCGGGAGCGTGCGGCTTCGGACGACGCTTGGCCGTCTCCTTCTTGCTCGTACCGTCGCTCAGGGCCAGCGCGACGATCTCCTCGGTCGCGCGGACCGAGATCCCCTCGGCGACGATCCGGCGCGCCAGCTGCTCCTGCGCCTCGGCCTCGTCGAGGCTCAGAAGCGCACGGGCGTGCCCGGCGGAGAGGATCCCTGCGGCGACCCGGGTCTGGACCTGCGCGGGCAGATTGAGCAGCCGGATGGTGTTCGAAATCTGCGGCCGGCTCCGCCCGATGCGCCGGGCGAGTTCCTCGTGGGTGGCGCCGAACTCGTCCAGCAGTTGCTGGTACGCGGCCGCCTCCTCCAGCGGGTTCAGATTCGCCCGGTGGATGTTCTCCAGCAACGCGTCCCGGAGCATGGCGTCGTCGTGGGTGTCCCGGACGATGGCCGGGATGTTCTCCCGCCCGACGGCCTGCGCGGCACGCCAGCGCCGCTCACCCATGACCAGCTCGTACTTCTCGTCGTCGAGCTGTCGTACGACGATCGGCTGGAGGAAGCCGACCTCCTGGATGGAGGTCTTCAGCTCCTCCAGGGCGTCCTCGTCGAAGACCTGACGCGGCTGCTTCGGGTTCGGCACGATGGCGTCGACCGGGATCTCGGCGAACCGGGCACCCGGCACCGGGCTGAGTTCGGCCTGCGGCTCGGGCTGTGCCACCACCGGTGGGATCGCCACGGTCGGCACCGGGCCGGTGGGCACCGGTCCCGCCGGCGCAGCCGCGGCAGTGTCAGCAGCCGCCTCCACGGGAGCTGGCGACTCCTCTGCGGTGATCGGCTCAACTACGGCGGTCGGCGCCGGCCCGGTCGGGATGAGCGCCCCCAGGCCCCGCCCCAGACCGCCCCGAGGACGGTTCTTCATGCCACGCCTCCCAGCGACTGTTCCGCACTACGCATTCCGGCCCACCGGCTCCTTGACGCCACGCTCGGCGATCTCCTGGGCAGCTTCGAAGTAGCTCGTCGCCCCCCGCGATCCCGGATCGTAGGTCATCACCGACTGGCCGTAGCTGGGTGCCTCCGAGACGCGGACGTTGCGGGGGATGACCGCCTGGAGCACCTTGTCGCCGAAGTGGTTCCGCACGTCCTGCTCGACGGCGTCGGCCAGCCGGGTGCGCCGGTCGTACATGGTGAGCAGGATGGTGGAGACGTCAAGCTTCGGGTTCAGGTGCTGGCGCACCAGGTTGATGTTGTTGATCAGCTGGTTCAGCCCCTCCAGCGCGTAGTACTCGCACTGGATCGGGATTAGCACCTCCTGCGCGGCCACGAGCGCGTTGACCGTAAGCAGGCCGAGCGAGGGCGGGCAGTCGATGAAGACGTAGTCGAAGTGGCCGGGGTAGGCGGCGATCGCCCGGGCCAGCCGGGACTCGCGGGCCACCACCGACACCAGCTCGATCTCCGCGCCGGCGAGGTCGATCGTCGCCGGTACGCACCAGAGGTTGGGGATCCCCTCGACGCCCTGGGCGACCTCCTCCAGCGGCACGCTGTTGATGAGGCAGTCGTAGACGTCCGGCACACCGGTGTGGTGCGGGACGTTCAGCCCGGTGGAGGCGTTCCCTTGCGGGTCCAGGTCGACCACCAGCACCCGGTTGCCGTGCAGGGCTAGCGCCACCGCAAGGTTGACCGTGGTCGTGGTCTTTCCCACGCCGCCCTTCTGGTTCGCGACGCACATGACCCGGGTCCGTTCCGGGCGAGGCATCGTCACCTCGCCACTCGGATTAAGGATCTGCACGGCGCGCATCGCCTCCATAGCCAACGGTGGGTCATCCTCTTCGCGCGTCGGGGTTTCACGTGAAACGTACGCGGCCTCGGCGACGGTGGCTCCGGGGGAGCCGGCCGGGGGCGCGAACGGGTCGGTGACGGGAACGGGTTCGGAAGTCGCGTCCGGCACGGAGTCCGGGGTGGGCTGCTGCGGCACGGCGGACTCGAACCGCGCCGAGGCCGACGGGTTGCGCCGGACGGCAATCACCCGGCCGCCGGCCGAATTGCCGGCCCGCGGCACGTCGGCCGTGGCGCGGATCGCCGGAGGCTCCGGCACGTCCGGCTCGGCGCCGCCCGACCGAACGGCCGCGTCCCCGTCCTGCGGCGGGTTCGTCGGCCCGTCGGGCGACCAGCTCGGGTAGTCGGTTTCACGTGAAACGGGGTCGCCCGCTGGCCCCGTCACGCGTGGATCGTCGTACCTTCCGTCGTCATGCACCTGTCATCCCTGCCCGCTTCGGATGGTCGGTCCGCACCCCGTCAACTGGCCGTACGCGATCGCACCGCGGAGCGTACGGCCCGGCGGGAGCGGCGGGACCGGTGAACGTCCGTTGCCGCCCGCTCCACACTATCGACGCGCAGCCAGCCTACGGCTCACGGGCGCGACCGGTCCACGTCGGGTTCTCATCCTTCCGTCCACCCGTACCGGTTCAACGACGCAACCGCCGGCCGGGAAGCCGGTAGGCGGACATCCCGCGTGGGTGTCCGAGAGGGACTCACCGCCGCCGGGAGCGGCCGCCGCGAGCGCTCTTCGCGGCCTTCGGCCGGGCCGGTCCGATCATCCGCTCCCGCACGATCTCCACCACCGTCGTCGGCGGGTCGATCACTCCCTCGCCGCAGCGGTGCACCTCGGGCTCACCGCCACCGAGTCGGGCCACGGTCTGCGCGTGCTCGGCGATCTCCTCCGCGGCGGACGCCCCCTTGAGCGCGATCAGCCGACCGCCGCGCACGGCCAGCGGCAGGCACCACGTCGAGAGCCGGTCGAGCGGTGCGACGGCGCGCGCGGTGACCACGTCCCCGCTCAGCGGACCGATGCCGGTCGACCCGGTCGCCGCCTCGTCGGCGCGCCCCCGGAACACCCGGACCATCTTCGCCAACCCGAGGTGCTGCACCGCCTCGATGAGGAAGGAGGTGCGCCGGGAGAGCGGTTCGATCAGGGTCACCGTCAGGTCGGGTCGCGCGATGGCCAGCACCAGGCCGGGCAGCCCGGCCCCGGAGCCGACGTCGAGCACCGTCGCGCCCTCCGGGATGCGCTCGGCGACCGCCGCGCAGTTGAGCAGGTGGCGATCCCAGATCCGGGGCGCCTCGCGCGGGCCGATCAGGCCGCGGACCACGCCGTCGGTGGCGAGCAGTTCGGCGTACGCGGCGGCCAGGTCGAGGCGGTCGCCGAAGAGGGTGCGCGCCGCAGCGGCCAACTCCGGCGGCAGCACCGCCACGGCCGGAGAAGCGTCCTCCGCCGTCACGGCCGAGGACAGGGCGTCCTCGGAGGTGTCAGTCGGTGACGGGGCGCCCTCAGGGGCGTCGGTCGACGGCGCGGCGTCGGAAGTCACGGTCGGCTCGGGCCGGACAGGCGACGGCCCGGGCGGCGTGCCACCCGGGCCGTCCACGGCACCGGCCGTGGTGTCGTCGTGGGTCACCCGGGTCAGTCCGCCGGCCGGACGATGATGCGCCGGTTCGGCTCGACGCCCTCGGACTCGCTCTCCACGCCGCTCATCGCGTTGACCACGTCGTGCACGCACTTGCGCTCGAACGCGGACATCGGCTCCAGGCGCACGGGCTCGCCGTGCTCCTTGACCTTCTCCACGGCGTTCTTTGCGACGGCGGCGAGTTCCTTGCGGCGGGTCGCCCGGTAGCCACCGACGTCGAGCAGCAGCCGGCTCGGGGTGCCGGTCTGCCGGAAGACGGCCAGCCGGGCGAGCTCCTGGAGCGCCTCCAGGGTGGCTCCGCGCTGGCCGACGAGGTTCTGCAGCCGGCCGCCGACCACCTCGACGACGGGACGACCGGCCGAGACCAGCTCGTCGATGTCGCCGTCGTAGTCGAGGATGTCGAGCAGGCCCTCGACGTAGTCGGCCGCGATCTCGCTCTGCCGAAACAGCTCGCTCTCGCCGACGGCCTTCTTCTCCCGGGTAACCGACTCCTCGTCGGTCTCCTCGGTCTCGCCGTTCACCGCGGTCGGCTCGGTCCCCTCCTCGTCCAGGGACTCGTCGGCGCGGGGGGTGCTGGTGTCGGTCACGGTCTCATCTCCGTACTCGCTCGGCCGGACCGTCGGGTCCGCTGGTTTCCCGGGGCCGGCGGGAGGTCGCCGGTGCCCACGGGCACGTCTGTCGTAGGGCAGTTTCGCCCGTGGCCGCGCCACGCGCGGCGGTTCCGCCCCGGCGCCGGCCGTACGGCGGCTGCGCGGTGCGGAACGGGCCGCCGCCGGTCTCCCGACGGCGGCCCGGACGTTCTCAGCCCTGCCGTTTGGCGGGGCCCTTCTTCGGGTTGACCGGCTTGGCGCCCGGCTTGGGGCCGGCGACCTTCGGCGCGACCGGCTTGGCCGGGGCCGGGGGGGCCGACTTGGTGCGGCCCAGCAGGCCGCCCGTCTTCGCCGGCTGCACCGGGTTGCGGGACGAGGTGCCCGGCTTGCTGGTGGCGGTGGGCGGCGGCGGGAACTTCCGCAGCACCCACTGCTGCTGCGCGAGGGTGAAGAGGTTGTTGGTGACCCAGTAGATGATCACACCGATGGGGAAGATGGCACCGGAGATGAGCAGCGACAGCGGGATGCCGTAGAGCATCAGCTTCTGGATCATCCGCTGCTGCGGGTCCTCGGCCCAACCGGTCTTCAGGATCATCTGGCGGCTGGTGAGGTAGGTGGTGCCCATCATCACCAGGACGAGGATCCCGGCGATGATTTTCACGGTGGTGCCGTTGGCGCCGAGCCGCGTCAGCTCCTCGGCGGTGGAGCCGAACTTGCCGGCGATCGGGGCGGTGAAGAGCTTCGCGGACGAGGCGCTCTCGAACTGGCTGATCGTCCAGCCGTAGAGGGTCTTACCGGCCTCGCTCTTGTCCGGGTTGAGCCGACGGAGCACGTGGAAGAGGCCCAGGAAGACGGGAATCTGGAGGAACATCGGAAGGCAGCCCATGAGCGGGTTGGCCTTTTCCTTCCGGTAGAGCTCCATCATCTCTTTCTGGAGCGTCTCCCGGTCACCCTTGTGCTTCTCCTGCAGCGCCTTCACCTGTGGCTGGAGCGCCTGCATCGCCCGCTGCGACTTGATCTGCTTGACGAAGACGGGGAAGAGGATCACCCGGACGGTGACCACCAGGAAGATGATGGCGAGGATCCAGGCCCAGTTGGTGCCGATCACCGCCGGATCCGGCACCCCGACGAAGTCCCAGGCCCCGTGCCAGACCAGCAGGATCCACGAAATCGCGTAGTAGATCCAGTCGAGACTCAATTCTCAGGCTCCAGTCACATCGGCGCGGCGGCGGCCGCCCGGCTTCGGCACCGGGTCGTGTCCACCTGGGTGAAAGGGGTGGCAGCGCAACAGCCGCCGGGCCGTCAGGCCAGCTCCCCGGATCGCGCCGTGCACCGCCACCGCCTCCAGGGCGTAGGCACTGCACGACGGGTAGAACCGACAGCGGGCCGGCAGAGCCGGACTTATCCACCGACGGTACGCGATGACGGGCCCGCTCAGCACCCGGGCACCGATCGTCGTCGGCCGGGGCTCGGCCGGTCCGCTGGTCACCGGGACCGCCGCCCGCGGGGCGCCTTCGCCGCGACGATCGCCGCGTCCAGGTCGGCGCCGAGTCGCGGGTACGAGGCGTCGGCCGCGGCGGGCTGCGCGCGTACGACCAGGGTGCTTCCCGCGGGCAGAGCCGCCAGCCGCTCGCGGACCAGGTGCCGCAGGCGACGCCGGACCCGGTTGCGGACCACGGCGTTCCCGACGGCCTTGGACACGACGAAGCCGGCGCGGGCCGGTGCGGAGGGTTGCTCCGCACCGCTGCTCCGCGCCGGCTCCGGCGAGGTTGCTGTCGCGGCGTCGGGGGTTGTCGGCAGACTCAGGTGGACGACGACCGCGCCACGGCCGGCGCGTCGACCACCCCGGACCGCTGCGGCGAAGTCAGTGCTGCGCCGCAGTCGCTGTGCGGCCGCCAGCACGACTGCCCACGTCCCCCGGACCTGACCCGGTCGGCCTCAGGCCGACAGGCGGGTGCGGCCCTTGGAGCGACGGGTCGAAAGGATGGCGCGGCCGGCACGGGTGCGCATGCGCAGCCGGAAGCCGTGGGTCTTCGCGCGCCGGCGGTTGTTCGGCTGGTAGGTGCGCTTGCTCACGTCAGGCTCTCCGTTTTCGTACGCCCCGGGCGAGGGGTCGCCGGGATCGTGTGGTGGTCCAGGCCACCTCGGCGGTGGCCCCCGATCGGTGCTGCCCGGCGGCGCGGAACCTCGGCGATGCGGGGAAGCGACCGCGGACAGCAAGCACCTAACACCCTAGCAGAGGGCGAGAGAGCAGCCGTTCCAGCCTACGCAGGGCGGCAACGACCGTCAAACACCCTCAGCAGGGCGGACACCGGGCCCTCCCGGCGACCGGAGCGGCGGTTTTCGCTGATGTCGACGAGGGTCGCCGCGCGTCGGCGGTTGATGGCGCGCCGACAACGCTGTTACCGTGCCCGATTGCGGTCAGCGTCGAAAGGTCCGGTCGTCGCCGGCGGGCAAGACCGGACAAGGTAGTGAATCGTTCGGCACGGTGAACCCGCTTCAGCGCCCGTTCAGGCAGGGGGCAGGTCCGACCCGCGTCCGGCGGGCGGCCACAATCGGTGCGTACACAGGCTGTGGATAACTTGTGGACGAGGACCGGTCGGCCGTCCGGTGGGTGTCGTTCCACCCGCGCGTACGCGGCGGGCCCGGGACGGCCGACCGGAGAAGACGGCGGCGTCGGCGGAGCAGAGGCGAGGGGGTGGCACGACGGTGACCGGTACGACCGACCTTGCCGCGGTGTGGACAGCAACGACCGACGAGCTCGCCGACGAGATCATCTCCGCGCAGCAGCGGGCGTACCTGCGGCTGACCCGGCTGCGGGCCATCGTCGAGGACACGGCGCTGCTCTCCGTCCCGGACGCCTTCACCCGGGACGTGATCGAGTCCCGCCTGCGCCCGGCGATCACGGAGGCGCTCACCCGCCGACTGGGCCGGCCGATCCAGGTCGCGGTGACCGTACGCGTGCCCGACGACGGTTCCGGCCGCCCGGCGGGGACCGTCTACCGCAGTGTTCCCGAGCCGGGGCCGGCCGACCACGACGGCGGGCCGCCCGGCTACGCCGACGCCGGCTACGACGGGTTGCCCGGGCAGCGCGACGGCGGGGACCACGACGCCGGGCAGTCGCCGCTCATCCCCGAACAGGCGCACCCCCGGCGCCGGCCCGACACGTCGTCGCCGGGCGACGACGGGCACCGGCCGGACGACCGGGACGGGCAGGAGGCCCTGTTCAGCACCGCCTTCGCCGAGCCGCCGCGCCCCGACCGGTCGGGGCCGCTCCGGCACCCGTCCGAGCGCCGGAGCTACGACGAGCAGGCAGCCCGGCTGGACCGGCCGACCGCCGACACCCGGGGGTACGAGCCGCGCTACCGCGAGGACGCCGTCTCCCCCCGGGACCAGCACGTGATCCGGGCGCTGCCCCGCGACACCGGCACGGACAACGGGCCCGGACGGGGTGGCGCGGATCACCGGCCCGGTGGCCGGGACGACCGCCGCATGCCCGGTACTGACGGCGGGGGCAACCGGCTCAACCCGAAGTACATGTTCGAGACGTTCGTCATCGGCTCGTCCAACCGCTTCGCCCACGCGGCGAGCGTCGCGGTCGCCGAGTCGCCGGCGAAGGCGTACAACCCGCTGTTCATCTACGGCAGCTCGGGGCTGGGCAAGACGCACCTGCTGCACGCCATCGGGCACTACGCCACGACGCTGGGCAACGCGCGCTCGGTCCGGTACGTCTCGACCGAGGAGTTCACCAACGACTTCATCAACTCGCTCCGGGACGACAAGACCAGTGCGTTCCAGCGGCGCTACCGCGACGTCGACATCCTGCTGATCGACGACATCCAGTTCCTGGAGAACCGCGAGCGTACGCAGGAGGAGTTCTTCCACACGTTCAACACCCTGCACAACGCCAACAAGCAGATCGTGATCACCTCGGACCGGTCGCCGAAGCAGCTCGCGACCCTGGAGGACCGGCTGCGTACCCGCTTCGAGTGGGGACTGCTCGCCGACATCCAGCCGCCGGACCTGGAGACCCGGATTGCGATCCTGCAGAAGAAGGCGGCGCAGGAGCGCCTCTACGCCCCACCGGACGTGCTGGAGTTCATCGCCTCGCGGGTGTCGAACTCGATCCGGGAGCTGGAGGGCGCGCTGATCCGGGTGACGGCGTTCGCCAGCCTGACCCGCTCGACGGTCGAGCTGGCGCTGGCCGAGGAGGTGCTGCGGGACTTCATCCCGGACGGCGCCGGGCCGGAGATCACCGCCGACCAGATCATGGTCTCCACCGCCGACTACTTCGGGGTGAGCCTGGAGGACCTGCGCGGCCACTCCCGCTCCCGGGTGCTGGTGAACGCCCGCCAGGTGGCCATGTACCTGTGCCGGGAGCTGACCGACCTGTCGCTGCCCCGCATCGGGCAGGCCTTCGGCGGCCGGGACCACACCACGGTCATGCACGCCGACCGCAAGATCCGCCAGCAGATGGCCGAGCGCCGGTCGCTCTACAACCAGATCGCCGAGCTGACCAACCGGATCAAGCAGAACACCTGAGCGACGGCTAACGGACGCGCCCGACCGGACCATCGGTCGGGCGCTTTTTCGTCCTCCACAGCCGGTCCCGGCTTGACCCTCGACATGGTCTAGGCCACAGCATCTGAGCCGTGACCGTCCACCGCCCGGATCGTTGTCCACATCTCGTTGTCCACAGCCTGTGGGAAACTACGGTCCGTCCACCCCCCAGTTACCCACAGGTTGTGGACAAACCCTGGGGACGAGCCTGTGGACGCCTGGGGACAACCGGTTGGTTGTCCACCGAAGACGATCTACCTGTGGGAAACCTGTTGAAGGTTCTGGGGATGACGCCGTCGGTGCGGCTTCCGCCTGTCCACAGGTCTGGGGAGAAAGTCGGTGGATAACCGGTGGATAACCGGTGGACGGCGGTGGACAACTCGGGGGCGCTGGCCGCCTGTGGACCGGGACGCGAGTTTTACCCCGGGTTCTCCACAGGTAAACCACCGGTGGATAACGTGTCTGAGCTGCGCAAACGCGGGTTCTCCACAGTTTGCACAGGTGCGATGAAGATGACGAGTTATCTCTTCTAAGAGAACAAAAACCAATCATCACCGTTGGACTTCCTGTGGATTGGCCGGAACGCCGTCGTGGACGGCCTCCCGGCACCAGGAGTCCACGGGGTCGGGCGCACAGCCGATGCCCACGCGCCCTAAGGTGCGATGGGTACCCGCACGGACAGGCGGGTCGGTAGGCAGCGGTCGGCATGAGAGAGTTGTCGCTGACGTCGACGCGGAGGCATTGATGAAGTTCCGAGTGGAGCGCGACGCGCTCGCCGAGGCCGTGGCCTGGACCGCGAAGAGCCTGCCCAACCGGCCGTCCGTACCGGTGCTCGCCGGCGTGATGCTGCGCGTCACCGACGGCAACCTGCAGGTTTCGGGCTTCGACTACGAGGTCTCCAGCCAGGTGACCGTCGAGGTGCAGGGGGACGCCGACGGCGCCGCCCTGGTCTCCGGCCGGCTGCTGGCCGAGATCACCAAGGCACTGCCCGCCAAGCCGGTGGACATCGCCGCCGTCGGCGCGCACCTCGAGCTGGTCTGCGGCAGCGCCCGGTTCACCCTGCCCACCATGCCGGTCGAGGACTACCCGTCCCTGCCGGAGATGCCGGAGAGCACCGGCACCGTCGACGCTGCCGCCTTCGCCGCCGCGGTCGCGCAGGTGGCCATCGCCGCCGGGCGCGACGAGACGCTGCCGATGATGACCGGCGTACGCATCGAGCTCTCCGGCGGCACGCTGGCCATGCTCGCCACCGACCGCTACCGGCTGGCCCTGCGCGAGATGGAGTGGAACCCGGACGACGCCGAGGTGAGCGTCAACGCCCTCGTGCCGGCCCGGACCCTGCACGACACCGCCAAGGCCCTCGGCCCGATCGGCGGCCAGGTCGTCATGGCGCTCTCCCAGGGCGCGGCCGGCGAAGGCATGATCGGCTTCGCGGGCGGCACCCGGCGCACCACCAGCCGGCTGCTCGACGGCGCGAACTACCCGCCCGTGCGCTCGCTCTTCCCGGCCAGCCACAACGCCGAGGCGCGGGTGCCCGTCAGCACCCTGATCGAGGTCGTCAAGCGCGTCGCCCTGGTGGCCGAGCGGACCACCCCGGTGCTGCTCAGCTTCAGCACCGACGGCCTGGTGGTCGAGGCCGGCGGCACCGAGGAGGCGCGGGCCAGCGAGGCCATGGAGGCCACCTTCACCGGTGACCCGCTGACCATCGGCTTCAACCCCCAGTACCTGATCGACGGCCTGACCAACCTGGGGGCCCAGTTCGCCGTGCTCTCGTTCGTCGACGCCTTCAAGCCCGCGGTGATTTCGCCCGCCGGCGAGGATGGCGAGGTCATCCCCGGGTACCGGTACCTCATCATGCCGATCCGCGTCTCCCGCTGATCGCACCCCGAGAAGACCCCGACGCACGGAGGTAGGAACACATGCAGCTCGGCCTGGTAGGGCTCGGCCGGATGGGCGGCAACATGCGCGAGCGGTTGCGCGCCGCCGGGCACGAGGTGGTCGGCTTCGACCACAACGCGGAGCTGAGCGATGTCGCGACCCTGGCGGAGCTGGCGGAGAAGCTGGAGTCGCCCCGCGCGATCTGGGTCATGGTTCCCGCCGGTGTCACCGACGCGACCATCGACGAACTCGCCGACGTTCTCGGCGAGGGCGACATCATCATCGACGGTGGCAACTCCCGCTTCAGCGACGACGCGCCCCGCGCCGAGCGGCTGAACGAGCGCGGCATCGGCTACCTCGACGCCGGCGTCTCCGGTGGCGTCTGGGGCCGGCAGAACGGCTACGCCCTGATGGTCGGCGGCGCCCAGGAGCACGTCGACCGGCTCATGCCGATCTTCGAGTCGCTGAAGCCGGAGGGCGAGTTCGGCTTCGTGCACGCCGGGCCGGTCGGCGCCGGGCACTACGCCAAGATGGTGCACAACGGCATCGAGTACGGCCTGATGCACGCCTACGCCGAGGGCTACGAGCTGCTGGCCAAGTCCGAGCTGGTCACCAACGTGCCGGGGGTGTTCAAGTCCTGGCGCGAGGGCACCGTGGTCCGCTCCTGGCTGCTCGACCTGCTGGACCGGGCCCTCGACGAGGACCCGGAGCTGGCCGAGCTGAGCGGCTACACGGAGGACACGGGCGAGGGCCGCTGGACGGTCGACGAGGCGGTCCGGCTGGCCGTGCCGCTGAACGTGATCACCGCCTCGCTCTTCGCCCGCTTCGCCTCCCGCCAGGACGACTCGCCCGCCATGAAGGCCGTCGCCGCGCTGCGCCAGCAGTTCGGCGGTCACGCCGTCCGCAAGCGCTGACCGGAATCCCCGCGCCTGTGTACGTCCGCCGGCTCGAACTGGTCGACTTCCGCTCGTACGAGCGGGTCGGCGTGGACCTGGAGCCGGGGGCGAACGTCCTGATCGGCGCCAACGGCGTCGGCAAGACGAACCTGGTCGAGGCGCTGGGCTACGTGGCGACCCTGGATTCGCACCGGGTCGCCACGGACGCCCCCCTCGTCCGGATGGGCGCCTCCTCGGCGGTGATCCGCTGCGCGGTCGTGCACGAGGGGCGCGAGCTGCTGGTCGAGCTGGAGATCGTTCCGGGCAAGGCCAACCGGGCCCGGCTCGGACGGTCGCCGGCCCGCCGGGCGCGGGACGTCCTCGGCGCGCTCCGGCTCGTGCTGTTCGCCCCGGAGGACCTGGAACTCGTCCGGGGCGACCCGGCCGAGCGCCGCCGCTACCTCGACGACCTGCTGGTCAGCCGTCAGCCCCGGTTCGCCGGAGTGCGGGCCGACTACGAGCGGGTGGTCAAGCAGCGCAACGCGTTGCTGCGCACCGCGTACCTGGCCCGCAAGACGGGCGGGTCGCGGGGCGGGGACCTGTCGACCCTCGCGGTCTGGGACACCCACCTGGCCCGGCACGGCGCCGAGCTGCTCGCCGGCCGGCTGGAACTGGTTGCCGCGCTGGGCCCGCACGTGACGAAGGCGTACGACGCTGTCGCGGCGGGACGGGGGGCCGCCGGGATCGCGTACCGGCCGTCGGTGGAACTGGCGGAGCCCACCACCGACCGGGAGGCCCTGGCGGCGGCGCTGACCACCGCGCTCGTCGAGTCCCGCTCCGCCGAGGTCGAGCGGGGCACCACCCTGGTCGGCCCGCACCGCGACGAACTGGCGCTGACCCTGGGCCCGCTGCCCGCCAAGGGGTACGCGAGCCACGGCGAGTCCTGGTCGTACGCCCTGGCGCTGCGGCTCGCCGCCTACGACCTGCTCCGCTCCGACGGCATCGAGCCGGTGCTGGTGCTCGACGACGTCTTCGCCGAGCTGGACGCCGGGCGGCGGGAGCGGCTGGCGGAGCTGGTCGGCGGGGCGAGCCAGCTGCTGGTGACCTGCGCGGTCGACGAGGACGTGCCGGTGTCCCTGCGCGGCGCCCGGTACGCCGTGGGCGAGGGGACGGTGCGACGTGCCGGATGAGCAGCTTCCGCCGGCCCGGCTCGGCCCGGGCCGTGGCGGCGGAGCGACCGGCGGCGACTCCGGCAGCGCGACGGGCGGCGATGCGCCGGCCGGGGCGAGTGGCCCGGAGCTGGCGCGGGCCGTGCTGGACGCGGCGCGCGCCCGCCGGGAGTCGGCGGCCCGTACGCGTCGGCGTACCTCCGGCGGGGGCGACGGCGAGGGCGGCCAGCGGCGGCTGCGCGGCTACTCCGGCCCCGGGCCGGACCCGCGCGATCCGCAGCTGCTCGGCGCGGTGCTCAACCGGCTCGTCAAGGCGCGTGGCTGGCAGCAGCCGGCGGCCGAGGCGACGGTGTTCGGCGCCTGGGAGCGGGTGGTGGGCCCGGAGGTGGCCCAGCACAGCCGGCCGGTGAAGCTGGAGGACGGCGAGCTGACCGTGGAGGCCCGCTCGACCGCGTGGGCCACCCAGCTGCGGCTGCTGGCCGGCTCGCTGCTCAAGCAGATCGCCAGCGAGGTCGGCCACAACGTGGTGCGCAAGCTGCACATCCACGGCCCGGCAGCGCCCTCCTGGTCGAAGGGCCCGCGCCGGGTCCGTGGCCGCGGCCCGCGGGACACCTACGGCTGACGGTCAGCGACCCTCGCGCCGGGCCTCCCGCTCGGCGCGCTTGCGCTCGCGCTGCTCGCGACTCCACTGCTTGCGCCGCTCCAGGTCTCGCTTCCACGCCTCCCGGGCGTGGTTCGAGCCGCCCTGCACCGCGCCCTGGACCTCCGGCGGGCCGGCGAGGCGCCGGAACGCCCAGGCCATCAGGCGGCCGCCCTCGCCCGGGGCCTTCGGGGTGGGCTTCTCCTCGGTCATCGCCTGGCCTCCGGTGCGACGGGAACGATTGGCGTACCAATAATTGGTACACCAATCATTGGTACGCTCGCAACGACGACGAGGAGGCCCGCCCGTGACCGACCAGCCCGACGGGGATCCCCTGGCGCTGGAACAGCAGGTGTGCTTCGCGCTCTCCGTCGCCGCACGCGGCGTCGTCGCCGTCTACCGGCCCCTGCTGGAGCCGATGGGGCTCACCCATCCGCAGTACCTGGTGATGCTCGCCCTCTGGCAGCACGCGCCGCTGTCCGTACGCGACCTCAGCCGTCTGCTCCAGCTCGACCCCGGCACACTGTCGCCCCTGCTCAAGCGGCTGGAGGCGACCGGCTACGTCCGGCGTGAACGCGACCCCGCCGACGAGCGGAGCCTCGCGGTGACGCTGACCGCAGCCGGCCAGGCGCTGCGGGCGCGGGCCGAGCAGATCCCGCCAGCGATCGTCGAACGGCTCGGCATGCCGGTCGAGGACCTGCGCCACCTGCACGCCGTGCTGACCCGGGTCATCGACGCCGCCAACCGCGGGTCCGCCGCCGAGCGGGGTCAGGCGTCGGCGTAGACGGCGAAGCCGCGGTCGGCGCAGCGCCGGTAGAAGGCCGCCAGCACGGCCAGCTCGGCGCAGGTGAAGTTCCACTGCGGCGGCTCGCCGCTCTCGTCGCGCAGCGCGTCCAGGCGGCTGTCGAGCCAGCGCAGCTGCTGCTCGGCCAACCGCCCGTCGGCGAGCAGCGACCGCAGCACCTGGCTCACCGAGTCGAAGGTGACGGCCTCGCCGTGCGGGCGGTGGCCGGTCACGAACCGCTCGATGCCGCCGGCGACCCAGGCACAGCCGTCGGGATCGATCACCGGATCCTCGTCCTCGGCCGCCGCGTCAGTGGCGTAGAGCACACCCTCCAGGCCGAGCAGGAGGTCGACCAGTTCGGTGTACACGGTCGCCCGCACGGTGCCGGTCTTGGCGATCAGCTCGGCGAGCGCCGCGGTGGGCGCGGAGATGCGGGGCATGTCGACGATGTCGCCGAAGTCGACGAACTCGGCCGGCGCGACCGGATCGTAGAAGCGGCCGGTCCGCGGCCACTGCACCGCGACGTTGTCCAGCCCCATCGGGCGTCACCTCTTCGAGAGCACGGATAGTTCGTAACGGCTCGATCGTCCGGTTCCGGCCCGAAAAGATCAAGGCCGGGCCGACGGCGTGGCGGCGGTGGCATTCCCGCCGTCCGACCCGCACCGATCGTCAGGCGGCGCCGCCCCCGAACGCACCCTGGCGTGTAGGGGGAGTCGCGGGCGGCGCGGTTCGGCCGGCTACGTCGGTCTCAGCCGCCTCGCAGGGGTGCCGAGTGGTGGTTCTGTCGTCCGCGCACAGTAAGATTGACCCTGAGACGAAGACCCGGTGCGGAGCGACGAGACACGGGCCCGGAGCGGGGCCCGCGATCATTGTCCACGTCGGGTCGAGCCGATCGCGATCCGCGGGCAACCGCGGCGACCGGCGCGTTCGACCCGTACCCCGGAATTGTCCCCGGTGCCGGTCTGCGCGTCGACGTCGCGTCCTGTCCGCCGAACCCGCGCCCGACGCGCCACCAGGTGCGGACGGCGCGAGAAAGTGGCCGAAGGTGGCAGCGCAGGACAAGCAGGAGTACGGCGCCGGGTCGATCACCGTTCTCGAGGGGCTGGAGGCGGTCCGGAAGCGCCCCGGTATGTACATCGGGTCGACCGGTGAGCGCGGTCTGCACCACCTGGTGTGGGAGGTCGTCGACAACGCGGTGGACGAGGCGCTGGCCGGCCACTGCGACACCATCGACGTGGTGCTGCTCGCCGACGGCGGGGTCCGGGTCACCGACAACGGCCGGGGTTTCCCGGTCGACCTGCACCCGAAGCTGAAGAAGCCGGGTGTCGAGGTGGCGCTGACCGTGCTGCACGCGGGCGGCAAGTTCGACGGCAAGGCGTACGCGGTCTCCGGCGGTCTGCACGGCGTCGGCGTCTCCGTGGTGAACGCCCTCTCCACCAAGATGGCGGTGGAGATCCACAAGTCCGGCTTCGTCTGGCGGCAGCAGTACCACAACTCCAAGCCGACCCCGCTGGAGAAGGGCGAGTCGACCGACCGCACCGGTTCCGCGGTGGCCTTCTGGCCCGACGCCGACGTGTTCGAGACGGTCGACTTCGACTTCCAGACCATCTACCGGCGGCTCCAGGAGATGGCCTTCCTCAACCGGGGCCTCACCATCCACCTGCTCGACGAGCGGGTCCCGGAGGGCGAGGAGGGCAAGCCGCGCGAGGTCACCTTCTGCTACAAGGGCGGCATCGCCGACTTCGTCCGGCACCTCAACGCCTCGAAGAACCCGATCCACAAGACCGTGGTCGAGTTCGGCGCCGAGGAGGAGGGCATGTCGGTCGAGATCGCCATGCAGTGGAACGAGTCGTACGGCGAGTCGGTCTACACCTTCGCCAACACGATCAACACGCACGAGGGCGGCACCCACGAGGAGGGCTTCCGGGCCGCGCTGACCAGCGTCGTCAACCGCTACGGCACCGACAAGAAGCTGCTCAAGGGCGACGAGAAGCTCTCCGGTGAGGACATCCGCGAGGGCCTGGCCGCGATCATCTCGGTCAAGCTGGCCAACCCGCAGTTCGAGGGCCAGACCAAGACCAAGCTGGGCAACACCCCGGTGAAGAGCTTCGTGCAGCGGGTCTGCAACGACCGGCTGGTCGACTGGTTCGACCGCAACCCGGCCGAGGCGAAGATCATCATCCAGAAGGCGTCCCAGGCCGCCCGGGCCCGGATCGCCGCGCAGCAGGCGCGCAAGCTGGCCCGGCGCAAGTCCCTGCTGGAGTCCGGCTCGATGCCGGGCAAGCTGGCCGACTGCCAGTCCACCGACCCGCGCGAGTCCGAGGTCTTCATCGTCGAGGGCGACTCGGCTGGCGGCTCGGCCAAGCAGGGCCGCGACCCGCGGACCCAGGCGATCCTGCCGATCCGCGGCAAGATCCTCAACGTGGAGAAGGCCCGGATCGACCGGGTGCTGAAGAACAACGAGGTCCAGGCGCTGATCACCGCGCTGGGCACCGGCATCCACGACGACTTCGACATGGAGAAGCTGCGCTACCACAAGGTGGTGCTGATGGCCGACGCCGACGTCGACGGCCAGCACATCCAGACGCTGCTGCTCACGCTGCTCTTCCGCTTCATGCGCCCGCTGGTCGAGATGGGGCACGTCTACCTGGCCGCCCCGCCGCTCTACAAGATCAAGTGGAACAAGCGCGGCGACGACGCGCAGTACGCGTACTCGGACCGCGAGCGGGACGGCCTGATCGCGCTGCGCCAGCAGAAGAAGCCGAACGCGAAGCCGGACGACATCCAGCGGTTCAAGGGCCTCGGCGAGATGAACTACCCCGAACTGTGGGAGACCACGATGAACCCGGCAACGCGTACGCTGCGTCAGGTCACGCTCGACGACGCGGCCACCGCCGACGAGTTGTTCAGCGTGCTGATGGGTGAGGACGTCGAGGCGCGCCGCTCGTTCATCCAGCGCAACGCCAAGGACGTCCGGTTCCTGGACATCTGACGGGTCCCGGCGGGCCGGCCGGTCATCCACCGGCCGACCCGCCTGTCCACAGAGTTATCCACAGCACGGCCGGTATCCACAGCCGTTATCCACAGCACGAAAACGACTCTGAGTCTGATAAGGGTTAACAGTGACCGATATCCCCGAGTCCACACCCAACGAGCCCGAGCTCCCGGAGACCGTTGCCGCCGTCGTCGCGCACGACCGCATCGAACCGGTCGGGCTCGAGGTGGAGATGCAGCGCTCCTACCTCGACTACGCGATGAGCGTCATCGTCGGGCGGGCGCTGCCGGACGTCCGGGACGGGCTCAAGCCGGTCCACCGCAAGATCCTCTACGCCATGTTCGACTCCGGCTACCGGCCGGACCGGGGCTACGTGAAGTGCTCCCGTGTGGTCGGCGACGTGATGGGTCAGTTCCACCCGCACGGCGACTCGGCGATCTACGACGCGCTGGTCCGGATGGCGCAGCCCTGGTCGCTGCGCTACCCGCTGGTCGACGGCAACGGCAACTTCGGCTCGCCGGGCAACGATCCTGCTGCCGCGATGAGATATACCGAATGCAAGCTGGACCCGCTGGCCATGGAGATGCTGCGGGACATCGACGAGGACACCGTCGATCTCCAGGACAACTACGACGGCCGGGCCAAGGAGCCCACCATCCTGCCGTCGCGGATCCCGAACCTCCTCGTCAACGGCTCCGAGGGCATCGCGGTCGGCATGGCCACCAAGATCCCGCCGCACAACCTGCGCGAGATCGGCGCGGCCGTGCAGTGGTGCCTGGAGCACCCGGAGGAGGACGAGGCCACCACCCTCGACGCGCTGCTGGAGATCGTCAAGGGGCCGGACTTCCCCACCCACGGCCTGATCGTGGGCACGCAGGCGATCCAGGACGCGTACCGCACCGGGCGCGGGTCGATCCGGATGCGGGCCGTGGTGGAGGTCGAGGAGGACAAACGGGGTCGCCCCTGCCTGGTCGTCAGCGAGCTGCCCTACCAGGTGAACCCGGACAACCTGGCCGAGCGGATCGCCGAGCTGATCAAGGAGGGCAAGCTCGCCGGCATCGCCGACATCCGCGACGAGTCCTCCGGGCGTACCGGCATGCGGATCGTGCTCGTGCTCAAGCGCGACGCCGTCGCCAAGGTGGTGCTGAACAACCTCTACAAGCACACCCAGCTCCAGGAGACCTTCGGCGCCAACATGCTGGCGCTGGTCGACGGGGTGCCGCGCACGCTCAACCTGGCCCAGTTCATCCGCTACTACGTCGAGCACCAGATCGACGTGATCCGCCGGCGGACGGCGTTCCGGCTGCGCAAGGCGGAGGAGCGGGCGCACATCCTGCGCGGTCTGTCCAAGGCGCTGGACGCCCTCGACGAGGTGATCGCCCTGATCCGGCGCTCGCCCACGGTCGAGGACGCCCGGCAGGGCCTGATCCGGCTGCTGGAGATCGACGAGATCCAGGCGACCGCGATCCTCGACATGCAGCTGCGCCGGCTCGCCGCGTTGGAGCGGCAGCGGATCCTGGACGACCTGGCAAAGCTGGAGGTGGAGATCGCCGACCTCAAGGACATCCTCGCCAAGCCCGAGCGGCAGCGCAGGATCGTCTCGGAGGAGCTGGGCGAGATCGTCGCCAAGTGGGGCGACGAGCGGCGCACCAAGATCGTGCCGTTCGAGGGCGAGGTCTCCATGGAGGACCTCATCGCCCGCGAGGACGTGGTGGTCACGATCACCCGTACGGGTTACGCGAAGCGGACCAAGGTCGACCTCTACAGGTCACAGCGGCGCGGCGGCAAGGGTGTCAGCGGTGCGACGCTCCGACAGGACGACATCGTCAGCCACTTCTTCGTATGCTCGACCCACGACTGGATGCTCTTCTTCACCAACAAGGGGCGCGTCTATCGGGCGAAGGCGTACGAACTGCCGGAGGCCAGTAGGGTGGCCAAGGGCCAGCACGTGGCCAATCTGCTCGCGTTCCAGCCCGACGAGCAGATCGCGCAGATCATCGAGATTCCGAACTACCAGGTGGCTCCCTACCTGGTACTTGCCACGAAGAACGGCCTGGTGAAGAAGACTCGGCTCGAGGAGTTCGACTCCCCCCGGTCCGGCGGCATCATCGCGATCAACCTGCGCGACGAGGACGAGCTGGTCGGGGCGGCGCTCGTCGCGCCGGAGGAGGATCTGCTGCTGGTCTCGAAGAACGCGCAGGCGATCCGGTTCAACGCGAGCGACGAGGCGTTGCGCCCGATGGGGCGGGCCACCTCGGGCGTGATCGGCATGCGCTTCAGCGAGGAAGACGTCCTGCTGGCCATGGAGGTGGTCCGCGAGGGGCTGGACGTTCTGGTGGCCACGAACGGGGGATATGCGAAACGCACCCCGATCGAGGAATACCCCGTGCAGGGCCGGGGAGGTAAGGGCGTGCTGACTGCGAAGATCACCGAGCGGCGCGGTGGTCTGGTCGGTGCGGTGGTGATCGACCCGGACGACGAGCTGTTCGCGATCACCAGCAACGGTGGTGTCATCCGGACTCCGGTGAAGCCTGTACGCCGTACGCGTGACCGGAACACAATGGGGGTCAAGCTGATGGACCTTCCGGATGGCGTGACTATCGTGGCGATTGCTCGCAATGCCGACGAGCCTGACGAACAGGACTAGTTGAATGACGGAGACACAGGCGAAGTCGGGGAACACGGGGACCTCGGCCACCCCGGTCGACGAGGAGGCCGCGAAGAGCGGCACACCAGCGACCGGCCGCGCGGCCGTGGGTCGGGCGACCGTCCCCGCCGACGCGCCTGCCCCGAAATTCACCCGGGCGCCCGGGATGACACCGCCTCCGGACAAGCCCTCCGAGGACGGCGACGCGGCGGACCGGACCGAAGCGGTGGGGGTCGACAAGCCGGCCCCCGCCGCCAAGCCGGCCGCCGCCACACCGACGACGACGCAGCCGCTGAAGGTCGGTGCCGCCCAGTCGACCGGCACCACCGGGACACAGCCGCGGATCACGGGCACCACCGGCACACAGCCCCGCGTGACGGGCACCGCGAAGCCGCAGCCGGACGGCGGCGGCCCGGCCGGCGCCGGCCGCCCCGCCAACGGGGGCGGCCTGCCGCCGGGTATCAGCGGCGCCGCCGCCGTCGGGGCGGCCCGTGTGGGTGATGCGGTACGCGCCGCGCGTACGTCGGTCAGTTCGGCCGCGTCGCGCGGGCCGCGCCGGGCCC
Source organism: Micromonospora sp. DT46 (assembly GCF_049841735.1). Lineage (NCBI taxonomy): Bacteria > Bacillati > Actinomycetota > Actinomycetes > Micromonosporales > Micromonosporaceae > Micromonospora > Micromonospora sp. DT46. The sequence goes on along the minus strand of NZ_JBNCKW010000006.1, from coordinate 463,970 downwards.
GGCTGAACCTCAAGCGGATCGACCCCTGGTCCGTCATGAAGTTCGCGTTCGCGGTCTCGGTGGTGCTCTTCATCGTCGTGGTGGTGGCCACCTCGGTGCTCTACCTGGCCCTCGACGCGATGGGCGTGTTCACCAGCGTCAACGACAGCCTGACCGACCTGGTCAGCGCGGGCGGCGGCCAGAGCACCAGCGGCTTCCAGATCACCGCCAAGGGCGTGATCCTCAGCTCGGCGCTGATCGGCCTGGTCAACGTCGTGCTGTTCACGGCGCTCGCCACGCTCGGGGCCTTCGTCTACAACGTCTGCGCGGACCTGGTCGGCGGCATCGAGTTGACCCTCGCCGAGCGCGACTGAACCACCTCGGAAGCCGGGGCACCGCCGAGCGCGGAGCCCCGGCTTTCGTGCGTCCGGAGCACGTCACCGGGCGTCCGGGCGGGGCGTGCGGGCGGCGTAATCGGCTGGGCCGGGCGGGAAGCCTCCGGTAGGTTCAGAAGCGACGGCAACGCCCGGACGTCGCGGCGGCCCCCGATTTGGGGCCGGACGGACGGATGGGTTAACCTTGCTCGTCGCCACGCGGGGCTATAGCTCAGTCGGTTAGAGCGCAGAGCTGATAACTCTGAGGTCGCTGGTTCGATTCCAGCTAGCCCCACCGCACATTCGTCCGACGGCAGTCGAGCGCGAGGGGTAGGCCCCATGTTCAAGAAGCTTCTGATCCTGGCCGGCGTCGTTGGTGTGGCAGCCGTGGTGGCCAGGAAGGTCAAGGCTTCCAACGACGAGCGCGCCCTGTGGCACGAGGCGACCACCGCGCCCGACCTGCGCTGATCTCGCTGGCACTGCCGGCACCGGCGGCTTCGTCCGCCTCCCGGGGCCCTAGCTCAACTGGCAGAGCACTGCCTTTGCAAGGCAGGGGTTAGGGGTTCGAGTCCCCTGGGCTCCACCAAAATCGCCTCTGACCAGGCGATTTCTCTTCGCAAGATCTACGGGCACAAGCCGGGCACAGGTCAGTCATGATCTTGCGGCCGGATGGTCGCCTTGTTGGCGCGTTCCGCCGCTGAGCTCAGGACCGAGCCAATGACGCCGCTGGGCCGGTCTCGCTTCGGCAGCCAGTGCACATACGTCTCCAACGTGATGCGCAGCGTTCTGTGTCGAAGCAGACGCTGCACCTCCTGCGGCTCGACGTGGTTGGTGATCAGCGTCGTGGCGAAGAAGTGCCGCAGTGCGTGAAACCCGCCGTGCTTCTGAGGCCAACCAGCGGCATCACGCCATCCGGCCCACTCTCGGGACCACGTGCGATCAGTGAAGGCGTTGCCCCGGGTGGTGGTGAACAGCAACGGCACGGTTCGCCGCACGGGCTCACCGGAGGTGATGTCGACCATCTCCACCGGTTCGGGCGGGAAGTCCCGGACGTGATCGGCCAGCACTTGACCCACGAACGGATCGAGATCGATGGTGCCCGATGATCTGGACTTCGGCTCGCACAGGTAGACACCGCCGTACTCCTGCGGTGCATAGCGCAACTGCTGAATGACGTGCAGCTCCCCGCGCCCCCGGTCGACACACCGGGTGCCAGCCTCCATCCCCAACATCTCACCGAACCGGCAACCCTGGCCGGCACCCAGCCAGACGGCCGCCCGGTACCGCGCCGGCACAGCGTCCAGCAGCGCGAGCACGTCGCCCTCAGTCGGAACCCACTTCGGGACCCGAGACATGCCCCGCAGCACCTGAGAGAGCCGCACCCCATCGCACGGATTGTCAGCAATGATCTTGTCGGTGACGGCGGCGTTGAGCACCGCATCCAGCAGTTCGAAGTACAGCTTCAGCGACGACTTCGGCGTGCCCTCGTCCAACCGCCGAGTCAACCACTCCAGCACCCCGGTCAGCCGGATCAACCGAAGCGGACGGTCACCAAACACCGGGTACAGGTGGCGGCTCAGGTTGGACTTGACCCGGTCTCGGGTTTCCAAGGCCCAGCCGATCTCACGCGAGAGCCGCCACCGCTCGCCGTACTCGCGGAAGGTGACCTGTCGTTCCGCCTGATCGATCTTGGCTTCCTCCGCGATGCCGGCACGGGCCTTCAGGTCGAAGGCTTCCGCGTCGGTCTTGCGCTCGAACAGCTTCTCTCGGGACTCACCAGCGGCGTCGGCGTAGCGCACCCGCCACCGCTTGCCCCTGCCGTGCCGCTTGGAGGGGAGTCGCTTCTTGTCTGGCCCGCGCTTGGTCAAGTACCAGAGGTCATCGATGGGCATGTCAGGCCGCCTTCTTGTGGAACCAGGCCCGCACGTCGGCGGGGTCGTAGCGGAGGTGGCGGCCGACACGGGACGCGCGGGGGCCGATTCGGCGGTGGCGCCATTGGTAGAGGGTGCCGACGGGGATGCCGAGGAACGCCGACACGTCGGCAACGCTCCACAGGCGTTCGGTGGTGGGGGTGGTCATCGGGGTTCCTTTCTGGCTTGCTGTCGTGCCGCTCGAATGCGGTCACCGATCGCGGTGGCGAGTTCGAGTTGCTCGGGCGAGTCGTAGCCGATGCCGAGGATCTGCCAGTCGTTGACGACCAGGACGTCAGCGTCTTCGGGCAGACCGGCTTCCGTGAGGGCGGTGTGGATCTGGTGCGTTCGCCGTTCCGCGCGAAGGTTCTTGAAGGTCGTGCTGTAGATCCGCGACTTGGTGAGGAAGTGACCTCGGAAGCCGAGCATGTGCGCCCAGTGACGCAGTTTCAGATCGGCGTACTGGTCGAGTCCGCCGAGGTCCCACGCGGTTTGGATCATTGCGCGGTGGTGCGCGGAGACCCGTAGCCGGTCGATGTGCGCTTGCGAGCGGATACGACGGTCGCCGGTCTCCGTGGCGCCCGTGCCCTTGGTGGCGTACTTGGCGATGTAGCCGGCAAGCCGGGTGTCGGTGACCGCCTGGTCCCCGTCGTCGTCTGCGTCGTCGATGTCGATGTCGGTGGCGGTGATGTCCTTGACGTCGACCTGTGCGCCCCAGCCGAGAGGCAGGGCAGTCCCGTCCGGTCGGGCGGTGTCCAGCTCGACGGAGGAAGCCGCGGAACGCACCGCGTCGGCCAACACGTCGGCGGTGAGCCACACCGGAGGCGACGAGTCCGGCCCGGACGGGCCATCGGCACGGATGACGGCGTGGAAGTGGACCAGGCCGCGCCGCTGGTATTCGGCCACCTTGGCGTAGGAGATCCGCAGATGCGCCCCGGACGCGCGGACGGTGAGGCCACCAGCGGCAGCGACCGCGCGGCGTAGCGCGATGGTGAACCGGTGCCAGAGTTGCCCGCTGTGTGCCTGCCACAGCACGGCCCCGGCGTAGTCGTAGGAGCCAGGGTCGAGCGGGCTACCCAGCAGCGGATGCCCCTCGGGGTGCCAGCGCCCGCAGGAGCAGGGCCGCTTGCCGGGCCGGTTGTGCACCGCACCGAACGACGGGGCGGTCAGGGTGACGAACAGCCGCGTCGACCGAGCCACGGTGTCAGGGACGCCCTTGCCGCCGGACATGCCCGAGTGGATCAGGTGCCAGGCGTCCGCGGCGTACCGGTCGGCGCAGGACGGGCACACGGTCGATCGGCGGGTACCGCAGGACGCCCACACCCGGCCCTGCCGAGACGCGATCAGGTCACCGCTGCCGATGTGCCGAACCTCAAACTTGCCGATCAGACGCACCGGTTGCAGGCAGCCCTTGACGCTCTCGACGCCGGCCCGCCATTCCCTGTACGCCGGCGAACGCATCCACTGCGCCAACGCCGCTTCACCGTCGTACGCCGGACGAGGTGGTGTTGCCATGGGGGTGTCTCCTCCGTAGACGGACCTGCCGTGCCCCAGGACGCGGAGCACGGCAGGCCAGAGCGAGCGAGAAGGTATGGAAATCAGTGCGTGTAGCCGTTGGCCGCGGCCGGGACGAACCGGTCAGCGACCTTTGACGCGATCGACGCCGGTAGCCGGGTGGCCTGTTGGATGTCGACGGCGGTCACCGGTCGATCCAGGTCCGCGACCAGTCGCCGGATCTGGGCTTGCATCCCGACCGGAATCCCCAACCCGTCCAGGGCCGGAGGCTCCACAGCGGCATCACTGACCTGCTCCACCCGGGGAACCGGGATCGAGGCCGGAACCTCAACCGGAGCGGGCGCCGCGACCGGGACCGATGCCGGGGTGACGGGTTCCGCGACGGCGGCCAACACGGTCACCGGAGCCGAGGCAGGGGCAGGGGCCGGGGCCGGCGTGTTCGTGGGAAGGGTGATGGCCCGTCGTGCTTGGGTGCAGCGTGCCTGCACGATCGGCATGACCTCGGCCAGGAAGAACACGAGAATCGGCACCATGAAGTGCGCGGCCAGCATTCCCGCGCTGATCCCGCCCTCACGAGGCATGATCGCCGGCACGACGTTCATGACGAGCGTGGAGCCGAGCAGGAACCGCTTCAGCCAGTCGACCGCCTTAGAGTCGATCTCGATCTCTCGGGCGATCATCGCGGCTTCCCATCGCAGGATCGTGATGAGGATCCCGACAAGGCACGGCTCGACTCCCCAGCAGCCCCACCACACCGGGTCAGCCGGGGTGAGGTGACCGGCTAGGAAGTCCTGAACGCCGGTGGTGGTGAACACCGACCCGACGGCCAGGAACAGCCACAGGCAGCGAGTCACGCTCACCCTCAGCCGCTCGATTTCCACGATGTCCAGCGCGGAATCCTGCTCCAGGTCGTGAAGCTGCCGGGCAACGTCGAGACGCTTGCTCAGCTTGCGGACCGGGCGGGGCTGCTTCGCGGGACGTGGCTTGTCGGTGTCGGGGTTGTTCACCGCGATCACCGGCCCGCCGCGGCGAGTTCGGTGTGGGGCCAGCCGGCGACCCGCACCAGCTCGCGGATGTCGGAGTCGTCGCAGTAGGCCGCCCGCACCCGCATCGGGGTCCGTGAACGCTGCTTGACCACGAAGCCGATACCGGCCGACTCCGGCACGTTCGGGATCTCGTCGGCGAGAGCGCCCCGGCGTCGCATGTCGTCTCCGAGCACCATGTCGACGTGTCCGGCCGACGTGGCCCGCAGGCACACCCGCAGACTGAACAGGTCACGCTGAGGGATCACGTCCTTGGTGGGCTCTTGAAGCGCGCCGATGACGCTGCCGCCCAGGGCGCGAGCCTGCGACAGGATCAGCGGCAACACCGCCTGGACGCCCTTGGTGAGTGACCGGTCGCCGTAGCCGGTCACCGCCCCCAGCTCATCGATCACCAGCAGATCCAGCGGGGTTTCGCGGGATAGCTCGAACGTGCGCCGGCCCTGCTCCGCCAAGGTCTTCTTGCGGGCCTGCATGGTGGCCCAGTACTCCTGGATGACCTCCACGATGTCGCCGTCAGTCTCGGCGTAGCGGTGCGACACCGGCCGCAGGGCGTTGAGTTCCGTGCCCTTGGGGTTGACCACGTGTACCCGCACCAGGCCGTCACGGATCAGCGGTGCACACGCCCGCGCCGCCATCCAGGTGACCGAGTTCTTGCCCGACCCGGTGGCGCCGGTGACGAGCCAGTGTTGCCCGATCAGCGGAGCGATCCAGTCGGTACCGTGCTCGGTCTCGCCCAGGTACACGTTCGCCAGGCTCACCGCGTCGGCGTCAGCCGGGATGTCCGGCGGGACGATCACCTCAGCGAACGGCTCGGACCGCTGCACGACCAGGGCGATAACCTGCGAGCGGACCCGCTCGACGCCCACCCGTTCCGCGTTCAACCCGACCGCCAGGGCTTCGGCCGCCTCCTCCCACACCTTCATGGTCTGCCCGAGGAGAAGCCGCACGTACACCGTCTCCGTCGACGGCGAGTGACTACGGATGCGGATGATCCGAGGAACGTTGACGGCTCCCGTTCGCCGGTTCACCGTGACCAAGCCGCATTCCTCGGTTACCCGGCTCCACCACGGACCGAGGTACGTCCGCGACAGCCACCGCCGACGTATCGCCCGCAGCTTCGGAGCCGCGAGCGCCGACCAGGAGTCCGGGTGACCCCGGTACCAGCCCACACCCGCCGCGAGCGCACCCGCCGCCACGCCACCCGTGGTCACCGGCCCGAGCTGCGCCACGCTGGCAGCCACCGCCGCCGGAGCAGCCACGAAACCCGGGTGCCGCGCCGCCCAACCCGCGACCTTCCATTCCCACCCCTGAGTACGCTTACCCATCTCCCGCACCTACCTTCATCAGTACTTCGATTGCAATTGTTTTTGGGTAGAGGAAAGGCCCGGATCGGATTGCCAATCCGGGCCTTTCCATTGAGCAATTTTCGTTAGCGCACCGCCGCGAGCATCTGCTTCGCGCGCGTCGTGGACTCCTTTGCCTCCCGCGTCTCGTCCATCCACGGCGCGGCCTCTTCGAGTAGCACCAGCAACACCGCGACCGCCCGACGGAGATCGTCGTAGTGCCGCATGTACCGATACCGTTCCGGCATTCCCTTCATCGAAGAGCGCATCAGCCGCATGGCCTTGTCGATACCGTCGTAGGTGTCGCTAATCTGGTACGACATCAACTCACCTTCCAGGGCTTGGCGACCAAATCCGCTTCGTACGTCTTCACTCGCGTGTGGAACGCCCTCAGCGCCTCTGCCGCCTGCTTGTGCGCGTCTTCCAGCTCCTCCACCCGGGCCGCGAACTGGTACAGCGTTCCCGGGGGAGGCTCGCACCCCTTGATCAGGCTCTTTGCGCCGTCCAGCAGCATCGACAGCCCTTGGACGTTGCCCATCAGCGCCTCATACCGAGACCTGCCGGTCAACGACTTCACGATCTCCGGCACCAAATCCATGCCTCTCCTTCCGGTCTCCGCACCACCATCGGTGGGCACCACCCGTCCCCGGAGAAGCGCTCCAAGGGACGGATAGAAGCCACCGACCGGCGACTACTCCCGACCGGACAGACGCCACACCCGCCGCAACCGACGTCCCTCACGACGAATAAGACCGACGTTCAGAGAAACCGACAGCAACAGCAAGCCGATAAGAATCAATTCGAAGTCCGACATGACAACCCCCTTTCCATGCATCGAAAAGCTAGATAGCAACAATGGGTCTGCTTTAGGCAAGGTTCTATCCACTGTGCAATTATCAATGAACGAGCAGTCAAGAGTGAAGTCCGCGGTCGGACCGCATTGCCTTGACAAAGTGCCCCGACCCGACTCGAACGGGTCACCCACCAGAAAGGGGCGGGGCCAAAGACTCTTACGCGCCGACCGGCTTGAGAGCCTGCGCCTTCCACGACAGACCCGACCGGCCCTCGTTCTCCCAGTGCGACACCGTCGGCCCAACCAGCTCGACCAGGTCGCCCTCCTCGATCCCCTCCGGGGCGATCGAAAGAGTCACCTTCAGTTCCTCACCCTTGCCCCGGTAGCCGTCCTCCGTTGCCAGCGGCTTGGCGAACACGCCCACGACGTACAGCGGGTCATCGGTCCCGTAGGCGGTCTTCACCCTGCCCTCCTGGTCCGTCTTGATCGACGCCTCCTCCACCACCCGCAGCTTGAAGCCAGCCAGGTTCACCGGGATGTTCCGCATCTCGCCGCTCTCCTTTGTTTTGTCGCGCGGGTGTCGCTCCTGCGCCTGGTGGGCACGTTGGCCCGGATACCTACTTGCTGTCCGATGTAACAGAGCGGATCAGCTTGGAGCAGAGGCTAACAGTTTGATTCAGAGTGAGTCAACAGATACACTCAGTTTCACGAAAGTTGCCCGCTGACCTGCGAGGACACCGGCGCGGGGGTCGACTCAGACGCCCTCACGGTCCTCAGCCCGCCGAGAGAAGGAGCCCCGATGAGCACTGACCCAGGCCCACGCGAGGAGCTACAGCGAGGGACGTCCGCGCTCGTCATCGCACAGGCCATCCGGAACGACATCCAAGCCGGAAGGCTGGCGCACGGTCGGCAACTGCCCGGCACCAGGAGCCTCGCCCAGTCCTGGGGTACGAGCGTCGCCACGATCAATCGAGCGATGGCGATGCTGGCCGAAGAGGGGCTTGTGGTCAACCGAGCACGGTCAAGCAGGATCGTTCACAACCCCGCAGGAGCGACGAACCAGCGAGGCCCCCGCGTGATCCTCGTTGGAGGGTATCCAGGCTCAGGGAAGACGGAGCTTGGCCGCATCATCGCCTGCCAAACAGGCTGGGCAATTCTCGACAAAGACACAACAACCCGTCCCGTGGTTGAGGCTGCGTTGGAACGCTTGGGGCACTCGCCCCATGACCGGGAGTCGGAGACATATCTAACAGTCATTCGACCCGCCGAGTACGAAGCCTTGATGGCGGCCCTGGCCGAGAACTTGCAGTGCGGAGCGTCTGTAGTCGTGACCGCGCCTTTCGTGAGGGAGCTGAGCGACGAGGCATGGTGCGACCGACTCGCGGCGACCGTGGCAGCACACAACGGGAGCCTTCAAGTCGTCTGGGTCTACTGCGACGCCATCACCATGCACACCTACATTCGTCGTCGCGGCGCCGCACGAGATGACCACAAGCTTGCCAACTGGACCGATTATCTAGATCAGCTTGACTTCAAGTTCGCACCAAAGTCGGCGCATGTCCGACTCGACAATTCCGCTGGCGCAAGACCACTTCAGGAGCAGGCTAAAGACCTGCTCGACAAAATGGTTGAACAATGAGAAGGGGCCTAATCCTCTACGGTGCTCCTGCAAGCGGAAAGGACACAATCACCGCTGAACTAGTCGCCCGATATCCTCAGTTTGAGCACTTCAAGCGGTTGAAGTGCGGCCCCGGAAGGACGCGCGGATATCGGATGATCAGGCCAGATCAAGTAGATGCCCTGCGGCAAACGCGGGGGGCAATCTTATGGGAGAACGCTCGATACGGCGCAACATACTTCGTTGACCGCTTCGGGCTTGAGCAGTTATGGGAGTCAGGTCGGGTGCCAGTTGTGCACCTTGGCCAAATCGAGGCGCTTGGAGCTGTAGCGGATGGCACCGAAGCGAACTGGACTGTAGTCGAGCTACACGCCCGTCCGGCCGTACTCGCTAAGCGCATCCAGTCACGGGGCACCGGGGACGAGAGCCAACGTCTCACGGTTGTCGAGCAAACGCTTCGCCTGCCGGTCGCAGATATGCGAATCGACACTGAGGCCGTGTCAGTTCACGAAGCGGCTAATGCCATCGAGCGGTGTATGCAAGATCGGCCGTAACGCATTGGCCATCACGTTTCTAAATGGCGGGATCGTATGATGCCTGGTCTCGGACCATACTTGACGCATCGGCCTCACATGATGCCGGTACGTGATCACGTCAAGGCTGACCGACCAGCGGTCTGGAGGGACGGCGACCGCGGCGCCGCAACCGCTCGTAGCCGATGAGCGGGTGCCTGACTAACAAGTACGGGCTGTGCCTGCCGAGATCAGAATCGAGCTGGTAGCCAGTCGTACGTTCGCCCCGGTGCGGCAAACCATGTCGGCGCGTCATCATCGAGAGCAGTGTCGATGCGGAATCGGTCTACCGCGTCGAGGTTCGGCAAATCTTCAAGGCTATACCACGCAACGGCTGAGGATTCTTCGTCATTGACCACAGCGTGACCACCGGTCGCCCTGCAGCGGAACCACACTGTCAGGTACTGGCAGAGGTCGCCGTGGGGATAAGCGACCTCGCGAAGCATCACCCCAGCAAGGCGTTCAACGGCGATGCGCACTCCGGTCTCTTCGTACACCTCGCGCACCGCCGCATCTGCTGGCTGTTCGCCCGGGTCGATTGCTCCCGCTGGCAAGGCCCATTTTCCAGTATCGGCGCGGCAGCCTAGGAGAACGCGTCCGCTGTCGTCAACGACGACGGCACACGCGCTCGGCAGCATGAGCAGATCCTTGCCCACGTGCCTGCGAAGGTTCGCCACGTACTCGGAGATGGCCATTCGCAAGATCGTAGACGGACGGTCGGCGGCCTCGTAGCTCCGTGCATGGTTGGAGCGCAGCGTGTTCAGACTTTCTTTACTTGGTCAAGGGCGGGCCTGCGGCCCGCCGCCGTGTTCGCGCCGGGGCGCGCGTGCGGCCTGGCGGCCGGTCACGCCCCGGCGCACGGCGTATCAGAGGAAGCCCTTGACAGCCTCAGTGCAGCTCCCCCGGCCGACCGGGCTAACCCTCGTGTACCCCGGCGTCAGAACGGGCCGCCGCCGGGGACTGAGCACCGAGAATGACCCGCAGGGCAGGACCGGCAAGCCCCAAGCATGGGGGCAGCGTCGCGGGTGCCGAGCACATGACCCCCCGTGCCGGCCGCGACCGAGTCCGGGTCAGGTCAAAACCTTCGCCTGGAAGGGGGTGGGTAGCCGCCGGGGTCGAGGCGATCGGCCAGGAGCCGACTCCGCGGCTGGTCCCGTTTTAGGTCAAGAGCGCCGCTGTGGCGGTGTCCGCTGGGTGCCGGACCGTGACACGAAAGCCGACTCCGACCCCAGGCGCCCATCAGATCGACGGGCAGAGTGCAGGCCGGCCAGCCGGACGAAGATCTCCCGCTTGTCGACAGCGTTGCCCCGCTCATCGAGTTGGTAGCCCGTCAGCCACACCCAGCCCGGATATGTCGGCTTCGGGCACACCGAGATCACCCGGAACATGAACCGCGGCTGTCGTGCGAACTGCACCGACGCTTCCCGGTCGATCCACAGCTCATCACCAGGCTTGGGCGAGCGAGGTTGCGGCTTGGCCCACGTGCGGCCGTGCTGTTCGGCAGGCATCAAGGCCCTTCCTGCTCGAAGGTTGCCCTGCCCGACCGAGTCGGAGGAGCCCCGGCCGGGCAGGGATGCCGCCGCACCGGGGCGAGTTCGGATCCTCTACGACCAGCACAGCGGGTAACCGCACCATATCCCAGCCGGTTCATGGTGGTCCATGGTCTACCAAGCCTGACCAGTGCCGTCCCTGCCCAAATACTGTCGAGACGTGATCGACCCCGAAGGGCCGGTGCCGGTCTACCAGCAGTTGGCGACGATCCTGCGCGAGCAGATCGAGCGCGGAGACCTGCCGCCCAACCGACCGATCCCGAGCGTGGCCCGACTTCAACAGGAGTACGGCCTGGCGCGCGGCACCATCCTGCACACGGTCCGGGTGTTGGTCGCTGAGGACCTGGTCTACGTCGTGCCCGGGAAGGGCACGTTCGTCAAGCCGCACTGAGCAGGCCGCCGACGAACGAACCGGGCCTACCTGCGTCGGCGGGGCATCGCCGCGACCATACCGAGCAAGGCCGACCAGGACGCCCACCGGCGGGCCAAGGAATCCAACGGCGGCCGGCCACCAGCCTTCGACCCGCACGTCTACCAGCAACGTCACGCCGTGCAGTGCGGTATCAACCGCCTCAAGCGCAACCGGGCCGTGGCCACCCGCTTCGACAAGCTCGCACGTGCGCTACGAAGCCACCATCCACCTCGCGGCCGTCAACGAGTGGCTGTGATCGGATTCGACACCATATGGGGTGGGGGCTCACACGCTCGCTGCCATGGGCCGCCCTGAAGAGCGAGGGGATAGCTTGTCCGTCGGATCCGGTGGTCGACTGTCTGTACGGAGAAGCTGACATGCAGCGGCTCCGATGTGAACGCGGTTGCGCACTTGAGCGTGACCTCGACGTCGATCCAGCCCATTCCACCCGGGCGGACCAGCCGGGACTGGCCTGTGCCGCGTAACAGGACGCCTGGTCTGCGTGCCTCTTCTACCTGCACTGTGATGGGCGCCGGACCGGCGTTGACCAGCACCAGCTGCGCGTCGAGTCGCACGGTCTCAACGCCGTTCGAACCCCTCCAATTGTTGGACGAGCCTGGCAAGGCCACCAGTGTGACGACGCTGGCCTTGGTCCGTTCCTCGCGAGAGCTTCGCACTTCGGCGCCGCCGACGCTGCCGAGCGCCATGCCGACTACCAAGGCAACGATCAGGTAGGCAGCACCCTTCCGCCTAGGCCTCGCTCCGGCGGAGCGGCCCTCGTCCGAGCCACCAAGCTGAACGCCAGACAGATCCAAATCGATGACTCCATCGCCCACCGTCATGACGAAAGACTAGATGTTGATCTTGCCGGAGTGTGGTCAGCGAGGCCGGATTGCCTTGGCATCAGGCCCTCGCCGACTTCGACACAGGCCCGAGCGCACCTGTGCACGCCATGACGACGAGGGGCAGGAGAACCCAGGGCCAGCGTTTCGAGAGGGCTTCCCGCTTCACGTCAGGCACTCTAGTGATCTTGAGCGGCCTTTATCAAGTTCGATGCTCTGGCATGATCATCGGGCACAGATCCGGCACAACTGAGCCCGGAAACGCCTGTAAAACGTCGAGAGGTGCTGAGGGCTCCAGCCCTGATCAGGGGCCAGATCTGCCCGTTTGCAGACGATCTCCGCCTGGCCTACGGCATTAGGGGTTCGAGTCCCCTGGGCTCCACCAGCACTTTCCTTGGTTGATCTCGTTCCTGACGCTCGCGACAGCATCACCGGTCAGCGCAGGAAGGTGAAGAGCGTTCCCGTGGCGTCCAGAGGTCGCGGTGTGCCCTCGAACCGGTGGACGCCGACGGAGAACCGCACGTCGGCCGGAGCGTGGAACGCCTCCTCCACGAAGCCGGCGTCGCGAAACCACCCCCGTACGGCCGGCGTGAGGTCCGGTGCCCGCCGTGCCCGGGTCCAGATCACGGTGGCACCCGCCGCGCAGAGCTGGGGCAGGGCGGCGACCGTCCGCTGCACGTCGGCGTCCGGGATGTTGCCGAAGACTCCGACCATGAGCACCAGGTCGGCCGGAACCGTCCCGGCGTAGGAGGAGAGCTGGCCCGCGTCCGCCTGCCTGACTACGAGGTAGGAGAGGCCGGCCCGGTCGGCGGCGGCCCGCGCGGCGGCCACGTTGCCGGCGTCGTACTCGAGCAGGGTCACGTGCATGCGCGGGGAGGCGGGCCGTGCGGCGAGGACGCCGATGAGGTCGTGGCCCTGCCCCGCGCAGGCGCTGACCACCGTCAGCCGTTCCTCGGAGCGCTTGTCGAGCCACGACGCGATGTGCTGCTGCACCAGCCGCAGCCGACGTGACAGCGGGGAGTCCACGTCGGCGTACGGCTCGTGCCACGCCTGCCAGGCGGTACCGCCGGTCACGGGCGGGCGTGCTCACGCAGCAGCGCGAGGAGCCCGTGGCCGTCCTCGATCCGCGCGTCCGGTTCGACTCCCGGGAGCGCCGGTTCCCGGTCGGTGCGGGGCGAGCGCATCAGGATCGCGGCGCCCGTGCCGGCGCGACGGGCGCACACGACGTCGCGGTGCACGGTGTCGCCGACGAACCAGCAGTCGCCGATCGGCACCGTGATGGCGCGTGCCGCCAGCAGCGCCAGTTCCGGGTTCGGCTTCCGGGGCCCGGCCTCGTCGCTGTAGAACTCGGCCCCGAACAGCCCGGAGAGCCCCGCGGCGGCCAGGAAGTCCCGGTGGGCGGCGCCGCAGAGCGTGTTGCTGACGACCGCCATCGGCAGGCCGGCGTCGGCGGCGTGCCGCAGGGCCTCGCCGATGCCGGGACGCACCGCCCACTCCCGGCGCCAGGTCCAGGCGTACGCCAGCGGGGTCGCCTCCCGCTCGACGGCGGCGCGGGCCTCCTGCGGCCAGGACCGGGTCACGAAGTCGGCCCACACCTGGGCGTGCGGCAGCTCGACCGGGTCGTCCGTCCTGCCCACGTCGTCGCGCCACAGGGCGTAGGCCCGCGAACCCTCGCCCAGGTCACGGGTGATCTGCTCGTCCGGTACGGCGCCGTCGACGAGTTCGGCGAGGCGCCGCACCAGACCCGGCGGGGCCGGCGGTTGGGGTGGCGCGTCGGCCAGGACGCCGCCGAAGTCCAGCAGGAGAGCCCGAGGGGGACGAAGCATGCCCGTCATCCTCGCGCACCGGGACAGGCGTCACCACTGTCGATACACGGTCGCCTTGCCGCCCGTCACCAGGCTGGCCGGCGGTACGTCCTCGGCCACGACCGCGCCGGCGGCGACCACCGCGTCCCGGCCGATGCTGACGCCGGGGAGGATCGTGGCACCGGCGCCGATCCACACGTTCTCCGCCACGTCGATGGGCCCTCCGCTGAGCCAGCCCCGTCGCTCCTCCGGATCGACCGGGTGGCCGACGGTGATGAAGGTGGCCTTCGGTCCGACCATCACTCCCTGACCGAGCCGGATGCCGGCGTAGTCCAGGAACGTGCAGTTCTGGTTGACGAACACGCGTTCCGCGAGGTCCAGGCGGAGGCCGTGGTCGGTGTAGAAGGGTGGATAGATCGTGACTCTCTTCGGCAGCGGCCTGCCGAGGATCTGTGCGAACAGCTTCGCCTTGCCCGCCTCGTCCTCGAAGGGCAGGACGTTCAGACGGGAGGTGAGCTCGGTGACCCGCAGGACCCGCTCGGCCATGGCCTGGAACTCGGGGCTGTGGATACGCATCAGACGGTCGCTGGACACGCCACGATCCTTCCTGTCGGCTCACGCGTGGGCGCGGCCGGCGCAGGGCACCGCGGTTCCGCCCGGCCGCCCACGAGCCGCCCGCCCCGGCAGGTTAGCGTCGGAGGCGTGACCACCGGATCCCCACGCGTGCTCCCGGCCGACAGCGGCATCGCCGAGGCGGCCTCCGTCCTGCGTACCGGCGGGTTGGTGGCCTTTCCCACCGAGACCGTCTACGGGCTCGGCGCGAACGCGTTGGACGCCCGGGCCGCCGCCCGGATCTTCGAGGCGAAGGCGCGGCCCAGCTTCGATCCGCTGATCACGCACCTCGCGGACGCGGCCGAGCTGGAGAAGCTGGTCGGGGCGGTGCCGGCGGCGGTGACGGCGTTGGCCGAGCGCTTCTGGCCCGGGCCGCTCACGCTGATCGTGGACCGGCCGGCGGCGATCCCGCCGATCGTCACCTCCGGGCTGGCGACGATGGCGGTCCGCGTGCCGGACAACGCGTACGCGCGGGCGCTGATCGCCGAGGCCGGGGTGCCGGTGGCGGCGCCCAGCGCGAACCGGTTCGGCCAGCTCAGCCCGACGCGGGCGGAGCACGTGGTGCGGGGCCTGGGTGCCGCCGTGGACGTGGTGCTCGACGGTGGGCCGACGCGGTGCGGCATCGAGTCGACCATCGTGGACGCCCGGGGCGGGCGGCCGGTGGTGCTGCGCCTCGGCGCGCTGCCCGTGGAGGCGCTGGAGGAGGCGGCCGGCCCGGTGACCGTACGCCCGGGCAGCTCCGGTCAGCCCGTCGCGCCCGGCACGCTGGCGGCGCACTACGCCCCGCGTACGCCGCTGCGGTTGGCCTCGGGCGGCGAGCCGCCGGCGGCCGACGGGGTCCGGCGCGGCTTCCTGGCCTTCCGGGACCGGCCGGCGGGCGACTGGGCGGCCGTGGAGGTGCTCTCCGCCGCCGGCGACCTGACGGAGGCCGCCGCGCGGCTGTTCGACGCGCTGCACGAGCTGGACGCCGCCGGGGTCGGCGAGATCCTGGTCGAGCCGGTTCCCGAGGTGGGCGTCGGCCGCGCGGTCAACGACCGGCTGCGCCGCGCCGCCGCCACCTGGCACCCGACGGCCTGACGCGGGCACCCGGGTCGGGCGGCGCCGCCTCCCGGCGGGCGCGAACGCTGTCGGTGCCGGCGGTTTCTCCCGGGCGCATGGGCCGGGAGGACGGGGGTAGGAGAAACGGCAACGACCCCCTGGAAGTGAGGTGTCAGCCAGTGCCGACCGCACGCGAGATCATGACGAACGACGTGACCTGCATCCGTGAGCAGGACGACCTCAGGACGGCCGCCAAGCAGATGGCCCAGCTGGGCGTCGGCTCGCTGCCGATCTGCGGGGACGACAACCGGCTCAAGGGAATGCTGACCGACCGCGACATCGTGGTGAAGGTCCTCGCCGAGGGCCGCGACCCGGGCGGCGTCACCGCCGGTGAACTCGCCCAGGGCGAGGCGGTGACGATCGGCGCCGACGACGACGCGGCGGAGATCCTGCGGACCATGAGCCAGCACAAGGTGCGCCGGCTGCCGGTGATCGACGGGCACGAGCTCGTCGGCATCGTGGCCGTCGCCGACGTGGCCCGCTCCCTGCCCGAGCGCCCGGTGGGGGACCTCATCGAGGCCATCTCCGAGCGCGTCTGACCGCACGTCACGACCGATCGCCGCCCTCCGGCTCCGGCTGGGAGGCGGCGATCGGCGTACGCGGGGCACCGACGGGCCGGATGCGCGGGAGGCGGCCCTGGGCCGGATGCGCGGGAGGAGACGCCGACGGGACCGGATGGGCCGGGGGCCGGCGGCTCAGTCCGGCGGGGTCAGCGGGACGGTCTCGCCGCGGGCGATGGTGCGGACGGTTCCGGCGAGGCCGCGCCGCCGGGCCTCCGCCACGAAGTGGCCCAGCGGCGAGCGGAACACCGGATAGTCGTCGTAGTGGATCGGCACGGTGAGCTTCGGCCGGACCAGCTCGACGAGGTCGGCGCCCTGCCGCGCGTCCATGGTGAGCAGGATGCCGGCGATCCGGGTGCCGCCGAGGTGGATCAGCATCGCGTCGATGTCCGGGTACCGCTCGGGGATCTCGGCCAGCATCGGCCGGTTGAGCGTGTCGCCGGTGACGTAGAGGCGGAACCGGCGGCTGCCGTCACGTTCCAGGTCGATCATCGTGCCCATCACGTCGGGCATCAGCAGGTCCAGCGCGCCCGGCCCGTGCCTGCCCGGCATCGAGGTCAGCCGCAGCGTCTCGCCGTCGCGGCGCAGCTCCCGGGAGTTCCAGGTGGGCAGCCCCTCGGCGGCCCGGAAGCCCCAGCGGCGCAGCTTCCGCTCGGCGGCGGGAGTGGTGACGATGGGCAGCTCCCGGTCGAGTTCCCGGCGGGCCACGCGGTCGAAGTGGTCGCCGTGCAGGTGGGAGAGGACGACCGCGTCCAGCGACGGCAGTTGGGCGATCCGCAGCGCCGGGTCGGTGCGCCGTCGCGACCAGAGCCCCTTGCCCAGGTACGCGCGTTGGCCCCGGTGCAGGAAGTTCGGGTCGGTGAGCAGGGTGAACCCGCCGATCCGCAGCACCGTGGTGGCGGTGCCGATGAACGTGACCTCGGGCTGCGTCGTCGACATGTGCACCTCCACCGGTAGCCCTACCCGTGATCGGCGGGCCCATTCCGGCCGGGGTCACGGCGTGCTGGTCGACTGCGGTCGCCGAACCCGGTCAGGCCTGTTCGTCGTCCGTGCCGGACCCGGAGCCGGGCAGGCGCTCCACGAGGCGGGTGAGCGCGCCGTTGGCGAAGGTGGCACCGAGCGCGGAGCCCGTCGCGATGGTCCAGCCGACCGGGCCGAGCGGTGTGCAGCCGAAGAAGTGGCTGACCCCCGGTGTCTGGACGACCACCACCAGCGCCCCGAGCGACGCGGCGGTGGAGGCCAGTACGGCCGGGCTGGTGCCGCCGGCCAGCACCGTCTGCCCGAGCTGGGTGCCGACCAGCGAGACCAGTGCGACGGTGCCCGCCCGCCTGCGTCGCCCGGTGTAGCGGGCCAACGTCCAGCCAGCGGTGGCGCCCAGCGTCGTGGCGGCGGCGCGCAGCCCGATCTCCCGGGTCATCGTCTCGCCCAGCGACGTGTCGGGGCCCTCCCGGAGCAGGCCGTCGGCGTGGTCCGCGTCGGGTGGCCGGATCGCGATCGCCAACGCCGGTGCCAGGTCGGTGAGCAGGTTGACCAGGAGCAGTTGCCGGCCGGTGAGCGCCGAGCGGCCGGTCGCGGCGGCGGTCAGCACGCTGAACGCGATCTCGCCGAGGTTCCCGCCGACCAGGATGCTGAGCGCGTGGCGTACCGAGGACCACATCGCCCGGCCCTCGACCAGGGTGGCGATGATGGTCTCCAGCCGGTCGTCGGTGACCACCAGGTCGGCCGCCGCCCGGGCCGCCGGGGTGCCCCGCTGACCGAGGGCGATGCCCACGTCGGCCAGCCGGATCGCCGCGGCGTCGTTGGCGCCGTCGCCGGTCATCGCCACCGTACGTCCGCACCGCTGCAACGCCTGGATGATCCGGACCTTGTGCGCCGGGGTGCACCGGGCCACCACGTCCGTGGCGGCGAGCCGCGCGGCGAGGGCCTCGTCGTCGAGCTGGTCGAGTTCCGTCGCGGTGACGACCCGCTGCTCCTCGTGGTCGCTGATGGTGGCCGCGATCGCCTCGGCGGTCGCCGGATGGTCACCGGTGATCATGATGGTGTGCACGCCGGCCTGGCGGATCCGGCGCACGGCGGGGGCGGCGCTCTCGCGTACCCCGTCGGCGAGGGCCAGGAAGCCGACGAAGGTCAGGTCGTGCACCTGATCGTCGGTGACTCCGGGCGAGGAGACCCGGCATTCGGCCACGGCGAGGATGCGGTGTCCCGCCCCCGCCCGGTCGGCGAGCACGGCGTGCAACCCGCCTCGGCCCTCGTCGTCGAGGGGCTCGTCGCGTCCCCCCGGCGTACGCCAGCTTGAGCACCGGGGCAGCACCGACTCCGGCGCCCCCTTCACGCTGAGCAGCAGCCGGTCCCCGGTCCGGCCGACGGTGGCGTGGTAGCCGCGGGACGGCTCGAACGGCAGCCCACCCACCGGCTCCCATCCCTGGGCGCCGGTCTGCTCGGTCACCCCGGCGGCCTGCGCGCCGGACCGGACCGCCCGGTCGGTCTGCTGGGCCAGGTCGTGGGGGTCGTCGGCGCCCGGGGTGGCGCGCAGCGCGGCCGAGAGGGTGCGCAGCAGGCCGTCGTCGAGGCGGTCGACCGGTGCGTACCGGCCGTCGTCGCCGACCCCGGCGAGCATCAGCTGCCCCTCCGTGAGGGTGCCGGTCTTGTCGAAGCAGAGCACGTCCACCCGCCCGAGCGTCTCGATGGTGCGCGGGTTGCGGACCAGCGCGCCGTGCTCCGCCAGCCGCCGTGCGGCGGCGAGCTGTGCGGCGCTGACCAGGAAGGGCAGCCCCTCCGGGACGGACGCGACGGCCAGGTTCGCGGCGGTCGCGGCGGTCTGGGCCAGGGGTACGCCCCGAAGCAGGCCCGCGCCGGCCACCGCCACCGCCGAGCCGGCGGCCAGTGGGATCGCCGCCCGGGTCAACCGGCCCAGCCGTGCCTCCACACCGCTCGACGGCGGGGCCTGCCGGGCCATCGCCAGGCTCCGCCCCGCCTCGGTGCCCGCACCCGTCGCGACCACCACCGCCGTTCCGTGGCCGGCGGCGACGCTGGTGCCCTCGTAGAGCATCGACCGCCGGTCGGCGACAGCAGCGGCGACCACCGGCTGGTCGGTCTTGCCGACCGGCAGCGACTCGCCGGTGAGCGATGACTCGTCCATCTCCAGCCCGGCCGACTCCAGCACCCGGCAGTCGGCCGGGACGGCGTCCCCCGATTCGAGGAGGACGACGTCCCCCGGCACCAGGTCCTCGGCCGGCAGGATCCGCTCCGCGCCGTCGCGGCGTACCCGGGCGGTCACCGCCGAGCGGGACAGCAGTTCGGCCAGCGACCGCTCGGTGTTGTGCTGGTGCACCGCCCCGAGCAGCGCCGAGCCGCCGACCACGCCGCCGACCAGGGCGGCGTCGACGGGCGAGCCGAAGGTGGCCGAGAGCACCGCCCCAGCGGCCAGCACCGGGGTGAGCGGGTTGGCCAGCTCGTCGACGAAGGCGCGGAGCAGCCCCGTCGGCCCCGAGGGCCGGGCCTCCCGGTTGCCCCGGCGGCGTTCGGCCTCGTCGGTGGCGAGCCCGTCCGGGCCGGTGTCGAGCTGGTTGAGCACGGTGGAGGACGGCATCAGGTGCCACGCGGTGATGTCGGGCGCCGGGGAGTTCGCCGGGCCGGGCAGCCGGTGCGCCCGCAGGACGCCGTGGGCGAAGGCCAGCGCCGCCGCCCCGTTCACGGCCATGAGGGCGCGTCCGGGCAGCCGCTCGCGGGGGGCGGTGAGCGCGTTCAGCGCGCCGAGGCCGGTGCCGGCCATGGCCAGGCCGATGCTCTGCCGGGCCATCCGACGGGCCACCCCGGCCGCCTCGACCACCAGCGCCGCCACCCGCAGGTCGGCGCCGACCAGCAGGTGCGCGCCCCAGGGCGGCAGGTCCTCGAAGGCGGCGATCCCCAGCCCGCAGTCGGCGGCGCCGAGCGCGGCCCGGTCACCGGAGACCACCATCACCACGGCCCCGTCGCGTTGCAGCTCCCGCACCGACTCGACCAGCCGGTCGCGGCCGGGCAGGTGGGCGTCGGCGAAGTCGTACCGCCGCTCGTCGTCGCCGGCCACGACCAGCCGCAGGCCGGCCCGGCGGGCGGCGGCCGGCAGCGCGTCGACGCCCGGCGCCGGCTCCGGCTCGACCCGCAGTACGGCGGCGAGGGTGTCGCCGTCGGCCAGGCCGAGCACGGGGGCGCCCGCGTCGCGCAGCCGCCGGCTGTCGTCGGTGTCGCCCGGGTCCTCGACGTCCAGCGCGTCCAGCGGCCCGAGCCGCCAGCCGTCGGCGTGCCGCAGCTCACGGGGCGCGGCGGGGTCGAAGAGGGCGAACGCGCGCGCCGCCACCCGCCCGGTGTCCGCACCGGCCAGTGGCGCCAGGTCCGCCAGCACGCCCCGGTCGGAGCCGAGTACGGCGGCGTCCAGCAGCAGGGTGTCGATCCGGTCGAGTTCGCGCAGCACGCTGCGGTCCATCGCGATCACCCCGCGCCGGGCGAGGATCAGGCCGAGCTGCGCGGCATAACCCTCGCGCCCGCTGCCAGGAGCCTTGGGCAGCGTGGAGAGGCCCAGCGCGGCGGCCCGCTTCCCACCCACGACCGGCGTCGCGGCGGCCGCCGCCACGGCGCCCGCGTCGAGCGTCCGGGCCACGTACCTCTCGACGGGGCCGTCCGGCTTCGGCCGGGGGCGCTCGATCTTCGGCACGGAGGCGGCGGCCCGCTCCGGATGCCCGGTCAGCCGAGGCTCGGCCTGTTCCCACGCGCGGAGCTGGGCGCGCGCCTCGCCCCACTGCACCACCCGGTGCGCGCTGTCGAGCACGAGCCCGGTCCAGCTACCCGTGAGGCCCTGCACCACCGCCTCGGCGAGCGGGAACAGCAGTTCGGCCCGGGGGTCGGCACGCAGCCCCCGGTCCGCCAGCGCGTGCAGCCTCGGGTGCAGGTCGACCGCGCCGAGCAGCCCGGCGACCTCCCCGGGCACCGGCGTGAACGGCAGGATCCGGGTGGCGGCGGAGAGGGTCAGGCCCAGGGCGTCGGAGGCCAGCGCGCCGAGGGTGCGCGGCGTGCGCGGCCCCTCCTCGGGCGGGTGCGGCGGCGGGATCTCCGGGTCCGGCTCGTGCGGACAGGTGTGTTCGGTGCGGGCGACGGTCGCGATGAGGTCCCGCAGGGCGGGCTCCGGCGTACCGACGGCGACGACCACCCGGCCGGACGGGGCGTTGACCCGCGCCCACTCCACGCCGGGCATCCGCTCCAGCGCCGCCTCGACCTGCCGCGCGAGGACGTCGCCGCCGTCCTGGCAGACCCCGAGCACCTCGATGTGGTGCCGCCCGGGGCGGGACCAGACCCGACGCCGGCCCAGCCCGGCCGCCCGCGCCAGCCGGGCCGCGACGGCACCGACGTTCCGGGACGCCTCGCCGACGACCGGCGGCACCGTCACCGGCGGAAGGAGCCGGCCGGCGGTGCGGACCAGTGAGATCATCGAGGCGTACGACCGGACAGGCGCCGGTCAGGCCCCTCGCTGCCGCTGCTCCCGCCGTACGCCATCTCGCCTCCCACGCCTGAAGCTCCGGCGGCCTGGCTTCCCGGCTGATCGTCCGTTATGCGCTCCGAGCAGCGGAAGTTCCCCGGATGGGCCGGAGAGAGTCGGGTCTCCCTTGACCTGAAGCCGGGTTGAGGTCCGAGGCTTGTCGCATGCTGATCGAACTGCTCCGCTGCGAGACGGGTCCGTCGGACCCGCGGGCCCGCCTCGGCCACCGACCGTTGTGGCTGCCGGGCGCGGCGGGCCGGAGGTGACCGGAACGGCGACGCACGCCGCCCCGGTCGCCGACGAGGCCGGGCTCTTCGCGCCCCGGCTGCGCGCGATGACGGTGGGCAGCGTCGCGCTGATCTCGCTGCTCGCCTTCGAGGCGCTGGCGGTGGGCACCGCCATGCCGACCGTCGCCCGCAACCTCGACGGGCTGGCCCTCTACGGGATCGCCTTCGGGGGGCCGTTCGCCGCCGGCGTGCTCGCCATGGTCGCCTCCGGCATCTGGTGCGACTCGCGGGGCCCCCGGGCGCCGATGTGGCACGGGCTCGGCTGGTTCGTGCTGGGGCTGGTGCTCGCCGGTGGCGCCACCACCATGGGCGTCCTGGTCGCCGGCCGGATCGTGCAGGGCCTCGGCTCCGGCCTGCTCTCGGTGGCGCTCTACGTGATCGTCGGGCAGGCGTACCCGGAGGCGCTGCACCGGCGGATCTTCGCGGCGTTCGCCGCCGCGTGGGTCGTACCGTCGCTGGTCGGGCCGGCGCTGGCCGGCCTGATCGTGGAACACCTCGGCTGGCGCTGGGTCTTCCTGGCGGTGCCGGTGGTGGCGGTGCCGGCGGTGCTGCTGATCCACCCCGGCCTGCGGGCGATCGGCGTGCCCCCGGTGACCCGGTTGCCGTCGGGCGCGGCGGCCCGGATCGGCTGGGCCTGCGGGGCGGGGGTGAGCGCCGCACTGTTGCACATCGGGGGGCAGCAGCGCGGCGCTGCCGCCGTCGGGCTGGTGGCCATGGCGCTGATCGGGCTGCTGGTCTGCGCGCCCCGGCTGCTGCCGGCCGGGTTTCTGCGCGCCGGCCGGGGCCTGCCCACGGTGATCGGGCTGCGCGGTCTCGCCTCGGCCGCGTTCGTGGGCGCGGAGGTGGTGATCCCGCTGATGCTCTCGCGGGAGCGCGGGCTGTCGCCGACCGCCGCCGGCCTGGTCCTGACCACGGGCGCGCTCGCCTGGTCGGCGGGTTCCTGGTTGCAGGTGCGGATGCCGCCGCCGCGCTCCCGGGCCACCCTGCCGAGGGCGGGGCTGACCTGCATCGCCGCCGGTACGGCCGTGGTCACGCTCGCTGTCGCGCCGGCGGTGCCGGTCTGGGTCGGCGTGCTGGGCTGGGCCGGCGCGGGTCTCGGCATGGGGCTGCTCTATCCGTCGTTGTCGGTGCTCACGCTGGAGCTGTCCGCTCCCGGCGAGCAGGGCCGCAACAGCTCCTCGCTGCAACTGGGCGACTCGCTCTTCGCAGCGACCGTGCTGGCGCTCACCGGCGCGGTGCTCGCGGCCGGTGCGGCCCCGGGACCGGCCAGCTACGCCGGCACGCTCGCGGTGGCCTCGGGGCTGGCCCTGCTGGGTGTCGTGCTCGCCGGCCGGGTGGTGCCCGGCGCGTCCGGGATCCGCGCCGGCTGACCGCCCGCCGGGTGCCCGACTCCGGCACGGCCGGCGGCGATGTGCCGATCCGGTCCGGTGGCGGCCGTCGGCCCGGGAGGATGGGCGGGCGATGAACTTCCTGACCATCCTGCCGATGGCCGTGGTGCTGACAGCGGCCGACCTGCTCCGGTGAGCCGAGCTGTCGCGGTGAGCCGTCGCACAGCCGGTCACACGCGTGGGCCGGGCGCCGTCACCACCACTGTCGCGTGGCGGGCGCGCGACGGCCGGAGAGGGAGGGAACCATGCGGGTGCTGGTCACCGGGGCGGGCGGTCGGCTCGGGCGGGTGGTGCTGCCCCGGCTGCGTGCCGAGGGTTGGGACGTGCGGGCGACGAGCCGGCGGGCGCGTACCGGCTCGTGGGTGGTCGCCGACCTGGCCACCGGGGAGGGGGTGGTCGAGGCGGTGGCCGGCGTGGACGCCGTACTGCACCTGGCTTCGGCACCGAACCGGGGGCGGCAGACCCACCGGGTCGACGTGCTCGGCACCCGCCGGCTGGTCGTCGCCGCCGGGCAGGCGGGCGTACGGCACCTGGTCTACGTCTCGATCGTCGGGGTGGACCGGGTGCCGATCCCCTACTACCGGCACAAGCTCGCCGCCGAGCAGGTCGTGGCGGCCGGCACGGTGCCGTGGACGGTGCTGCGGGCGACCCAGTTCCCGGAGTTCCTCGACGGGCTGCTGCGCGGGGCGAGCCGCCTCGGCCCGGTGATCGGCGATCCGGCCGTACTCGCCCAGCCGGTGGATCCCGGCGAGGTCGCGGACCGCCTCGTCCGGCGGCTGACCGCCGGCCCGCTGCACGGCATCGAGGAGTACGGCGGCCCGGAGGTGCTCCGCTTCGACGACGCGGCCCGCGCGTGGACGGCCGCCCGGCGGTCCCGCCGTCCGCTGCTCCCGGTCCGGATACCCGGTGGGATCGGCCGTGCCCTGCGCTCGGGCGGCCTGGTCACCGAGGCGACCCCGAAGGGCGTCCGGACCTGGGCCGACCACCTCGCCGACACGTACGGGGGAACGGGCGCAAGATGAACGGCCTGCGCGTTCACGTCCGGCCTACCGTGACGCCATGTTCGCCATGGTCGCCACCGTCATCCTGTACGTCGCCGGTTTCGTCTTCCTCTACGGCGTGATCCGGCTCGCCATCCGCCACGCCCTGGAGGAGATGGAGGTGCGCCGGGTCCAGGCCGAACGGGCGGAGGAACTGGCCTCCGTCCGGGACCGCGCGCTGCTCCGCGAGAACGGCTTCCTCACCGGCAACTGACCGGCCCGTCCCGACCGGCCCGGGGTTTTCCGTTCGACCGGCCCGTCCCGACCGGCCCGTCCCGGCGGTCCGGGAGGGCGGTCCGGGACGGGGCCGGTGCTCCGGGTGGCTAGAAGTCGGCGGCCACGGCCAGGTTGAACTTGTCGACGGCGGCCTTCTTCTCCTCCGGGAGCGCCTCGACGTCGATCCGGTCGGTCTCGCCTCTCCCGTCGTGGGTGTCGACACCCTTGAGGAGGTGGTCGACGATGGAGTTCGCCTCGTCGGTGGTGAAGCCTGCGTCGGTCAGGATGTGCAGCGGAAGTTCACTCATGCCGATCGCCGGTACCCGGCATCACCCGCTTCCACACGCCGTCGGCACCCGTCTCCGGATCGATAGGGGTGACCCCCTGTCGACGACGGTTCCGCCCGCTGGTCAGGTGGTGGAACGCCGGGCCCGGGCGGGTGCGAGGATCGCAGGCGTGATGGGGACGCTGAAGACCGAACCTGCCCGCAGTCGGCTCGACCTGCTCGCTCCGCCGGTCGCCGCCGCCGTCGGGCAGTGGCCCGCCGAGGCGCCGGTGGACGTGGACGACGTGCTGGTGGCGCCGATCGACGCCGAGCTGGCCGACACGGCCGCCTTCTGCGCCGCCTACGAGGTGGGGCTGGACGAGTCGGCCAACTGCGTGGTGGTGGCCGGCAAGCGCGAGGGGGTCGTGCGCTACGCGGCCTGCGTCGTGCTCGCCACCACCCGCGTCGACGTCAACGGGGTGGCCCGCCGCGCGCTCGACGTGCGGAAGGCGAGCTTCGCGCCGATGGCCGAGGCGGTGGAGCTGACCGGCATGGAGTACGGCGGCATCACCCCGATCGGCCTGCCGGAGCAGTGGCCGATCCTGGTCGACGCGCGGGTGATCGCCGCCCCGCACGTGATCATCGGGTCGGGCGTACGGCACAGCAAGATCGCGCTGCCCGGGCCGGCGCTCGGCGCGCTGCCCGGCGCGCGCGTGGTGGAGGGGCTGGCCAGGCCGGCCTGACCGGTGACGGACGTCGATGTCGTTGCACGTGAAACATCACCCATGTCGATGTCCGTCGTCGGGGGCGGCCCCACCGCCGCCGTGGACGGCTCAGTCGGCTTCGGCCTCGCGGCGGTCCACCTCGGCCAGGGCGGCGAGCAGCGTCTCCGGCTCCTGGGCGCCGGTGACCGCGTACCGGCCGGCCAGCACGAAGGTGGGCACGCTGGTCACCCCGATCTGCCGGGCGGTGGCCAGCTCGTCGGAGAGTTCCGCCACCCGCTCGTCGGAGTCGAGGAAGCGGCGCGCCTCGGCCGCGTCCAGGCCCACCTCGGCGGCGAGCGCGGCGAGCGCGTCGCGGGAGCCGACGTCGACGCCGTCGGTGAAGTGGGCGCGGTAGAGCGCGTCGACCGTCTCCGCGGCGCGTCCCCGGTCGGTGGCCCAGGCGACCAGGCGGTGCGCGTCGAAGGTGTTCGCCGCGACCGCGCGGTCGAAGTCGAGCTTCAGGCCGACCTGGGCCCCCACCTCCGTCACCTGACCGAACATCTGCCGGACGCGGTCCGGCCCGCCGAACTTCGCGGCCATCGCGTCGACAAGTGGACGCGGCTCCGGCACCGGCGACGGGTCGAGCTGGAACGGCCGGTAGCGGACGGTCACCTCGCCGTCGTACGACTCCAGGGCCTGCTCCAGCCGACGCTTGCCGATGTAGCACCAGGGGCACACGACGTCGGCGTAGATCTCGATCTCCATGTCGGGTGACAACCCTCCGCCTAGCTGGTCTGTTCCCGGACCTGCCGCTTGAGCCGGGCCAGGATGGCCGTGCCGCCGCGCACCCGCAGCGGGCTGATCGCCTGGGCCAGGCCCATCCGCTGGTAGAGGTCGTCGGGCACGGCGAGCACCTCGTCCGCGGTCGCCCCGGCCAGCCCCTCGGCGAGGATGCCGGCGAACGCGCGCGTGGTGGGCGCCTCCGGCGGGCAGTCGAACAGCGTCTCCACCGTCTTCTCCGGGGTGACCCGGGCGCGCAGGAAGAACGCCGTCTGGCACTCCGGCACCTGCTCCATGCCCTCCCGGTCGGCGGCGTCGGCGGACAGCGGCGGGATGACGTCGGCGTACTCCAGCAACATCTCCAGCACCACGTCGCGGGGCGCGGCGGCGAACTCGTCGACGATCTCGGAAAGCCTGGCCGGCATGGATGACATGCCCCCGAGGCTACCGCCGCCGACAGGGGACCCCTCCTGCGCCACGGGCGTCAGGAAGGGCCCTTCCGCCCACCTCAGACGGTGGGCGCCTGCTCGCTGATGTCGCTCAGCGCCGAGTGGGGATCGAGCTGCATCGCGAGGTCACCGAGGGAGACGATGCCGACCAGCTTGCGCTCGCTGTCGCAGACCAGCACCCGTCGGATGCCCCGCTCCCGCATCAGGGCCGCCGCCTCCGCCGCGGTCGAGTGCTGCTCGATCATCACCACCTCGCGGGTGATGATCGAGCCGATCGTGGTGGTGGCCGGGTCGCTGCGCTCGGCCACCGCCCGGACGACGATGTCCCGGTCGGTGAGCATGCCGGCGAGGGTGGCGCCGTCGGTGACCACCACGTCGCCGATGTCCGCCTCCTTCATCACCCTGGCCGCCTCGTCCAGGGTGGTCTCGGCCGGCAGGTAGATGACCTGCTTCGTCATCACGTCGCTGACCCGGTAACCGGTCATGAGAGCCTCCAGAACGCATTCAGTCGATCGGACTGCGGTACCCCGTGACACGTTCGCTACACCACGTTCCCGCGCTCCCGGTGTACCTGGTCGACCAGCCGGTCCGCCACCCCGTCGACCGGCAGTTCGACGCGCTCGCCGGACGCCCGGTCACGCAGCTCGACGTACCCCTCGGCGAGACGGCGGCCGACCACGACGGCGCGGGGGATGCCGATCAGCTCGGCGTCGGTGAACTTCACCCCGGCGGAGACGTGCGTCCGGTCGTCGACGAGCACCCGCAGGCCGGCGGCGGCGAGCCGCCCGCCGAGCTCCAGCGCCGCGTCCAGCTGCGGCCCCTTCCCGGCAGCCACCAGGTGTACGTCGCACGGCGCGACCGCCGTCGGCCAGACGAGTCCCCGCTCGTCGTGGTGCTGTTCGGCGATCGCCGCGACCGCGCGGGACACCCCGATCCCGTAGCAGCCCATGGTCGGCCGGACGGGCTTGCCGGCGGGACCGAGCACGTCGACGGCGAAGGCGTCGGTGTAGCGGCGACCGAGCTGGAAGATGTGCCCGATCTCGATGCCCCGCCGCATGGTCAGCTCGCCGGTGCCGCACGCCGGGCAGGGGTCGCCGGGGCGCACCTCGGCGGCCTCGACCGTGCCGTCCGGCTCGAAGTCCCGGCCACAGACCACGCCCGTCGCGTGCCGGCCCGGCTCGTTCGCGCCGGTCAGCCACGCGCTGCCCGGCACGACCCGGGGATCGGCCAGGTAGCGGATGCCCAGCTTCGCCATCACCTGCGGGCCGATGTAGCCACGGACCAGCTCGGGTCGGGCGTCCCAGCCGTCGAAGACGTCCACGGTGGCCGGGGCGACCGCCGCGCCGAGCCGCTTCAGGTCGACCTCGCGGTCGCCGGGCAGCCCCACCACCAGCAGCTCGGCCTCCTGCACGCCGGGACGGCGCAGGGCGAGCACCACGTTCTTCAGGGTGTCGGCGGCGGTCCAGTCGTCCCGACCGCCCAGACGGCGGGCGTTGGCCAGCTCGACCAGGCTGGCGATGGTCGGGGTCTCGGGGGTGTCGTGCACCTCGGCCGGCGGCTGGGCGTCCGGGTCGCCGGCCGGCGGGGCGGGCGTGGTCACCGCCTCCGTGTTGGCGGCGTAGTCGCAGGCGGTGCAGCCGACGAAGGTGTCCTCGCCGACGGGCGTCGCGGCCAGGAACTCCTCCGACGCCGAACCGCCCATCGCCCCGGAGGTGGCGCGCACGATCGTGTGTTCCAGCCCAAGCCGGTCGAAGATCCGTCGGTACGCGCCGCGGTGCCGCTCGTACGCCGCCGCGAGGCCCGCCTCGTCGAGGTCGAACGAGTAGGCGTCCTTCATCAGGAACTCGCGCCCGCGCAGCAGCCCGGCGCGCGGCCGGGCCTCGTCCCGGAACTTCGTCTGGATCTGGAAGAGCGTCACCGGGAAGTCCCGGTACGAGGTGAACAGGTCCTTGACCAGCAGCGCGGCCAGTTCCTCGTGGGTGGGCGCCAGCAGGTGCTCCGCGCCGCGCCGGTCGGCGAGGGTGAAGATGTCGTCGCCGTACTCCGTCCACCGGCCGCTGGTCCGGTAGGGCTCGGCCGGCAGCAGCGCCGGGAAGTGCACCTCCTGGTCGCCGATCGCCGTCATCTCCTGCCGGACCACCTCGGTGACCCGGTCCAGCACCAGCTTGCCCAGCGGCAGCCAGGTGTAGCCGCCCGGTGCGGC
This sequence comes from Micromonospora sp. DT46, assembly GCF_049841735.1. NCBI lineage: Bacteria > Bacillati > Actinomycetota > Actinomycetes > Micromonosporales > Micromonosporaceae > Micromonospora > Micromonospora sp. DT46. The sequence goes on along the minus strand of NZ_JBNCKW010000006.1, from coordinate 435,103 downwards.
GCGACGGATGTAGCCGGCGCGCAGCAGGAGCCGGTGGCTCGGCACCTCCGCGTCGGCCGGGTCCTCGCGCAGGGTCCGGAGCAGCAGGGTCGACATGCGTAGCAGCATTGGCGCAGCGTACGGGGGCCGGTGGCGGGACGACGATCCATTTCGGGTACGGCGTCAGCCCGGTTCCTGCTCGCCGTCCGCCGGCGCGGCGGGCAGCGGTCGTCGGCGACCTGACCCGGTCGACGCGGCCCGCGCACCCCTCCGACTGTTCCAGCGGGACGGACACGGCGCCGGCGGCCGGGCGGAACGCCTTGTTCCGCCCGGCCGGCTCAGCGGGCGCCGTGACCGGCGAGCGTGACCTGATCCAGCAGGCCGGCGAGCCGTTTGGCCACCGGCGGGGCGTGCAGGTGCAGCCGGGCCACGTTGATGCTGTCCTCGCCGACGACAGCGAGCAGCGCCTGCGAGCTGACCGCGTAGACGCTCAGGTAGCCGCCGGCGTTGCGGACGGTGGACTGCTGGAAGTCGCCCTGCCCCAGCCGCAGCCCGACCTGCCGGCCCAGCCCGTACGTGGTGGCGGCGAGCGCCGCCAGGTCGTTCGGGTCGACGTCGGTCTGCAGGTTGTGGGTGATGAGCAGGCCGTCCACGCCGCCGAGGACGCAGCCGTGCACCCCGGGGATCTGGAGGCGCAGCTCCGACAGCTCGTGCCCGATCGCCGGGTACGGCAGCGACGTGTTCCCGGCGAGCGACGGGGGCAACGACCGGGGTGGCGGAAGGGTGCCCGTGCGTGCGGTGCGGCGGGGCAGTGGGGTCTCGGTGTCGTCGATCCCGCTCACAGCTCCAGGCTCTCCTCGATGCTGCGCAGCTGGTGACGTGCCATCGCCAGGTTGGCGCGGCTCTTGCTCACCATCAGGTAGAGGAAGAGCCCCTTGCCGGTGCGGCTGGTCACTGGGCGGATCAGGTGGTACTGCGTGCCGAGCGTGATGAGGATGTCCTCGATCTCGTCGTTCAGGTTGAGCATCTCGATGGTGCGCAGCTTGGCGCGGACGACATCGGTGTTGCCGGCGGCGGCGACGGTCAGGTCGATCTCCCCGGTTCCGCCCGCCACGCCGAGGGTCATCCCACTGTTGTAGTCGACGAGTGCGGCGCCGATCGCGCCGTCGATGCTCATCGCGGTCTTCAGTGCCAGGTCGAGGTTCGACACGCTGCATTCTCCCAGGACGTGCGGGCGGCGTCGCCGTCTGCAGTGCAGAGGGTGACACGGCGGTGACAAGTGTTACAACCTCGTTAAAAAGGCTTGGACGAGGCTCGCACACCGGAGGCCGCAGCGCACCTGCTGGCAACGCCATCCACCTGACCGGACCGTGCCGGTCGGCCGGCAGTCCCCGCAAATAGGACGCTCCGACGGATGGCCGACAGCGCCATCGAACTTTTCAGCTCGGGCGGGGCACGGCCGGTGCATCCTGCCACGATCCCGCCGTCCACGATGACCTCCGCCACGTTTGTTCCTCGGTCCCCCCGCCACCGGCCCTCCTGGTGAAGACTGTCCCGCGTCGGGAAGGACCCTTGCCCCACCGGAAGCGATGACGAGGCGCCCTTCCCTGCCGCATGTCGGAGGGATGATCAGGTGCGCTGGCGCAGTTACGTGGCGGTCGGGGACAGCTTCACCGAGGGCATGGACGACGCGTACCCGGACGGCAGCTACCGGGGCTGGGCGGACCTGGTGGCCACCCGGCTGGCCGCCGGGGCCGGCCCCGACTTCCGGTACGCGAACCTGGCCATCCGGGGCAGGCTCTTCCCCGGCGTGGTGGCCGAGCAGGTGCCCGCCGCGCTTGCCATGAAGCCCGACCTGATCAGCTTCGCGGCCGGCGGCAACGACGTGCTCCGCCGCACCTTCGACCCGGATGCCCTGGTCACCCGCTTCGACGACGTGGTGCGCAGGCTGCGCTCCGGCGGCGCCGACGTGGTCCTCTTCCGGTTCGCCGACGTGATGGCCCGGCTGCCCGGCCAGCGCCTCGTCGCGCCCCGGGTGCAACTGCTCAACCGGGCCGTCGGCGAGACCGCCGAGCGGCACGGCGCCATTCTGGTCGACCTGTACGCCGACGACGCGTACCTCAACCCGATGCTCTGGAGCACCGACCGGCTGCACCTGTCGGAGGCCGGGCACCGACGGGTGGCCGCGCAGGTGCTCAACGCGCTGGGCGTCGGCTGCGACGAGGAGTGGCTGATGGTGCCGCCCCACCCGGCGCCGACGCCCTGGCTGGCCGCCCGCGCCGCCGACCTGCGCTGGGCCGGGCGGCACCTGGCGCCGTGGATCAAGCGCCGGCTCACCGGCCGCTCCTCCGGCGACACGGTCACCGCCAAGCGCCCGTCGCTCGGCCCGATCACCGACTGAGTCGTGCTCACCCTGCACACCGCGCCGCTGCTGCGGACCGCGCCCGACGCCCCGCCCACCCCGGGGGCCGCCGTCGCGGTCCGGGCCGACCGGATCGTCGCGGTCGGACCGCTGGCCGAGCTGACCGAGGCGTACGCCGGGGCCCGGATCCGCCGCTGGCCCGGCACGCTCGGGCCGGGGCTGGTGCACGACGGGCCGCTGCCGGCCGCCGACACTCCCCGCGAGCGGGTGCACGCGCTGCTGCGCCTCGGGGTGACCGCCGTGCTGGCCGGCCACCTGACCGATCCGGCGCTGCGGGCCGCCGTGGAGCGCAGCGACCTGCTGGTGCTGCCCGCCACCGCACCGCCGACGCTGGCTCCCGGTGGGCGCGCGGACCTGTCGGTCCTCGACGCCGACGGCGCCTGCCTGGTGACCGTGGTCGCCGGCCGGATCGCCCACCGCCGCGCCTGACCGTCCGGCGACGCCGTTCCCGATGGTCGGTCACTGGCCCGCGATGCGGCGTACCTTGGGGATCATGTCTGTGCCGAGCGATCCCGATCCCCGACTCCAGTCGTACGCGGACCCGCAGCGGTTGGTCACCACCGAATGGTTGGCCGAGCACCTGGGCGACGAAGGGCTCGTCGTCGTCGAGTGCGACGAGGACGTGCTGCTCTACGACACCGGCCACATCCCGGGCGCCGTGAAGGTGGACTGGCACACCGAGCTGAACGACCAGGTGACCCGGGACTACCTGGACGCCGAGCGCTTCGCCGAGTTGTGCGCCGCAAAGGGCATCGGCCGGGGCGACACGGTCGTCTTCTACGGCGACAACTTCAACTGGTGGGCCGCGTACGCCCTGTGGGTGTTCACGCTCTTCGGCCACCCGGACGTGCGGCTGCTCGACGGCGGCCGGCAGAAGTGGGTCGCCGAGGGCCGCGAGACGACCCGGGACAAGCCGGCCCGGACCCGCGCCGACTATCCGGTGCCGCAGCGCAACGACGCGCCGGTCCGGGCCTACCGCGAGCAGGTGATGGCGCACGTGGCGGCGGGCCGTCCGCTGGTCGACGTCCGGTCGCCGGGCGAGTACACCGGCGAGATGCTGCACATGCCGGACTATCCGCAGGAGGGCGCGCTGCGCGGCGGGCACATCCCGGGCGCGGTCAGCAAGCCGTGGAAGTCCGCCGCCAACGACGACGGCACGTTCAGGTCGGCGGACGAGCTGCGCGCGATCTACGCCGACCAGCTCGGGCTGAGCCCGGACGACGACATCGTGGCCTACTGCCGCATCGGCGAGCGGTCGAGCCACACCTGGTTCGTGCTGCGGCACCTGCTGGGCTACCCGCAGGTGCGCAACTACGACGGCTCGTGGACCGAGTGGGGCAACCTGGTCCGGGCCCCCGTCGTGAAGGGCGACCAGCCCGGCGGCCTGGCGGGCTGACGCGTCGGCCGGTCCCCGCGCGCCCGCCACGGTCGCACGGGGATCGGCCGTGCCGTGGTACGGGACAGGTCAGCCGGCGGAGAGCGACACCGCCCCGAACAGGTTCCGCGTCACGCCCGTGATCTCGCGGGTCTCCGGCCGCCAGCGCAACAGTCCGCCCGGGTTGTGGCGCAGCAGCACCGCGCCGTCGGAGTCCCAGCCGAGCACCTCGCAGCAGCCCTTCCAGCGGTCCCGGCCCAGGTCGAGCAGATGGGTCACGATGCCGGTGTCGGCGTTCAGCAGCGCGACGCCCTCCAGCCCGCCCATCGTGCCGGTGGTGATCCAGCCGGCGCGAGTCACCCGGTTTCCGCGCTGCCAGCCCCGCCCGTAGAACTCGTCGACCCGGTGACCGGGCGGTAGCGCGCGGAAGTCGACCCGGCGGATGCTCCGGTACGTCTCGTCGTGGCTCCACCGGACCTCCGTCAGGTTCGGTGGCGTGCCGCCCAGTTCGAGCGGGACGTTGGGCGGGGCCGCCGGGTCGGGCGTGACCGCGTCCCAGGGAGACACGGGCAGCTTCCGGGCGGCGCCCGTGCCACGGTCCAGCTCGTACGTGGTGTCGTCGTCGCCGACGAGCAGCCGGTCGCCGGACCAGAGGACGTGCTCCAGGTAACCCTTGAGCGGGTGGCGGCGTACGGCGGCGGTGGTCAGGTCGACCACGATCACCTCGTCGGTCTGGGCGAAGGCGGCCGTCCGTCCGTCCGGGGAGAGGCTTCCGCTCTTCAGCGGCACCGCCTCGTTGCCCCCGGAGTCGCGGGTCGGGGCGGGGGTGACCACGTCGAGGTCGCGTACGACGCCGTCGTCGCCGAGCACCCGGATCCGGCCGGCGACGCCGGTCCCGGGGTCGATCGGCTGGTGCAGCGCCAGCGCCTTGCGTACCGGGCGGGCCGAGAGCGTCGCGCCGACCGGGTCGCCGAGGCGACCCAGCGGGTGCCCGGGATAGGCCAGGTCGGCCGGGGGCGTCTGCACGGGTACGGGGTGCGGGGTCGGGTTCCGGTCCGGTGTCGCGGTGGTGGCCGATGGTGGCGGCGCGGCGGGGCGCAGGGCCAGTGCCGTACCGCCGGTGAGCAGGGCGACCGCGAGCACGGTGGCGCCGGCGGCACGGCGGGTACGACGTACCCGGCGGGCCCGTTCCCAGCCGGTCGTGGCGGGGTGCGCCGGCCGGACGTCCTCGGCGGCGACGGTGAGCAGCCGGTGCAGTTCCTTTTCCCTCACGGGTTCACCTCCATTCCGGTGACCAGGCCGCCGCCGGGCCGCCCCTCGTCGCGTCCCAGCTCCGGCGCGATCTCCCGGAGCCGGCGCAGCGCCGCGTGGCACTGGCTCTTGACGGTGCCGACGGTGACGCCGAGCGCCTCGGCGGTGGCGGCCTCGGTGAGATCCTCGAAGTAGCGCAGCACCAGCACGGCCCGCTGCCGGGGCGGCAGGTGACCGAGCGCGTCGTGCAGCGCGAGCCGCAGTGCCCCGTCGCCCTCGGTCGTGGCCCGCTCCGGCGGGTACTCGCTCAGCCACTCCCGGCGGCGTCGGCGCCACCAGGAGACGGCGTCGCGGTAGAGGATGGTCCGCACGTACGCGGCCGGGTCACCGTGCCGCACCGAGGGCCAGCGCAGGGCGAGCTTGAGCAGGGCGTCCTGGAGCAGGTCCTCGGCCTGGTGCCGGTTGCCGCAGACCAGGTAGGCCGCGCGCAGCAGCCGGTGCTGGTGGCACTCGACGAAGGTGACGTAGCCGTCCCGCCCGTCGTCGGTCGTCGGCGGTCCCATCCGCCCTCCCCTCCGGCCGGCCGTCGCGTGTCACAAGACAGACGCACCGGGGCCGGAGAAGGTTGGGTGGCCGTTTGCCGGAATCCGGACGGCGGCGGCGCGACCGACGCGGTACCGACGGTCACGCCCCGGATCCCGCGCTGATGGGCGGCGCCCGGTCAGGCGTCGGGCGCACCGCACAGGTAGCGCTGGATGGTCGGCGCGACCCAGGCGACCAGCTCGGCCGGGTCGGCGTCGACCACCGGGGGCAGCCGGAGCACGTACCGGGTCAGCGCCAGGCCGAGCATCTGGCTGGCGACCAGCCCCGCCCGCCGGGGGGCCTGCGCCGGTTCCGGGACGACCCGGGCCACCGCCGTGGTGAGCTGGTCGGCGAAGATGCCCCGCATCCGCTCGGCGGCGGCGTGGTTGGTGGCGGCCGTACGCAGCAGCGCGGCCATCGTCCCGTCGGTCTCCCACCGGTCGACGAAGTGCCGGACCAGCAGCTCGCCGAGCCGCTCGGGTGGCGTGTCGGCCAGCTCGGGCAGCCGCAGGTCGAACTCGGCCGCCGCCGCGAAGAGCCCCTCCTTGCTGCCGTAGTAGCGCATCACCATCGACGGGTCGATCCGCGCGTCCGCCGCGATGGCCCGGATGGTCGCCCGGTCGTAGCCGTCGGCGGCGAAGCGTTCGCGGGCGGCGCGGAGGATCGCCGCCCGGGTGGCGTCGGAGCGGCGGGTACGGGTCGGCGCGGCGTCGGTCATGCCCACGACCGTATGCCAACGCCTGTTGACACTCCAGCGCCGGGAGAACTACCGTTGCCAACAATCGTTTGCCAACAGGTGTTGGCATGAGCGACGGAGGTCGGCGATGCTGCCCACGAGCACGGACGTCCTGGTGGTGGGTGCCGGCCCGACCGGGCTGACCGCCGCGCTGACCCTCGCCCGGCGCGGGGTCGGCGTGACCGTGGTCGACCGGCTGGACCGGCCGGCGCGGACCTCCCGGGCGGCGGTGGTGCACGCGTACACCCTGGAGACGCTGGACCGGATCGGCGCCGGCGCCCCGCTGGTGGCGCGCGGCCTGCGGTCGCCGGGCTTCACGGTCCGCGACCGCGACCGGGCGCTGCTCACCGTGCCGTTCGACACGCTGCCCTCCCGGCACGCCTACGCGTTGATGGTGTCCCAGTCGGTCACGGAGGAGGTGCTCGCCGGGCAGCTCGCCGCGCTCGGCGTCCCGGTGCTGCGCCCGTACGAGATGACCGGGCTGGCCCCCGACGCGGCCGGCGTGGTCGTCAACTTCGCGGGCGGCGCGACGGTCCGGGCCCGCTACCTGGTCGGCGCCGACGGGATGCACAGCACGGTTCGGGAGCGGGCCGGAATCGGCTTCGCCGGCCCGGCCGGCGGCGAGGAGTCGTTCGTCCTCGCCGACGTCCGACTGGAGAGCGCGCTGCCCCGCGACCGGGTGTCCCTCTTCCTGGCCCGCTCCGGCCCGCTGGTCTGGGCGCCGCTGCCCGACGGGGTGGTCCGGCTGGTCGCGGCCGTGGCGGAGGCTCCGGCCGCGCCCGACCAGGCCCACCTCCAGGCGCTGCTCGACGAGCGCGGGCCGGCCCGCCGCCCCGACCGGGTGACGGAGGTGCTCTGGGGCTCCCGGTTCCGGATCCACCACCGGATCGCCGACACCTTCCGCAAGGGGCCGGTGCTGCTCGCCGGCGACGCCGGGCACGTGCACAGCCCCGCGGGCGGGCAGGGGATGAACCTCGGCATCGTGGACGCGGTCGACCTCGGTGACACGCTCGCCGACGTGCTGGCCGGCGCGCCCGACGGGCTGCTCGCCGCGTACGCGGCCCGGCGCCGCCCGATGGCCGGGGAGGTGGTGTCCCTCGCCGCCCGGCTGACCCGGCTCGCCACCCTGCCACCGGCCGCCCGGCCGGCCCGGAACCTGCTGTTCCGCCTGCTCGGCGCCGTGCCGCCGGCCCGGCACCGGATCGCGATGCGCCTCTCCGGCCTGCACCACCGCGACGGGACGCGCGGCTGACCTGCCCGGCGGATCGCGCGGCCGGGCCGCCCGGTGGATCAGGCGAGACGGGGCGCGCGGCTAGGCTGCCCCGGTGGGTCAGGTGTGGCGTGACTGGGGTGGCGTGCTGCTCGCCGTGGCCGCCGGGCTGCCCCTGCTGGCCCTCCTCACCGCCGTGCTGGCGCGCCACCGGCGCGACGCCGCGACGGTCGGGGAGTCGTGGCGGCGCAGCGTCGCCGAGGTGGGCGCGGTGGCCGGCACCCTGCCGTGGGTGTGGATGATCCTCACCCCCCGGCCCGCGCCCCGGCAGGTCGACCCGGTGCCGCTGCGCGACCTGGCCGACCTGCTGACCGGGCCGCCGGCGACCGCCGTGGTCCAGGTCGTCGGCAACCTGCTGGTCTTCGCCGCGCTGGGCTTCTTCGCCCCGGTACGCCTGGCCGCACTGGCCGGCGTCGGCCGGCTGTTCCTGCTCGGGGCGGCCGGTTCCGTGCTGGTCGAGTCCCTCCAGTACGCGCTCGACCTCGGCCGGGTCTCCTCGGCCGACGACGTGCTGCTCAACGCGACGGGCGCCGCCCTGGCCGGGCTGCTGTCGCGACGCTGGTGGGCCCGGCGGCCGGTGCCGGCGCGGCCGGTCGCAGCGTCCGCCACGCCGTGAGGGTGACCAGCACGAAGACCCCGGCCACCGCCGCCGCCACCGGTCCCACCCCGTACGCCGCGCCGGCCATGCCCGCGAGGGCCGCCCCGACCGGCGCGGTGAGCAGGCCGACCATCCGCTGGGCGGCGCCCACCCGGCCGAGCAGGGCGGGCGGCACGTGGCGCTGCCCGTACGAAACCCACAGGCCGTTCCACACCGTGGTGCCGGCGGCGAACACGGCCAGCGCCAGCCCGCCGGGCACCGGGTGCCGGGCCAGCGCCAGCCCGGTCAGCGCGACGGCCTGGCCGGCGAGCACGACGCGCAACGCGGGCACCGTGCCGAGCCGGGCGGCCAACCGACCCGCCCCTAGCCCACCGGCGAGCCCGCCGAGGACCGCCCCCGCGGCGAACAGCCCGTACCCGGCCGGCGGCACCCGCAGCACGTCGAGCGCGTAGAGCACCAGCACCGCCATCAGCCCGCTGATCGCCAGGTTGCTCCCGGCGGTCGCCACGGTCAGCCGCCACAGCATCGCGTCCCCGCGCACCCATCGCACCCCCTCGACGCCCTCCCGCCACACCGACCGCCGCCCGGGGCTCGCGCGGGGGCGGGGCGGGACGGGACGAAGGGCGAGGGTCAGCAGGGCGGCGCAGAGGAAGGTGAGGGCGTCCACGGCGAACGGCAGCGGGGCGGCCAGGGCGAAGAGCACGCCGGCGGCCGGGGCGCCGAGGAAGCCGCCCGCCACCGCCGAGCCGGCCTGGAGGCGGCCGTTGGCTCGGGGCAGCGCGGCCGGCGGCACCACGGACGGGAGCATCGCGAACGAGGCGGCGTCGAAGAGGGTGCCGAGCGCGGCGAGCAGGAAGGCCACGGTCACCAGCGCGGCGACGCCGGCCCGGTCGAGGGCGACCGCGAGGGCGAGGGCACCGATCACGGCGGCGCGCAGGCCGTCCACCACCGCCATCGTCCGGCGGCGGTCCCAGCGGTCCGCGTACACGCCGCCGAGCAGGCCGAACAGCAGCGGCGGGAGCTGCCCGGCCACGGTCACCGCCGCGATCACCCGGGGGTCGCGGGTCAGCGTCGCGGCCAGCAGCGCCAGTGCCGGCGTACGCAGGGCGTCGCCCAGGCGCGAGGACACGGCGGCGGACCAGAGCAGTCGGTAGTCGCGGCCGAGCGGGGGTGCGGTCATGCCGGCGACCCTTCGGGCTCGACCGGGTCGAGGGTCAAGGGGCCCGGACCTGGCGTCCCGGGCGGCGGACGTGAGCCAACCGACGGGTAGCGGAGGCTCCACGCCGGGCCGGTCGAGGTCTACGCTTGCCCGGTGACGGTCGAGCAGCAGGCACGGGGCAGGGCGAACGGTGCCGCGGGGTCGGCCCGGCGCCGGTCCCGCAAGGACGAGATCCTGGAGATCGCGGTCGGCCTCTTCGCGTCCCGGGGCTACCACGGCGTCTCGATGGACGACATCGGCGCGGCCGCCGGGGTCACCGGCCCGGCGCTCTACCACCACTTCGCGGGCAAGGAGGCCATGCTGGTCGCCGCGCTGATCCCGGTCAGCGAGGAACTGCTGGCCGGCGGCCAGCAGCGGTCCGCCGGCCACCCCGACGACCCGCGCGGCGCGCTGGAGTCGCTGATCGACTTCCACGTCGACTTCGCGCTGGCCAACCCGGCGGTGATCGCCCTGCACCTGCACGAGCTGGACCGCCTCCCCGACGAGCCGCGCCGCCGGATCCGCCGGCTCCAGCGGCTCTACGTCGAACAGTGGGTGACGGTGCTGACCACGCTGCACCCGGGCATGCCCGACGGCGAGGCGCGGGTGCTGGCCCACGCCGCGTTCGGCCTGATGAACTCGACGCCGTTCCTGGGCGGCGAGGTGGACCGGCGCCGCCGGGCCGAGCTGCTCCGCGCCGCCACCCTGGCCGCCCTCCTGGCCCACCCCGGTTCCTGAACCGGGGGCAACTCGTCAGTAACGTTCCGGCCGTGGTTCCCTAGCACCCGTCCCCACCCCCGGACGCTGGAGGGAAACATGATCGAGTCGCTGCTGGTCGCCAACCGGGGCGAGATCGCCCGCCGGATCATCCGGACCGCCAGGCGGCTCGGCATCCGCGCGATCGCGGTGCACTCGGAGGCCGACGCCGGCCTGCCGTTCGTGACGGAGGCCGACGAGGCGGTGTGCGTGGGCCCGGCCAACCCGGCCCAGAGCTACCGCAACGTCGAGGCCATCCTCGCCGCCGCCAAGTCGACCGGCGCGCAGGCGATCCACCCCGGCTACGGCTTCCTGTCGGAGAACGCCGACTTCGCCCGTACCGTCGAGGCGAGCGGGCTGATCTGGGTCGGGCCCGGCGCGGACGCGATCACCGCGATGGGCGACAAGATCAACGCCCGGAACCTGATGGCGGCGGCCGGCGTGCCGGTCGCGCCCGGCACCACCGACCCGGCGGCCGACCTCGACGCGGCGGTCGTCGCGGCGGCGGAGATCGGCTACCCGGTGATGGTCAAGGCCGCGGCCGGTGGCGGCGGCATGGGCATGGGCGTGGCGACCGAGGAGGCCGCGCTGCGCACCGAGTACGACAAGGTGCGCTCCTTCGCCGAGCGCATGTTCGGCGACGGCTCGGTGCTGATCGAGCGGTACTTCCCCCGGGTGCGCCACGTCGAGGTGCAGATCCTCGGCCTGGCCGACGGCCGGGTGATCGCCCTCGGCGAGCGGGAGTGCTCGGTGCAGCGGCGCAACCAGAAGCTGGTCGAGGAGTCGCCGTCGCCGGCGGTCTCCCCGGAGCTGCGCGAGCGCATCCTGGCCGCCGCCGTGCGTGCCGGCGAGGCGGTGGGCTACCGCAACGCGGGCACGGTCGAGTGCCTGCTGGTCCCGCGCCAGCGGGACGCCAGCGGTGACGGCCCGGCTTCCGAAGAGTTCTACTTCCTGGAGATGAACACGCGGCTTCAGGTGGAGCACCCGGTCACCGAGCTGGTCTACGGCGTCGACCTGGTCGAGGAGCAGCTGCGGGTGGCCGCCGGCCTGGCGCCCACCTTCGACCCGGACGCGCTCGCCCCGCGCGGGCACGCCATCGAGCTGCGGATCAACGCCGAGGACCCGAAGCGCTTCCTGCCCGGCCCCGGCGTGATCAAGACCTGGGTGGAGCCGACCGGCGAGGGCGTCCGGGTGGACTCGGGCTACGTCGAGGGCAACACCGTCACCCCGTTCTACGACAGCCTGATGGCCAAGCTCATCGTCAACGGCGCCACCCGCGCCGAGGCGATCGAGCGCGCGAAGGCGGCGGTGGCCGCCTTCCAGCTGGCCGGCCCGAAGAACAACCTCCCCTTCTTCGCCGAACTCCTGGAGAACGAGGAATTCCTCTCCGGCGACTACGACACGGCCATCGTCACCCGAATGCGCTGACCCCCACCCTGCCTCCCACCCCCCCACCCCGCCCCGGTCCGCCCGGGGTCCCGCCCCGTTGATCATGAAGTTGTTGCCCTCGGCCGCGGCGTGTCATGGCGACAACTTCATGATCAACCGGGGTGGGGCGGTGGAGGGGGTGGGAGGCTGGAGGGGACATAACAGCTCTGCGTCACAGTGAGGTGACCCCTTATGGCGGAAATGCCGAACTCCGTGTCGATCCGGGAGGTCGGGCCGCGCGACGGGCTCCAGAACGAGGAGCCGATCCCGACCGAGGCCAAGGTGCGGCTGCTCGACGCCCTCTCCGGCACCGGCGTGCAGCGGATCGAGGCCGTCTCGTTCGTGCACCCGAAGGCGATCCCGCAGATGGCCGACGCCGACGAGGTGTGGCAGCGGGCCGCGAAGGCCGACGGCGTGCGCTACTCGGCGCTGGTGCCGAACACCCGGGGCGCGCAGCGGGCCCTGGCCGCCGGCTTCACCGAGATCGAGGTGGTGGTCTCGGCCAGCGACACGCACAACCGGCGCAACGTCAACCGCTCCACCGACGAGTCGCTGGACGACATCGCCGAGCTGATCGACCTGCTGCACGGCGCCGGCGCGCAGGCCGAGGTGATCGTGGCGACCAGCTTCGGCTGCCCGTACGAGGGGGACACCGACCCGGCCCGGGTGGCCGCCATCGTGGACCGGGTGGTCCGCGACGGCGCCGACCGGGTGGCCTTCGGCGACACCACCGGCATGGGTACGCCCCGACGGGTCCGCGAGCTGCTGACGGCGGTACGCGACCGCAACGCGCACGTCCCCGTGCTGCTGCACTTCCACAACACCCGGGGCACCGCGCTGGCCAACATGCTCACCGCGCTGGAGCTGGGCGTGACCGAGTTCGACGCCAGCGTCGGCGGCCTCGGCGGCTGCCCGTACGCGCCGGGGGCCAGCGGCAACCTGGCCACCGAGGAGGCGGTGCACATGCTGCACGACATGGGCGTCGACACCGGCATCGACCTGGACGCCCTGGTCGAGGTGGCCGAGCTGGCCGAGGAGCTGGTCGGCAAGCGGCTCCCGTCGGGGGTGCTCCGCGCCGGGCCGCGTACCCGGCTGACGCCGCTGCCGGGCTGACCACACGCGGGAGGGGCCGGCACGACGCCGGCCCCTCCGTCATGCCCGGTCGGTCAGCCCACCGTGGTGAGCATGCTCGGCCAGCTGTCCTGGAAGATCTGCGACCCGGCGCGGTTGGTGCTGAGGGTGCCGGCGAAGAGGTTGGTGACCCGGTTCGCCTCGGTGGTGCTCGGGTACGGGTTGGTGCAGCTGGTGCCGGCGCTGCCGCCGGACATCAGCAGCGCGCAGTTGCCGTTGTAGTTGTCGGGCAGGCCGAGGATGTGCCCGATCTCGTGGGTCATGATCCGCAGCGGGCTGTACTGCTGGGCCTGCTGGGTGTCGATGTAGACCCGCCCGTTGCCGAGGCTGGTCCGGACGGCGTACGAGCCGCCGCCGGTGATCTGGTAGATCCGCAGGTTGGAGCCGCAGTTCGCCGTGAGCGTCAGGTTCGACGTGGCGTTGTTCCAGATCGAGGCGGCCTGGTTGGCGGTGCCGGCGAAGCTCCCCGCCTGGCTGGTGTTGTAGCAGATGGTCATGGCGGCGGAGGCGGGTGACGGGTTGGCGACCGTGACGCCGAGGGTGGCCAGTGCCGTCGCGACGAACGCGACCGCGAGCCGGTTGAGCCGTGAGGTCATCGTTGACTCCAATCCGGGAGGAGGGGTGTCAGGAGCGTAGCCCTATAAATTCATGATTTTCAATGCCTATCGGCCGGGTGCGGCCGGGTGGCGTCTCCTCCGTCGGCCGTGGGTCGCCGGGGGGTGGGGGGATGCGCTAGCCTAACGATCGTTCAGGTCAGTCGGTCCGCCCGCGAGGTGACCGGCTCAGGTGGCGAGGGAGTCGGCGTGACGCTCGACGGTGAGGCACTGGAGCAGCTGCGCAAGCGGGCCCGGGCCGGCGGTGCGGACAAGTACCACGCGGCGAACGCCGCCAAGGGCAAGCTCTTCGCCCGGGAGCGGGTCGCGCTCCTGGTCGACGAGGGCTCCTTCGTCGAGGACGGCCTCTACGCCAACGCGATGGCCGAGGGCCTCCCCGCCGACGGCGTGGTGACCGGCACCGCCACCATCGACGGCCGCCCGGTCTGCCTGATGGCGAACGACTCCACGGTCAAGGCCGGCAGCTGGGGCGCCCGCACCGTCGAGAAGATCATCCGGATCATCGAGCGGGCCTACTCGACAAGCGTGCCGATGGTCTACCTGGTCGACTCGGCCGGCGCCCGGATCACCGACCAGGTCGACCTCTTCCCCGGCCGCCGCGGCGCCGGCAAGATCTTCTGGAACCAGGTCCGCGCCTCCGGCTCCATCCCGCAGGTCTGCGCCCTGTTCGGGCCGAGCGCGGCCGGCGGGGCGTACATCCCGGCGTTCTGCGACGTGGTCGCCATGGTCGACGGCAACGCCAGCATGTACCTCGGCTCCGACCGGATGGTCGAGATGGTCACCGGCGAGAAGACCACGCTGGAGGCCATGGGCGGCGCCAAGGTGCACTGCGCCGAGTCGGGCGTCGGGCACTTCCTCTGCAAGACCGAGGCCGACGCGCTCGACGTGGTGCGGCGCTACCTGTCGTACCTCCCGACCAACTGGACGCAGGCCCCGCCGGCCGTGCCCGCCGTCGCGGCGCCGGAGAAGGCCGACCTGGCCGCGCTGGTGCCGGCGAGCGAGCGGCAGGCGTTCGACATGCGGCGGTACGTCAAGGGCCTGCTCGACGACGGCTCCTTCTTCGAGATCCAGGCGCTCTGGGCCAAGGAGCTGACCATCGGCTTCGGCCGGCTCAACGGCGAGGTCGTCGGCGTGGTCGGCAACAACTCGATGTTCAAGGGCGGGGTCCTCTTCGTCGACTCGGCCGACAAGGCCACCCGCTTCGTGCAGCTCTGCGACGCGTTCAACGTGCCGCTGCTCTTCCTCTCCGACGTGCCCGGGTTCATGGTCGGCAGCGCGGTGGAGAAGCAGGGCATCATCCGGCACGGCGCCAAGATGATCACCGCGATCTCGGAGGCGACCGTACCCAAGACCTGCGTGGTGGTCCGCAAGGCGTACGGCGCCGGCCTCTACGCGATGGCCGGTCCCGGCTTCGAGCCGGAGGCCACGATCGCGCTGCCCACCGCCAAGATCGCCGTGATGGGCGCGGAGGCGGCGGTCAACGCGGTCTACGCGAACAAGATCGCCGCGATCGGGGACGAGACCGAACGGGCCGCGTTCGTCGCCGCGAAGCGCGAGGAGTACGAGCGCGACATCGACGTGGTCCGGCTCGCCAGCGAGCTGGTCGTCGACGCGATCGTCGAGCCGCACGAGCTGCGCGCGGAGCTGGTCCGCCGGTTCGCCGCCGCCCGCACGAAGGAGCGGCACTTCTCCCGGCGCCGGCACGGCGTCACCCCGGTCTGATCCCGCCGCCGGCCCCACCCGGCCGGCGCGGGCCCGCACCGCACCAGCGACCCGTCCGTTCCCGGCGTCACGAGCGCCCGGCGGCCCATCCACACAGGAGGATTCCATGGACTTCCGGCTCACCGAGGAGCAAGAGGCGCTGCGGGAGAGCGTGCGGGAATTCGCGCGCGAGGTGGTCGCCCCGGTCATCGCGGAGCACTACGAGAAGCACACCTTCCCGTACGAGGTGATCCGGCAGATGGGCAAGATGGGTCTGTTCGGCCTGCCCTTCGCGGAGGAGCACGGCGGCATGGGCGGCGACTACTTCGCGCTCTGCCTCGCCCTGGAGGAGCTGGCCCGGGTCGACTCCAGCGTCGCCATCACCCTGGAGGCGGCGGTCTCGCTGGGCGCGATGCCGATCTACCGCTTCGGCACCGACGAGCAGAAGGCGACGTGGCTGCCGAAGCTGCTCAGCGGTGAGGCGCTGGCCGGCTTCGGGCTGACCGAGCCGGGCACCGGATCGGACGCCGGCGGCACTCAGACCCGCGCGGTGCTCGACGAGTCGACGGACGAGTGGGTGATCAACGGCTCCAAGGCGTTCATCACCAACTCGGGCACCGACATCACGGCGCTGGTCACCGTCACCGCGGTCACCGGCACCCGCCCGGACGGCGCCAAGGAGCTGTCCACGATCATCGTCCCCTCGGGTACGCCGGGCTTCACCGTCGCGCCGGGCTACTCGAAGGTCGGCTGGAACGCCTCGGACACCCACGAGCTGACCTTCGACGACTGCCGGGTGCCGGCCGCGAACCTGCTCGGCGAGCGCGGCCGGGGCTTCGCCCAGTTCCTGCGCATCCTCGACGAGGGGCGGATCGCCATCGCCGCCCTGGCCGTCGGCCTCGCTCAGGGCTGCGTCGACGAGTCGATCCGGTACGCGAAGGAACGCCAGGCGTTCGGCCAGCCGATCGGCAACTACCAGGCGATCCAGTTCAAGATCGCCGACATGGAGATGAAGGCGCACACCGCCCGGCTGGCCTACTACGACGCGGCGGCGCGAATGCTCGCCGGCGAGCCGTTCAAGCGGCAGGCCGCCATTGCCAAGCTGCACGCCAGCACCATCGCCGTGGACAACGCCCGCGAGGCCACCCAGATCCACGGTGGCTACGGCTTCATGAACGAGTACCCGGTGGCCCGCTTCTGGCGCGACTCCAAGATCCTGGAGATCGGCGAGGGCACGTCCGAGGTGCAGCGCATGATCATCGCGCGCGATCTGGGCATGTGACGGCGACGGGTCCGCTGGCGTCGAGGCAGTCGCCTCCGCGCCACCGGGCCCGCCCGGTGTGACCGGTCCGCTGTCGGATATCCGCGCCGGGGCGTCGGCAGGGCGACGCTCGGCTGCCGTCGGTCGTACCCCGTCCGTACCCTTCCTGCCCATGACGCCGGATCATGATCGTTCGCCGCATCCGGGCGGTCGTGCCGGGCTGCCGGAGCTGTTGCGCGGGCACCGGCTCGCCGCCGGCCTGACCCAGGCCGAGCTGGCTGGCCGGGCCGGTGTGGGCATCCGGACCGTCCGCGACCTGGAGCGGGGCCGCTCGTCCCGGCCGCAGCGCACCACGGTCGAGCTGCTCGCCGGCGCGCTGGAGCTGGCCGGAGCCGCCCGGTCGACGTTCCTGGCCGCCGCCCGGGGGCCGGTCCCGGCCGCCGCGCCGGCCACCACCCGCGGCGCCCCGCCGGCCCGCGTCGACCTCGACCACCACGCCGGTACGCCGGCCGCGCTCCCGCCCCCGGTCGCGCTGGTCGGCCGGGACCGTGACCTGACCGAGCTGGTCGGGTTGTTCACCGACGGGCGCGGGCCCCGGCTGGCCAGCCTGGTCGGGCTGGCCGGCGTGGGCAAGACCGCGCTGGCCCTCTCGGTGGTCCACGCGGTCGCCGACGACCATCCCGGCGGGGCGGCCGGAGTGCTCATCGGCGAGGGCTCGGACGCGGCCGACGTGCTCTCCGCCTCGGTCGCCGTCTTCGGTGTCGCCCGGCTGCCCGAGCTGAGCGCCCGCCTCGCCGGCCGGCCGGCGCTGCTGCTCGTGGACGCGGCCGAGCGGGCTCCCGACGCGGTCGCCGAGACGGTGCACCGGCTCGCCGGGGCGGTGCCGTCGCTGCGGGTGCTGGTCACCGGCCGGCACCCGGTCGGCCTGCCCGGGGAGCGGGTGTGGCCGGTCGCCCCGCTCGACGTACCGCCGCCGGGCAGCGAGCGGGAGGGCCCGGCGGCGCTGGCCGACTATCCCGCCGTGGCTCTCTTCACCGCCCGGCTCGCCCAGGTCCGCCGGGAGCCGCCCGGTCCCGCCGAGCTGCCCGCCCTCGCCGCCCTGGTACGCCGCCTGGGCGGGCTCCCGCTCGCCATCGAGCTGATGGCGGCCCGGGGCCGGATCCTCGACCTCAACGAGCTGCTCGACCGGTACGGCGACCGCGTCCTCGACCTGACCACCTCGTCGGGGGCGGCCGGGCGGCCGGGCTGGGACAGCACGGAGCCGGGCCGTCCGGAGAGCCCACGGGCGGCGGTGGCGGAGACTCTGCGGGACGCGGTGGCCGTCAGCTACCGCCTCCTCGCCCCCGACGAGCGGGCCGCGTTGCGCCGGCTCGCCGCGTTCGGCAACCGCTGGTCGGTCGAGCTGGCCGAGGAGATGCTCGCCGATCCCGCCGACCGGGACGGGACGGTGGTCGTGGACCCGGTGCCGCTGCTCGACCGGCTCGTCGAGCTCGGTCTGCTCAGCGTCCGGGGCGCCGGGCCGTTCCGGTTCCGCCTGCTCGACGCCGTACGGGACTTCGCCGCGGAGCAGGCGACCGGCGCGGGCGAGCTGACCGCGATCCGGCGCCGGCACGCGCAGGTCGTCGCCCGGCTGGTGGCGCGGACCGCGCCGGAGCTGGTCGGGGCCAACCTGCCGGCGGCGGTGCACCGCCTGGACGAGGTGTCCGGCGACATCAGCTCCGCCCTGGCGCACGCCGCCGTCGACGACCCGTTGACCGCACTGCGGTTGGCGGCGTCGCTGTCACGGTGGTGGCGGTTCCGGGGGCGCGACGTCCCCGGCAGGCAGTGGCTCCGGCGCCTGCTGGCGGATCCGCGTACCGCCGATGTCGACCCGGTGCTGCGGGCGTGGGCGTTCCTCGGGGTGGCCCGGCTCGCCGCCGAGCACGGCGCCGGGGCCGAGGAGTTGCCGGCCGCGCGGCGGGCGTTGGCCGCGTTCCGGGACGCGGGCGACGTCACCGGGGAGTTGGAGGCGCGCTCGGTGCTCTGCGCGCTGCTGATCGCCCTCGGCGAGCACGACGAGGCGCGTACGCAGGCCGAGGCGGTGTTGGCGCTGGCCGTCCGGCACGGGCGGGCCCGCGACATGACGGTGGCGCAGAACAACCTCGCCTGGCACGACATCCGGGTCGGTGACCTGGCGGCCGCCCGGCGCCGGCTGGCCGCGGTCGACCGGCTCGCCGCCCAGGGCGGGGAGCAGCGGCTGCGGGTGCTCGCGCGGGCCAACCTCGCCGAGGTGTCCCGCCTGGAGGGCCGCTACGCCGACGCCGTCGACCAGGGCCGGCGGGTGGTGGCGGCGCTGGCGGACGTCGGCGACCCGGGCCACCGTCGCCGGGTGCTCGGCACGGTGGGGCTGGCGCTGGCCCGCGACGGCCGGTCCGCCGAGGCGGCCGAGGTGCTGGCCGAGCTGCGCCCGCCCCCGGTGCCCCGCGCCGAGGAGGTCTGGTCGCCCGGGCGCCTGCCGGGTGCGCCGACGCCCGGGGCACGCCCGGAGGACGGGATCTGCGCGCTGATCGAGGGGAACCTGGCCCTGTGCCGGGGCGACCGTGAGCTGGCGGCGGAGTGGTTCGCCGCGGCGGCGGAAGCGGGCGTCGACGGCCAGGACCGACGTGACGTGGTGGAGGCGCTGGTGGGGCTGGCCGCCAGCTCGGGCGACCCCGGCGTGCTGGACCGTCTCGACCGGGCCTGCCGGCAGAGCGGTGTCCGGCTGCTGCCGCACGAGGAGGAGCAATTGCGCCTGTGGAGGGCGGGCCGGAACGGGTGGCCCGTCGGCGACGGCGTCGGTCGTCGCGTGGAGGGCGTGGCGCAGAGCGAGTGGAGCGCGTTGCGCAGAGCGACCGGGGGTGACGCGGGCGACGAAGCCCCTCTTGCTACCCCTCGCTCGTCGCCCGCGCCATCACCCCCCGGTGCGTCCCCACTGCCCGAAGACTAGCCACCGCCCGCACGCCGGCCCGTCCGGTTTGAACGTCTATCGTCCCGTGGGCGCGGCAGTTCTGCCGCTCTTTCTGCCGGTGCCGAGCGGGCCCGGGAACGGGTCAGGAGGGCGTGACCGTCTCGTCGCAGTCGGCGGCGGATCCGGTGCTTCCGGCGGTGGCGCCGGGGTGCACCGCGTCCCGGACCCGACGCAGCCCGTCGAGCAGGGCGTCCAGGGCCGCCGGCTCGAGCTGGCCGGTGAACCACTGCTCGATGATCCGTAGGTGCCCGGGCAGGGTCTCGTCGAGGCGTTGCAGGCCGGTGGCGGTGACCACGGCGAACGAGCTGCGCCGGTCGGAGGGGCAGGCGCGGCGGGTGAGCAGCCCGTCGCGTTCCATCCGGTCCACCACGCGGGTGACGCCGCTCGTCGAGAGCGAGGTCTGGGCGGCGAGGTCGGTCATCCGTAACTGGTTGCCGGGTGAGCGGGCGAGTCTGGTCAGCACCTCGAACTCGACCGGTGAGAGGCCGTGCTCCTCGAACTGGGCGGCGAACCGGGCCGAGAGCCCGGCGTGCGCCTCGACGAGCAGGCCGACAGCGGTGATCCGGGGGTCGTCGAACACGTTCTGGTCCACGCGCCCATCGTAGCAGTACTTGACACGAGGAATATTGCTGTGCCTATAGTTGCTGCGACAGTCGTTGGGCTACTAAACAACTTCCCCCACGGAGGGCAGCTTCATGACCAGCAGCACCGCACCGGTTACCCGCGACTGGGACGGCCTCACCATCCCGACCGCCGGCACCTACCTGCTGGACGCCGCGCACAAGCGCGTGGGCTTCGTCGCCCGGCACATGATGGTCAGCAAGGTACGCGGTGAGTTCGCCGACGCCAGCGCCACCATCACCGTCGCCGAGGACCCGATGCAGTCCTCGGTCAGCGCCACCATCCAGGCGGCCACCATCAACACCAACCAGGCCGACCGGGACGCGCACCTGCGCAGCCCCGAGTTCCTCGACGCCGAGGCCTTCCCGACCCTGGAGTTCCGCAGCACGGCCGTGAAGTCCCGCGACGGCAACGAGTTCGTCCTCTCCGGCGACCTGACCATCAAGGGCGTCACCCGCCCGGTCGACCTGGAGGTCGAGTTCGAGGGCGTGGGCCGCAGCCCGTTCGGGCAGGACATCTTCGGCTTCTCCGCCTCCACCGAGATCGACCGTGAGGACTTCGGCCTGACCTGGAACGTCGCCCTGGAGACCGGGGGCGTGCTGGTCGGCAAGAAGATCAAGATCGAGATCGAGGGCGAGGCCGTCCGCCAGGCCTGATCCGCCGTACCGCTTCCGGGCCCGCGCCGCGTCACGGCGCGGGCCCGACGCGTGTACGTAGGGTGGAAGTCACCGACCGGGTGCGATTTGTCACGACTCATTCGCGGACCGATCTGGTGCCGGGCAGCGCCGGCTGGGTAGAGATGCCGCCGGGAGCGCGTCCGCCGACCGGAGTACGGTCGTCCCGGCCGTGGGACCGCCGCGACCTCCTCTGGTCCCGGCGATGCCGACACTCCTAACGTGGAGGGGTTCACCACGCGCTTACCGGGCCGGTACGGTCCGACTGCGCCTCGCGCCGGGAGGAAACATGGGCAGGGACGTCGAGCAGGGCGCCTTCTCCCGGGAGGACCGGGTCCGCTACCGACAGAAGGTCCGGCGGTGCCTGGACGTCTTCGCCCTGATGCTGGACGACTTCGGCTTCGACGCCGACCGGCCGATGACCGGGCTGGAGATCGAGCTGAACCTGGTCGACTCGGCGGCCGAGCCGGCGATGCGCAACGACCAGATCCTCGCCGACATCGCCGATCCGCTCTTCCAGACCGAGCTGGGCCAGTTCAACCTGGAGCTGAACGCGCCGCCCCGGCTGATCGAGGGCGACGGCTTCGCCGACTACGAGCAGGACCTGCGCGGCAGCCTCTCCCGCGCCGACGAGCGGGCCGCCAAGTCGGACGCGAAGATCGTCCTGGTCGGCATCCTGCCCACCCTCACCGAGCGTCACCTCGTCGAGGACAACCTCTCCACCAACGAGCGGTACCGGGTGCTCAACGACCAGATCGTCGGCGCCCGGGGCGAGGACATCGAGCTCGACATCCGAGGCGTCGAACGCCTCCAGACCCACACCGACTCGATCGCCCCCGAGGCCGCCTGCACCAGCCTCCAGTTCCACCTCCAGGTCGCCCCGGACAGCTTCGCCGACTACTGGAACGCCTCCCAGGCCATCGCCGGGGTGCAGGTGGCCGTCGGGGCCAACTCGCCCTTCCTCTACGGGCGGCAGCTCTGGGCGGAGACCCGCATCGCCCTGTTCGAGCAGGCCACCGACACCCGGCCGGACGAACTGAAGGCGCAGGGCGTACGACCCCGGGTCTGGTTCGGCGAACGCTGGATCACCTCGATCTTCGACCTCTTCGAGGAGAACGTCCGCTACTTCCCGCCGCTGCTGCCGATCTGCGAGGACGAGGACCCGGTCGAGGTCCTGCACGGCGGCGGCGTGCCGGAGCTGGGCGAGCTGCGCCTGCACAACGGCACCGTCTACCGGTGGAACCGGCCGGTCTACGACATCATGAACGGCCGCCCGCACCTGCGGGTGGAGAACCGGGTGCTGCCGGCCGGCCCGACCGTGGTCGACATGCTGGCCAACGCCGCCTTCTACTTCGGGCTGGCGCGCGGGCTGGCGGAGTCCGACCGGCCCATCTGGAGCCAGCTCACCTTCAGCTCCGCCGAGGAGAACTTCCACGCCGCCGCCCGGCGCGGCATGGACGCCGTCCTGCACTGGCCCCGCCTCGGCGAGGTGCCGGTGACCAAGCTGGTCCTGGACGTCCTGCTGCCCAAGGCGGCCGCCGGGCTCGACCGGTTCGGGGTGTCCCCGGCCGAACGCGACCGGCTGCTCGGCATCATCGAGCAGCGCTGCCGTACGGGCCGCAACGGCGCGGTCTGGCAGACCGAGGCGGTCTGGGCGGCCGAGCGGCACCGCGGCATGGACCGGGGCGCCGCCCTGCACCACATGGTGCAGCGCTACGCCGAGCTGCAACGCAGCAACGAGCCCGTGCACACCTGGCCCGTCGACTGACCGTCCCGGCGCCCCGAGGCGGTGACGCCCCTCAGTGGGCCGGGGTGGAGTGCGGCGATGAGGCCCCTCAGTGGGCCGGGGTGGGAGTGGCCAACGCCGCCCGGCCGCCGGTCAGCGGGTGCGGCGGCCGGAGCGGGATCGGCGGCCGGTGGCCTGCGGTTCCGCCGGATCGTCGGCGGCCGGCACGGCCGGCTCCCCGGTCGTCGCCGACGCCAACGTGCCGTTCCCGGGGGCCGAAGCGGTCGGCTTCCCGGCCGGCGTCCCGGACGCGGCCGGCTCCCCGGCTGGCGTGCCGGACGCCGCCGCGAGTCTCGCGGAGGCGGGGACCGGCGCCGGTTCACGGTCGGCGGGGAACGCTCCTCCGCCCGCCGCGACGGGCTCCCCGCCCGGCGCGCTGCCGCCCGACCCGGTGAAGGCGTCACTGTCGCCCGGCCTGGTGAAGGCGTCGCTGCCGCCCGGCCCGGTGAAGGTGTCACTGTCGCCCGACCTGGCGGAGGCGTCGCTGCCGCCCGGCGTCGTGCGGGCGTCGCTGCGGTCCGGCGTCGCCGGGGCGTCGCCGTCGGTGCCGCCGACCGGAGGGGTCTGCCGCCCCGGGTCGCCCGGGTGGTCGGCGGGCTCGCCGGTGCGTTGGCGGGGGACCCGCACCGGCCCCCGGGCCGCGGCCCGTCGGGCGGCCCGCTGGGCGAGGACGGTGACCAGGACGGCGCCGCCGACCCCGACGATCACCGCGTACGGCGCGATCAGGTGCGCCGACACCTGCTCCGGGCTGATCGCGGTCAGCCTCGGCACCGCCAGGAAGTACGCGGTCGCGACGAGCAGCGGCCCGGCCGCACCCGAGACGGCCGCCCCGACCCGGTGATCGGGGTCCCGGGCGTCCCGGCGGGCCGCGAGGGCACCGATCACCAGCGCGGAACCGAGGGACAGCAGCGCGCCCGGCCAGTAGAAGTAGTCGCGGATCCAGTACCGTCCGTCGTCGGGGCCGAGCTGCCAGATGCCGAGCTGGGCGCTGGTCAGGCCGCGCCCGGCCAGCACGCCGTCCACGACGGCGATCACGGCGAGCAGCCAGAGCCAGCCGACGGTGGCGAGCACGTTGTTCGCGGCGGCCCGCGAGCGCAGCGCCCAGGCCGCCGTCAGCACGCCGACCAGCACGCCGACCGCCGCGTAGGCGGCCGCGACGTTCCGGGGCGAACCGGTGTCGGCCACCGCCACCGCCTGCCGGGCCGGTACGGCCACCAGCAGCACGGTGATCAGTGCGCCCACCCCGGCGGCCACGGCGAGCGCGGCGGAGCCGAGGGCGCCGCCACCCGGTCCGGCCGGAGCCGCGTCGGCGGGACCGGTGTCCGGCGCCGGGGCGCGGTCGCGCAGCCGCTGCGCGCAGACCGCGCCGAAGACCGTCGAGGTGGCCGCGATCCAGGTGGCCCAGATCAGGCCCGCCACCCAGGCGGTCGCGCCGGCGGTCGCGTCCGCCGGCGCCCAGTTGATGATGCCCAGCCCGTAGCCGAAGCCCAGTTGGGCCGCGCCCGCGCCGGCAGCGACGCCGACCGCGATCGCGATCGATCCTCCCCAGCCTCGTCTGGCCATGCCGGGGAGCGTAACGTCCCGTGGTCGGCGCGGCGAGTCGTGGCGGTCCGGCCCGGGCGACCGCGATGACGCCGGCGTTGACGGGAGCGGGTACGGTCGCCGGTGATCGAGGCGGGGTGGGCGTATGACGGACGGGGACACGGGCGCGCGGGACGACGCCGGGCCGGACCGGTCGACGCTGCTGCTCAGGGGCGGGTTGGCCGTCGTGCTGCTCGCTGCCGTCGGCGCGACCGGCGGCTGGCTCCTAGCCGGCGAGGACGACCCGTCGGCCCCGCCGACGGCGGCGGAGGGTCTGCCCGCCACCAGCACGCCCGCCGCGACCCGATCGACCCCGGGCCGGTCCGCGCCGGCGGCGGCTCCCCGGACGACCGCACCGAGCCGCTCCGCCGGGCTGACGGTCCCGCCGCTCGTCGGCGAGGATTTCACGGACGCCCGCGAGGAGCTCCGCGAGAAGCGGCTGGGCTGGCGGCTCGTCTTCGGCCGTGGCACCGGGACGACCGTGGAGCGAACCTCCCCGGAGGTGGGCGCCGAGGTGCAGCCCGGGCGCACCGTGACGCTCTACGTGAGCGGTCCGGCCCCGGCCGCCACCGTGCCGGACGTGGTGGGCGACGACTGCGACGACGCGGCGGACGAGCTGGTCGACGAGGGCTTCTACCCGCAGTACCGGACGGGCAAAACCGGCAAGGTCAGCCGCCAGGATCCGGCCGGCGACGGTGCGGGCCGGTGGAACGACCAGGTGTCGATCTGGTGCGGCGACGCGCCGGAGGACGACGGTTCGCCCTCCCCGACGCCGTGACGGAGCGTCCGACACGCTGATCCCGGCCGATGGCCTCCGGGACCGCTAGGTTGGCGGTCAGGGCCCGCGACGCCCGCCCGGGCCGGGAGAGGACGCGCCATGAGTGAGCGTCAGCGAGCGAACCGTCGGCACGGTGCGGTGGTGCCTCAGGTCGGCACGCAGCGGAGCGGAGTGCCGGGCATGAGTGAGCGTCAGCGAGCGAATCATCGGCATGGTGCGGTGGTGCCTCAGGTCGGCACGCAGCGGAGCGGAGTGCCGGCATGAGTGACGAGCGCCGGGAGCCGCCCGCCGGGGAACACGACGACCGGACCCGCCCGCTGCCTCCGCCGGGCGATCCCTCGGCCGGGCCGGAACCCGACCGTACGCAGCCGCTGCCCCGCCCCGACCGGAGCGCCCCGGACGCCGGCGACGCCACCCGGCCGATGCCCGGCGACGGCACCGCCCCGCTGGACCGTACGGCTGCCGTGCCGCCGGAGCGGTCCGGGCCGGCGGCATGGTCCGGCCGGGCGGAGGTGCGCCCCGGCGGGCCGGCCGACCAGCCGGAGGCCGAGTGGTACGCCGAGGAGCAGGACTCGCGGCGCTGGTGGCTGCCGATCCTGTGGGGCGTGATCGTGCTGCTGCTGCTCGGCCTGCTCGGCACCGGGCTGTGGCTGGCCCTCCAGTCGGCGGACGACGGTCCGAGCGGGCCGGAGCCGTCGCCGTCGCCGTCGGTGACCCGCGCGTCGCCGACCACCGCCGCGCCGACCTCGGCGGCCCCCACCAGCTCGTCGCCCTCGGCGTCCCCGACGCCCTCGGAGCCGGCCGAACTGCCGATGCCGCCGGTGGTGAACCTGCCGCTGGAGACGGCGCAGGCCATCCTGGACGACGTCGGGCTGGACCACCGGGTCGAGTACGAGACGTCGGACCGTCCGGCCGGCACGGTGATCCGCACCGAGCCGGCGGCGGGGGAGCTGGTGCCGGCGGACGAGGAGGTCACGCTGGTGGTGGCTCGCGACGCCGCCTCGCCGACCGGCGAGGTCACGCCGTCGGTCGAACCGACCGCCACCCGGTGAGCCGCCGCGTCACCACATGCGTCGTCTCGTTCCGACCATGCCGAGCCCGGCCAGCGAGATGGCCAGTCCGAAGATGCCGGACCAGAAGAGGGAACGGCGGACGTCGTCGGGTGCGGGGCGGGCGGCGTGTGCCGCACCGTCCGGGGAGCCCGTGGGAACCCCCGCCCCGGCTGCGGGTCCGGAGTCGCCCGCGGCGCCGAGCGCTTCCGGTTCCCTCGGCCCGGTCAGTGCGTACGGGGGGTCGAGGGCGTCCGGCACGTCGTCGCCGTAGGGCGGGTCCTCGTCCACCACGGTGATCTCCGGTGCCGGGACCGGGGTGGTCAGCCGTGTGGTGGACGAGAGGGCGGGATCGCGGACCACGACCACCAGTGTGGTGGCGGCGCCGATCAGCGCCAGTAGTCCGAAGGCGTAGGCGATACGGGAGCGGTGGTGCCGCCGCGCGGCGGGCTGATTGACCATGGCCATCCCAGGTTCGGGGTCCTGGACGCGCGGGGTGGAAACGTGCCGGGGTGGGCGTACCTCATCTTATGGCGACGGCA
Organism: Micromonospora sp. DT46; assembly: GCF_049841735.1. NCBI lineage: Bacteria > Bacillati > Actinomycetota > Actinomycetes > Micromonosporales > Micromonosporaceae > Micromonospora > Micromonospora sp. DT46. The sequence goes on along the minus strand of NZ_JBNCKW010000006.1, from coordinate 408,784 downwards.
TGCCCCTCGACTGCCGATCGCGCAGGTCAGCCCACCCGGACCGGGGTGCGGGCGGCGGGCCGGCGCGGCGCCCGCACGGTGTGCGGACGCGGCTCGGGGGCCGAGCGCAGGTGGCGCAGCCCCTCCCGCTGGACGAAGATCGACCGCCGGCTGACCGCGTCCCCCGATGCGTTCAACTCGTAGCCTTCGAGCCAGATCCAGCCGTCGTAGGTCGGCCAGTCCAGCACCCGGATGACCCGGAACATGATGGGCCTGAGGAACTGGACACTCGCCGCGCGAGTCACGTGCAGTACGTCACCGGAGCGGGGAAGCACATGGGCTCCTGGGAAGGGTCGGCCGGCCGAGGGGCCGGCGGTGGGGGTCGGGGGACGTCGATGGCCCGGTGGCGGGGTCGTGCCTCGTGGACCGGTGCTGCGGGCGGTGGTGGTCGGGCCGTATCCGCTGGTGGCGAACCGCCACCCGACCATCACTCGGCTACTCCGGGTACCGCTCCCGCCGCCGCAGCCAACTGGCGTGCAGCGGCGAGGTCATCAACCCGGGGCAGGTCTGGTTGTCGACTGCCGGGCGGTCCCACCGCCGCGCGTCCCGCGGTCCGTGGGGTCACCACGGCGAGGAAGCGGACGGAGACTGTGAGTAACCCGTGCCATACGGACAGAGTGCATCAGCGACGTGCTTCATGCAAGTTGCACGTCGACTTTTGCCGATACGTGAGCGGCTCGTGCAAAGCAGCGCTTGAAGCCGTTCACGTATGCCCGGCACACTGGGAGCCGGTTTCGCCCGTCGCGGCCGGCCGATGACCGGCACCACCCCACGCCGCGAACGACGCCCGCCGTACGACGGTCGCGCCCCTGGCGGGTGACGACAGTGGCGCACGGCGAGGCGGAGGTGGACCGGGTGAGGCCTGACAGGCGGTGGTTCCGACCAGCGGGCGGGGTCGTGTCGTGAGCGAGCGGCGCAGCCCCACCATCCGGCGGCGTCGCCTAGGCGCCGAACTGCGCCGGCAGCGGGAGGGGGCCGGCATCACCATAGAGGCGGTCGCCGAGCAGTTGGAGTGTTCGGCGTCGAAGGTCTCGCGGATCGAGACCGGCCACACCACCGCGACGCCACGCGACGTGCGGGACATGCTGCGGATCTACGGCGTGGTGGGTGCCGAGAGCGACGAGCTGGTGCAGATCGCCCGCGAGGCGCGGCAGAAGGGCTGGTGGCACCCCTACAGCACGGTGCTGGTCGGCGCGTACGTCGGGCTGGAGGCGGCGGCCGGTTCGATCCGGGCGTACGAGCAGCAGGTGGTGCCCGGGCTGCTGGAGACCGAGGACTACGCGGGCGCGATGATCCGGGCCGCCCGGCCCGACTTCACTCCCGAACAGGTGCAGCAACGGGTGCGTGTCCGTCTGGGCCGTCAGTCGTTGTTGACGCAGGATGATCCGGTCGATCTGTGGGTGGTGCTCGATGAAGCGGTGGTGAGCCGTCCGGTGGGCGGGGACGAGGTAATGCGTGACCAGCTGAAACACCTGGTCGAGGTGGCGGAACTGCCGAACGTGACGCTCCAGATCCTGCCTTTCGCGGTAGGGGCGCACGCCGGCATGGACGGCACCTTCACGATCCTCAGCTTCCCTGAGCCCGGTGATCCGGATGTCGTGTACGCGGAGAATGCCACGGGTGGGCTCTTCCTGGAGAAGAGTGACGAACTGCAGAAGTACAGCTTCATCTTCGATCACATCCGAGCGGCGGCCATTCGTCCTGAGGAGTCCATCGCACACATCGCGAAACTGGCAGAGGAGCCGATGTGGAAAGGGCGACCAAAAGGTTCCCCGTGGACCTGACGCAGGCGGCGTGGTTCAAGAGCTCGAAGAGCGGGCCGAACTGCGACAACTGCGTGGAGGTGGCGTACGTGACGGGGGCGGTCGGCGTGCGGGACTCGAAGGACAAGACGGGCCCGGCCCTGGTCTTCTCCCCGGGTGGCTGGCACGCCTTCGTCGCCGGCGCCAGGGGCGGTGTGTTCGACAGGGGCTGACGGGACCGGAACGTGACGGGATGCCCCCGCCCGGCAGTGGAGCCGGGCGGGGGCATCGTCGTGCCCGCGTCCGGACCGGCCGCGAAGTCGTCCCGCCGTCGGCGTCGCCACATCGGGTCCCGTGTCGTTGTACCCCTCGGCACGGCGGTGGTCGACGAGCCGCCGCCGGGATCGGCAACCGAGCGAGGCAGGCGAGACGGATGACGACGATCGGTTCGGACAACCTCACCAACGGGCCGGGCAAGCCGGAACGGTTCGGGGGCAAGTACCGGGGGGCACGGCGGGACACCGTCCTCACCGAGGTGGTGTCGACCGACACCGAGATGGGTGGCCGGGAGAGCCCGGCCGCGCCGCCGGAGCAGCCCGGTCCGCCGCTCTCCCTGCCCTCGCTGGACCCCAACCCGCTGACCGAGCCGTCGTTCCCGCCCGGCAGCTGGTCGGTGGAGCCGGCCGAGTCACTGGTCGACCATCCGCTGCTGCGCGGGCTGCTGATGGAGCTGCCGCCGAAGGGCAGCGTCCCGCCGCCCGGCTGGCTCGACCGCTGGTTCGAGGCGACCCGGGCGATCCTGGAACTGCTATACGTGCAGGGCCCCGGCCGCTCGCGGTGACGCGGGCCGTACCGGCACGGCCCGCTCCACGAGCCGGCTGTGCCGCAGGGCGTGGCGTACGCCGATGGCGGCGACGCCCAGCACGCCCAGGGTGACCGCCGGCCCGGCCACGCCGGGTCCGGAGAGCAGGTCCGGGGCGCTCGCCGCAGCCACCGCGGGCAGGATCGCCAGCCCGGTGACCTGCACCGGGAGCCCGATCAGCGGGTGCGCGGCGGAGGCCCGCAGGCCGTGCGGCGCCGGGGTGCCCGGGGCCGACGAGAGCGCGCCCGCGCCCGCCCGCAGTCGGCGTACCCGGCGCACCGTGCAGGCCGCGACCACGAGCGCGGGGGCGGCGGCGAGGGCGAGGCCGGCAGCCGCCCGGTCCGCGGGGGTCGTGCCGGCGCTGGAGAGCCCCGCGCCGAGCACGGCGGCCGTCAGGCCCAGGCCGGTCAGCGTCAGGGCGAGCACCCATCCGGTACGCCGGCGCAGGGCCCGGGCGTGGTCCAGCCGGGGCAGCCCGTCCGCGAGCCAGCCGGCGACGAGCCAGACGGCGGCCAGCGACAGCAGCACGGTCAGGTGAATCTCCATGACCGACAGCCTTGCCCGTTTTCGACGACCGTGAATCCGGGCAGGTCCCCGGTTCGTCCCGCAGCCGCCGCCCCTAGGGGGTCATCCCTCCGGTGGTATGGGGAAGTCGACATGTTTGAATTCCCGTTTGCGCCCCCCTACCCTCAGCTTGATCGGCATTCATCGATTCACTCGTCTCGAACAGTTGGACGGTCGGTGCCGGTCGGAGGGAGTAGAAGATGGGTCTTCCACGCAGGTCCGTACTCGTCGGGGTGGCCGCGCTGGCCATGGTGGCCACCGCCACGCCCGCCATGGCCGCCGAACCGGTGGGCACGATCCGCGCCGCTGGCGGCGCCACCGCCGTGGCCGACAGCTACATCGTCGTCTTCAAGGACACCTCGGTCGCCCGCAGCAGCGTCGGTGACACCGCGCAGCGGCTGGTCGGCCGGCACGGCGGCGCGGTCGCCCGCACCTACGGCGCCGCCCTGCGCGGCTTCGAGGTCCGGGTCGACGCCAGGGCCGCCGCCCGCATCGCCGCGGACCCCGCCGTGGCGTACGTCGAGCAGAACCACACGGTCTCCATCGCCGGCACCCAGACCAACCCGCCCTCCTGGGGCCTGGACCGGATCGACCAGCGCGCCCTGCCGCTGAACAGCTCCTACACGTACCCGAACACGGCGAGCAACGTGCACGCCTACATCATCGACACCGGCATCCGGTTCAGCCACAGCGACTTCGGCGGCCGGGCGGTCTCCGGCTACGACGCCGTCGACGGCGGCTCGGCCGACGACTGCAACGGGCACGGCACGCACGTCGCCGGCACCGTCGGCGGTTCGGCGTACGGCGTGGCCAAGGGCGTCCAGCTGGTCGGCGTACGCGTGCTGAACTGCCAGGGCAGCGGCACGAACGCCGGCGTCATCGGCGGCGTCGACTGGGTGACCGCCAACGCGGTCAAGCCGGCCGTGGCCAACATGAGCCTCGGCGGCGGCGCGAACGCCTCGCTCGACACCGCCGTGCGCAACTCCATCAACTCGGGCGTGAGCTACGGCCTGGCGGCCGGCAACGACTCCGGCGGCAACGCCTGCAACACCTCGCCCGCCCGGACTGCCGAGGGCATCACCGTCGGTTCCACGACCAACACCGACGCCCGGTCGTCGTTCTCCAACATCGGCACCTGCCTGGACATCTTCGCGCCCGGCTCGTCGATCACCTCGGCGTGGTACACCAACGACACCGCCACCAACACGATCAGCGGCACCTCGATGGCGACCCCGCACGTGGTCGGCGTCGCGGCCCTGGTGGCCAGCGCCAACCCGGCCTGGACGCCGCAGCAGGTCCGCGACTACCTGGTGAACAACGCCACCAGCAACGTGGTGACCAACCCGGGCACCGGCTCGCCGAACAAGCTGCTCTACGTCGTCAACGGCGACACCCCGCCGCCGACCGACGACTTCTCCGTCTCGGTCTCGCCGACGTCCGGCTCGACCGCGCCGGGCGGCTCGGTGACCGCCACGGTCGCCACCGCCACGACCAACGGCTCCGCCCAGTCGGTGAGCCTCTCGGCGAGCGGGCTGCCGTCCGGGGCGACCGCCTCGTTCAGCCCGGCCACCGTCACCTCGGGTGGTTCCTCGGCGCTGACCATCAGCACCTCGGCGAGCACGCCGGCCGGCACCTACTCGGTGACCGTGACGGGCACCGCGGCCTCGGGCAGCAGGACCGCCACCTACTCGCTGACGGTCACCGGCACCGGCGGCGGCTGCTCCGGCACCAACGGCACCGACCTCGCGATCCCGGACACGAACGTCGCGGTGAGCAGCTCGATCGTGATCGCCGGCTGCGCCCGCAACGCCTCGGCGGCCTCCACCGTCGCGGTGAACATCGCGCACACCTACCGCGGTGACGTGGTCATCGACCTGGTCGCCCCGGACGGCTCGACCTACCGGCTGAAGAACAGCAGCATCTTCGACGGCGCGGACAACATCAACGCCACCTACACGGCGAACCTGTCGAGCGAGGCGGCGAACGGCACCTGGCAGCTGCGGGTGCGCGACGTTTACTCGGGCGACACCGGCTACCTGAACACCTGGACCCTCACCCTCTGACCTGAGTGCAGGGAAGGGCCCCTTCCTATCGCGTACGCGATAGGAAGGGGCCCTTTCTTACACCGAGAAGGCGGTCAGACCGAGAAGCTGGCGGGACGCTCCGTGGCCGGGGCCGGCGCCTTCGCCTTCCACAGCCCCGTCTTCTGCCCGGCGAGCCGGGTCAGGTAGGCCGGGTTGAGGATCACGTAGCGCTTCCAGAGGCGCTTCGGCTCCAGACCGAGACGCCAGAACCACTCCAGGCCCGCCCGCTGCATCCACGGCGGGGGCTGGCGCAGCAGGCCGGCGTGGTAGTCGAAGGCCGCCCCGACCGCCATCAGCGGCATGTCCAGCAGCGGTCGCATGGCGTACGTGAAGACCTCCTGGCGCGGGCAGCCGAGTCCGACCAGCACGAGCCGGGCCCCGCTGGACCGGATCCGGTCGGCGATCTCCACGTCCTCGCCCGGCTGCACCGCCCGGAACTTCGACGGCTCCACCCCGGCGATCTTCAGCGCCGGGAACATCCGCTCCAGCGCCGGGATCAGCCTGGCCAGGGTCTCCTCGGTCGACCCGTAGAGGTAGACCGGCAGCCCTTCGTCGGCGAACCGGGCGAGCACGTGCAGGGTCAGGTTCGGGCCGTAGACCCGGTCGGTCAGCCCCGCGCCGTGCAGCAGGTTGAGCGCCCAGCGCACCGGCTGGCCGTCGGGGGTGACCACGTCGAAGGAGTTCAGCCGGGCGTTGTGCGCCGGGTCGAGCACCCCGGTCATCACGCCGTGCACGGCCAGCGCCGTCAGCGCCAGCGGGCGGCGTTCCTGCGCGGCGGCCACCACCTGCTCGGTCGCCTCGGCGTAGTCGGTGGCGTCGACCAGGACCCCGAGGACGTTCCGCTTGCCCCTGCCGGTCATGCCCCCGGCACCCACTTGTCCACGTTGGCCTCGTAGATCTCGCGCATGATCATGGGCACGTCGTAGACCTGCTTCCACTCGGGGTAGTCGGCCTGGAAGGCCTCGTTCGAGCCGATCCACCACTTGTGGTCGCCGATCCGGTTGGCCTCGACGTACTCGGTGACCATCTCCTGGCCGGTGATCTGCTCGGCGAGCGCGAACGCCTCACGGTTGGAGGTGTTCGAGTGCCGGCCGCCGCCGAGGTTGTAGACCGCCGCCGAGCGCGGGTTGCGGAAGAACGCCTCGAACGCGCTGACCACGTCCGAGCTGTGGATGGCGTCGCGGACCTGCTTGCCCTGGTAGCCGAAGATCTTGTAGGTGCGGCGCTCCATGTTGGCGCGCATCACGTAGCCGAGGAAGCCGTGCAGCTCCGTCGCGGAGTGCGCCGGGCCGGTCAGCGTCCCGCCCCGGAAGCAGGCCGTCCGCATGTCGAAGTAGCGGCCGTACTCCTGCACCATGACGTCGGCCGCCACCTTGGAGGCGCCGAAGATCGAGTGCAGGCAGGCGTCGATGGACATGTCCTCGCGGATGCCCTGCTCGTACGCGTGCCCCGGCTCGATCTCCCAGCGGGTCTCCAGCTCGACCAGCGGCAGGCTGTTCGGCCGGTCCCCGTAGACCTTGTTGGTGGAGCAGTGGATGAGCGGCGCCTCGATGCAGTGCTCCCGCACGTTCTGCAGGACGTTGAGCGTGCCGGCGGCGTTCACGTCGAAGTCGGTGAACGGGTCGCGCACCGCCCAGTCGTGCGACGGCTGAGCGGCGGTGTGGATCACCACGGCGACGTCGGTGGCGTACCGCTTGAACAGCTTGGCCAGCGCGGCCCGGTCGCGGATGTCGATGCTGTGGTGCGAGTACGCGGACCCCAGCTCGTCGGTCAGCCGGCGGACGTTCCACGCGGTGGACGCCTCCGCGCCGAAGAACTCCTGCCGCATGTCGTTGTCGATGCCGACGACCTCGAGACCGAGGCCGGCGAAGTGCCGGACCGCCTCGGAGCCGATCAGACCGCCCGACCCGGTCACGAACGCGACACTCACACGCCACTCCTGGTCCATCGGAGGCAGAAACCATCGGAGCATAGCGTGACGTACGGCACGCCCCGATACGGCGCGAGGGCCCCGCATCGCTGCGGAGCCCTCGCGTATTGGTGGGGAAGGGGGGAGTTGAACCCCCACGCCCTTTCGGGCACACGGACCTGAACCGTGCGCGTCTGCCATTCCGCCACTTCCCCGTGGCTTGACCTCGAACACTGTAGTCTGTGCCGGACCTGCTGTCTCCAGCGGGCCTCGGACATCCTAGCCGGTCCGTGGTCGTTGTGACGATCGGTTACCGTCCGAGGAGCGGTTACCGTTCGTGGCGGACGAAAGAGTAGCACGGCATTATCGGCCCGTCCGAACGGGCCGCCGTCAGACGGCCGAGCGGCGTGTGAGCTGCGCGCGCGCCGGCCGGATACCATCATGTCCTCGGGACCCGAGGAGGAGCCGGTGAGCGTGCTGCAACGCTTCGAGAAGCGTCTGGAAGGCCTGGTCGAGGGGGCCTTCGCCAAGGTCTTCAAAGGGGTGGTCCACCCCGTGGAGATCCTCAACGCCATGCAGCGGGAGGCCGAGGCGCACAAGGCGATCCTGGCCGGTGGGCGCACGTTGGTGCCCAACCGCTACGTGATCGATCTCTCGCCCTACGACCACAGTCGTCTGGCGCCGTACGCCGCCGCGCTGGCCCAGGAGCTGGCCCAGTCGCAGGCGGAGTTCATCGGCGAGCAGGCCTGGACGGTCTACGGCGACGTGATCGTCGAGATCGAACGCGGCGAGGGGCTGGACACCGGGATGTTCCGGGTCACCGCCGAGGTCTACACCGGCGGCGAGGTCGCCCCGGTCTCGGCGCCCGGCTACGACGCGGGCCCGCCCGCCTACCCGGCCTACGACCAGGGCGGCGGCTACGGTCCTCCGCCCGGCCACGGCGGCGGCCGCAACGTGCGGCTGGTCTCCGGCGACGGACGCACCTACCCCCTCCAGGTGGGCTCGACCGTGATCGGCCGCGGCGACCAGGCCAACCTGCGCCTGCCCGACGTCGGGATCTCGCGGCGACACGCCCGGCTGGACTTCGACGGTGGTCAGGTCGTGCTGACCGACCTGGGGTCGACCAACGGCACCATGGTCAACGGCCAGCGGGTCTCCGCCGTCGCGCTCAATCCCGGCGACATGATCCAGCTCGGCACCACGACGCTGACCTTCCGCGTGGACGGCTGACCCGCCTTGCCGGAGCTCGTCATCACCGTCGCCCGGTTCGGGTTCCTCATCCTGCTGTGGATCTTCGTGTTCACGGTGGTCGGCGTGATCCGCCGGGACCTGTTCGCGGGCGCCCGGTCGGGCCGGCTGGTGGCCGCCCCCCGGGCCGTCGGCGCCTCGCTCGGGCAGGCGGCGAAACCGACGAAGGCGAAGCGGGGCAGGGCGGCCCACCAGCTCGTGGTAACCGCCGGCCAACTGGCCGGGACCCGGATCACCCTCGGCGAAGCGCAGATCACCATCGGCCGGGCGGAGGATTCCACCCTCGTCATCACCGACGACTACGCCTCGGCGCGGCACGCCCGTCTGGTGCCGCGCGACGGCCAGTGGTTCGTCGAGGACCTCGGCTCGACTAACGGCACGTACCTGGATCGCGCTAAGGTCACCGGACCAACCCCCGTCCCCCTCGGCGTGCCGATCCGGATCGGCCGCACTTCTCTCGAATTACGGCCATGACTCTGACCCTGCGCTATGCGGCCCACAGCGACCGCGGTCTGATCCGAGACGGTAATCAGGATTCCGTCTACGCCGGGCCGCGGCTTCTCGCCGTCGCCGACGGCATGGGCGGCATGGCCGCCGGTGACGTCGCCAGCAACATCGTCATCGGTGCCATGGCGCCGCTCGACGAGGACGTCCCAGGTGACGCCCTCGTCGACGCGCTGCGTTCGGCCGTGGGCACCGCCAACCAGCAGCTCCGCGACACCGTGGACGCCAACCCTCAGCTGGAGGGGATGGGCACCACGCTCACCGCGACCCTCTTCTCCGGCAGCAAGCTGGGCATGGTCCACATCGGTGACTCGCGGGCCTATCTCCTGCGCAACGGTGAGTTCGCGCAGATCACCAAGGACGACACGTACGTCCAGATGCTCGTCGACGAGGGCCGGATCAGCGCCGAGGAGGCGAGCAGCCACCCCCAGCGCTCGCTGCTCACCCGGGCGCTCGACGGCCGCGACATCGACCCGGAATACAGCGTCCGTCAGGTGCTCCCCGGCGACCGCTACCTGATCTGCAGCGACGGCCTCTCGGGTGTGGTCAGCGCCGACACCATCGGCGAGACGATGCGCGAATACACCGACCCGCAGCAGTGCGTGGAGCGGCTGGTGCAGCTCGCCCTGCGCGGCGGCGGCCCGGACAACATCACGGTGATCATTGCCGACGCCACCGACCAGGACATCGTCGAGGCGAGCCCGATCGTCGGCGGCGCCGCCGCCCGGGACCGGGGCATGGCGACCTCCGCCGACGTGTCCACGCCGGCCGCCCGCGCGTCCGCCCTCTCCGCGCCGCGCCCGCCCGTTCCCGAGGAACCGACGGCCGGCGCCGACGACGAGTCGGAGCGCCCGAGGCGTCGGCCGGTGCGGGCCGCCGCGATCTCGGTGGCGTTGCTGGTCCTCGTCGGCGGCGCGGTCTTCGGCGGCTGGAGCTACACCCAGCGGCAGTACTACGTCGGGGCGACCGAGAACGGCCAGGTCGCGGTGTTCCGGGGCATCCAGGGCGAGATCGCCGGGATGAACCTGTCGACCGTGCACTCCAAGAGCCCAGCGGACCTGGAGGACCTGACGCTGGCCGCCCAGGAGCAGGTCAAGCAGGGCATCCCGGCCAAGAGCGAGCCCGACGCCGAGCGTCGACTGGCCGAGCTGACCAGCGACGACCCGATGAACCCGAACCTGAAGCCGATCTGCCCGCCGAGCCCGAGTCCGAGCGCCGCGGCCGTCACCACCGTCCCGACGCCGACCTCCGTCCCGGTGTCGCCCGCTCCGACCGTCAGCGCGAGTGCGAGCGCCCCGGTCAGCGGCCGGCCGAGCACGCCGGCTGCGCCGACCACCACGCCCGACGCCCCGCCCTCCGACACCGACTCGCCGGCGCTCGACCCCGCCGCGTGCCGGTCGCCGGAGTAGGCGCGGCTCGATCCGAGGACGTTCCGTGACCGCAGCGGCCATTCCGGCATCCTCGCCCGCCACCACGGGCGAGCAGCCCGGCGTACGCCTGGCCCGGTCCCGGCGCAACGCCGAGCTGTCGTTGCTGCTGGTCGCCATGGTGCTGGTGGCCGCGTACGGGGCGATGGTCGAGGCGAAGGTGCTCGACACCGTCACGGCCGACTTCTGGATGCCGGCCGCCGCGCTCACCGCCGTGTTCCTCGGCCTGCACCTGGTGATCCGGTTCCTGGCGCCCTTCGCCGACCCGGCCCTGCTGCCGGCGGTCGCCCTGCTCAACGGGATCGGGGTCGGCTTCCTGCGCCGGATCGACCTGGGCAAGGCGGCACCGACCGAGCGGGAGGACCTGGCCATCTTCGCCGGCACGGGCGGCCGGCAGCTCGCCTGGACGCTCGTCTCGGTCATCCTCGCCGCCGGGCTGCTCACCATCATGCGGGACCACCGCTCGGTGTCACGCTACGCGTACACGCTGGGGCTGGCCGGCATCGTGCTGGTGATGATCCCGGCGGTGCTGCCCAGCCGGTTCTCCGAGATCAACGGCGCGAAGCTGTGGATCAAGTTCGGCGACAGCTTCTCCATCCAGCCGGGCGAGTTCGCGAAGCTGGCCCTGCTGGTCTTCTTCGCCTACTACCTGGTGCGCAAGCGCGAGGTGTTGTCGCTGGCGAGCCGCCGGTTCCTCGGCATCGACTTCCCGCGCGGGCGGGACCTCGGTCCGGTGGTCGCGGTCTGGCTGGTCAGTGTCCTGGTCCTCGTCTTCGAGAAGGACCTGGGCACCTCTCTGCTCTACTTCGGCATGTTCGTGGTGACGCTCTACATCGCCACGGAACGGGTCAGCTGGCTGCTCATCGGTCTGGTGCTGTTCTTCGGCGGCGTCTACCTGGCGTACGTGCTCGGCGACGTGGTCGGCGGGCCGTTCGCCAACTTCTACCTGCGCGCGCAGATCTGGCTGGACCCGTTCGCCGACCCCTACAACGACGGCTACCAGCTCGTGCAGGGCCTGCTCGCGCTCGGCACGGGCGGCCTGTTCGGCGCGGGTCCCGGTGGCGGCCAGCCCGGCCTGCTGCCCGAGGTGCAGAACGACTTCATCTTCGCGGGCATCGGCGAGGAGATCGGCCTCTTCGGCCTCTCCGCCCTGCTCGTGGTCTACCTGCTGATCGTCGAGCGAGGGCTGCGCGCGGCGCTGGCAGTCCGGGACTCGTTCGGCAAGCTGCTGGCCGGCGGCCTTGCCTTCACTCTCGGGCTCCAGGTCTTCGTGATCGTCGGCGGGATCAGCAAGCTCATCCCGTTGACCGGGCAGACCACCCCGTTCCTCTCCGCCGGCGGTTCCTCGCTGATGGCGAACTGGCTGCTCATCGCGGCCCTGCTCCGGATCTCCGACGGTGCCCGCCGCCCCGTCGCCGGCGGTGGCGGCAAGGCGGCCCGACCGTCCGGCGGTCCGCCGGAGCAGCTGCACGGTGCCCCCACGGAGGTGATCAGGCCGTGAACGCACCCCTGCGCCGCGTCGGCGTCGTCGTCATGGTTCTCTTCGGCCTGCTCTTCGCGAACCTGAACTGGATCCAGGCCTACAAGGCCGACGAGTACCGCACCAGCGACTACAACGGTCGGGTCCAGGTCGCCGAGTACGAGCGCAAGCGCGGCAACATCGAGGCCGGCGGCACCGCCTTCGCGCTCAGCAAGGAGACCGACGGCGAGCTGAAGTTCCAGCGCAGCTACCCCGGTGGGGCGAGGTACGCCCACATCCTCGGCTACAAGCCGGTCAATCTCGCCGAGACCGGCATCGAGAAGTTCGAGAACGACTTCCTGGCCGGCACCAGCGACGCGCTGATCGCCAACCGGGTCAAGGACATGTTCACCGGTGACCAGTCCGGCGGCGGCAACGTCCTGCTGACGGTCTCCAAGGGCGCCCAGAACACCGCGTTCGAGCAGCTGCGCAACAACCGGGTCGACGCGGCCAAGGGCGCGGCGATCGCCGTCGACCCGCGTACGGGGGCGGTGCAGGCGCTGGTCTCGATGCCCAGCTTCGACCCGAACCCGCTGGTCAGCCACAGCACCAACGAGGCCACGGCCGCGTACAACAAGCTGGAGCAGGACCCGGCGGGCCCGCTGAAGAACCGGGCTCTCGGCGAGGTGCTGCCCCCGGGCTCCACCTTCAAGATCGTGGTGGCCGCCGCGGCGCTGGAAAGCGGCGTGGGTCAGCAGACGAGGATCCCGGCAGGGGCCAGCTGGACCCCGCCGACCTCGGGCACACCGATCCGCAACGCGGCCCCGTCGATCTGCCCCGAGGACGAGGTCACCCTGATCAACGCGGTGACCGAGTCGTGCAACACGGGCTTCGCGCAGATGGGCGTCCGGCTCGGCGCCGACAAGATCAAGGAGAAGGCCCGGCAGTTCGGCTTCGAGCAGGAGGACCTCACCGTCGGCCACCTCAACGAGGCCGGCCACCCGGTGGCGGCGAGCCGGACCGGCAGCATGGAGAACGCCGACGGCGGGGCCGACCCGGCCGCGCTGGCCCAGTCCTCCATCGGGCAGCGCGACGTGCGGATGACCCCGCTCCAGGGCGCCCTGATCGCCGCGTCCGTCGCCAACGGTGGCAGCCAGATGCGGCCGTACCTGGTCCGCCAGCTGCTCGCCCCGGACCGCACCACCAGCTACTACACCGCGAAGCCCCGGGAGCTGCGGCAGCCGGTCAGCGGCCAGGTCGCCAAAGACCTGCGGGACATGATGGTCAGCGTGGTCGAGAACGGCTCCGGCACGAACGCACAGCTCAGGGGCTACACGGTCGGCGGCAAGACCGGCACCGCCCAGTCGGCGCCCGACCGGCCCGACCACGGCTGGTTCATCGGCTTCGCCCTGGACAAGAACGGCACGCCGGTCTCGGCGGTCTGCGTGATGCTGGAGCAGGCCGGCCCCGGCGGCAGCGCCGAGGCGGCCCGGATCGCCGGGCAGATCATGCGCGCCGCCATCGCCGACCCCGGGGGCCGCTGACATGCTGAGCCCCGGGGTGCAGCTCGGCAACCGTTACCGCCTGGACGAGCGGATCGCCAGCGGTGGCATGGGTGACGTCTGGCGCGGCACCGACCAGGTGCTCGGCCGTACGGTCGCCGTCAAGAGCCTGCTCCCCGCGCTGCTCGACGACCCCGACTTCGCCGAGCGCTTCCGGGGCGAGGCCCGCACCATGGCCACGATCAACCACCCCGGCGTGGTCGACGTCTACGACTTCGGCAACGACCAGCAGATCGCCTTCCTGGTCATGGAGTACGTCGAGGGCGACGCGCTGTCGGCCACCCTGGCCCGGGTCGGCCGGCTCACCCCGGCCCGCACGATGGCGCTCGTCGCCCAGGCGGCTGACGCGCTCCACGCGGCGCACGTGAAGGGCATCGTGCACCGGGACGTGAAGCCCGGAAACCTGCTGGTCCGGCCCAACGGCACCCTGGTGCTCACCGACTTCGGCATCGCCCGGTCGGAGCTGGTCGCCCAGCTCACCGCCGCCGGCTCGGTGCTCGGCACGGCCTCGTACATCTCCCCGGAGCAGGCCACCGGCGGGGTCGCCACGCCCGCGTCCGACGTCTACGCGCTCGGTGTGGTGGCCTACCAGTGCCTCGCCGGCCGACGCCCCTTCGAGGGCGACAATCCCCTCGACATCGCCATGCGGCACGTGCGGGAGACGCCCCGTCCGCTGCCGGCGGACATTCCGCCGCAGGTCCGGGCGGTGGTCGAGCGGGCCCTGGCGAAGGACCCGGCGGCACGCTGGCCGAGCGCCGCCACGCTGGCGGGGGTCGCCCGTCAGCTCAAGGCCCAGCTCTCCCAGCAGGCCCGGGCGGCAGGTCAGCCCATCTCCGCCGCTCCGGCGTCGCCGGCCGGCCCGCCCGGCCGCGCCCAGGTGCCGCCGCCGCGTCCGCCGGTGTCGCCGCCGCACCGGCAGCCGAACGTCGCCGCGCAGCCGCCTCGTCCGCCCATGGCGGCCCACCGGCCGCCCGTGGCGAACACCCGGCCGGCCGCCGCGCCCCACCGTCCCACCTCGGTCGCGCCCGCCGCGCCCGTCCAGCACCCGCAGATGGCGCCGACGGGCTACCCGCGCGGCGCGGCGCCAGTGCCGCAGGCCCGGCCGATGCCGTACGCGGGACACGCCGTCCCGCCGGCGCACCAGCCGGGCGGGCAGCGGTCCCGGCCCGGGATGGTCTTCCTCGCCATCGTCGTGGCCGTGCTGGTCCTCGTCTGCTCCGGCGTGATTTCCTACCAGGTGCGGGAAGGCACGAAGTCGAGCGCGGGCACTCCGCCGACGGTGACGTCCGGCGCGCTGTGGCCCGACGGACGCGACGATCCGACCGGAACGTCGTACCGTCGACAGGAACTGCCCCGGTCGGGCAGCGACGAGACGACGAGCGAAGGACGACAGACGCGATGACAGCGCAGGCCCGCCTGCTCGGTGGCAGGTACCAGGTCGGCGAGCTGCTCGGCTACGGCGGCATGGCCGAGGTGCACCGCGGTCGTGATCTCCGGCTCGGTCGGGACGTCGCGATCAAGATGCTCCGGACCGACCTCGCCCGGGACGCCACCTTCCAGATGCGGTTCCGCCGGGAGGCGCAGAACGCCGCGTCCCTCAACCACCCGGCGATCGTCGCCGTCTACGACACCGGCGAGGAGACCGCGCCGACCGGCGAGACGCTGCCGTTCATCGTGATGGAGTTCGTCAACGGGCGGACCCTCAAGGAGGTGCTGGGCGTCGAGGGACGGCTCCAGCCGCGCCGGGCGCTGGAGATCTGCGCCGACATGTGCGCGGCCCTGGAGTTCAGCCACCGGCACGGCATCATCCACCGCGACATCAAGCCCGGCAACGTGATGCTCACCCAGACCGGCCAGGTCAAGGTGATGGACTTCGGCATCGCGCGGGCGCTGGCCAGCGGCGCCACCACCATGACCCAGACGAGCGCGGTCATCGGTACGGCGCAGTACCTCTCGCCCGAGCAGGCGCGCGGCGAGGCGGTCGACGCCCGCTCCGACGTCTACGCCGGCGGCTGCGTGCTCTTCGAGCTGGTCTGCGGGCATCCCCCGTTCGTCGGCGACAGCCCGGTCAGCGTGGCGTACCAGCACGTGCGGGAGACGCCTCCGACGCCGAGCGACATCAACCCGGACGTGAATCCCGCGGTCGACGCGATCGTGCTCAAGGCGCTGTCGAAGAACCCGCTCAACCGCTACCAGAGCGCCGGCGAGATGCGGGCCGACCTGCTCCGCGCGGCCGCCGGCCGCCCGGTGATGGCGACCCCGGTGCTGCCGCAGGAGGAGACGACGCAGCTCGCTCCGGCCGCCGCCGGCTACGCGGGCGCCCCCGGCGCCCCGCAGACCCGGCAGATGCCGGCCCGGGTCGGCGACCCGCGCCGTCGGAAGGCGTCCTCCTGGCTGATCGCGACGTTCGCGGCGGTGGGCGTCCTCGCGGTGATCGCCCTCGCCGCCGCCCTGCTGAGCCAGCGCGACGGCGACGACCTGGCCACGGTCCCCACGGTGACCGGCCTGACCCAGCAGGAGGCGTTCGCCCGGATCGAGCAGGCCAACCTGGTGCCCAAGGAGGGCGACCCGGTCTTCGGCACCTGCCAGAAGGGCCAGGTCGTCAACCAGGACCCGCCCGCCAACTCATCCCTGGAGGCGAACCGCGATGTCGTCGTCCGGGTCTGCGGCGGCGTGGAGATGAAGGCCATCCCGTCGGACCTCGTCGGCTCCACCTACGAGGGCGCAAAGAACCGGCTGGAGGCGGCCGGCTTCAAGGTGGAAAAGAAGGAGAGGGACGACGCCGAGAAGGCGGGTATCGTCCTCGATGTGTCGCCCGGGGAGGGCAAGCAGGTCGCCGCGAAGAGCACGGTCACGCTCACCGTCTCCAAGGGCAACGTCGGCAAGGTGCCCAACGTGGTCGGCTCCAGCGAGGACGACGCCGAGGAGGAGCTGGACGAGGCGGGCTACCGGGTCGACGTCAAGCGGGGCCGCGAGGTGCCGCCGGAGGAGGCCGGCCAGGTGACCTCGCAGACCCCGCCGGCCGGGAGCAACCTCGCCAGGGGCAAGACCGTGACGATCGTGGTCACCGTGCCGCAGGCCGAGCCGACGCCCACCGACTCGGCGAGCCCGACGCCCAGCGTCACGCCGACCACCCCCGGTGACGGCGGCGGCGGGGGCTTCCCGCTGCCGACCACCCCGCCGATCCGCCTGCCCGAGCGCTGACCCCGCTCTTGAGCGCGGAGGACCCTGCTGGGCGGCACCCTGCGGACGCCGCCGGTCAGGGCCCTGCCGACGCCGCCGGGCGGCGCCCTCCGCCGATCGACGACGGGCGGCCGGCGACCGGTGCGGCGGATCGTTCGAGCCGGTGGCGACGGCGCCTGATCCGCGCGGCGATCCTGGGCCTGGTTGCGCTGCTCCTGGCCAGCCTCCCCTGGCTCTGGACGACGACCGCCGCCCGCGGCCACCTGTACGGCGAGGCCGACGCGCCCGCCGCCGACGTCGTGATCGTCCTGGGTACGGCGGTGGCGGCGGACCGCCGTCAGCCGGGTGACCGCCTCGCCGGCCGCCTGGAGACCGCCGCCGCTCTCGTGAAGAGCGGGCGGGCCCGGGTGGTCCTCGTGTCGGGCGACGGGGGCGGCACGTCCGGCGACGAGCCGGCGGCGATGACCGCCCACCTGGCCGAGCGGCTCGGCGTCGATCCTCGCCGCGTCGTGGCCGACCCGTTCGGCCTGGACACCTACGACACCTGCGCCCGGGCGCGCGACGTGTACGGCGTCGAACGGGCCCTGATCGTGACCCAGTCCTACCACCTGTCCCGCGCGGTGACGCTGTGCCGGCACCTCGGCCTCGACGTCGACGGGGTGACCGCCCGCTGTTCCGGCTGCGGACCCGTCCTGCTCGTCGGCAAGGGCGTCCGCGACTACTTCGCCAGCGGCAAGGCGGCATGGGACGCGGTCCGGGGCAGGC
Source organism: Micromonospora sp. DT46 (assembly GCF_049841735.1). Classification (NCBI taxonomy): domain Bacteria; kingdom Bacillati; phylum Actinomycetota; class Actinomycetes; order Micromonosporales; family Micromonosporaceae; genus Micromonospora; species Micromonospora sp. DT46. The sequence continues at coordinate 391,436 of NZ_JBNCKW010000006.1, read as the reverse complement.
CGCCCGCCGTCCGCTCGCCCGTGAACTCCGGCGTGGCGGATGCGCTGACGGGCTGACCGCGCGGTGGGCGGGCGTAACAGGAAGGCCCTCTGGCATCGAGCTGAGTGACTTGCCGGGGGCGGCGATCGGATGTTCTACCATCGCCGGATGAAGGCCGGGACCGAGCGGGGCAGATCGAGATTCGACACCTGGGTGACGCCGACCCGGGTCGCCTGGCTCGGGAGCGCCGTGGTGGTGCTCCTGCTGGCCCTACCGGTCCACATCCTCGGGCCGGGGGACCACGAACAGAAGAGCTGCGGCAACGCGTTGAGGCTCGACCTGGACTTATGGGCAGGCCCCTCGGACGGGGACTACTGGGAGAAGGCGCACCGGACCTGCAACGCGAAGCGCATCGGCCGGATCGGTCAGGCCGTCGGCGTCGTCTCGGTGACGGTCCTGGCCGTCACACTCCTGACCGCGCGCGCCCGTCGACAGGATGACGACGAGTACTGACGATCCGACAGAGGCCGCCCGTCAGGCGGTGGCGAAGGCTGCGCGGCGGCGCGCGTCCACCTCGGCGGCCAGCGCCGGGGCCCGCTCCAGCGCCTCCGGGTGACCGCAGGCGGCGAGCCAGTTCGCCAGCATCAGGTGACCGCCCTCGGTCAGCACCGACTCCGGGTGGAACTGGACACCCTCGATCGGCAGCGTACGGTGCCGCATCGCCATCACCACCCCGGAACCCGTCCAGCCGGTGACCTCCAGCTCCTCGGGCAGCGTCTCGGGCAGCACGGCGAGCGAGTGGTAGCGGGTGGCGGTGAACGGGTCCGGCAGACCGGCGAGCACCCCGGTGCCGTGGTGGCGCACCTCGGAGGTCTTGCCGTGCAGCAACTCGGGGGCGCGGGTCACCGTGGCGCCGAATGCCTCACCGATCGCCTGGTGACCCAGGCAGACACCGAAGATCGGCAGCTCGCCCCCGTACGCGCGGATGACGTCGAGGCAGATGCCGGCGCGGTCGGGGCTGCCGGGGCCGGGCGAGAGCAGGACGCCGGCCGCGCCGACCCTGCCCACCTCGGCGACCTCGATCTCGTCGTTGCGCCGGACGTCGCAGTCCACGCCGAGCTGGCCCAGGTACTGCACGATGTTGAAGACGAACGAGTCGTAGTTGTCGATCACCAGGACACGCATCAGGGGCTCACTCGTCCGGGGAGGCAGGCGGGGTGTTGTTCTGGTCGGTGTCGTACGGCAACTCGTGCTCGTCGCCGGGCGGGGCGTCGCCGCTCTCCCCGCCGCCCGGCACCGAGTCGCCGCCGGGATCGCCGGCGTCCTGGGTGACCTGCACGTCGTCGAAGGGCAGCAGGGGCTCGGCCCACGGGAACACCACGTACCAGAGCAGGGCCACCATCGCGCTGGTGATCAGCAGGCTGCCGACGAGCTTGCCGGGCAGCCCGAAGGGGAGCTTGCGCCAGATCCAGCCGTACACCGTCAGGCCCCCAGTTCCGCCGGGCGCCCCGCCGACTTCGGCTGACTGCGCGTCAGCTCGGCGTGGATGATCAGGCGTTGGTAGTTGTCGAACTTCGGGTTGCAGGTGGTCAGGGTGAGCATCGACCTGGTCGGCTTCTGCCCGGGCTTGCCCGGCACGGGCGCCACGACCTCGACCTGGGTGGGCTTGACGATCCGGCTCTGGGTCACCTTGTAGACGTGCCAGTCGGTCTTGCCCTCCACCACGATGGCGTCCCCGTCGTTCAGCTCGTCGAGCCGCCAGAAGGTGGCCCGGTTGCGGTGCCCGGCGACGGAGAAGTTGCCGACCTGGCCCGGCAGGGCGCTGGAGGGGTAGTGGCCCGGCGCGTACCGGATGTCCTTCTGGGTGACACCCTCGACGACGACCCAGTTCTTGTCGAGCTTGGGGATGTAGAGCCCGGCGATGGGCTTGCCCTGCACGGGCGGCTTCGGCTTGGCGGACGCGCTGGCGGACGGTGCCACAGTCGGGTCGCCCTCGGGGCCCCAGGCCTGCGCCAGTTGCTGGCTGAGGTCGTTCTGGTGCGCGTCGACGATCGCGGACTTGCCCCAGACCTCGTAGCCGGCGAAGAGCAGCACCACCAGGCCGAAGGTGATCAGCAGTTCGCCGCTGACCCGGATGCCGGTACGCAGCCGGGAGCCCAGCGACGGCCGGGTGAGCTCCGAGTAGACGCTCTTGTAGCCCTCACCGGTCTGCTCCGGGCGCAACTGGACCACCCGCTCGCCCCGGCGTGGCCGAGGCTGCTCGGCGGGAGTGTCGGAGCCCTCCGGCTCGTCCGTCTTCGGAGGACGCGGCACCGCGCCCATCAGGGCGGTCGACTCGACGAGCGCGGCCGGGGCGGTCGGCGTACGCCCGGAGACGGCCGGGATCAGGGCGGTGGCCCCGGGATCGACGTCGCGGCCCGGGCCGGCCGGGGAGACCGGGGTCGACGGGCCGTTGGCCGACGCGCCCACCTTCGGGATGAAGGCGGTCGGCGCGTCGGCGGCCGGCCGGCCTTCCCTGGCGGCGGCCCGATCGACCGGCGGACGGACGGAGCGGTCGCCGCCGGGACCGGTGGCCCCGGTGGCGCCCGGCAGCCGGAGATCGTCGGACGGCGACGCGGGGTGCGGTGGGGTGGCCGGCCGGACCGGGCCGGCACCGGGCCACGGCGGCGACCCGCCGGCACCGGCCCGGGCGGACGGGCCGGAATCGGTCGGGCTGACATGGCGGAGGTCGGCGGGCTCCGGCCGACGGTCGGCGGGCCCCGGCCGACCGAAGTCGGCAGGGTCGGGCCGGTCGAAGTCGCCGCCTCCACGCCGATCGAAGTCGGCGGGCCGGGAACGATCGGCATCGGCGGGCCGGGAGCGGTCGAAGTCAGCGGGCCGGGAGTGGCCGAGGTCAGCGAGCCGGTCGTAGCGCGAAGGCGCTGGGCGGCCGAGGTCGCCGGACCCGCGCCGGTCGAAGCCGGACCCATGCCGGTCGAAGCCGGACCCATGCCGGTCGAAGCCGGACCCGCGCCGGTCGGATTCGGCGGGCCCAAGGCGGCCGAAGTCCGTGGTCTCCTCGCGGCCGAAGTCGGCAGGACCGGAGCGGCCAGGCTCGGCAGGACCGGGGCGGCCGGGCTCGGCAGGACCGGGGCGACCGGGGTCGACAGGGCCGCGCCGGTCGGAGTCGGCGGAGCCGGGCCGCCCGAAGTTGGCGGGCCAGGGACGGCCGTGGTCCGCCGGACCGGGACGGCCGGGCTCGGTGGGCCGGGCGGGGCTGCCGGCGGAGCGGGTCGGGTCGGCGCTCGGCGGGAAATGGCCGAGGTTCGCGGGACGGCCGGGCTCCGGTGCCGGGCGGGTCGGGTCGGGCGTGGCGCGAGACCATCCGGCGGAGGGGCCGGCAGGCGCGCGAGCGTCGCCGGCGGCCGGGTCGGGCCCGTGGGGCGGACGGGGAGCCGGGGAGCGGGGCGGGAGCGTGGGCTCCGGCCAGGCGCCGGCCGGGGTCGGGCGGGCCGGGGCGGGCCCTGGCCGGTCGACCTTGGGCAGGAAGGCGGTCGGCCCGTCGTCCTGGTCGCGGTGACGGCCGTCGCGGTCCTCGGGCCGGTCGTCCGGTACGCGGTTCACCTGGGCACCGTCGCCGAGCGCAGCGTGGTCGAGTCCTCGAACGCCGGCACGGTCACCGAGGAGACGGTCTCCTTGTAACCGAGCTTGTAGTCGTCGACCAGGTCCCTGAACAACCGGACTCCCTGTGAGTCGGCGAGGGCCTGCTGCAGGGCAGCGGGGTCGCCGATTGCTACGATCTTGAATGGTGGGGAGTACACCCGGCCGTGCAGCAGCAGGGTGTTACCCACGCAGCGTACCGCGCTGGTCGACAGCACGCGGACGTTCATGATGGACATGGCCTCGGCGCCACCCGCCCAGAGGGCGTTCACCACCGCCTGCACGTCTCCCTGGTGGACGACCAGGTCGTCGTTGGTGGCCCCGGCGGGCAGCGTGCCGTCGTTGCGCCGGGGCGCGTCGTCGAGTTCCACCGTCACCCCGGAGCCGGCGAGCGCGGTGAAGCCGGCGTCCGCCCGGCTGGCGGCGGCCCGGTCCTGCTGTTCCCTGATCGGCCCGTCGGAGCTGGCCAGGGCGCTGGTGCGGCCCTCGACCTCGGCGCGCAGGTCGGACGCCCGCCGCTCGCTGGCCGCCACCTCCGCGCGCCGGTCCTCGATCAACTGGTTGAGCTGGGGGCGGCGGTCCTCGCGCAGGGCGGTGCCGCCCGCGGTGGTCGCCGTGGTGGTGAAGAGCAGCCCGGCCGCGGCGGCGATCAGCGGCACCCCGATCGACCAGCCCGGTCGTCGCTGCCGCGGGCGTCGAGGCAGCAGCCCGGCGACCGCCCGCCGGAGCACCTTCTGCCAGGAGGCCGCGCCGGATGTGTACTCCACCGAGCGTTCCTTCCCCGTCGTCTGGTTCAGCCCGCGGAGGCGCGAGCCGCCGCGGCGACCCGAACAGTCCCGCCTTTTTCGGTCACTCCGTGCACTGGCCTCGCCCCATTCGTGGATTGGACGGGCCTTCGGGACTACGCTAGCTGTCGAACATTATTGGCCATGGACCGTCGCCCCCGCGCCCGGTTGTCAGGCCGGACGAGGTCGTAACCCCTCTGGAGAGCGTCGTGCCCAAGTCTCAGGTTCGCAAGAAGAAGGTGTACACCCCGCCGACGGACGTCCGTCCGACGGCGACGGCGGCGACGCGCAAGCCTAGCCCGGTGTGGCTCCCGGTCTCGGCGGTCGCCCTCATCGTCTTCGGCATCGGCTGGCTGGTGATCTACTACCTCTCCGAGCAGGAGTACCCGGTCATGTCGTGGGGTTACTGGAACCTCGCGGTGGGCTTCGGCGCGATGGTCGCCTCCCTGATCCTGCTCTCCCGCTGGCGCTGAGCGTCCCGCTCACCTGCCGGCGCTGAGCGTCCCGCTCACTCGTCGGCGCTGAGCGCCGCACCCCCGCCGCCGGACCGGCGGCGGGGTCGTCCGGGCGCGGTCAGCCCTGCCGTCGACGCCGTCCGGCCCCGGCCGGTGGGTGGCAATCCATGTCACTCGGTGGAACCCCTACCCGGCGGTTGGGGTGTCTTCGCCCTAAGGTGTGCGCAGGGCGGCGCGGCCCGGTGCGAGATGACTCACGTTACTCCTGGGTAACCTTGCGCGTAGGCTGCACTGCATGACCGAGCGGAGCGAGGTCATCGACCGGTCCGGTCGAGGGTGCGGCAGCTGTTGCTCGCCGGTCGTGCCCTGACCCGGGCCCCGGTCGCCGAGCCGCTCGACAGGCAGCAGACCGGGAGGCCAACTCGATGGGCAGCGTCCAGATCGTCACCACGATCCTCGCGTTCGCCATCACCGCCGTGGCGGTGTGGCTTGCGGTACGCGCGGTCATGAAGATGGTGGCCGTCATCCGGCTGGGTCAGCCGGACCCGACCCGCTTCGGTGACCCGGGCACCCGCACGAAGACGATGCTGGCCGAGACCGCCGGCCACACCCGCATGCTCCGCTGGAGCGTGGTGGGTGCGGCGCACTGGTTCGTGATGGTCGGCTTCATCGTGCTGTCGCTGCTGGTGCTGGAGGCGTACTTCGAGGTCGTCTCCCCGACCGGCGGGCTGCCGCTGGTCGGCAACTGGGCGATCTACGGGCTGGTCACCGAGTGGCTCGCGATCCTGGGCATCGTCAGCATCCTGGTGCTGATCGCGATCCGGCTCCGCAACCGGCCCACCCGGCCGGGCGGGAAGTCCCGGTTCACCGGCTCGACCATGTGGCAGGGCTACTTCGTCGAGGGCATCATCCTCGCCGTACTGATCATGGGCTTCGTCATCCGGGGCTTCAAGGTCGCCACCGACCACTTCGAGTACCCGGTCTGGGCCGCCCCGCTCAGCCACGCCGTCGGCGGGGTGCTGCCGAACTGGGCGGCCGGCGTCAGCGTCGCCGCACTGATCAAGATCGTCATCTCGATGACCTGGCTCATCGTGATCTCGCTGAACGTCACCATGGGCGTTGCCTGGCACCGCTTCCTGGCCTTCTTCAACATCTTCTTCAAGCGTGACCCGGGCGCCAACGTCTCCGGCCTCGGCGCCCTGCGCCCCATGACGAGCCAGGGCAAGCCGCTGGACTTCGAGGAGGCCGACCCCGAGAAGGACCAGTTCGGGGTCGCCCAGGTCGAGCAGTTCACCTGGAAGGGCCTGCTGGACTTCAGCACCTGCACCGAGTGCGGCCGCTGCCAGTCGCAGTGCCCGGCCTGGAACACCGGCAAGCCGCTGTCCCCGAAGCTGCTGGTGCTCAGCCTGCGCGACCACGCGTACGCGAAGGCGCCGTACCTGCTGGCCGGCGGCGGCAAGGACCTGACCGGCGAGGAGAAGGCCACCGCCGCCCAGCTCGCCCACATGGACGTCCTCGCGCTCGCCGAGGCCGAGAAGCCGCTGATCGGCACCGCCGAGGAAGGCGGCATCATCGACCCGGACGTGCTCTGGTCCTGCACCACCTGCGGTGCCTGCGTCGAGCAGTGCCCGGTCGACATCGAGCACGTCGACCACATCGTCGACATGCGCCGCTACCAGGTGCTCATCGAGTCGAGCTTCCCGTCGGAGGCCGGCGTGATGCTGCGCAACCTGGAGAACAAGGGCAACCCGTGGGGCGCCCCGCAGAACACCCGCGAGGACTGGACCAAGGGCCTGGACTTCGAGGTGCCGCGGGTCGGCGAGGTCGACGACTTCGAGTACCTCTTCTGGGTCGGCTGCGCCGGCGCGTTCGAGGACCGGGCCAAGAAGACCACCCGGGCGGTCGCCACGCTGCTCAACGAGGCGGGCGTGAAGTTCGCGATCCTCGGCGAGGGCGAGACCTGCTCCGGCGACCCGGCCCGCCGCATCGGCAACGAGTTCGTCTTCCAGATGCTCGCCCAGCAGAACGTCGAGACCCTCAACGAGGCGTTCGAGGGCCGGGAGAAGAGCAAGCGGAAGATCGTCGCGACCTGCCCGCACTGCTTCAACACCCTCGGCAACGAGTACGGCCAGCTCGGCGGCGAGTTCGAGGTGGTCCACCACACCCAGCTCCTGGCGCACCTGGTCGCCACCGGCAAGCTCACCCCGGTGCAGCCGGTCGACGGTGGCGTGACCTACCACGACCCCTGCTACCTGGGCCGGCACAACCGGGTCTTCGCCCCGCCGCGTGAGGTGCTCGGCAGCGCCATCGCCGGCGGGGACGGCGCGAGCGGCGACGGCGGCCTCATCGAGATGCCGCGCAACAGCGAGCGCTCCTTCTGCTGCGGCGCCGGCGGCGCCCGGATGTGGATGGAGGAGAAGATCGGCAAGCGGATCAACGTGGACCGGGTCGAGGAGGCCATGTCCACCGGGGCGAAGACGGTCGCCGTCGGCTGCCCGTTCTGCTCGACGATGCTCAACGACGGGGTGAACGGCAAGGGCGCCGGCGAGCAGGTCGAGGTCGTCGACGTGGCCAGCGTGCTGCTCCGCTCGGTCAAGCCCGAGCAGGCGCCGGGCGACACCGAGCGGGCGCCGGCGGCCGGCTGACGCGTACCCCCTGCGACGCCCGACGGCGGCGGCACCCTCCGGTGCCGCCGCCGTCGTCGTTCAGGAGGTCGTGGTGATGATCGTGGTGGTGACGGCCGTGGTGGTCGTGATCAGGATGACCGCCTGGATCTCCTCGATGGCCTTCTTCGTGGCGGCGGACGCCCAGTCCCCGGCGGCGATCTCGGTCAGCCGGCGCTTGACGTGCTCCTTCGGCAGCTCCGCGAAGAGCTTGCGGTCCAGGCCGACGGCCCGGACGAGGCCGATGAGCGCGGCCGTCCGCCCGTCCACCGGGCCGTCCGCGGCCACGGCGGCGACCATCCGCTGCCGGGCCTGCGTCTCCACCGCCGGCTCCGCGCCGGTGGTGGACGGATAGCGGGTACGCGGAAAGATCCACAGCACCTTGTCCGAGTCGCGGCGCAGCACACCGGCGGTGACCAGCCCGTCCAGCACCTGCTCGGGCAGGTCCTTGGCGAGCCGGCTGACCCAGTCCTTCGGCTTGCGCCGCTTCGGCTCGGTGGCGATCCGGGTCAGCGCGTCGTCGAGCTGCCGCTGCCCGACGGGGGTCGGATCGGTCACCACGAGCCGGTCGTCGGCGACCTCGACCCGACCGGCGAGCGTCAGCTCCAGCAGCAGGGCGCCGGCCAGGCCGTAGTCGAGCGTGGGCCGGCCGAGCTGGTTGACGCCCGCGTCGTCGTAGCCGAGCAGGGCGAGTTCGTGGGCGAGCGTGAGCGGGGCCATGCACCGACGGTAGCCGGGGCCGGCGAGCCCGGCAGATCTTCCGCCCGTGACCGGGGCCGCCGCCCGTGCGAGAATTTCGCCGAGGTGAGACGACCATCGATGGCCTGCTGCTGACCACGCTGCTGCCCCTGGTCGGCTTCGTGCTGCTGACCGGCGGCAACGCGTTCTTCGTCGCGGCCGAGTTCGCCCTGGTCACGGTGGACCGCCCCGAGATCGAGCGGCGGGCGACCGCGGGTGACAACCGGGCCGCGACCGTACGCCGGGCGCTGCGGGAGCTCTCCTTCCAGCTCTCCGGGGCGCAGCTCGGCATCACCCTCACCGCGCTGCTCACGGGCTACCTGGCCGAGCCCGCCCTGGCCCGCCTCTTCACCCCGCTGCTGCGGCCGGTCGCCGGGGACGCCGCCAGCCGGTTCACCCCGTTCCTCGCCTTGGCCCTGGCCACCCTGCTCTCCATGCTCTTCGGCGAACTGGTGCCGAAGAACCTCGCGCTGGCCCGGCCGATGCCCACCGCCCTCGCGACCGCCGGCCCGATGCGCGCCTTCTCCCGCGCCTTCGGCTGGCTGATCCGGGCGCTGAACGACTCGGCGAACCGCCTGGTCCGGCTGCTGGGCGTGGAGCCGCAGGAGGAGCTGGCCAGCGCCCGCTCGCCGGAGGAGCTGGGGCTGCTGGCGGCCATCTCGGCGCGGGCCGGGGCGCTGCCGCCGGACACCGCCATGCTGCTGCGCCGGACCATCCGGTTCGGCGACAAGCGGGCCGCCGAGGCGATGACCCCGCGGGTCGACGTGGTCGCGCTGCGGGCCACCGCCACCGTGGCGGAGCTGCTGGCGCTGTCCCGCCGGACCGGGCGGACCCGGTTCCCGGTGTACGAGGAGACCCTCGACCTGGTGACCGGCGTCGCCGGGGTGCCGGACGCGCTGGGCGTGCCGCTGGCCCTGCGCGGCTCGACAACGGTCGGGTCGGTGGCCCGCGAACCGGTGTACGTGCCGGAGAGCCTGGACCTCGACGGCGTACTGGCCGCACTCGGCAGCGCGGGTGCCGACCTCGCCATCGTCGTCGACGAGTACGGCGGCACCGACGGCGTGGTCACCACGGAGGACCTCGTGGAGGAGCTGGTCGGGGAGATCGCCGACGAGTTCGACCCGGCCGCGGTGGACGACGCCGGCGCGGTCGGGCTGAGGGTGCCGGGCGGGGAGCGGACGGTCCTCGTCGACGGGGTGCTGCGCTCCGACGAGCTGGCGGAGCAGACCGGCTTCCGGCTGCCCGAGGGGCCGTACGAGACGCTCGCCGGGTTCCTGATGGCCCGGCTGGGGCACATTCCGCTCGCGGGCGAGACGGTCGACGAGTCGGGCTTCGAGTTCACCGTCGTGGAGGTCGAGCGGCACCGGATCGAGCAGGTCCGGGTGCTCCGTCCCGAGGAGCCGGACGGCGATGCCTGAGCTGCTGGTCACCGTCGCGCTGCTGCTCGGCAACGCGTTCTTCGTGGGCAGCGAGTTCGCGCTGATCGCGTCCCGGCGCACGGTGGTCGAGCCGTTGGCGGCCGGCTCGAAGCGGGCCCGCTGGGCGTTGTCGGCGATGAACCAGATCCCGCTCATGATCGCCGGGGCGCAGCTCGGCATCACCATCTGCTCGCTGGGGCTGGGCGCGATCGCCGAGCCCGCCCTCGCGCACCTGCTGGAGCCTGCGTTCCGCGCGGCGCGGCTGCCGGAGGGGGTGGTCCACCCGGTGGCCTTCGTACTCGCCCTCGGGGTGGTGGTCTTCCTGCACACCGTGGTCGGCGAGATGGTGCCGAAGAACATCACCCTGGCCGGGCCGGAGCCGTCGGCGCTCTGGCTGGGGCCGGCGATGCTGGCGTTCTGCCTGGCCACCAAGCCGCTGCTGGTGGCGATGAAGTGGGCGTCGCGCCGGGTGCTGGGACTGTGGCGGGTCGAGGCGACAGAAGCCGTGAAGACGGTCTTCACCGCCGAGGAGCTGGCCGGGCTGGTGTCGCAGGCGCGTACGGAGGGGCTGCTCGACGCGGAGGAGCACGCCCGGATCACGGGCGCGCTCGCGTTGCACAGCCGGACGGCCGCCGACGCCCTGCAACCGTGGTCCACGGTGACCACGGTGGCCGAGGACGTCTCGCCCGCCTCGCTGGAGGTGCTGGCCACCCTGACGGGGCGGTCCCGCTTCCCGGTGGTGCAGCGACACACCCGCCGGGTGCTCGGCTTCGTGCACGTCAAGGACGTGCTCGGGTACGCGGGCGCGAGCCGGCGGGCCCCCGTGCCGGCGGACGTCTACCGGCCGTTGGCGGTGGTGCCGCCGGACCGTACGCTCGCCGACCTGTTGCTGTCGATGCGCCGGGAGCGGCGGCACATGGTGCTGGTCAGCGACGGTCGCCGCCCCCTCGGGGTGGTCACGCTCGACGACGTATTGACTGCGATCGTCGGCAGGCGGGCCGACACCCTTGGTACGCAAGCGGTTGCGCAGGCGTGAAGTGGCCCTCGATCGCCTTGATTCCGCTGCCGGCCTTCCCTAATGTTGGGCACCGGCCGCTGTGGGTCGTCTGTCTCGCCCCTCTTCCCTCGCGCGAGGCGCCAAGCGGCCGGGTTGCAAAAGGAGTCGGTGCCGGTGGCAACCATGCCCCCTCATCGTCACGCACCGGGACGGTCTGCTCGTCCGGGTGGCCTGCGCAGGGTCGCCCACCGTCTGCTCACCCTGGTCGCCGCGGCGGCGGTCGGCGCCGGCATGCTGGCCGCGCCCGCCCACGCCGAGCCCTCGGTCGACGAGATCGAGGCCGCGATCGACCAGAAGTGGGAGCAGCTCGAGCCCACCATCGAGCAGTACAACAAGGTGCGGGCGCAGCTGAAGGTCAACCGCAAGAAGTCGGAGGACCTGCAGAAGAAGATCCAGCCGTTAGCGCTGGAGAGCGAGCTGGCGATGGACCGGGTCGGCGATCTCGCCTCCCGTTACTACATCTCCGGCCCGTCCCACGACATCGGCGCGCTGCTGGTCAGCGCCAAGCCCGACACGCTGACCGAGCAGCTGACGCTGCTGGACCGGCTGGCCGCGCAGGAGCGCAAGCAGCTCGAGGGCGTGACCCGGGTCCGCCAGAAGTACGACACGGAGAAGCAGAAGCTCGACACGCTCATCGTGTCGCAGACGAAGCAGCAGAACGACCTGGCCGCGAAGAAGAAGCAGATCGACGCCGACATCAAGAAGCTCGAGGCGTCGATGCCGGTGACGACGGTCAAGACGGAGAAGTGCCCGACCATCAACGGGGTGGTCAGCGAGAAGGCCCGCACCGCGATCCGGACCGCCTGCGCGCAGGTCGGCGACCCGTACGTCTGGGGTGCCACCGGCCCGAACTCGTTCGACTGCTCCGGCCTCACCCAGTACGCCTACAAGGCGGCGGGGGTCCACCTGACGCACTTCACGGGTGCGCAGTGGAACGAGGGCAAGGCCATCCCACGCTCCGAGGCGCGCCCGGGTGACCTGGTCTTCTTCAAGTCCGACCTGAGTCACGTCGGCCTCTACCTCGGCAACGACAAGATGGTGCACGCGCCGCGGGCCGGCAAACCGGTAAACGTCTCCAGCATCAACACGATGCCGGTGGCCGGGTTCCGCCGGCCCTGACGGGCCAGCTCGTCCCGCACCCGCAACGACACGAGGGCCCCCGGTCGGATCGACCGAGGGCCCTCGTCGTGCGGTGGGATCAGCGGGGCGCGCCCAGCGGGGACGGCACCAGGTTCACGTCGTCCAGGTTGACGTACATGATCCGGTGACCGAACTGGACCTGCACGTACCTGTTGTCGCCCCGGACGACCGTCTGGTCGTGGGGAGCGGAGCCGTCGAACGTGGTGGCCCGGTAGTACTCGCCGGGGAGCAGGTTGCCGACGGCGTACCGCTGGCCGGCCGAGAGCGTGTACTGCAGCGGCGAGATCGCCTGGTACGGCACGCCCTCCGGGTACGCGGCCTGCTCCGGGTAGGCCCGGCCGTACACCGGGATGGTGGCCTTACCGGCCTTCGGGGTCACCACGAACCCGACGGTCCACTTCGCCGTCGGCTTGGCGGCCGGGTTGTGGAACCACCCCTTCTGGCCGAGGTACCAGATCGCGGTCCAGTCGCCCTGCACCTCGGCAAGCGCGTACGTCTGGCCGGCCGAGACGCGGGCGCCGTGGTCGGAGACGTACGTGGTGTTCGGGGTGCCGTCGGGCCGCAGCGCGATGTCGTTGACCAGCGGCGCGTCGTGGCTCGGGGCGTTGTGCAGGAACAGCGCGGAGGAGCCGCGAAGCGGGCAGGGGGCCGTCGCCGGGGGCGGGTTCGGCACGCCCGGAGGCTGCCGGTTGCAGCCGGTGAACGGCGGCTGGTTGGTGGCGAAGTCCGGGTCGATGGTGACCAGCCCGGTCCGGTGCGTGCCGGTCGACTTGAACGGCGCCTTGAGCAGGTCGAAGTAGTGCGACCAGTCCCAGTACGGTCCCGGGTCCCAGTGCATGCCGCGCACGTTCGCGGCGACGGTGCCGGGGACGTTGTCGTGCCCGATGATGTGGTTGCGGTCCAGCGGGATGTTGTACGCCCGCGCCAGGTGTCGGACCAGCTTGGCGGAGGTGCGGTACATCGCCTCGGTGTACCAGGTGCCGTGCCCGGCGAAGCCCTCGTGTTCGAGGCCGATGGACTTGGCGTTCACGTACCAGTTGCCGGCGTGCCAGCCGACGTTCTTGGTCTTGATGTGCTGGGCGATGTGCCCGTCCACCGAGCGCAGGGTGTAGTGCCAACCCACCCGCTTCGGGTCCTTGACCAGGTTGACGCTGGGGCCGAAGTAGCCCTCGGTGTCGTGGATGACGATGTACTCGATCTTCTGCTGGGTGGGACGGTTGCCCAGGTCGTGGTTGCCGTAGTCGCCCAGGGTGGGGCCGTAGTTCTCGTACGGCGCCGGGATCCACTCGCAGGAGATGTCGCTCGGGCACTCCAGCCCGTCCGGCCGGGCGAGCTTGCGCAGGCGCAGCCGGTCCAGCCAGGAGCGGTCCGGCTGGACCGCCCGGCCGGCCAGCGTGACCCGCTGCCCGTCGTCGGTCACCCGGCTGTCGCCCGTGGCGATGGTGGCGTACACCTCGTTGGCGAAGGCCGCCGCGGCGTCGGCGCTGTCCGCGCCGGAGTACCGGGCCACCGCGCCGTACCAGGCCGCCGGGTCGGTGCCGGCGCCGACCGGGGCGCCGATCTCCTTCTGGTACGCGGCCAGCAGCGCCGCGCCGCCCCGGATGTTCGCCGTGACGTCCGTCCGCAGCGACTCCTCGCTGGCGCCGGTCAACTCGGCGGCGGCGTCGACGGTCCGCAGCGCGGCCTCGGCGGGCGGCGTGGCGGCCGGCGGCTCGCCCGCCTCGGCCAGGGACGGGCGGGAGTCGTCGCCGCGCGGGTCCTCGGTGCCCTCGTCGTGGTGCGTGCCGCCGGCGAGGGCGGTGACGTGCTCGGCGTCGGTGAGGTGCATCGGTCCGTAGCCGCCGCTGGTGCTCGGCGTGCCGGCGTTGGTGTCCCAGCGGGACTGCAGGTAGGAGACCCCGAGCAGGACGCTCTCCGGTACGCCGTACTCGGCGGCCGCGGCGGCGTACTGCTGCTGCCGGTCGTTCACCGGCGCTGCCGCGGCGGCGGATCCGGCGGCGGTGAGCGGCGTCGCCGCCATGGCGGCGGCCACGGCGGCGGCCAGCAGGACGCGTCTGCTCCTCGATGTCGCTGACAGGTGCATCAGACCCCCAGTTCGGACGGGCAAAGGTGGGGTCACCTTCGCCCCGCCCGCCGCCTCTGGTCAATACCTTTCCGTCAGACACTTCAGAAGGAAGAAAATCTTCGTCGCCCGGGTTGCGGATCCGCCCGATCCGGGTGGGTACGGAGTGTCACTGCCCGTAGGGTTGCGGATCGATAACGGTCGTCTCTACTCTGGTCATTCGTCGGCCGGTGACATTCCGTCCAACCAGGGCGGTGACGGTCCGACACCGCCGAGTCGCTCCCGAGCGAGCCGGGGACCCAGGTTCCCCGGGGTGAATCCGCAGTCCTGCGGTAGGGCGCCCCTTCCCGCCCGAACCCGTCAGCTAACCCGGTAGGCGGTACGGAAGAAGGAGTACGAAGCCCGGTGGCACACCATGCCCCGCGGCCACCGTCGGCCCGGTCGGCCCTCGCCGACCCGGTGACGGCTGCGCCGCGCCCACGCTGGTACCGCTGCACCACCGCCCTCGCCGCCCTGGCCGCGTTCGCCGTCGTCCTGACCGGCGGCGCCACGGCGGCCCACGCCGAACCGACGGTCGCCGAGATCGAGCGGCAGATCGACGAGGACTGGAACAAGCTCGAACCGACCATCGAACGGCACAACGCCACCCGCCAGGACCTGGCCGCCAGGCGGAAGCAGGCCGACGCGCTCGCCGCGCAGATCGGGCCGCTGGAGAAGCAGGTCGACCAGGCGATGGAGAAGGTCGGCGCGCTGGCAGCCCGCGCCTACAAGGGCGAGAACGTCTCCGTCGTCAACGCCCTGCTGGGCAGCCGCTCGCCGAGCGAGATGATCGGGCAGCTCGAACTGCTCGACCAGTTCGCCCAGCACCAGCAGCAGGACGTGCGGCAGGTCGCCGAGCTGCGCGACCGGCTGGCCGCCAAGAAGGCGCCGCTGGACGAGATGGTCGTCCAGCTCAGCCGCACCGAGGCCCAGCTCGCGGCGAAGAAGAAGCAGATCAACGCCGAGATCGACCGGTTGCAGAAGCTACGGCTGCGGGTCTACGGCAACGGCGGCGGCGGGCCGCTGCGTCCCGCCCCCTGCCCGGCCGGCTATCCCGGCGGCCCGGCCGGCACCGCCGTGAAGTTCGCCTGCGCGCAGATCGGCAAGCCCTACGTCTGGGGCGCCGAGGGGCCGAACTCGTACGACTGCTCCGGCCTGATGCTCGCCGCCTGGGCGAAGGCGGGGGTGTCGCTGCCGCACAACGCCGCGCAGCAGCGCCGGGCCACCGCGTCGGTCAGCCGGGGCGAGCTGCGCCCCGGCGACCTCGTCTTCTACTACAGCGACCTGCACCACGTCGGCATGTACGTCGGCGGGGGCTGGGTGGTGCACGCCTCCCGCGCCGGGGTGCCGATCAAGATGAAGAAGGTCGACGACGGCCCGATCCACAGCTACGGCCGACCCGGCTGAGGCGCGCGGAGGGTCCCTGCCCGGCGGGGGCCCTCCGCGCGCTCGCAGGCCGGGTCAGCGGGTGGGCCAGGTGCGCCAGTGCTGCCAGGAGCGGCTCGGGGTCGGGCCGCGCTGCCCCTGGTAGCGCGAGCCGTAGACGGCCGAGCCGTACGGGTGCTGCGCCGGCGACGAGAGCCGGAAGATGCAGAGCTGACCGATCTTCATGCCCGGCCAGAGGGTGATCGGCAGGTTCGCGACGTTGGACAGTTCGAGGGTCACGTGACCGGAGAAGCCCGGGTCGATGAAGCCCGCCGTGGAGTGGGTGAGCAGGCCCAGTCGGCCCAGTGAGCTCTTCCCCTCCAGGCGGCCGGCGAGCTGGTCGCCGAGCGTGATCACCTCCAGCGTCGAGGCGAGCACGAACTCGCCCGGATGCAGCACGTACGGCTCGCCCTCGGGCACCTCGACCATCGACGTGAGGTCGTCCTGCTGCTGCGCGGGGTCGATGTGGGTGTAGAGGTGGTTGTTGAAGACCCGGAAGAGCTTGTCCAGGCGTACGTCGATGCTGGACGGTTGCACCAGCGCGGGCTCGAACGGCTCCAGCGCGAGCGTTCCCGCCTCGATCTCGGAGGCCAGGTCGCGGTCGGAGAGCAGCATCCGCACACCTTAGCGACCGACACGCGTGACCTGCGTGTCGGAGTGCATCTTCGTACAATTGTTCGATAGAATGCCGGCATGGCTTCCTGGTCCGAATTCGCCGCCGACGAGCCCCGCCTCGCCGACGGGATCCGCCTCCTCATGCAGCAGTACGGGCCGGGCTTCGGCTACCTGGCCACCGTCCGCGCCGACGGCGGTCCCCGGGTGCACCCGGTGTCCCCGGTGATCACCGACGAGGGGCTCTTCTGCTTCGTCGTCGACTCGCCCAAGCGGCGCGACCTGGAGCGCGACGGCCGCTACGCGCTGCATTCGTTCCCGCCCGAGGAGAGCGACGACGAAGCCTACGTCGCCGGCCACGCCCGGCCGGTGACCGACCCGGCGCGGGTCGCCCGGCTGGCCCGCAGCCACCGGGCCGCGCCGCAGGTCGACTGGCGGGTCTTCGAGTTCACCGTCGACGTGGCGATGCTGGCCCGCCGCGAGTCCGGCGTCGCGGGCGGCGCCAGCGAGTGGCACGGCCGGCCCGCCGTCCAGGTGTGGCTCGACCCCCGCGCGGCTGACGCCGGCACCGCGCTGGTGCCCGAGACCCGGTCGGGGCGCGTCGGCGACCACGCCGCCCGCCCCGCCGCCTGAGACGCGGTGCGGCGCCCCGGGCCGTCCCCCTCCGGGGCGCCGCACCGTGACCACCGCCCGACTCCCGCGTGCCCGGCCGCACAGACGCCGGTGCCGGCCCCGTCGAGCGAGGCCGGCACCTGTGGAGTCGTACGGCGTAACTACGCCGCGCGGTACGCGTTCCAGGCGGTCAGCATGCGGCTGGCCTGCCCGGCGGTGAACTGGTACATGCAGGAGTCGTAGCTGTAGTCCATGAAGTTGGTGATCGGGTCGACGCCGGGGGCGGTGCAGGTGTTCCGCCCGGTCGGGCAGCCGGAGGCCGGCGACGCCTCGGCAGCGGTGTCGCTGACGCTGTCGCCCGAGCCGGAGCAGCCGCCCTGGAAGGTGTGGTAGAGGTTCAGCCAGTGGCCGACCTCGTGGGTGCCCGTGTCGCCCTGGTTGTAGTTGGTGGCGGTGCCGCCCGGCAGCGACTCGCTCAGCACGACGACGCCGTCCATGCTGTTGAGGTTGCGGGTCGGGAAGGTCGCCCAGCCGAGCAGGCCGTTGCTCAGCTCACCCAGGTAGATGTTGAGGGTGTTCTTGCCGCCCGTACGCAGCGAGGTCTTCATCGACCGCTCCGCCGAGGAGCCCTGCACGATCGGGTACCAGGACGGGTTCGTCACCCGGTTGATCTTCTGGAGCTGGAAGCTGAACGCGGTGGACGCGCCGCCGGTGGCCCCGCTGAACGACTGGTTCAGCACGTTGATCTGCGAGTTGACCATCGAGTCGGGGATGTTGCCGCCGGCCCGGGTGCTGTTCTCCTGGATCACGTGCACCACCACCGGGATGGTGACGGCGGCGGCCATCGTGGAGGCCCCGGCGCCGGTACGGAACCGGGCCCGCTCGCGCAGCGCGGCGGCCATGTCGGCCTCGCGCTCGCGGGTCTCCGCGAGGGTCAGCTCGTTCGGCTCGTGCTTGGCGCCGCTGCCCGGCTTGACGCGGGCGTCCGAGTGGACGTCGGCCGGCTCGACGCAGACCTCGGTCGGGGCGGCGGAGAAGGCCGAAGCGGCCGGTACGACCCCCACGGCGGCGGTGCTGAGCAGCAGCGCGAGGGTCGTCGACGCGACGCCGGCCGTACGCCGGGTCAGCAGGTTGGGACGGAGTCCCATGGGCCCACCTCTTTCTGGCGACGCGACAGGGGGTATGTCACGCCGTGACTGGAACGATGGGCAGACGTTACAACCCATCGATGAATTTGAGAATGGCCATATGTTGCCGCGGTGGAAATTTCCTGGCAGCGGCTGGGCGCGCATCGACGTTGCTTGACGCGGGACGCGACCCGCGGTCCGGATCCGGGCCACGGCGGGCGGCTCGGGCACGTCGTGCCACGTGGCCGGGCGGTTCGTGGCTGACGGTGACGCGGCGGGGTGGTGGCGTGGCTGGCGTGGTGGCGGCGGGCGGTGGCGCGGAGCGATCTTGGTAAGTTGAGGCCCCTCCGGGGGCCGTTAGCTGCCAAGATCGTGGCGCCGGGTGGTGTCGGAGGGGTACCTGGGTGCAGCGTCGTGACGACTCAGGTACAGTGGTGCCGCCTGCGGGTGTAGTTCAATGGCAGAACATCAGCTTCCCAAGCTGACAGTGCGGGTTCGATTCCCGTCACCCGCTCCACGCGAAAGGCCCTGGTCAGGACGCAGATCCCGACCGGGGCCTTCGACGTTCCCCGAGCCCGTGATCATGCCACGGGCCACTACCGGCGCCGGACCACTCTGCGGCCATGCCGTCGTCCGGGTCATCGGGCTGCGTCCGGCCCGCCTTCCTGTCACGGCGAAGCGATCACGAGTGGGCCCCGACGTCCCAGCGCCCAAACGGTGAGCGCGAAGCAGCAGAGCACCGCTCCCGCGATCGTGATCGCTGTCCAGCCGCCCGCAGACCAGAGCGTGATCGCGGCGGCGGAGCCGATAGCAGCGCCGATGAAGTTGCCGGTGGCCAGCGCCGTGTTGATCCGGCTGCGGGCCTCGTGGGACAGGGCGAACAGCCGCGCCCGGTTGAGGAGAGCCTGCGTCTGTAGGGCGACATCGAGCATGATGATCGCGATGATGATGAGTACGACGGAGCGGCCGGCGAACGCCGCGACGACGAATGCGCCGAGGGCCAGGACCCAGGCCGTGCCGGTGGCCGCAAGCGACCAGCCGCGGTCGTGCAGACGACCGCCGTGCAGGCCGGAAAGGACACCAGCGAGGCCGGCCAACCCGAACAATCCGATCACCGCTACCGGGTACCGGAACGGTGGGCCGCTGAGCAGGAACGTCAGCGCCGTCCAGAACAGCGAGAACGTGGCGAACCCTGTGGCGGCCAGGACCAGCGTCCATCGGGCTGCCCGCTCCCGCATGACCACCGCGCCTACCGAGGCGATGAGCTGCGGGTACGGCATGCGCGTCCGCGGTGCCAGCGGCGGAATCGCGCGGTAGAGCACGACCGCGAGCAGGACGGCGACGATCGCGGCGAGGGCGAAGATCGTACGCCACCCGGCGGTGCCGGCGACCAACCCGCTGATCGTGCGGGAGGCGAGGATCCCGGTGAGGGTCCCGGACCCGACGACGCCGACGATCCGACCGCGGTGGGTGTCGCCGGCCAGGTCCCCGGCGAGCGGTGTGAGGACCTGCCCGGAAATCGTCGTCATGCCGAGCACGCCCAGTGCGAGGAGGAGTAGACCGATCGACGGCGCCAGCGCGCACAGCAGCAGTGCGGCGGCCGAGGTCAACAGCATCACCGGGACGAACCGGCAGCGGTCCAGGACGTCACCGAGCGGTACGAGCAGCAGCACGCCGACGGCATACCCGACCTGCGTCGCGGTGACGAGCCAGCCGGCTGTCGCGGTCGTGGCGCGCAGGTCGCCTGCAATGAAGCCGAGTAGCGGCTGCGCCCAGTACAGGTTGCCGATGGCCACGCCCGCCGCCAACGCGAACAGGAACGTCAACCGACGGCTCATCTCCGACGGCGGTGCCCTGCGGGGTGCTGCCACCCTGCCACGCTAAGGCGCGGTATCAGGGCGCGGGGCCCAGCAAGGGCCTGAGCGTGGCAGGGCCGCGCATCCGCCGGAATGTCCACATTCTTTCCCGGCACCCTTCAGGCGTGCTCAGACATTTCGACACGGCGGGCAACGACAGTCCCCACCGGTGGGGCCGCAATAGGGAACCGGACGCTGCCATGGCGATCGCGCGGGTATGGCTCGTTGCGTTCGCCGGCCAGCGGGCGGCATCGTCGCCTTGGCAGATCGGATGTGCACATCTGCCTGCGATCAGCCGGTTTGCTACACAGCGCCGTCAGGTGATGTGCGGCAGGGGCCGGCGATCGAGGGGCGGCAGGTCAGCCGCCCGACCAATGCCCTGTCATGCCGAGTAGCGGATGGGCTTCAATCCGCTCGGGTTCCGCCGCCCTATGGGACCGCCGATTCTCAGCCGCTCGTTACCCACGTCAGCATCGCTTGCCAGTGGGCCGGCGAGGGCGTGTGTGCTGCGTCCTCGCTGATGCGAATCTTGGCGTTGGGTATCCGTGCGGCGATCAGCGGTGCGTCGGGAACGGCTCGGCCGGGGTCGTGTCGACCAGCCCAGATGAGGACGCGGCAGGGGACGTCGCGCAGGCGGAACCCCCATGGGCGGATGTCGGTGGCGAGCCAGTCGCCGGCCAGCCCGGCCGCGCCTTGGCGGGCACCTTCGCGGTTGGACTCCTCGTAGGGCTGCATCCAGGGGTCCTGGCCCGCGGCAAGCAGTTGCCGATGCTGTTTGAGCGGATCCTCGGCGTACCATGCGGCGGCGCGGGTCACGTAGCGGGGCCCGAACCCCGGAACGGTCCGCAAGGCCCACGCCTGAAACCGCTGCCAGCCACCCACCGTGCGCAGCTCTCGATAGGGGCCGGTGAAGCCTGCGAGGACCACCCCGGTCAGTCGATGCGGGAACCGGGCCCCACAGGCCACGGCGTACGGCGCGCCGCCAGAGAACCCGATCAGCCCGAAGCGCTCGATCCGCAGAGAGCTCATCAGTGCACCGACGTCGTCAGCGACCCCGAGGAGCGTCGGCTGTCGGACAGGTGTGGACCGACCGTACCCGGGCCGGTCCACGGTGATCAGGCGGACACCCGCCAATGCCGTGTCGTCCGGGCGGCTGATCCGCGAGCCCGGCGTGCCGTGCAGGAACACCACCGGCGGCCCGTCCGGATCGCCGTACTCCGCCCAGCCCAGGACCCGGCCGTCCGGCAGCGTGAAATCCATATCGCCCCTCCGCTAGACGCCCGACGCGACACCCAGCACAGCGCATGGAAACAGTCGCCGTATTGTGCAGCGGGGCAAATGTCGAAGCGTAATCACCTGCCGCGATCAGCGCACTGAGGTATCGCAAATCGGTCTGCGGACGTCTATCGCATATCGGTCGGCGAAGGGCAATAGCGCGTGCTACCGCGCCCGCACCGGCTGGAGACCGGCGACCGGGACCAGGCTGTGACGACCGCCAGGGTGGTTGGCCGCCGTCGAGCTTCTGGTGATCCGCTGCCGCACCGGCTACGCCGGCTGCCCTCGGTCCCCCGAGTCACCCACACCGGCCTTCGGCGTTCCAAGGCCAATGATCTCGCCGCGTGCCATCAGCCCCGCGCATTCTCAGCCGGCCGGCGACCTCCGGTCGACATCGGACGGTCCACGACGGCTCGGCGAGGAGACCCGCTAGCTCCTACCGCCGGGGTCCTCGATACTCACAGCGTGATCGACAAAGACTCTCACGCCCCATGGTTGCCTCGCGTTCCTCACCCGGCTGACAGCCCGGCGCTGCCCATCTACATGGTCATCTTCTTCTTCCTGGGTCTCGCCGGATTTGCCGTACACGGACTATCTGACGGAAGGGAAGCACTCGTCATTGCGAGCATCGTCTCGGGGGTGTTCTTCACGTGCTTCCTGATCCTGTTCGCGATCTACTGGACCGGTTACCTGCTGAAGGGACACGCCAACTGGCAAGCCGAGCGCCAGGCTGATTCCGACGGGCCATCCACGGGCCAGTAACCAGAGGGTTGGCCGGTCAGGTGGGCACGAAACGCAACCAAGCGGCCACCGGACACAGGCGTTTCGCGCTCCACGGCCGGTGGTGCGGCTCCTTCACGCGGACGGCGCGGTCACCGCTCACCGCCGGGCGAAGAGGGGAAACCCGCCGGGTGCGACTGAACCGGAGCAGCGCGCCGCCGAGAAACAGGAGTCCCAGCCCCAGGTCGGCCGCCGCGGTATCAGAGTCGCTTGAACGTCTGCGGCGACCGAGCCGGCAGTGGCTACTTCCGGCGTGTGGGCCAAGCTGCCCAAGCCGCAGCGACGGCACAGAGCATCAGGCAGACGAGGAGGCAACTCAGCGCGCCGCAGAGCACCGCGCCGAGGGCTCCCAGACTCTCCACGGACATGATCGTTCCATGTTGAGGCCTTGACCAGGACGGGAGCCCTCGACCAACGTTCTCGTTGCCCTCGGGCACGGGCCCGCTGTCGTACCGTGTGCCGGTGAACAGCCAGGATCGCAGTACCTACCTGGCCGCCGCCGCGGCCAACCTGACCTTCAACTCGCCGCTCGGCGAGGAGCGGGTGGCGGACCTGGTCCGGCGGCTGACCCCCACCGGGCCGGGCTGGCGGGCCCTGGACCTGGGCTGCGGCAACGGCGAGCTGCTCCTGCGGCTGTGCGAGGCCCACGGCATCGCCGGCGACGGGGTGGAACGCCACGCCATCGACTGTGAACGGGCCCGGCTGCGCGCGACGGAACGGGATGCCGCCGAGCGGGTCACCTTCCACGGCGCGGACGCGGCCACCTGGGACCGGCCCGCCCACCTCGTCGTCAATGTCGGGGCCGGCCAGATCTGGGGCGACGCCGCGCGAGCCCTCGCCGCGCTGCACCGGCTCACGCTGCCCGGCGGCAGGCTGCTGTTCGCTGACGGCTTCTACCAGGCCAACCCCGGCGCGCAGGTCCGCGAGATCTTCGGCGACATGCCCGACCTGGCTGGCCTGGCCCAGCTCGCCGTGGACGCCGGGTTCCGACCGCTGCACGTCGCCGTGTCCACCCTCGCCGAGTGGGACGACTTCGAGTCCGACTGGCGTGCGGGCATCGAGCGCCTCGGCACGCCGGAGGCGCGCGCGTTCGCCGACGAGCGGCGCGTCGAGTACCTCACCGGCTACCGCGACGTCGTCGGCTTCGGCTGGCTGATCCTGACACCGGCCTGACCGCCTGACCGCCGGCCCGCCGGACCGCTGCGCAGCGTGGATGTTCCCCGGGCGTGGGACGGCGTCCGGGCTGAAGCCGTACCGGCCAGCCCGACGACGGGGCCCGGGCAGGTAGAGCCGCTGATGGACGGTTCCGGCGAAGCCCAGGTCCGGAGCGGCCGCCGGCTCAGGGCCTTCGCTCGTCGCCGGGCGCCGGGCGCGTGGCGAGGCGGTGCAGCCAGGCAAGGTCGGCGCGGTCCACGTCGCGCGGTTCGTAGCCGCTGTGGAACAGCAGCTGCTGGGTGACCGAGATGCAGTCGACCCGGCGACCGACGATGGTGCCGGTGGTGAAGCAGCCCTTCGGCCAGCGGAAGGTGCCGCCGTCGAGGCCGGCCTGGTGGCCGTCGCCGGCCTCGTCGAACGCCAGCGGATGCAGGTCGACCCGCCCCCGCCCGTCGGCGACGACCTCGACGCGGACCGGCCGCCAGTCGGTCTCGACGACGTAGCCGAGCCGGCCGAGGGCGTTCAACGCCGCGGCCTCCTGCTCCGCGGCGATGGCCAGGTCCAGATCGCGGTGCGCGCGGGTCTGGTGTCCGACGAGCGCGTCGACGCCCCAGCCGCCGCCGATCCAGGCCCGGCACCCGGCGGCGGTGAGAGCGGCCAGGACGGCGTGGACCTCGTCGGCGTCCATGTCGGCGGTCACGACCACCGTTCTAGCCCCTGCGGGCAGGACTCAGCCACCGAAATCCACCGCCCGGGCCGGACGGCGGCGAGATCGCCGCGTTCACACCGAGCATCGACGGCGACCAGGCGCGGTGCCGCGGCACGACGAACGGTCCGAGGCCCCGTAGGCCCGGGGCGTCGCGGGCAGGCCAGGATTGGTCGTACGGGCCGCCTACGCTTTCGCCGTGATTTCGGACCTCTCCCGGTTGCTGAGTTCGCTACCGCCCGCGACGCTGCCGCCCGGCCGCACCGTCGAGCCGGAGGACGGTGGACCGCCGCCGTACTGGCTGAGCGACGCCCCGGTCGATCCGGGACTGTGGGCGCGGATGCGGTCGCGGCATCCGGAGTCCGGGCTGTGGCCGCTGCTGCTGAGCGGGCTGTCGAGTGACGAGAGCCGCCCGTGGGCCGACGGCGAGGTGTCTCCGGCCGACATGTCGTCGCCGGAGCAGCACGACGTGGCGAAGGTGCTGGCCCGGTGGTGGGCCGACTGTGCGACGACCGGCGAGGACGGCACGTCGGACGTCACGGCCCCGTTCGGCCAGGACTGGCCCGGCCTCGCCCTGCCCGGCGACCTGGCGGAGGCGCCCGACGTGCTCGCCGACGAGTGCGCGGAGTTCCTCGTGGACGGGCGGACGCGTCTCGGGCTCGTGCCGGCCACCCGCAGCGCGGACACGCTCGCCGTGGTGGGCTGGTACGGCCCGGCGAACCACACCGGCGACGCCGGGGAGATCTCGGCGGTGCTGCGGAGTTGGGAGGACCGGTTCGGCGTACGGGTGGTCGGCGTCGGGTTCGCGACGCTGAACCTCAGCGTCGCCGCGCCACCGACGTCGACCGGGCACGCCTTGGCGGTCGCGGCCGAGCATTTCGCCTTCTGCCCGGACAACGTCTGGCAGGGCGCCGGGTCCCTGACCGCCTACGCCGAGCAGCTCCTCGGCCTGCACTCCTGGTCTTTCTGGTGGGACTGACGACGGATCGGAGCCGGTAGGACTGGCGCCGGAGAGCGTTTCGTCGGACACGGCCGCCGTCCGACGTCGCCACGTCCGACGTCGCCACGCCGCCCGATGACCCGGCGGTCAGCCGACGGCGGCCGTCGGCTGCGGGCTGCGCCGGGGTACGGCGGCCAGCGCCAGCCCCAGCAGCGCGCTCGCCGCGCCCACCACGAACAGCAGCGAGCCCGCCGGCTGACCCAGCCACTCCCACAGCGGGTGCCACGTCGGGTGCGGCTCGGCGCGGTGATGCTGGAGCAGGCTCGGGACGGTCAGCAGTACGGGCGTCCACCAGAGGAACAGGGTGATCGCGAACAGGACGCTGACCGCTCCCCGGGCGGGATTTCCCGCCTCGGTGCGCCGGCTGGCCCAGCCGAAGACCAGCCAGCCGAGGGCTGCTCCCAGCAGGCCACCGGCGACGCCGGCCGGCAGCACGGCCGGCGGGGCCGTCCGGCTCAGCGCCAGCGACAGGTTGCTGCCGTCGGGCGAGGGCGGGGCGGCCACCTGGAGTTGGAGGACCGTGTCGCCGCGCCGGGCGAGCAGGGTGGTGTCGGTGATCGTGACGACCTGGGCGCACGTCTTGTCGACACAGCCCGGGTTGCTGCGGACCTCCGGCTCGTACGCCTGCCAGCCGGTCTCGCGCAGGCGCCGCTGCGCCAGGGCGAGCGTCTCGTCGGCGGGCATCGGGGGTGTGCCGGCCGTGCCGGCCACGACGGCGCTCTGCTGGTATTCGCCGCCGTCCCCGAGCAGCAGGTTGTCCAGCGCCCGGACGGTGAGCGGCTGGCTGTAGAAGGTGAAGAAGGCCGGCGCCAGGTCGACGTCGCCGAGGTCGTGACCGGGCAGCACGGCGGCGAAGACGGCGGCGGTCTCGGCCCGGTCGGGCTGCGGCGGAGAGGTCTCCCAGGCGGCCCGGGTGGCGAGGGCGGCGGTGAACAGGCCGCAGATGACGGCGGTGAGGGTGGCCCAGACGCCGACCGTGCGGCTGGCCGGTCGTCCCAGCCGGCAACGCAGGCCGTGCCGGATCAGGTTGGCGGCCTCGCGCGGCGTCGGCCGGGTGCGGTCCGGCGGCGCCGCGTCCAGCAGTACCCCGACCATCTCGTCGGCCCGGGCCTGCCGGTAGGCGCGGGGGTGGCAGAACAGCAGCCGCCGGTAGCGGCGGGCGAGCGGGTCGCCGGTCGTCGGCATGACTGTCCTTCCGATCGGTACGCACCGGCGGGCCGGTGCGGGTGCGGCAGACGCGGGTGCGGGTGCGGGGCGGTCAGGCGGTGCCGGGGCGGAGCGCCCGCAGCCGGCTCTCGGCGGCGGTGGCGAGCTGGCGCAGCCGGGCGGTCTCGACGTCCAGGGCGCGGATCCCGTCGGGGGTGAGACGGTAGTAGCGGCGGAGCCGGCCGTCGACGGTCTCCTCGCGGTCGGGCGCGACGAGCCCCTGGGCGTGCAGCCGGTCGAGCGCGGCGTAGAGGGTGCCCGGCAGCAGGGTGACGCGCTGCCCGGACAGGGCGGTGACCTCGCGGATGATGCCGTAGCCGTGCCGGGGGCCACCGGCGAGCGCGGTGAGGATCAGGAAGGTCGGCTCTCGCATCGCGGTCACGGGCGACACCATATTCAGATCATCGATATATGGTCAAGGCCCGCCCCGACCGCGACGGCCTGGCCTGCCCTCCGCCACGAGGCCTAGGCTGGCGATCATGCGGATTGGCATCGTGATCCTTCCCGACCAGCGTTGGTCCGACTCGCGTCGCCGCTGGTCGCAGGCGGACGAGTGGGGCTTCGACCACGCCTGGACGTACGACCACCTGGGCTGGCGGGACCTGGTCGACGGGCCCTGGTTCGACTCCGTGACCACGCTGACCGCCGCCGCGACGGTGACCTCCCGGATCCGGCTCGGCACGCTGGTCGCCTCGCCGAACTTCCGCCATCCGGCCGCGTTCGCCCGGCAGGTCACCGCGCTCGACGACGTCTCCGGCGGGCGGCTGCTGCTCGGCCTCGGCGCGGGCGGCATCGGCTTCGACTCGGCCGTCCTGGGCGGGGAGACGCTGCCGCCGCGCCAGCGGGTGGACCGGCTCGCCGAGTTCGCCGAGCTGCTCGACCTCATCCTGCGCGAGGACGGCACGACCTGGCGCGGGGAGTGGTTCACCGCCGTGGACGCGCGGAACAACCCGGGCTGCGTACAGACGCCCCGGGTGCCGTTCGTGATGGCCGCCAACGGGCCCCGGTCGATGCGGCTGGTGGCGCGGTTCGGCCAGGGCTGGGTCACCACCGGGCCCGACGAGGACGACCTGGAGCGCTGGTGGGACGGGGTGGCCGAGGCCGCCGCCCGGATGGACGCGACGCTCGCCGCCGCCGGCCGCGACCCGGGCACCCTGGACCGCTACCTCTCGCTCGACTCCGCGCCGGTCTTCTCGCTGCGCAGCGCCGAGTTCTTCGCCGACCAGGTCGGCCGGGCCGCCGCCCTCGGCTTCACCGACGTGGTCACCCACTGGCCCCGGGCCAGCAGCTGGTACGCCGGCGACGAGGCCGTCCTGGCGGACGTCGCCACCCGCCTGCTGCCCGAGCTGCGTCGCGCCTGACCGGGCGCCCTCGCCGGAGACGTCAGCCCGGCCGGCGGACGCGTCGAGCCGGCGACCTCAGGTGCCGAGGTCTCCGGTGGTGATGCCGCCGTCGCCGCCGGAGACCAACCGGAACCGGATGCAGACCACCTCGCTGTCGTCGGTGACGGGGGTGCCCACGCGCGCCCAGTAGGCGGCGTGACCGGCGCGCCACTCCTCGATGGAACGATCCCCCTCCCCTTCGGAGCGGGCGAAGTCCCACGGCACGTCCGCGAAGCGGACCACCTCGACGCCGGTGACCTCCACGACGCCGACCAGCGCGTCCTCGTCGTCGACGAGGGCCAGCCGCTCGCCGGCGTGCTCCAGCTCCTCGCCCTCCTCGGCGTACTCGGTGGTCAGCCCGGCGGTCGCCGTCTTCACCCCGGCGAGCACCAGGGCGTTGAGCCGCGTACGCAGCTCACCGGGAGTGCCGAGGGCGAGGGCGCGCAGTCCACCGATCCGAGGCCACATCCTGCCGACCGTACCGTCGCCGTCGATCAACCGTCGTGGCATTTCCGCCCCCACCGTCGGTGTGGCGGGCGCTACGGTGGGTGGGGCGACGATCGGGAGGCGGCATGGCGGACAGGCGCGCGGTGCTCATCCCCGGCCGGGGCTACGACACCCGGTTCCCCCTCTTCGTCTACGCCGGCGAGGCGCTGCGCCGCGTCGGCTACGCCCTGCACGCCCTCTCGTGGGAGGTGCCGGAGCAGTTCGCCCCCGACCGCGACGGGCCGGGGCCGGCCATCGAATGGGTGGTCGGGCAGGTCGCCCCGACCCTCGCCGAGCCGACGCACCTGCTGGTCGGCAAGTCGCTCGGCTCGATGGCCACGCCGCTCGCGGCCGACCGCGGGCTGCCGGCCGTCTGGCTCACCCCGCTGCTGCACGTGCCCGCCGTGGTCGACGGCCTGCGCCGCGCCACCGCGCCGTTCCTGCTGGTGGGCGGCACGGCGGACCCGTCCTGGGACGGCCCGCTCGCCCGCCGGCTCACCCCGCACGTGGTGGAGATCGAGCAGGCCGACCACGCGCTGATGGTGCCGGGCCCGCTGGCGCGCTCGGCGGAGGCGCTCGGCCGGGTCTGCACGTCGGTCGAGGACTTCGTTCAGATCAGGTGACCGGCATAGCCGGCGGCGGCGAGCACCCGCTCGTCGCCGCTCGCCGCGTGCGCGTCCAGCACCGCGTCGGCCAGCTTCACCACGTGCGCGTCGCCGTGCCGGGCGGCCCGGGCGAAGACCTCCGCCGGGGCGCCGGCAGCCAACGTCGATGGCGCGGCCGGGCGCTCCGGGGCGTACACCGAGGTCACGGCCGCCGTCGCGGACCAGGCCGCGGCGACGCTCGCCGCCCACAGCGCCGGATCGAGAGCCGGCAGCGTACGCAGCACCGCCGTCGGGGCGGTCACCGCGTGCACCAGCATCACGGGCTCGGCGTGCCCGAAGCGCAGGTAGTCGAGGCTGGCGCCGTGCACCAGCGCGACCAGGTCCCGCTCGGCCCCGGCCGGTGTCCCCGCCGACCGCAGCGCCGCCACCGCGGCCGGCCACCGCGGTACGGCTGGCAGCCGGCCCAGTCGTTCCCGGATGCCCCCGGTCCGGTCGGCGATGCGGGGCAGCCCGGCCAGCGCGGCGGCGACGTGCGGCGCGACATCGCCGGCGACCGGGGTGCCCGGGGTCGGCAGGTCTCGTCCGGCCGGGTCGCCCGCGGTCGACGGGTGCCATGCGTCCGGCCGGGCGTGGCCGTCGCCGGGGACAGCGCCTTCCCCGGCCAACGTGGCGTGATCCGCGTCGACCGTTCCCGCACCGCTGGGTCGGTCGGCGCCGGGGACCGGCTGCCACCGGGCGGCCCAGTAGGCGAGGGCCTGGCCCAGCTCGGCGAGCCGCTCCGGGCTCTCCGCCGCCTCGCGCGGGGCGCTGCCGGGCGGCCGGGCGGGTGCCCCCAGGGCGCGGACGGCGTGACCGACCCGGATGACGCCGTGGGTGGCACCGGCGGCGATGCCCGGCAGCAGCCGGGGCCACCAGGTGCCGAGCACCTCCCGCCAGGGCCGTTCCCGCAGCTCCCGGTCGAAGTGGGCCAGCCAGTCCCCGGCCCGCTTCGGGTCGCCGAGCGCCTCGCGCCAGTCCTCGATCGGCCGCAGGCCGCGCGGCAGCTCGTCCAACCGCCCCAGGTACGCGTCCAGCCAGCGGTGCACCACCCCGTCGTGGCCGTGCCGGACCAGCGCCTCCACGGCCATCGGCCCGTGGTTCGAGAGCCAGCCCTTGTACTCGGGGCCGGTGCGGTGCAGCCGTCGGTACGCCTCGTCCAGGATCTCCTCACCCATGCGGCGATCCTCCGACCTCAACCGGGGTTCAGGTCAAGCCGTGAGATCCGCCCCGTCCACGAGCCCCCGTACGCGCAGCTCGGCGGCGATCGCCGGAGGGCAGTCCAGCACGACCGTGGCGGTGCCGACCGGTTCCGCGCCCCGCGCGGCGCAGATCTCGTAGAGCGCGCGGACCTGTGCCCCGGTGGCCACCCAGTCGTCCACCACCAGCACCCGGTCACCCCCTTGCAGGCCGTGGTCCCGCACGGCCAGGTCGACCCGTCGGCCCCGGAAGTCCGGCGGGCTCTGCGCCCAGGTGAGCGCCCCGGCGGGCAGCCGACCGTCGCCCGGCTTGTGGGCCGGCACGAAGCCGACGCCGAGCGCCGTCGCGGCGAGCGGACCGAGCAGGTATCCGGTGACCGCCGGCGAGACGACCACCGTCGGCCGGGCGGCCCGGAACGGCTCCACGAGGGCCGGTCCCAGCCGGGCGAGGACCTCCGGGTCCCGCCACCAGCCGGAGACGTCGCTGACCAGGTGCGTGGCGCCGGGGCCGGGATCGATCCACCTGACCAGCGCGGCGAGGCGTCCGCTCAGCTCGGAGGGCATGGACCCATCCTGCGCCACGCGGTCTGACTGGCCGTCGAGTGGGTGACCCCGACGGGGACCGGGCCGGCGGTCCGTCCCGCACCCGGGCCGCCCGGCCCACGTCGGATCGGATGATCGGCTACACGTATCACTGCAATTGCGGTCATACCACCATGATCACGTTGACTTCGGATGTGCTTCTCTCGTTACGGTCCGATCCGGTTTGTTCAGATGACGAAAGGACCGGGCCGGTGGCTGGCAGGCACTCCCGTACCCGCATGTTCTCCTCGCCGGCCGGCATCGCGGCCACCGCAGCGGTCGGGGTCGCCCTCGCCGTCGGCGGCACCGTCGGCGCCGTCCAGCTGACCTCGGACGCGGAGCCCACCCGGCCGACCGCGGTCGACCTCGCGCCCACCGGCCTGCCGACCAGCGCGGCCCCCAGCTCCCCGGCCACCCCGCCGGCCGCATCGCCGAGCGCCAGCGCGTCGCCGAGCGCGACCGCCACCCCCAAGGCCAGCCGGTCCGCCCAGGCCCCCTCCCGGAGCAAGCCACGCACCGCGGCGCCGAAGCCCACCGCGACGAAGAAGAGCAGCACCGCCCGCCCGGTCGTCGACAGCGGCTCGTGCGGCGCGTCGTTCTACTCCGAGGGGCAGCTCACCGCCAACGGCGAGAACTTCGATCCGTCCGCGCTGACCGCCGCCCACAAGACCCTGCCGTTCAACACGAAGGTCCGGGTCACCAACCCGGCGAACGGCAAGTCCGTGACGGTACGCGTCAACGACCGTGGCCCGTTCATCGAGGGGCGTTGCCTCGACCTGTCCCGGGCCGCGTTCGCCCAGATCGCCTCGCTCGATGCCGGCCACGTGGAGGTCCGTTACGAGGTGCTCGGCTGAGCGCCGGCCGGGTGGCGATCGGTCCGGCGACACGATCCGGGTGGGCAGAACATCCTCGGACGACGGGCCAGGTTCATTCACCCGCTCACGTCCATCAGGCATGCTGTCCCTCGTACGCACGCGACCCTTCCAGTCGGGCCCCGGCCCACTGAGCCCCGGATCCCGCGCCGGCCTCGGCGCGGCCTTCGTCCTGCTCGCGATCGTCTCGGCCGTGGAACTGGCCGACGGCCGTCCGGCGAACTACATCGCGCTCATGGTGGCCGCGCCGTTCCTGACCGCCGCGCTGGCGTCGTGGCGGATCGTGCTCGGCGTGGGCCTGGCCGCCACGGCCCTGGGCACCGGCTTCGCGCTCTGGGAGGCGACCGCGGCGCTGCCCACCACGGTCGCCGTCGCGGGCATCGCGCTGGGCACCGCCATCGCGGTGGCCACGGCGGCCGTACGGCAGCGGCAGGCCGAACGCATCGCCGAGCTGTCCCGGCTGGCCTCGGTCGCCCAGCAGGCAGTGCTGCGCCCGCTCGGGCCGCAGGTCGGCACGCTCTCGGTGGCCGCCAGGTACATCTCGTCCACCGCCACCGCCGAGATCGGCGGTGACCTGTACGAGGCGGTCGACACGCCGTACGGGGTGCGGATGATCATCGGCGACGTGCGGGGCAAGGGCCTAGACGCGGTGCGGCTCGCCAGCATCGTGCTGGGTTCGTACCGGCACGTGGCGTACGAGCGGGCGGACCTGCGGGCCGTCGTGACCGACCTGGACCGGGCGGTGGCCCGGAGCGTGGGTGACGAGGACTTCGTCACCGCCGCGCTGGTCGAGGAGCGGGGCGGGACGCTCACCATCGTCAACTGCGGCCACCCGCCGCCGCTGCTGCTGCGCCGGGGCGCCGTCATCCCGCTCGAACCGCCGGCCCCCGCCCCGCCGCTGGGCTTCATGCCGGTGGTACGCCCCCGGGTCGAGCGGCTGGAGCCCGGCGACCGGCTGCTGCTCTTCACCGACGGCCTCGGCGAGGCCCGCCGGGACGGGGAGTTCTTCCCGACCGCCGACCGGGCCTGGCGGCTGCTCGGCCACGGCACCGTCGGCGACGGGCTCGCCTCGCTGGAGACCGCCCTGGTCGAGTGGGTGCACGGCCGGCTCGACGACGACATCGCCCTGGTCCTGATGGAGTACACGGGCTCGCGCGGCGCCGCCACGGTGGCCGTCCCCAGCTGGGAAGTCGGCGCGGCCGAGAGCTGAGCCGGGGCCGCTCGGCGCCCGCCTTCGCAACCCGAACGACAAGTGTGTAATCGCCGTCACTTCGGTGATCGGCTTGTCGCTGCCTACCCATCGGTAATACAGTCTGGAGTTACTGATCGGTAACACCTGTCCGGAAGCGGGGCCAGCGAGCATGACCCACTACAAGAGCAACCTTCGGGACCTCGAGTTCAACCTCTTCGAGGTCTTCGGGGCGGACCAGGCGTTCAGCCAGGAGCCGTACACGGACCTGGACGTCGACACCGCACGCGACATCCTCGCCGAGGTCGACCGCCTCGCCCGTGAGGATCTGGCCGCCAGCTACACGGACAGCGACCGCAACCCGCCGGTCTTCGACCCGGCCACGCACACCGCGCCGCTGCCGGAGTCGTTCAAGAAGTCGTACCGGGCGTTCATGAACTCCGAGTTCTGGCGGCTGGAGCTCCCGACGGAGCTGGACGGCAGCAACGCGCCCCGGGCGCTCGTGTGGTCCCTCGCCGAGCTGATCCTCGGCGCCAACGCCGCCGTGTGGATGTACTCCTCCGGCCCGTCCTTCGCACACGTGCTGCACGTCGAGGGCACCGAGCAGCAGAAGCGGTGGGCGAAGCTCTTCGCCGACAAGCAGTGGGGCTCCACGATGGTGCTCACCGAGCCGGACGCCGGCTCGGACGTGGGCGCCGGCCGGGCCCGCGCCATCCAGCAGCCCGACGGCTCCTGGCACATCGAGGGCGTGAAGCGCTTCATCACGTCCGCCGAGCACGACCTGAGCGACAACATCATCCACTACGTGCTGGCCCGCCCGGTCGGCGTCGAGGGCGTCGGTGGCCCGGGCACCAAGGGCCTCTCCCTCTTCGTGGTGCCGAAGTACCACTTCGACGAGAACACCGGTGAGCTGGGCGAGCGCAACGGCGTCTTCGCCACCAACGTCGAGCACAAGATGGGCCTGAAGGTCTCCAACACCTGCGAGGTGACCTTCGGCGAGCACGGCGTACCGGCCAAGGGCTGGCTGCTGGGCGAGAAGCACGAGGGCATCCGGCAGATGTTCATGATCATCGAGAACGCCCGGATGATGGTCGGCACCAAGGCCATCGCCACCCTCTCGACCGGCTACCTGAACGCCCTGGAGTACGCCAAGAGCCGGGTGCAGGGCGCCGACCTGACCCAGATGGCGGACAAGACCGCGCCGCGCGTCACGATCACCCACCACCCGGACGTCCGCCGCTCGCTGCTGCTGCAGAAGGCGTACGCCGAGGGCCTGCGCGCCCTGGTCTGCTACACCGCCACCTGGCAGGACAAGGTCGCCATCGCCGAGGCGGCGGGCGACGAGAAGGCGACCAAGCTCGCCAAGCGGGTCAACGACCTGCTTCTCCCGCTGGTCAAGGGCGTCGGCTCGGAGCGGGCGTACGAGCTGCTCGGGCACGAGTCGCTGCAGACCTTCGGTGGCTCCGGCTTCCTCCAGGACTACCCCCTGGAGCAGTACGTCCGGGACGCGAAGATCGACACCCTCTACGAGGGCACGACGGCGATCCAGAGCCTCGACCTCATCTTCCGGAAGATCGTCCGGGACAACGGCAAGGCCCTGATGGCGGTCGCCGGCGAGATCCAGGAGTTCATCGCCACCGAGGCCGGCAACGGTCAGCTCAAGGAGGAGCGGCTGGCGCTGGGCAAGGCGCTCGCCGAGATCCAGAACATGCTGGGCGTCATGACCGGCTGGCTGGGCGAGGCACAGGGCGGCGACACCCGGGCGCTCTACAAGGTCGGCCTGAGCAGCCGCCGCTTCCTGCTGGCGATCGGCGACCTGGTCGTCGGTTGGCTGCTCCAGAAGCAGGCCGACGTGGCCCTGAAGGCCCTGGCCGGCGAGGTCTCCGCCGCCAACAAGGCGTTCTACACCGGCAAGGTGGCCGCCGCCCGGTTCTTCGCCCGCGAGGTGCTGCCCCGCATCGGCGCCGACCGGCGGATCGTCGAGAGCACCGACCTGGACGTCATGGACCTCCCGGAGGAAGCCTTCTGAGGTACGCCGTAGCGCCCCACGGCGCGGCGGCGGGGTCGGGAACGACCCGGAGATGACCGGCACGACGGCCGGCGGGCAACAGCTCGCCGGCCGTCGTCGTCCACCCGCCGGCCGGCCCCGAAACCGCCCCGGGCGTCGCCGAAGGTGTCGTCGGAGGCACGCGAGTCACCCCCGAAAGAGCGTGCTCCCGCCGCCTCCGCCCCTCGCGCCAGCGCGCTCCGCGCTGCCAGCGCCCCCTCGCGCGAGCGTGCTCCCGCTGCCTTCGCCCCTCCGCCCCTCCGCCCCTCCGCCCCTCCGCCCCTCCGCCCCTCCGCCCCTCCGCCCCTCCGCCCCTCCGCCCCTCCGCGCGAGCCTGGTCTCGCTGCCTCCGACCGTCGCGAGCCTGGTT
The DNA here is from genome assembly GCF_049841735.1 of Micromonospora sp. DT46. Classification (NCBI taxonomy): domain Bacteria; kingdom Bacillati; phylum Actinomycetota; class Actinomycetes; order Micromonosporales; family Micromonosporaceae; genus Micromonospora; species Micromonospora sp. DT46. Next base: position 356,939 of record NZ_JBNCKW010000006.1, on the reverse strand, counting down.
CGCTGCCTTTCGTCGGCGGCCCGCACCCTGCACCACGAGGGCACGTCAGGTCGCCGCCCGGCGCTGTCCACCCCACCCCACCCCACCCCCCCGCCGCGCCGCGCACGTTGATCATGAAGTTATGGCCTACGGAAAGCGCATTCCAAGGCAATAACCTCATGATCAACACCGAAAAGGGTGCGGAAGTGCGGGCAGGGGCGCGGCCGGGCCTGGGCGGGGCTGAGGCGGGGCTGGGCCCAGGTCGGGTGCGGAGTGGGTCTGGGATCAAGCCGACCACGCAGCGTCATCAATCGGCCGCCTCTCCGACTTGCCCCTCCCCAGACGCTTTGCTCTGCATCCACGGAGGCACCAGCAACTCTGGGTGCCTGTTGCGTCCATGGATGCAAAGCAAAGCGTCTGGGGAGGGGTGCCGGTGGGGGTGTCAGTCGCATCCAGTGGTTAGCAATTAGGCATGATGCCCGTTTTTGCGGGCGGTGCTGCCTGGTGGCCGTAGTTACGGCGAGTAGCGGCACGGATTTTGGGGTTGCAGTCACCGTGTGCAGTCGTGGCGGCACAATCGGGTCGGTCCGGAAGAGCGGTGGCTGGCCCGCCGGTGTGGGTTCCGCCGGCTATTCGGGGACGCCATCCGGGTAGCCGGGCGGTGTGGTGGGTAACCGTCGCGAGGCCACGTCAGAGAACGCCCAGAGCCACCGCACGGGGGAGTGCAGCGCACATGGGCATTGGTAGCGGAATCTTCCTGATCGCCATCGGCGCGATCCTGACCTTCGCCATCAGAGCCAACGTCTGGTGGGTCGACCTGCGCGCGGTCGGCTGGGTGTTCATCCTGGCCGGGCTGGGCGTCCTGCTCACCACGCTCTGGTTCTGGCAGGACCGGCGGAAGCGGGCGCGGACCCTGATCGTCGAGGAGAACCGGCTCTCGCACCCGACCGCGATGATGCCGCCGCCGCCCGATCCGCCGCCGCCGACGGCACCACCGTCCTGAGCCACCACTGGTGGCGTCACCGTCTTGAGCCACCCGCCACGTACCGGCGGGTGGCTCAGCCGCGTGCGGTGTGGCGGTCGGTGATCGGTGCCCTGCGAGGGCCCAGTTCCGGCCAGTCGACGTCGGGCCGGTGCACCACCACGTCGCTGGTGCGCAACCCGTCCGGGTCCGCCCGCTCCGGGTCGAGCAGCGCCGAGAGGAGCGAGATGCCCGGGTTGTGCGCGATCAGCAGCACCGTACGGGCGGTCGGGTCGACGTCCCGGACCAGCGTCAGCAGGTCCTCCGGGTGCGCCTCGTACGCGTCGGCCTCGTAGCGCACGACGGGAGCGGGGCCGGCCGAGCCGCCCTCCGGTGGGGAGCCGGTCATGCCCATCGCCACGCCGTGCCACGTCTCCCGGGTGCGCCGGGCGGCCGAGCAGATGACCACGTCCGGCAGCAGGTCGTGCTTGGCCAGCCAGGCGCCGGCCGCGGCCGCGTCGGCCTGACCCCGTACGGCCAGGGGACGCTGCACGTCCGGCACCACCTCTCCGGGCGGCTCGGCCTTGGCGTGCCGGAGCAGCACCAGCGTGCGTCCCCGGGCGGAAGCGTCGGTCATGTCCTCAGCTTGCCCGATTGGCGATCAGAGCGCTTGGGTAAGTCGATGGGTGCCGCAACCTCACCGATGGCCGCGGCGGAAGGAAACGCCAGGGGACAGCCGAGGAGGCGACGAGATGGGCTTTGGTGGCAGTATCTTCCTGATCGCGTTGGGTGCGATCTTCGCGTTCGCCGTGGAGGCGGATCTGGGCTGGCTCAACCTGGCCGTGGTCGGCTGGGTGCTGATGCTCGCCGGCGTGGCCGGTCTGCTGCTCACCCTCCACTTCTGGAATTCGCGCCGTCGGGCCGTGGTCGCCCCGGTGCGCGGTGAGCGCGTGGTCGCCGAGCAGGTCGTGCCGGTGCGGGACGACCGGGTCGTGGAGGAGTACCGCGAGGTGCGTCAGCCGCGCCGCACCGTCTGACGTCAGGACGGGACAGCTTCTTTTCCCGGGGGCTCCGCCACGCGGCGGGGCCCCCGGATGCGTGTCCGTCAGGCGAAGAGGGCGAAGTAGATGGCGATGTGGTGGCAGAGCGCGGCCACGAGCGTGCAGGCGTGGAAGAACTCGTGGTGGCCGAAGACGGTGGGCCAGGGGTTGGGCCGGCGGAGCGCGTAGAAGACCGCGCCGACGCTGTAGATCGCGCCGCCCGCGATGAGCAGCACCAGGGCGGTGACGCCCCCCTGGTGCAGGATGTCGGGCAGCATCGCGACCGAGACCCAGCCGAGCGCCAGGTAGAGCGGCGCGGAGACCCAGCGCGGGGCGTGCGGCCAGACCAGCTTGACCGCCACGCCGGCGAGCGCACCGCCCCAGACCAGCGCCAGCATGATCGTGGCCGGTCGGGGTTCCAGCAGCAGTACGCAGAACGGCGTGTAGGTGCCGGCGATGAACACGAAGATCATCGAATGGTCCATCCGGCGCATGATCTGGTAGCCGCGCTCGGACCACACCCGCCGGTGATAGAGCGCGCTCGTGCCGAAGAGCCCGCAGACCGTCAGGCTGTAGATGAGGCAACTGGCCAGCGGGGCCCAGCCGGGCCGGGTGGCGGCGACGGCGCTGAGCACGATGCCGCAGAGTCCGGCGACGAAGAATGCGTACGTGTGGAGCCAGCCGCGCATCCGGGGCTTACCGATGTCGACCGGCTTCAGTCGAAGCGGGGCGGGGGTGGTCACGCCATTAGGTTACGACACCGTAGGTTACTTTCAAGTAGTGCGTCCGGTCACGTGGGACGACGGTCGACCGACCCTGGTGCCATGCGCCGGTCGGGGAGTATGGCGGCATGCGGATCCGACCCGTCGGTGCCCACGCCCTGCTGATCGACTGTGCCGACGCCGACCAGGTGGAGGCGTGGCGGGCCGAGCTGTGGCGGCGGCGCGAACGCGGTGAGCTGACTGCCGTCGAGATCGTGCCGGCGGCCACCACCGTCCTGCTCGACGGGGTGCCGGACCCGGCCACGGCGGCCGCGCGGATCGCCGCGTGGCCGCCTGGACCAGCCGCACCGCGGAGCGCCGCGCCGACCGTCGCCGCCGCGCCGACCGCCGCTGCCGCGCCGACCGTCGCCGGGGAGGCTCCCGAGGCCGCGGCCGAACTGGTCGAGGTTCCGGTGACGTACGACGGGGAGGACCTGGCTCTCGTCGCCGAGCACTGGGGCGTGGACGTGCCGGCGGTGGTCGACCGGTTGCGGCGTACCCCGTTCCGGGTGGCCTTCTGCGGCTTCGCCCCCGGGTTCGCCTACCTCACCGGGCTGCCCGCCGAACTGGCGGTGCCCCGGCTGCCCACCCCGCGCTCCCGGGTGCCGGCCGGCTCGGTCGCCCTGGCCGGCCCGTACGCCGGGATCTATCCGGCGGCTTCGCCCGGCGGCTGGCTGCTGGTCGGGCGTACCACGATGGGCCTCTTCGACGTGCACGCCGACCCGCCCGCCCGGCTCACCCCGGGGACCCGGGTACGCCTGGTGGCCGCGTGACGCCGGTGGTCGAGGTGCTCCGCGCCGGGGCGCTGACCACCGTCCAGGACCTGGGCCGGGCCGGCTGGGCGCACCTCGGCGTACCCCGGTCGGGCGCGCTCGACCCGGCGGCGCTGCGGCTGGCCAACCGGCTCGTCGGCAACCCGGAGTCCGCCGCCGGCCTGGAGATCACGATGACCGGCTGCGAGCTGCGGTTCCTCCGCGCGACGGCGGTCGCGGTGACCGGTGCCGAGGCCGCCGTGCGGGTCGGCGACCGCCCCGGTGACGTGGGTCGGCCGCTGTCGGTGCCGGCGGGCGCCGTGCTGCGGATCGGCCCGCCCCGCGACGGCCTGCGCAACTGGCTCGCGGTCGGCGGCGGGTTCGCCGTCGAGCCGGTGCTCGGCAGCCGCGCCACCGACACCCTCTCCGGGCTCGGCCCGTCGCCACTGCGCGACGGCGACCGGCTGCCCCTGGGCGCACCGGCCGGACCGCCCGCCCCGGTGGACGTCACCGTCGCGGCGCCCACCCCGACCGAGCTGCGGCTGACCCTGCGCCTCGGCCCCCGCGACGACTGGTTCACCGCCACCGCGCTGGACCGGCTGTTCGGCAGCGCGTACACGGTGAGCCCGGTCAGCAACCGGGTCGGCGCGCGACTCACCGGCGCGGCGCTGCCCCGCGCGGTGGCCGGGGAACTGCCCAGCGAGGGCATCGTGCTCGGGGCGGTGCAGGTGCCGGCGGACGGCCAACCGTTGATCTTCCTGGCCGACCATCCGACCACCGGCGGGTACCCCGTCGTCGGGGTGGTGGACGACGTGACCCCGCTCGCGCAGGCCCGGCCAGGGACTACGGTCAGGTTCCATGGACCTCAACGCTGACCTCGGCGAGGGATTCGGCATCTGGCGACTCGGCGACGACGCCGCGCTGCTGGACCTCGTCACCTCCGCCAACGTCGCCTGCGGCTTCCACGCCGGCGACGCGTCCACCATGCGCCGGGTCTGCGAGGGCGCCGCCGAGCGCGGGGTGGCCGTCGGCGCGCAGGTCGGCTACCGGGATCTCGCCGGCTTCGGCCGGCGGCACATCGCGTACGCCTTCGCGGAGCTGCGCGACGAGGTCACCTACCAGCTCGGCGCCCTGGACGCGTTCTGCCGGCTGTTCCGCACCCGGGTCCGCTACCTGAAGCCGCACGGGGCGCTCTACCACGCCGCCGCCTGCGACGAGACCCAGGCGGCGGCGCTGGTCGCGGCGGTCGGCGACTACGACGACCAGCTGCCGCTGCTCTGCCTGCCCGGCTCGGTCCTCGCCCAGCTCGCCGCCGGCGCCGGGCTGCGGGTGGTCGCCGAGGGCTTCGCCGACCGGGGCTACCTGCCCAACGGCTCGCTGGTGCCGCGCACCGCACCCGGGGCGTTGGTCACCGACCCGGAGGAGGTGGCCGCCCGGGCCGTGCGGATGGCCACCGAGCGGTCCGTGGTCGCGGTCGACGGCAGCGTCGTCCCGTGTCCGGTCGAGTCGATCTGCCTGCACGGCGACACCCCCGGCGCGGTCCGCTGCGCCGAACTGGTGCGCGCCGCCCTGATCGACGCGGGGGTGACGCTCACTCCGTTCGCGTGATGTCAGGCGTCGTCCAGGCCCCTGAGCACCAGCGGGAGCCGGGCGGCGGCACCCTCGACCACCCGGACCGGTACGCCCCAGTCCTGGCGGGTCAGGTGGCAGGCCGCGTGCTCGACGTCCGCGTCGCAGGTCGCCGCCTGCGCGGTCACCTGGAGCACACCCCCGGCCACCGTGCCGTCGACCACCAGTCGGCGGGACAGCTCGGTGCCGGTCCCCGCCCCCTCCAGCAGCAGCTCCGGCGGCGACGCCGACACCACCAGTCGCGTCGACGGGCCGTACGTCTCGTCGAGCTTCTGCCCCGGCGCGGGCGTGAAGATCACGTCCAGGGCCACCTCGCCGGCCGCCACGTCGGTGGGCTTGCGCTCGGTGCGGTGCCGGGGACCGTCGACGGTGCTGGCGCCGGCCGCCGAGAGCGCGCCGGGCGCCAGCCGGGTCAGCCGGTGCGCGGCGGACTCCACCACCAGCACCTCGCCGGCCGGGGTGAGCACCAGGTCGCTCGGCTCGGCCAGCCCTTCGGCGACCGTCGAGACCCGGTTGCTCTCCGGGTCGAAGCGGCGGACCGCCCCGTTGTACGTGTCTGCCACCAGCACCGAGCCGTCCGGCAGCGCGCACACCCCCAGCGGGTGCTGGAGCAGCGCCTCCGCCGCCGGCCCGTCGACGTGCCCGAAGTCGAAGAGTCCCTGCCCGACGGCGGTGCCCATGACGTCGTTCTCGACGTACCGGATCGCGCTGGTCTCGCTGTCGGCCACCCAGAGCCGGGCGCCGTCGGCGGAGACGGAGAGGCCGGACGGCTGCGCCATCCACGCCTCGGCCAGCAGGCCGTCGCGCAGGGCCTCGACGGTCGTGCCCGCGTACATGCCGGCGGTGCGCTTCACCGGGTCGAACCACCAGAGCTGGTGGATGCCGGCCATCGCGATGACGACCTTGTCGTCGTACCAGGCCAGGTCCCAGGGGGAGGAGAGGTCGACCGAGAGCGCGTCGTGCGAGTGGTCGTCGACCGTGGAACGCCACTGCCGGCCGGTGCCGGCGACGGTCACCACCTCGCCGTCGGCCAGCCGTACGCCGCGCAGCAGGTGGTTGACGGTGTCGGCGACGACGAGGTCGTAGCCGGCCACCTCGGCGGTGTGCGCCGGCAGCAGGCACAGCCCCTGCGGCTCGGAGAAGGTGGCCGCCCCGGCGGGACCGTCGACCCGGCCCCGGCTGCCCGTGCCGATCCGCCGTACCAGCGTCTCGCCGTCGGGGGCCAGTTCCGCAAGCGAGTGCCGGGCCGAGTCGGACACCAGCAGGTTGCCGTTCTCCAGCAGCACCGCCTTGCCCGGGAAGCGCAGCGTGGTCTGCGGCTCGGCGGGCGGGACGTACGGGCCGTCGCCCCGGTGCAGGGTGCCCTTCGCCTCGTGGGTGGCGATCAGGTCGTCGACGAGGCGGGCGAGCCCTTCGGCGTGACCCTCGCCGGCCATCGTCGCCACCACGTAGCCCTCGGGGTCGATCACCGACAGGGTGGGCCAGGCGCGGGCCGCGTACTGCTGCCACATGTCCAGCTCGGGGTCGTCGAGCACGGGGTGGTGGACGCCGTACCGCTCCACGGCGGCGGCCAGCGCGTCCGGGTCCTTCTCGTGCTCGAACTTCGGCGAGTGCACGCCGATCACGACGAGCACGTCGCCGTACTTCTCCTCCAGCGGGCGCAGCTCGTCGAGCACGTGCAGGCAGTTGATACAGCAGAAGGTCCAGAAGTCGGCGATCACGATCTTGCCCCGCAGATCGGACAGCTTCAGCTCTCGCCCACCCGTGTTGAGCCACTGCCGGCCCCGCAGTTCGGGGGCACGTACGCGCGGTGTCGTTCCCATGCCCGCCAGCCTGCCACGTCGGGCTTGCGTGAAGTCGGACCCGTGACCCGGACGACAGCGGCGAGCCGGGCTAGCGGGCGCGGGCCCAGCCGGTGAAGCGCACCGCCAAATCCGCCGGCGGGCTGCCGTCCAGCCCGGCGAGTTCCTCGGCGGCCTCGGCGCACAGCGCGGCGAGGTGGATCATCAGCGCGTCGCGGTTCCCGCGGTACTTCGCGAGCAGGAGGAGCTTCGCCGTCGAGCAGGGCCACGCCACCCCGCAGGCGCCACAGCGCCAGGTGGGCCGGCTGGGGACGTGGGCGCGGACGTGCACCATCAGCCCACCGCCACGCGGGGGCGGGCCGGCGACCGTCGTGTGGGGGCGGGCCGCGCCGGGAGCGGCGCGGTGACGACCGACTCAAGGCCCTCGCGCAGGACGAACAGCTCGCGCTTCGCCACCGCGCGGCCCCTGGCGTCGAGCTGGTAACCCTCGAACCAGAGCCAGCCGTACGGCGGGAAGCGGTCGACGAGTTCGCGGATCACGCGGACGCGCATCGGGGTCACGAACTGCGGCGACGCCGCCCGGGTCAGGTGGAGGACCTCGCCGGCCCGCAGCATCCGTACGGGAGGTGGCGGTTTGCTCCTCGGCGTGGGTGTCGGTGTCGGCCTCTCCCCGGGCATCGCTCCCCCTCGTGCGGCGGGTGGTGGGAGGGGCCGCCCGGTTGCTCGCCCAGGCCGACCCCGCAGCGCGACCGGCGGGCGTCCATCGCCCCACCGGCTCACGCCGTCTACAAAGCACCCTGCCGAGGGTTGCCGGACAATCACACAGCGTTGTCTAATCTTCTTCGGGCAACTCATTTGTTCCTGGGAAGGGCTGGCATGAATCACGCCTTTGTCGCGGCGCTCGCCGAGGCGGGCCACACGGCCGAGAGCCTTGCAGGTCACGTAGGAGTGCATCCGAAGACGGCGGCGCGCTGGGCAAACCCTGGGCACATTCCACAGAGCCGGCATCGTGTTCAAGTAGCAAACCTGCTCGGGCGAGATGTGGACACCCTGTGGCCGGACGTCGGCCGACGACGAGAGCCGGTGTGGTTCCGGCCGTGGGTGGACATCGAGCGAGAGGCGGCCACCCTGCGCGCGTTCGAACTCGCGTGGGTACCCGGTCTTCTCCAGACGGAGGCGTACGCGCGAGCGACACTCGCGGGCGGGGTACTGACGGCCGACGCCATAGACGACCTCGCCGACGCGCGGATCAGCCGGCAAGCGATTCTCAGACGCGAGCGCGGCCCCCTGCTGGTCGCCGTACTGGACGAGGGGATCCTACGTAGACGGGTCGGGGACGACCCGGCCCTCATGGCAGCTCAGATCGCGCATCTCATCGCGTGCGTCGAACTGCCGAGCGTGCAACTGCACGTCGTTCCGGCCGATGCGCCCAGCTATCCAGGACTGGACGGGGCTTTCACCATCGCCGACATGCCGGATGGCACGCGGGTCGCGCACGTCGATAGCCCCGCTCAGGCTCAGATCCTGGACCAGGCATCCGACCTTGTTACGCTTGAACGACGTTGGGAACGCATTCGTGGGGAGGCGCTTCCCCGGGGGCGGACTCTGAATCTCCTGAGAGAAGCGGCGAGATCATGGACATGACCGGCGCACGGTGGCGCAAGAGCACGAAGAGCGGTGGCAACGGCGGAAACTGTGTCGAGGTGGCCGACAACCTTCCCGGCGTCGTAGGGGTCCGCGACTCGAAGGACCCGACCGGCCCGGCCCTTGTCTTCGCCCCGGCCGCCTGGCGGGTCTTCGTCGCGCAGGTCGCCAATCAGTCCTGAACCACCAGACCCCGAAAGCGCCCGTCCCCGATCCCGGAGGCGGGCGCTTTCCGTTTCCGTACCACGGTCACTGCCGTTTCCGCAGCCGTTCCACGGCGCTGCCGGCCGGAAACGGCGGCGGGGCCACGGTCTCCCGTGGCCCCGCCGTCGTCTTCGTCTGCTACTGGCCCGCCGGCTTGAGGCAGAGCACGCGGTTCGTCCCGCCGCCCTTGAGCACCACGTGCGGCTGGGTCGGGTCGGCGCACTTGTCCTTCGCGTCCACCTTGGAGACCACGGTGAAGGCGCCCGCCTCGCCGCACTCCGCCGCCGCCGCCGTCTCGCCCGACTTCTTCACGCAGCTGCCGACCGCCGGGTCGAACGCCGGGGCCGGGTCGTCGCCGCCGACCTTGCCGAGCAGCATGAGCAGCCCCAGCGGCACCGCCAGGATGAGCACCGCCGCGACGAGCACCGCGGCGAGCACCCGGCCGTTGCGGATCTTGGGCGTGGGGGCCGGCTCGGTCTTCGGCTCCGCGATCGGCTTGAACGAGTCGAAGCGGTTCTGCTCCTGCTCCGGGCCGCCCTGGTCCCAGGGACCGGGCTGCTGCGGGGGTGGGGGGAACGCCGACGGGAACGCGCCGCCCGACGTGGGCGCGGCGGTCGGGGCGGGCCCGTAGCCGGGTGCCGCGCCGCCGGCGTTCGGCGTACCGAAGGGGTCGGCGGGCCGGTCGGCGCTGTCGTGCGGCCGGACCCCGTTCACCGGCCGGTCGCTGGCCGGCGGGTCGACGAAGGACGGTACGCCCGGCGGGAAGGCCGGGGGCGCGGCCGGGGAGGCGGGCGCCATCGGGGCGACCGCGCCGAAGACGGCGGTCCCGCTCGGTGCCCGGTCCCGGTCGTCGAAGCGGCCCTCGTGTCCTTGGTCGAACCGGTTGTCCGGGCCCTGGTCGAACCGGCTCTCGGTGCCCTGGTCGAACCGGTTGTCCTGACCCTGGTCGAAGCGCGGGTCCGGTCCTTGGCCGAAGCGCGGGTCCGGTCCCTGCTCGAAGCGCGGATCCGGTCCCTGGCCGAAGCGCGGGTCCGGCCCCTGGTCGAAGCTGGGCGCCGGCGCGTGGTCCGGCCGGTGTCCGCGCGGGTCCTCCTGCTCCGGCTCGTCCGCCGGCTCAGGGCGGGCCGGTCGGCCGTACACCCGAGGCTGCGGCGCGGGCGCACCGCCCGGTCGCAGGGCCTGGTCGGTCGGCGGCAGCACCCGGCTGGCCAGCGGCACCGAGGCGCTGGCCGAGACGCTGCCGGCGGCCGGCTCGGCACCCTCCGGCGACGGTACGGCCGCCCGCCCGCCCACCTCCGGCGAGGTGCGCGGCGCGGGGACCGCAGGACCGGCGGGCGACTGCGGCTCGTCGTGCCGGGAGCCGGCCTGGGCCCAACCCGGCTGCTCCTGCTCGTACGCCGGCAGGCCGCCGTCCCGGCCGGGCTGCTCGGGGGCGAACTGGGCCGGCGGCGCGTAGTCGACGGGCGGGGCGGAGGCCAGGCTGGCGCCGGGCACCCGCTGCTCCTGCGGCGGCAGCGGCACGGCGTTGGCCGGCGAGATGCCGGGCCCCGGTGCGGGCTGGTAGATCGGGGGTTCCTCGGCCCGCTCCGGCTCCCAGCCGTTGCCGGCCCGGCCCGGGGCGGGCTCGCCCGCCTCCGCGCGGCCCCACACCTCGTCCGCCGACCACGGCTCGACGTCCGGTACGGCCGGGCGCTCGGCGGCGTTGCCGGCCCACTGCGGCGGGTTCTCCGCAGCGGGACCCCACGGCTTCGGACCGCCGTCGCCGGGTACCGGGACGGAGGCGCGGCCGGGCGGGGTGGAGGTGGGCTGCGGGGCACCCCAGCCGTTCGCGTCCCGGTCGTCGGACTGCGAGGGTACGGACGCGGCACCCCGTGGGGAGCGCTCGTCCCGGGCCGGCCACTCGCCGCCCTGGGGCTGGTCGTCCCGGGGCGCGTCGTCGCGGGAGGCGGCCCAGGTGCCACCCGGAGGCTGCTCCGCACCGGCGTCCCAGCCGGGCTGCTCGCCCTGCTGCTGCTCGGTGCCGGACCAGCCGCCGGAGCGGTTGGGGTCGTCCTGCTGCTGTCCGGGGTTCCAGCCGTTGGCGGGGTCCTGAGGGGACTCGGCGTTCCAGCCACCGGAGCGGGAGGGATCGTCCTGGGCGGGCCAGGGCTGGGGGGTGGGTGCGGGCGCGGGCTGCGGGACCCGGGCGGCGCCGCGGGCGGCGGGCTCGGGCTGCGCCCAGGCGGGGGACGCCTGCTCGCCGGATCCCCAGGCGGGCTGCTCGGCCTGCTGCTGGCCGCCGGCCCAGCCGCCGGAGCGGTTCGGGTCGTCCTGCTGCCAGCCGCCGGAGCGGTTCGGGTCGTCCTGCTGCCAGCCGCCGGAGCGGTTGGGATCGTCCTGCTGCTGGCCGTCGCCGGGGCGGTCGGCGTCGTTCTGCTGCGCGGCCCAGTCGCCCTGCGCGGGCCGGTCGTCCGGGGTGGCACCGCCGGCCCAGCCGCCGGGCCGGGGCTGCTCGTCCTGCTGCTGCTGGTCGCCGGCCCAGCCGCCGGAGCGGTTGGGGTCGTCCTGGGCGGGCCAGGGCTGGGGGGTGGGTGCGGGCGCGGGCTGCGGGACGCGGGCGGCGCCGCGGGCGGCGGGCTCGGGCTGCGCCCAGGCGGGGGACGCCTGCTCGCCGGATCCCCATGCGGGCTGCTCCGGGGCGGCGTGTGGCGGCTGCGGGGCGGCGGCAGCCCAGGCCGGGCCGGCCTGCTCCTGCGCGCCCGGCCATGGCGGCTGCGGCGGCTGCGGCGACGCGCCGGACGGTCCCCACTGGCCGGACTGGGCCGGGTCGGTCTGCTGCGGCGCCTGGGCGGCCCACGCGGGGGCCGGCGGCTGCTCACCCTGCGCGCCCCAGGCGGGCGGGTTCGGTCGCTCCGACGGGGGCGGGGGTGCCCAGCCCAGATCGGGGGCGCCGGCGCCGTAACTGTTGTCCTGCTGTGCCGGGCGGTCGCCGTACGGCGCCGGTCCGCCGGCGCCCGGCGACACCTCGTCCGGCTGCTGGCCGGGGTGGTGCGTGCCCTCGGACGTCATGCGTGCGCCTCCTCCATCACCTGTCGGCCGCCACTGCCGATCGGTCTTCTCGGCAGGGTGGCCGGCGTCGCCGGTGTACCGGCCGTGCCGGCTCCCCGCACCGTATCCGGTGACCGCCCGAGGGCGACCGGGGAGCACGATCGTCACTCCCCGTGGCCGGATGGTGTCGAGCGGCTTCTATCGACTCGACTGCTCCGGGTCGGCGGGCGACGACCGAAGCCCACCGTACCGGGCGCTGAGGCGAGGTGGAATCCCGGTGTCAGCCGCTGCGAAACGCCGATGACCCGCCCGGGCGGACCGGGCGGGTCATCGATCTGGAGGAGGTGAGAAAGGTTCCGGGCGTCAGCTCATGTGACGCTGGGCGATGGCGAGGATCTCTTCGCGGACCGCGGGCGAGTTGGCGGAGCGCAGCGCGTGCTCGATGGCACGGGCGCGGCGGTTGGCGTCGCGGCGGTTGCGGATTCGCTCGATCATGCTCATGGGTCTCTCCTCCTGGCTATTCGGTTGTCAGCCCCTTGATGTCTTCCATTGAACCCCAAGACGGGCGCAACTTCCATCGATTGTTAGGTGAGCTGGGACACGGGCCGAACAATCGAAGGTGAGGGGGGCCTGTGACCCACGCAATCCTCTGTCTCTAGAGGCGGCCGGTGCCGGGCGTGCGCGCGCCACAAAAGGACACGGCCGGTGTGCCGGGCGTCAACCCGTCGCACACCGGCCGTTCGGCTGGCGTCAGGACCGTCAGGTCCAGGCGAGCAGCGCCGCCTCCGGGTCGGCCAGGAACTCCCCGATGTCGCGCAGGAACTTCGAGCCCAGCTCACCGTCGATGATCCGGTGGTCGAAGGAGAGGCCCAGCGTGGTGACCTGACGCGGCCGGACCTTGCCCTTGTGGACCCAGGGCATCTCGCGGACCGCGCCGAAGGCCAGGATCGCCGACTCGCCCGGGGGCAGGATCGGCGTACCGGTGTCCACCCCGAACACGCCGACGTTGGTGATCGTCAGCGTGCCGCCGGACATGTCGGCCGGCGAGGTCTTCCCGGCCTTGGCCGTCTGCACCAGCCCGGTCATCGCGTCCGCCAGCTCGCGCAGCGAGAGCCGGCCGGCGTCCTTGATGTTCGGCACGATCAGCCCGCGCTCGGTGGCCGCCGCGATGCCCAGGTTGACGTAGTCCTTGACGACGATCTCGTCGCCGGCCCAGGTCGAGTTGACCATCGGGTGGCGCTTGACGGCCAGCAGCACCGCCTTGGCCACCAGCAGCAGCGGCGAGACCCGCACGTCGCGCCACTCCCGCCGGTTGCGGAGCCGGTCCAGGGCCTTCATCGCCCGGGTCACGTCGACGGTGAGGAACTCCGTGACGTGCGGAGCGGTGAACGCCGAGCGGGACATGTTCTCGGCGGTGAGCTTGCGTACCCCCTTGACGGGGATGCGCTGCTCGCGGTCCGCGCCGAAGCTCGTGGCCGCCGTGGCCGGGGCCGACACCGCGAGCGGCTCGGCCGCCGCCGTGGCCCCGCTCGCCGCCCGCTGTACGTCCTCCCGGGTGATCGAGCCCAGCGGCCCCGACCCGGTCAGCGCGGACAGGTCGACGCCGAGATCCTTGGCGAGCTTGCGTACCGGCGGCTTGGCCAGCACCGGCCCGCCGGTCGGTCCGTGACCGTTCGACGGCGCGGTCGCCACCGGGGCGGGCGGCGCCGGCGGGGCCGGAACGACCGGGGCAGCCGGCGCGACGGGTGCGGCCGGTGCGGCCGCCTGGGCCGGCAGCGGGGTGCCACCCTTGCGCGGGCGGCGCTTGGCCGCCGTGGTGCGCGGGCCGTAGCCGACCAGCACGGCGGTACGGCCGCCCGGGGCGGGACCGCCGATCAGGCCCGGCTCGACCGCGCCCTCTGCCGGCGCCACCTGGACCGCGGCCAGCGACGCCGCCGACGGGGTGGGCAGGGCCGCGTCCGGGGCGCCGGTCGTCGACGCCTCGATCGGTCCGGCGCCCGGGTCGGTGTCGATCGCGATGATCGGCGTGCCGACCTCGACCGTGCTCCCCTCCGGGTGGAAGATCGCCTGCACCTGGCCGGCCCACTTCGCCGGGATCTCGACGGCCGCCTTGGCCGTCTCCACCTCGACGATCGGCTGGTTCAGCTCGATGACGTCGCCGACCTTGACGAGCCACGCGAGGATCTCGCCCTCGGTCAGTCCCTCGCCCAGGTCGGGAAGGTTGAACTCCTTGATCCGTGACATGCCGCTCACCAGCCGAAGGTGCGGTCGACGGCGTCGAGCACCCGGTCGAGGTCGGGCAGGTACTCCTCCTCCACCCGGGAGGCCGGGTAGGGGGTGTCGAAGCCGGTCACCCGCAGCACCGGGGACTCCAGGGAGTAGAAGCACTCCTCGGTGATCCGGGCCGCGATCTCCGAGCCCAGGCCCAGGTTGCCCGGGGCCTCGTGCACGACCACGCAGCGGCCGGTGCGCTTCACCGACTCGTACGCGGCGGTCAGGTCCAGCGGGGAGAGCGAGCGCAGGTCGATGACCTCCAGCTCCCGGCCGTCCTCGGCGGCGGCGGTCGCCGCGTCCAGGCAGGTCCGCACCATCGGCCCGTACGCCAGCACCGTGGCGTCCGTGCCGGGCCGGACGACCCGGGACGAGTGCAGCGGGTACGCCCCCGACAGCGGGCCGTCCAGCTCGACGGGGCCCTTCTCCCAGTAGCGCCGCTTCGGCTCCAGGAAGACGATCGGGTCGTCCGAGGCGACGGCCTGCTGGATCATCGTGTACGCGTCCTGCGGGTTGGCGCAGGACACCACCTTCAGGCCGGCGGTGTGGGCGAAGTACGCCTCCGGCGACTCCGAGTGGTGCTCGACCGCGCCGATGCCGCCGCCGAACGGGATCCGGATGACCATCGGGATCCGCACCTTGCCCTGGGAGCGGTAGTGCATCTTCGCCACCTGCGACACGATCTGGTCGTACGCGGGGTAGACGAAGCCGTCGAACTGGATCTCGCAGACCGGCCGGAAGCCCCGGATGGCCAGGCCCACCGCGGTGCCGATGATGCCGGACTCGGCGAGCGGGGTGTCGATCACCCGCTGGTCGCCGAAGTCCTTCTGGAGGCCGTCGGTGATCCGGAAGACGCCGCCGAGCTTGCCGACGTCCTCGCCCATGATGACGACCTTCGGGTCGTTCTCCAGGGCCCTGCGCAGGCCCGTGTTGAGTGCCTTGCCGAGGGTGAGCGTCTCCGTGGCCATCAGTGGGCGCTCCCCTCGAACGACTCCATGTACTTCGTGAACTGCGCCCGCTGCTCGTCGAGCTCGGGGGACCCGTTGGGGTAGACGTGGTCGAACATCGTCACCGGCTCGGGGTTGGGCATGGCGAGCACCCGCTCGCGCAGGTGCACCGACTCGGTGCGGGCCTGCTCGTCGACGGCCGCGAAGAAGTCCGCGTCGGCGATCTGCTGCTTCTCAAGGAACGCCTTCAT
Source organism: Micromonospora sp. DT46 (assembly GCF_049841735.1). Lineage (NCBI taxonomy): Bacteria > Bacillati > Actinomycetota > Actinomycetes > Micromonosporales > Micromonosporaceae > Micromonospora > Micromonospora sp. DT46. The sequence continues at coordinate 341,671 of NZ_JBNCKW010000006.1, read as the reverse complement.
CCGGGCGATCGGGTCCTTCGCCTGCCAGGCCTCGACCTCGCTGGCGATCCGGTAACGGGTCGGGTCGTCGGAGGTGGTGTGCGCGCCCATCCGGTAGGTGTAGGCCTCGATCAGGCTGGGGCCCTGGCCGAGCCGGGCGTTGTCCAGCGCGTGCCGGGTCACCGCGTACGACGCGAGCACGTCGTTGCCGTCGACCCGGACGCCGGGGAAGCCGAAGCCGCCGGCCCGCTGGTAGAGCGGCACGCGGGTCTGGCGCTCCAGCGGCTCGGAGATGGCGTACTGGTTGTTCTGGCAGAAGAACACCAGCGGGGCGTTGAAGACGCTGGCCCAGACGAACGCCTCGTTGACGTCGCCCTGGCTGGTGGCGCCGTCGCCGAAGTAGGCGATCACCGCCTCGCCGTCCTCGGTGCCGGTCTTGCCGTCCATGTGGACGCCCATGGCGTAGCCGGTCGCGTGCAGGGTCTGCGCCCCGATCACGATCGTGTACATGTTGAACTTGAACTCGTTCGGGTCCCAGCCGCCCTGGTCGACGCCCCGGAACAGGCCGAGCGGCATGATCGGGTCGATGCCCCGGCAGTAGAGGACGCCGTGCTCCCGGTAGGTCGGGAAGGCCATGTCCTGCGTACGCAGCGCGCGTCCCGAGCCCACCTGCGCGGCCTCCTGGCCCAGCAGGCTGGCCCACAGGCCCAGCTCGCCCTGGCGCTGCAACGCGGTGGCCTCGGCGTCGAGCTTGCGGACCAGCACGAGGTCGCGGTAGAGCCCGCGGTACTCCTCGTCGGTGAAGTCGACGCGGTACTCGGTCCCGTCCGGGCCGGTCGCGCTCTCGATCCGCTCACCCTCCGGGGTGAGCAGCTGCACCAGCTGCGGGTCGCCGGTCGCACCCTTCTTGGACCGGGGTGCGGCCCGTCGGCCGCGACTGGAGACCCCGGGGTCGCCCTTTGCCATCCGTCTCTCCCTGTCTGTCTGCGTCGGCACCGGGGGGTCACCCGGCCGCGCAACTCGTGCGCCTGCCCGGCTGGTGCCGGACGGGTTCCTGGCGGCCGCGCCTAGCCCCGGTGGGGGTTGCCGCGCGGCGTGAGCCGGATTCTGGCCGAACCCGGATCGGGAGCGCCGGCGCCCAGCCGCGCCTGCCGCGAGGGTGCGCGGAGGTCGTGGCTGCGTTGCCGTCGTGGTCCATATTCGCATCACACGTGAGCGCGCCCACAGTGCGCCCGTCCCGGGCGCTCGCGGTGGCCCGCTTCGTCGCACGGCGCGCCCGGTGTCCGTTGCATCGACGCGCGGCCGATCCGGCGGTGGTTCGTCACCGTTCGGCCAGATACGCGTGTCGACACGCTGTACAGGGTTGGCCGACCGACCGTCACTGGTCCAGGCTGATTGGCGCGGGATCGTCCGCGTCGGGGCGGTTTGCCGCTTCCTCGTGTCCGGGCGGTGCCCCGGGCGCTCGGGCCGGTCGCCGTACCGGCCCGTCCACCGCCGGAGTCGACGAAAGGGGTGTGTGGTGTCCGAGCCAGGCCCAGATCCCACCGTTCCCCTCCTCGGCCGGCACCGGGCCGGTGGCTACCGCCGGCTGGTCGGCGCGCACCGGGCCCCCGGCTCGGGCGGGCCGTCCCGGGGCTACCTGTTCACGGTGGCACTGCTCGCCGGCACCGCGTCGATGCCGATCCTCGCCGCGATCAGCACGGGCTCCGCCACCGTCGGCAGCACGGCCCTGCCGGACGGCAGCACCCCGTTCCTCCCGACGCCCTCGGTCGGCCCCGTGGTGATCCCGGTGCCGGCGACGGGCCGCCCCCCGGTAGCCCCGTCGACCCCGTCCCCCGCCGTGGCCGACCCGGGCGACTGGCGGACCGTCGTGCCCTTCCCGCGTACGCCGATCGTCGCGGCGCCCGCCCCGCCGCCGCCGCTCGGCCCGGCGGCGCGCCCGAAGCCCCCGTCCCGGCCCGGCGGCCGACCGGTACCGCCGCCCTCGCCCCCGTCCCCGAGGCCTCCGGCGTCCCCGAGCCCGTCGCCGAAGCCTTCGCCGAGCCCCAGCCCGAGCCCGGCACCCACGCCGACCGGCGAGCCGACGTCGGTGGAGCCGACGAGCACCCTCTCGCTACCGCCGCCCGAGCCCACGGCGTCCCCGGCGCCCAGCGCGTCCCCGGCACCCGACGGCCCGACCGCCAGCGCGACCGTCGACCCCGACCCGACCACCGGCGATCCCGGCGGGACCGGGCACCGGGACGGCCGGCCGCGGGTACGGTGACGGTCGACGGCAGGTGATCCACGGCAGGACCCCGGCCCGGTCGGAGCGCCGGGGTACGGACGGGAACGGTTCCGGGCGACGGCCCGGGGTGGACGCAGAGGCGGGGCGCTGAGCGGGACGGGTGGTTCGGACGCGGAGCCCCACAGCCGTCCGGCCGCCCCGCCACCACCCGGCCGGACCCTCCGGCTCGCTCGGTTCGTGACCGAGCTGACCGCGCCCGCGGTGCTGGTCTCGGCGCTGACGCTGGCGGTCGGCTGGCACAGCGCCCAGGGCGCGCACGGGCTGGCCTGGGGGCTGCTGGCCACGCTCTTCGTCAGCGGGATCCCGTTCGCGTACATCCTCGGCGGGGTGCGTCGCGGCCGGCTGACCGACCATCACGTGGGGATCCGCGAGCAGCGCCGCGTCCCGCTGCTGTTCGGGCTCTGCTCGGTCGCCGCCGGGCTGGCCCTGCTCGCCGTGCTCGGCGCGCCGCGACCGGTGCTGGCCCTGGCCGCCGCCGGGCTCGTCGGCCTGGTGGTCGCCGTGACGGTGAGCCACTGGTGGAAGATGTCGATCCACTCGGCGGTGGCCGCCGGCACGGTGGTCGTGCTGGTGCTCACGTTCGGGGCCGGGTTGCTGGCGACGGCGCCACTGCTCGCGCTGGTCGGTTGGTCCCGGGTCCGCCTGCGCGACCACACCGTGCCCCAGGTGGTCGCGGGACTAGCCCTGGGCGCCCTGGTAGCCGCCCTCTTCTTCGCCCCCCTCCGCTAACCCCCACCCCACCCCTCCCGGTCCGTGCGCCCCCGGCCGAGGCCGTTGATCATGCAGTTGTGGTGCCCCGCAAAAGCCGCGTAACGCTGCTTTTCGTCCACCACAACTGCATGATCGACGCCGCGCGGGAGGGAGGGCATGAGGGTGGAAAGGGGGCGGGTGGGGGGTCAGGCGGGGTCGTCCGTGAGGCGGTGGCGGTTGGCCTCGATCCAGGCGTCGAGGGCGGCCGGGTCGTCGGGGTCGACGCCGTCGGCCATCAGCTGCGCGACGGCGGCGGTGGCGGGGCTGCGGCGTTCGCCCGTGCTGTAGAGGCGGGCGAACTCCGGCACCATCTCCTCGACGGCCGTGTCGATCTGCGTCGCCGCCTGCTCGGGCAGCCCGCGCTTGCGGGTGGCGTAGCCGGCCCAGGCGCGCAGCACCCGGGGCAGCAGCGCCGCGTCGTCCATGTCCAGCACCGCGCGCCGGTGCACCCAGTCCAGCAGGAACAGCCCGGCCACGGTGGGGCTCCACCGCAGCGGGTCGGCGTCCGGGAAGCTGGCCGCGTGGTCCAGCAGCAGGCTGAGGCAGAAGTGCAGCGAGGCCAGCTCCGCCCCGTCGATGGTGTCCAGGCCGAAGCGGGCCGCCTCGGGCGAGGCGAGGAACCGGCGGACCAGGTCCGTACGCTCGGCGGCGGAGAGCGGTTCGGCGGCGGGCGCGGGGGCCGCCCCGGCCGCCTGCGGCAGCCGTGCCAGCCGGGCGCCGAGCAGGGCGCGGTCGGTGGCGAGCGAGCCCTCCCCGGGCAACTCGGTCAGGCCGTCGGTGATCGCGAGGTGGCGGGTCACCTCGGCGCGCATCCGGGCCGGCTCCTCGTCGCGGAACCAGGTCAGCTCGTCCCCGGCGCACATCTGCCGGACCTGGTCGAGGATGCGGTCGGGCGGCCCGCCGACGAAGACGTCCTTGGTGATGCCGATGTTGTGGTCGAGCAGCGTCACCACGGCGTGCGCCGAACCGCCGGCCGGGTCGTCGTAGGCGAAGGTCGCCAGGTAGGAGGTCTGGTCGCCGTACACGTCGCCGTAGGACCAGCAGCCGGTCAGGTGCACGCGGCCGAGCTGGCTGGCCCAGGCGGGGGTGGCGGCGCCCGGGCGGACCCGGTCGGTGCCCTCGGCGTCGGGCACCAGCGCGGCGAACACGGAACGGATGGTGGTCGCCGCGGCCGAGCGGCGGCGGGAGGTGGCGGCCAGGAAGCCGGCCACGAAGTCCCGGACGGCGGCGTCACGTTCGGTCTCGGCGACCGAGTAGACGCTGCCGAGCAGGGCCGCGCCGAGCATCTCCGCGTCGAGGGCGTTGTCCAGCTTGGCCACGTCGCGGGCGGCGTGCAGCACCGCGTCGTACGGGGTCTGAGGCGTTCCCATCCACCGACCCTACGCCGCCGCCCGCCCCGGGACGGTACGAGCGACCCGAGCGTCCGGCCCGCGTCGCGCCGCCACGCCGCCGACCTGCGGTTGTCGCGGGACGGGATTTTCGGCTCAGCGGCCGGCGGCCTCCCTGAGGGCCGTACGGGCCTCGGCGTAGGAGGCGAGCACCGCCCGCACCGGGGTCAGCACGTGCTCCTCGCCGATCGTCGCCACCGCGTCCGTGAGGCGCCGCTCGGCCCGGCGACGGGCGCGGCGGGCCGCCCAGCGGACGATCGGCCTGGTCAGGGCGGCCACCAGCAGCCCGGCGAGCAGGCCGCCGAGGAGCAGCAGGGTGGGCAGCGGCACCTCGCCGACCATCGGGTGCTCCAGCGCCGGCAGGCCCAGCGCGCGTAGCGCGTAGCCGAGCGCCAGCCAGCCCAGCCCGGCCAGCGCCGCCAGGGTCACCAGCCACTGGAGGCCGCCGACGAACCGCCACCAGAGCGGTCGCCGGTCCATGCCCAGGTCCGTGTTGGCCACCGCGCGGTCCAGCGCGTCCGGTAGGTCGGCGAGGCGGGATCGGGCGGCGGCGGTCACCGCGGCCGGCCAGGCGGCGGGCAGGTCCGCCCCGGTCCGGTCGGCCACCGACCGGATCGCCAGCCCGAGCGCCGCGCGCTGCGCTGCGGTGGGGTCGGGCACCGAGGTCGCGGCGACGAGGCTCTCCGCCGGTTCGTCGCGCCCGGCGGCCGGGCCGGGCAGGTGCAGCCGGCGCAGCGGGTCGGGCCGCAGCCGCCGCCAGCCCCGCACCAGCGGCCAGCCGGTGGTGGCGGCGCCCCGGTGCCGGTACGCCTGCTCGACCGCCTCGGCGACCGCCGGCACCCCGGCGGCGCCGGCGAGCGCCCGGTGCAGCGCACTGACGGCGGCGGCGTCGGGTCCCCCGGCCGGCGAGGCGCCGCCGACCAGCTCTTCGAGCCCGGCCACCACCGCGTCCACGTCGCCCTGGAGCCGCCGCAGCGCGGCCTGCCGCTCGGCCACCGTGCGTTCGAGCGCCTCCCGCAGCCCGACCATGCCCGCCGGGTCGACGGCGGTCGTCGCCAGCAGCGGTACGCCGTCCAGGCCGTCGGAGTCGAGCAGCCGGCGCAGGTCGGCCAGCACCCGGGGCAGCTCGGCCGGTGGCAGCCGGTCGGCCTGGTTGAGCACGACCAGGGTGACGTCCCGGTGCCGGTGGAACTCGCGCAGGTAGTTGGTGTGGATGACGCGGTCGGCGTACTTCTGCGGGTCGACCACCCACACCACGAGGTCGACCAGGCCGAGCAGTCGGTCCACCTCCAGCCGGTGCGACCGCTGCACCGAGTCGAAGTCGGGCAGGTCGAGCAGGATCAGCCCGTGCAGGGCGGACTCGTCGTCGCCGTCCAGCACGCTCTCCCGGACGAACCGGTGCCGGGGCAGCACGCCCACCCAGTCGAGCAGGCGGTTGCCGCCGTCGAGCGGCCCCCACACGCAGGCGTGCGCGACGCCGGTGGTGGGGCGGCGCACGCCGACCGTGGAGAGTTCCATCCGGGCGAGCGCGTTGAACAGACTGGACTTGCCGCTGCCGGTCGCGCCGGCGAGGGCCACCACGGTGTGGTCGCGGGAGAGCGCCAGCCGGGTGCCGGCCCGCTCGACGAGGGTGTGCGCCGACACGAGCCGCGCGTCCGGCAGGTGGCCGTCGACGACCGTCAGGAACCGGCGTACGGCGTCGAGGCGGGCGACGAGCGCGTCGGCGTCCACCCGCTGGTCACCGCGGAACGCCTCGCGCATCCGCCCGACGATGTTGGTCATGACCCTCCGTCCCCGGTGCCGGGCGGGCCCGCGACGGCCGCGCCGGAGAGGTCGCTGCGGTTGCGGGCGATCTCCACCCGGTTGGCGGCGCCGCGCAGGGCCTCCGCGGTGTCCGCGGCGGGCCGCGCCTGCGCCGTCCGGTCCAGGTAGCGGGCGGCCTCGTCGTCGAGCAGGGCCCGCACCCGGTCCAGCAGGTCGGCCCGGGCCTTGGCGGCCAGCGTACGCACGGCCTGGTCGCCGAAGATCGCCTGGAGCACGGTCTGCGCGGCGACGGTCGTGCCGGCCCCGGTGGCCACCTCCAGCCCGGTGGGGATGAACGCCGTCGAGGCGAACACCGCGATCATGACAGCGAGCCCGGTGGCGTTCACCGCGTACGCGGCCGTCCGGGCCACGAAGCGGCGGTCGCCGCCCTCGGCGCGGACCAGCTCCAGCACGCCACGCTGCCACTCCCGGACCAGCCGCTCGGCCCGTTCGGGCAGGTCGGCGGAGGGGTGGGCCAGCTCCGGTTCGAGCAGCGCCGCCCCGGCGGGATGCGCCTTCCACCCGGTGTACGCGTTCTCGGCCGCCTCGGCGGCGACGCCCCGCAGCAGGGTCACCAGCTGGGACTCGATGGCGTCCCGCAGCTCGGACGCGGGCGCGGGCCGGCCGGTGACCGCCGCCACGACCCGGTCGCGGAGCCGCCCGATGCGGGCCTCCATGGTGCGGAAGAACTCGCCGGTGCCGACGAACTCCTGCCAGCGGGCCAGCACCTCGCCGCGGAGCAGCCGGCCGTCCTTCAGCCCCTGCCCGACGGTCCGGTACGCCCCCCGGTACGCGGCCAGCACCCGTTCGTCGAGCGCGTCGGCGGCGGTGACCTGCTCCTCGGCGGCGTCGGCGAGCCCCTCGACCGCCGGGTGCAGCGCGGCGAGCGCGCCGTCCAGGGTCTGCCGGACCACGGCGGCGCGGGCGTCGGCGTCGGCGGCCAGCCGGGCGAACCAGGCGGCGAGCGGCGCGGTGACCCGCTCGGGCAGCAGGCCCTGCCCGTCGACCCAGGTCTCCGGCAGCACGAAGAGCGGGGCCGCCCCCAACTCCTGCGCGGCGAGCATCTCCGACAGGTGTGCGGCGATCTCGTCGGCCGCCTCCGCAGGCACCCGGTCCAGCACCATGGCGATGACCGCGCCCCGGGCCCGGGCGCTGCGCAGCAGCTCCCAGGGGACGGCGTCGGCGTAGCGGGCGGCGGTGGTGACGAAGAGCCAGAGGTCGGCGGCGGCCAGGAGCTGACCGGCCAGGGCCCGGTTGGCGTCGACGACCGAGTCGATGTCGGGGGCGTCGAGGAAGGCCAGCCCGGCGGGCAGGGCCGGGGCGGTCACCAGTTGCAGGGTGCGCGGGTCCTCGCTGGGCTCGGTGGTGCGGGTGAGGCCGGGCAGCAGCTCGCCCTGGCGGAACCAGCCCGAGTCGGCCGGGTTGCAGACCAGCACCGGGGAGCGGGTGGTCGGGCGGAGCACCCCGGCGGCGCTCACCCGCGCCTGCACCAGGCTGTTGACCAGCGTGGACTTGCCCGCGCCGGTGGACCCGCAGACCACCACGAGCAGCGGCGCGTCGAGCCGGCGCAGCCGGGGCAGCAGGTAGTCGTCGAGCTGGTCGGTGAGGCTCCCGCCGGCGCGCCGGGCAGGCTCGGCGGAGGGCAGCGCGAGCGGGAACCGGGCCGCCCCGATCGCGGCGCGCAGGCCGGCCAGTGTGGCGGGCAGGCTGTCGTCCCCGGTGGTGGCGGGCCGGTCCTCCCCGGCGTCCGTGGGGCCGGTGCGGGCTGCGACGGTGGGCGTGCCGGCCGGGGTGGCGGGATCGCCGTGCGTCGTCACCGCTAAAGCGTGCCCGACCGATGCAAGGGAAGACAACCGATCGGTACGAACCTGGGGTTGCGTCGGGTCGACTCAACCCCGACTTGACGATTTCGCGGGGCGTGGCACTATTGAGTCAAGTTCACTCAACTTGTGGTGGGGTCGCTGCGGGCGACGCCCGCCGGGCAGCTCGACGGGCGTCGCCCGTCACCTGCCCACAACGTGATGAAGCGAGGAAGCGAAGATGGCACGTGCGGTCGGTATCGACCTGGGCACGACGAACTCCTGCGTCAGCGTTCTGGAGGGCGGTGAGCCCACCGTCATCGCCAACGCTGAAGGCTCGCGGACGACCCCGTCGATCGTCGCGTTCGCCCGCAACGGCGAGGTGCTCGTCGGTGAGGTCGCCAAGCGCCAGGCGGTGACGAACCCGGACCGGACCATCCGCTCGGTCAAGCGGGAGATCGGCACCAACTGGTCCGTCGACATCGACGGCAAGAAGTACACCCCGCAGGAGATCTCGGCCCGCACGCTGATGAAGCTCAAGCGGGACGCCGAGGCGTACCTGGGCGAGCAGATCACCGACGCGGTGATCACCGTCCCGGCCTACTTCAACGACGGCCAGCGCCAGTCCACCAAGGAGGCCGGCGAGATCGCCGGCTTCAACGTGCTGCGGATCGTGAACGAGCCGACCGCGGCGGCCCTGGCGTACGGGCTGGACAAGGGCTCCAAGGAGCAGACCGTCCTGGTCTTCGACCTCGGCGGCGGCACCTTCGACGTGTCGCTGCTGGAGCTGGCCGAGGGCGTCGTCGAGGTCAAGTCGACCAGCGGTGACAACAACCTCGGTGGCGACGACTGGGACCAGCGGATCATCGACCACCTGGTGAAGACCTTCCGCGGCGAGCACGGCATCGACCTGGGCCAGGACAAGATGGCCCTCCAGCGGCTCCGCGAGGCGGCCGAGAAGGCCAAGATCGAGCTGTCCGCCGCCACCACCACCAACATCAACCTGCCGTACATCACGGCCGGCGCGGCGGGCCCGCTGCACCTCGACGTGACCCTCAGCCGGGCCGAGTTCCAGCGGATGACGCAGGACCTGCTGGACCGCTGCAAGGGCCCGTTCGAGCAGGCCGTGAAGGACGCCGGCATCAAGGTCTCCGACGTCGAGCACGTCATCATGGTCGGCGGCTCGACCCGGATGCCGGCCGTGACCGACCTGGTCAAGCAGCTCACCGGCAAGGAGCCCAACAAGGGCGTCAACCCGGACGAGGTCGTCGCCGTCGGCGCCGCCCTCCAGGCCGGCGTGCTCAAGGGCGAGGTCAAGGACGTCCTGCTGCTCGACGTGACCCCGCTGAGCCTGGGCATCGAGACCAAGGGCGGCATCTTCACCAAGCTGATCGAGCGCAACACCACTATCCCGACCAAGCGCTCCGAGGTCTTCACCACGGCGGACGACAACCAGCCGTCGGTGCTGATCCAGGTGTTCCAGGGTGAGCGGGAGATCGCGGCCTACAACAAGAAGCTCGGCACCTTCGAGCTGACCGGCCTCCCGCCGGCGCCGCGCGGCGTGCCGCAGATCGAGGTCACCTTCGACATCGACGCCAACGGCATCGTCAACGTCCACGCCAAGGACCTCGGCACCGGCAAGGAACAGAAGATGACGATCACCGGCGGCTCCTCGCTGCCGAAGGACGACATCGAGCGCATGCGCCGCGACGCCGAGGAACACGCCGAGGACGACAAGCGTCGCCGCGAGGAGGCCGAGACCCGCAACCTGGCCGAGGCGCTCCAGTGGCAGACCGAGAAGTTCCTGGCCGAGAGCGGCGACAAGCTGCCGGCGGAGTCCCGTGACAAGATCAACGAGGCGCTCGGTGAGCTGCGCGGCGCGCTCGGCGGCCAGGACATCGAGAAGATCAAGTCGGCCCACGAGCGGCTGGCGCAGGTCTCCCAGGAGGCCGGCTCGCTGCTCTACGCCCAGCAGGGCGAGCAGCCGGGCGAGGCCGGTCCGGGCGCGGCGGGTGCCGCGGGCGCCGGGGCGACCGGCGGTACGCAGGCCGGCGGGCCCGCCGGCGGCGCGGACGACGTGGTCGACGCGGAGATCGTGGACGAGGACAAGGACAAGAAGTGACGATCCGTCCCTGGACACGGCACCACGGCAGAGGGATGAGGTAGCCCCATGACGGAGAAGCCACGAGCTGCCGACCCGGGTGCGACCGGGTCGGCGCCGGGTGGCTCCGCGCCCGCCGAGCAGGCCGGCGACGGGCCGCGGGTCGTCATCCGTGACAACCGCAAGATCAGCGAGACGTCCGAGCCGGCCGCCGCCGACGCCGGCTCGGACGCCCCGGCCGAGGGCCTGGTCGAGGAGTCCGAGGTCGTCGTCGACGAGATCGAGGTCGAGGCGACCGAGGTGACCGGCCCGCCGGTGGTGGACGCCCCGGCCCAGCCGGTCGACGGCGGCCCGAGCGCGCTCGGCGCCGAACTCGAGGCGCTGCGCAAGGACCTCGACGAGCGGACCCGGGACCTCCAGCGGGTGACGGCGGAGTACGCCAACTACCGCAAGCGGGTGGACCGGGACAAGGGTCTGGTCACCGAGCAGGCAACCGGTGCGGTGCTCGCCGCGCTGCTGCCGATCCTCGACGACCTGGACCGGGCCCGCGAGCACGGCGACCTGGTCGGGCCGTTCGGCAGCGTGGCCGACCAGCTCACCACGGCGCTCGGCAAGTTCGGGCTCACCCCGTTCGGCGAGCAGGGCGACCCGTTCGACCCGACCCGGCACGAGGCGGTCGCGCACCAGACCTCGGCCGATGTCACCGAGCCCACCTGCGTACAGGTGATGCGTCGGGGCTACCAGGTCGGTGAGCGGCTGTTGCGGCCCGCGATGGTCGCAGTCGCCGACCCGGAGTAGTGCGGAACCACGACCGGACCGTCCCGCCTGCCCGCAGAGGGCCGGCGGGACGGTCGGTCCCCAGCTAGGGAAGGGGGTGGACCGGTGAGTTCCAAGGACTGGATCGAGAAGGACTTCTACGCCGTGCTGGGCGTGGACAAGGCCGCCACCGCCGACGACGTCAAGAAGGCGTACCGGAAACTGGCCCGGGATTCGCACCCGGACCACAACCCCGGCGACCCGAAGGCCGAGGAGCGCTTCAAGGCCGCCTCCGAGGCCTACGCCGTCCTCGGCGACGACGCCAAGCGGCGGGAGTACGACGAGCTGCGGTCGCTGTTCGGCTCGGGGGCGTTCCGGCGCGGAGCCCGTGGCGCCGGCCAGCCCGGCGGCGTGCCGTTCGACGTCTCCGACCTGTTCGGGGGCGCCGCGGGCGGGGGCGGTGACCGCCGCTTCGGCGGGGCCGGCTTCCAGGACCTGTTCAGCTCGATCTTCTCGGGCGGTGCCGGCGGTCCCGCCGCCGGCGGGGCGGCGGCCCGTGGCCCGGCCCGGGGGCGGGACGTCGAGGCCGAGGTGGCCCTCGACTTCGACGACGCCGTACGCGGGGTGACGCTCCCGCTGACGCTGCGCGCCCCCGGGGTGTGCGACACCTGCCACGGCAACGGGGCCAAGCCCGGCACCCAGCCGCGCACCTGCCCGGTGTGCCACGGGGCCGGGGTGTCCAACCGCAACCAGGGGTCGTTCAGCTTCTCCGAGCCGTGCCGCAACTGCCAGGGCGTGGGCACCGTCGTGGACGAGAAGTGCCCCGAGTGCCAGGGCACCGGCGGGGTCACCAAGACCCGCACGCTGAACGTCCGCTTCCCGGCCGGCGTGGCGGACGGCCAGAAGATCCGGCTGGCCGGGCGGGGCGAGCCCGGCGCGCGAGGTGGCCCGGCGGGCGACCTCTTCGTACACGTGAAGGTGCGGCCGGACGAACTGTTCGGGCGTACCGGCGACGACCTCACGCTGACGGTGCCGGTCACGTTCGCGGAGGCCGTGCTCGGCACGGACCTGCGGGTGCCCACCCTCGACGGCACGGTGACCCTGCGGGTGCCACCGGGCACGCCGAGCGGCCGGATCCTGCGGGCGCGGGGCAAGGGGGTGGTCCGCCGTGACGGTCAGGCGGGCGACCTGCTGGTGACGCTCGACGTGGTGGTACCCGCGAAGGTGTCCGACGAGGCGCGAGCGGCGTTGGAGGACTTCGCCGCGCAGACCCCGCCGGCCGCCCGGGAACATCTCGAGGCGCGCGTACGTCGATTCAGTTGACCCGGTGTTCAGTCGGCTCGGTGGAGTGCACGCGGAGGTGAGCGGGATGTCGGACGAGTTCGTCGGCTCGGGTGACCCTGCCTACGAGGCCAAGGTGCTGATGATCTCGGTGGCGGCGCGGATGGCGGGGATGCACCCGCAGACCCTGCGCCAGTACGACCGGTTGGGCCTGGTCCAGCCGGGACGTGCCGCCGGCGGCGGGCGCCGCTACAGCGTCCGCGACGTGGTGCTGCTGCGCGAGGTGCAGCGGCTCAGCCAGGACGACGGGATCAACCTGGCCGGGGTCAAGCGGATCATCGGGCTGGAACGGCTGCTGGAGCAGGCGCAGCAGCGGGTGGCCCGGCTGGAGGCGGAGCTGGACGCCGCGTACCGGCGGATCGCCGAACTGGAGGCGCTGGCCCGCTTCCCGGGCAGCGACCTCGTGCCGACCAACCGCACCTCCACCGCGCTGGTGGTCTGGCGTCCCCGCCGGGGCCCCGAGCGCTGACGACACCTCCCGCGCCCGGCCGCTCTCCCGCGGCCGGGCGCGGTCGTCTTTCCGTCCCGCGCGGCGGGCGCGGTCGTCCTCCCGTCCCGCTCGGCGGCCCGGTGGCGGGCGTGGTCGCCACTGCCGGTCCCGCCGGTCCGCCGCACCCGAACGTGCACCCTTCCGGCCCCGGCCCGGCCCCGGCCTCGACTCCGGCTCGGGCTCCGGCTCCGGGTGTGCCGTCGTCGGTCGCTGCCGCTATCGCCGCACCGCCCGCGTTGCTGGCGGGGCAGGCCTTCCAGGCGCGTCGCGTCCGCCGTGTCGCCGAACACCGCTCCGCCTGAGCCACGAGTGGAACACCAGGGGTGTCTCCGCCCCCGGATGACACCCCTGGTGTTCCACTCGTCGCGGATGCCGGTTTGCCGGCGGGGAAGGCACCGGATCCGCTAATCTGCGAATCAGGTCCAACCCGCTTAATCCGGACTCCAATGGCAGGGGGAGCCATGACGGAAGCCGCGAGGAAGGTTGCCCAGCAGGCGGAGGAACGGCTCGAAGAGGTGGCGAAGAACGTCCGGGAGAAATTCGACCGGGTCACCGAGGGCCGCTTCACCGACAAGGTCAAGAACGGCGCGTTCGCCGACCGGGCCGACCACGGCACCGAGCAGGGACGCGACGAGGCGAGACGCCGCGAAAAGGGCGGATCGGAGCACTGACGTTCCGCCGACGTGCGGGCCGGGACCCACGGGGGGTCCCGGCCCGTTCGTCGTCGGAGAGTGCCTGCGTCGCTCAGGCGATGCGGCGGTTCTCCCGGACCAGGCCGCCCTCGCACCAGTCCCGGTAGACGAAGAGTTCCGGGCGGGCCAGCAGCGCCCGGCTGTTGTACGCCCAGGTGCGCATCAGGTCGTCGCCGTCGCGCTCGGCCTGCTCCACGAGCTTGCGGAAGCGCCGCTTCGGGTGGGCGCGGAAGTTCGTCCGGATGCCGTCGGCGGCGTAGATGTAGAGGCAGTGCAGCGCGAACCGGCGCGCCGGGCAGGCCGGGTCCATGGCCAGGGCGAAGAGCACCGCCACCAGCCGGTCACCGGAGACCAGCAGGTCCCAGTCCGGCGGCATCGAGGTCAGCGGTACGGAGTCCGGCTGGTAGGCCCACGCCCGCAACTCGGCGGGGGTCGGGTCGACGGGGTTGGCGAAGCCGTGGAACGTCGACTCCTGCACGCTCACCGGCCAACCTTCCGCTCTGAGCCCGCGCGGGCGTCGGCCACCCGCGAGCTCTGGCTGCTGGGGCGAAACGGTAACCCGGAGCGCTGATCGGCGGTAGACCCCGCGCGGAGCAATTCGACATCCGTTGGCCGAGGGCCGACCCGACCGTACGGTCGATGCGGCCCTCGGCCAACGTGGATCAGTCCGCCACGGGTGCCGGCTGGGCCCGCTGCGCGGCGCCGCGCTGCCGCAGCCAGCGCTTGAACCACGCGAAGTCGGGCAGCCGTGCCAGCATCGGCCCGGTCACCACGGTGATCAGCACGTACGCCGTCGCGAGCGCCGCCAGTTTCGGCTCGACGCTGCCGGCTGCCACCGCGAGACCCGCGATGACGATGGAGAACTCACCCCGTGGCACGAGCCCCAGGCCGGCGCGCCATCGACCGGGTTCGCCGATGCCGACGCGGCGGGCCGCCAGGTAGCCGGTGAGGGTCTTCGTCGCCATGGTGACGATGGCCAGCGAGAGCGCGGGCAGCAGCACCGGCGGGATGTCCCGGGGATCGGTGACCAGCCCGAAGAAGACGAAGAAGACCGCCGCGAAGAGGTCACGCAGCGGCGTGAGCAGCTCCGTGGCGTTGTGTGCCACCGGCCCGGAGAGCGCGATGCCGACCAGGAACGCCCCGACCGCCGCCGACACCTGGAGCTTCGCCGCGATGCCGGCCACCAGCAGGGTCATCCCGAGTACGCCGAGCAGCAGCGCCTCCGGGTCCTTCGCCGACATGGCGGTGGAGATCAGGTTGCCGTACCGGATGGCGACCACCAGCACCAGGAGCACGGTGCCGACCGCCACGCCGAGCGCGATCCCGCCGCCGAGCAGGCCGGTGCCCGCCAGCACGGCCGTCAGCAGGGGCAGGTAGAGCGCCATGGCCAGGTCCTCGATCACCAGGACCGAGAGGATCACCGGCGTCTCCCGGTTACCGAGGCGACCGAGGTCGGCGAGCACCTTGGCGATGACACCCGACGAGGAGACCCAGGTGATGCCGGCGAGCACCAGCGCGGCGACCCAGTCCCAGCCGAGCAGCAGTGCGAACGCCGCCCCGGGCAGCGCGTTGAGCAGCCCGTCGATCAGCCCGGCGGGGGCCGCGGCGCGCAGGTTGCCGACGAGCTCGTTGGCCGAGTATTCGAGGCCGAGCATCACCAGCAGCAGGATCACGCCGATCTCGGCGCCGACCGCGAAGAACTCCTCGCTGGCGGCGAGGGGGAGCAGGCCGCCGTGCCCGAAGGCGAGCCCGGCGAGCAGGTAGAGGGGGATGGGTGAGAGGCCGATCCGGCGGCTCAGCCGACCCAGCAGGCCGAGCAGGAACAGCAGCGCGCCGACTTCGATGAGCAGTGTTGTCGTGTGGTGCATCCGCGCCTCAGCCGTCCGGGTCGCTGTCGGCGAGAATGGCTGTCACGCCGTCGAGGCCCATGCGGGTCCCGACGACGACCACCACGTCACCGGCTGCGAAGCGGAAGGACGGGTCCGGCGAGGCGATCACCTCGCCGTGGCGCAGCACCGCGACGATCGAGGCGCTCGTACGGGAGCGTGCCTGCGTGTCGCCGAGCTTCCGGTTGACGTACTTCGACCCGGCCGGAATGGCGATCTGCTCGGTGAGCAGCCCGGCGGCCTGGTCGCGCAGCCCGGAGAGCTGGCCCAGCATCAGCGACGCCCCGAGGATGTCGGCGAGCGCCTCCGCCTCGTCGTCGGTCAGCGGTATGTCGTGCTGACATGAGTCGGGATCGTCCGGGTCGTACAGGACGAGGTCACGGCGGCCATTGCGGTGGGAGACGACGCCGAGGCGGCGGCCGGATTCCGTCAGCAGATCGTGACGGACCCCGATGCCAGGCAGGGCGGTCTGTTCGACACGTACGCGCACGCGGTCAGGCTACTCCCCGCCGTCACCTGCGGATCCAGTCAGGACGCGCCTGTCGCTGAGTGATCTGTCAGTGCTTCTCCGCCACCGATGCGGACGGCTCGGCTCGCCAGGGGCCGGACCTCGAGGCCGGAGAATTCGGCCGCCGCGCGGGACACGTGTGAGTCAGCTCACGTGGTCAGGGTTGAGCGGAATAGGCTCAACTCTGGTTGTGTCCTTTCCAGTGGACACGCCGATCCGGGGGAGCCCATGAACACGGAACGTCTCACCACCAAGAGCCGCGAGGCCATCACCGGTGCCGTCGCGCTGGCGAACCAGCGCGGCCACGCGACCGTGGAGCCCTGGCACCTGCTGCTGTCACTGCTGGACACCGACGGTTCGACCGCCGCCGGCCTGCTGCGCGCCGTCGGGGCCGACCCCGGCGAGCTGCGCCGGGCGGCCCAGCGCTCGGTCGACGGCCTGCCCGCCGCGCGGGGCTCCAGCATCGCCGAGCCGACCCTGGCCCGGGAGTTCGTCAACGCCATCGGGGCCGCCGAGCAGATCGCCCGGCCGCTCGGCGACGAGTACACCTCCACCGAGCACCTGCTCGCCGGCCTGGCCCGGGTGGGCGGCGCGGTGTCGAACGCGCTGAAGTCGGCCGGTGCCACCGAGGAGACGCTGGTCGCCGCCTTCCCGTCCGTGCGCGGCGGGGACCGGCGGGTCACCAGCGCCGACCCCGAGCAGACCTACCAGGCCCTGGCCAAGTACGGCGTGGACCTGACCGCCAGCGCCCGCGACGGCAAGATCGACCCGGTCATCGGCCGGGACTCGGAGATCCGCCGGGTGATCCAGGTGCTGTCGCGGCGTACCAAGAACAACCCGGTGCTCATCGGTGAGCCGGGCGTCGGCAAGACCGCCATCGTGGAGGGCCTGGCCCAGCGGATCGTTGCCGGCGACGTGCCCGAGTCGCTGCGGAACAAGAAGCTCGTCTCGCTCGACCTGGGCGCGATGGTCGCCGGCGCGCAGTACCGGGGGCAGTTCGAGGAGCGGCTGAAGTCCGTCCTGGAGGAGATCAAGAACTCCGACGGGCAGGTCATCACCTTCCTCGACGAGCTGCACACGGTCGTCGGCGCCGGCAAGGGCGAGGGCTCGATGGACGCCGGCAACATGCTCAAGCCGATGCTGGCCCGCGGTGAGCTGCGGATGGTCGGCGCGACCACGCTTGACGAGTACCGCGAGCACATCGAGAAGGACCCGGCCCTGGAGCGGCGCTTCCAGCCGGTGCTGGTCGGCGAGCCGACGATCGAGGACACCATCGGCATCCTGCGCGGGCTCAAGGAGCGCTACGAGGTGCACCACGGCGTACGGATCACCGACGCCGCCCTGGTCGCCGCCGCCGCCCTGTCGGACCGCTACATCACCGACCGGTTCCTGCCGGACAAGGCGATCGACCTGGTCGACGAGTCCGCGTCCCGGCTCCGGATGGAGATCGATTCCCGGCCCGTCGAGGTGGACGAGATCGAGCGGGCGGTGCGCCGGCTGGAGATCGAGGAGATGGCGCTGGCCAAGGAGCCGGACGCCGCCTCCGCCGAGCGGCTGGAGCGGCTGCGCAAGGAGCTGGCCGACAAGCGCGAGCAGCTCACCGTCCTGTCGGAGCGCTGGCAGCTGGAGAAGAGCCACATCACCAAGCTCTCCACGGCCAAGGAGGAGCTGGAGCGGCTCGGCGGCGAGGCCGAGCGGGCCGAGCGCGACGGCGAGCTGGAGCGGGCCGCCGAGCTGCGCTACGGCCGGATTCCCGCCCTCAAGAACGAGCTGAAGCAGGCCGAGGAGGAGCTGGCCCGGCTCCAGGCCGAGGGCGCGATGCTCAAGGAGGAGGTCGGCGCGGATGACATCGCCGCCGTGGTCGCCTCCTGGACCGGCATCCCCGCCGGCCGGCTGCTGGAGGGCGAGACCGCCAAGCTGCTGCGGATGGAGGAGTCGCTCGGCACCCGCGTGGTGGGTCAGGCCGAGGCGGTCGGCTCGGTCTCCGACGCGGTCCGCCGCGCCCGGGCCGGGGTCGCCGACCCCGACCGCCCGACCGGCAGCTTCCTCTTCCTCGGCCCGACCGGCGTCGGCAAGACCGAGCTGGCCAAGGCGCTCGCCGAGTTCCTCTTCGACGACGAGCGGGCCATGGTCCGCATCGACATGAGCGAGTACGGCGAGAAGCACTCCGTCGCCCGGCTGGTCGGCGCCCCGCCCGGCTACGTCGGCTACGAGGAGGGCGGCCAGCTCACCGAGGCGGTGCGCCGCCGGCCGTACTCGGTGATCCTGCTCGACGAGGTCGAGAAGGCCCACCCGGACGTCTTCGACATCCTGCTCCAGGTGCTCGACGACGGCCGGCTCACCGACGGGCAGGGCCGTACGGTGGACTTCCGTAACGCGATCCTGATCCTCACCTCCAACCTGGGCTCGTCGGTGATCGGCGACCTGACGCTGGCCGAGGAGCAGCGCCGGGAGGGCGTCCTGGCGGTGGTCCGCTCGCACTTCAAGCCGGAGTTCCTCAACCGCCTCGACGACATCGTGGTCTTCGCCGCGCTGCTCGGGGACGACCTGCGGGCGATCGTCGACATCCAGCTCGACCGGATGCGCAAGCGTCTCGCCGACCGCCGACTCGGCCTGGAGATCACCGAGCCGGCCCGGGTCTGGCTCGCCGAGCACGGGTACGACCCGATCTACGGCGCCCGCCCGCTGCGCCGCCTGGTCCAGACGGCGATCGGCGACCAACTCGCCAAGGCACTCCTGTCGGGCCAGATCCGCGACGGCGACACGGTCAGCGTCGACCTGACACCCACCACCGACGCCCTAACGATCACCCGGGCCTAACCCCACCCCCCCACCCCCGTCGCGTTGATCATGAAGTTGTTGTCGCGACACGCCGATTCGGCGGGCAACAACTTCATGATCAACAGGGTGGGGCGGGGGTGGGTGGGGAAGGGGGTGGGGGTGGTTGGGGTGGGGAGGCGGTAGGGGGAGGGGTGGAGGATGTTCGGGATGGGGCGGAATAAGGATCGGGAGGTCGAGGCGGCCTTCGACGAGCTTCGGCGGGCCGAGACGGTGGCGTTCGGCGGGGTGGGGATCGCCGGGACGCTGCTGCCGGTGACCGAGGCGTACCGGCGGGTCGAGGCCGCGCTGGGCGACGATCCCGAGGATCTGCGGGGACAGCTCGACCGGCTGCTCGCCGAGGGCACCCCGGCGGGGCGCGTCTACGCCGCCACGCTGCTGGAGAGCGTGGACCCGACCGCCGGGCGCGCCGCCTGGACGGCGTTGCGCGACGACCCGGCCGAGTTCGGCACCTTCACGGGCTGCGTCATGGGCCGCACCACCCTGCGCGAGTACGCCACGGACCGCCCCGACGGGCCGTAGAGGCTCGAAGAGCGGGCCCGGGGGAGGGCAGTCGCCGGGCACGTGGGGTAACCGGCCTCTCACTCCCCGACCAGGCATTTTCCCCAGGTGCGCGGGGTTGTTACCGTCTGCGCCGACGTACCTGGGGAGGTGGTCGGGTTGAGCGGAACGCTCGCGTACGTGCTCGCGGCGATGGGTTGTCTGGTCGGAGTGGCGGGCCTGGTGGTGGCCGCGGTCGCCTGGAACCGGACGCGTTCCCGCCCGCAACGACGGGCCAAGGGGCCGGGTGACCCGCTGCGGGACCGGGACGCCGACGCGCTGCGCGGTGACCCGCGCCGGCTGAAGCCCGGCGACATCGTCGAGATCCGGGGCGTGTCGTACGCGGTGCGCGGCTCGATCCGCCTGGTCGAGGGCGGCTGGAGCTGGGCCGAGCACCTGCTCGACGACGCCGGCGGCGTGCGGCGCTGGCTCTCCGTCGAGGAGGACCCGGAGCTGGAACTGGTGCTCTGGGGAGCCGAGCAGGGCGCCACCGTCACCCCCGGCGCCCCGACCATCGACTTCGCCGGCCGCCGTTACAACTGGAACGAGTCCGGCCAGGCCCGCTTCACCGCCGTCGGCAACACCGGGCTCGACCCGACCGGCACGATGCGCTACCACGACTACCAGGCGCCCGGCGGCGCCCGGCTCTCCTTCGAGGCGTACGGCGAGGCGGGCTGGGAGGTGGCGCTCGGTGAGCTGCTGCACCGCGGCGACGTGATGATCTATCCGCAGTCCGAGGTGGGCTGATGCTCGTCACCCTCGACGCCCCGTACGTCGACACCAGTGCCGCCGACCTCAGCCTGGCGCTCGACGACGTCGAGCGGCCCGCGCTGCACGTGCTCGACCTCGACCTGCCCGACGGCGTCCGGCTGCGGCTGCGGCTGCTCGGCGCCTCGCACCAGGTGGTCCTGCACGCGCCCGGCGCCGCGCTGACCGAGACGGTCGCCTGCCTGCCCGGCCGCCCGCCGGAGCTGCCCGGTGCGGTACGGGACGAGGCGAGCGGCTACCACTTCACGGCGACCGTGCTGCGCCCCGCCGGCACCGGGCTGAGCGAGCAGGTCGCCGCCCTCCGCGCCGACCTGGCCGACGACCCGTACGCGCTGGTGGGCGTGTTCCCCGGCGACGCCGACGCGGTGACCGCGCTGGCGGTCCGCCCCGACCCGCCGGCCGGCACCCTCGCCTGGCGCACCTGGCACGCGTATCCCCAGACCAACGAGCTGGTCCTGACCGAGACGGTGGTGGCACTGCGATGACGTACCGACGCTGGTTCGTGGTGGGGGTGGCGTTCGCCGTCATCGGCGCCCTGGTCGCCGCCTTCGCGATCTTCTACGGCAGCTTCTCGCCGCGCGGCTACGTCGAGGACAAGTACAAGCGGGCGGCGAGCCGGGACATCGGCCGCAACGCCGTCGCCTACACCTCGCCCCGTTCGCCGAGCCAGGTGGCGAAGGAGGTCACCGACGCGTGGCAGCCCGCCGACCAGTACGTCGACGGCAGCGGCGTCTACCTGCGCTACGACGACGACTCGGTGGTGATCCTGCCGATCGCCGCCGGCTCGGTGATCCTGCTGGAGCGCATGAGCACCGCCTATCCCCGCTACCACTCCACGGTCGGCTCCCACTGGGGCTGGGGCCGTGGCAGCACCGTCCGGGGCGGCGGCCCCGGCAGCGGCAAGTGACCGCACCGACCCCCTCACCCTGGAGCCTCCTGTGCAGACCCTCGTCACCGATCTGCTGGTCACCCTCGCCTACGGGGCGGTCGGTGTCCTGCTGATGGGCATCGGCTACGTCCTGGTGGACCTCGCCACCCCCGGCAAGCTCAACCAGCTGATCTGGACCGAGCGCAACCGCAACGCGGCGCTGCTGCTCGCCTCCAACCTGGCCGGCGTCGGCATCATCGTGGTCGCCGCGATCGCCGCCAGCGACGACGACTTCGCGCTCGGCATCGTGGGCGCGTCCGCGTACGGGATCCTCGGCCTGGTGATCATGGCGGCGGCCTTCGTGCTGCTCGACGTCGCCACGCCGGGCAAGCTCGGCGAGATCCTGGTCGACCAGCAGCCGCACCCGGCGGTCTGGGTCTCCGCCGTCGTGCACCTCGCCACCGGCGCGATCATCGCCGCCGCGATCAGTTGATGGCGACGGCGAAGAAGCCCGGCGGGCAGCAGGCGGCGGTCGCGAACGCGAACCAGGGCACCTGGATCGTCTGGGTGATCGTCGGCGTGGTCTTCCTGTGCTGCGTGGGCATCGGCGTGGTCAACCGCAGCGGCGGCGGGGACGACGTGCTGCCGCCGACCTCGCAGGAACGCGGCGACACCGTGCCGATCCTGCAACGCTCCAGCGCCAGCCAGGGCATCTGCTACGGCTGGGTGCTGCGGGACTTCTACGAGTACACGGACCTCAGCGTCGGCTCGAACCTCGGCGAGGGGGTGGCGGTCGAGGAGAACGCGGCCTGCCCGCGCTGGGTGCAGGTGGTCGCCCAGGTCGCGTACACCTCGGAGAGCAGCGAGAGCAACGACTTCGCCCGCATCACGGTGGAAGCCTCCGACGACGTCTCCGCCACCGCCCAGCTGCGGATGGAGAGCGGGCTGGAACGGCTCGGGCTGACCGAGGACGCCTTCGTCGACGAGCCCGGCTGGGCGGTCACCCGGGCCGCCGTCTCGCTGCCGTTGCTCGCCGCCGAGGCGGGCCTGGTGGAGCCGGCTGCGACCCCGGCGGCTGCGACGGCCGACGCGCCACCGCTGCCGGACGCCGGTAGCGACCTTTGGCGTGACCGCTGGGGCTACCTGCTCGCCGCGGTCGGCCTGCTGCTGTTCACCGCGCTGCTGTTCGCCGCCGGCTTCTGGCAGCGCGGCCGGCAACGCCGCGAGGAGGCCCAGCGGCAGGCACAGGCGGGGGCCGGGATGCGGGACTTCAGGGTCGCCCGGCAGGCCGCCGCGCGGGACCCCAGGCGTACGCCGGAGGGCCGGTGACCGTCGACGCGCCGGCACCGCCCGCGCGGTGGCGGCTGTCCCGCGCGGCGGTGCTCGTCGCGGTCTTCGTCTGTGCCGCCTGCGGCCTGGTCTACGAGCTGGCCCTCGTGGCCCTGGGCAGCTACCTGATCGGGGACACGGTCGGGCAGGCGTCGATCGTGCTCGGCGTGATGGTGTTCGCGATGGGCGTGGGCGCGCTCGCCGCCAAGCCCCTGCAGCCCCGGTCCGCCCCCGCGTTCGCCGCGATCGAGCTGGCCCTGGCCCTGCTCGGTGGCCTCTCCGTGCTCGGCCTCTACGCGGCCTTCGCGTGGCTGGACCTCTACGGCCCGGCGCTGGTCGCCACCGCCTTCGTGCTCGGCCTGCTGATCGGCGCGGAGATCCCGCTGCTGATGGTGCTGCTGCAACGCATCCGGGAGCAGGCGGCCGGCAGCGCGGTGGCGGACCTGTTCGCCGCCGACTACGTCGGCGCGCTCCTCGGCGGGCTGGCCTTCCCGTTCCTGCTGCTGCCGGTCTTCGGCCTGCTCAAGGGCGCGCTGGTGGTCGGCGCGGTGAACGCCGTCGCCGGGCTCGCACTGGTCTGCACGGTCTTCCGGCGGGAGCTGAGCCGCCGGGCGCGCGTCGCGCTCGGCGCCGGCAGCGTCGTGGTCTTCCTCAGCCTCGGGTACGCGTGGGTGACCGCGCACGACTTCGAGCTGACCGCCCGCCAGCAGCTCTACCGGGATCCGGTGGTGCACTCCGAGCGCAGCCGCTACCAGGAGATCGTGCTGACCCGCTCGGTCGCCGAGACCGGCCGCGCCGGCACCGACCTGCGGCTCTTCCTCAACGGCGACCTCCAGTTCAGTTCGGTCGACGAGTACCGCTACCACGAGGCGCTGGTGCATCCGGTGCTGAACGGCCCGCGCGGCGAGGTGCTGGTGCTGGGCGCCGGGGACGGTCTCGCCGTACGCGAGCTGCTGCGCTATCCCGACGTCCGGCGGATCACGGTGGTGGACCTGGACCCGGCGGTGGTGGCGCTGGCCCGCAGCGAGCCGCAGCTGCGCCGGCTCAACGGCGGGGCGCTCGACGACCCCCGGGTCCGGGTGGTGCACGCCGACGCGTTCGCCTGGCTGCGTACCGCCCCCGAACGGTTCGACGCGGTGGTGGCGGACCTGCCCGACCCCGACGAGACGGCCACCGCCAAGCTCTACACGGTCGAGTTCTACGCGCTGGTACGGGCGGTGCTCGCCGAGGGCGGGCGGCTGGTGGTGCAGTCCGGCTCGCCGTACTTCGCGCCCCGGTCGTACTGGTCGATCGAGGCGTCGCTGCGCGAGGCGGGCTTCGCCACCACGCCGTACCACGTGGACGTGCCGTCCTTCGGCGACTGGGGTTTCCTGCTGGCGGCCCCCGGCCCGACCGCGCCCGCCCTGGCCCTGCCGCCGGACGCGCCCGCGCTGCGCTTCCTCGACGCGGCGACGCTCTCCGCCGCCGGGTCCTTCCCCGCCGACCGGGGCCGGGTGGACGTGCCGGCCTCCACCCTGCTCCAGCCCCACGTGCTGGAGTACGCCCGCGCGGAGTGGCGCGGCTACTGAGGTGCCGCCCGTGGCCCGCGATCGCCGCCGTCCCGGCGGGTCAATGCCCGTCTGACGTGCCGGACTGGCTCGACCTGGATACGGTGTGACCGCGATCTAGGGAAGGAGAATCATGGTCGATTCCCACAACACGCCGGCCCGCACCCGGCCGGGTGTGGTGACCATATCCACGTATCTGCTGTGGCTGTTCGCGCTCACCCAGCTGATCGGCCTCATCATCACGCTCTCCACCGTCGGCACCATCTCGGAGGTGCTCGACGAGGCGTACCGGGGCACCGACGCCAACGGCACGCAGAACCTGGCCGACATCACCACGATGATCACCATCGGTGGCGCCGTCTTCGTGCTCCTGCTCGCGGTCGTGCTGGCCGTGCTCGGGGTGTTCAACAACAAGGGCAGCAACGGATCGCGGATCACCACCTGGGTGCTCGGCGGCATCATGGTCTGCTGCATGGGTGGCGGACTGGTCAGCGGAGTGGGCGGCGGCATCGGCACCGGTCAGACGACCGGCGACGCGCCGAGCCCGGAGGAGATCCAGCGCCGCCTCGACGAGGCGCTGCCCGGCTGGTTCACCCCGGTCACCACGCTGCTCAGCGTGCTCGGGCTGCTCGCGCTGCTCGCCGCGCTGATCCTGCTGGCGCTGCCGAAGGCCAACGAGTTCTTCCGCAAGCCGAAGCAGGGCTGGGAGCCGCCGGTCCCGGGTGCGGCCTACCCGCAGTCCGGTGGCCAGCCCGGTTACCCGCAGTCCGGCCAGCCCGGCTACCCGCCCACGCCGGGGTACCCGCCGACGCCGGGCCAGCCGCAGGCCTCCGACCAGCCGGGCTACCCGCCGGCTCCGGGTGACCAACCGCCGTCCACGCCGTACGGCGGGGACCAGCCGGGCCAGCCGGGGTCGAACCCGGGTGGCGAGCAGCCCGGGTCGGACCGTCCCGGACCGACCCCGCCGCCGGTGAGTTGACGGGTCGATAACAGCGACGCCGACAGTCCCTCCGAGTAGGTTGCAACCCGACGCCTACCGGAGGGACTCGTCGTGTCGCACCCCGATCGGGCACCGGCCCGCCGCCCGGCCGTCGTCACGGCGGCCGTGGCGCTGCTGGCGCTGATGGCGGTCGCCGCCCTCGCGTACGCCGCCGCCGGTGTGGCGATCCGGGGCGGCACCGTCGACCGGTTCCGCGCCGCCGCGGCGGACACCTCGGCACTCCCGGACCAGATCGACGGGACGGTCACCCTGCTGAGCGTCTCCACCGTGCTGACGGCGGTGGTGAGCCTGCTCGCGGGGCTGCTCCTCGCCGGTCTCGCCCTCGGCCTGCGGGCCGGCCGGGACGGCGCCCGCACCGCGACCTGGGTGGTCTCGGGGCTGGGGCTGATCGCCGGGTGCTGCGGGCTCGCGCTGCTGGTCGGGCAGCGCGCCACTCCGCTCGGGTCGGGCGAGGACGAGCGGCCGACGGCGGAACTCCTCGGCCTCCTCGCCGACGCCTACCCGTCCTGGTGGATTCCGTTGGGCGCGGGGCTTTCCGTCGGTCAGGTGCTCGGTTACCTTGTGGTAGCCGTGCTGCTGGCACTGCCGGCGGCCGGCGCCTGGTTCCGTCCGCGGCCCGCGTCGTCCGCCCCGCACCACCCTCCGGCGTCGCCCGCGCCGCCACCCGTCCAGCCCCCGCACCAGCCGCCCGGGGCGCCGCCCGCGCCCCCGTACCCGCCGAGTGAGGACCGCCCGTGACGCTCGACCAGTCGGCCAACGAGCGGCGGGCCCTGATCACCGGAGCGACCGCCGGCATCGGTGCCGCCTTCGCCCGCCGGCTGGCCGCCGACGGTTGGCACCTGGTGCTGGTGGCCCGGGACGCGAACCGGCTGGCCGCGACGGCCGCCGAGCTGACCGGGCGGCACGGCCGGGAGGTCGAGACGATCCCGGCCGACCTGTCCACCGACGACGGTTGCGCGACGGTGGAGCGGCGGCTGGCCGAGGGCCCGCCGATCGAGTTGCTGGTCAACAACGCCGGGATCAGTCTGAACACCCCGTTCCTGCGCTCGTCCGCCGAGGACGAGGCGCGGCTGCTGCGGCTCAACGTGCACGCCGTGATGCGGCTGACCCTCGCGGCCCTGCGTCCGATGACCGAGCGGCGCCGTGGGGCAGTGATAAATGTCTCTTCGGTGGCGGGGTTCGGCGCGGTCATGCCGGGTTCGACATACTCCGCCAGCAAGGCGTGGGTCACCAACTTCAGCGAGTCCGTCGGCCAGTCCGCCCGGCCCTTCGACGTGCGCGTGATGGCGCTCTGCCCCGGCTACACGCGTACGGAGTTCCACGAGCGCGCCGGCATCAACATGTCGAAGACGCCGGAGTGGATGTGGCTGCGGGCCGACGACGTGGTCGACGAAGCCCTGCGTGACCTGCGGAAAGGCAAGCTGGTCAGCGTTCCCGCGTGGAAGTACAAGCTCGCCGTGGCGGGGCTGCGGCACGCGCCCCGGCGGCTGCTGGAGGCGGTGTCCCGGGACACCCGGGGCCGGATCGGCCGCGACGGCGGCTGAGCGGCGGGTCGGGGCGGGCTCGCCCCGTCGACCTCCGTCGATCGTCCGATATGTCCGGCTGAACGGTCGCTCAGCGTAGCCGGCCATCGCCACCCGTCGGTCGTCCCCAGGGCTGATCCCGGTGGACCCCGCACACGACTCCCAGACTTGAGCAGTACCCTCTATCGGCATGGGGGACCACGACGACCTGCGTAAATTCATCACTGACCTGGCGGTGGTCCACGGCCGGGTGGTGCTCTCCTCAGGCCGCGAGGCCGACTGGTACGTCGATCTACGTCGCGTCACGCTCCATCACGAGGCCGCTCCGTTGGTGGGGCGCGTGATGCGTGACCTGACGGCCGACTGGGAGTACGACGCGGTGGGCGGGCTGACCCTGGGTGCCGACCCGGTGGCGCTGTCGATGGTGCACGCCGCGTCCGGGACCGACCGTCCGGTGGACGCGTTCGTGGTCCGCAAGGCGGGTAAGACGCACGGTCTCCAGCGTCGGATCGAAGGGCCGGACGTGGCCGGCCGGCGGGTGTTGGCGGTGGAGGACACTTCCACTACCGGGGGAAGTGTGTTGACGGCGGTCGAGGCCCTTCGCGAGGTCGGGGCCGAGATCGTGGGTGTGGCGGTTATTGTTGATCGAGGCGCCGGCGACGCGGTGCGAGCCGCCGGATTGCCGTATCGAGCGGCCTATACGTTGGCTGACCTCGGCCTTGTGGCGTAAAAGTCTGCCGATTCGGATCCGCCGATATGCAGGCGGATCGATGCTGCTGGTGGAAGGATGGAATACGTGGGAACTGCGTTGGCCGAAATGACTATGCCTCAGATCTCGCCGCTTGCCGGCGAGCCGATCGAACGTGCCGATGCCGAGCGTCTGGCGGGGGTCCTCAAGGCCCTCGCCGACCCTGCTCGACTTCGGCTGCTCAGCCTGATCCAGTCGGCGCCCGAGGGCGAGGCGTGCGTGTGCGACCTGACCGCACCCCTCGGTCTCTCGCAGCCGACGGTCAGTCACCACCTGCGTATCCTCACCGAGGCCGGCTTGCTGGAGCGGGAGAAGCGCGGTGTCTGGGCGTACTACCGGCTGGTGCCGACGGCGATCGCCACGATCGCCGATCTGCTGACCCCGCCGCGCAAGCGCGCCACCAAGAAGGCGCGCTGACCTTCACCGTTCGTCCGGTGCCATCCCCCACCGGGGACGGCACCGGACGGCCGGTCGGTCAGTGCTTGCCGTAGTGCTCGCGGGTCTCCTGGATCGCCTCCTCGGCGGCGGCCCGTTCCTGCGCGGTGGTGCCACGCTTGGCGGCCATCCGCGCCCGCAGCAGCTCGACGGCGATCGGGACCACCGAGATCACCACGATGGCGATCAGGATCATCTCGATGTTCGCCTTGACGAACGGGATCTGGCCGAGGAAGTAGCCGAGCACGGTCACGCCCGTGCCCCAGAGCACGCCGCCGATCACGTTGTAGATCACGAACGTGCGGTAGTTCATCCGGCTGACCCCGGCCACGATCGGCGTGAACGTCCGCACGATCGGCACGAAGCGGGCCAGCACGATGGAGCGCGCGCCGTACTTCTCGAAGAACTCGTGCGCCTTGAGCACGTTCTCCTGCTTGAACAGCTTCGAGTTCGGCCGGCGGAACAGCGCCGGGCCGACCTTGCGGCCGAACGCGTACCCGACCTGGTCGCCGGCGATCGCCGCGATGGTGATGAGCAGGCAGACCAGCCACAGCGGGTAGGTGATGTACTTCCCGTCCGCGGTGAGCAGCCCCGCGGTGAACAGCAGCGAGTCGCCCGGCAGGAAGAACCCGATCAGCAGGCCGGACTCGGCGAAGACGATCACCAGGATGCCGATCAGCCCGAACGTCGAGATCAACACCTCTGGATCGAGCCAGCTCGGCCCCAGGGCCAGGGTGGTGGTGGGCGTCGGCACGAGGTGACCTCCGATGTATGCCGGTCGGTGACGGAACGTCCGTAGTCTAGGTGGCTGCCGGCCGGCCCGGTGCTCGACGTCACAGCGCGCGAGGCGGTGCCAGCCCGGTCGGGCAGGCACATCCGGCACCGGGCCCCCGCCCGCCGCGCCGCCTCAGCGGGGAGCGACGACGAGCGTCTGCACCGCGCCACCCACCGTGCCGTCGGCGTCGGCCAGCCGACTCGCCGCCACGCCCGAACCGTGCGGCCCGATCGTGGTGGCCGAGTCGAGCAGGAGCCAGTCGCCGCGCGGCGGCCGGTGCAGGGTCACCGTCAGGTCGACGTTCACGAACAGCCACCGGGCCAGGTCCAGGCGGGCACTCACGCCGCTGCCCGAGTCCGCCACCAGCAGCGCCAGCTCCGCCGGGCCGACGGGCTCGCCGGGCAGCAGCGGAATCCGGGGCCGCGCCCACACCCGGGCCGGGCCCGGCTCGACGAACGCGCCGGAGACGAAACGCCACTGCATGGCCGACAGATAACCGGCGGAGTGCGCGGCGGCCCAGTGCTCCGGCTCGGTGCCCGCGTCCGGCCCCGGCACCGGCGGCCCGTCGTCGGCCGTCGCGGGTGTCGCCTCGGCCGGGGCCAGGACGCGCCAGCCCCGGGCGTGCAGCACCTCCTGCCCGCCGGCCTCCGCGATCCCCTCCACCAGCGTGATCCGGCGGCCGGCCCGGACCGTACGGACCCGCAGCGTCAACTCCGCCACCGGCACCGGACGCAGGATGTCCACCGACACGCGGGTGAGGAGCTGGCCGTCGACCGGGTCGTGACCGGCGAGCGCCCGGGCGAGCAGGGCCGACGGCGGGCCGGCGTGCTGGGCGGCCGGATCCCACGGGCCGGCGGTCGCCGGCGTCGACCCGAACCGACCACCGCCGGCCGGCTCGTAGAACGCCTCGTACGTCATGGCCGGCGACCATACCCGCGGTCACCGACAGCCGCGGACCGGCGGTCACGGGTGACGGCCGCCGTCGACCGCCGTCACCCGTCACGCCTCGTCACAGCCGGGGGTCGACCGGCTCGGACTCGCAGGCCAGGATCGCGAAGACCAGCTCGTGCCGGCGCCACAGCGGAGCACCGGCGACCAGCGCGTCCAGCGCCGCCAGCCCCAGCCCGTGCTCGCGCAGCGCCAGCCCCCGCTTGCGCCCCAGCGACCGGCGGCGCAGCGCGGCCAACTGCTCCGGCTCGTCGTAGCCGGGACCGTAGATGATCCGCAGATACTCCCGGCCCCGGCACTTGATGCCCGGCTGGAGCAGCGAACCCCGCTCGGTGCGGGCGGCCGGGCCGGCGTACGGCTTCACCACCATGCCCTCGCCGCCGGCCGCCGTCAGCGCCAGCCACCACTCGGTGGCCGCCGCCTCGGCGGCCGGATCGGCCAGGTCGACGACTTGGCGGCGCGTCGGCGTGAAGAACTCCGGGTCGGCGGCGCAGAGCCGGTCGGCCAGCCCGAGGTGCCAGCCGTGGTCCCGGTCGGCGTAGCTGGCCTTCGCGCCGGCCAGCACCGCGAACGGGGCCAGGGTCACCCCGCGCAGCCCGTCGGTCGGCCCCACGTACGCCCGGTAGGCGTCCGAGTAGGCCATGATCTCGTCGCGGCGACGGGCCATCCGGTCACGCAGCTCACCCACGGGCAGCCCTCGCCCGGCCGCCGCCTCCAGCGCGGCCAGCGCCGCCGGCAGGGCGGCCCGGCCGGCGGCGCCGACCCCGGCGTACTGCTCGCGGATCAGGCCGCCCGCCTTCGCCGACCAGGGCAGCAGCTCGCAGTCGAGCAGCAGCCAGTCGGTCCCCAGCTCGTCCCACAGCCCCGCCCCGCCGACCGCCGCGCGCACCCGGTCGAGCAGCTCGGTGTCGAGCGGCGCGCCGAAGAACGGGCGGCCGGTGCGGGTGTGCACCACCCCGCCACCAGGACCGAAGGGCCCGCCGTCGGGCTCCCGGCAGACCAGCACCACGGCCCGCGAGCCCATGTGCTTCTCCTCGCAGACCACCCGGTCCACGCCCGCCGCGCGGTAGTCGGCGAACGCCTGCGCCGGGTGCTCCAGGAAGCCGCCCGACGTCGCCGTCGAGCAGGGCGCCATCGTCGGCGGCAGCCAGGCCAGCCAGCGCGGGTCGACCGCGAAGCGGCTCATCACCTCCAGCGCGGCGGCCGCGTTCTCCGCCGGCACGGTCAGCGACCCGTACGGGTGCTCGACGTGCCGCCGGCCGGTCACGTCGGTCAGCTCCAGCACCTGGTCGGGTCGGGCCGGCGCGGCGGCCAGCGGGCGGGTCGGGGCGTACCACTCCCGCTCCGCCGGCACCGAGACCAGCTCCTTCTCCGGATAGCGCAGCGCGGTGAGCCGGCCGCCGAAGACGCAGCCGGTGTCGACGCAGATGGTGTTGTTCACCCACTCCGGCACGGCGGCCGGTGTGTGCCCGTAGACCACCATCGCCGAACCCCGGTACTCCCGCGCCCACGGGTAGCGCACCGGCATCCCGTACTCGTCGGTCTCGCCGGTGGTCTCGCCGTACAGCGCGAAGGAGCGCACCCGGCCCGACGCGCGGCCCTGGTACGCCTCCTTCAGCCCGGCGTGCGCGACCACCAGCCGGCCCTCGTCGAGCACGAAGTGGCTGGTCAGGCCGTCGATGAAGCCCGCCACCTCGGCCACGAAGGCGTCCGGCTCCGCCGCCAGCTGCTCCATCGTCTCGGCCAGCCCGTGGGTGAGCCGCACCTCGCGGCCGCGCAGCCGGCGCAGCAGCTTCTGCTCGTGGTTGCCGGGCACGCAGATCGCGTGCCCGGCGGCCACCATGCCCATCACCAGGCGGAGGACGCCGGGGGAGTCCGGGCCGCGGTCCACCAGGTCACCGACGAAGACGGCGGTACGCCCCGACGGGTGCGTCGCGTCCACCGGCCGGCCCCGCTCGTCGCGGCGCAGCTCCCAGCCGAGCCGGACGAGCAGCGCCTCCAGCTCGGCGCGGCAGCCGTGCACGTCCCCGACGATGTCGAACGGCCCGGTCAGCTCGCGCCGGTCGTTGAACAGCTTCTCGTAGCGGATCTCGGCGGCGTCGATCTCCTCGACGCCCCGCAGCACGTGCACCTTGCGGAAGCCCTCCCGGGCCAGCAGCTTGTACGAGCGGCGCAGGTCGCGCTGCATCCGGGCGAGCACGTGCCGGTTGAAGGTGCGGTCGGCGCGGCCCTCGGTGCGTTCCCACGCCAGCGCCTCGGGCACGTCCAGCACGACGGCCACCGGCAGCACGTCGTGCTCGCGGGCCACCCGCACCAGGCCCGCCCGGGCGTGCGGCTGGAGGTTGGTCGCGTCGACCACCGTGAGCCGGCCCCGGCGCAGCCGCGTGGCGGCGACGTGGTGCAGCGCGTCGAAGGCGTCGGCGGAGGCGGACTGGTCGTTCTCGTCGTCGGCGACCATCGCCCGGAACGTGTCCGAGGAGAGCACCTGGCTGGGCGCGAAGTGCCGGCGGGCGAAGGTGGACTTGCCGGAGCCGGAGACGCCGACGAGTGCGACCAGGGCCAGCTCGGGGATGTCGAGGGTGGTCACGGGTTCTCCTTCCGGGTCAGCACGACGAGCTGGGTGGGGGCGCCGACCTCGGGATCGTCGTCGCCGACCCCGCCGATCGCGGCGGAGTAGCCGTACGTGGTGGACACCCGGTCGACCCAGGCGGCGAACTCCGCACGGGTCCACTCGAAGCGGTGGTCGGCGTGCCGGAACCGCCCGGCGGGCAGCCCCTCGTAGCGGACGTTGTACTCGGCGTTCGGCGTGGTCACCACGACGGTCGCCGGGTTGGCGTGACCGAGCACGGCGTCCTCCAGCGCCGGCAGCCGGGGCGGATCGACGTGCTCGATCACCTCCATCAGGACCGCCGCGTCGTACCCGCGCAGCCGGTCGTCCCGGTAGGTCAGCGCGGACTGCCAGAGCCGGATGCGGTCCCGCTGCCGCTCGGGCAGCCGGTCCAGCCGCAGCCGCCGGGCGGCCAGGGTCAGCGCGTGCGTGGACACGTCGGTGCCCACGATCTCGGTGAACCGGCGGTCCCCGACCAGCGCGGCGAGCAGGGCACCGCCGCCGCAGCCGAGATCCAGCACCCGGTTCGCACCCGCACCGGCCAGTGCGCCGAGCACCGCCTCACGCCGGCGCGCGGCCAGTGACGCCCGGCGGGCCGAGACCCGCCCGCCCTCCCCGGTCGCCCCGTCCGTGGTCGTGCCGTCCCCGGTCGCCTCGTCCGCAGTCGCCTCGTCGGCGGCCGGCTCGTCGGTCGGGCGTCGCTCGGCCAGGCGGGCCAGGGCCAACCCGGCCAGCGCCCGCCGGTGCGCCAGGTAGCGGCGGGTGATCATGTCGCGTTCCGGGTGGTCGGCCAGCCAGCCCGCGCCGGCCCGCAACAGCTTGTCGACCTCGTCCGGGGCGACCCAGTAGTGCTTGGCGTCGTCCAGCACCGGCAGCAGGACGTAGAGGTGGTTGAGCGCGTCGGCGACGCGCAGCGTGCCGGTCAGCGTCAGGTCGACGTACCGGCTGTCGCCCCACTCCGGGTGCCGCTCGTCGAGCGGGATCGGGGCGGCGGTCACCGCCCAGCCGAGCGGGCCGAACATCCGGACCGCCACGTCCGCGCCACCCCGGCAGCGCAGCACCGGCACCCGCACCTCCAGCGGGATCGGCGTACGGGCCAGCTCGGGGCGCTCGCGGGACTCGCCGCGCAGGGCCGAGCGGTACACCTTGGACAGCGCGGAGGAGAGCAGGCTGGACGCCGCGTAGGGCCGGTCGTTGACGTACCGCCCGAGGGTGAAGCTGTCCGGGGTCGGCGCCTGCTGCCGGCCACGGCCGCGCGCGCCGGCCAGCCGCAGCGGGTCGACGTCGAGCAGCAGGGCGGCGGTGCAACGCTGCTCGTCCGCCTCCGGGTAGAACACGTGCGCGGTGCCGACCGGCACGTCGAAGGCGTGCGCACGGTCGGGGTGCTTGATCAGCAGGTGTCCGAGGTCGGTGGCCGGGCGGTGCGTGGTGGTCAGGGTGAGCAGCACGCGCCCAATGGTGTCAGTCGCGCCGATCTTGCGTCGTCCCGTTTTTGGTTGCTCGTGGGTCGGTGGGTTCCGGGGGGTCCGCTGGTGGGGTTTCCGGGGGAGCCCCGCCCGCTCCGGGCGGTCAGGCTTGATCCCTGCGCGGGCGGGGCTCCCCCGGAAACCCGTCGTGGTTGCGGTTCGTCGGCCGCTCGGGCGGGGGCGCGTGCCGTCGGTGGGGTGTCTGTGGGTGGGGTGGAAATGGTGGTGCCCCGCCGGCCAGGGGGTCGGCGGGGCACCGGTGGTGCGGGGGATTAGGCGACGAAGCGGGTCTTGCGGCGCTTGGTCACCACGTAGCCGCCGACGCCGGCGACGAGCAGCAGCCCGCCGATGCCGGCGATCAGGCCGGTGGACTCACCGGTGATCGGCAGGGTGCCGCCGTCACCGTCACCGCCTCCCTCGCCACCGCCCGTGTTGACCGGGTTGATCACGATCTTCGCGCTGTCGTTCTTGGTGTTCGAGTCGCCGGCCAGGTGAACGGAGACGGCACCCGAGGCGTTCGGGACGACCTTGTCGATCCGCAGGCTGAACTCGTACCCGTTCTCCATGCCCTTCGGGCTCTCGGTGACCTGGCAGCCGTACTGCTTGGCGCCCGGCTCACCCCAGTTGCCGCTCCACGGGTCCCACTCGTCGTCCGACGTGTACGGCTGGCATTCGCCGGAGGCCTCCACCGCCGTGGTTCCCTCCGGAATCGTGACCCGGAAAACCGGTCCGTTCTGGTGCTCCAGCAGCGCCGGGCCGAGGTTCGTGACGGACGGCCGCACCTGGACGACGTCGCCCTTCTTGCCGCTCGCGGTGGCGCCCTTGGCGGCTGAGATCGGCCGGGTTGTCGCCGGTCACCTTCACCGAGATGTCGGTGTAGTTGTTCATCCTGTCCGGGTCGGTCTGCCGCGCCAGTGACCTGGACTCGGGCTCCGCCACGAGACGTAGCTTCTCCCCGGTGCCGGGCTTGCCGTCCAGCGGCCAGTCCTGGTTGGTCAGCTCCCAGTCGTCCTTTCCACCAGACACTTGTCGACAGCAGGGTGGCGCCCGTCCGAGCGTCCTCGTAGAGCTGGAAGGGCAGCTCGGAGGAAAGCCGGTAGCTCCTGCCCGGCTCCAACTCCTCGTCGAAGGTGCAGAACACCTAAGAACCGCCGCTGCCCGCTCGGCCTCCGGCGGGCAAACATCGACCGAACGGCTGACCACGATCGCCGCAACGTTCCGGCCGCCCGCATCCGTCATCAGGAGCAGGAGTCCGGGAGGTGCAGTGACGTACGAGGAGTTCGCCGACTCACGGCTGGCCGCGCTGCTGCGGTACGCGGTCATGCTGACCGGCGACCCGCACCAGGCGCAGGACCTGGTG
Organism: Micromonospora sp. DT46; assembly: GCF_049841735.1. Lineage (NCBI taxonomy): Bacteria > Bacillati > Actinomycetota > Actinomycetes > Micromonosporales > Micromonosporaceae > Micromonospora > Micromonospora sp. DT46. The sequence goes on along the minus strand of NZ_JBNCKW010000006.1, from coordinate 307,141 downwards.
CAGGACACCATGGTCCGGGTCCAGCTCAACTGGCGCCGGGTGGCCCGCGCCGACTCGCCCGAGCGCTACGTCCGCCGGATGCTGACCAACCAGTACGTCGACTGGCGGCGGGGCTCCTGGATGCGCCGGGTGCTGCTGCGCGCCGAGCCCGACGACGCGGTGCCGGCGCCGGCCGACCACGCCCAGCACGCCGTCGACCGGGACCAGATCTGGTCCTGGCTGTCCGGACTGCCGCGCCGGCAGCGGGCCATGCTGGTGCTGCGCTACTACGAGGACCTGCCCGACGCGGAGATCGCCGACATCCTCGGCTGCGCCGTCGGGACCGTCCGCTCGTCCATCTCCCGCGCCCTGGCCACGCTGCGCGCCGAACACGTGGAGGCCTGCTCATGATCGAGGACGAACTGCGGGCCGCCTTCGCCCGGCACGAGGCCCTGACCCCGCCCGCCGGCCCGCTGCGGTCCGCCATCGACCGGCTCGCGGCTGCCCGCCGCCGTCGCCGGCTGCGGCTCCGGGCCGGCGGTGCCGCGCTGGCCCTGCTCGGCGTGCTGGGCATCGGGGTGCCACAGCTCACGCCGGACCGGGTCGCCGAGGACGCCACCCTGCTCGCCGAGCCCGCCGGACCGGCACCGACGGGCGCGCTGAACATCCTGCTGCTCGGCGTGGACGGTACGGCGAAGGAGCCCACCCGGCTGGCGGACTCCGTACTGCTGGTGCACATACCGGCGGACCGCAGCCGGCCGTACCTCATCTCGCTGCCCCGCGACCTGGCGGTGCCGATTCCCGGTCGCGGGATCGACAAGCTCAACGCCGCCTTCCTGTACGGCGCCGGCAAGGGCCGGCCCGACCTGGGAGGCGGCTACCTGCTGACCCGCCAGGTGGTCGCCGACCTGACCGGCGTACGCGTGAACGCCGGCGCGGTGCTCACCTACCCGGTGCTGCGCCAGCTCACCGACGAGGTCGATGGCGTGGAGGTCTGCCTGCCGCGCGAGGTGCGCTCCTTCCACACGGAGCGGGTCTTCCCGAGCGGCTGCCAGCGGCTCGACGGCGCCGCCTCGGTCGACCTGCTGCGGCAGCGGCGGGAACTGCCCGAGGGCGGGCTCGACCGGGACCGGCACGCGCAGCTCTTCGCCGCCGGGCTGATCCGGCGGGCCGGCGAGCAGGGGGTGCTGACCGACCCGGTCAGGCTCCTCGCCCTGGTCGGCACCGTCGGCGCGGAGCTGGTCGTGGGCAGTGACGGCTCGCCGCTGGTGGATCTGCTGAAGGTGCTTCCGGATCTGAGGTCCGTCGACCCGATCGGGCTCAGTCTTCCGGTCGGGCCGCCGGAGGGCCTCGGCTGGCGACTGTCACCGGACCCGACGGAAGCCCCCGCGTTCCTGGCCGCGCTGCGGGAGGACCGGCTGGCGCAGTGGGTGGCGCAGCATCCGGAACGGGTCAACCGCATCCGCTGACGCGCGGGCCGGCCGTCACCGGGATCGTCCGGAGGCGGCCGGCCCGCGTACGACTCAGCGGTAGTCCTCCTCGTCGGGGGCGACCACCCGGGCCTGCTCCATCGCGTCCCAGTCGTCGACCTCCAGGCCACGGTGCGGCTCGGTGTCGGCGTCGCCGGGGTCGATCGCGGCGGCCTGCTCGATCGCGTCGGCCGGCTCCGCCTCCATGTCGCGTTCCTCGGGGCTGAGGTGGTCGCTGGGTGCGAAGTCCTCTTCGGGCTGACCCATATCAGTCCCTCCCGGGATCTCAGCGGACAGTTCCCCACACACCGTACGGGTTGCGCCCGCCCGCCGCTCGGAAGCCGAGTCGACCGAATCGACCCACCGGCCGCCGCCCCCGGTGCCAGGATGGGACGGTGGCTTCCTGATCCGGTCGGCCGCCGCCGTCGCGCGGCCGCGTCCCGGGGTGCCGTCGTGCTGGCCGTGGCGACCTGGCTGATCGGCGTCTTCTGTGCCCGACAGGTGGGAGGGGCGGTGGGGCGGTGGCCAGGGACCGGGCGCGTACCGGGTCGGTTGTGCCGGCACCGGTCTTCTACGGGATACTGCCGACGGTGGACAGCGCGGTCCGGCGCACCCAGGGACAACAGCGGCCGGTGACGGCCGACAGCGGTAAGTAAGGAGCGTTCGACATGCCCATCGCTTCCCCCGAGACCTACGCGGAGATGCTGGACCGCGCCAAGGCCGGCCGGTACGCGTACCCCGCGATCAACGTGACGTCCTCGCAGACCCTGAACGCGGCGCTGAAGGGCTTCGCCGACGCGGAGAGCGACGGCATCATCCAGGTCTCGACCGGTGGCGCGGAATACCTTTCCGGCTCCTCCGTCAAGGACATGGTCACCGGCGCGGTGGCGTTCGCCGCGTACGCGCACGAGGTGGCCAAGAAGTACCCGGTCAACATCGCCCTGCACACCGACCACTGCCCGCAGGAGAAGCTGGACAAGTTCGTCCGGCCGCTCATGCAGATCTCCAAGGAGCGGGTGGCCGCCGGCCAGGAGCCGCTGTTCCAGTCGCACATGTGGGACGGCTCGGCCGTGCCCGTGGCGGAGAACCTGGAGATCGCGGCCGAGCTGCTCGACCGGGCCGCCGAGGCCAAGATCGTCCTTGAGATCGAGGTCGGCGTGGTCGGCGGCGAGGAGGACGGCGTCGAGAACGCCATCAACGACAAGCTCTACACCACGGTCGAGGACGGCCTGGCCATGGTCGAGGCGCTCGGCCTGGGCGAGAAGGGCCGCTACATGGCGGCGCTGACCTTCGGCAACGTGCACGGCGTCTACAAGCCGGGCAACGTCAAGCTCCGCCCCGAGATCCTCAACCAGATCCAGGAGGCGGTCGGCGCCAAGTATGGCAAGGAGAAGCCGCTCAGCCTGGTCTTCCACGGCGGGTCCGGCTCGCTGCTCTCGGAGATCCGCGAGGCGCTGGACTACGGCGTGGTGAAGATGAACATCGACACCGACACCCAGTACACCTTCACCCGGCCGGTCGCGGACCACATGTTCCGCAACTACGACGGCGTGCTCAAGGTGGACGGCGAGGTCGGCAGCAAGAAGCTGTACGACCCGCGGGTCTGGGGCAAGGCCGCCGAGGCCGGCATGGCCGCCCGCGTGGCGGAGGCCTGCGAGCACCTGCGCTCGTCCGGCACCACGCTGGCCAAGTGACGCGCTGAGCGGCCTCCACTCAGCACAGTGACGCACTGACGCGTACCGCCGACGGCCGGCTCCCCACCCGGGGGGGCCGGCCGTCGCTTCGGTCAGGAAGGGCACCTCGCACATCGGAATGCGACAGGAAGGTGCCCGTCCTAGCCGGCGGTGAGCACCCGGACCGCCTCGTGGACGTCGTCCGTGAGGTGCACGGAGGACGACAGGTCGCCGAACGGCGAGGCGCCCAGCAGCGGCCGCAGCAGCGACTCCACCGGAAGCTCGTCCGTCCAGTACGCGCGGTCCAGGAAGACGTACGCGCCGCTGGCCCCGTCGGTGCCGTAGTAGGTCTTCGTGGCGGCCTGGAACACCTCCTGCACGGTGCCCGCCCGGCCGGGGGCGAAGACGATCCCGCCCCGGGCCAGCCGCAGGATGGTGTCCTCGCGGATGGCGTTGGAGAAGTACTTGGCGATCCGGCCGGCGAACAGGTTCGCCGGCTCGTGCCCGTACAGCCAGGTCGGGATGGCCAGCCCGCCGGCACGCGCCCAGTCCACGTCGCCGCCGGCCAGTGCGGCCGAGTCGGCGCGGGACGCGCTGCCGGGGTCGGCGGCCCGGGGCCGGGGCGGCACCACCGGCTGGCCGTAGCGCTCCCGGACTTGCAGCGCCGCCGCCGTGTAGCGGTCGTGGTCGGTGAAGTCCGGCGCCCCGGCCAGCAGGTCGATCGCGGCGTCCAGGTCCTCGACCGGCCGCAGCGCGAGGTGGGCGCCGAGGTTGGCGGCCTCCATCACCCCGGGGCCGCCGCCGGTCACCACCAGCCGGTCGGCCCGCGCCAGCTCCCAGCCCAGCACCGCCGCCATCCGGTACGGCGCGCTGCCGCGCGGCACCGCGTGGCCGCCCATGATGCCGACCACCGACTGCGGCCCGTGGGTGGCCAGCCAGGCGCGGGTGGCGTCGGCCAGCGCGTTGTCCACGCCGTGGTCGTGCAGCCGTTGACCGAGCGCCTCCCGGACGTCCGGCAGCGCCCCGCCGTGCGCCCGGAAGTGCTCGTAGACGCGGGTGTCGTACATCCCGGCGAACCCGCCCTCGGCGAAGCCGGCGGCCAGCTCCTCCGGGGTGTAGAGGTGGGACGGCTGGGTCGGGTAGGGCAGCCCGGAGAACGGCGGCACCACGTTCGCGCCGCGCCGGACCAGGTCGGCGCCGACCTCCCGGGAGGCGAAGCGGCAGCCCACGAAGAGGGTGCCGGTCACCTCGACGGCGGTGAGGTCGGGGACGGGATCGAGGTCGAGCCGTAGCCCCTGCACGGTCAGCCCGACGAGGCTGCCGGTGGTCAGCCGCCGGTCGAACTCGGCGCGGGTCTCGATCTCGTCGGTGCAGGTGTGCGGCTCGATGACGTCCGCGGGAGGTGGGGTCGGCACCCTGGCCATCCTGCCTCGCCGGGTCAACCGGCCAAACCTGGGAGCCCTCCGCGCTCCGGCGATCCTGCCGCCGGAGGTCGCCCGACCCGCGCGGCACCGCACCCGCGCTGGACCGACGGGAGCCCGGCGGCCGTGACCACCGGGCTTCCGCGGTACCGGGTCCTGGGGAGGCTCCCGACCAATAGTTGTAGTCGAAAGCATCTGCCCGGGGCATGGGCCGCAGGCGTGACCAACTCCTCAGCCGTTCAGCCAGTCGGCTCGCCCAACCCCCTCGCGCGCCCCTGGGCGAAGCGGGTTGAATGGGGCGATGCAGAACCTGTTGCCGGAACCACCGGCCACTCTCCTCCCCGCGCACGACGAGGCCGACGCCGCCCTGGCCGCCGCCGAGCAGGCCGGCAGCGACGAGGCGTACGCCCAGGTGGCGGCGCGCTTCCCGACCTACAGCGCCGGCTGGGGTGCGCTGGCCGCGCGGGCTTTCGCCGCCGGCCAGGTCATCCCGGCGTACGCCTACGCGCGCACCGGCTACCACCGGGGCCTGGACCAGCTGCGCCGCAGCGGCTGGAAGGGATTCGGTCCGGTGCCGTGGTCGCACGAGCCGAACCAGGGCTTCCTGCGCTGCCTCTACGTGCTGTCCCGGGCCGCCGACGAGATCGGCGAGGCGGACGAGGCGGCCCGCTGCGCCCAGTTCCTCCGCGACTGCGACCCGGCCGCCGCGGACGCGCTCGCGAGCAACTGACGTCCGAGCCGACGGCCGGCACGGCGTCAGTCCCGCCGGCCGTCGGCTCGTCCAAGTCCACCATCCCGCCGCGCCGGGCGAGGGCCTACAGCCCCTCCGCGACGGCGGCGGCGATCTTCAGCCAGGCGTCCCGCGCGGCCGCGGAGAGCCCCCCGTACCGGATCGGCTCGCCGGTGTCGATGAGCCGCTCGTACGGCGCGAGCAGCACCGCCCGGGTGCGCGCCGCGAAGTGCTCCTGGATCGCCGGCAGGTCGATCTCCTTGCGCGACGGCGGCATGGAGACCACGGTGACCGCCTGCCGTACCAGCCGCTGCCGGCCGCTCTGTTCCAGGTGGTCCAGCATCCGGGCGGCCGTCTCCGCCGAGTCGTTGCGGGCCGACATGGTGACCACCAACTGGTCGGTGGCGTCCATGGCGGCCTGCCAGTTCTGGGCCCGGACGTTGTTGCCCGTGTCCACGAAGATCAACTTGTAGAACCGGCTGACCACCTCGCGGATCTCGGCGAAGGCGGCGGCGGTGAGCATCTCGCCACCCGTGGCCGACTCGTCCGAGGCGAGGACGTCGAACATCCCCTCGCCCTGCGAGCGGACGTACTGCGACAGGTCGCCCACCCGCCCGTGCGCGCCCTGGAACTGGCCCAGGTCCCGCAGCATGTCCCGCACCGTACGGGAGTGGAAGTCCTGCTGGGCGCGCATCCCGAGGGTGCCCTGGGTCTCGTTGTTGTCCCAGGCCAGCACGTAGCCGCCGCGCTTCTGGCCGAACGTCATCGCCAGCAGCAGGATGGCCACCGTCTTGCCGGCCCCGCCCTTCGGGTTCACCACGGTCACCTGGCGCAGCCCGCCGAAGTTGCGGCGTACCGTCTCGATGTCCCGCCGCATCTCCTGCTCGTGCCGCCCGGGCGGCAGCCGCAGCCCCATCCGGTTGGCCACCGCCCGTACGCCCATCGTGGCCACCGGGTCGGCGGGCCGGACCTGCCGGCGGCGCGCGAAGTCCTCGGCCGTCGGCGGGTCGGTGATCGCCGGGCGCCAGTTCGGGTCGGGCTGTGCCGGCGGCACCGCGACGACCCCCTCCGCCGGCTGGTACGCCTGCTGCGGAGCCGGGGCGTGGCCCCCCGGGACGGCCTGCTGCCAGGGCGGCGGATACCAGCCGGGCGGGTACGGCCCGGGCGGCGTCGCGCCCTGCTGCGGCGGGTACGGCCCCGGCGGACCGCCCTGCTGCGCCGGGTAGGGGCCGCCCTGCTGCGGTGGGTAGGGCCCGGGCGGCGCGGACTGCTGTGCCGCCGCCGTCGGGTCGGCCCCGAAGTCCTGCTGTGGCGTCGGGTCGGCACCGAAGTTCTGCTGCGCCGCCGCATGGTCCGGTCCCAGGCCCTGCTGGGCCGCCGCATGGTCCGGTCCCAGGCCCTGCTGTGTCGTCGCCGGGGCGGGTCCGAAGTTCTGCTGTGCCGCCGCTGGGTCGGCTCCGAAGCTCTGCCGTGGCGTCGCCGGCTCGCGCCCGGGGTTCGGCGCAGGGCTCGGCGTGGGGCTGACCGGCACGCCCTGCCCAGCCGAATCGCGTGGGAACGGCACCTGGGGCGCACCCGCCAGGGGCGGGGCCTGCTGGAGTGGGCCCTGGTCGGCCGGATCCGGCGGGGGGAGGGCCTGGCCGGCCGGGCCTGGCTGGGCCGGTTGCTGGTGGTGGAGGGTCCGTCGGAGCGCGGCGCCCTGGTGCGTGGGCGCGGGATCGGTCGCGCCGGGTCCCGGGCCGGGCTCGACGGCCGCCGTGGCGGGCCGCTGCGGCGGCTGCGCCCACGGCGACTCGGCCGGCATCCGCGCCCCGCCGCCGTTGGCCTGGCCGCCGCCCGTCGCCGCCCCGCCGGCACCCCCGTTCGCGGGAGCGCCGGCACCGTCATTCGCGGCACTACCGGCACCCCCGTGCGTCGGACCGCCGGCACCCCCGTGCGTCGGACCGCCGGCACTGCCCTTCGCCGGGCCGTCGGAACCGTCATCCGCCGAACCGCCGGCACTGCCCTCCGTCGGGACGCCGCTACTCCCATTCGCAGGGCTGCTGATGATGCTCCCGTTCGCCGGGCCGCCGGTCCCGTTCCCGCCCATAGCCGGCGAGCCGGCCGTCGGGGCGTCGCCGGTCCGGTGGAGGCCGTCAGCCCCGGCGGATCCGCCGGGGCCGGGCGCCGTGTCGTGGGACGACGGCCGACCACCCGGGAAGGCGTCGGCCGTGGCGTCCGGCGAGGCGCCGTCCTGCCGCTTGGCGAACCCCTGGGCCGGCTCGCCCGGACCGCTGGGACGAGTCGAGTTGGCCGGCGCTGTGTCGGTCCGGGCGGTGCCCACGGGCTGCGGGGACGCCACCGGAACGGGTACGACCGGCTGGTCGAGGCTGAAGGGCATGTCGAGGTCGACCCGGGCGGGCCCGGTCTGCGGAGCCCGAGGAGCCGGTACGCCACCTCCGGCGGCCACCGACGGACCTCTGCCCGCCCCGACCGCCATGCGGTCGCCGGCAGAGCCGGGGGCAGGCGCACCGACCGCGCCGAGGCCTGGGCCCGGGGTCGGGCCAGAGGTCGAGTTCGGGCCTGGGGTCGGGCTCGGGCCTGGGATCGGGACCGGCGGGACCGTCGGGCCCGTGGGGGCGTTCGGGGTGGCCGGTGTGGCCTGCGCGGTGGGCGTCGGCGGTGCCCAGGCCGAGGCGTCCGGCCCCCATCCCGACGCCGTGGCCGGTGGGGGACCAGAGGCCTCGACCGGTGGACGGGCCGGGGCCCCGGTCGCTGGACGGCCCGAGGCGGCGGCATGCGGAGGCCCAGGGGCCACGGCCGGTGGAGGCCCAGGGGCCACGGCCGGTGGAGGCCCCGGGGCTGCGGTGGGCGGAGGCCCTGGGATCGCGGCCGGTGGAGGTCCGGGGATCGCGGCCGGTGAGGGCCCCGGGACTGCGGCCTGAGGGTGGCTCGGGAGTGCGGGTGGTGGGGGCGACCAGCCGGTGTTCGCGCCCTGCGGGGCGGTCGCCCCCGCGTCGGGGAGCGGCACCCCGCCGTGCAGGGACGGGTAGTCGGCCGGCGAGGGTGGGTGACCCGGCCGGCCCTGGGGCGGGACGGGGGACGCGGGCGCGGCAGTCGACGCCCAGGGCGGTGTGTCGGTGCCGTCGATCTGCTCCGGCGGCCAGAGTGGTTCGATGTCCCGCTCCGGCATCGGCTGCTGGCCGGGCCCGTGGACCCGGTCGACGTTCTCGTCCACCACGGTTCCTCCCCATTCCTCCTGCCGAGGATAGGCCCAGTGACCGCGCCGGGTCGGCCGTCGCGGGCCGGCCGCGTCGGTCGCGTCGGGGACGCCGAGGTCAGCCCGCCCAGACCGCCCAGGCACCCGGCTCGGTCCACCAGGACCGCTTCCGGCTCAGCTCGCCCTCGGCCCCGTCGTCGAGGAACGGGACCTTCCCCTCGCGGGGCAGCACGGCCACGGCCCGCCCCCGGGCGCGTCGTACCTCCAGCCGGACCCGCTTCCTGCCCAACGCCGAGCGGGTCACCACGGGAACGGCGACCGCCACCTCGACCAGCCCGTCCGTCGGGTCCGGGTCGCCGAGCAGGGCCACGTCGTCGAGCCGGGCGTACCCGCCCGCGTTGCCGATCGCGCAGGCCAGCAGCGGATCGTCGCCGTTCGAGAGCACAGCGTCGTCCACCTCCACCCGCCCGCGCCAGTGCAGCGGCCGGCCGCTGTCGTCGGCGGCGCCGAGGAGCGCGCCGTCCAGGGTCACCGAGCCGCCGTCGTTGCGCAGCAGGTCGAGCCGGCGGGGCGTGCCGTCCAGCACCGCGGCGGCCACCGCCGCCGGGTCGCGGGGCAGCCCGAGCTGCGCCGCCAGGTCACGGTGCGTCGTGCCCCGTGCCGGATCGAGCGGGAGTACGCCGATCGGCGGCAGGTCAGGCACCGTCCGGTTGCCGGGCAGATCGTCGGGACGGCGGCTGGGCGGTGGGGCGTACCGCCGGACGAGCCGGCGCACGACGGCGCGCAACTGGGCGTCGCTGGCCGCGGCGACCACGAGCCGGGCCTTGGAGTCCGGGTCGGGCCAGGTGAGGCCGTCCGGGCGGGGCGGGCCGTCGAACCGGGCCAGCACCTCGTCGATCTCGGCGTCGGAGCGGGCGGTGACCGTCTCGACCCGGGCGCCCCGGGCGGTGAGCGCGTCCGCGCAGGCCAGCACCGGCACCCGCGGGGTGTCGCAGCGCCCGTCGGCCGTAGCGTCACCGGCCGCGCAGGCGTCGGCCGTCGCGCCACCGGCGGGGGCGCAGGCGTCGGCCGTCGCGCGGCTGGCTGTCGTGCCGCCGTCGGTCGTGCCGCTGGCGGGGGCGCCAACGTCGGTCGTCGTGCCGTCGGTCGCGTCGGCGGCGGTCGGGACGGCCCCCTCCTGAGGCGCCGCACCGCAGCCGCCGCTGCCGCAGGCCCCGCCGGACGCGTCGCGGTCCGAGCCGAGGGTGAGCAGCACCACGTCGTACACGGAAAGGCCTCCTGCCTCCCGACGCGACCCCTGCCGGCCGCGCCGCCACTACTTGTTAGCCTGACACCCCGGGCTCGCTGACCGGTCGCCACCTGGCACCCGAGCCTTCTGGAGGCGAAGAGATGCCAGCGATCGTGCTCCTCGGTGCCCAGTGGGGCGACGAGGGCAAGGGCAAGGTTACCGACCTGCTGGGTGGGCGGGTCGACTACGTCGTGCGCTACTCCGGCGGCAACAACGCCGGCCACACGGTGATCACGCCGGACGGCCAGAAGTACGCGCTGCACCTGATGCCGTCGGGTGCGCTCTCCCCGAGCGCGATGATCGTCATCGGCAACGGTGTCGTGGTCGACCCGAAGGTGCTGCTGGCCGAGATCGACGGGCTCGCCGAGCGCGGTGTCGACGTCAGCCGCCTGCGGATCTCCGGCGACGCGCACCTGATCATGCCGCACCACCGGGCTCTCGACCGGGTCGTCGAGCGCTACCTCGGCAGCTCCCGCATCGGCACCACCGGCCGGGGCATCGGCCCCGCGTACGGGGACAAGGTCGCCCGGATGGGCATCCGGCTGCAGGACCTGCTCGACCCGGGCATCCTGCGCAAGAAGCTGGAACTGGCGCTGCGCGAGAAGAACCAGCTCCTGTTCAAGATCTACAACCGCAAGGCGATCGACGTCGAGGAGACCGTCGAGGAATACCTGCGGTACGCGGAGCGGCTCAAGCCGTACATCGCCGAGACCCGGGTCATGCTCTGGGACGCGCTGGACCGCGGCGAGACCGTCCTGCTGGAGGGCGCCCAGGCCACCATGCTCGACATGGACCACGGCACGTACCCCTTCGTGACCTCGTCGAACCCGACGGCAGGCGGGGCCTGCGTGGGCGCCGGCATCCCGCCGACCGCGATCAGCAAGGTGATCGCGGTCAGCAAGGCGTACACCACGCGCGTCGGCAGCGGGCCGTTCCCGACGGAGCTCTTCGACGACAACGGGCAGCACCTACGCAAGATCGGCCACGAGTACGGCACCACCACCGGCCGGGAGCGGCGCTGCGGCTGGTTCGACGCCGTCGTCGCCCGGTACGCCTGCCGCCTCAACGGCGTCACCGACCTGGTCGTCACCAAGCTGGACGTGCTCACCGGCCTGCCGAAGGTGCCGATCTGCGTCGGGTACGAGATCAACGGCGAGCGCTTCGACGACATGCCGATGACCCAGACCGACTTCCACCACGCGACTCCGATCTACGAGGAGCTCGACGGCTGGTGGGAGGACATCACCAAGGCCAGGACCGAGGACGAGCTCCCGGAGAACGCCCGCCGCTACGTCGCCCGTATCGAGGAACTCTGCGGCACCAGGGTGAGCGTCGTGGGCGTGGGCCCGGGCCGCGAGGAAAACGTCCTCCGCCACCCCCTCCTCCCCTAACCCCAACCCCCAACCCGGCCCTCCGCCCGCCTGCGCGGTTGATCAAGAGGTTTGTGTCCTGGTCCGGCCTGGATCCGGACGCAAACCTCTTGATCAACGTGGAGAGGGTGGGCGTGTCCACAGGAGGGGCGGGGTTGTCCACAGGGGCGGTGCGGAGCGCGGGCGGGCCGTCATCGTGGTGGGGTGAGTGTCGATGTTCTCCGCCGCATCGCCGGTCGCCAGGACGGGGTGGTGACGGCCGCCCAAGCGTTGTCCGCCGGCTTCAGCCGGAGCCAGATCCGGCACCTGTGTCGCTCGGGCCGTTGGCTCCGGGTGGCGAGGGGCTGCTTCGTGCCGGCCCCCGAGTTGAGCCCTGCGGCACTGCGTAGAGCCCGCGTCCGGGCTGCGGTCGCCATCCTCGGGCCGGGTTCGGTCGTCGTTCTCGACACCGCCGCCGAGTTGCATCGGATCGCCGGGCTCCGTCCGGCGTCCGCCATCCACGTGTCCCTGCCGCCGAACCGGCCACGCCCACAGCGGATCACCGACCCTGACGTCGTGGTGCACCAGCTCACCATCGATCCCCACGCCGTGGGCGAGGTCGCCGGGATGCCCGTGACCACCCCGCTGCGAACGTTGGCCGATGTCATCCTCCGGGTGGACCGTTACTCGGCGGTGTGCGTGCTCGACTCCGCGCTGAATCGGCGGGTTGTCACCGGGCCCGACCTGGCCCGGATGCCGGCCCTTCTCGTGGGCCGTAGGGGAGCCGTCGCGGCCCGCCGTCACATGGCTGAGGCCGACGGGCGGGCGCAGTCCCCGCTGGAGACCCGGACGAGGCTGCGGTGCGTCGACGGTGGCGTACCGCCCGACGTACTTCAGTTGGAGGTCCGCGACGGGGACGGCTACCTGCTCGGCATCGGCGACCTCGGTTGGCGGGCGGCGCGGGTGATCGCCGAGGCGGACGGACAGGCCCCCCACCACACGCCCGGGGCGGTCTTCGAGGACCGGGCGCGGCAGAACCGGCTGGTCAACGCCGGTTGGCGGATCCTCCGCTTCACCTGGGCCGACACGCTGCGTCCCGACTACATCCCGAACACGGTCAAAGCGGCCCTACGCCCCGACTGACCCACCCGCTCGGCGTGATCAAGAGGTTCTGGCCCGTCCTGGGGCGGAAATGGGACGCAAACTTCATGATCAACGGGGTGGGGGTGGGGGTCAGTAGGATGCCGGTGTGCGGGTTCTTCTTCTTGGTGGTGGGGGGCGGGAGCATGCGCTCGCGCTCGGGTTGGCTGCGGATCCGGCCGTCGAGCAGTTGATCGCGGCGCCCGGTAATCCCGGGATCGCCTCGGTCGCCTCGGTGCGGGCCGTCGATCCGTGCGATCCGGCGGGCGTTGCCGCGCTGGCGGTGGAGACCGGGGCCGACCTGGTGGTGATCGGGCCGGAGGCGCCGCTGGTGGCCGGGGTCGCCGACGCCGTACGCGCCAAGGGGATCGCCGCCTTCGGGCCGTCCGCCGAGGCTGCCCGGCTGGAGGGCTCGAAGACGTTCGCCAAGGACGTCATGACTGCCGCAGGCGTACCGACCGCCCGCGCGTACACCTGCACGGACGCGGAGAGCACCGGCAGGGCGCTGGACGAGTTCGGCGCGCCGTACGTGGTGAAGAACGACGGGCTCGCCGCCGGCAAGGGCGTCGTGGTGACCGACGACCGCGCCGCCGCGCTGCGGCACGCCGAGGAGTGCGGCCGGGTCGTCGTCGAGGAATACCTGTCCGGCCCGGAGGTCTCCCTCTTCGTGGTCACCGACGGCGAGGCGGCGGTGCCGCTGCTGCCGGCGCAGGACTTCAAGCGGGTCGGCGACGGCGACACCGGCCCGAACACCGGCGGCATGGGGGCGTACGCGCCGCTGCCCTGGGCGCCGTCCGGACTTGTCGACGAGGTCATGCGCGACGTCGTGCACCCGACCCTGGCGGAGATGGCCCGGCGGGGCACCCCGTTCGCGGGGCTGCTCTACGTCGGGCTGGCGATCACCGCCGAGGGCCCCCGGGTGATCGAGTTCAACGCCCGCTTCGGTGACCCGGAGACGCAGGTGGTGCTGGCGCTGCTGGAGACCCCGCTGGCCGGGCTGCTGCACGCCGCCGCGACCTGCACGCTGGCCGGGCACCCGCCGCTGCGCTGGCGCGACGGTGCCGGCGTCACGGTCGTGGTGGCCGCCGAGGGCTACCCGGCCGCCCCGCGCACCGGCGACGTGATCACCGGGGGCGAGGGGCCGGGGATCATCCACGCCGGCACCCGACGGGGCGCCGACGGGGCGCTGCTCTCCTCCGGCGGCCGGGTGCTCTGCGCCACCGCCACGGGCGTCGACCTGCCCACCGCCCGGGACGCCGCGTACGCGCTGGTCGCCGGGGTGGAGCTGGCCGGCTCGCACCACCGCACCGACATCGCCTCCGCCGCCGTCGAGGGTCGGATCACGATTCCGGGCTGACCGGGCAACCCACACCCGCCTCGCCTCCGTCTGAGCGGTGCGGCGAGGAGGCGGCGGGATCGCCTGCCGACATCGAGGGCTACCGCGAGTACGTCGGGGCGCGGCTGGAACCGCTGGCCCGGGCTGATGCTGCATCCCTGACCCGGGGCCGTCACCCCCGCACGGGCGCGTCCCGGTGCGTGGCGGGCGTCCACAGCCCCTCGACCCGGACGCGCCCCTGTACGCGGGGCGTGTCCCGGCGCGTCGCGGAGGCGTACTGGCTGTTGAGGGGCACGAGCTCCTCCGCCCGGTCGCCCGGGCCGCCGGGCGGGGCGGGTGGGTAGCGGGGTGGATCGTCCAGCGCCCGCAGCACCGGCAGCGGCGCGGCGACCAGCACCGCCAGCAGCAGCGCCCCGGCCAGCGCCAGGAACGCGGGGCGTAGCCCGATCCGTTCCACCAGCGGCCCGGCGAGCAGGTAACCGGCCGGGCCGGCCGCGTACGCGAACGAGGTCATCACCCCGACCACCCGGCCGCGCAGGCGTTCCGGGGTGCGGGTCTGCATGGCGTAGTTGGACAGCGGGTTGACCGGCCCGTACGCGAGCCCGATCCCGGCGGCGAAGCCGATCATGGCCGGGAACGGGGGCAGGGTGGCCAGGCCGACCAGCGACACCCCGATGACCAGCAGGGAGGCCACCAGCAGGGTACGGCGACGGACCCGCCGCCCCGCCGCGCTGGAGGCGAGCGCTCCGATCACGCCCGCGGCGCTCATCGCCATCAGGATCGCGCCGAGCCGGGCCGGCTCTCCCTGGGCCACGAACCACGCCGGCAGCAGCACGCCCTCGACCGGCAGGTAGAGCGCGGCCAGCACCATCGTGAGCAGCGCGATGGTGCGCAGCAGCTTGTCCCGCCAGACGAACCGCAGGCCCTCGGCGGTGCCCTGCCACAGGCCCTCCGGGGGGCGTTCGGGGCGGCCGGCCCCGGGCAGCCGGACGGCGGCGATCATCACGACGGCCAGCGCGAACCCGGCGGCGGTGACCCAGAGCGTCGGGCCGGGGCCGATCGCGGCGATGAGGATGCCGCCGACGCCGGGCCCGATCAGGAAGGCGAGCCCCCAGACCGCCTCGTGCACCCCGTTGGCCCGTTCGATCCGCCAGCGGGCGGCCTGTGCGGCGGCCGGCAGCAGTGTCTCCCGGGCGGTCAGCCCGGCCGGATCGAACACCGCGCCGAGCACGGCCAGCGCCACGATCCAGCCGAGGTTCAGCCCGAGCAGGGCGTCGACCACGGGGATCGCGGCGACCGAGGCGGCGGAGAGCGTGTCGGAGACCAGCGCCGTACGCCGCCGGCCGAGCAGGTCCACGATGGTGCCGGAGACGAGGCCGGACAGCAGCATCGGCAGCGCGGCGGCCGCCGCGACCACGCCGGCCGCGGTGGCGCTGCCGGTACGTTCCAGCACCAGCCAGGGCAGGGCGACGTTGGCCACCCCGTTGCCGGTGTTGGAGAGCAGGGTCGCCGCTTCGACCAGCAGCAGCGGTGCCATCCGTGGTCCCGGCTGGCGGTGACGGGGATGGTGGCGGTGACGGGCACGGCGGCGTGGTCCGGAGCCGATCATGGTGCCGTCAGCCTAGGGGCGGCCGGGTTCCGGGCAGTAACGGGCGGGGAACGGTCAGCCGTAGTAGCGGCGCAGCTCGCGGGCCAGCACCTTGCCCGTGGCGTTGCGGGGCAGGTACTTCACGAAGACCACGTCCCGGGGTACGGAGAACCGGGCCAGGTAGTGCCGGACGTATTCGCGGACCGCCTCCGGATCGAGCGTCTCGCCGGGGTGCAGGGCGAGGAACGCGGCGAGACGCTGGCCGTACTCCTGGTCCGGTACGCCGATCACGGCGGCCTCGCGTACCTGCGGCAGCCGGGCGATCAGGTCCTCCACCTCGGCCGGGAAGACGTTCTCCCCGCCGGAGACGATCATGTCGTCGGCCCGGCCGTCGACGAAGAGCAGCCCGTCGGCGTCGAGCCGCCCCAGGTCGCCGGTGTCGAGCAGGCCGTCGCGGTGCTCCCGGACGGCCCCGGAGGTGTAGCCCTCGAAGAGCATCTCGTTGCCGACGAAGATCCGGCCGACCTGCCCGGCCGGCACCGGCTCGCCGGCCGCGTCGAGGATCTCCAGCCGGGTGCCGTGCGGCGGGCGGCCGGCGGTGGTCGGAGCCGCACGCAGGTCGGCGGGGCCGGCGATGGACGCCCACGAGACCTCGGTGGAGCCGTAGAGGTTGTGCAGCACGTCGCCGTAGACGTCCATGAACCGCAGGGCGAGGCCGCCCGGCAGCGCGGAACCGCTGGCCGCGACCACCTTCAGCGGGGGACGGGGGTCCGGCGGCGGCACCTCCAGCAGCCGTTGCAGCATCACCGGCACGGCGAAGAGCGCGTCGCAGCGCTGCGCCACGAGGGCGGCCAGCGTGGCGGCCGGGTCGAACCGGCGGTGCAGCACGACCGTGGCCCGCAGGGCGAAGCAGACCTGGAGGGCCGCGTACCCCCAGGTGTGGAAGAGCGGCGCGGCGATCATGACGGTGTCCCGGGCGTGCAGCGGGATCCGGTCGATGATGGAGACCAGCGGGCCGAACCCGTTCGGGGTGGGGCGCCGGGCGCCCTTGGGGACGCCGGTGGTGCCGGAGGTGAGCACGATGATCCGGCCGTCGCGCTCGGGGGGACGCAGCTCGCCGGGGACCGCGCCGACGACGAGCGCCTCCCGGGCGCGCTCGTCGAGCCGCTGCACCTCGGCGGGGAGGTTGGCGACCCGGTCGGCGAACTCGGCGTCGTGCGCCAGCACCCGCAGCCGCTGCTCCTGCGCGACGGTGGCGAGCTGCCCGGCGGAGAGCCCGGTGTTGACCAGCACCGCGTCCGCGCCGAGCAGGGTGGCGGCCACGATCGTCTCGACCAGGCCGTGGTGGTTGCGGCAGAGCACGCCGACCCGGTCCCCGGGTCGCACCCCGAGGGCCGTCCGCATTCCCCGGGCCAGCTGCTCCGACCGGTCGAGCAGCTCGGCGTACGTCAGGCCGGTGCCCTGCTCGTCGACGACGGCCGCCCGGTCGGGGTCGCGGGCGGCGGCCTGGCGCAGCTCGCCGGCGATGTTCCAGCCCCACCTGCGCAGCGCCTGGAGCTGCGAGGCGACGCGGATCGGTCGGCCGGGGGCGAGCAGCCCGCGTCGGGTCAGGGTGGCGACGACGAACGGCAGGTCCATGACGCGGCCTCCTCGTGCGGTGCGCGTGGGGCCCCCGGGCCGGGGACCCCACGCGGGCGATCTGGAGATCGAGCGCGCAGCGGTACGGGCGCGGCGGACGTCCGGGCCTGGTGCGGCCCCCTGGACGGCGACGGCGCCGGCGGTCGGTCAGCGGATCTGGACGCCGGAGATGGCCCGGGAGATGACCAGCCGCTGGATCTCGGAGGTGCCCTCGAAGATGGTGTAGATCTTGGCGTCCCGGTACCAGCGCTCGACCGGGTGGTCCCGCAGGAAGCCGGCCCCGCCGAGCAGTTGCACGGCCCTGTCGGTGACGGAGACGGCCACCTCACCGGCCTTCAGCTTGGACATCGAGCCCTCGCCGGCCGTGAAGGGCCGGTTGTTGCGGCCCATCCAGGAGGCCCGCCAGACCAGCAGCCGGGCGGCGTCGATCTCCATCTTCATGTCGGCCAGCGCGAACGCGACCGCCTGGTTCTCGATGATCGGGCGGCCGAACTGGACCCGCTCCTTCGCGTAGTCCAGGGCGTACTCGTAGGCGGCCCGGGCCACGCCCAGCGCCTGCGCGCCGACGGTGGGTCGGGAGAGCTCGAAGGTGCGCATCGCGGCCTGGCCCGAGACGCGCTTGCCGGAGCGGGCCCGGTCGAGCCGTTCGAGCAGGGCCTCCCGGCCGCCGAGCAGGCAGCGCCCCGGCACGCGTACGTCGTCGAGGAAGACGTCGGCGGTGTGCGACGCGCGCAGGCCCAGCTTGCGCAGCTTGCGGGTCGCGGCCAGGCCGGCGGTGCCCGGCGGTACGACGAACGCCGCCTGCCCGCGGGAGCCGAGCGTCGGGTCGACCGAGGCGGTGACCACGTGCACCCCGGCGATCCCGCCGTTCGTGGCGTACGCCTTCTGCCCGCTGAGCACCCACTCGTCGCTCGCCTCGTCGTAGACGGCCCGGGTGCGCATCGCGCCGACGTCGGAGCCGGCCTCGGGCTCGGTGGTGCAGAACGCGGCGACGGCCGGCTCGTCGACTGTGCCGAAGCACTGCGGCACCCATTCGACCATCTGGTCGGGGGTGCCGGCGCCGTAGATCGCGGCCACCGCGAGGGAGGTGCCGAAGATGCCCAGCCCGATGCCGGCGTCACCCCAGAAGAGTTCCTCGCTGGCGATCGGGAGGGAGAGGCCGGTGGGGTCGGCCCAGCAGGTGGCGAGGAACTCGAAGCCGTAGAGGCCGACCTTCGCCGCCTCCTGGATGATCGGCCAGGGGGTCTCCTCCCGGGCGTCCCACTCGGCCGCGGCCGGGCGCACGACCTCGGCGGCGAAGCCGTGCACCCAGTCGCGCAGATCCCGCTGTTCCTCGTTCAGGTCTAGCGAGAACTCGGCCATGTCAGGCCTTGGGGATGTCGAACAGGTTGGCGATGTTGGCGGCCAGGCCCAGGTCGCCCTTGGCCTTGAGCTTGCCGGTCATGAACATCATGACGGGGTTCGCGCCACCGGAGACGATCTTCAGGAACTCGACCGGGCCCATCGTGAGGCTGAGCTTCGGGTCGTGCTGCGGGGTCTCGTTGACGGTGCAGGCGCCGTCGGCGACGACCACCTCGTAGGTGTCGGTGCCCCCGTCGGGACGGCCGGTGATGTTCCAGTGGATGACCGCGTTGGTCGAGCCGGCCCGGTCGGCGCGGAAGAGCTGCGGCATCCGGCCGAAGACCTCGCCGAGGATCTTGCCGCGCAGGTCGCCGGACATCACCTCGGCGATCTTGTCGTCCGGAGTGGACTTGACCAGCTGGGCGAACTCCTTGGGGCCGACGTTCGCGAAGTTGGCCGGGTCGAAGTCAGTCATGGGGCTGCACCTTCCGGGTATTGGCTACTCGTGCGTAACCTTACGGGCGAGTAGGTATGCTCGCAAGGTGTCCACCCCACCCACCTTCAAGCGCCTCCCCCGCGCCGTACGCGAGCAGCAGATGCTCGACGCGGCCGTGAAAGTGTTCTCACGCAGGGGCTTCCACGCGGCCAGCATGGACGAGATCGCCGAGGACGCCGGCATCTCCAAGCCCATGGTCTACGCGTACCTCGGCACGAAGGAAGAACTCTTCGTCGCCTGCCTGCACCGGGAGGGCACCCGGATGATGCAGGCCATCGCCGGGGCGGCCGCCCCCGAGCTGCCTGCCGACGAGCGGCTCTGGCGCGGGCTTCGCGCCTTCTTCGGCTTCGTCGGGGCGCACCGCGACGGATGGGCGGTGCTCTACCGGCAGGCCCGGGGCGAGCAGCCCTTCGCCGGCGAGCTGGCCGGCATGCGGGCCCGGCTGGTCGAGGTGGTCGCCGGGATGCTCGACCACGCGCTGCGCGCCGAGGGCCGCGAGGTGGGCGAGACCGACCTGGAGGTCGTCGCGTACGCCCTGGTGGGGGCGACCGAGTCGCTGGCGGACTGGCTCGCCGACCACCCGGAGGCCGACCCGGAGAAGACCGCCACCCGGATGATGAACGTCGCCTGGCTCGGTGCCGGTCAACTCCTGCACGGCGTCACCTGGCACCCACGGGTCACCCCCGGCTGAGCGGCGGCGGCTCCACGGTCGCGCGTTCAGCGGTGGGATGTGGCGCGGCGCCGGCGGTGGTACAGCCAGCGGGCGGACTCCAGCAGCAGGGTGATCGCCAGCGAGAGGCCCACGCCGGCGAGGATGCCCTTGACCGGGTCGCGTTCGAAGGCCAGCCCGCCGAAGTAGCCGAGCAGGGTGCAGTAGAGCGCCCAGCTCACCGCCGCGATGGCGTCGAAGAGCAGGAACGACCGGAGCGGGTAGCGGACCGCGCCCATGGTGAGGGTGACCGCCGTCCGGCCACCGGGGACGTACCGGGACGTGGTCAGGATCAGCCCGCCGCGCTGGTGCACCGCCCGACGGGCCCACTCGGAGCTGGCCCGGCGCCGGCTGTCCGCCGGGAAGCGCGCGAGCCGGCTCGCGCCGCCGCCGCGCCCGATGGCGTACGAGACGTGGTCGCCGACGCACGCGCCGAGCGCGGCGGCGACGATCACCCACCCCAGGTCGGGGTTGCCGCCCGTGGCGAGCACCGCGGCGGTGATCACGGCCGTCTCGCCGGGTACGGCGGGGAAGAACGCGTCGACCGCGGTGAGCCCGAAGATCAGCAGGTACACCCACGGTGAGGCGACCAGCTGCCGGAGCAGGTCGAGCACGGACTCCATGCCTCCCATGCTCGCCGGGTGCGACCCGCCCGGTGGTCGAGTCGCCGGATCGACCCGCTCGGGACTCCGGCGCGGCCCGGCGTCACACCGACGCCTCGGCGGGCGTTCCGGCCGGCGCGAGGGGGCGCGGGGCGAGCAGCGGGCCGTGCGGGGTCTTGTCGTCGGCGGTGGGTCCCCGGGAGGTCAGCACCACGGGCGCGCCCAGCTCCTCCCGCACCGCCGCCGTCCAGTCGGGCGGCGGGGCGTCGTCGTACACGGGGCGGGCGCGCAGCAGGCGGGCGGTGAGCGCGGCCTGCCGGTCCAGGTCGCCGGGCGGGCCCGGGGTGAGCCGGTCGGTGCTGTCGTAGCGGCGGCAGATCCGCAGCCCGGGGCCGGCGAGGTCGAGGTGGGTGAGCGCCAGGCCGTCGACCCCACCGGCCGCGGCGAGGGCGTACCGGTGGGCGACCGCGTCGAAGTGGCCGAACCGGAACCGGCCCTGCCACGGGTTCGTCGGGTTGTGCGGGTCGGCCAGCGGCAGGGCCGGGTCCTCCGTCACCAGCGGGCCGGGCCCGTGCCGGGTGGTGACCACGCGCAGCACCCCGATCCGGGTGACGTCGCCGGGCTGGCCCGCCTCGGCGAGCAGGCCGTCCACGTTGGCGAAGGTGGTGGTGCTCCACGTCGTGTACGGGTGGAAGCCGTGCCACTCGTCGAGCAGCACCCCCTGCGCGCCCTCGAAGACGCAGGTGCCGGCCCGCAGCGCCCCGGCCAGCCAGCTCCGGTCGACGATCGCGACCCGCCCGGCGAAGCCGGTGAACGCGGGCAGGCAGTCGGCGACGGGCGGCGCGTCCAGCGGGCCGAGCTCGGCGGTCAACCGGTCCCGCAGGGCGGTCAGCCGCCGCCGCAGCAGCGCCGGGTCGGCGCAGTCGGCCACCCGGGGCGCCTCGTCGGGGTGGGCGAGACCGTACGCGACGGTCTCGCCCACCCCGAGCCCGCAGGAGCCGTGCCGGTCGGCTCCCCGGGCGATCTCCCGGGCCCGGTTCGCGGCCCGGTGGTACGGGGTGGCGAGCAGCGCCTCCCCGTCGACGGTCAGCCGGTCGAGCGCGTCGGGCACCCCGACCGAGGCGAGGTGGTCGGCCTCGGCGGCCAGCGCCAGCGGGTCCACCACCACGTGCCGCGACAGGTGCGTACGGACGCCGGGGTGGAACGTGCCGGCGCCGAACTGCGCGAACGTGTGGTGCCGGCCGTCGCGCAGCACGACGTTGTGCGCCGCCTGCGCGCCCCCGTTGAAGCGGACTACTGTGTGCACGGGCCGGGTGGCGCAGAGCCAGTCCACGACCGTGCCCTTGCCAGCGTCGCCGTAGCCGAGGTCCACCACCGCGACGTGCCTGCTCACCGGACCTCCCCGCCGCCGCAGCGGCAGCCGCAGCCGGAGCTGCCGCAGCCGCCGCCGCCGACCGCCGTCACGTGGTTCACAGCCGGGTCACCTCGCCGCCGGTGTCGCGGAACGCGGGCAGCGTCGACACCTCGGCGCGCCGCCCCCCGCGCAGGCGGGCCAGCGCCTTGGAGACGGTGCCGCTGGCGCCCGAGCCGGCCCGGTCGAGGTCGCGCAGGCCCTCGTCCAGGTCGATGGCCTGCTCGCCGAGCCCGACGGTGAGCGCGATCGTCTCGCAGACCGCGTCGAGGTCGTCCAGCACGACGGCGTTCTGCCCGAGCAGGTCCCGCCAGAAGTCGAGCACCTTGGCGTTGCCCGAGTAGTGGCTGCCGGCGGGGAGCAGGTAGTAGGTGTCCCAGCGGCGGGTCAGCTCGTCGACGATCTGCCGCAGCGGCACGTCCTCGCGCACGTCGTCGCCGACGACGCCGGCCACCTCCCGGGCCTTCACCTGTGGGTACGCCAGCTCGTCGCCGATGATGAACAGGTAGCCGCGCCGGCCGCGCTTCTCCCAGGAGTCGGTCACGGTGTGCCGGGCCATGAAGTACATGGCCAGCTCGTACGACTCGGTCATCTGCCCGCCGCCGCCGCCCTCCAGGACGATCAGGCCGAGGTCGTCGTCCATCCGGTTGTCCGACTCGAACTGGCCGACCTGCAACGGCACCCGGTCGCAGGTGGCGTCGCCGATCGCGCCGAACATGATCTGCGGATCGCTGGCGTAGCCCTGCCGTTGCAGCAGCCCGAGCAGCTGCGGCAGCTTGGTCTGCAGGACGCGCGGCACGTTGCGCATCGAGCCGGTGACGTCGAAGAGCACCGCGATGGGCGTCGACCGGGGGTGCTCGTCGGAGTCGCGGCTCTCGCGCGTCGCGTCGCGCGGGTCGAGGGCGGGGTGCACCTTGCGCGCCCCGCTGTCGCTGTAGGAGAACGCGCTCTTGCCGGTCTTCCGGCGGTAGCGGTCGGCGGCGTCGTACACGTCGGTGGACCACATTCCACTGCCCATGACAGCTCCTTACGGGTTGAGGGTGAAGGGTCGGAAGGTGCGTGGCCCGTAGAGCCGGTCCAGCACCTCGTCCAGTTCGCGCAGCAGCCGCCACGCGTCGTCGGGCCGGGCGTCCAGGGCCCGCTGGCGGCAGCCCCGCGCGAAGGCGTCCAGCTCGCGGGGCGCGCGCGGTCCCATCAGCCAGCTCATGCATCCGCTGGCCATGGCGATGTCGGTGCCCGGCCCGCAGGGCCGCTTGCGGGGGATCTCGTCGGGGTACCAGTTCGCGTCGTAGCCGGGCACCAGCGCGGGGACAGTGCCGCCGACGGGGGCGGAGAAGCACCAGTCGACAAGCACCACGCCGTGCGCGTCCGGCTCGATCAGCACGTGCGGCGGCAGGACCGCGCCGTGCACGATGCCCGCCCCGTGGGCCAGGCCGAGCGCCACCAGCAGCCGGCGCCACATCCAGGCCACGTCGCGGGCGTCGAGCCCGTCCGGGTACGCGCGCCGGACCTCGGTGAGGTCGTGCAAACCGGGCGCGGAGGCGAGCACGTTGATCCGCCGTTCGGCGCCGGTCGCGGCGTCGAGGTGCCGGAAGTCCTCGACCAGCCGGGGCACGTACGGCAGGTAGCGCGGGTCGCCGCGCTCGGCGATGGTGCGCAGGGCGTGCGCCTCGCGGGCCATCAGGTCGTTGTCGGTGGGTCGCCGGGGCAGCTTGAGCAGCCGGTCGGCCCCGACGTCGTAGAGGTCGGCCAGGTCGCCCGAGTAGGCCGGCGTGCCGAGTCGGTAGTCGCCGAGGATGGTGACCTGCCGGGCCCGCCAGCGGGTGGTGACCTGGACGAACGCGTCGGTGGCCTCGGCGCGTACCGCCGGGTCGGCCGGCAGGCGGTCGGGGTGCAGGGCCGCGACCAGCTCGCGGTAGCGCCGGGCCGGCTGGTCCGTGCCGAACAGGTCGGCGTCGGTGCGGGCCGCCGCGACCAGGCGGACGGCTTCGGCGGTCCTCATCGGACCGTCTCCTCCCGGGCGGGGCGCAGCAGCGCCGGGTGCAGCAGCCGGGCGTCGCCGGCCCGGTAGAGCTTGGCGCGGGGGCCGCCCCGGGCGCCGCCGCGCTCGGTGCTGGTGCCGGTGCTCTCGACGAAGCCCGGCACCGAGAGCACCTTGCGGTGGAAGTTGCCGGCGTGCAGCGGGTGGCCCCAGACCGTCTCGTAGACGGCGCGCAGCTCGCTGATCGTGAACTCGCCGGCGAGGAAGCGCGTGGCGAGCGGGGTGTATTCCAGCTTGGACCGGGCCCGCTCCAGCGCGTCTTCGATGATCCGGCCGTGGTCGAAGGCGAGCTGCCGGTTGGCCAGCGCGGTCACCGGCAGCCAGCCGGCCTCGTCGGCGTCGGTGCCGGCGGCCGGGTCGGGCAGGTCGGGGGCGAACGCGAGGTGGGCGACCGAGACGACGCGCATGCGCGGGTCGCGGTCGGGGGTGCCGTAGCTGCCCAACTGCTCCAGGTGTACGCGGCGCAGTCCCTCGCCGCCGAGCCCGGTCTCCTCGGCCAGCTCCCGTCGGGCGCCGGCGGTGAGGTCCTCGTCGGGGCGGACGAAGCCGCCGGGCAGCGCCCACCGCCCCTCGAAGGGCGGCTGGCCGCGCCGGATCAGCAGCAGGTGCAGCGCGCCGTCCCGGATGGTCAGCGCCACCACGTCGACGGTCACGGCGACCGACGGGTAGGCCCCGGGGTCGTACGCGGCCAGGAAGTCCTGCTCGTCAACCATGTCTCTCTCATTCTGAGAACATCTCGATATGAGAAGAACTTAGCGCACGAGAACGCCCCTGCCAAGCCCGGGACGGGATTCGGCAGGGGCGTACTCAGCTCCGGCGGGGGCGCCTCAGCGCACGAGGCCCGCCAGGTGCGGTCGGCCGCGCGAGTCGTGCAGGGCGAACCCGCCGTCCGGCAGCAGGCCGAAGCTCACCGTGCTCGGCAGCGGCACGGGCAGCTTGAAGGCCACCTCGACCGTGTAGGCGTCCGGCAGGCGGTTCTCCAGCGCGGCCAGGCAACGGGCCTTGCTCCACATCCCGTGCGCGATCGGCCGGGGGAAGCCGAACAGCCGCGCGCCGAGGCGGGAGGTGTGGATCGGGTTGTGGTCGCCGGAGACCCGCGCGTAGTCCGTACCGACGCGGGGATCGACCCGCCAGCGGGCAGAGCCGGCCGGCGTCGTGGGCCGCCCGGCCTGCTCGCGCCGCCCGCCGCCGCCCCGCTTGCCCTCCCTGCCGAGGTACGTCGAGACGCCGCGCCAGACCTCCGCCCCGTCGACCGAGCCGACCAGCACCACGTCGACCTGCCGCCCCCGGTCGTGCGGGCGCAGGTTCTCGGCGTACGCGCGGAAGTCGAGGGTCTCGTCGGCGATGACCGGGCGGTGCACGGTGATCCGGTTGCCGACGTGCACCACGCCGGTCAGCGGGATGGGAAACTCCGGCGCGGTCATCAGCCGCAGCGCCAGTGGGAAGCCCATGACGTGCGGGAACGTCGCGGGCAGCCGGTCGGTGAGCCGGAACCCGCAGACCCGGTCGTAGTCGGCGAGGTGCGTCCGGTCGACGGCGATCCCGCCGACGGCCAGCTCGACCGCCGGGAGGCCCGCCGACCGCCGCCCACCGCCGAGGCCGGGCAGCGCGCCGAGCAGCGCCCGCCGGTAGAGCGCCCCGGCCGCCGGCATCCGGGGCAGCTCGACGCGCTCCCGGGCACCCGTCGCGGCCGGGCCCCCGCCCGAGAGGTCCCGCGTCGCCTCGGCGGCGGAGGCGGAGAGGTCGTGCGTCTCTTCGAGGCTCAGGTCGTGGCCGAACGCCGCCGGCCCGCGGATCGCGTCCAGGGTGTCCTGCGACAGGATCTCGGTCGGGCCGTCGATCAGCTCGTGCACCGACAGGTCGTCCGGCTCCGGCGCCGGTTGTCCTCTCCTCGCCATCACGCCCCCAGCAGGCTCTGGCCGCAGACCCGGACGACGTTGCCGCTGACCGCGCCGGAGGCCGGCCACGCCAGCCAGCCGATGGTCTCGGCGACGTCCACCGGCAGCCCGCCCTGGGACATGCTGTTCATCCGCCGGCCCGCCTCGCGGATCACCAGCGGGATGCGCGCGGTCAGCCGGGTCTCGATGAAACCGGGGGCGACCGCGTTGACGCTGATCTGCCGTTCACGCAGCGCCGGGGCGAGCGACTCGACCAGCCCGATCACGCCCGCCTTGCTGGTGGCGTAGTTGGTCTGGCCCCGGTTGCCGGCGATGCCGGCGATCGAGGAGACCGAGACGATCCGGCCGCCGGCCGGGATCAGCTCCCGCTCCAGCAGCACGTCGTTGATCCGCTCCTGGCTGGAGAGGTTGACGTCGAGCACCGAGTCCCACCGGTCGGCGTCCATCCGGCCGAGGGTCTTGTCACGGGTGATCCCGGCGTTGTGCACGACCACGTCGACCCGCCCGTGCCGCTCGGCCAGGTGCTCGGCGAGCCGCTGCGGGGCGTCGGGGGCGGTCAGGTCGAGCTGGACGGCGGTGCCGCCGATCTCGTTGGCGACCGCCGCCAGCTCGTCCCCGGCCGCCGGAATGTCCAGCGCGACGACCCGGGCGCCGTCGCGGGCCAGCACCCGGGCCAGCGCCGCGCCGATGCCCCGGGCCGCCCCGGTGACCAGGACGACCTGCCCGTCCAGCGGGCGGTCCCAGTCGGCCGGCGCCCCGGCCGTGCCGGCGCCGACCCGGACCACCTGCCCGGAGACGTACGCGGACCGGCCCGAGAGCAGGAACCGCAGGGTCGCCTCCACGCTGGTCCAGGTGCCGGCGTCCGGGTCCTTCGTCACGTGGACGAGCTGGGCGGTGACGCCCCGGCCGAACTCCTTGCCGATGCTGCGGGTCAGCCCCTCCAGGGCCCGCTGGGCGGTCGCCTCCCGGGGGGAGCCGCACTCGTCGGGCGGGGTGCCGAGCACGACGACCCGGCCGCTGGGCAGCACCGACCGGGCGCGCGGGTGGAAGAAGTCGTACAGCTGGCGCAGCTCGGTGGAGTCGGTGATGCCGGTGGCGTCGTACACCAGGGCGGCGAAGCGCTCGGTGGAGTCCACGGCGCCGGGATCGCGCAGCTCGACCCCGGCGGCGGTCAGGATCTTGCCGGCCCGCTCGGCGAGCCGGCCGCCGGTCGCGGCGCCCAGCAGGACGGGGCCGGGCACGATGGGATCGCCGGGGGTGTGCCGGCGCAGTCGCGGCGGGTCGGGCAGCCCGAGGCGCTTGACCAGCGTGCGGCCGGCCCCCGATCGGACGAAGCTCGCGTACCTGTCGGTCATAGGCGTAGCCTACTGGCGAGTAGGTTGAGGGCAAGTCTTTCGAGGAGGCGGGATCGTGCAGAGCATCCGGCGGGTGGCGGTCATCGGCGGCAACCGCATCCCCTTCGCGCGGTCCAACTCGCGGTACGCCAGCGCGTCGAACGCCGACATGCTGGGCGCCGCGCTGGACGGGCTCGTCGCCCGGTTCGGCCTGGCCGGCCAGCGCGTCGGCGAGGTGGTGGCCGGCGCGGTGCTCAAGCACGCGAAGGACTTCAACCTGACCCGCGAGGTGGTGCTCGGCTCGAAGCTCGACCCGCACACCCCCGCGTACGACATCCAGCAGGCCTGCGGCACCGGGCTGGAGGCGGCCATCCTGGTCGCCAACAAGATCGCCCTCGGGCAGATCGACGTCGGCATCGCCGGCGGCGTGGACACCACCTCCGACGCGCCGCTCGCCGTCAACGAGGAGATGCGCCGCACGCTGCTCCGGCTCAACAGCGCCCGCACCCTCGGCGAGCGGCTGAGGATCGCCGCGAAGCTGCGCCCCACCCAGCCGTTCAAGCCGGAGATCCCGCGCAACGCGGAGCCGCGAACCGGGCTGTCGATGGGGGAGCACGCCGCCCGCACGGCGCTGCGCTGGCAGATCGACCGGCAGGCGCAGGACGAGCTGGCGCTGCGCTCGCACCAGCGGCTCGCCGCCGCGTACGACCGGGGGTTCTTCGACGACCTGCTGACGCCGTACCTCGGGCTGACCCGGGACGCGAACCTGCGCCCCGACACCAGCCTGGAGCGGCTCGGCGCCCTGAAGCCGGTCTTCGGCGCGAAGGGGCCCGACGCCGAGGCGGCGACCATGACGGCCGGCAACTCGTCACCGCTGACCGACGGCGCCTCGACGGTGCTGCTGGCCAGCGAGGAGTGGGCCCGCGCGCACAGCCTGCCCGTGCTGGCGTGGTTCTCCTGGTCGGAGACCGCCGCCGTCGACTTTGTGCACGGCGACGAGGGGCTGCTGATGGCCCCCGCGTACGCGGTGCCCCGGATGCTGACCCGGGCCGGGCTGACGCTCCAGGACTTCGACTTCTACGAGATCCACGAGGCCTTCGCCTCGCAGGTGCTGGCGACCCTGGCCGCCTGGGAGTCCCCGGAGTTCTGCAAGGACCGGCTGGGACTGGACGCCCCGCTCGGCGCCATCGACCGGGAGAAGCTGAACGTCAACGGCTCGTCGCTGGCGGCCGGGCACCCGTTCGCGGCCACCGGCGGGCGGATCGTGGCGACCCTGGCGAAGCTGCTCGCCGACAAGGGCAGCGGCCGGGGCCTGATCTCCGTCTGCGCCGCCGGCGGCCAGGGCGTGACCGCGATCCTGGAGCGCTGAGCCGGGCACCTGATCCGCAAACGCGGGGCCGGGCAACCCGCCCGGCCCCGCGCTCCGTCCCCTGGGCATGAGGCGACGAAGGCGGAACGCGTGAAGTCGGCCGACGAGGACGAGTACCGGCAGTTCGTCGAGACCCGGCTGGAGCATCTGCGCCGCACGGCGTACCTGCTCTGCCGGGACTGGCACACCGCCGACGACCTCGTCTCCATCACCCTGGGCAAGCTCTACCGGGCCTGGACCCGGGTCCGCGCGGCGGAGAACGTCGACGCGTACGTCCGGCAGGTGCTCATGCGCGCCTGGCTGGACGAGCGACGGCGGCCGTGGCGGCGTGAACGCAGCACCGACGAGGTCCCCGACGACGCCGCGCCGGACACCGAGCCCGACCTGGCCGACCGGGAGCTGCTCCTCGACCTGCTCGGGAAGCTGCCCGAGCGGCGGCGCGCCGTGCTGGTGCTGCGCTACTACTGCGACCTCTCCGTGGAGGAGACCGCGCAGATCCTCGGCATCACCACCGGCACGGTGAAGAGCCAGGCCGCCAGAGCACTGGAATCGCTACGCCTGCTGGCCGCTGACCAGCCGGCCCTGAGCACAGGGAGGTTCGCGTGACGTACCGGGAGATCTTCGACGCGGCGATCGGCGACGCGCCGACCTCCTCGATCGACCTGGACGGGTTGATCCTGCGACAGCGCCGGCTGGTCCGCACCCGCCGGCTCGGGGCGTACGCCTCGGCGGCCGGCGGGGTCCTCGCGCTGGTGCTGGGCGCGAGCCTGGTGGTCGACCGTCCGGACATGCAGCCGGCGGGCCCGGTGCCCGCCTCGCGCCCCCCGTACCGCAAGAGCAACCAGAGGCTGCCCACGGAGGCGGCCGAGCGCTACCGGGACGCGGTGGCGGCGGCCCTCGTCGCGCGGGCGTCGGGAGCCCGGTGGGTGGAACCGACCGTGGTACGCGGCGGCGTCTTCCCCACGGGACCGGCCGGCGACGCACCGGTCGGAATTGCGTCCGAAGACTTCCGCAACGTCGGTTTCTCGGTGCGCGCCTATCCGGTGGACCCCGCCGGCGCGTTCAGCAACGAGTTGTCCGTCCGGGCCCTGGCCGAGCCGCAGCCGGGCCTGAACCGCGACGTCATGGACTGCGGGAAGCAGACCGTCGACTCGTGCGGCCTGTCGACGGGGCCGGACGGCGCGCGCGTCCGGGAGACCGCAGCCGTCTCGCACGAAGGGCGGGGTGGGGGTGTAATCCAACGCCGGCGGGTCGACGTCCTGTACCCCGACGGTACCTGGATCGTGGTCGGGCTGCACAGCCGTGACGGGCGGTTCGTGCTCACCCCGGAGCAGCTCCGGGACCTCGCCCTCGACCCGGCCGCCCGCCCCGCCTGGTGACCCGGGCCCGCGCGGGACGTGCGGCGGCGCGAATGGTGGCCGCGGGCGGCGGGGTCGACTGACGGCGACCATGCGGGCAGGGTGCAGTGGGCGGCGGAACCCCCGTCTGCTGAGCCGCGTGGACAGGGGAGGTCGGGGAGTGGACCGGCACGAGGTGCGTGACGCCCTGCTGGCGACCGGGATGTCACCGGACGCATTCGAGCTGGAAGGCGTGCACGAGCACGTGCCGGTCCCGCCCGACTTCTGGTTCCTGCGCCGCTCGGCGGGGGAGCGGTGGGAGATCGGCGCCTACGAGCGCGGACGGTACGACGTCCGGCTGGTGTTCGACACCGAGGAGGAGGCGTGCGCCGGGTTGTGGCGGGCCCTCACCGGCCGCCCCGTACCTACTTGATGGTGCCTGCCGGGGCGAGCCATCGCACGGGCTGACCGGTGACCTCGGAGATCTGGTCGAAGTCACGGTCGTAGTGCAGCAGGGAGAGGCTCTGGTACTCGGCCGTCGCCGCGATCAGCAGATCGACGGCGCCGGCAGACCGGTGGGTACCCCGAGCGGTGAGCTGCTCCTGGATCTCGGCCGCCCGCTCGTAGATCCGGTCCGGCATGCTCACCCAGTTGAACACCGTGCGAAGCCGGTCCCCCAGCCATCTGCGGTCGGCCAGCGAGCGGGCCGAATACAGGAACTCCAGTTCGACCAGCGGGCAGACCGCGAGCAGGCCGGCCGTGAGTGGCTGCTCCCATCGGGCCTGGGTGTCGGGGTCGCGCAGCAGCCGGACCAGCGCACTGGTGTCGACCAGGTAGTCGGCGAGTCTCACGACCGGTACGTGCTCTTGTCGAGCAGTTCGTCGAAGTCCCCGGCCTGGGCCCGTCCGCTGAGTTCCGCGAGGGCGCGGGCGCGCCGGAGGCGGGCAGCCCCTTCCCGTAGCGCGACGTTCACCGTGTCCTTCTTGGTCTTGGTGCCGAAAGCCGCAGCCGCGTCGGCGAGCGCCTCGTCATCGACGTCCACCAGGATCTTGGTCATTGCGCGCCCCCTATATACCGTCCGCTTGCCGAGTATATCCAGCGCCGCGCTGGTCCGGCGCGGGTCGAGGCGCGCGCCGCGGCCTCGATCCGGCCGGACCGGCAGATGGGGCAGGTCCACGCCGTTCGCCCGGGTCTCGCATCCGCCCGCCGGGTCAGGCGGTGGCGCCGCCGTCGATGGCGATCGACGCGCCGGTGATGTGCCGGCCGCCCTCGCCCACCAGGTGGCTGACCGTCGCCGCCACGTCCTCCGGCGTGCCGTAGCGACCGAGGGCGATGTGTGACCGCTGGGCGTCCGCGCCGGCGCTGTCCGCGCGGTTCATGTCGGTGTCCGTGGAGCCGGGCAGGACCAGGTTGACGGTGATCCCGCGCGGGCCGAGTTCGCGGGCGAGCGCCCTGGTCAGGCCGTTGACGGCGGTCTTGGTCATGGCATAGACGCTCACCCCGGGAGCCGGTACGCGGCTGGCGAAGCTGCTGCCGATGTTGACGATCCGCCCGCCGTCGCGCAGGTGGCGTACCGCCGCCTGGGTGGCGAGGTACACCCCGCGCACGTTGACGGCGATGGCCCGGTCGAGATCGTCGAGGCCGACCTGTCCGATCGGCCCGGACGAGAACACCCCGGCGTTGTTGACCAGGATGTCCAGCCGCCCCAGTTCGGCGACGGTCCGCTCGACCGCGTCGACGATCGCCGTACCGTCGGTGCTGTCGGCGCGGATCGCCAGGCCGGTGCGGCCGTACGACGTGATGTCGGCGACGACGGCCTTCGCGCTCTCCTCCGCGCTGCGGTAGGTGAACGCGACGTGGGCTCCGTCCTCGGCCAGCCGGCGTACGACGGCGGCGCCGATACCGCGGCTACCACCGGTGACCAGGGCGACCCTGCCGGTTAGTCTGGACACTCTTCCTCATTCCCGTCAGTCGGCTCAGCAGGGTGATCACCATAGCCAGCCGGCAACCCTGCCGATGCGGTGCGGGCGGGTCCGGGAGAATGAGCGCCGTGACGACGATCCCGAACGTGCTCGCCAACCGGTACGCCTCACCCGAACTGGTCGCCCTCTGGTCGCCGGAGGAGAAGATCAGGATGGAGCGGCGGCTCTGGCTCGCCGTGCTCCGGGCCCAGCGGGACCTCGGCATCCCCGTGCCCGACGGCGTGGTCGAGGCGTACGAGGGGGTGCTCGACCAGGTCGACCTGGCCTCGATCGCCGAGCGGGAGCGGGTCACCCGGCACGACGTGAAGGCCCGGATCGAGGAGTTCAGCGCGCTCGCCGGGCACGAGCACGTGCACAAGGGGATGACCTCCCGGGACCTCACGGAGAACGTCGAGCAGCTCCAGGTACGCCGTTCGCTGGAGCTGATCCGGGACCGGGTGGTCGCCACCCTCGCCCGGCTGTCCCGGCTCGCCGTCGAGCACTCCGACCTGGTCATGACCGGCCGCTCACACAACGTCGCGGCGCAGGCCACCACGCTGGGCAAGCGCTTCGCGTCGGCCGCGGAGGAGCTGCTCATCGCGTACGAGCGGCTCGACGACCTGATCAACTGGTACCCGCTGCGGGGCGTCAAGGGCCCCGTCGGCACCGCCGCCGACCAGCTCGACCTCTTCGACGGCGACGCCGACAAGGTGGCCGAGCTGGAGCGCCGGGTGGCCGGGCACCTCGGGTTCTCCCGCGTGCTCGACAGCGTCGGCCAGGTCTACCCGCGCTCGATCGACCTGGCGGTGCTCGCCGCGCTCGCCCAGATCGCCGCCGCCCCGTCGTCGCTGGCGACCACCATCCGGCTGATGGTCGGCCAGGAGTTGGCCACCGAGGGCTTCAAGCCGGGCCAGGTGGGTTCCAGCGCGATGCCGCACAAGATGAACACCCGCTCCAGCGAGCGGGTCAACGGCTTCGCCGTGATCATCCGGGGTTACCTGTCGATGGTCGGCGAGCTGGCCGGCGACCAGTGGAACGAGGGGGACGTCTCCTGCTCGGTGGTCCGCCGGGTCGCCCTGCCGGACGCGTTCTTCGCCGCCGACGGGCTGTTCCAGACCTTCCTCACCGTGCTGGACGAGTTCGGCGCGTACCCGGCGGTCGTCAACCGGGAGCTGGAGCGCTTCCTGCCGTTCCTGGCCACCACGAAGATCCTGGTGGCGGCGGTCCGGCGCGGCGTCGGGCGCGAGGTCGCCCACGAGGCGATCAAGGAGCACGCGGTCGCGGTGGCCCTGGCCATGCGCGAGAAGGGCGCCGCCGAGAACGACCTCTTCGACCGCCTGGCGGAGGACGGCCGCCTGGGCCTGACCCGCGCCGAGATCGACACCCTCGTCGCCGACCGCACCGCCTTCGTCGGCGCAGCCCCGGCCCAGGTCGAGGCGGTCGCCCGCCGCATCGCCACGGTAGTGGACGCCCACCCTCAAGCAGCCACCTACACCCCACCCCCCATCCTCTGACCCCCCACCCCACCAACCCCCACCCCACCCGCCGCCCGTCCCTCCCGGGCCGTTGATCATGAAGTTGTTGTCGTGACACGCCGATGAATGCGGCAACAACTTCATGATCAACCGACCGGAGCGCCCCGGAGGGGGTGGATCGGGTCAGTCTCGGGTGGGGGTTTCGGCGGCCGAGCGGAGGTTGGGGGCGCTCGCCGGTTCGGCGATGCCACCCGGGGACTCGGCGAAGGCGGGGTCGTGCGCGGTCTCCGCGGCGACCAGCGGCTGGTCGGGCGGCATGACGTCGGGCATCTTGGGCGCCACGACCACGGCCGTGCCGTACGCGCAGATCTCCATCCACATCTCGCCGCAGTCGCGGCTGTCGAAGCGCATCCCCACCACGGCGTTCGCGCCGATGCGGCGGGCCTCCTCGCCGAGCCGGGCCACCGAGTCCGTACGCCACCGGGTGAGGTTGTCCGGGGCCATCGGGTCGTACGCGCCACCGCGCAGGTTCTTGACCCCCTCGCGGTACGGGTTCCGCGTCCTGGCCATCGATGACACCACTTCGCCGAGGATCTGGCGGATTTCGTACCCGGGTAGTTGCTCCGTCGTCACGACCAGCACGTTTCCGATGGTCTCAGGGTTGCGCGCACCCGATCGTGAGCCGTGTTCACCTGATCGGATGCTGCAAAACGGCGCGGCGCGGACGGCCGGCGCGCTGCCGGCCATCCGCGCCTGGCGCGGCGCTAACCGTCAGACACCGGCAGTCTGGGTGATCCAGGCCCGGTTGTACGCGACGCTGCCGTAGTTCTGGATGCTCTGGCCGTCGGCGGTGGAGGCGACGCCGACCTGCGCGCCGTTGTAGAACTGCGGGCCGCCCGAGTCGCCCCGCCAGGCGTTGCCGTTGACCCGGGTGCTCCGGATCGCCTGCCCGCCGTACGCGTCGGTGACGCTGTTGCTGGTCACCCGGACCGACGCGGTCTTCAGCTGGGTCGAGGCCGAGCAGCCGCTGTAGCAGGTCATGCCCCAGCCGTAGATCGAGTTGGTCGAGTTGAGCGGCGGGTTGCTGTTGGCGAGCGTGACGTACGAGGTGCTCACCGAGCTGGACAGGCGCAGCAGGGCCAGGTCGTACCGGCTGTAGCTGGCGCTGACGGTGCGGGTCTGGCCGCCGGAGGTGCGGTTGACGCTGCCGACCCGGACGGACATCGTGCCGTTCACGCAGTGCCGCGCGGTGAGCACCCACTGCGGCGCGATGATCGTGCCGGAGCAGGTGAACGAGCCGTTGCTGAGCACGGCGGCGGCCCACGGGGCCGACGAGACGGTGCTGCCGCCGATGATCGGCTGCGGGCCGGCCGGGGCGGCGAGGGCGCCGGAGCTGGCGCCGAGCAGGCCGGCCGCTGCGGTGGCCAGCACCGCGACCATGGATCGGATGCGCATGGGGGCTCCTTCGGGGACGGGGCCCGGGTTCACCGGGTCGAGCTGTCGGCCGGCGGGCGGGGTGGCCCGACGATCGATCGACGTACGACGATGTACGGTAGGGCCCCTGAGATGTCGTTCACAAGAGATCCATCGGAAATGATGGATGAGACGGTATGGCGGGCCGGGCGGCGGGCGGTGCCCCGGCGATCCGGCGGAGCGGGGCGAAACGGGTCGGTCGGCAACGGATGGGCATCGGGATCGCAACGAACCCGCATCGGTCCCCGGGCCCCGCGCCGGGAATGTCGATCACCGCCTGAACTGCGTCCGGCCGGTGCGTCCGGGGCGGTATCTGCCAGGTAGGCTGGCTGCGCTCGCCCGTTGTGGGTCGGCACCCAACTGCGTACACAGTCAGGAGTGCCCAGTGCCTCGCGTCGTCGTCGACGTCATGCTCAAGCCCGAGATCCTCGATCCCCAGGGCCAGGCCGTCGCAAACGCGCTGCCCCGGCTCGGCGTCAGCGACGTCGCCTCGGTTCGGATCGGCAGGCGGATCGAGATCGAATTCACCGGTGAACCGGACCTGGACCGGGCCCGGGAGATCGCCGACAAGCTGCTCGCCAACCCGGTCATCGAGGACTTCACGGTCCGCGTGGCCGAGGCCGACGAGACCGTGGACGCACGCTCGTGACCGCCCGGGTGGGTGTGGTCACCTTCCCCGGCTCGCTCGACGACGGGGACGCGGCCCGGGCCGTCCGGATCGCGGGCGCCGAACCGGTCCGCCTCTGGCACGGTGACCCGCAGCTGCACGGGGTGGACGCCGTCGTCCTGCCCGGCGGCTTCTCCTACGGCGACTACCTGCGCTGCGGCGCCATCGCCCGGTTCGCCCCGGTGATGGGGACGATCGTGGACGCGGCCCGGGGTGGCCTGCCCGTGCTCGGCATCTGCAACGGCTTCCAGATCCTCTGCGAGGCCCACCTGCTGCCCGGCGCGCTCACCCGCAACCAGCACCTGCACTTCCGCAACCGCGACCAGGTCCTGCGCATCGAGTCGGCCGGCACCGCGTGGACGAACGCGTTCCAGCCCGGCCAGGAGGTGCTGATCCCGGTCAAGAACGGCGAGGGCTGCTACGTCGCCGACACCGCGACGCTGGACCAGCTCGAAGCCGAGGGCCGGGTGGTCGCCCGCTACGTCGGCGGCAACCCCAACGGGTCGCAGCGCGACATCGCCGCGATCACGAACCCCGCCGGCAACGTGGTCGGCATCATGCCGCATCCCGAGCACGCGGTGGAGGCGCTCACGGGCCCCTCCCTGGACGGTCTCGGCTTCTTCACCTCGGTGCTCAAGCACCTGGTGGGGACGCCGGCGTGACCGTGCGCGGCATCAACGGTCGGCTCACCCGCCCGTCGGGCGGACGCGAGCGCAGCGAGGAGAGGTCATGACCACCCATCCGGACGAGGTACGGGATAACCCGGAGGCCTTCCCGGCCGCCCCGGCGCAGCCGGTGGAGCCGCGTCCGGCCGGCGTCGTGCCGCCGGCCGGGCGTCCCGGGCCGGCGACCGCCGACTGGGCCGACGGACTGGACACCGTGCCGCGCGCCGGGGACACCCCCGGTGAACTCCAGCCGTACGCCGAGCTGGGGCTCCGCGACGACGAGTACGAGCGGATCCGGCACATCCTCGACCGGCGGCCCACCCAGGCCGAGCTGGCGATGTACTCGATCATGTGGAGCGAGCACTGCTCCTACAAGTCGAGCAAGGTGCACCTGCGGCAGTTCGGCGAGAAGGCCCCGCCGAGCGACCGGCTGCTCGCCGGCATCGGTGAGAACGCCGGCGTCGTGCAGGTCTCCGACGAGCTGGCGGTGACCTTCAAGGTCGAGTCGCACAACCACCCGAGCTTCGTCGAGCCCTACCAGGGCGCGGCCACCGGCGTCGGCGGCATCGTGCGGGACATCCTCGCCATGGGCGCCCGCCCGGTCGCGGTGATGGACCCGCTGCGCTTCGGCGCCGCCGACCACCCCGACACCGCCCGGGTGCTGCCCGGCGTGGTCGCCGGCGTCGGCGGCTACGGCAACTGCCTGGGTCTGCCGAACATCGGCGGCGAGGTCGTCTTCGACCCCTGCTACCAGGGCAACCCGCTGGTCAACGCGCTCTGCCTCGGCGTGCTGCCGGTCGACCGGCTCCAGAACAAGGCCGCCGCCGGCCCGGGCAACGTCGTCGTGCTGATGGGCGCCAGGACCGGCCGGGACGGCATCGGCGGCGTGTCGGTGCTGGCCAGCGCCACCTTCGACGAGGGCAGCGAGAAGCGCCGCCCGTCGGTGCAGGTCGGCGACCCGTTCATGGAGAAGCTGCTCATCGAGGCGTGCCTGGAGCTCTACGACGCCCGGCTGGTCGTCGGCATCCAGGACCTCGGCGGCGCCGGCCTCACCTGCGCGCTGACCGAGACCGCCGCGGCGGCCGGCACCGGCATGCGGGTCTGGCTGGAGCGCGTGCCGCTGCGCGAGGCCTCGATGGAGCCGCACGAGATCCTGGCCAGCGAGTCCCAGGAGCGGATGCTGCTGGTCGTCGAGCCGGAGAAGCTCGAAGCGGTGCTCAAGACCGCCGAGAAGTGGGGCGTCTGGGCCACCGCCATCGGCGAGGTCACCCCGCCGGCGCCGGACGGCCAGCCGGGCCGGCTGCTGATCACCTGGCACGACCAGCTCGTGGTGGACGTGCCGCCGGGCTCGCTGGTCGACGACGGTCCCGTCTACGCCCGCCCGATGCGCGAGCCGGCCGACCTGATCCTGCTCCAGGCCGACCGCGCGGAGACGCTGCCCCGGCCGGCCGACCCGGAGGCGCTGCGCGAGACCGTGCTGCGCATGATCGCGTCGCCCAACCTGGCCGACAAGACCTGGGTCACCGAGCAGTACGACCGCTACGTGCTGGGCAACACCGTGCTCGCCCAGCCGGAGGACTCCGGCGTGATCCGGATCGACGAGCGGACCGGGCTGGGCGTGGCGCTGTCGGTGGACGGCAACGGCCGGTACGCGCGGCTCGACCCGTACCACGGCACGAAGCTCGCCCTGGCCGAGGCGTACCGGAACGTGGCCGTCACCGGCGCGAAGCCGATCGCCGTCACCAACTGCCTCAACTTCGGCTCGCCGGAGGACCCGGGCGTGATGTGGCAGTTCGCCGAGGCCGTCCGCGGCCTGGCCGACGGCTGCGCCGAGCTGGGCATCCCGGTCACCGGCGGCAACGTCAGCTTCTACAACCAGACCGGCGCGGCGCCGATCCACCCGACCCCGGTGGTCGGCGTGCTCGGCGTGCTCGACGACGTGGCCGACCGGGTGCCGATGGGCTTCGTGCCCCGGCCGAGCGGCGACCACGACCAGATCTTCCTGCTCGGCGAGACGCACGTGGAGCTCTCCGGCTCGGAGTGGGCCTGGGTCACCCACGAGCACCTCGGCGGCGTACCCCCGCAGGTCGACCTGGCCCGCGAGCGGCTCCTGGCCGACCTGCTGGCGGAGGCCGCGCGGGTCGGGCACCTGAGCGCCGCGCACGACCTCTCCGACGGCGGCCTCGCGCAGAGCCTGGTGGAGTCCTGCCTGCGGCGCGGCGTCGGCGCCCGGATCGCGGTGCCGGAGCGGTTCGACGGCGGCTCGATGCCGTTCGTCTACCTGTTCAGCGAGTCCGCCGGCCGGGCCCTGGTGTCGGTGCCGCGCGGCCACGAGAAGGCGTTCACCGCCCTCTGCGCCGAGCGCGGCGTGCCGTTCGAGCTGATCGGCGTCACCGACCCGACCGGCGGCGCGCTGGAGGTGCACGGCCAGTTCCGCATCGGCCTGGACGAGCTGCGGGCCGCGCACGGCGAGACGCTGCCGCGCCTCTTCGGGGGCGCGGGGGTCGTCGAGGTGCCCGCGCCGGCCACCGGTGTGGCGGGTGCCGTCGAGGCCGTGCCGCTGCCCGTCGCCGAATCGGCCGGCGTGGAGCCGGTGGACCCGTCGGCCGTCGTGAGCGAGCCGATCGCGTCGGCCGGGCCGGTCCCGTCGACCGGCGTCGTCGAGCCGGTGGCCCCGGCCGAGGCGGCAGCCCCGGCGGAGGCCGTCGCGCCCGGCCCGGAGCAGCCGGCGGCCGAGGCCGCAGACCGGCCGGCCGAGGCCGGCGGGGCGTCGGCTCCCGAGCCCGGCGACACCGAGCCTGGTCGGCGCTGAGGCGGTGGCCGCGGCCGTCCACGTCCAACCCGGTTCAGGCGCCCGCTTCGACTGGGGATTGACGGGGGCGGCCGAGCTGGGCCGGGTGTGCGCGGTGCTGGTGGTGGTGGACGTGCTGTCGTTCACCACCGCCGTGGACGTCGCGGTCGGGCGCGGCATGCGGGTGCACCCGTTCCCGTGGGGCGAGCAGGCCGCCGACTACGCGCGGCGGGTCGGCGCGGTCGCGGCGGTGGGCCGCCGGCAGACGACCCCGGAACATCCGTGGTCGCTCTCGTCGGCGGCGCTGACCACCGCACCGGTCGTCGCCGACCTGGTGCTGCCGTCGCCGAACGGGTCGGCGATCAGCGCGGCGGCCAGCGCCACCGGGCTGCCGGTGGTCGCGGCCTGCCTGCGCAACGCGCAAGCCGTCGGCCGTTGGCTCGACCAGCAGGGGTACGGCTCGACGGACGCGCCGATCGGCGTGATCGCCTCGGGCGAGCGCTGGCCGGACGGCTCCCTGCGCCCCTGCGTGGAGGACCAGCTCGGGGCGGCCTGCGTGCTGGACGCCCTGTCGGGTGTGCCCGGCGGCCTCTCCGTGGAGGCGGCCGTGGCCCTGGCCGCGCTCGCCAGCACCCCCGACGTGCCCGCCGCGGTCTGCGGCAGCGTGTCCGGCCGGGAGCTCATCGAGGGTGGCTTCGCCGGGGACGTGGAGGTCGCCGTCCGGGTCGGCGTCTCGGACGTGGTCCCGGTGCTGCGGCAGGGCGTCTTCTCCGCCGCCTGACCTCCCCGCGACCGCGCGTCCGACCCGGTCGGGGCGGGCCGGAACGGCGCGAGGGCCGCCCGGAGATCCGGACGGCCCTCGCCGTGGTGCTGTCGTCGGGGGCCGGCCCCCGAGCGGGTCAGTCGTCCAGCCAGTCCAGCCGGCGGCCACCCCGGTCCTGCTGCGGTGGGCCGTCCGGGCGACCGCGACCGGTCTGCGGGTCGTCGTAGCCGCCCGGCTGGCCGTAGCCACCCTGGCCGTAGCCGTCGCGGTCCTCGTAGCCGCCGCGCTGCTGCGGGGGCTCCTGACCGTAGCCACCCTGGCCGTAGCCGCCCTGGTTGTCGTACGAGGTGGGCTGGTCGTAGCCGCCCGGCTGGCCGTAGCCGCCGCGTGGCGCCGGGGGCTCCTGACCGTAGCCACCGGGCTGGCCGTAGCCGCCCCGCTCGTAGCCGCCGCCCGGTTGGTCGTAACCGCCGGTCTGCTCGCCGCCCCGGCCGTACGCGCCCGGGTCGGACTGGCCGTAGCCCTGACCCTGCTCCGGCTGGTAGACGCCGGTGGCGTACGGGTCGGCCGGGGCCGGGTACTGGGTGGCGTCGCCGGTGTAGCGGCCGGTCGGCTCGTCGTACCGCTCGCCGTGGCCCCGGCCGCCGCCCGCCGGCGGGTAGCCCGCGGCACCCGCCGTGCCGGCCGCACCTGCCGGAGCGCCGTAGTCGTTGCTGCCGTAGCCGCCGCCCGAGGCGGGCGCGTTGCCGTAGCCGCCCCCGGACGAGGGCGCGTTGCCGTAGCCGCCGCTGCCGTAGCCGCCGCCGGAAGCGGGAGCGTTGCCGTAGCCGGCACCGCCGTAGCCACCCGCGCCGGCCGGCTCGTCGCCGTAGCCGCTGCCGCCCCAGCCCTGCTGGTTGCCCGCCGCGCCGTAGGGCTGCGGGGGAGCGCCGTACGGGTCCGGCGGAACGTCGTCGACCACGGGGCGGTGCATCATCGTCGGGGCGTCGCTGAGCGCGGCGCCGCCCACCATCGTCGGATCCGGCGTGGTGCCGACCCGGTTGACCACCCGGGTCTGGTCGTCCGCGCCGCGGAACGCCCCGCGAGCCGCCGGGACCGCACCGGCCGCGGCACCCGCCGGGGCGTCGTCGTCGGCCTCGTCGCCGTTGTCCTTGCGCCGCATCAGGAGCAGCACGATGGTGCCGACACCGGCGGCGACGAGCAGGCCGCCGAGCAGGATGATCAGCCAGGAGCCCATGCCGCCGGAGTCCTCGTTGCTGGCGTTGGCCGCCGCGCCCGGGGTCGCCTCGGTGCTCTCCTCGGGCGTCTCCTCGACGGGCTCGTCGGAGGGGGGCGGCTCCTCGCTGGCCGACGGGGTGGGGCTCGGGGTCGTCTCGACCTTGATCGCCAGCGCGATGCGCTGGCCGGTGACGCTCTGCCCGGCGGACGCGTCGAAGCTCTTGGTGGCGTAGACCTCACCGACGCTGGCACCGATGGCGAGCCGGCCGGGCGCGATCGGCTTCTCGCTGTTGCCGGAGAAGCGGAAGTTGCCGTCGTCGTCGCTGATCGTGTCGATCTTCTTGCCGGCGCCGTCCTGGAGCATGACCACGGCGTTCGGCACGGCCTTGCCGTTCGCCTGCACGACCACCTTGCCGGAGACCGATTTGACGGTCTGCGTCTGGGGCGGCTGGGACGGCTGGGCCCGGCCCTTGACGCCGAGCTGGAAGGTGGCGGTGCCGGCGCCGGACTTGTCGCCCTCGGCCGCCACCGTCACGGTGACGTTGGCGTCGCCGGCGTTGTCGCTGGCCCTGATCCGCAGCAGCTGGGACCTCGGCCGGTCGTTGTTGACGTCGATCTCTCCGCAGCCGCCCGCGCAGCTCACGCCGCCCGGCAGGCCGGCGAGGCTGATCTTGACCTTCTCGTCGCCTTCGCGGGGGGTCACCTGCACGGTGACGGCGGCGTCGCTGCCGGCGTTGACGGTGACCGAGCCGGGCGACACGGTGACGTCCGCGGCCAGGGCTGGTGTGACGGGGGCGGCGAGCAGAGCGCCGACAACCAGCGCCACGACCACACCGGCCCGCTGCTTCCAGGCACGTCGGTGTGTTGACACGTCCACCGCCCTTCCGGACTGACTTCCCTCGGCGGCGGGGCGCCGGGCCGGGGATCATCACGGTACGAATACGCCGTCGGCAACTATGCCTTGTCTGACCGGATCGGCGCGACCCAGGGCCAGCGTCAGGCGCGGCGCGTTGAAGCCGTATCGTCCCGTCGTGTCCTCTCCGCACACTAAGTCCGCCGCGGTCGCGGCGGCGTTGTCGGCGCTCGACGAGGGGCGTACGCCCGAACGGCCGGTCCTCCGGGAGGCGGTCCGTGCCCTGTTGACCGTCCTCGCGGAGCGCGCCCCCGGCCGATCGGTGGAGGTGCGGGTCCCACCTTACGGCGCAGTTCAGTGCGTTCCCGGTCCCCGACACACCCGTGGCACCCCCGCCAACGTCGTCGAGATGGAGCCCGAGACCTGGCTGGCGGTGGCCACCGGACGGCTCGACTGGGCCGACGCGATCACCCAGGGTCGCGTACGGGTGAGTGGAATCCGAGCGGACCTCTCCGCGCACCTGCCGCTCTAGCTGGGGCGATACGCATCGACCGGTCACACATCGGAGCCGGATCGTGACTTTCTGTATCGACACGGATTCGCGTACACTGTCAGGCGACGACAGTGGTCCCGGCCGAGGAGTGCGGATCCGCCCCCCGCGTGATTCCGCAAGGCCGGTCCAGATCAGCATGAGGGAGCGCAGGTGCCCCGAGGCGACGGCCGGCTGAGCCACGACCTTGATCCCCAACGACCAGGCCCCCAGGACGCGTGCGGCGTCTTCGGCGTCTGGGCGCCCGGGGAGGAGGTCGCCAACCTGACCTACTTCGGGCTCTACGCCCTCCAGCACCGTGGTCAGGAGGCCGCGGGCATCGCGGTCAGCGACGGCTCGGGCGTCGTGGTCTACAAGGACCTCGGCCTGGTCGCCCAGGTCTTCGACGAGCCGACCCTGGCCAGCCTGCGCGGGCACGTGGCGATCGGGCACGCCCGCTACTCCACCACCGGCGGCTCGACGTGGGAGAACGCCCAGCCGACCATCCGGTCCACCACCTCCGGCACCACCATCGCGCTGGCCCACAACGGCAACCTGGTCAACACCGCGGAGCTCCAGCGCGAGGTCGCCGAGCGGGGCCTGGTCGCCGACGGCTCGACCAACGACACCTCCCTGGTGACGATGCTGCTGGCCAGCCGCCCGGACCTGTCGGTCGAGGCGGCGGCGCTGGAGGTGCTGCCGCGGCTGCGGGGCGCGTTCAGCTTCGTGTTCATGGACGAGTCGACCCTCTACGCGGCCCGCGACCCGCACGGCGTACGCCCGCTGGTGCTGGGCCGTCTGGAGCGCGGCTGGGTGGTGGCCAGCGAGACGGCCGCGCTGGACATCGTCGGCGCGAGCGTGGTCCGCGAGGTCGAGCCCGGCGAGCTGATCGCGATCGACGAGGACGGCCTGCGCTCCAGCCGGTTCGCCGCCCCGGAGCCCAAGGGCTGCCTCTTCGAGTACGTCTACATCGCCCGCCCGGACGCCACCATCGCCGGTCGCAACGTGCACTCCGCCCGGGTGCAGATCGGCCGCCAGTTGGCCAAGGAGCACCCGGTCGAGGCCGACCTGGTCATCCCGGTGCCGGAGTCCGGCACCCCGGCCGCGATCGGCTACGCCGAGGAGTCGGGCATCACCTACGGCGCCGGCCTGATGAAGAACCCGTACGTCGGGCGCACCTTCATCCAGCCGTCGCAGACGCTGCGCCAGCTCGGCATCCGGCTCAAGCTCAACCCGCTGCGGGAGAACGTCCGGGGCAAGCGGCTGGTCGTGGTCGACGACTCGATCGTGCGCGGCAACACCCAGCGGGCGATCGTGCGGATGCTGCGCGAGGCCGGCGCGCTGGAGGTGCACGTGCGCATCTCCTCGCCGCCGGTCAACTGGCCGTGCTTCTACGGCATCGACTTCGCCACCCGCGCCGAGCTGCTGGCCAACGGGCTGGACAACGACGGCATCCGGCGCTCCATCGGGGCGGACACGCTCGGCTACGTGTCGCTCCCGGGCCTGATCGCCGCCACCGAGCAGCCGAAGACCCGGCTGTGCCGGGCGTGCTTCGACGGGGAATACCCGATCGAGCTGCCCGCCGGCAACCTGATCGGCAAGCACGTGCTCGAAGGGGTGGGCCGGCGGGTCGCCGCGCAGGCGGTCGATACCCCGGAGC
This sequence comes from Micromonospora sp. DT46, assembly GCF_049841735.1. Taxonomy (NCBI): domain Bacteria; kingdom Bacillati; phylum Actinomycetota; class Actinomycetes; order Micromonosporales; family Micromonosporaceae; genus Micromonospora; species Micromonospora sp. DT46. Next base: position 263,738 of record NZ_JBNCKW010000006.1, on the reverse strand, counting down.
ACACCGCCCCGCTCGTCGCCACTCCGGGCGGCGTGACCACACACCGCCCGTAGCACCACCCGGCGCGGCCCGGCCACCGCCGGCGCGGCGCCAGAACCAAGGGGGAGAACCGTGACGCACGTGTCCGAGCGCAGCGGCGCAGGAAGCAGCCCGTCCGGCGCCGGCGGCGACCGCCAGCCCTGGACGGCCGGCACCGGCCGCCAGGCGCGCAAACGCTCGGTCTCGTACGCGGACGCCGGCGTCTCGATCGAGGCGGGCGACCGCGCGGTCGAGCTGCTCAAGTCGAAGGTGAAGCAGACCCGACGCCCCGAGGTGATGGGCGACCTGGGGGGCTTCGCCGGCCTGTTCCGGCTGGACACGAAGAAGTACAAGAACCCGATCCTGGCCTCGTCCACGGACGGCGTGGGCACCAAGCTGGTGATCGCGCAGCAGATGGACATCCACGACACGGTCGGCATCGACCTGGTCGCGATGGTCGTCGACGACCTGGTGGCCTGCGGCGCCGAGCCGCTCTTCCTGCTCGACTACATCGCCACCGGCGAGGTCGTGCCGGACAAGGTCGCCGAGATCGGCGCCGGCATCGCCGACGGCTGCCGCTACGCCGGCTGCGCCCTGCTGGGCGGCGAGACCGCCGAGCACCCGGGCGTGCTCCGCCCGGACGAGTACGACATCTCCGCCACCGGTGTCGGTGTGGTCGAGGAGAGCGACATCCTCAGCCCGGACCGGGTCGAGGTGGGCGACGTGGTCATCGCGATGCGCTCCTCCGGCCTGCACTCCAACGGCTACTCGCTGGTGCGCCACGTGCTGCTGGGCGCCGGCCGGATGCGGCTCGACGTGGTGATCGACGACTTCGGCCGGCAGCGCACCCTCGGCGAGGAGCTGCTCACCCCGACGAAGATCTACGCGCAGGACTGCCTCAAGCTCATCGCCGAGGCCGAGGTGCGCTCCATCGCCCACGTCACCGGCGGCGGCATCCCCGGCAACCTGGTCCGGGTGCTCCCCGAGCACGTCGACGCGGTCGTCAACCGGTCCACCTGGAAGCCGCAGCCGATCTTCGACCTGATCCAGTCCAAGGGGCGGATCGAGGACCCGGAGATGGAGGCGACCTTCAACATGGGCGTCGGCATGTTCGCGATCGTCTCCGCCGAGGACGCGGACCGCGCGCTGGCCACCCTGACGGGCCGGGGCGTCGACGCGTGGCAGGCCGGCGAGATCATCGAGGGCTCCGGCAACGTGCAGATGGTCGGCCAGCACACCCGGGGCTGATCGACTCCCGGTGACCGTACGGGCACCTGATCAGGGCTTCACCCGAGTGGCCGTCGCCGCCTAGCCTGAAGGGCACCCTCAGAGCTGTCGGGGCCGCCTGCCCGGTTTTCCCGACAGCCCTTCAGGCGCGGAGGAGGGCAATGGCTGCTCGGGGACTGTCGTTCAGCGGGATGCGCGGCCTGGCCGCCGTCCCCTCGTACGTGGTCATGCAGCCCACCACCCTGTGCAACCTGGACTGCGCCTACTGCTACCTGCCGTTCCGCGCGGCCGACCGGCGGATGCCGGTGCCGGTGGCCGAGGCGGTGGCCGCTTCGGTCAACCCGTGGGCGGCGGCGGGCCGGTTCTCGGTGGTGTGGCACGGCGGCGAGCCGCTGGCCGCTGGCCGGGAGCACCTGGCCGCGCTGATCGCGCCCTTCGGGCCCGGGGTCGAGCACCACGTGCAGACCAACGCCACGCTGATCGACGACGCCTGGTGCGCGTTCTTCGTCGAGCACGGGGTGCGGGTGAGCGTGAGCGTGGACGGCCCGCGGGAACGCAACGGCGACCGGGTCACCCGGGGCGGCGGTCCCGCGTACGACCGGATCCTGCGCGGGGTGGCGGCGCTGCGCCGGCACGGCCTGCCGTTCTCGGCGCTGGCGGTGGTGGGTCGTCCCGGGCCGGGCCTGGCCACCGAGCTGTACGACTACTTCCTCGACCTCGGCTGTGACGTGCTGGGCGTCAACATCGAGGAGACCGAGGGGGTCAACCTCCGCGACAACTCCCACGACGCGGAGCTGGTGACCGCCTTCTGGGCGGAGCTGGTGGCGGCCTGGCGCCGGGAGCCCCGGATCCACCTGCGCGAGGTCGAGTGGTCGCTACGGTACGCCGCGGCGGTGCTCGACGGCAGCGCCGACGACCTGCTTCCCCGGCGGTTGGACCCGATCCCGACGGTCGGCCACGACGGCTCGGTGACCGTGCTCTCGCCGGAGCTGGCCGGCTTCACCGATGTCCGGTACGGCGACTTCAGCAGCGGAAACGTGCTGGCCACCCCGCTGGTCGAGATCCTCGCCCACGCGGATCGGACGCCCTGGGTCGGCGAGTTCCTCGCCGGCGTCGAGGCGTGCCGTGCGTCCTGCCCCTACTTCGGGTTCTGCGGCGGCGGCCACGCGGCCAACCGCTACTTCGAACAGGGGCGTTTCGACGGTACGCAGACCGCGCACTGCCGCAACAGCAAGATCCACTTACTGGAGGGAGTGTTGGAGCATGCCCGAGACCACCAGTCACCGGCATCCTGACCGGAGGACGGACACCCCGGACGAGGTCGCCGACCGGGTGCGGGAAGCCGCGCCGGGACTCACCGCACTCCTCCACGAGGCCGAGGCCGCGCGGCGACTACGGGCCGAGGTGGCGGGCGGGGACGGCGCGAGCGCCGTGTGCGCCTGGAACCACTTCGAGAACATCCCGACGTTCTACAACTGGAACAACCGTCCCCGCTGAGACAGACCGTGATCAGGGACCTGCCGATCGTCCGGAGGGTTGTCCGGGCGGGGCAGGTCCCTGATCGTCGGTCTTGGCGCCGCTTCGATGGGCACATGCGTGAGCACGCGGGCGATCACCGCGTGCTCAGCTGCTACCGGAGGTCAGCGGGGCGGACGTACCCAGGGATCCGGGTCTTCGTCCGCGTGATCCTCATCATCGTCGTCGACATACTCTTTGTAGTCGTCGTCGAAGTTGTGCTCAGACTTACCAGCACCCGCCAGTTCGCGCTGCAAGGCGGTGAGGTCGGTGTTCGGGGAGTGGTACTTCAACTCCCGCGCCACCTTCGTCTGCTTGGCCTTAGCACGGCCGCGCCCCATGGCTCGACCCCCTCGCACAGAATGCGGGGCAGCCCGAAGGCGGGCCCCGATGACGTCAGGCATCTCTCGTGGCTCTTACGGTACATGGGGATGCCACCGTTCGGCACCTCGGGTTACCGTCGACCGACACCGCGCGTCGCGGTCATCCGGCCGTCACCGATTGTACCCGGTAAGGAGCGGCGCCGGGAGCGCCCGTGACACCGGGCAGAGCCATGCGAAACCACCCTAACGGGACGGGCCGCCCGCCGGGGCCGGGGGCGGAACGGCCGCTCCGCCCCCGAGGCGCTCAGCGCAGGTGGATCGTGCGCAGCCGGCCGACGTCGGCCATCCGCCGCTCCGCCAGCCGGTCCGCCGCCACGGCCGGCGGCACGCCCTCGGCGTCGGCCAGTCGCAGGATCTCCCGGGTGGTGTCGTAGATCCGGGTCGCGCGCAGCTTGGCCCGGTCGAAGTTGAAGCCCTCGATCTCGTCCGCCACCTGGATCACGCCGCCGGCGTTCACGACGTAGTCCGGGGCGTAGAGGATGCCGCGGTCGGCGAGGAGCTTCTCGATGCCGGAGTGGGCGAGCTGGTTGTTGGCCGCGCCGGCGACCACCTTGGCGCGCAGCGCCGGCACCGTGTCGTCGTTGAGCGCGCCGCCCAGGGCGCACGGGGCGTACACGTCGATGTCGGCGGCGACCAGCGCGGCGGCGTCGTCGACCAGCGCGACCTGCGGGTGGGTGGCGCGGGCCCACTCGAGGGCCTTCGGGTTGACGTCGGTCGCCACCACCTCGGCGCCGTCGTCGACCAGGTGGCCGACGAGGTACTTGCCGACCTTGCCCAGGCCCGCCACGCCGACCCGCCGGCCGGCGAGGGTCGGGGCGCCCCAGACGTGCTCGGCCGCGGCCCGCATGCCCTGGAACACGCCCCAGGCGGTGAGGATCGAGGAGTCGCCGGCGCCGCCGTGTTCGACGCTGCGGCCGGTGACGTAGGAGGTCTCGCGGGCGATCACGTCCATGTCGGCGACGTAGGTGCCGACGTCGCAGGCGGTGTAGTAGCGCCCGGCGAGGGACTCCACGAAGCGGCCGTACGCGCGCAGCAGCGCCTCGCTCTTGATCCGCTCGGGGTCACCCCAGATGACCGCCTTGCCGCCGCCCAGGTCCAGCCCGGCGAGGGCGTTCTTGTAGGCCATGCCCCGGGAGAGGTCGAGCACGTCGGCGAGGGCGTCGGACTCGCTGGCGTACGGGTAGAACCGGGTCCCACCGAGCGCGGGGCCGAGCGCGGTGGAGTAGATGCCGATGATCGCCTTGAGGCCGGTCTGCTTGTCCTGGCAGAACACGACCTGTTCGTGACCGCTGGACCCCGGGTCTTCGGTGGTGGCGAATACGCCCATGACTCGCTCCTGGTGTGGGGTGCGCCCTTGTGGGACGCGGACCGGTGGACCGCCGGCGGGATGCTGCCGGTGCCGCTGAGCCTAGTATCGGCCGACGCCGTCCGGCCGCCCACGGCACGCGTGATCGCGCTGCCGACGACGGCCGAGTTCCAATTCGTGGGAGGATCGCGCCGTGCCGTCGCTCTTCGCTTCATACCTGCGCGTGTACGAGCCGCTGACCGCCTTCGACCGGGACCGCCAGGCGTACTGGCGGCGCTACGTCGAGCAGGGGCGGGCGGTGGCACCGGTGGAGGGGCCGGGCCGGCAACGGACGTCGGTGCTCGAGGCGCTCGGCGCCGGCTGGACCCGGCTGCCCGACCTGCCGGACGAGGCGTACGTCCTGGAGACCGACGAGGCCCTGCTGGTCTGCCCGTGGAACCTGCGCATCCGGGTGGCCGAGGCGGCGTTGAACGCGCGCGACGGGGTGCCGCCGGTGCTGGCCGACGCGTTCGTGCCGCCGGTGCTCGCCGGGCAGGCGAAGGCCGTGGTGGAGGACTGGCGCAGCGGGGCGCGGGTGCTGGAGCACGGCGTGCCGCGCGTGCACGAGCAGATCGCCACGTGGGGCGTACCGCTGCGCTGGTTCGTGCTCTTCGGCCCGGAGGAACGGCACCACGTGACCCACCCCGGGCGGCGGGCGCTGCACTACCGGACGGAGATCTCCAAGGCGCGGCGGCGTTCGTCGCGGGCCCTGTCGGTGCTGCGCAAGTCGATCGGCGACGCGCCGATCACTGAGGCGGTCGAGGAGGCCGCCCGCTGGCTGGAGGAGTTCCACCCCCGTTCGATGGTGGAGCTGGACTACGGCGGCCTGGTCGAGCTGCTGTCGGACGAGACGCTGGCCGCCGACGACTCGCCCCAGCTGGTGGCGAGCGGCCTCGCCGGGCTGTCCCGGGGCGAGGCGGAGGAGGCCTCGGCGGCGTACGACAAGCTGGTCGCGCGCTGGCGGGCGGTCCAGCTGCTGGAACGGTGCAACTGAGGCGAAATCGCCCAGAAACTGCTCCGAAGTCGAGGCGAGTTCGTAGTCGACGCATCACGAACCGTGATCATGAGTCCGAATAAGGTACTTTCTGCCGTGTAAAAGTCGCATAAATCGGGCATGGTTCATCCGTCCGTCTAGGGACGTTCGGCCGTTCGGCCCATGTCGGACATCGGGGACTAGCCGGACCATGGGAGACGCGTCGACCGGCGGGACCCCGGCCGATGTCTATACATGTGGAGGAGTGACCGATGGCATCGCGAACGCACGAACCAGAGCCGCTACTCACACCGGCCGAGGTGGCGTCGATGTTCCGTGTCGACCCGAAGACGGTGACCCGGTGGGCAAAGGCGGGCAAGCTCAGCGCCATCCGCACGCTGGGTGGACACCGTCGGTACCGGGAATCGGAGGTCAGGGCCCTGTTGCAGGGACAGATCCCCCAGCAGCGCCAGGGGGACTGACCGACTGGGATACAAACGGGTGTGAACGGAGGGCGGCGGACATGGTCCGCCGCCCTCCGTCGTGTCCGGACCCCGCCCGCGTACGGACGACGGGCGTGGGATCAGGCGCCAGCCGGCGGCCGGTCCGCGAGGACGACCCGGATGCCGACCGTGCCGCTCTCGCCGCGACGCAGGCGGCTGCCGAGCAGGCTGAGCCGGCCGATCATCCGGTACTTCTGCTTGATCAGCTCACGTACCCGCCGGGTGCCGGCCGCGTCGCAGAGGGTCGCGTGGGCGGCGACCGCCTCGCCGTGCGGGCGGCCCCGGACGTCGCACGGGGCCACCGTGACGTCGCCGCTGCGCCGGATCCGCTTCACCTTGCCGGCGTCCGCCGCCGACCACACCCAGAGCGCGTCGCCGTCGCGCACCGCCCAGACCGGGGTCGGCACCGCCCGACCGTCCTTGCGGAACGTCGTGAGCAGGATGTACTTCTCCGCGCCGAGGCGGTCCAGGGTGGTCACCCCGCCAAGGATACGGCCGGTGCGGCTGACTGACCGGCCGGATAGCGTGAAGCCCGTGACGGGACAGCCACGGATCGGTGACGTGTTCGGGGAGATGCTGCGCGACGCGTACGCCGTGGCCACCGGGGTCGGCCCCCGCCCGCTGGCCGGCGGGCGGCTGCCGCGACCGGTCATCGAGATCATCGAGCGGGACGACGGGCTCATCAACGGCGCCCCCGCCGCGCACTACCTGGACGGGCCGGCCGACTGGCAGCCGTACGACCACCGGGCCGTGGACCGGGTCCGGGGCGCGACCCTGGACGTCGGCGTCGGGGCGGGCCGGATCGCGCTGCTGCTCCAGGAACGGGGCGTGCCCGTCACCGGGCTGGACACCTCGGCCGGGGCGCTGGCCGTCTGCCGCCGCCGGGGCGTACGCGACCTGGTGCACGGCACGGTCGACGCGCACGTGGCGGACGGCCGCCGCTACGACACGTTCCTGCTGCTCGGCAACAACGTGGGCCTGCTGGAGGGGCGGGAACGCGGGCCGGCGCTGCTGGCCGCGCTGGCGGCGCTGGCCCGGCCGGGAGCACAGGTCATCGCCCACGGCACCGACCCGTACGGCACCCGGGACCCGGTCCACACGGGCTACCACGAGCGCAACCGGCGTCGGGGCCGGTTCGGTGGGCAGCTCCGGCTCCGACTGCGCTACCGGGAACTGGGCACCGAGTGGTTCGACTACCTGGTCTGCTCCCCGGACGAGCTGGCCGAGCTGGTCCGGGGCACCGACTGGCGGCTGACCGACGTGGACGATCGGGACGCGCCGTACTACCTGGCGACCCTGCGCCTCGCCGGCTGACGACCGGCCCCGACCGCGGACCCCCCGACGCCGACGCCGGATTCCCGCCGGACGCGGGAACCCGGCGCGGGTGTCAGACCTGGACGGTCGGGGGGAGCTGCTCGGGCGGCAGGCCGCCGTCGCCGTCGACCACCTCGTCCGGGGTGCCGTCCTCGTCGAGGTCGACCATCGTGATGTCCACCTTGCCGTCCCCGTCGGTGTCGAACTGGAACAGGTCGGGCTTGCCGTCCCCGTCGGTGTCGACCACCCAGACGTCGGTGCGGCCGTCGTTGTTGGTGTCGGCGCGCAGCAGGTCGACCCGCTCGTCCCCGCGGGTCTCCACGGTCTCCGCCGCGTCCGCGGCGTGCACGGTCTCCGGTGCCTGGCTCATCTGGGCCGTCCTTCCCTCGGTTGCGTGCCGTGGTACCCGATCCGGCGCGCCCCCACGCATGCCGGGGAGATCGCCGCTGCATAGGGTCGGGCCCATGAGCGAGTGGAGCGGGCGGCGGGGCGCGGGTCGACCCCGTCCCGCCACCGGAGACAGGGAGGCGTCATGAGCGACCGCTTTGTCGTCGTCGGGGCCGGCACGATGGGGCTCGGCATCGCGTACGTGGCGGCCGGAGCCGGCCACGCCGTCGAGCTGGTCGAGGTGGACCGGGCCCGGGGCGCGGCGGCCGTCGAGCGACTCGGGGAGCTGTGGGACAGGGCGGTGGAGCGCGGCAAGCTGGACGCCGACCGGGCCGCGACGAACCGGCAGCGGGTGACGCTGCGCTCGGGGCTCGCCGAGGTCGCCGAGGAGCCGGCCGTCGTGGTCGAGGCCGTACCGGAGCGGCCGGAGCTGAAGCGGGCGGTGCTGCGCGAGGCCGAGGCCCTGCGACCGGCGCTGCTGGGCAGCAACACCTCCAGCATCCCGATCGCCGAGCTGGCCGAGGGGCTGGCCCGACCCGAGCGCTTCCTCGGGCTGCACTTCTTCAACCCGGTCTGGGCGATGGCCCTGCTGGAGGTCGTGGTCGGCCCGGCCACCGCCGAGGAGACCACCGCCGCGGCGGTCGCGCTCGCCGGGCGGCTGGGCAAGGACCCCGTCGTCGTACGCGACATGCCCGGCTTCGCCACCTCCCGGCTCGGGGTCACCCTCGGGCTGGAGGCCATCCGGATGGTCGCCGACGGGGTGGCCAGCCCGGCCGACATCGACAAGGCGATGGTGCTCGGCTACCGGCACCCGGTCGGCCCGCTGGAGTTGACGGACATCGTCGGGCTGGACGTGCGGCTCGACATCGCGCGCACCCTCCAGGCCGCGTACGGGGACCGGTTCGCCCCGCCGCCGCTGCTCGCGGAGATGGTGGCCGCCGGCCGCCTGGGCAAGAAGTCCGGCCAGGGCTTCTACCGCTGGGAAGGCGGGGTGCGTTCGTGAGCGTGAGGAGTGAGCTTGCGAGCCCCGCAGTCGCGAACGGAGGGTCGGCACGGGTGAGCGTGAGGAGTGAGCTTGCGAGCCCCGCAGTCGCGAACGGAAGGGGGGCCTGCTCATGAGTGGGCTGCGGATCGAGGAGCAGCCGGACCGGCTGGTGGTGACGCTCGACCGGCCGGAGAAGCGCAACGCCATCGACGCCGACCTGATCGCCGAGCTGCACCAGGTCTGCGCGGAGCTGGAGGCGCGGCCCCGCCTGCTGCTGCTCACCGGCGGCGCCGAGGGGATCTTCGCCGGTGGGGCGGACATCGGGCAGCTTCGTGAGCGGGGCCGGCTGGACGCCCTCGCGGCGATCAACTCGGCGGCCTTCGCCCGGATCCGGGCGCTGCCGATGCCGACCGTGGCGGCCGTGGACGGGCCCGCGCTGGGCGGGGGCGCCGAGCTGGCGTACGCCTGCGATCTGCGGGTCTGCACGGCGCGGGCGGTGTTCGGCCAGCCGGAGGTCCGGCTGGGGATCCTGGCCGGCGCGGGCGCCACCCACCGGCTGCCGGCGCTGGTCGGGGAGGCCCGGGCCAAGGAACTGCTCTTCACCGGCCGGCGGGTGGACGCCGAGGAGGCGCTGCGGATCGGGCTCGTCAACCGGGTGGTGGCCGAGCCCGGCGAGCTGCTGCCCACGGCGCATGGGCTGCTCGACGAGATGGCGAAGGGGTCCGCGCTGGCGCTGCGGCTGACCAAGCTGGCGGTCGACGCGCCGGCCGCCGCGCACCCGCACCTCGACCTGGTCAGCCAGGCGGTGCTCTTCGAGGACGAGGAGAAGCACCGGCGGATGACGGAGTTCCTCGAGCGGCGACGCCCCCGCTGAGCCCCGGACGAGACGACGGCCGCACCGGTCACCGGTGCGGCCGTCCGTGTCCCACGGGTGGTGACTCAGTGCCGGATCTGCACCCCGGCGTCCGCGAGGGCCCGGATCACCTCTGCGGACTCGGCGAAGCCGATGACCAGCACGGCCTCCGCGCCGAAGTCCTTGATCTCCTTCGCGCCCGCGACGAAGTCGATCGGGTTCGCCTTGGCGTCCGCCGGCGGGTCGTAGGTCAGCAGCTTGAGCCGGTCACCGCCGATGCCGGCCCGCTCCAACTCGGCCCGGACGGTGCCCTGGAGGCCCTCGCCGTAGGAGTCCTTACGGGCGACGATGGCGATCTTCTGCGGGCCGTCGCGGAGGATGACGTCGGCCAGCGCCCGGCCCTGGAGGCTGTCCGGCGGGGCGGTGCGGAAGTAGAGGCCGTTGTCGTCCAGCTCGGTGAGGCTGGCATCGGTGTTCGACGGGGAGAACAGCACCTTCCCGGCCTGCACCACGTCGGGCAGCACCGCGCGGGAGATGCCGGAGGCGCTGGCGCCGATGATGACGTGGACCTTCTGCGCGACGTGCCTCGCCACGGTGGCCTTGGCGACCGCCGGGTTGGTGCCGTCGTCGCCGTCGATCCAGACCACCGGCTCGCCGAGCACCCCGCCCGCCGCGTTGATCTCCCTGATCGCCAGCTTGGTGCCGGCGGAGATCGGCGGGTACGCGAGGGCCAGGTCACCGGTCTGCGACAGCAGGCCGCCCAGGACCAGCGGCGAGCCGTCGCTGCGGTCGGTCCGGCCGCCACGCTGCTTCTTCGCCTTCGGCGGGGCCTTGGTGCTCGCCGCCGACTCGTCCCCGGCCCCGACGAACTCCGTCTTGCCGTCGTTGAGCCGCTGGCCGTCGAAGTGCAGCGTGCCGTAGCTCGCGGTGGACGGCTCGCCGGCGTCGGTGAAGCCGGCCCGGGTCAGCGAGACGCTGCGGTACTCCACGTCCCGGCCCGCGCGGGCCAGGGTCAGGCACTCCGCCACCCGTTCGCAGCGCTGCCCGTCGTTGGTGACCCCGACGATCTGCTTCGCGATGGCGGCCGGATCCGTCGTGCCCGCGAGCTGGGCGGCGATCGCGCTGATCACCACCGCGTCGTACGCCTCGGCGGAGTAGAGGAAGTCGCCCAGCTTCGGGTCGACGGACCGGAGCCGGTTCTTGAAGTCCTCGGGCAGGGGCGTGAGCGGCGTGGTGCCCTTCATGCCGTCGACCAGGCTGGCGCGGTCCTTCAGCTCGGCAGGGTACGAGTTCAGCATGTTGCCGTCGGTGCCGTAGAGGCGCACCTGTTGGGTGGCCGCCTCCTCGGGCTCTTCGGTCCCGCAGGCGCTCGTGGCGAGCAGGAACGTCGCGCAGGCAGCCAGGGTGGCCGCCCGCGAGGCGCGTGACTTGAACATGGTCGTCCTTCCTCCGGCGAAGGTCCGCTGCGCACATTAGCGTGCTGGGCCGTGCGGCGGGACCACGGATGCGGCTCAATCCGCAGGTCGCCCGCCCTGATTACGGAGCGTGACCGCTGGTGGATGGCTTGACCCTCCCCTCTACCGTGCTGTGGGTGACGGACTCACCACAGCAGACGCTTGACGACGCGACCGCCGTGCTCCGCTCGGCGCTGGCCGGGGACGGCGACGCGGTGGCGGGGGCGTTCGACGCGGTCGTCGACCGGTCCGGCCTGGCCGGCGCGTACGGGGTGGCCTGGTGTCTTGCCGCCACCATGGTCGGCGATCCGGTGCCGCCGGGCACGTGCGCGCTGGACTTCCCCGGCATCGAGGAGGCGGGCTACGACACCCGCTGGGTGGCGCGCTTCGTGAGCGCGTACGCCAACGCCGACGACGACACCGGCGAGGCGCTGTTCGGCGCGGCGGCGGCCGACGGGCTGCTGCCGGAGTGCCTGCTCACGCTCGCCGGCTCGACCGTGGCAACGCTGCGTAGCCGGACCACCTGACCGTTCGTGCCGCCCCGACGGCACGGACCGGGACGACGGCGCACGCCGGCCGGACGGTTGGGCGCCCGGCGGCCCGGACGGGTGGGCGCCCGCCAGCCGGACCGTCGCCCGCCCGCCCGCCGGCCCGGACGTGGCGCGGCGGGGCCGGACCGCCGTGACAGGCTGAGGGCATGTCCGACGCCATGCTCAGCAAGGTGCGCAAGCTGCTGGCCCAGGCCGAGGACCCGGCCTGCACCCCCGCCGAGTCGGCCGCGTTCACGGCCAAGGCGACCGAGCTGATCGCCCGCTACGGCGTGGACCGGGCGCTGCTGGCCGCCCGGGACCCGGCCACGGACCCGGTCGGCGACCGGGTGGTCGAGGTCGTCGCCCCGTACGCCCGGGACAAGGCCGGCCTGCTCGCCGCGGTCGCCGATCCGCTGCGCTGCCGCTGCGTCCGCCGCCGGGAGGGCGCCGGCTTCGCCATGCACCTGTTCGGCTTCGCCAGCGACCTGGAACGGGTCGAGCTGCTCTTCACGTCGCTGCTGGTGCAGGCCGCCCACGGGCTGGCCGGCGTCGAGGTGCCGGCCGGCGCGCACGTCGCCGCCTTCCGGCGCTCGTGGCTGGCCGGGTTCGCCCAGGTGATCGGCGTGCGACTGCGGGCGGCGGAGGCCGGGGCGGTCGCCGAGGCGGGCGCGCCCTCGGTGGCTCTGGTCCTGGCCGACCGGTCGGACCGGGTCCAGCACCGCGTCGCCGAGGTGTACCCACGCCTGCGTACCGCCGCGCCGCGCCGGCTGGCCGGCGGCGGGTTCGGCTCGGGTGCCGAGGCGGGCCGCCGCGCCGACCTCGGCGGCCGGGGCGTCGCCACCGCGCCGGGCGCCCGTCCCGGCCTCGACCGCTGACCCGCCGCAGCCTCTGGCGGTGCGTGACGGTGGCGGATGGTATCGGTGGCGCGTGGCCGGGCGGCGGTGGCGCGTGGTGCGGGCGGTCGGGCCGCGGCCGCTGATTCGCTCGGAAGCCGGTCAGTCGGCGCTGTGGTCGGCCACTCTGGCGGCGTAGCGGGTGAGCAGCTCGTGCCAGCCGGCGGTCAGCGCCTGCCGGTAGCCCTCCGCGGCCTCGCCGTGCCGGTCGAAGTGCCGGTGTTCGACCGCCACCCGCGTCCGCTCCGGCCCGTCGGCGTGGAAGAGCACCTCCACCTCGCTCGCCTTCGCCGGGTCCGGCACCGGTGCCCGGTCCGCCCCGATCTGCCAGGTGAAGACCAGCCGCTCGGGCGGATCCCAGGTCAGCACCCGGCCCCAGTCGCAGCGGAAGCCGTGCGGACCGATCTCGTAGAGCATCCCGCCGCCGCGCGGCTCCATGCCCAGGTCGGCTAGCTGCTCCGGCCCGGACCAGGTGTATTCCACCACCCACCACTGCGCCAGGGCGCCGGTGAACACCTCGAACGCCCGCTGCGCGGGAGCGGGGACCAGGAGGGCGCTGCGCAACGCGAATCGTTCGGACTCCTGCCGGATGCCGGCCGGGTCAGCCATCTCCTGTCCCATAGGCCCGGACCATACCGGCTCATGCCCGGGTGCGCAGCTTCGTGATTGCTGTCTTCGGGCCGCCCATCCGTACGCCGGAAGACGCCCGCGCGCCCCGCCCGTGACCGGCTGTGTCGCCGTGACGGCGGGATGTTCGGCCGGATAGCGGGTACCCGCGCCGAACGGTCCCGGCCGGCCCGGCCGGAGAATGCGGAGCGGGGAGCATGAGCGAGAACGCGCAGCAGCGGGACGACGACCGGACCGGCGGCCGATCGAGGCGACGTGACGCGGAAGCGGAACCCGCCCGCCGGGGTGGGGAGAACGAGCCGGACGTCCTGCTGGACATCCCGGAGGTGTCGGTCGACTCGATCCGGCTCGCCGTGGACGGGCTGGACGCCGACGTCTCCCTGCGGGCCAGGCTGGCCAACCTCCTCCAGCTCGACGCCGGGGTACGGGTGCACCTGGAGGGCGTCGAGCTGGACATCACCGGGGTGCACGCCGAGGCGTTGCTCAAGGTGCGGCTGGAGAAGCTGGTGCAGATCCTCGACCGGGCGCTGACCACCATCGACCGCAACCCGCAGGTCATCCAGACGCTGTCGGGTACGGCGACGGCCTCGATGGACGACGTGAACCGGGCCAGTCAGCAGATGGCCAACCTGAGTGAGCAGCTCACCGGCCCGGGGGAGCGGGGCGGCGGGGCTGGGCAGCTCACCGCCCTCGGGGAGCAGCGCCCGCTGGAGCGGGCCGGCGGCGCGACCGACGATCTCGGTCAGCAGGTGGGCGCGATCGGTGCGGTCGCCGACCAGTCACTGCGGGGGCCGGGCGGCCCGGGCCGGGGCGGCAGGCCCGGCACCGGCCAGGGCGGGGAGCCGGGCGGCCGAGGGCAGGGCGGGGAGCCCGGCGCCGAGCAGGCCCAGCGGGGTGGTGGCCTCGCCAGCGGGTCGGGCGGCGGTGGTGAGCAGGGCCAGGCGCAGCGCGCACGCGAGCAGGAGGGCGACGAGGCGGCCCGTCGGGAGCCGGGCGGACCCCAGGAACGGGAGCAGGGCCAGGGCGCCCCGGAGCAGGGCGGTCAGCGGCCGGATGGTTCGCCACAGGGTGGCGCCGAGCAGGGCGAGCAGCAGCCGGGCGGTTCGCAACAGGGCGATCAGGGTGGCGGGCAGCGGCCGGGCGGTTCGCAACAGGGCGCGGAGGGCGGCGGGCAGCAGCCGGGCGGCGAGCAGGGTGGCGGGCAGCGGCCGGGTGGCGAGCAGGGCGGCGGGCAGCGGCCGGGCGGTTCGCAAGAGGGCGGTGCGGAGCAAGGCGGCGCGGAGCAGGGCGGGCAGCGGCCGGGGCGCGCGGAACAGGGCGCTCAGCAGCCGGGCGGCGAGAGGGTCGGTGGGCCCGGGGGCGGTACGGCCGGAGCGGGCGGCGGGGACCGGGGTGCCGGCGGGTCCGGTGGCGGGCCGCAGGCCGGGCAGCGTGAGTCGTCGGGCGGCCCGTCCGAGGGCGGGCAGGGCCGGCAGCAGCCCGAGACCTCAGGCGGTGGCGGTGGTGGCGCACCGAGCGCCGCCCAGATCGCCGAGCAGGCGGGGGAGACGCTGAGGCAGGCCGGCCGGAGCGTCTGGGAGGCGATCCAGGGCGGGATTGCCCAGCACCGCCAACAGCGGCGCTGACCCAGCGGACGGGCCCGCCTGCGGCCCCGTCGTGGACGTCCACGGGCCGAGGGCCGGCCCGGTGTGGCGGCGGCCCGGTCTGGCGGTCCGGCGCCCTGACGCATCCGGAGTATCCGTGGTTCGAGGAGCCGACGGGGAGCCCCGCCGGCCGACGGATCAGGTGCTGGTCACCGCCGCCTGATACCGGGCGATCCACTGCCGGTTGAGTTCGTCGGCCTGGCGTTGGTGACGTGCGATGACGGCACAGCCGTCCTCGGGCACGTCGAGCCCCAGGAAGTCGAGGACGCCGCGCGTGGTGGCGGCCATGTCCTCGGCCAAGTCTTCGTAGCGCACGACGTGCGGTTGGATCCCGCACGAGGCGAACCACGCCTCCCAGGCCGCGTTGTGCTCCCGGATCTCCTCGATGTAGTGCCTGATCCCGTTCGCGTCGAAGCGGGGCGCCTGCCCGTTGCCCACGTCGCCGCTGATCTCCCCACTGCCGCCGACGAACCACCTGCCGGTCTGCTCGGCGCGCAGCCGCGACACCGCCTGCGCCAGTACGTCGTCGCGTCGCAGGAAGACGAAGCCGGTGCGGCCGAATGCCCGGTTCAGCAGCGCGACGTCGTCGCCGTCGAGGTCGGGATGGACCGCTGCGAGCTTCGCGACCACCTCCTCGAGCGTGCCCCACATGAGCTTCGCGCCGAACACGCCGTTGCCGGTCCGGCCCGCGGCGAGCGCGGCCCGTACGAAGTCCGCGTAGTCGAAGCCGCCGTCCGCCCCGCGGGGAAGCTGCCACCGGTCGGCCCACAGCGGCTCGTCCGGGGAGCGGAAGTAGGCCTGAGGGCGACCGGCGAGACCGGTGGATTCCAGCAACCCGAGCAGGAGCGAACTGCCGGTGCGCGGGGTGCCGCAGACGAAGTACGAGTCGACACGGTCCGTAGGCATGGCCGCACACAACCGCAGGGCAGGCACCCGTCGCAACCGAATTCGTCGATGCCGTCGCCCCGGCCCCAGGTGTCCGGGCCCGCGCGACCGGGATGATCAGTCGAGGGCCCGCAGTGCGCCCGTGACCACGACGAAGAGCGCGATGGCGGCGGCGGAGGCGATCCGTGCCTGTCGCGACCGGGTGAACAGGCCCACCACCAGTGCCGCGCCCAGGCCCAGCAACCAGTGACCGACCTCGGGGTGCCGGTCGGGCTCGAAGCCGAGGTGGCCGAGGGCGGCACGCCCGTAGCCGACGAGTGCGGCACCGCCGACCCAGACGAGCAGGGTCCAGCCGCACCGGCGCCCGGGGCTCTCGGTCAGCAGCGACCCGTGGCGGGTGAGCGTGCCGAGCAGGTAGGTCAGCGTCAGCAGCGTCGCAACGCCGGCGAGCAGCACGGCGTGCACCCCCACGAAGAAGGCGAACAGCAGCCACGGGCCCCCGTCGGTCCCGCGCAGGAACAGGACGGCCGTCGCGCCGACCACGACCATCTGCCCCACCGCCAGGCGTCCTGAGTTCACGACCAGCGGTGCCGACTGTGCGGTCGACTGCTCGGCCACGCTCCGCCCCCCGTCGCGCCGGCCCGCCGCAGACGGAACCAGGGCGGGTCGGTGAACAGCCTGGCAGAACCGGGCGGCCTACCGCTGTCCCGGATCCGTCCGCCGACAGGAGTCGGGGCGGGCGGACGGCAGACGCGCCGTCAGGCGGAGGTCGCGGCGACGCAGAACTCGTTGCCCTCCGGATCGGCCATGACGACGTGGTGCCCGGTGAACTCCTCCAGGACGCTCCCGCCAGCCTTCACCAGCCGCTCGGACTCGGCCCTGATCCGCGCCCACCGCTCGTCGGGGGTGCCGTGGCCCGGCACCCGGACATCGATGTGCAGTCGGTTCTTCGCCGTCTTCGGCTCGGGGACCCTGAGGATGGAGAGCGCGGGCCCGACGCCGGCGGGATCGCACAGCCACGCCACGTCGTCCACCGGGTCGTCCTCCGGCAGGTGGAAACTCGCGTGCCACTCCGCGCGGGTCCGGAAGGGCGCGGGCGGCGGCTCGTCCACGTAACCCAGCGCCGTCTTCCAGAACTCGCCGAGGAGTTTCGCGTCCGCGCAGTCGAGGGTCAGGCTGATTCTGGCTGCCATGGCAGGACCGTACTGCGTGCCCCCGACAGTCGCGGCCGAGCCGAAAGGGCGGGCACCGCCGGTACGGCCTGGGACCTTGACGTTCCCTGCATGATGGGCCGCATGAGCCTGAGTGATCCGGACCCGGTGTGGATCGCCGTACGCCTCGTGATCGTGGTCCTCAGCCTGACCATGATCGCTCTCGGCGTGCGTGTCGCCGTGTCGGGACGGTTTCCCTCGGCGTGGGTGCGGGTCGCCCGTCTGACGGCGAGCCAGCGGTCCCAACCCGCCCGGATCGGCGGTAGCCAGGCGCTGTTCGGCGCGTGCCTGCTGGTCCAGCAGGCGCCGTTCCTCGTTCCCATGCCCTTCCTGGCCGGGCGCACCCTGTTCGTGGTGGCACTCCTCCTTGCCGTCACCGGGGCGGGATGGTTCGCCCTGCTCCGGCGCTAGAGCACCGGCTCCGTGCCGTGTCGCTGGCTGATCCTGCCCAGGCCGGGCAGGAGGCGGTCATTCCGGCCGCGTGGCGGCGTAGGCGTCGCGAAGATGGGGTTACGGCAACGGTCGTCAGCCGCCGTCCGTCTCGTCGAAGAAGTCGCGGGCGGAAGCGACGAGGTCGGGGTTCGGGTGGCCGTCGTTGAGGAGGTCGATGCTGCGCACCGTGAGATGCGCGTTGCCATCCGTGTCCGTGACGAACAGCACGGGGTGCCATGCGGGGTTGATGTCGGCGATGCTCGCCCGGACGCGGTGGCCGCCCAGGGCGTCATCCAGCGTCGCGCGGGCCCGGAGGCACCATTCGCCGTGAGCCTCGTCGTCGTCGCCGAGCGAGTCGTGGGTGTCGAACATGTCCCGGCTGATCTGCACCATCGACTCGACGCCGGGCTCGGCAGCCCCCTGGTCGTCCGTGACAGCCCACTCGTCGGGCCACCAGCGGTAGCCGTCCGCGTACGCGTCGTCGGCCTCGACGAGCACCTGGAGGGCCTCTTCGGTGTGCGCCAGCAGGGTCACCGTGACGACGTCGCTGTCCGTGGTGAGCGCCACCGCGTACAGCTCCTCCGATGCACGTCCCTCGAGCATCGGGCCGATCGTCGCGCAGATGCTCGCGACGATCCGCTCGCGCAGTGCGGGCATGTCGACGGTGGGCACCGCGCTCCTCCCCGAGGCTCTCCTCGTCCTGGTCGCCGGGACGCCGGCCGCCCCGGAAGACGCAACGTAGCAGGGGTGCCGCCACGTCGAGTACTGCGGCAGCCAACGTGCGATTGCGCCGACTCCATTCGGATCGCGGCTGGGTGGATGACCTGTGCTGGTTGCCTGGGTGGTGCGGAACGCAGGTTGATGGTCATCCGCGCACTTCACCAGGTGGCCCACCCGGACGAGAACCTCGGACAGCCGCAGCACCTGCCGCCACCCGCGTCCCCGCCACCAACCCGGGGGCAGGACCAACCGGACCATTTCTGCGCCTCGATCTAGCCACCTGGCCCGGTCGCGGGTGCCCACAATGAGGAAATGACAGCGCAGAGGTACCTGAAGAGGCATACAGCCGTCCCTCTCCGTCGTGCTCGTGCTCGGAAGAGGCAACAAGCCGTGAAGCGTCGTACTCCATGGCCGCTGATGGCGGGGCTGCTTGCGGCGGGAGCGGCCGGAGCCGAGGCGATACGGCGCCTCAGACGCGCCCGGCGCACCGGACCCAGCGGAGCCGGGGCGACAGGTGACGTCCGCCAGCCCGGTCCTGCCACCGACGCTGCCCGGACCGTCAGCTCCGAAGGAGCCACCCAGCGCTGGCCTCAGGGAAGGTGAAGCAGAGTCCCCTCCGGCGTCGAACCGGAAGCCTCCCGATTTTCAAGCGCCCACATTTCCGCAGGTCAGAAGCCCGCCGTAGCCTGCCGTGGCGTGCAGATGCCGGCGTGCCGCAGCCATGGACGAGTGCCCGAGCCGCTTCATCAGGTCAGCCAGGGTCGCGTCGGTCTGCGCGGCGAGGGTCTGTCCGGTGTGCCGCAGGTCATGGAAGGTAACCACGGGCAACGCCGATCGATGCGCCAGAAGGGCATACAAGAAGATCCCCACCGGCGTTTCCGCTGGTGGGGACCTCTTTAGCCCGGCGAAAGGCTATGTGGCCAGGGGCGGGGTCGAACCGCCGACCTTCCGATTTTCAGTCGGACGCTCGTACCAACTGAGCTACCTGGCCGTGTTGCTCGGTTCATGCTACCCGCACGGCGGGTTCTCCGCCGGAAGGGTCACATGCCCCGATACGCAGAACGCCGCGCAGGGCGCGGCGTTCTCCGCTGGCGGTCCTGACGGGACTTGAACCCGCGACCTCCGCCTTGACAGGGCGGCGAGCACTCCAACTGCTCCACAGGACCTAGCTTTGTTGCCTCCGGCCGAAGCCGGACCGTGCCCCCAACGGGATTCGAACCCGTGCTACCGCCTTGAAAGGGCGGCGTCCTGGGCCGCTAGACGATGAGGGCGGCCCCGCCATCATTGCACACTCGCAACTTCAAGCGGACTTGCTCCCATCCGGCCCCGCCGGAGGCTTGGATAGCTTACGTGATGGTCGGTCTCTCGACCAAACCGGTATGGCCCTGGCCACAACGGCGCACGAATCCGCAGGTCAGAGGGGTCTAGCGGAGCCGGGCGACGCCGTAGCGGCGCTTCAGGTCCGCGATCAGGCGGGGGCTGGCGGCCAGCGTGGCCGCCCGATCGCCGCCGCCGTCGTGCAGCAGCACGATCGAGCCGGGGCGGGCCGCGGCGCGTACCCGCTTGGCGATCGTCGCGGCGGTCGGCTTGCCCCAGTCCTGCGGGTCGACATGCCAGTGCAGCGACCGCATCCCGAGCTGCTTGGCGACCGTCACCACCTCGGCTGTCCACCGGCCGCCCGGCTGCCGGTAGAACGGCACCTTGGCGCCCGGCACCGCCGCCCGGATGGCCGCGTTGGTGCGCAGGAGGTCCCGCCGGATCTCGGCGGCCGGACGCCGGGCGAGTTGCATGTCGTGGTTCCAGCTGTGGTTGCAGAGCTGGTGGCCCTCCCGCACGATCCGCCGGACCAGCTCGGGGTGGCGCCGGGCCTGCTTGCCCACCACGCAGAAGGTGGCGGTGACCCTGGCCGCCCGGAGGCGGTCGAGGACCTTCGGCGTCCAGGTCGGGTCCGGCCCGTCGTCGAAGGTCAGCGCCACGGTCCGTGCGCCGGTCGTGCGACGCAGCCCTGCTGGCAGCTTCGGTGGCAGCGGCCGGACCAGGCGCCTGGGCGGGGTGCCGCGGGTCGGTCGCGGGGTGGCCGACGGAGTCGGCTCGGCCGGCAGCGGGGCCGAGGCGACGGGGTCGGGGCCGGCGGCCCGCCGATCTGTCGCGGTGCCGTCGCCGCAGCCGCCGAGGAGGATCAGGGCCAGACCGGTGGCCAGCACGGCGCGTAGGCGCATCGTTCGCTCCCGGAGGGGTCGGGGTCGGCGGAACTCCCGACGCTAGTGGACGGCGTCCCGCCCGCGGCACCCCCGTCAGTCCGCCGTCGCCTGGTCCAGGGAGTCGCGTAGGGCGAGCGCCAGCGAGACCGCCTCGGCGAGGTCGACCGGCCGCACCACACCGGCGGGCAGCGAGTCCGCCAGCCAGCCCGGCCCGGCGGCGAGCACCAGCAGCGGCCGGCGGGGCGCGGCGAGCAGGGCGTTGAGCTGGGTGGGGTCGGCGGTGTCCCGGGTGTGCGACCAGATCACCACGGCGGCCGGCCCGGTCCGGTTGACGGCCTCGAGCAGCGCGGGCAGCGGCATCCGGGCGCCGAGCATCCGGTAGCCGACCCCGGCCTCGGCGAGCGCGGCGGCGAGCGCCTCCAACGGCAGGGTGTGCTGCTCCTCGTCGGCGCAGGTGAGCACGATGCGTGGTGGGCCGGCGGGCGCGCCGGCCCGGGCGGCCACCGCGAACGCCTCCGAGACGCAGCGCGACATCAGGTGCTCGACCTCGACCAGTCCACCGGTGGCGGCGTGCCGCTCCCCGATGCCGAAGAGCACGGGGCGCAGCAACCCGTCCCAGGTGGCGATCACGCCGTCTGCCTGGACGGCCCGGGCGATCGTCTCGCCGATCGCGACCGCGTCGAGCCGCATGGCGGCACGGGCCAGCCCCCGGGCCGCCGGACCGGCCCGGCCGACCGGGATCGTCGAACCGCCGCCGTCCCGGCCGGTGACGGCGCGCACCCGTGGGGGTACGGCGGCGTCGGCGGGCACGGCGTCCGGTGTCCGGCGGGCCCAGCGGGCCGCCTCCGCCGGGGTGACCCCCTGGGCGGTGAGCCGTCGCATGATCTCCAGGCGCGCGAGGTCGGCCGGCGTGTAGCGCCGGTGGTGCCCGGGTACGTGCTCGCTGGGCCCGAGGCCGTAGCGCTGGTGCCAGGTGCGCAGGGTGGTCACGGCGACGCCCAGCCGTCGGGCGACGGCTCCCGCGCTCAGCGCCTCATCGGCCACCCGACCGCTCCGACGCGTCGTTCGCCGGCGGACCGGGCGGGGTGACGGCCGGACCCGGCGGACCGGGCAGGCTGGCGGCCGGACCCGAGGGGGCCAGCAGGCGGTTCACCACCCCGCCCAGCCACGGTGCGTACGCGCGGGGGTCGGCGTCGAGGTCGGCCGCCAGCGAGAGGGGGTCCACCCAGCGCAGCTCGGCCACCTCGTCGGGGTCGGGCAGCAGCGGGTCGTCCGGCCGGAACTCGCCCCGCAGGACGTGGTCGTACTCGAACTCGACCCGACCGGTGACCGGGTCCTCGGCGTAGTAGACGTACACCCCGACCTCGGTCAGCTCGACCGGGCCGGCGCCGAGTTCCTCGCGCAGCCGGCGGTTGGCGGCCTCGACGAGGGACTCGCCCGGCGTCGGGTGGCCGCAGCACGAGTTGGCCCAGCGCAGCGGGAAGCGGGTCTTCACCGGCGCCCGTCGTTGCAGCAGCACCCGGCCGTCGGGGTCGACGAGCAGCACCGAGAAGGCGCGGTGGAGCTGGCCCGGGGGCTGGTGGGCGGCGGCCACGGTGGTCTCGCCCTGCGGCCGCCCGGCGTCGTCGACGAGCTCGACGAGATGCTTCTCGCGGGTGGTCACGGCAGGTGTCTCCAGGGTCCGAGGGGGAGGGCCATCAGGCTGCCCCGGTGATGCGGCCGGCGGCGAGCTTGCCGGAGATGAGCACCATGGGCACGCCGACGCCGGGCTGGGTGCCCGAGCCGACGAAGACGACGTTCGGCAGCGTCCGGTGCAGGTTCGACGGGCGGAACGGGCCGGTCTGGAAGAGGCTGTGGGCGGCGGCGAACGGAGTGCCGGCGGCCATGCCCTGCTCCGCCCACTCGGCCGGGGTGACGGCCCGCAGCACCTCGACGCCGGCCCCGAAGCCGACGTAGCCGCGCTCCTCCAGGGTCCCGACGAGCTGGTCGGCGTAGCGCCGGGTGAGGTCGCCCCGCCAGTCGAAGGGGGCCCGGTCGAGGTTGGGCACCGGGGCGAGCACGTAGTAGGTGTGCCGCCCGGCCGGAGCCACCGACGGGTCGGTCCGACTCGGGTTGGTGACCAGCAGGGACGGGTCGCTCATCAGCTCGCCCCGCCGGATGACCTCATCGAAGGTGCCCTTCCACGACCGTCCGAAGTGGATGTTGTGGTGGGCGATCTTCCCATACCCCTGCGTCGAACCGACGTGCAGGACCACGCAGGAAGGGGAGTAGGTGAGCCGGCGCGGACGGCTCGGCGGCAGCAGGTCGCGGTAGGCGACCGGCAGGTCGGGGTTGAGCACGACCACGTCGGCCGGGATCAGCTCGCCGTCTGCGGTCACCACGCCGGTGGCCCGGCCGTGCGCGGTCTCCACCCGGGTCACCGTGGTGTCGTAGCGGATCTCGA
Organism: Micromonospora sp. DT46; assembly: GCF_049841735.1. NCBI lineage: Bacteria > Bacillati > Actinomycetota > Actinomycetes > Micromonosporales > Micromonosporaceae > Micromonospora > Micromonospora sp. DT46. Next base: position 241,196 of record NZ_JBNCKW010000006.1, on the reverse strand, counting down.
CGCCGTGCTTCTCGGCGGCGCCGGCCATGCCCCGGGAGACCGCGTGGATGCCGCCGCGCGGGAAGTAGACGCCGGCCACCGAGTCGAGGTACGCGATGACCGCGTAGATGGCCAGCGCGTCGTGCGGGGCGAGGCCGGCGTACATCGCCTGGAAGGAGAAGATCCGCTGGGTGCGCGGGTCCCGGAAGAACTGGTTGATCTTCGTCTGGAGTCGGCGGAAGGCGCCGCCCGCCAGCAGCTTGACCAGGTTGCCGGTGAGCAGGTCGGTGGGTGCGTCCAGGTTGCGCTCGATGAAGTCGGCGCGTTCCCACTGCCAGAGCCTGCGCGCGTAGTCGACGAAGCGCAGGTAGCCGTCGGCCTCGCGCGGGCCGCAGACCCGGGCGATCTCGGCGGCCATCCGGGTGGTGTCGGTGATGACGTCCAGCGTCGACCCGTCCGGGTAGTACGCCCGGTAGGCCGGGTCGAGCGGGGTGAGGTCGAGCCAGTCGTCCAGCTCCTCGCCGACCGCGCCGAGCGCCTCGGCGATCAGGTCGGGCATGGTGAGCACGGTGGGTCCGGTGTCGAACTCGTAGCCGTCCACGCCGAGCCGGCCGGCCCGGCCGCCCGGCACCGGCTCGCGCTCCAGCACGGTCACCTGCCGACCGCTGCCCGCCAGGTGCAGCGCGCAGGCCAGCCCGCCCAGCCCGGCGCCGACGACGACCACCCGGTCCGTACGCCCGTCGACGGTGCGCACGCGACCACCTCCTTGTGCGAAGTTGCCCATCATGCCCGCCGGTTGGTGGCGGCGGTGGCGAGGCCGGTCAGCGCGGTGCGCGCGGTCTCGTCGATCGACGCGGTGCCGAGGGCCGTCAGCGCCTCGTCGACCCGGTCGGAGATCATGCGTTCGACCCGGTCGACCGCCCCGGTGTCGGCGACCACCTCGGCGAGGCGGGCGACCTCCGCGTCCCCCACGTCGGCGCCGAGGCCGTCCAGCGCGCGCCGCTGGGTCGGCGTGGCGAGCTGCCGGGCCAGCATGAGCAGCACGGTCGGTTTGCCGGTGCGCAGGTCGTCGCCGGCCGGCTTGCCGGTGGTCGCCGGGTCGCCGTAGACGCCGAGCAGGTCGTCGCAGAGCTGGAACGCCTCGCCGACGGCCAGCCCGTAGCGGGTGTACGCGGCGGTCAGCGGGGCGTCGCCGCCGACGCCGGCCAGACGGGCGCCGAAGAGCAGCGGCCGCTGCACCGTGTAGCTCGCGGTCTTGTAGCGGGCAACCCGCAGCGCCCGGTCGACCGACCAGTTCGCCGCGTCGCTCTCGCCGAGCACGTCGAGGTACTGCCCGGCGATCGTCTCCACGCGCATCTGGTCGTAGCAGCGCCGGACGTCGAGCAGGCGGGCCGGCGGCAGCGTCGCGCGCGCGAGGAGCCGGTCGGCCCAGACCATGCAGAGGTCGCCGATCAGCACGGCGACCGCCTCGCCGAACCGACGCGGGTCGCCCTGGTGGCCGGCGGCGGCGTGCCGGGCGGCCAGCGCCACGTGCGCGGTGGGCCGGCCACGGCGGGTCGCGGAGGCGTCCATCACGTCGTCCTGGACGAGGGCGAAGGTGTGCAGCAGCTCCAGGGCGGCGAAGGCGGGCAGCACCGCCGGCAGCGGACCCGTGCCGTCCGGCGCGCCGCGCCACCCCCAGTAGGCGAACGTGGGGCGGACGCGCTTGCCGCCGGCCAGCACGCAGTCGCGCGCCGTCGCGGCGAATCCGCCCATCGCCGCGTCGATCTCGCGCAACGCGTCGACCTCGGTGGCCAGGAAGGCGGCGAGGGTGTCCTGCACCGCCGTAACCAGGTCCTTCGTGTACGCGGCCAGGACCGCCCGGACCGGGTCGTCCCCGTCGGTCGGGCCGGTGGGGGCCACGCGGAGCGAGTTACCCGCAACTGCGTCGTTGGCCATGTGACCGAGCGTACCCTAGGCTTACGAGTTGCGTCGATTTGTGCGTCGATAATTGAGGAGGGCCGGTGGACACCGATCTCACCGCTGCCTATGACCGCTGCCGTGAGCTGCACAAACGGCACGGCCGCACCTACTATCTCGCCACCCGGCTGCTGCCCGCTTGGAAACGGCGGCATGTGCACGCCTTGTACGGATTTACGCGCTACGCCGACGAGATCGTCGACCGCACCGAGGAACTTCCCCCGGCCGAGCGCGCCGCCCGGCTCGACGACTGGGCCGGCCGATTCATCGCCGGACTGCACGGCGGCCCGGTGGACGACCCGCTGCTCCCCGCCGTGCTGCACACGATCGCCGTCTTCGATCTCGACCGGGACGACTTCGCGTCGTTTCTCAAGAGCATGGCGATGGACCTGACGGTCACCTCGTACCGCACCTACGACCACCTGCTCCACTACATGGAGGGCTCGGCGGCGGTGATCGGCACCATGATGCTGCCGATCCTGGGCAGCTCCGACCCGGCGGCGGCCCGGGAGCCGGCCCGCCAGCTCGGCTTCGCCTTCCAGCTCACCAACTTCATCCGGGACGTGGCCGAGGACCTCGACCGGGGGCGGACCTACCTGCCCGACGACGACCTGGCCCTGTTCGGCGTCACCCGGGAGGACCTGGCCGAGGCGCGCGCCCGGGGCCGCGCCACGTCCCGGATCCGGGAGCTGATCGCGTACGAGGTGACCCGCGCCCAGGCGCACTACGTCGCCGCGGCTCCCGGGATCACCCTGCTCGCACCCGCCTCGCAGGCCTGCATGCGCACCGCGTACGCGCTCTACGGCGGGATCCTGGACGAGGTGGCCGCGCGGGACTATGACGTCTTCGTCGACCGGGCGCTGGTGCCGCAGCGCCGCCGGCTGGCGGTGGCCGCCCGCGCCCTGCTCACCCCCGCCGGCACGCCGGTGGTGATCCCCGGCCCCGCCCGGGTGCCCGGCCCGCAGGCCGTGCCGACCCCGTGACGGCCGCCCGCCGCTGACCGTCAGCCCGTCCCCCCCGTCAGCCGGAGGCCGGCGGCAGCCACGGCCAGCCGGCGGCGCTGGCCGGAGCGGGCCGGGGGTGGCAGTGGTCGGAGATGACGAGCTGGTCCCAGCGCCCAGCGCCCAGCGCCCGGCGCCCGGTGCCCAGCGCCCGGTGCCCAGCGCCCGGTGCCCGGCGCCAGTCGCCGGTCGCCGGCCGTGCGGTCAGAGGCAGGAGTGCAGGGCGTCCGCCAGGGCGTCGACCCGGTCGTGGTCGGCCAGGTGCGCCGTGGCGTAGGCGAAGGTGTAGCCGCGTCCGGGATCGGCCCAGGCGGAGCTGCCGCCGATCCCGCCCATGCCCCAGCTGCCGTCCTCCTCCCACTGCATGCCCGGCGTCCAGCGGGTCCGCCGGCCGAGCAGCAGGTCGTCGCCGTCGTACTGGACCCGGGTCGCCTCGGCCACCAGTTCCCGGCTGAACAGCCGTACGCCGTCGAGGACGCCGCCGGCGAGCAGTCCCGCGTAGAGGCGGGCCAGGGCGCCGGCGGTCGAGTGCAGGTTGACGGCCGGCACCTCGGCGCCGCGCCAGAGCGGGCTGTTCACCACCGCCGGGTCCCGGCCGCCGGGCGGGTTGTCCAGCGCCCGCGCCCAGAGCGAACCCGGCTCGCCGGCCACCCGGTCCGGCCACCCCGGATCGCCGTGGCGCAGGTCGGCGCAGCGGCGCTGGTCCGCCTCGCCCAGGCCGAAGCCGAGGTCCAGCCGCCACGGACCGGCGATCTCCTCGGCCAGGAAGCGGCCCACCGACCGCCCGTCGACCCGCCGCACCAGCTCGCCGACCAGGTGCCCGTACGTCCAGGCGTGCTCGCCCGCGACGGACCCGGGCGGCCACTCCGGCTCGGCGGCGGCGAGGTCGGCGCAGAGCAGGTCCCAGTCGGCGACGGCGGCGGCCGGCCGGGGCACCGGGAAGGCCGGCAGCCCGGCGGTGTGCGCCAACACCTGGCGGACGGTGGCCGGGGCGCGGAAGCCGGGCCAGTGGTCGTCGACGGGGTCGTCCAGGTCGAGCCGGCCCCGGTCGACCAGCGCCAGCAGGCAGAGGGCGGCGATCGGCTTGGCGACGGAGTAGACGTTCACGAGCGTGTCCGGCAGCCACGGCCGCCCCGGTGACCGCTCGCCGCCGACGATGTCGACCACCGGCTCGCCGTCGTACCAGATCGCCAGGCCGGCCCCGGTCTCCCGGCCCTCGGCGAGCAGTTCGGCGAAGCAGTCGTGGACGGCGGAGAAGCGGGTGCGCATCCGGCCACGGTAGGAGGCCGGGACGCCGGCGGGCAGCGGATTTCCGGCTCGACCCGCTGGCCGGCCGCCGGGCGGTGCGCGATGCTGGCGGGATGGCGGATCCGGAACTGGTGGACGTGGTCGTGGTCGGGCTCGGGGTCGGCGGCGAGGAGGTGGCCGGGCGGCTCGCCGAGGCGGGGCTGAGCGTCGTCGGCGTCGAGCGTGATCTGGTCGGCGGGGAGTGCCCGTACTGGGGGTGCGTGCCGAGCAAGATGATGATCCGGGCGGCCAACGCGATCGCCGAGGCCCGCCGGGTGGACGGGCTCGCGGGCACCGCCGAGGTCCGGCCCGACTGGGCGCCGGTGGCGAAGCGGATCCGCGAGGAGGCCACCGACACCTGGGAAGACACGGTCGCGGTGCAGCGGTTCACCGGCAAGGGCGGGCGGTTCGTCCGGGGCACCGCCCGGCTCGACGGCCCCGGCCGGGTACGCGTGGGCGAGCGGGTCTTCCAGGCCCGGCACGGGATCGTGCTGGGCACCGGCACCAGACCGTCCGTGCCGCCGGTCGACGGGCTGGCGGACACGCCGTACTGGACCAACCGGCAGGCGATCGAGGTCGAGGAGCTGCCGGAGTCGCTGCTGGTGCTGGGCGGCGGGGCGATCGGGCTGGAGCTGGCGCAGGTCTTCGCCCGGTTCGGGGTCCGGGTCACCGTGGTCGAGGCCCTGGACCGGGTGCTCGCCGTCGAGGAGCCCGAGGCGTCCGAGGTGGCCGCCGCCGCGCTGCGGGCCGACGGGGTGGAGATCCACACCGGGGTGCGGGCGGAGCGGGTCAGCCACGACGGGCGCGGCTTCACCCTGCACGCGGCCGGTGGGGCGCGGTTCACCGCCGAGCGGCTGCTGGTGGTGACCGGTCGCCGGGCCCACCTGGACGAGCTGGGCCTGGACACCGTCGGGGTGGACGCCGGCCGGCGCTACCTGGCCGTGGACGACCGGCTGCACGTGACGGAGGGGATCCGGGCGGTCGGCGACGTCACCGGCGAGGGGGCGTTCACGCACGTCGCGATGTACCAGGCGGGGATCGTCGTCGCCGACCTGCTCGACCACGCCCGGCGCGCCGCAGGCGGGCCCGACCCCAGCGGCACCGCGAGCGCGACGGGTGGCGCGTCGGGCACCACCGGCGTGCGCGGCTCCGCCGGTGCGGTGCCGCGCGCCGACTACCGGGCGCTGCCCCGGGTGACCTTCACCGACCCCGAGGTCGGCGCGGTCGGCCTCACCGAGTCGCAGGCCCGCGAGCGGGGCGTCAACGTGCAGGTCGGCCTCGCCCGGTTGCCGTCGTCGGCCCGGGGCTGGATCCACAAGGCCGGCAACGAGGGCTTCGTCAAGCTGGTCGCGGACGCCGACCAGGGCGTGCTGATCGGCGCGACCTCGGTGGGGCCGGCCGGTGGCGAGGTGCTCTCCGGTCTGGCGGTGGCGGTGCACGCGGCCGTGCCGCTCGCCCGGCTCCGGCAGATGATCTACGCGTACCCGACCTTCCACCGGACGATCGAGGACGCGTTGCGGAACATGTCCTGACGACCGGGCCGCATGCCGCATGCCGCATGCCGCATGCCGGATGCCGGATGGCGGGCAGCGCGCGGCAGCGGAAGGCAATCGTGCGGCAGATGGCTGCTCATTTCTTTCATCGGGATGACGTACGATTGCGACCGTGACGAAACGGTTGACCGAAGTTGCCAAGAAGGCGGGCGTCAGCGAGGCCACCGTCAGCCGGGTGCTCAACGGCCGGGACGGGGTCTCCGAGGCCACCCGGACGGCCGTGCTGACCGCGCTGGACGTGCTCGGCTACGAGCGGCCCACCAAGCTGCGCGGCGAGCGCGCCCGGCTGGTCGGGCTGGTGCTGCCCGAGTTGCAGAACCCGATCTTCCCGGCGCTCGCCGAGGTGGTCACCGGATCCCTCGCCCAGCGCGGGTTCACCCCGGCGCTCTGCGCCCGCACCATCGGTGGCGTCTCCGAGATGGACTACGTGGAGATGCTCCTCGACCACCAGGTCTCCGGGGTGATCTTCGCCGGTGGGTCGTACGCGCTCGCCGACGCCCGGCACGACCACTACCGCCGGCTGACCGACCGGGGCCTGCCGGTGGTGCTGGTCAACGCGGGGGTGGACGAGTTGGGCTTTCCCCGGGTCTCCACGGACGACGCGGTGGCGGTGGAGCAGGCGTACGGGCACCTGCGCTCGCTCGGGCACGAGCGGATCGGGATGGTGCTCGGCCCGGAGGGGCACGTGCCGTCCCGGCGCAAGCTGGACGCGATGGCCCAGGCGGCGGGCTGGGGTGACGACACGGCGTACGTGGAGCGCTCCAGCTTCTCCATGGAGGGGGCGCGGGTCGCCGCGACCAAGCTGGTCGAGCGCGGCGTGACCGGCATCGTCTGCGCCAGCGACGTGCTGGCCCTCGGCGCCATCCGGGCCGCCCGGCGGCTGGGTCGGGTGGTGCCGACCGACGTGTCGGTGGTGGGCTTCGACGACTCCGCGTTCATGACCTGCACCGACCCGCCGTTGACCACCGTGCGGCAGCCGATCGAGACCATGGGGCAGGCCGCCGTGGACCTGCTGGTCACCCAGATCGAGGGCGCCGGCGTGCTGCACGACGAGCTGCTGTTCGAGCCCGAGCTGGTCGTCCGCGGTTCCACCGCGCCCGCCCCCGGTCGCTGACCCGGGCCCGCCCCCCGCCCACCCGAACGACGGAACGGCCGTCGACCGCTGCCCGCGGTCGGCGGCCGTTCCGTTCTGCCTGCCCGGTGGCAGGAACCGGTCGGGCCAAAGCCGCAAATAGGTTGCCTTCCAAGATCCTGTCAAATTCTGTCGCCCCAAAGTCTCGTCTTTTCAGCAAGAGATCGATACCTTGCTGGGACAAGTTCGCTTGGCTACAGTGACCCCACTCACACCTGGCCCCGGCGCAGCTACCCGGGGTCAGGTCGCTTGGCAGATGCAGATCAGTGCCGGCGCATCGGCGCGGTGACGACCACCGGGCATCAGCGCAGGTCATGGAGACACCGTTCCCGAAGGGATGGACAGATGTCCGTACCGCAGTACCGGAAGACTGCGGCGTTGGCGCTCGTGGCCGGCCTGGGGCTCAGCCTTGCGGCCTGTTCGACGAAGAGCGACGACGCGACAGGCAGCGCAGGCGGCAAGGTCACCGTCACCGTCGACTGCCAGCCGGTCGGCTCCCAGAAAGAGCTGTTGAAGAACTGGAACGACGACGTCGCCGAATTCCAGCGGCAGAACCCCGACATCGTCATCAAGAGCGTGAGCGTCGGCGAGCAGTGCAACAACCCGCCGGACTTCACCGCCCGCCTGGCCGGTGGCACCGTGACCGACCTGTTCTACGGGTACATGACCGATCTCCAGCAGGTGCTGGACTCCGGCCAGGCGATGGACATCAGCGAGTACGCCGACAAGGACACGGTCCCCACCTGGGACAGCGTCGACCCGGCGCTCAAGGAGGCCTTCAGCCACGACGGGAAGCTCTACGCCGTCCCGGCGAAGAACTACTCGATGGGCCTGGTCTACAACAAGGTGCTGTTCCAGCAGGCGGGGCTCGACGTCAACAACCCGCCCAAGACGTGGCCCGAGGTCCGGGCGGCCGCCAAGAAGATCTCCGCGCTCGGCAACGGGATCGCCGGCTACTCGGAGTACAGCGCCGGCAACACCGGCGGCTGGCACTTCACCTCTCTGCTCTACTCGCAGGGCGGCCAGATGCTGACCGAGGACGGCAAGAAGGCCGACTTCAACAACGCCATGGGCAAGCAGGTCCTGCAGAACCTCAAGGACATGCGGTACGGCGACAACAGCATGGGCAGCCGCCAGCTGCTCCAGTGGGGAGACCTGCTGACCAACGCCGCCGCCGGCAAGGTGGGCATGTTCATCGGCGCGCCGGACTCCACCCAGGCGATCGTCAGCCAGTTCCAGGGCAAGTTCCAGGACTGGGCGATGGCCCCGCTGCCCGGTCAGGACGGCGCGGCGAAGGGCACGCTCGGCGGCGGCGAGGGCTACTTCTTCAAGAAGGGCCTCTCCCCGGAGCAGGTCGAGGCCGGTCTGAAGTGGATCGCCTACCAGAAGCTGACGCCGGGCAAGGGCCAGTTCGACTACGTCCGGGCCAAGCCGCAGAACTACCCGGTCGGCCTGCCCCAGCCGCTGCTCTTCGCCAACGGCAGTGACGCGCAGAAGCAGGAGCTCGAACTGCGCAAGGCGAACGCGAACGTCGACACCGCCAACTTCGCGCTCTTCGAGGCCACCCCGGTGCAGATCAAGGGCGAACCGCGCAACGCGCAGGCGATCTACGCGGTGCTCGACGCGGCGATGTCCGGGGTGCTGACCAACCCGAACGCGAACATCGACGCGCTGCTCAAGACGGCCGAGGACAAGGTCAACCAGCTCCTCGCCGCGGCGAGCTGACCCGACGGTGGGGGCCGGTGCGCCGGCCCCCACCCCGTCCGCACCGCCCGTCCGGTCACCGACTCACCAGGAGTTGCCTTGGCGATCCTCTCCGCCCCGGGGACCACCAGAGACACGGGTCGTCCCGCGTCGCCGTCCCCGGTCGGGCCGCAGCGTACGAGCCTCGGCCGCAAGGTGCGGGACAACCTCACCGGCCACGCGTTCCTGATCGGTGCGGTGCTCTGCTTCGTGGTCTTCTCCTGGTACCCGATGATCCGCGGCATCGTGATGAGCTTCCAGCGCACCCGGCGCGGCGAGACCACCTGGGTGGGCTGGGACAACTACGCCCGCATCCTCGACGACCCGAGCTTCTGGACCGCCTGGAAGAACACCTTCTACTTCACGGTCCTCGCGCTCGTCCTCGGCTACGTGGTGCCGTTCTTCGTGGCGATCCTGCTCAACGAGTTCCGCCACGCCAAGGGGTACCTGCGGATCCTGGTCTACCTGCCGGTCATGCTGCCGCCGGCCTCGGCGCTCTTCCTGTTCAAGTTCTACGCGTACGACCCCAGCGACGCGGGACTCCTCAACGCGATCCTCAAGGCGCTGCACCTGCCGACGTCGCAGTGGATGCAGTCCCCCGAGATGACGATGCCCGCGATGGTGCTGGCGTCGACCTGGATGAACATGGGCAGCGCGGTGCTGATCTACCTGGCGGCGTTGCAGAACATCCCCGGCGAACTCTACGAGGCGGCCGAGCTGGACGGGGCCGGGATCTGGCGGCGGATCCTGCACGTGACCGTCCCGCAGACCCGGCTGATCCTCGCGCTCCTGGCGATGCTTCAGATCGTCGCCACCATGCAGCTCTTCATCGAGCCGCTGATCCTCGCCAACGGCGCGGGCGCGGAGGACTCGGCGACCTCGGTCGCGTACCTCATCTACCAGCACGGCTTCTTCCAGAACGATCTCAACGGCGCCGCCGCGCTCGGCGTGATCATGCTCGTGGTGCTGGCCGGCTTCTCCGCCGTCTACGTGCGGCTGACTGCGAAACAGGACTAGGACGGACGCGGAATGGCACAGGACTCCGGGACCCGGACACTCGTCTCCCCCGCCCAGCTCAGGCGGGGACGCGGCAGGGTGATCTACTGGGCGCTGCTCGCCGTCGTCGTGACGGGCTTCACGCTCGTCTTCCTCGGGCCCCTCTACTGGATGGTCACCGGCGCGCTCAAGTCCGGCCAGGAGATCGCGCAGACCCCGCCGTCGCTGTTCCCGCAGGATCCCCAGTGGCAGAACTACGTCGACGCGTGGCACAACCTGGATCTCGCCAAGCTGCTGTTCAACACGTTCTACTACGCGACCGGCGCGGTGCTGTTCCAACTCGTCCTCGACACCGCCGCGGCGTACTCCCTGTCGAAGCTCCGGCCGATCTTCGGCAACGTGATCCTCGGCCTGATGCTGGCGACGCTGATGATCCCCGCGATGGTCCTCATCGTCCCGCAGTACGTGACCGTGATCGACCTGCCGATCCTGCACGTCAACCTGCTCGACTCGCCGTTCGCGATCTGGCTGCCCCTGGTCGCGAACGCGTTCAACATCTTCCTCCTGAAACGGTTCTTCGACTCGATCCCGGAGGAGCTGATGGCGGCGGCCCTCATGGACGGGGCGACCCCGCTGCGCACGCTCTGGTCGATCGTCCTGCCGATGTCCCGCCCCATCCTCGGCGTGGTCTCGATCTTCGCCGTGACCGCGGTCTGGAAGGACTTCCTCTGGCCGAAGCTGGTCATGCCGTCACCCGAGACCCGGACGGTCAGCGTCGGCATCTACGCCTTCTCGGGCGGTACGCCCATGAACGTGGTGGTCGCCGCCTCGGTCATCGCCGCGATCCCGACCGTCATCGTCTTCCTGATCTTCCAGCGCAACATCATGTCCGGCCTGACCACCGGGAGCCTCAAGGGATAGGGCCGGCGCACCGACGCATCACCACCACCGAAACCCCGTCGGCGACCAACGACCGTTCGCCCGACACACATTCAGGTCCGGCGACAACGCCGACGTGCCGACGCAGAAAGCAGGTGTCCGTGTCCACAGCAGACAACAGTCCGTGGTGGCGTGGAGCGGTGATCTACCAGGTGTACCCACGTAGCTTCGCCGACGGTGACGGCGACGGCATAGGCGACATCGCCGGCATCCGGTCCCGGCTGGATCACCTGGCCGCGCTCGGCATCGACGCGATCTGGTTCAGTCCCTGGTACCCCTCCCCGATGGCCGACGCCGGCTACGACGTCTCCGACTACCGCGACATCGACCCGGTCTTCGGCACCCTGGCCGAGGCCGAGGCGTTGATCGCCGAGGCCCACGCGCTCGGCATGAGGACCATCGTCGACGTGGTGCCGAACCACTGCTCCGACGCGCACCCCTGGTTCCAGGCGGCCCTCGCCGGTGGGCCGGACGCGCCCGAGCGGGAGCTGTTCTGGTTCCGGCCCGGCCGGGGCCCGAACGGCGACCAACGGCCCACCGACTGGGTCGGCGAGTTCGGTGGCGAGACGTGGACCCGGACCACCAACCCGGACGGCACCCCCGGCGACTGGTACCTGCACCTGTTCACCGCCGAGCAGCCCGACTTCAACTGGGACCACCCCAGGGTGCGGGCGGAGTTCGAGGACATCCTGCGGTTCTGGTTCGACCGGGGGGTGGACGGCATCCGGATCGACTCGGCCGGGCTGCTGGTCAAGGACGGGACGCTGCCCGAGACCCTGCCGGACCGGCCACACCCGTTCCGCGACCTGGACGGCGTGCACGAGATCTACCGCGCCTGGCGGCGGGTCGCCGACGAGTACCCGGGCGACCGGGCGCTGATCGGTGAGGTGTGGATGCCGGACCGGCAGCGCTTCGCCAACTACCTGCGCCCGGACGAGTTGCACGCCGCGTTCAACTTCGACTTCCTGGGCTGCGCCTGGGACGCCACGGCGTTGCGCGACAGCATCGACGGCACGCTGAGCGCGCACGCGCCGGTCGGCGCGCCCGCCACCTGGGTGCTCTCCAACCACGACGTCACCCGGCACGTCACCCGCTACGGGCGGGAGGACACCACGTTCAGCTTCGCCGCGAAGCGCGAGGGCATCCCCACCGACCTGGAGCTGGGCACCCGCCGGGCCCGGGCCGCCGTGCTGCTGTCGCTGTCGTTGCCCGGCGCCGCCTACGTCTACCAGGGCGAGGAGCTGGGCCTCTGGGAGGTCGAGGACATCCCGTTCGCGCTGCGCCAGGATCCGATGTGGGAACGCTCCGGCCGGATCGACCCCGGCCGGGACGGCTGCCGGGTGCCGCTGCCCTGGGCCGGCGACGAGCCGCCGTTCGGGTTCAGTCCGGACGACGCCACCGCCCCCTGGCTGCCCCAGCCGGCCGGGTGGAAGGACCAGACGGTCCGGGCGCAGACCGGCGACGCGTCCTCGATGCTCGAGCTGTACCGGGCGGCGATCCGGATCCGGCGGGCCGAGCCGGCGCTCGGCGACGGGACGATGAGCTGGCTGCCCGCCCCGGACGACGTGCTCGCCTACCACCGTCGGCCCGGCTTCACCTGCCTGGTCAACCTCTCGGACGTCGCGGTGCCGCTGCCGCCCCACACCGGGCGGCTGCTCGCCAGCGGGCCGCTCGACGACGACCTGCTTCCGCCGGACACCGCCGTCTGGCTGCGTACCGCCGAAGAAGACCCGGCCGGACCCGAAACGGTCTGACCACCCGCGCGGTGCCGGCGGCCCGTCCCGGCCGTCGGCACCGCGGCACCCGCACCCGCACCCGGGAAGGAGGTACGCAGCTACAGCGCCACGTTGTACCGCACGGGGGGACCACCGACGACAGGGAGAAGTTCGCCGATGCCCGACCACACCACCGCCACCCCGCACGCGCCCCCCGGAACCAGGACCCGGGCGGGTATCGCCGCCCTCGCCGGCCTCGCCCTCACCGCGACCTCGCTCACCGTCATCGCGTTGACCAGCACCGCCACCCCCGCCCAGGCGGCGGGGCTCTCGCCGTTCGACATCCCGGGGCGGGGCGCCACCGTCCCGTTCGTCGAGCAGGAGGCGGAGGAGGTCGCGCACACCGGCACGAGGATCGGCCCGGACCGCCGCTACGGCACGCTGCCGTCCGAGGCGTCCGGCCGGGAGGCGGTCACCCTCGACGCCGTCGGCGAGTACGTCGAGTTCACCCTCACCGCGCCCGCCAACGCGGTGACCTTCCGCTACAGCCTGCCGGACAACGCCGCCGGCACCGGCCGGGACGCCAGCATCGACCTGCGGGCCAACGGCACCCTGGTCAAGGCGGTGCCGGTGACCTCGCGGTACGGCTGGTACTACGGCGGTTACCCGTTCAACAACAACCCGGGCGACACCAACCCGCACCACTTCTACGACGAGACCCGGGCCATGTTCGGGACCACGTACCCGGCCGGCAGCAAGATCCGCCTCCAGGTCTCCTCGACCGCCCAGTCGCCGACCTTCACCATCGACCTGGCCGACTTCGAGCTGGTGGGCGCCCCGATCGCGAAGCCGTCCGGCGCGCTCGACGTGGTCACCGACTTCGGCGCCGACCCGACCGGGGCGACCGACTCCACCGCGAAGTTCCAGGCGGCGGTGGACGCCGGCAAGGCCCAGGGCCGGGCCGTCTGGATCCCGACCGGCACGTTCACCCTCTGGGACCACGTCGTCGTCGACGGGGTGACGCTGCGCGGGGCGGGACCGTGGTACTCGGTGCTCGGCGGGCGGCACCCGACCGACCGCAAGCGGGCCGCCGGCATCTACGGCAAGTACGTCCCCGGCGGCGGCTACAGCGGTGAGATCCGGCCGCACGAGGCCGGCGGACCCAGCCGCAACGTCACGCTGCGCGACTTCGCCATCATCGGCGACATCCGGGAGCGGATCGACGACGACCAGGTCAACGCCATCGGCGGGGCGATGTCGAACTCGGTGGTCGACAACGTCTGGATGCAGCACACCAAGGTCGGGGCCTGGATGGACGGCCCGATGGACAACTTCACCATCCGCAACAGCCGGATCCTCGACCAGACCGCCGACGGGGTGAACTTCCACTGGGGCGTCACCAACTCCACGGTGACCAACACGTTCGTACGCAACACGGGTGACGACGCCCTCGCCATGTGGGCGCAGAGCGTGCCGAACGTGAACAACTCCTTCACCCGCAACACGATCGGCGTGACGATCCTCGCCAACCACCTGGTGACCTACGGCGGGCGGGACATCAAGATCACCGACAACGTCACCGCCGACTCGGTCACCAACGGTGGCGGCATCCACGTCGCCAACCGCTACCCGGGCGTGACCGGCCCGACCGCCGTCTCCGGGACGATCACCGTCGCCCGGAACACGCTGATCCGCAACGGCAACTCGGACTACAACTGGCGCTTCGGCGTCGGCGCCATCTGGTTCTCCGCGCTCAACGAGCCCATCCAGGGCGCGGCGGTCAACGTCACCGACACCGACATCCTGGACAGCTCGTACGCGGCGCTGCACTGGATCGAGGGACAGTCCAGCGGGATCAGCTTCAACAACGTACGGATCGACGGCGCGGGCACGTACGCCCTCCAGGTGCAGGCGCCCAGCCAGGTGTCGTTCACGAACGTGCGGGCCACCGGGATCGCCCAGTCCAACCCGATGCACAACTGCGTCGGCAGCGGCTTCCAGATCACCCAGGGCACCGGCAACTCCGGTTGGTACACGTCGACGCCGTACTGCGGGCCGTGGCCCGAGCCGCAGTGGGGCGGCGGCCCCACCAGCCCGCCCCCGACGACGCCGCCGACCACCGCGCCCCCGACCACCCCGCCGCCCACCACGCCCCCGCCGACCACCCCGCCCCCGACCGGCGGGAACCTGGCGCAGGGGCGGCCCGTGACCGCGACGAGCGCCAACCAGAACTACGTCGCGACGAACACGGTGGACGGCAACGCGGCCAGCTACTGGGAGAGCGCCAACAACGCGTTCCCGCAGTCGCTGACCGTCGACCTGGGCGCGGCGCGCACCGTCGACCGGGTGGTGCTGAAGCTGCCCGCCGGCTGGGAGAGCCGGACCCAGACGCTGTCGGTGCTCGGCTCGACCGACGGCTCCTCGTGGGCCACCCTCGCCGGGTCGGCCGGGCGCACGTTCGACCCGGCCGGCGGCAACACGGTGTCGATCAGCGTGCCGGCCGGCGAGCGCCGGTTCGTCCGGCTGACCGTCACCGGCAACACGGGCTGGCCGGCGGCGCAGCTCTCCGAGTTCGAGGTGTACGGCGGCGGCACCACCACCCCGCCGCCGACGACCCCGCCGCCGACGACCCCGCCCCCGGCCGGGAACCTGGCGCTCGGTCGACCGGCCGCGGCGACCAGCCACGCCGACGTGTACGTGGCGGCCAACGCGGTCGACGGCAACCCGAACACCTACTGGGAGAGCGCCAACAACGCCTTCCCGCAGTCGCTGACGGTGGACCTGGGCGCCAACCGGACGGTGTCCCGGGTCGTGCTCAAGCTCCCGCCGCCCTCGGCCTGGCAGACCCGCACCCAGACGCTGTCGGTGCTCGGCTCCACCAACGGCTCGTCGTTCACCACCCTGAAGGCGTCCGCAGGCCACACCTTCAACCCGGCCAGCGGCAACACGGTCACCGTGACCTTCGCGGCGACCAGCCAGCGGTACCTGCGGCTGACGTTCACCGGCAACAGCAGCTGGCCCGCCGGCCAGCTCAGCGAGTTCGAGGTCCACTCCAGCTAGCCCGATGGCCCCCGCCCGTCCCGGCGGGGGCCGTCCCGGTCCCGGGTGGCCCGACGCAGCGCCGCCCCGACCTCCGCCCCGCACCGTCCCCCACCTGTCGCGGCACGACGGGCGTACCCCTGCGCCCGTCACCGGGCAACGCACCCGCACCCCACCCCCGAAAGAGGTGTAGCGACCCATGTCCAGAAACGGCACCAGACCCGGGACCGCGCCGGCCGGCGCGCCCCGTCCCGTCCCCCGGTCGACCCGCCCGGCCAACCGGCGGCTGCTCGCCGGCGTGCTCGCCGGGCTGCTCCTCACCGCCGTCCCGGCCGTCACCCCGGCTGCCGCCGCGCCAACGGCGGACCCGGCCGCGACCGCCGCCCGCGCCGCCCTGCTCGCCGGGCTCTCCGCGACCATGACCGCCAGCAGCCACAACCAGAACTACGTAGCGAGCAACGCCAACGACGGCAACGCGGCCACCTACTGGGAGAGCGCCAACAACGCGTTCCCGCAGTGGATCCAGGCCGACCTCGGCGCCACCGTCACCGTCGACCGGGTGGTGCTCAAGCTGCCGCCCTCGTCGGACTGGCAGACCCGCACCCAGACGCTGTCGGTGCTCGGCTCCACCAACGGCTCGTCGTTCACCACCCTGAAGGCGTCCGGCGGCCACACCTTCAACCCGGCCACGGGCAACACCGTCACCGTCAGCTTCACCGCGACCAGCACCCGGTACGTGCGGGTGCAGGTCACCGGCAACACCGGCTGGCCGGCCGCCCAACTCTCCGAGGTCGAGGTCTACGGCGCCGCCGGCAACCCCGACACCCAGGCCCCCAGCGTCCCGGGCAACCTCGCGTACACCCAGCCCGCCAGCGGGCAGATCCGGCTCACCTGGTCCGCGTCCACGGACAACGTCGGGGTCACCGGCTACGACGTGTACGCCAACGGCGCGCTGCGCGGCAGCGTCAACGGCTCCACGCTGACGTACACCGACAGCCAGCCGAACAGCGCCACGGTCTCGTACCACGTCCGGGCCAGGGACGCCGCCGGCAACCAGTCGGCGAACAGCAACACCGTGACCCGGACCGGCACCGGCAACCCGCCGGTCGGCACCAACCTGGCGGTCGGCAAGCCGATCACCGCCTCCGGGCACGTGCACACGTTCGTGGCCACCAACGCCAACGACAACAACGTGGCCACCTACTGGGAGGGCAGCGGCAACCCGAGCACGCTGACCGTGCAGCTCGGCGCCAACGCCAGCCTCAGCCAGGTCGTGCTGAAGCTGAACCCCGACTCCGCCTGGGGGGCGCGTACCCAGAACATCACCGTCCTCGGGCGGGACCAGGGCTCCTCGACCTTCACCACCCTGGTCGGCGCGGCGAACTACGCCTTCAACCCGGCCAGCGGCAACACGGTGACCATCCCGGTCTCCGGCGCGGCGGCCGACGTGCGGCTCTCGATCGCCTCGAACACCGGCGCCCCGGCCGGGCAGATCGCCGAGTTCCAGGTCATCGGCACCCCCGCGCCGAACCCGGATCTGACCGTGACCGGCATGTCGTTCAGCCCGTCCGCGCCCGTGGAGACGAGCACCGTCACGCTCTCGGCCACCGTCCGCAACGCCGGCTCGGCGGCCTCCGGCGCCACCAACGTCAACTTCTACCTCGGCACCAACCGGGTGGGCACCGCGCCGGTCGGCGGCCTGGCGGCCGGCGCCTCGGCCACGGTCACCGCCAACATCGGCAACCGGGACGCGGGCAGCTATCCGCTGAGCGCGAAGGTCGACGAGTCGAACACCGTCGTCGAGCAGGACGACACCAACAACAGCTACACCAACCCGAGCCCGCTGGTGGTCAGCCCGGTCGCCAGCTCCGACCTGGTCGCCGCCGCGGTCGCCTGGTCGCCCGGCACCCCGGCGGCCGGCAACACGGTCAGCTTCTCGGTGTCGATCCGCAACGCCGGCAGCATCGCCTCCGCGTCCGGCGCGCACGGCATCACGCTCACCGTGCTCAACGAGGCGGGCACGGTCGTCCGTGCCCTGACCGGCTCGTACTCCGGCGTGATCAACGCCGGGGCCACGGTCGGCCCGGTCAATCTGGGCACCTGGACCGCTGCGAACGGCAAGTACACCGTCCGGGTGGTGCTCGCGGCCGACGGCAACGAGCTGCCGGTCAAGCAGGCCAACAACACCAGCGACCGCGCGCTCTTCGTGGGGCGCGGCGCCAACATGCCGTACGACATGTACGAGGCCGAGGACGGCGTGGTCGGCGGCGGCGCCAGCGTCGTCGGGCCGAACCGGACCGTCGGTGACCTCGCCGGTGAGGCGTCCGGCCGGCGGGCGGTGACCCTCAACTCGACCGGCAGCTACGTCGAGTGGACCACCCGGGCCAGCACCAACACCCTGGTCACCCGCTTCTCCATCCCGGACGCCCCGGGCGGCGGCGGGATCAACTCGACGCTGAACGTCTACGTCAACGGCGCGTTCCACAAGGCCATCGACCTGACGTCCCGGTACGCCTGGCTCTACGGCAACGAGGCCAGCCCGGGCAACTCGCCGAGCGCGGGCGGACCGCGGCACATCTACGACGAGGCCAACGTCATGCTCAACTCGACCGTGCCGGCGGGCAGCAGGATCCGCCTCCAGAAGGACCCGGCCAACACCACCACGTACGCGATCGACTTCATCAACACCGAGCAGGTGGCGCCGATCGCGAACCCGGACCCGGCGCGCTACGCCACGCCGACCGGCTTCACCCACTCCGATGTGCAGAACGCCCTGGACCGGGTGCGGATGGACACCACCGGCAACCTCGTCGGGGTGTACCTGCCCGCCGGCAACTACTCCACCGCGTCGAAGTTCCAGGTGTACGGCAAGGCGGTCAAGGTGACCGGCGCCGGCCCCTGGTACACCCGGTTCAACGCGCCCTCCGGCCAGGACAACACCGACATCGGCTTCCGGGCCGAGAACTCGGCGGCCGGATCGTCGTTCGCGAACTTCGCCTACTTCGGCAACTACACCTCGCGGATCGACGGGCCGGGCAAGGTGTTCGACTTCTCCAACGTGTCGAACATCGTGATCGACAACATCTGGAACGAGCACATGGTGTGCCTCTACTGGGGCGCGAACACCGACCACATGACGATCAAGAACTCCCGGATCCGGAACATGTTCGCCGACGGCATCAACATGACCAACGGGAGCACCAACAACCTGGTCAGCAACAACGACGCCCGGGCCACCGGCGACGACAGCTTCGCGCTGTTCTCGGCGATCGACGCGGGCGGCGCCGACATGAAGGACAACGTCTACGAGAACCTGACCTCGACGCTGACCTGGCGGGCCGCCGGCGTGGCCGTCTACGGCGGCTACGGCAACACGTTCCGCAACATCTACATCGCGGACACGCTCGTCTACTCCGGCATCACCATCAGCTCGCTCGACTTCGGCTACCCGATGAACGGCTTCGGGGCGAGCCCGCCCACCCGGTTCGAGAACATCTCGATCGTCCGGGCCGGTGGGCACTTCTGGGGCGCGCAGACCTTCCCGGCGATCTGGGTCTTCTCCGCCTCGAAGGTGTTCCAGGGCATCCGGGTCAGCGACGTCGACATCGTCGACCCGACCTACAGCGGCATCATGTTCCAGACCAACTACGTCGGCGGGCAGCCGCAGTTCCCGGTCACCGACACGGTCTTCACCAACGTCTCCATCAGCGGAGCCCGCAAGAGCGGTGACGCGTACGACGCGAAGTCCGGCTTCGGCATCTGGGCCAACCAGATGCCGGAGGCGGGGCAGGGCCCGGCCGTCGGGTCGGTCACCTTCAACAACCTGCGGCTGAGCAACAACGCGGTGGACATCCAGAACACCACCACGACGTTCACCATCAACCGCAACTGACCCACCCTGGTCGCCCGGGCGGCGGCCGGTCCACCGGGCGGTGCGGCCACTCGACACCGAGTGGCGGCACCGCCCGGCCCGTCGAGATGTCCCGCCCGGTCAGTCGGCCGGGTCGCCGTGCCGACCGGCGCCGGCGGCGAAGCGGGCCGCCCCGGCTGCCGCGTCGGCGGCCAGCGAGGCCATCCCGTACGCCAGTTCGCCCGCCATGGCCTCCGGCTCGGGCCGGCCGGCGCCGGCGAGCAGCGCCGCCCGGTCGTTGCGCAGGCAGGTCTGCGGGTGCCGGGCGATCTCGGCGGCCAGCCGCTCGGCCGCCGCCCGGGACTCACCCGGCGTGACCAGCCGGTTGACCAGGCCCATGGTGTACGCCTCCTCGGCCGGCACCGGCCGCCCCGTGAGGATCAGGTCCATCGCCCGGCTCTCGCCGATCAGCCGGGGCAGCCGGACCGTGCCCCCGTCGATCAGCGGCACCCCCCAGCGGCGGCAGAACACCCCGAGCACCGCGTCGGCTTCGGCGACCCGCAGGTCGCACCAGAGCGCCAGCTCCAGCCCGCCGGCCACCGCGTGACCGGAGATCGCGGCGATCACCGGCTTGCTGAGCGTCATCCGGGTCGGACCCATCGGGCCGTCCCCCTGCGCCTCGACCCGGTTGCCGCTCGGGGTGCCGATGGCCTTCAGGTCGGCCCCGGCGCAGAACGTGCCGCCGGCACCCCAGAGCACGGCCACCGCCGCGTCGGGGTCGGCCTCGAAGGCGCGGAACGCGTCGGCCAGCGCCCGTGCCATCGGCCCGTCGACCGCGTTGCGGGCCGCCGGGCGGTCCAGGATCACCGTGGTCACCGCCGCGGCGCGTTCGACGCGTATGCCCATGCCGACAGCATGCCCCCGGCGGTGCCGGCGGCGCCAGGCGTCAGGGCGCGGCGGGCCGCTCCCGGCGGACCAGGGTGGCGCCCAGCGCGGCGCCGACCACGCAGGCCACCCCCGCCGCCTGCGGCCAGGCCAGCAGCTCGCCGAGCAGGACCAGCCCGACCAGCGCCCCGATCGCCGGCTCCAGGCTGAGCAGGACCGCGAAGACCCGGGCCGGCATCCGGCGCAGCGCCGCCATCTCCGCCGAGTACGGCAGCACCGACGACAGCAGCGCCACCGCCGCGCCCAGCGCGAGGGTCCACGGGTCGAGCAGCGCCGCACCGCTGCCGGCGACCCCGAACGGCAGCACGGCCAGCGCGGCGACGGCCATCCCCAGCGCGAGGCCCCGGCTGCCCGGCACCCGGGCGCTGACCGCCTTGCCGAGCAGCACGTAGCCGGCCCAGCCGACCGCGACGGCCACGCAGCACAGCAGCCCCAGCCGGTCCATCCCCGTCCCGCCGAGCCCGCTGATCAGCAGCACGCCGCCGCCGGCCAGCGCCGCCCACGCCACGTCGGCGAGCCGGCGGCTGCCGGCGAGCGACACCAGCAGCGGCCCGGCGAAGCCGATGGTGACCGCGACGCCCAGCGGCACCCGGTGCAGGGCCGCGTAGAAGGCGAGGTTCATGACCGCAAGGGCCAGCCCGAACGCCCCGACCAGACCGGCGGTACGCCAGCCCAGGCGCAGCCCCGGCCGGACCAGGACCAGCAGGATGAGCGCGGCGAAGCCGAGCCGCAGCGTGGTGGTGCCGCCGGCGCTGGCGCTGCCGAAGAGCTGCTTGGCGACGGCCGCCCCGACCTGGGTGGAGAGCATGCCCAGCAGCATCAGCAGCGGGGGCGGCACGGCCCGGGGCTGCCCCAGCGCGACGCTCAGTCGGGTCGCCGGTCGACCGGCCGGCAGCGGGCGGGAGGAGAGTGCGTACACCCGGACCACAGTGGTCGTGGACGGTGCGGCCCGCGACCGGATTTCCACGCCCGCCGACCTCGGTGGGGACGTCCCGTTACGGGCCGGTGGGGGCGCGACCACGTACCGCTGCGGATCCGTCACCGCCGACCGGTTTGCGGGGGCTCCTGCCGGGAAGTCGGTACGGGTGCGAGCACTCTTGACGAAGATCGAGCAGGCATCCGGGCTGGACCGGGTCGGCGACCGGTTGCAGCGTGCCGTCCAGGCCACCCTCCGACCGCAGCGGGTCCGCGACCTGCTGCACGGCGTCTGGCTGGGCCATCCGCTGCACCCGGCGATGGTGCAGGTGCCGGTGGGCGCGTGGATCAGCACGGCGGTGCTGGACCTGATGCCGGGGCAGCGCCGGGCCGCCGCCACGCTGTGCGCGGTGGGCACCGTCAGCGCCCTCCCGGCTGCGGTCACCGGCCTCAACGACTGGGCGGCACTGGCTCGTGACCAGCGCCGGATCGGCCTGGTGCACGCCGCGTCCAACAGCGTCGGCCTGGCGTTCTACGCCGGCTCGGTGGCCGCCCGGATGACCGGTCGGCACAACCTCGGCCGTACGCTCGGCTTCCTCGGGCTCGGCGCCGCCAGCATGGGGGCCTACCTCGGCGGGCACCTGGCGTACAAGCAGGGCGCGCAGGTCAACCAGAGCATCTCCGAGCTGCACCGGATGAGCGACGGCTGGCACTCGATCGCGGACATGGCTGCCCTGCCGGAGCGCACGCTGATCACCCGGGACGTCGACGACGTCTCGGTGATCCTCTACCGGCACGGCGACGAGGTCACCGTGATGCTGGAGCGCTGCCCGCACCAGAGCGGCCCGCTGGGCGAGGGCGAGGTACGCGAGATCGACGGGCACGACTGCGTGGTCTGCCCTTGGCACGGCAGCGCGTTCCGCCTGAACGGCGGCGAGGTCGTGCACGGCCCCTCCGGCAACGACCAGCAGATCCTGCCGACCCGCGTCGTCGACGGCGTCCTGGAGACCCGCCTGCCCTGACCGGCGCCCGGCGGCCTCCCGGCCCCCGGGAGTCAGGGGCGGCGGTGGCGGCCGATCGCCGTGTCGTGGGACGAATCCGCACGGGTCCGGCCGTGGCCGGTCGGAACGCTGTCGTGGGTACCGGTCCCCGTGCCCCGGTCGACTCCGATCGCGCTGCCGCGTGGGGTGGTGCGGATGTCCCGGTGACCCGTGCCGCGCCTGGCCGTGGTGGTGCCGCGCGCGGTGCTGCCCCGGCGGGCGGCGGCCGTGGTCCGGGCCGCGCCGGCCGGTACGTGGGCCGGGCGGCGGCGCAGGCCCAGGACCGCGCCGATCTGCGCGCCGACGATGCTCGCCACCGCCAGGACGGCGGAGACCGCGAGGGGCCGGTTCACCCGGTCGGGCTCGCCGGCGCGGGCGGCGCCCACCGTCACCGTCGGGGCCTGACCGGCGTCCCTCTCCGCCGGGGGCGGCACCGGGGCCTCGGCAGCCGGCGGGGTCGGTGTCACCCGCTCGGGAGCGACCTTCCCGGGTGCCGGCTGCGGGGCCGGCCGGGCGGGCGCGGGCGGGGTCGGGCGAGCGACGAGGCGGCCGGTCGCGTGCCGGCGGGCACCCCGGTCCTCGGCGTCCCCGGGCAGCCTCAACAGCTGACCCGGGTGGATCCGGTCCGGGTCGCCGAGCCGGTTCAGCTCGGCCAACTCCCGGTAGTCGGCGAACTCGTCCAGGTAGCGCTGGGCGACCGCGCCCAGGTGGTCGCCCCGGGCCACCCGGTAGACCGCCACACCGTCGTCCGAGGCGGATGAGGTCACGGGAGCGGACGAGGCGACCGGGGTGGACCAGGTGTGCGCGGCCGGCCCCGGCCAGGCGGCCTCCGCAACCGTCCGCGCGGCTGCGGGCTGTGCCGCCGGCAGGGCGTACGGGTCGGCGACCACCGCCGCCGCACTCGCCGCCGGGCTGGCCGCGAGGACCAGCGCGACCGAACCGACCAGCGCGGCGGCGGCCCGTTGCTGGCGACTCATCCCCGGCAGCCGGGGCGCCGGCCGGCGCAGCGCCTGCGCGCAGAGTTCGACCAGGACGGAGAAGGCGAACGTGGCCCAGCCGAACCAGCCGGCCAGCGCCAGCGCCCGCAGGAAGAGCCGCCCGTCGTCCCGGCTGGTCAGCGTCGAACCGATCTCCGCGACGCTGGGCAGGTGGTCGGGCAGCGGGTTGCCGGCGAGGGCGAGCAGCGCCACCGGCGCGCCGACCAGCACCGCGCAGAGCACGACGAGCGCGCCGAACCCGGTCAGGATGCGTCCGGTCCGCCGTACGACGGAACGCCCCGATGCGGCCATGGCTGCCTTCCCTTCCTACGGTGCCCCGGTGAGCGGCCGCGCGGTCGCCTCACCGGAGACGGTGACGGTCTCGTCGAAGCCGAGCAGGCCGAGCATGGATCTGCGGTGCGTGACGGTGACGCGTACCCGGACCCGGGTCTCCCCGTCGACGACCGGGAAGCTGACGGTGTGGCCGGCGGCGCCGGCGGCGGCGAGATAGCCGGCGACGGCCCGGCGGGCCTGGGGGCGGTCGATCCGGGTCGGCCCGCCCTCGATGGCGGTGGCCCGGTCGATGGCCTGGCCGCCGGCGCGGGCGGCCTCGGCCGCGAGGTTGTCGGCCCGCTGCAACGTGCGCAGCTGACCCGCGCCGTCGAAGGCCAGACCGATGACGGAGAGGACGCCGACCATCGCCACCGCGAGGAAGATGCTGACCCGGCCCTCATCGTGCCGACCGGCCACGGCGGTCATCCCCGGCTCCGGTAGCGGTCCAGCGGCGACGTGAAGTTCGCCGACACGCGCTTGCCGGCGGGCATCCCCGGCAGGACGGACAGGTGCAGGTCCCCGTAGGAGACGGTGCAGGCGACCCGGACGGTGACCGAGGCGTCCTGCCCGGCCGGGCTGCGGAACGCCGCGTCGAAGCTGGTGGGGGCGCCGCGTACCGCGCCGCTGAACGTCACCTCGGGAGTGCCGGCGCAGTTCAGGCCGCGCCAGTCGAGCTGTCGACGGGCCGCGTCCCGGGCCTCGGCGCGGGCGGTGCGGGCGTCCCGGGAGATCGAGGCGGCGCGGGCGGCGTCGTGGGCAGCGGCGTCGATCGCCTCGGCCGCCACGGCGGTACGCCCGGCGACGCCGGCCAGCACGATCAGGGCGATGAACGCCGGGGCGAGCACCGCCACCTCGATCGAGACCGAGCCCCGCTCGGCGGTACGGCTCACGGCGCGGTCCACCGTTCCACGGTCCCGTGCGCGGTCTGGTGCACCGGGAAGGTGACCCCGGGTACGACCGACAGGGACCGCCCGCGCACCGTGCAGGTCACCTCGGTCGCGGTGGTCTCGCAGCTCGGTGCGGGATCCTTCCAGCCGACCAGCCAGCCGCCCGAGGCTTTCAGGAACCGGACGGCCCGCGCCTCACCGGCCCCGGGCGGCGCCTGGTGCAGCCGCTGCGCGTTGACCGCGCTCTGCGCGGCGTTGAGCGCGGTGGAGCGGGCGACGAACCAGGCCGCTGCCTGGATCGAGGCGAAGAGCAGCAGCAGGATCACCGGCATCACCACCGCCAACTCGACCGGGTTGGCCCCCCGGTCGACCCCGCCGGCCACGAGCCGCCGGCCGGCAGCCGCGACGGGACGCCGGGCGGCGGTGGCCGCCCGGCGCCCCGGGACGGAGTCTGTCCGGCGCACGGCCCGGTGTTACTTCGGGTCCTGGTGCTTCGGGATGTTGTCCATCCAGTCGTTGGCGGCGCCGAGGGCGGCGGCGGTGACCGCCATCGCGACGGCGACCAGACCGAAGATGATCACTGCGGTCGGTACGGGGCTGTCGCCCCGCTCGCCGTCCTCGCGCAGCTCGGCCAGGCGTGTCGACACGACGACGTGCAGTCGGGTGATGACGGACATGACGTGCTCCTTCTCTCGGGGGCGGATCACAGGCGGGCGATGAACGGATAGACGGCGAAGCCGAGCAGGACGAAGACGAGCAGCGCCCCGGGGATGTCGAGCCGGCTGGTCACCCCCTCGGCCCGGGCCAGGTTGTCGGTGCGGATCTGGTCGCGCAGCGAGTCGGCGCGGCTGCGCAGGGTCTCGTGCACCTGCGCGCCCTCGCTGCCGGAGGAGCGCATGATCGCCCCGACGTCGCCCAGTTCCGGGATGCCGATGCGCTCGGCGAGGTCGCGAAGCTCGTCCCACGGCGAGTGCATCTGCATCTGCGCGATCCGCAGCGACTCGGAGATGCGGTCGAAGACCCAGCCGTCGCAGACCGCCGCCGCCCGCTCCAGCGACTGCACCGGCCCGTGCGCGGCGGAGAGCTGGAGGGCGACCAGGTCGAGGTAGGTGCAGACCGCCTGGCGGAACTCGTCGCGCGCCTTGTCCGCCCGGTCCAGCACCGACCGGTGCGCGATCAGGGCGGAGAGCAGCGCCAACCCGAGACTGCCGAGCACGGGTACGACCACCGGCAGCCGGATGCCGACGGCGAACAGGGTGACGCCGAGCAGCGTCGGCGCGGCGAGCCCGATCAGCGCGGAGAGCAGCATCGACAGGGCGTACTGCTCGGGCGTCCGGTCGATCAGGGCGAGCTGCCGGTGCGGTGGCCGCAGCCAGCGGGACAGCCCGGTGAGCCACTCCAGCCGCCGGTCGGCGGGCGTGGCGAGCTGCCCGGCGCCGGCCGGTTGGTGCAGCCGGCGCAGCGCGGGCCCGAGCGCGGGCGTGGCCGGCACCAGCTCGCGGACCACCAGGAAGGCGCCCAGCCCGACCGCCGCCCCGCCGCACACGGCGACGGCGAGCTGCCAGTTGAGGACGACCGTACTC
This sequence comes from Micromonospora sp. DT46, assembly GCF_049841735.1. NCBI lineage: Bacteria > Bacillati > Actinomycetota > Actinomycetes > Micromonosporales > Micromonosporaceae > Micromonospora > Micromonospora sp. DT46. The sequence goes on along the minus strand of NZ_JBNCKW010000006.1, from coordinate 215,323 downwards.
ATGGTGCTTGCCTTTCGTTCGCGACTGCGGGGCTCGCAAGCTCACTCCTCGCGCTCACGGGGCCACCTCCTCCGGGTCGGGAGCCGGCAGGAAGCGGGCCGGCCGGCGGGGCTGGCTCATCGACCGCACCCAGGCCAGCAGGCCGACGAAGGCCGCGCCGAGCGTCGCCATCACGAGCTGCCCGAAGGGCGTGCCGTACGGGCTCACGTACTCGGTGTTGAGCAGCCCGTACGCGACGGTGGCCAGGGTCATCCCGGTGAGGAAGCGGACCGCGAACCGGGGCTGGGTGCGCTTCGCCTCGATCTCCCGGCGGGTGGCCACCTCGGCCGCCGCCGCTCCGGCGATCGAGCCGAGCACGTCGCCGAGGCGTTCGCCCCGGTCGGTCACGTGCAGGATCAGCGCCGCCACCACCTGGTCGCAGACCGGGTCGCCGATCTCGTCGGCGAAGGCGAGCAGCGCGGAGCGGGCCAGCCAGCCGGCCTGGAGGCGGGCGGCGAGCAGCCGTACCTCCTCCTGGATCTCCTCGGGAGCGGTGGCGACCGTACCGATGATCGTCTGCTGGAGTCCCTGGCCGGTGGCGGAGACGTCCTTGAGCCGGCGGGTCCACTCGCCGACCGCCTCGATGCGGGCGATGGCCCGCTGCTCGGCCTTGCCGACGGAGAACAGCCACGGGGTGCCCGGGACGGCCACCGCGACCAGCAGACCGACCACCGGCAGGCCGGTGACCAGGAAGGCCAGCGCACCCGCGACCAGGGCGGCGACCAGCAGCGCCTGGTGGGCCCGCTGTTCGCGCGGGGTGGCGCCCGGGCCCTTCCAGAGCCGGTCGAGCCCACGGCCCGCGCCCGGGCCACCGGGCGGCCGGCGGGTGCCGACCAGCGCGACGACCGCCAGCAGCAGCCCGGCCACGCAGGCGGCGCCGGAGGCCACCGCGACGAGTTCGACGTTGTCCAGCACCTCCGGTCACCGCCGCCCGAGCCGGGTCTGCCGGGGCCGCCGCCACGCGCCCGTGCCGGCCTCGATCCACCGGCTGAGCAGCCGGGCGTCGTAGCCGACCCGGAGGAGTTGGGCGCGCACCCGCTCGGGCAGGTGCCGGGGTACGGCCCGCCCGTCCGGCCCGGGCCCGAACACCTGGGTGGTGGTGATCCGGTTGCCGTCGCCGACGCCGATGACCTCCTCGACGTGCGAGACGAAGCGGTGCTTGCGCCCGCCGATCGCGGTCTCGTCCTCGACGGTGACGTAGACGATCAGGTCGAGCGCGTTGCCGGCCATCCGGCGGGCCTGGTCGACGGTCATCTCCCGGCCGTGCGCGAGCGCCAGCTCGATGATCCGCTCGCTGACCCCGGCGGGCGTACGGGCGTGGATGGTGCACATCGAGCCGCGGCTGGTCGTCATGGCCTGGAGCATCGGGACGATCTCCCGGGACCGGACCTCGCCGACGATGATCCGCAGCACGCCCATCCGCAGGGAGACCGGGATCAGGTCGGCGATGCTCACCTCGCCGGCCGGGCGGCCGTCCGCCCCGCGTTCGCCGTGCCCCTCCCGGGCCTCGAAGCTCATCACCGCCCGGTGCTTGAGGCGGCGGCGGGCCGGCAGCAGCTCGCGGCTCTCCTCCAGCAGCACGTACGGCTCGTCGGCCGGGATCTCGTCCATCAGCGCCCGGATCACTGTGGTCTTCCCGGCGCCCGCGAGGCCCGCCACCATGATGTTCAGCCCGGCGCGCATGGACGCGCGGAGGAAGTCGCGCACCAGCGGGTCGATCATCTCGTCCAGGTCGCCCCTGGCCCCGGCGAGGTCGTCGAGGCTCACGTCCAGCGTGTTGTGTTTGCGGATCACCGCGTACGGGCGGTGGCTGACCAGGAACACCGCGGCGAGCCGGCTGCCGTCGGGCAGTTGCAGGTCGAGCGTGGGCTTGGACGTCGACAGCGAGCGTTCGGTGGCCCCGGCCCGGCGGGCCGCCGCCTGGAGGATCTCCACCAGCTCGTCGTCGCTGTCGGCGATCGGCTCCACCCAGTCGACGCCGCCGCCGTGGCGGGTGACGCGCACCTGGTCGCAGCCGAGGATGTGCACCTCCTCGATGGTGTCGTCGACCAGCAGCGTCTGGAGGCGGCCGAGCCCGGCCAGTTCGGCGGTCACCTGGTCGAGCAGGAGCCGCTCCTCGCCGGCCGCCATCGGGGTGCCGGCCCGGCGCACCGCGTCCGCGTACTCGGCGACCACCGTCACCGCGAGCCGGGCGCGCTCGGTGTCCTCCTCGTCGACGGTGAACTCCCGGCCGCGCTGCCACAGGGCCAGCCGCTCGCTGAGTTCCCGGCGCAGCTCGCGGACCACCTGGAAGTCGACCCGGGGCCGGGGCGGCGGCTCGGGCCGCGGCGCGGTGACCGGCACCGGCAGCGGGAGGGGATGGTGGCGTCCGTTGGGCGGGGCCAGCGGCGGCGCCGTGGAGGTGGCACCGGGCGGCTGCCGGCGCGGGTCGCCGGAGACCGGTTCAAACCGCATCCGGCACCCCCTGCGGCACGGGCCAGGTCAGCCGGGCGCGCCGGCGTTCCAGCAGCGCCCCGACCGGCACCTCCAGGGCCCCGGCCGCGCGCATCAGGGGCCGACCGGCCCGCACGGTGCCGCCCAGGCCGAGCACCTCGGCCGTACGCGGATCGTGCGGCATCCGGGCGATCACCGGCAGCCGCAGCGCCTTGCTGACCTCGCCGCTGCCGTGGCCGTCGCCGACCAGCAGCAGCCGCAGGGTGCCCGGCGGCACCCGGTGCTCGGCGAAGTCCCGCTCGATCGTCCTGGCCATGGCCCGGGTGCCGGAGAGGTCGGGGAGCCGGGCGCCGCTGACCAGCAGCACCACCGAGGCGGCGCGCAGGATCGGCCACGGTGGACCGACGACGTGCAGCCGCCCGCAGTCCACCACCACGTCGTACGGCGGGTCGCCGCCCTCCAGGCTGCCGAAGAAGTCGGCGAAGCGCTGCCAGAGCGGGATGACGCTGCCGGCCTGGGCGGGATCGACGACGCCGGGCAGCAGCAGCCGCTCCCGCTTCGGCGCGTCCAGGTCGACCAGTTGCGACCAGAACGCCGACTCCAGGTTGCCGTCGCGCAACTCGCCGACCGCCAGTTCGCCGATGCCCCGGGGGCCGTCGAGCGCGCCGCCCAGGTAGCCGGCGAGGATCGACCCGCCGGCCGGGTCGCACTCGGCGAGCACCAGCCGCCGGTGCCAGGTCAGGGCGCACGCGAGGGCGGCGGTGGTGACGCCCGGGGAGCCCTTCGCCGACACCAGCGCGATGATCGCCATGGTCAGGCCGCCTCGGTCAGTACGAGAGCGATCCGCTCCTGGCTGGACAGCGCGACGACGGCCGGCACGTCCCGGACGGCGAGTGCCAGGTAGACCACCACCTCGTCGTCGTCGTCCGAGGTGACGGCGTCGATGACCGTCGCCTCGAACCGGGTGGCGGCGCCCGCGGGGCGGTCGTCGTCCCCGTCCGGCGTGCTCACCAGCAGGATCTTGTCGCCGGGGTGGAGTCTGCGGGCGGGGACCTCGGCGGGGCTCAGGCCCAGCGCGAGCTGCTGCTGGCCGGGCCCGAGCAGCGGGTCGTCGGTGAGCTGCGCCATGGTCAGCAGCGTGCCGGGGGTCAGCGCCACGGCGGCCCGCTTGCCGACCACCTCGTCGAGCCGCCCGGCGGGCACCGGGGAGAGCCCCTGGCCACCGGCCACCTGCACCGGGACCAGGTCGTCGGCGCTGACCTGCCGGCCGACCTCGACCGGCCGGGCCACCGCCAGGTAGCTGCCGGTGGCGCGTACGGAGGTGACCGCGAACGCCGCCCCCAGGCCGCCGAGGGCGATCAGCAGCACGGCCAGGCCGAGCAGCCCGGGCCGCATCCGCCGCTGCCGCACCACCCGGGGCGGGGCGACCGGCGCGTCCACCGGCCCGGTTCCGTTCCGGGTCGCCACACTCACCGGACCGTCTCCGTTCGCGACTGCGGGGCTCGCAAGATCGGCTCACTCCTCGCGCTCACTGGGCCCGTCTCCGTTCGCGACTGCGGGGCTCGCAAGATCGGCTCACTCCTCGCGCTCACTGGGCCACCACCTGAAGTTCGTTGATTCGGACCGGGACCGTTCCCGTGGTCCGGTTGACCGGGATGACGCCGCTCTGGCCGCCGCCCTGCCAGGTCACCGTCCAGTAGGTCGTGGCCCGCACCCGGTAGTCGCCGGCCTTCGGGTAGCCCTGGTAGCCGCAGTCGGGGGAGGGGCGGCCGGCGAGCGGGCCGTCGGCCCGGTACGGCGTACCGGCGCCGGAGCAGGTGACCTTGCGGCCGTTGCCCATGTTCCAGACGATCCGGTCGAACTTCGCCGTGATCCGTACGGTCAGGCCCCGCTCGCTCTCCGAGGCCCGCTGGGTCGGCCCGAAGTACTTCCGGTCGTCGTTGCGGCCCCACATCCAGACCGGCAGCCCGACCAGGCCGGGACCGTTGCTGCGGCGGGGGGCGACCGCGATCCGGGGCGCCGCGATGGTGATCTTGGCCAGCGCCCGCCGGGCGAGTTCCTCCGGGTCGGGCGGCGCGCCGAAGCCGGGCGGCGGGGCGTCGCGCAGGACCGTGGTCTGGGAGCCGAGGTCGCCGCCGTTGCAGGTGCGCACGTACCACTGCTGGCCCTCGGGGGCCTCGGGCTGCGGTTCGGCGAGCTTGTAGTAGCAGCCGTCGCCGTTGTTGAACCAGCCGAGCACGCTGTCGTAGCACTTGACGGTGCGGCCGTTCCACTGGCACTTGGCGGCGCCGCCCCCGCCGCCCGAGTCGCCGCCCCCGCCGTCATCCCCACCGCCGCCGGGGCCGCCCGGGGTGCCGGGATCGTCGTCCCAGACGCTGCAGTCGCTCTGCCCCGGCGGGCACTCCGCGCCGGGGTCCGCGCGTCCTGCGGCGATCGCGGGCACGGCCGCCCCGAGCGCCAGCAGCAGGGCCAGGGCGGCGCCCGCGAGCGACCGGCGGGCCGTTCCATCCCGGCCGCCACCGTCGGCGGTACGGGCGTGGGCCGCCCCGGCGTCCCCTCCCGCCCGCGTCAGCACGGCTGGTCCTCGTGGGCTGCGCCGGCGCTGATCAGCCAGCGGCCGTCCGGGTAGCGGGTGGCGGTGGCGGTGGCCAGGTGCCGCGTCCCGCCGGTGCCGGGCACGACCCGCTTGTCCCTGGCGTAGACCAGCCGGTAGCCGGTGGCGTCCAGGCAGTCCTGGATCTCCACGGTGGGTGGGCTCGAATCCAGGCTCACCGAGGTCACGGTCGGGTCGGAGACCAACGTGCCGGTACGCATCGCGCCGTGCTCCTTCGCCTTGCGGATGGTCAGCCGGACCCGGGTCAGCAGTGGGTCGGCGAGGAACCGGGACAGCTCCGGATGGTGGGGGTCGCCGCGCCCGCTCGCCTTGCGGGAGGCGGCGAGATATCCGGCGTACGCGGCCAGCGCCGCCTTCCTCGCCGCCTGCTCGTCGGCGGCCCGGTGGGTGGGGGCGGGGGCGTCCCCGGCGGTCGCCGCCCGGGGGGTCGGTCCGGGCTCGGCGCCGCAGGCCGGCGCCGCGCCGAGCGTCGCGATGGCGAGCAGGCAGGTTGCCCATCGGCTGAACCGCCGTCCGCGCACGTCGTGCCTCCTCGGTGGCGACCCGGGGCCGGTTTCGGCGGCCTCCGGGCATGCGGCGGCGTGACCGGATGGGGTCGTCCGGACCTGTCGGAAAGCGCCGACGCATTTGCCGTTACGGATCTCTACAAAAGCGTTGTCCCGCGTCGTCCCTGTCTTTTCGCTGTGGGTTGCACCACACCCAAGGGGCGAGCATAGGCTGACGCTCGCCGATGCAACAGAGGCAATTCGTTCGAACACACTGAGTGATGACAGGTGGTGGCGGCGGGTGGTCGGGGCCGGTGCGGGCGGGGCGGGCGGCGGGGATCGGTGGGGCGCAGGCGTGGGAAGCGCGCGCGGTGGGCGAGGCGTCGTCGAGGCGGCTGGTGCGTGTCCCGGACGTGGTGTCTGGTCCGATCCGTCCCCCGCGCCGACGTGTCGCTATTTCGCCATGGTGGGATTCCCGCCTATTCGGATGCGCCATTTCCGCGCCCAACGCCGCGCATTGCGGGGGAGGAGTGCGGGCCGTTTCGCCCGTTACCGGAAGTCGTCCATGGCGCTACCCTGCGTGGTTGTCGTCGGTGCGGGTCTCCGGGGGCGGTCATGGCGCTGACCGGGCCGCCAGCGGTGGCGGAGCCGGCCGCACCGAAGGTCGCCGCGCGCGGGGCGCGGCTGCTGGCCGTACTCGCGCTCGCCCCAGTGCTCCGGCTCGCCGTGATCCGGCACGCCGTACCGCCGGGGGTGGCGACCCGGACCGGGTGCGACGCGTGCGGCGCCCCGGTCGGGCTGGCCCGGCCCTGGCCGGCGCTGGGCCCGACGGCGCGGTGCGGGCGGTGCGGGGCGCGCGTCGGCCCGCCGCCCGGCACGGTGGAACTCGCCCTCGCGGCGGCCGTCGGGGCGTTGGTGCTGCTCGGGCCGCCCCCCGCCGTGCTGGTCGCCACGGCCTGGTGGCTGGGCTGGGCGATCCCGCTGGTCCTCGTCGACGCGGCCGTGTGCCGGCTGCCGGACCGGCTCACCTGGCCCGCCGCGGCCGGGACCTGGCTGCTGCTGGGGCTGGCCGCCCTCGCCGGGGCCGGCCCGGCGCCGTGGCTGCGCGCCACCGTGGCCGGCGTCGCGCTGGCGCTCTTCTTCGCCACCACCACGCTGCTGCTCGGCCGGCGCGGCTTCGGCCTCGGCGACGCCAAGCTGGCGCTCGGCGTCGGCGCGCTGCTGGGCTGGTACGGCTGGGCGGTCCCGGTGGCCGGGCTGGTGCTCGCCCTGCTGCTCTCCGGGGCGGTCGGTGTCGCGCTGCTGGCCGCCCGCCGCGTCGGCTGGCGCAGCCACCTCCCCTTCGGCCCGTTCCTCGTCCTCGGCGCCCTCGCCGCCCTCGTCCTGCTCTGATCCTGCGGGCGCAGGCCGCCCGCGCTCCTCCGCCTGGCCGGGCGGCCTCCCGTCCACGCAGGCCCTCCGTGCGGGCGGGTGGCCGCCCGGCCAGGAGCGGTCAGCGGCGGGACGTCGGGGTGGCCGGATCGCGGACGGGGCGCTCGGCCTGGCGGGCGCGGCGGTGCAGCAGCCCGGCGGCGGGGCGGGCGAACAGCGGGGTGAGCAGCGCGGCGAACAGGGCGCCGAGCAGGACACCGGCGACCACGTCGTGCGGGTAGTGCACGCCGACGAAGGTGCGGGAGAACGCGGCCAGCGCCGCCAGCGGCAGCGCCACCAGGCCGACCCGGCGGGACAGCAGCAGCGTCGCCACCGCCAGGCCGCCCGCGATCGTGGAGTGGTTGCTGGGGAACGACCAGTCGCCCGTCGGCGGGCACTCGCCGGCGATGATGGCGAGTTCGGTGGCGATCGCCCGGCAGGGGCGTTCCTGGTCCACCACGGTCTTCAGCAGCTCGCTGCACCCGTACGCGAGCACCACCGGCGCTGGCGACACCAGGGCGTACGCGCGGTCGCGCGGCCCGCCCCCGAGCCGGGACACGGCCGCGATCAGCCACAGCGCGCCGAGCAGCAGGATTGCGCCCTCGGTGAAGTGCTCGGCGAACCACTGCACCGGTTGCGGGGTGTCGGCGGCGAAGTCGACGATGTCCTGGTACCACTCGACACTGATCTTCGGAACGTCCGACGTGTCCGCATCAATCATGATTCACCTCACGGATCGTTCATACCTCGTTTAGCTCCCAGACAACCCTGGAATACCTGGAAGTCGGGCGCAGTGTGCATTGGTCGGGTGGTGGCCCCGACTTTCGTCTCAGCGACCTCTCAGCCCCATCTGCTTCGATTGACCCGGTACGTCGGACTTCCCTGGAGGCGCTGTGCACGAAACCCCCATCACCGATCGGCCGCCGACCGGGCAGGTCACGGGGGGCGACGAGGCCTGGCGGATCCGGCGTACGGAGGCGGACATGGACCGCCTCGCCGAGACCGAGTCGATCTTCGCGTTGGGCAACGGCTGGGTCGGCTGGCGCGGCACCCTGGACGAGGGCACTCCCTACGGCATGCCCGGCACCTACCTCAACGGCTTCCACGAGCGGCGCGAGCTCGACTATCCCGAGGACGGGTACGCCTTCCCGCAGTTCAGCGACACGGTGATCAGCGCGCCGAACGCGGCCCTGATCCGCCTCTGGGTCGACGGCGAGCCGCTGGACGTGCGCACCGGCACCCTGCGCACCCACGAGCGGGTGCTCGACCTGCGTGCCGGGGTGGTCGAGCGGCACACCGAGTGGATCTCGCCGGCCGGGCACGGCGTACGCGTTCGCAGCGTCCGACTGGTCTCCCTGCCCCGCCGTCCGGTGGCCGCCGTCCGGTGGTCCGTCGAGCCGTTGGACGGCACGGTCGAGGTGCGGGTCTGCGCCGACCTGCTCGCCAACGAGCGGGTGCCGGAGCGCGCCGACGACCCCCGCGCCGCCTCCGTGATCACCGACCCGCTGGCCGCCGAGTACCGGCACTCCGACGGGCACGACGGCGTCCTCGTCCACCGCACCGGGCACAGCGGCCAGCGGGTCGCCGTCGCCGTCGCGCACGACGTGCACGCCCCGGACGGCTTCGCCCCCGGCGTCGACTGCACCCCCGACCGGCTGCGCCTCACGCTGACCGGGACGCTGCGCGCCGGCGAGCGGCTGCGACTGACCAAGTTCGCCGCGTACGAGTGCACCCCGGTGGACGGCCTGCCCCCGGAGGAACTGGCCCGACTGGTCGTCGCGGAGGCCGACGCGGCCCGCGCGGAGGGCTTCGAGACCCTGCTGACCGGCCAGCGCGCGGCGCTGGACGCCGCCTGGCAGACCGCCGACGTCCAGCTCGACGGCGACGACGAGCTCCAGCAGGCCATCCGGTTCTCGGTGTTCCACCTGCTCCAGGCGGGCCGGGCGGACGGCGACCGGACCATTCCCGCCAAGGGCCTGACCGGCAACGGCTACGACGGGCACGTGCTCTGGGACACGGAGGGCTACGTCCTGCCCGTGCTGACCTACCTCGACCCGCCGCTGGCCCGCTCGGCGCTGCGCTGGCGGCACGCCCACCTGCCGGAGGCCCGCGAGCGCGCGGCGGAGCTGCGGCTGACCGGCGCGACCTTCCCGTGGCGGACCCTCGGCGGGCGGGAGTGCTCCGGCTACTGGCCGGCCGGCACGGCCGGGCTGCACCTCAACGCCGACATCGCCGACGCCGTGCTGCGCTACGCCGCCGCCACGGGCGACGAGGAGTTCCTCGCCGGGCCCGGGCTGGAACTGCTGGTCGAGACGGCCCGGCTCTGGCACGGCTTCGGCCACTGGTCCGACACCGGCACCTTCCACCTGCACGGCGTGACCGGCCCCGACGAGTACAGCGCCCTGGTCAACGACAACGTCTTCACCAACCTGATGGCCCGGCGTAACCTGCGCGGGGCCGCCGACGCCGCCGAGCGGCACCCCGGGGCGGCGGCCCGGCTCGGGGTCGAGGCGGCCGAGGTGTCGGCCTGGCGCGCCGCAGCCGACGCGGTCTTCGTCCCGTACGACCGCAAGCGGGGGGTGCACCAGCAGTCGGCCGGCTTCACCGAGCAGCCGGAGTGGGACTTCGCGGACACCTCGGACGACGACTACCCGCTGCTGCTGCACTTCCCCTACCTGGAGCTGTACCGCAGGCAGGTGGTCAAGCAGGCCGACCTGGTGCTCGCCATGCAGCGCTGCCCGGGGGAGTTCACGGCCGACGAGAAGGCCCGCAACTTCGCCTACTACGAGGCGCGGACCGTCCGGGACTCGTCGCTGTCGGCCTCCCCGCAGGCCGTGCTCGCCGCCGAGGTCGGGCACCTCGACCTGGCGTACGACCTGTTCGCCGAGTCGGTGCTCCAGGACCTGGCGGACCTCGGCGACAAGACCGGCGACGGGCTGCACCTGGCGTCGCTGGGCGGGGCGTGGCTGGCCCTGGTGCAGGGCTTCGGCGGGCTGCGCGACGACCGCGGGGTGCTCTCCTTCGACCCCCGGCTGCCGGCGGCGATCGACCGGCTCGCGTTCCACCTGCGCTGGCACGGCCACCGGCTGCGGGTCACCCTCACCGCCGACGAGGCCCGCTACGAGCTGCCGGACGCCGACCCGGAGACCGGCATCGAGGTGCGGCACCACGGCGAGCCGCTCCGGGTCACCGGAGCCGGGCCGGTCACCCGGCCGATGCCCGAGGTGCCCGACCCGGGGCCGGAGCCGCCCTCCCCGCCCGGCCGCCGCCCCACCCGCCGCTCCGCCGGCGACCACTGAGGCGTACGGGCGCAGCTCGGTAGGGTGGCGCGGTGTCCGATCTTCAGCGGCTCGCCGCCCACCACGCCGACGCGCTGCTGCGCTTCGAGCGGGAGAACCGGGAGTGGTTCGCGCGGTCGGTGCCGGACCGGGGCGACGCGTACTTCGCCGACTTCGCCGCGCGGCACGCGGGGCTGCTCGCCGAGCAGGAGAGCGGCACCTGCCACTTCCACGTCCTGGTCGACGCCGACGGGGAAGTGCTGGGCCGGTTCAACCTGGTCGACGTCGCCGACGGCGAGGCCGAGCTGGGCTACCGGGTGGCCGAGCGGGCCGCCGGGCGCGGGGTGGCGACCGACGGCGTCCGCCGCGTCGTGGCACTGGCCCGCCGGGCGTACGGGCTGCGCCGGCTGACCGCCGGGACCACGCTGGACAACGCGGGCTCGCTCGCGGTGCTCCGGCGTACCGGGTTCACGCCGGTGGGCGAGGTGTCACTCGACGGGCGCCCCGGGCTGCGGTTCGCCCGCGGGCTGACGGCCGACGACTGACGCGCCCGACATCCGCTGCCGGACGGTCTCCAGCGCCTCGAAGGCGTACGCCCAGTTGTGGCACTTGAAGCTGCGCAGCCCCTCGATCGCGGTGCGGCAGTCGGTGCAGCGCACCCCGGCGATCGCGTCGGGGACCTCGGTGTTGACGTACCTGCGGTCGCCGAGGATGACCGTCGCGATCATCATCCGGTCGTGCACGCCGGAGAGGGCGGAGGAGACGATGTCGTACCAGTTGACCCGGCGGCCGCACTTCGGGCAGTCCGGCTCGTCGCCGCTGACCCAGAGCGGGGCGCCGATGCTGCGCAGCGGCATGCCGAGCAGCTTCTCGATCCGGCGTACGTCCGACTCCGGGGTCGTCCACCGGTGCCTGCCGGGCAGCGAGGCGGGCGAGTCGTAGACGGCACGGAACAGGACCGGGTCGACCTCCACGGTCTCGCGCTGACTGGTCATCGGCGTGCCTCCTCCACGGTCGGTGCCCGCGCCCGGTGGGGCGGGTACGACCGGATCAACGACGACCGGGGGTCGGGTGTTGTCCGCCCGGTGCCGCGGGATCCCCCGCGGGGGCCTACGGGTGGTGGGGCCCCAGGCCGCGCAGCGCCGTGTCCACCAGCTGGTCGGCGTACCCGTGCGTCAGCGGGCCGGTGCGCTGGAGCCACCGGTTGAGGACCGGCCCGAAGATCAGGTCGACGGCCACGTCGAGGTCGACGTCCTCGGCGAGCTGGCCCGCACGCCGGGCGGCGCGCAGGCGTTCCTTCTTCAGTTCCCGCATGGGCCCGTCCAGCCGCTCCGCGTAGTCGGCGGCGAGGGCGGGGTCGTGGACGATCTCGGTGTGCAGGGCGCGCATGGGCAGGTCGTAGCGCGGGTCGTTCAGCTCGTCGACGACGGCCCGCAGGACCAGCTTCAGGTCGGCGGCCAGGTCGCCGGTGTCCGGTAGGGCGCCGCCCTGGCCGTCCTGCCCGCCGTCGGTCGTGAGCGCGAGGAAGGCGTCGAACAACAGGGCGCCCTTCGAGGGCCACCAGCGGTAGATCGTCTGCTTGCCGACGCCGGCGGCGGCGGCGATGCCCTCGATGCTGAGCTTCGCGTAGCCCACGTCGCCGACGAGGTCGAAGGCGGCGGCGAGGATGGCGCGGCGTGCCGTCTCGCTGCGACGGCTGGAGTCGGGGGCGACCTTCTGCGTGGGCACGGGCCCAATCTAGCAAGAGGATGAGACGAGACGGTCCGTCTTGACAGTGGGGCCCGGTCGGGTAGGGTCACTCCCGTCAACAAGACGAGACGGTCCGTCTCGCTAGGGAGGGAGTCCCCATGGAAGCCTCAGCCACCGCCGCGCCGCGGGTCTGGTTCGTCACCGGGGCCAGCCGTGGCCTCGGCCGCGCCTTCACCGAGGCCGCGCTCGCTGCCGGCGACCGGGTCGTCGGCGCGGCCCGGGACGTCTCGCCGCTCGACGACCTCGCCGCCCGGCACCCCGACCGCCTGCTGGCGCTGCGCCTCGACGTCACGGACCGCGCGGCGGTCCTCGACGTCGTCGACGAGGCGGTACGGCACTTCGGCCGGCTCGACGTCGTCGTGAACAACGCCGGGGCGCTCTACATGGGCATGATCGAGGAGTTCACCGAGGCCGAGGCGCGCGCCCAGTTGGACCTCAACTTCTTCGGCGCGCTCTGGGTCAGCCAGGCCGTCCTGCCGCACCTGCGCGCCCAGGGCGGCGGGCACGTCGTGCAGGTCTCCAGCATCGGTGCGCTCGGCGGCTTCCCCAGTACGGGGCTCTACAGCGCGAGCAAGTTCGCGCTGGAGGGCATGAGTGAGGCGCTGGCCGCCGAGGCCGCCGGGTTCGGCGTCAAGGTCACCATCGTCCAGCCGGGCGGCTACTGGACCGACCTCTACACCAGCAGCACGGCGGCCGCCCCGAACCCCGCCTACGACCCGCTGCGGGAGGAGTTGGCGCGGCAGTGGGCGGAAGGGTCGATCGACAGCGAACCCCGGCTGGCCGCCGAGGCGCTGATGAAGCTCGTCGCCAGCGACGACCCGCCGCTGCGGCTGCTGCTGGGCAGCATGGTCTACGACCTCGCCTTCGACATCTCGAAGCGACGCATGGACGTCTGGGCCGGCTGGGAAGAGGTGAGCCGCGCCGCCGAGCAGGCGGTCCCCGCCCCGGGCGCCGGGCCGGCCTGACCGCCGCCGGGCGGGGGAGGGCGGGGCGCACGGTGGCCCACGGTCGTGACGCTCGCCACGCGCGTGGGAACTCTTCCGTGGCGGAAGAGTAGGGTTCGCCGCGCCGTGCGACCCCGGTGACCGGGCGACGACGGCGCTCCTGCGTCCGTACGCGATGCGACCCCGACCGACCCGTCTCCGCCGGGTGGGCGTGGTGCGCGCCCCCCGAGTGGAAATGGCTGTATGTCCTCTGTGTCGTCCCTGGTCGGCCGCCCGCGCCTGCCCCGCCCGTCCTGGCTGTCGCCGAGGGTGTTCCGCACCGAGGTCCTCGCCGGCCTGGTCGTCGCCCTGGCGTTGATCCCGGAGGCGATCTCCTTCTCGATCCTGGCCGGGGTCGATCCCCGGGTGGGCCTCTTCGCCTCGTTCACGATGGCGGTGACCATCGCGATCTGCGGCGGGCGGCCGGCGATGATCTCCGCCGCCACCGGCGCGGTCGCCCTGGTCGTGGCGCCCCTCGCCAAGGAGCACGGCCTCGACCACCTCGTGGCGGCGGTGATCCTCGGCGGCACGATCCAGATCCTGCTGGCGGTGCTCGGGGTGGCGAAGCTGATGCGGTTCATCCCGCGCAGCGTGATGGTCGGCTTCGTCAACGCCCTGGCCATCCTGATCTTCGTCGCCCAGGTGCCGCACCTGATCGGGGTGCCGTGGCTGGTGTACCCGCTCGCGGCGGTCGCGCTGGCGATCATGGTGGGGCTGCCCCGCCTCACCCGGGCCGTCCCGGCGCCGCTGGTCGCCATCGTGGTGCTGACCGTGGTCACGGTGGCCACCCACGCGACGGTGCCGACCGTGGGCGACGAGGGGTCGCTGCCGGACAGCCTGCCCACGCTCGGTCTGCCGCAGGTCCCCTGGACCATGGACACCCTGACCTTGATCGCCCCGTACGCCCTGGGCATCGCGCTGGTCGGGCTGATGGAGTCGTTGATGACCGCGAAGCTGGTCGACGACATCACCGACACCCCCTCCAGCAAGACCCGGGAGTCGTGGGGGCAGGGCGTGGCGAACATCGTCACCGGGTTCTTCGGCGGCATGGGCGGCTGCGCGATGATCGGTCAGACGATGATCAACGTGAAGGCGTCCGGCGCCCGTACGCGGCTGTCGACCTTCCTGGCCGGCGTCTTCCTGCTGATCCTGGTGGTCGCGCTCGGCGACGTGGTCGCGGTGATCCCGATGGCCGCCCTGGTCGCCGTGATGGTCATCGTCGCGGTGTCGACGTTCGACTGGCACTCGGTCGCCCCGGCCACGCTCAGGCGGATGCCGTACGGCGAGACGATCGTCATGGTGACCACCGTCGTCACCACGCTGGCCACCCACAACCTCGCCGTCGGCGTCGTCGCTGGCGTGCTCACCGCGATGGTCGTCTTCGCCCGGCGGGTCGCCCACCTGGTGGAGGTGACAAGCGTCCTCGACCCCGAGGGGACCACCCGGATCTACTCCGTGCACGGCGAGCTGTTCTTCGCCTCCAGCAACGACCTGGTCGGGCAGTTCGACTACGCCAACGACCCCGACAGCGTGGTCATCGACATGACGCACGCCCACGTCTGGGACGCCTCCTCCGTGGCCGCCCTCGACGCCGTCACCACCAGGTACGCCGCCCGCGGCAAGACCGTGGAGATAGTCGAGCTGAACCGCCCCAGCGCGGAGATCCACGGCACCCTCGCCGGCCGGCTCGGCGTCGGCCACTGATGGCCCCCGACCGCCGTACGGCCGGGCCGGCACCCGCCCCCGGCCCGGCTGCCGAGTCCGCCCCCGGCCCGGCTTCGGCGCCCGCCCCCGGCCCGGTCGGAGGGCGGCTGATGCAGATCGGCGAGGTTGCCGAGCGGGTCGGGTTGAGCATCCGCACCATCCGGCACTACGAGGACGTCGGCCTGATCGTCCCGTCGGCCCGCAGCGACGGGGGCTTCCGCCTCTACACCGCACCCGACCTCGACCGGCTCGCCGTGGTCAAGCGGATGAAGCCGCTCGGCTTCACCCTCGACGAGATGCGCGACCTGCTCGGCGTCCTCGACGCCCTCGACACGGCCGAGGGCGCCGACCGGGTCGCCCTGCTCGACCGGCTCGGCATGTTCCACACCGCCGCCACCGCACGCGTCAGCGCGCTGCGCGACCAGCTCGCCACGGCCGAGGGCTTCGCCGGCACGCTCCGCGACAGGCTCGACCAGCACGGCGGTCCGTCCACCTGAGCCGGTTGCCGCCCCTGGCGACAGGAGTGGCGACGACGGGCAGCTTCCCTTGCTTCTCCGTCAGGATGGCCCTCCTCGCTCCACTGGGGACGGTCTGCCATCCGCTGGCGGCCGGCCGTGGCGGGGGCGCACTACGCTCCGGGCCACACAAGGAGAGGGAAGATCAATGCGTAGGACCCTGCTGCCCGTCGCGGCACTCGCCCTGGTGGCGGCGCTGAGCGGATGCGTCACGATCAACACGCCGGCGGACGACCTGGACCCGGCCGCCTCGGCGCAGCCGACAGGCAGCACCGTCAGCGTGAACGACGAGACAGCGGACCCGGACAAGCCGGCGCCCTCGGCCGTACCCGACACGTCCGGAGCGCCCGCCACGCTCAAGGCGCTCACCTGCGCGCAGCTCAAGACCGCCGTGCTCGGTAACGGATCCGAGCGGTACAACGGCTACCCGGATCCGATCCCGCTGGTCGACGGCATGTGGTCCGGGGAGGACGGCACGGTCGTCCACATGCAACAGCCGTGCGCCGTCGGCGACCTGACCGGCGACGACGCGGCCGACGCGGTGGTCCCGGTGCTGATGGACGGCGGCGGGACCGGCAAGTTCTGGCAGATCGTGATGTACGGCAACATCGACGGTAAGCCCGTCTACGTCACCATGGTCGACATCGGCGACCGTACGCCTGTCGAGTCGGTCTCGATCACGTCGCGCCGGGCGACGGTGGTCTACCTGACCCGCCCCGAGGACGCGTCCTCGGCGGAGGTCGCCGTGCGGCGTACGGCCGTCTACGAACTCAGCGGCAGCCGGCTCGTCGAGATCAGCCACACGGACGCGCCGTACACCCCCTGAGCGGTCGGCCCCACGCGGTGGGCCGTTCCGGCGCGGAACGGCCCACCGGTCCAGTTGCTCAGGGATTGAGCAGGACCTTGATGGCCCGGCGCTCGTCCATGGCCCGGTACCCCTCGGCGGCCTGGTCGAGGGGGAGGGTGAGGTCGAAGACCCGGCCGGGGTCGATCTCACGCTTGTAGATCAGGTCGATCAGCTCGGGCAGGAAGCGACGCACCGGGGCGGGGCCGCCGTGCAGGTGCACGTGGGAGAAGAACAGCTCCTCGCCGGGCAGTTCGACGCCGTGGGCCACGCCGACGTAGCCGACGTGACCTCCCGCCCGGGTGGAGCGGATGGCCTGCAACATCGACTCCTGGGTGCCGACCGCCTCGATGACCGAGTGCGCGCCGAGGCCGTCGGTCAGGTCCTTGATCCGGGCCACGCCGTCGTCGCCGCGCTCGGTGACGATGTCGGTGGCGCCGTAGTGGGTCGCCAGCTTCTGGCGGGGCTCGTGCCGGCTGACCGCGATGACGCGTTCCGCGCCGAGCTGCCGGGCCGCCAGCACGGCGAGCAGACCCACCGCACCGTCGCCGACGACCGCGACGGTCTTGCCCGGGCCCGCCTCGGCGGCCACCGCGCCGAACCAGCCGGTGCCGAGCACGTCGGAGGCCGCGAGCAGGGCCGGGACCAGGTCGTCGGGAGGGAGGTCGGGCGTGGCGACCAGGGTGCCGTCGGCCAGCGGTACCCGCAGGTACTCCGCCTGGGAACCCAGCCCGCCCACCGGCTCCCGATGGACGCACGAGGACTGGTAGCCCGCGCGGCAGATGGGGCAGGTGTTGTCGGAGGCGAAGAAGGAGCCGACGACGAACTGGCCGGGCTTGATCTCCCTGACCTCGCCGCCGACCTCCTGGACGACGCCGACGTACTCGTGGCCCATCGGGGACGGCCCGTGGACCGTCTCGATGCCGCGATACGGCCACAGGTCCGAACCGCAGACGCAGGTGGCGGACAGGCGGATGATCGCGTCGGTCGGGAGTAGGATCCGCGGATCCTCGCGCTCCTCCACCCGTACGTCGCGGGGGGCGTGCAGGACGACACCACGCATCAGGCTCTTCCCTTCGGTCCGGTCCGGCTGCGACGAGGCGGCTCGCCTTCCGGCTTACCCAGTCCGGGCGTGGGATTGCCGCCGTGGGGCGAACAACACCGGGTGCCGCTACGGCGTGGTCATCGGACAACCGATCGCGGCGACGTCCAGTTCTGCTGTCGGAGCCGTTCGATGCCGTCCAGCAGCAGGTCCAGCGCGAACTCGAACTCGAACTGGTCGTCGCAGCCCTGTCCCACGACCGACGCGTCGTCGTGGGACAGGGCTGCCGTGGAGATCTCCGCGAGGTGCGGGAACCGGGCCGCGACCTCCGGCGGGAAGGCCTGCGGTGGTTCTGAGCTGGCCGTGCCGGAGCGGCCGGCGCGCCGGGAGGCGTCGAACAGCTCCTGACTGAAGCCCAGGATCCGGCTGCCCATCGCGTGCATCACGTGGTGGGCGAGGTCGGCGGAGAACCCGCCGGCCCGGAGGGTCCCGACCATCGAGTCGAGGTACGCGAGGACGGCCGGCGTCGCCATGTTCCGCGACTCGATCGCGAGCGGCGCCCAGGGGTGGCGCCGCAGCACCTGCCGCGCCGAGAGGATGCGGCTGCGGACCGCGTGCTTCCAGTCGGCATCGGGCACCGGCGGGTCGATCTCGCCGACGACGACGTCGATCATGCCGTCGAGCAGTTCGTCCTTGTTGGCCACGTGCTTGTAGAGGGCCATCGGCACGACGCCCAGATCCTGGGCGAGGTTGCGCATGCTGAGGGACTCGATGCCGGCCTCGTCGGCGAGCGCGACGGCGGCGTGCAGGATCCGGTCCCTGCTCAGCGGCGCCCGGCGCAGCGTCTCAGCCTGCTCAGCCATCTCGGTCCTCGTCTTCTGGCGGCGGTTGAAACCATAACCGCCTTGACCGGTGTACGCCGTACACCTACATTTGGGTGTACGCCGTACACCTTGAGGGAGGGCGAAAGATGAAGGCGATAGTCCAGGACCGGTACGGCCCGCCGGAGACGCTCACGCTCGCGGACGTCGACGTGCCGGTGCCCGCCCCCGACGAGGTGCTCGTGCGGGTCGAGGCCGCCGCGCTCAACGCGTACGACTGGCATGCCATGCGTGGCGATCCGCGGATGGCGCGGTTGGCGATGGGCCGGACGCGGCCCCGCGCGCGCATCCGGGGCCGCGACTTCGCCGGCCGGGTCGAGGCCGTCGGCAGCCACGTCCGACAGGTGCGCCCGGGCGACGCCGTCTTCGGCGACCTCGGCGACGCCAACGGCGCGTTCGCCGAGTACGTGTGCGTGCCCGCGACCCTGGTCGCGCCGAAGCCGGCGAACCTGACCCCGCAGCAGGCCGCCGCGCTGCCGCTGGCCGGGGTCACCGCGCTCATGGGGCTGCGCGACGTCGGGCGGGTCGAGCCCGGCCACCGCGTCCTCGTCAACGGCGCCTCCGGCGGCGTCGGCACCCTGGCCGTCCAACTGGCCAAGGCGCTCGGCGCGACCGTGACCGCAGTGTGCAGCACCCGCAACGTCGACCTGGTCCGCTCCCTCGGCGCCGACCACGTCGTCGACTACACCCGCGACGACTTCACCCGCGGCGACCGCCGTCACGACGTCGTGTTCGACCTGGTCGGCAACCGCTCACTCACCGCGCTCCGGCGGGCGCTGACCCCCACCGGGACGCTGGTGCTCTCCGGCGGCGGCGTGTACGGCGGCGGCAGCCTCGTCGGGCCGGTCTGGCTCCTCGCGCGCGGACGGCTGCTGGCGCCCCTCGTCCGCCAGCGCATCGTCACCCTCACCGCGACGCCCAGCCGGCAACACCTCGACACGCTCCGCGCCCACGCCGAGGCCGGCCGCCTCACCCCGGTCATCGACCGGACCTATCCGCTGCGCGAGGTGCCCCAGGCCGTCCGCTACCTCGAAGGTGAACACGCGCGGGCGAAGGTGGTCATCACCCTCTGAACTGCTGCGTTGTTACGGGCCTGCAGACCGCCCGGGACAACCGTCAGGGCTTGCATCCGGTACCTGGGTACAGGCTTACCGTCGGGGTATGAGTGACCACCAGACCACGACGGACGGCGCCTGGGCGCCGGATTCCTGCACCCTGCCGACGGCCGAACGGCCACTGCGAGTCGCTGAGTTCGACCAGTTCTTCGCCGCCGCCGTACGGGGCGTCGACCGGCCGTCGGCACAGCATCTGCGGTTGCAGCTCGACGGCTCTGCGCAGGTCGAGGAGACGGCCCGGGACCTGACGGCCCGTGAGTCGTCCTGCTGCTCGTTCTTCGCCTTCGACCTCTCCCGCTCCGGCCCGGATGCGCTGGCGTTGGACGTCCGGGTACCGGCCGCACACGTCGACGTGCTCGATGCCCTCGCCGACCGGGCGGTATCCGTTCGGGATCAGGGATGACCGGGTCGGGACTGCGCAGCGGCCAACTGGCCGACGCGGCCGGGGTCAACCAGCAGACGCTGCGCTACTACGAGCGCCGGGGCCTGCTCGCCTCACCACGGCGGTCGCCAGGCGGGCACCGGCTCTACCCGGCCGAGTCAGTCACCCTGCTGCGGGTCATCAAGACCGCGCAACGCCTCGGCTTCACCCTCAACGAGGTTGCCGACCTGCTCGACGCCGGCCGGCACCAGCACGACCGTCGACCCGACAGCGGCCTCCAGGCACGGGCCAGGGAGAAGCTCATCGAGGTGGAGCAGAAGCTCGCTGACCTCACCATCATCCGTGACACCCTGCGGGCCGCCATCTCAGCCGGCTGCGACGACCTGGTCGCCTGCGCCGGAAGCTCCTGCTGCCCCCTGCCCTTCGCTGGACTGGTCGAGAGGACCGATCGTGCCGACACCTGCTGACCGGCTCCGCCGCCTACTCCCCTCCGGAATGACGGGACTCGCGGGAGCCGCCTGCGCTGCCTGCTGCGTGCTGCCGCTCCTGCTCGCCGCCGGGATCCTCGGTGGTGCCGGCTGGGCCGCGGTCAACCGCTTCCTTCCCGGCGCCGCCGTCGCCCTGGCCGTGCTCGCCGGCCTGTCCTGGTGGTGGGCCACCCAACGCCGCCACGCCACCGGCTGCGTAGGCGGCACCTGCTCCTGCGGCCAGCCCGACCAGCACGACCAGCACGACCAGCACGACCGCGAGGTGATCACGCTACGGGCCGACGCATGACGGTTGCCGGACCGGGACGCGAATCGCTGGCTCTGCCTCGCGAACACGGCGGCTTCGAGGTCGAGTGGGTTCGCCCGAGAGATGCGGCCACCCAGTTCCGATCACATGCGTTCGGGAGCCCTGATGCCGAGCAGGTACAACCCCTGCCGGAGCACCCGGGCGGTCACGTCGCATAGCGCCAGCCGGCTCTCCCGGACCGGCCCGTCGGCGCGTAGCACCGGGCAGCGCTCGTAGAACGCGCTGAACGCGACGGCCAGCCGGTACAGGTATCCGGTCAGGTGGTGGAACTCCAGGCTGTCCGCCACCTCGCCGACCACCGTCCCGAAGCCGACCAGCTCGAAGGCGAGCGCCCGTTCGGCCGGATCGGCCAGCGAGATCGCCGCCTCCGGCCGGGCCGCCACCCCGGCCCGCCGGAAGATCGACCGGATCCGCGAGTACGCGTACTGGAGGTAGGGCGCGGTGTTGCCGTCCAGCGACAGCATCCGCTCCCAGTCGAGCACGTAGTCCTTGTGCCGGTCGCTGGACAGGTCGGCGTACTTGATCGCGCCGATGCCGACCGCCCGGCCCACCTCGGCCGCCTCCACCTCGCCCAGGTCCGGGTTCCGCTCCCGGGCCAGCGCCGTAGCTCGGACGATCGCCTCCTCCAGCAGCCCTACCAGCTTCACCGAGCCGCCGGCCCGGCTGCGCAGCATCCGCCCGTCCGGCCCGAGGATCGAGCCGAACCCGACGTGCTCGGCCCGGGCCGGCGGGGCCAGCCAGCCGGCCTGCGTGGCTGCGGCGTACACCATCTCGAAGTGCCGCCGCTGCGGCAGGCCGACCACGTAGAGCAACCGGGTCGCGGCCAGCGTGCCGATCCGGTGCCGGATCGCCGCCAGGTCGGTCGCCGGGTAGCCGTACCCGCCGTCGGACTTGCGGACGATCAGCGGCAGCGGCTCGCCGTCCCGGCCCACCGAGCCGGGCGGAAACATGCAGGCCGCACCCTCGCTCTCCCGCAGCAGCCCCAGGCGGTCCAGCTCCTCGGCCACCGGTCCGAGCAGGTCGTTGTAGCTGCTCTCACCGTGGAAGTCCCGCTCGGTGAGGGTCACGTCGAGCAGGTCGTAGACGGTCATGAAGTACCGCTCGGACTGCTCCACCAGCAGCCGCCACAGCCGCAGCGTCGCCGGATCGCCGCTCTGCAGGGCCACCACCCGCCGCCGGGACCGCTCCCGGAACGCCTCATCCGCGTCGAACGTGACCCGGGCCGCCTTGTAGAACGAGTCCAGGTCACCCATGGACAGCTCGCGCGCCGCCTCGGCCCCGCCCAGGTCGACCAGGTGCTCGATCAGCATGCCGAACGGTGTGCCCCAGTCACCCAGGTGGTTGGCCCGCAGCACCCGGTGCCCCAGCCACTCCAGCAGCCGGGCGGCCGCGTCGCCGATCACCGTCGACCGCAGGTGCCCGACGTGCATCTCCTTCGCCACGTTCGGCGCCGAGTAGTCGACCACCACCGTCTCCGGTTCGACGGCCACCGGCACCCCGAGCCGCGGGTCGGTGGCCAGCGCGGAGACCAGCCCACCCAGGGCTTCGTCGGCGACGGTCAGGTTGAGGAAGCCCGGCCCGGAGACCTCCGCCGCGCTGCACAGATCGGCCAGCTCCGCGAGGTCCAGCACCTCGGCGGCGATCGCGCGCGGCGGCCGGCCGAGCCGCCGGGCCAGCGCCAGCGCCGCGTCGGACTGGAAGTCCGCGCGCTGGGAGCGCCGCACGACCGGATCCACCGGCCCGCCGGCCACCGTCGCGAACGCCGGCGCCAGCCGGTCGGCCAGCAGTTTCTCAAGGTCCATGGGTACGCCGATCTCGCTCGGATCCGTCGCGCGGATCACCGGATGGGGATGCGGGCGGACCGAGGACGATCGACGATGACCGGCGGCTCGATCCGCCGGTCGCAGGAGAAGAAGACTCAGCGCAGGCGGTCGTGGGACCGCCGGCGTCGCAGCGCGCCGACCTGGACGTCGGGGGACGTCATCGGGTACGCGGGCGAGCTGGTCATGGCAGCAGCCTAACCGTCCAGGCCGGGGGCTGCGCAACGCCGTTCCCGCAGCGAGCGGGCACACCTGGAATCGTCAGGCCGTAGTGGCGGACAGCCGGGCATAGGCCGCGGGTGACCACGGGCTGCGCGTGAGGCTGGGGCGTTGCTCGGGCTCCATGCTCATTCGCACCCGTCCACCCATAAGGTGGCGTCTCTGCATGGGCTCGTTTGCCCGTCGCCGTTCAGGGTCGTTGCTGTCGGCAGCCGTACGTCCAACCCAGTGCGAGCCTCGTCGCGGAGAGCGGTCACAAGCCGTTCGCTTGACCGGACCTGCGCATACTGAGAGCAGCGGCAGGCTCACGGACTGTCAATCGGGCTTATGGTCGATCAATAGACGGAGGCCGACATGCGTTGGCTCATGATTCTCATCATCGCGTTGGTGGTCGTTGCAGCGGTCTGGCTGTGGCGCCGTTCCCAGAAGGCCTCACTCGACATCGACGGCCAGGTTCGTAACCGGCAGGCGTCGACTGAAGCCCGCAGGCGCCTTGACGAACACCGCAACCCGAGTGACGGTAGCCCCGGCAGCGGCGCCGGTGGGGTCGGTGGTGTCTGGGGCGGGTAAGGCATGTCCTTGGCTGCTCTGCGCACTCAGTCCGGCCCGTCCGCGCACGTCTCTGACGTCGGGCGTTGATCCGTCGCCGGCTCGCTTCGGCTCTCACCGTTTAGCCCTGTTGCTGTCACCGTTGCTGTCGACAGCAACAAGGCTGACTGCTCCGGTGTAATGCGGATGCAGGGCACTGACTCGTGCCCTGGGGCGCCCCACGGTGCAGACGGCCGCGTTCGAACCGCTGGCAGACTGCCGTCATGTCGTCTGAACCGGAATCGTGGACCATCAAGCACTTCTCGCAGGGCAACCCAGCCGGCCCCGGCCAGGACAGCGTCCCGGCGCTGCTACGCCGAATCGCAGACAGCATCGAACAACGGCCCGGCACCGAGGTCCAGGACGTCGTATTGCACAACGAGGTCAACGCCGACGGTGACTGGTGGTCGGCCACGGTCTACTTCCATGAACCGTCGGTCTAGCAGAGTCCGGCGTACAGGTCGACTCGTTCGCCGCCCACCAGGTCAGCCGCAAGCACATCGCGGCTGATCTGCCGTTTCTTCGGGCGATCCCGGTCGTCGTTGGTCATTCCTGTTCGACGTTTGACGACCTGGTGACGGCACCGACGGCCCGGTGACGGCCCACAGCCAAGCCTGGGCAGCCGGTAGGCGGTTATGACTCCATTGACTGCACCAGCCTCGTTGCTGACCGGTTCTAGAGTCCGGCCATGGACCGTCGACGGCCAAGCCGAACCTTTCTGCGGGTGTTCTCCATGTTCGGTCTCGTCTTTGCGATTGCGCTTACAGTGCTCGGCACATGGTCAGCCGCAGACGAACGCCGGGGATCAGAGGCAGAGGCCGACGTGCTGGACGTCGAACATCACGGGACGAGAACATTCCTGACAGTCCAGTTCACCACAAACCGTGGCGAGATGTGTGAATCAAGCCTTCGCGTTACGGTCGATGCCAACCGGGCTGTGAGTGCCGGTCAGCGCATCCGTGTCCACTACACCAAGAGCGACCCTTGCCTGAGAGTGCGCGAGGTTGGCGATCAATCCGAGTGGGTCATGGTCCTCATCGCGGTGGTGCTTCTGATCACCTTCGCCATTCTGACCTATGTCGTGTGGCGCCGGCCCCGACCTCCGCTTCCACTCCGATACGCGGGCATGCCGTGATGAGTCGGACGAGGTCGGTTTGACCCGGACCCACCGGCAGACGTTGAAGCGGAATTCAGATGAAGCCTTCCGTGACCTGCGCTAGCCTGACCGGCACACTGGCCACGCCCCATCTCGCGCCCACGGCATTGGTCGCTACTTGCCGACGTTCCACGCTGTCTTGTGCCCTGTGTGTGCCCCGGAAGCTGGCAGTTGATGCTCGGGGCGCCGGCGCCTCCTGGCACCCCGGATGCCGGCTCCCGTCAACGCACCACCGACCGCGCACAAGGTTGGAGCAGACAAGGGCCAGCTTCGTTCGGGCACATACGCCAAGGTCATGGCGAGTGCAGTGACGGCCATCAGTGCACCGACTGCCGCCAAGAGCAGGTACAAACGGCGTCGCCTACGCATCGGGCCAGTAGAGCATGGGCGGGCAACCCTCAGGGCGTGTGGCTGACTCCATGCCCCCAGGCAACCAGCACCGCCACGTGAGCTGCTGTTCCCTAGTCCTTGACCTGGGGGCGCGGTCCGCCATCGTCCGTGCGTGTCCAATGGCGTCCGCCCCGATCGCCACTCGGCTAGTCACCCAGCCGGCACCATCATCAAAGAATCAGGACGCTAGACTTCGTAGACGGTCTGCGATTACGAAGGCTGCGTCGTCCGAGCCCTGACGCACCCTTGTGCCGGTTATAGCGTCGGCCAACGCGACCAACTCCTCCGGTGGCAGGCTGTTCACTCCTCGTACGGGCAGTTTCACCTGGAATTCCGGGTTCGGAGTAGCGACCAGCAGCGACATGACGCCTCGCCTTGGGTCATCCTCCGTGTCGATATTCGCCGTAGACAGGTCCACCCACCGCGTCCGGAGCCACAGGCGCTCACCGAGCAACGTCCCGTCCAGCCACGCTCCATACGAAATCACAGCGACCATTGCCAAGCTGACCGCTCCTACGATGTAGGCCCCCAAGAAGAACCATGCAGAGACGAACAGGTGAGGTAGAAGCGAGCCCCACACGTCGATCGGGCTCTCCGTAAGCGACTCAAAGATCAGGTCAAAGGGCACCCAGAGCAGGAACCCTCCCACGACGATAAACGGCAAACTGAACCCGAACGCCCTGGCCTTCCTAGCTGCACCGGCACCCACCGACAGCCGAACCTTCGAACGTTGTCGCATGCCCGCCGATCCTATCTCCGTAGAACCACAGCACTGTCTGCCGTCGACCCGCCGCCTCGGGAGTAGGCCGCCGCCCGGCCCGCCACATCAAGCGGACCTTGACGCACGTACGGACGCTGCCGAAGCCGACTGAGTCGGCTCTCGTATCACGGACCGCGCCCCCGGCGGACACCGCCACAGTGGCGCAGTTGACCCAACCTCGCCCCGCACGGACCCGGCTCCGGGGGTCGGCGCTGGCCACCGACGGCCACCCCCGTCGTCGACTCCTTGACCCCGAGGTGACGACCCAGCAGACATCTCCGAGTGGGAGAACAGCGAGTCACATCAAGAAGCCAGCTACTTGCCCGCCGCCGACGGCGAGGCCATCATCAGACGGCTTGCTCGCCGCTACCTAGAGGAGCGCTAGCCGACTGGGCGAGCACCGTCAGTTTGGAAGGTGCCTTGAACTGCACACAGTGCCCCATGGCAGGGACGGCCGACCTGATGGGTTAGTGGTACGCCGTGGCAGGCCGCCGTCACGGTTTCGGTCGATCACTGCACATCACCCTGGCAAGTGTTCGGCATCGATTGCCATCTAGCATCACCTCGTGGTTCCAACTAGCACGAACTCAGCTGGCGGGCTGCCGCCTCGGCGTCTCCCGCTGGGAGTCAACATCGCAAGCGCATTGTTGGTTCTTCAGGCATCGTTGCTAATACTCGCGGCGATTTCCGCCATATATGCCCAAGGGGCATCAAAGATGCCGTAAACGACGCAGCGGGTCGTTCCGGCGTCCCAGTAGACAGCAGTTCGGTCGCACTCAAGGCGTCCTACTTCCATTTCGAAGCTCGGCTCACCCCTGTGGTATTCACTCTTCTTCGCGCCTGCATTGGTTGGCGTCGCGTTGTGGGTTAGGACGGGTCAACAGAGTGCGAGAGTAGTCGCCCTCGCGACGAGCCTGCTTAGCGTGCTTTGCTGTTGCGGTTCCGGGGGGAGGCTATGGCTATCTGACGAACCAACAGAGATTGATGAAGCACTTCCGGCCGCATTCGGTCAAATGTATCCAGCATGGGTCGAACTGGGTAAGACTGGGCTAGTAGTGTCCTTTATGCCTGCCTTTATCGCGGCAGCCGCACTGGTCTTCAGCGGGCGTACGGTTGCCCGCACCTCCTCAGGATCGAACCAATGACCTCTTCGGTGTGAACGCGGGTATGGGCCCACCGGGGTGTGTCATCCGCTGGCGTCTCGTACCGTCGAGCACGGTTGCCGCACCGCCTGCCGTGGTGCTTCGCCGAATGTTGCCGATAGATCCGCTGCCTCCTCGCTGCCCAGCCTTCCGCTGAGCGCTACCTCTCGCTTGCGACCGCCGCCGGTCAGCTGGTCGCACGGCTGGGCCGAACCACAACGCGTCGAAACGACGCGTCAGCAGCCACGGCATCCTCGTCATCGCCGGCCAGAAAATCCACGTCGGCATCGGCCACGCCGGTCGAACCCTCACCGTCGAAGACCACCAAGCCCATCGCCCGTTGCGAGGTCCGCAAGCCCGAGCCTCCACGACAACGTCGGATAGCCTGCACCGACCGCGACGACCACGGAGCCCAACCATGAAGCTGCCGCCCGGAGCCACCGGCTTCAACCCGCCACCCGGCGCCCAAGCGGACCTCAGGGCCTTCACCGCCGTCTGCCACCACGCCGCCCGAGCCATCGACGCCACCGTCACCGACGTCACCCCCGCCGGCGTCACACCGAACTTCCACACGGTCGACATCGCTGACGCCCATGACCACATCGCGGTGCTGCGGCACACCACCCTGCCGTTCATCGCCTTCGCCCGCCCCCACGTCAACGGCGACGTCATGGTGACGTTCGTCGACCACCCCGACCTCGCCGCCGCCCTCACCACCCTGACCGACGCCCAGGCCCTCACCGCCGAGCAGTTGCAGACCGCACTGTCACAGGTCGACCTGAACGCCCTCAGCCGGCATGAACACGACCAGATCAACTACTGGAAACCGACCACAGTCGGCGAGCTGCTGTTTAACTTCTGGGACTGAACAGCAGTAGCCTGAGACAGCGAACAACCAAGATCGTCTAGCCGGACGTGTCACGGATCAAGTGACAGCGATCCGTAACGCATCAAGTGGAGCCCGACATTGAGTGCGCCGGAGGCTCGTACCCGTTGCGTAACGGCATAGCTGGCGGCTGCCGCCGCTGTCACGACCAGTAGGGTCGGCGGCGTGTTCAATGATCAACCCAGGAGGGACTGTAAAACGAACGGTGTAACTCCTGATCAAGGAGCAGCACCTGATGACGGATGTCGTGGTCACCGAGGTCGATACTGGCCAGGTGGCGAAGCGTGGACCGGCGCGGCCGGCAGGAGACGGTGTCGACGATCAGCTCGTCGCCCAGGTGGTGGAACAGGCCCGTGCGGCGGGTCTGCAGCTCACCGGCGAGGGCGGGCTGCTGCAGCAGCTGACCAAGCGGGTCCTGGAAGCCGCTCTCGACGGTGAGATCACCGACCACCTGGGCTATGACAAGGGCGACCCAGCCGGGAACAACGGTGGGAACTCCCGCAACGGGGTGCGGGGCAAGACGGTGCTGACCGAGGTCGGTCCGGTGCAGATCGAGGTGCCCCGCGACCGCGACGGCACGTTCGAGCCGCAGATCGTGCGTAAGCGTCAGCGCCGGTTGTCTGGGGTCGAGGACATGGTGATCTCGCTGTCGGCCAAGGGATTGACGACCGGGGAGATCCAGGCCCACCTGGCCGAGGTGTATGGCGCGGACGTGTCCCGGCAGACGATCTCCACGATCACCGACAGGGTCGTTGACGGGATGACCGAGTGGCAGAACCGGCCCCTCGACCCGGTCTACCCGGTGATCTTCCTCGACGCGGTGCACGTGAAGATCCGCGATGGGAAGGTCGCGAACAGGCCGATCTACGTGGCCCTGGCCGTCACGGTCGACGGCAACCGGGACATCCTCGGGCTCTGGGCCGGTGACGGCGGTGAGGGCGCGAAGTTCTGGCTCAGCGTCCTCACCGAGCTGAAGAACCGTGGCGTCGCGGACGCGTGCATGGTGGTCTGCGACGGACTCAAGGGTCTACCGGACGCGATCGGGCAGACCTGGCCCGAAGCAGTCGTGCAGACCTGCATCATCCCCTTGCTGCGGGCGTCGTTCCGCTACGCCGGACGGCAGCACTGGGACGCCATCGCCAAGGCCCTCAAGCCGGTCTACACGGCGGCGACCGAAGCCTCCGCCCGCGAACGCTTCGCCGAGTTCACGCAGGCGTGGGGCACAAAGTATCCGGCCATCATCCGGTTGTGGGAGCAGGCGTGGGCGGAGTTCGTGCCGTTCCTGGCCTTTGACGCCGAGATCCGCACCGTCATCTGCTCCACCAACGCCATCGAGTCCGTCAACGCCCGGATCCGCCGAGCCGTCCGGGCCCGCGGCCACTTCCCCAACGAGGGCGCCGCCCTCAAGTGCGTCTATCTCGCCGTGATGAGCCTCGACCCGACCGGGCAGGGCCGCCGGCGGTGGACCATGCGCTGGAAACCCGCCCTGAACGCCTTCGATATGGTCTTCGAAGGCCGCCTGACCGCAGGCCGCAAGTAACCCTCAACAACCCGAGTTACACCGTTCGTTTGACAGACCCACCCAGGACGTCGAACGATGACGCCACCTGCCCGGCGGCGGGTTCTCAGGCGTAGGGGAAGCAGCATGGCTTGGGAGATCATTACGGTGTGTCTCGATCCCGTGGACCGCCGCGAGATCGACGTCGCTCTGGCCGCGGCGATGCGGCCGTACGACCGGGATGCCCCGCAGTACCCGGACGATGAGTGGGGTGGGCGGTGGGACCGCTACCGGATCTGTTCGCCCGCGGGGATCCCCGTCGTTCGAGGGTATGAGAACGATCCGCGGCTGGTGCGCGGCGACTCGTCCAAGGACACGGGCCCGGGTTTTTGCGACGGTGGGCCGCGAGCGCTGCTCGATCTCAGGGCTGTCCGCACTGCGGCCGCCGAGGCGGCCGGTCGGGAGTGGGACGAGTGGCAGCAGATGGCGGCCGCCTTTCCACCGGCGCGCCCTCTCATCCACTTCGTTGAGAGTTCGGCGGAACCCCACGACTACTTCGGGCGCGAGGCATGGCAGGCCTATCACTCGCAGCCGCTCCTCGCGGCCGTGGCGAACAGATACGGCTTTACCACCGCGCCGTTTCAGCGGATCGGTAACTGGGGTGACGATCCCGTCGTCTCGTTCGGCCTGGCTCGGGTCGATTTTATGGCTTTGCGTGCTCGCGAAGCGCTGGCGACCGACGGCCTGCTGACGCTCTCGGGTGAGTGGCTCGCCCCCGATCTAATGGGCAGCAGCGCACCGGGCCTTGCTGGCCAGCTTGACAACCTACGACTTCGCCGTGAATACCTGCACTTCACGGACCTCTATCTGATGGAGCTACCACCCGACGCGATGCTACTGCACGTGCACATCCACTGCTGATCCAGGACAAATATCAGCCGCTGCGGATTGTCTGCGACGGGCCGTCGGGGCGGCGGGCTGAACATGCCGCCCGGTGGGCGTGTGGTGCGAAGCTCGGTCCGGCATGTCCAGCCGGGGTGTGGTGACTCCCTGACACCGGCAACATCGCCGATCTCGGTGTTCCCCTACTGACAAAGCGTCCGCTCACTGCGCAGACGCTCGTCTTCGTGGTCAGATGCACGCGCTTCCAGTCCGGTCCGCTACCTGTCGCCGTAGTGGTAGCGGCAGGCGATGATCTCGACGGCGTCCTTGGTGATCCGATAGACCAGCCGGTGTTCGCGATCGATCCGGCGGGACCAGAAGCCGGACAGCTCTCCCCGCAGGGGCTCCGGCTTGCCGATGCCCTCATATCCGTTGCGCATCACGTCCACGATGAGGTCGTTGATGCGCTTGACCAACTTGCGGTCGGTGTGGCTGAGGTACTGGTTCCAGGCCGTCGCGGTGAAGACCAGCCTCACGCGACGTCCCGCACGGTGGCCGGGTCGACCAGGTCCCGCTCGACCGCGTCACCCTCCTCAAGCTCCGCGATCGAGCGGCGCAGGGCTGCGGCGTTGGCCGGGTTGCGAAGGAGGTACTCGGTCTCCTTCATCGCCTCGTACTCCGCAAGCGGCACGATGACCACCGGTTCGTGGCCCGACCGGGTCACCACCACTTCCTCCGCGTCGTTGATGACGCTGTCGAGTTCGGCGGCCAGGTTCTGCCGTAGTTGGGTGAAGTTCACGGTCCGCATGACCACCTCCGGTGGTAGGTACAGAAAACTGTACCTCGGGTGGGCCTGCGTTTCGTCCCTGGTCGACCTGGCGGGGGATCCACGGGTGCTGCTGTATCGGTCCCGATCACGGCGAAAGCGGCCCCAGTCGGGGCCGCTGACCTGCGGAGGAGTGGGCCGCCAGGGACTCGAACCCTGAACCTATGGATTGCCGGCGAGCCGGTTGGATCGGGTGCCGTTCGAGGTCATCCGGCCTGCTGGCGTGCTTCTCGGCCGGGTTCGGCTGACACGGTTGCTGTACTTCGCTGCTGTACTGCTGGCGTCAGACGAGGCGCTGGATACGGACCTTGGGCTGCTCGTTCCTCAGGTGGCCCTCCTTGTGCTGGCGGACCTGCTCGTCCCAGACCTCCTGGTCGTAGTCGGGGTCTGGCGGGATCCACTTGTGGGAGCCGTCGCTGTAGTGGAACTTCTCGTCACCGGCTCGCAGGATGCTCATCGGGTCCACCCGAGGAAGCGGTGGTGCAGGTTGCCGGCGGGGACATGGGCCAGGTCCCGGGCGGCGTCGACGAGCTGGGCGGCCAGGTAGACGGCCAGCGACACGGGGGCGTTGTCGTACTCGGCTCGCAGCTCGCGCCTTCGGGTCTGGCAGGGCCAGTCGGCACCGCATCCGCCGCAGGTCCAGGCGGGGGTGACCGGGAGGTGCGTCGTCATTGCGGCGTCTTCCGCGCTGCCCGCCAATTCGATGCCGGGGCACCTCTTCGTTCGAGGTCTGACGGCCAGTGGCCTCTGTTGATCGGGATCCGATGTCTGGTGCGGCAGGGCAGCTCGCCTCCGCATCGGCAGACCTTCCGCCATCGTCGCCATGACCAGACCGGCCGGTGCCGCCTGGCCAGGGTGAGCGCGGCGGCTACCAAGTACTCCTCGTACGAGACACGAGGCACCAGGTCTCTCCTTGGGTGTCGGTCAACATCGCGGACAGCACGTCGGGGCGGGCCCTCGGCGCAACGCCGCAGCTCACGTTACTGTGACGACGTAGGACTGTAGATACAACAAGATGTAGAGCTGTTGGACACATAGCGTCAAGTTCGTGATCGACCCCAGCGCGGATCGTGCCGTGTTCCGGCAGCTCGCGGACCTCCTGCGAGACCGGATCACGTCTGGCGACCTCGCGCCCGGGGCATCGCTGCCCAGCGAGCTGCGGTTGGCTCAGGAGTACGGGCTGAGCCGCACGAGCGTCCGACAGGCGGTAGCGCTACTCCGGTCGGAAGGGCTCGTGATCGTGGAACCACCGCGCGGCACGTTCGTCCGTGCCGTCGAGCCGACCGAGACGGTGACTCTCCTCAAGGGCGACACCGCCACCGCTCGGATGCCCACACCCGTCGAGCGACGCGAGCTGGAGATGGGCGAGGGCATCCCGGTCATCGTGATCTTCCGCGCCGACGGCTCACGCGAGCTGTACTCCGCTGACCGCATCCGCGTAGGTCGCTGACCCGTCCCCACGCCACCAGTGACCCCCGCTGGGGGGATCCGGACCGGCGTTGTCGACTGCTGTTGACGGGTAGTGGCTCGCGCCGGGATGCAGGTACGGCGTACCGTCGCTCGACGTTCGGCACCGACCCGGGGCAAGGCTCCTGCTGCCTTCTCGCTGCCTCCCTGCTGCCCGACGCCGCGAGTACAACCTTTGTGCAGCAGGTCCGTTCGTGCCCGGGACCTGTCGTCTGCTTCTGGCCTGAGCAGTCTCCAGTGAAGCAGCGTCAGGTCACGAGAGGGGGCGTAGGAGGTCTCCCCACAACGATCACGAACGCTCCGAAAACGTGGAGCTACCGGCCGCTACCTAGATCGTCCCCACCCGTGATGAAGCCAACCGTGACCCGCGTGCCACTCCCGCTGACCTCCGGCAAGGTCATAGAGTCTCCCCATCGCCTTCGTGAGGAGCAACGCCGATGTCCGATCGCCTGCCAGTGATCAGCCTATTCTCGGGAGCAGGCGGCTTGGACCTGGCGGTGGAACAGTGTGGGCACGGCGCGAACGCCAAGTTCGATAGGCAGGGCGGCCTGTTGCGAGTCGCCGTGGCTACGGACTACGACGAACTTGCTTTGGAGACCCTAAGTCTGAACTCGCCAGAGACGCCGACGTTATGTCGCGACATCCGCGAAGTGTCGGCGCAAAGACTTCTCGAGGTCGCTCAGCTTGCGAAGGGCGAACCCGCTCTCGTCATCGGCGGTCCCCCTTGCACCCCCTTCAGCAAGTCCGGCTTCTGGCTCGAAGAGAAGCGCGACAGCCGGGACCCCAACGCCTCCCTCCTTGACGAGTATGTACGGGTTGTCCGCGAAACCCGTCCAGAGGCTTTTATCCTTGAAAATGTTCAAGGCCTGACCTACTCGACGCACCGAGCACAATTTCAACGCCTCCTAGGCCAACTGTCCGACCTTGGCTATAACCCACAGCACAAAGTTCTACTTGCGGCCGAGTACGGCGTTCCCCAGCTCCGCCGCCGGGTCTTCGTAGTGGGCCGCCGCGACGGGAAGTCCTTCAAGTTCCCGAAGACTACCCATTCCGGGGTAAGCGAAAGAGACCGCGTCTTCGACACGTCGAAACTTCCCTTCGTGACCGCCGGTGAGGTTCTTTCCGACCTCCTTCCGGGCACATCGGAGCCTGCGGAAGTAGTGGATGGGGAGTTCGGAGAACTCGCATCCGAGGTTCCACCCGGCCAGAATTACCTGTGGCACACGGAGCGCTATGGCGGTCGGGACGTGTTTAAGTGGCGGAGCCGCTACTGGACTTTCCTTCTGCGGCTGGACCCGGCGCGTCCGTCGACAACACTTCAGGCGCAGCCGGGACCATGGGTCGGGCCATTTCACTGGGAGAACGTCGATAACGGGCGCGGCGAAAAACGGGCACGTAGGCTGCGTGTCCCCGAACTGCTTAGGCTCATGACCATGCCCGATGACTTTAAACTGGCAGGGAACAGAGGCGATATCCAACGCCAGCTCGGTAACGCCGTTCCGGTCAAGCTGGGCCGAATTGTTGTCGATTCCCTCATGGCACAGCTCGGCTACCTCGATAGCGACGGTTCCGATTTTCAGCAACTCGAACTCGTGTAGCGAGGACTTATAGTCCCGGCAACGCCGACGGCTGCTCCTCCAGAAGTGGCCGACGAATCTGAGGCACTGATTGTCCACTCAATACGTCTGCGCCAACTAGCTCCGCCCAACGTAGCTGGGTTGTGTCCGATAGCTCCACTTCCCCAAGCCGCTGAACCATACCCGATGCGAACTCGCGGAGCGCGTCCTCAAGAAGCATCCCGCTCCATGCCAGCGCTGTAAGCACTACTTCGTCTACGCCTTGAATCCAACGAAAAACCGCATCGTTCTGAGCTGCGATGTCTGTTGGAGAATTAAGGTCAAGGGCTCCTTGATTTCGATCTAAAGCCGCATAGACGACATAGTCGATGCCACCCTCAAGACATTTATTCAGGAACTGCCGGGCCTCACTCGCCTTAGCTGGACGCTGCTTTACCTCAGCAGCCATAATCGGCACCTCTAGGCCATCTTCGAATGCGTGGACGTCGCCGGGCCAGTGGCGACTAGGGTCGGTAATCTTGCCCGTTCGTACATTGTCCCAAACCAAGCTAAAAGCCGCTGCCACTAGCGCTTGTCCGCGTGCTCCCCGCTCGGGCCGCTCGTGAACAAAAGTTCTACATCCCTGCATAAACGCGCCGAGTTCAACGCCAACCCTCTGCACTTTTACAGCTCTTCGGGATTCGACTATGCGCGTCCTTTCTCGGACCCATGCAGCCAAGGCATAGAGAGCCTCTTCCTCGCTTAATGCATCGGCTGCCCGCACCGTAGCAATAAGGCGCTCTAGACTAGACTTCTCCCTTGGCGGCGTAATGTCCGCAAGCGTCTTAATGCGTATCCACGTGTTGCCATTCAAGGGATTAGGGCTGCCTGATCCGATGTCAAACCCGTATTTCTCGCCACAAGGAGCGAGAACGTACTCCGCTAGGCTACGCATTTTGTAGCCACGCTCTGTCACGCCGTGCCGGACAACATACGGATCGATTTGCGAGCTGTAGGCCTTGGCAAGCAAAGCGCACCCAAGCACGACCGAATCTGTCTTCCGCTTCGACCTCCCGATTATCGCGGCAGCATCGAGCCACTCTTGAGGAAGTCGGCGTGCAGACCGAGAGATTTCCACAGCCTCGATTAACCGCCGCTCCGCAGCGGCCCAGTCAATTACAATTCCCTTGGCCACAATATTCCTCGGATCAAGCCAGGACTAGGCGCTGGCGATCTACATCGGATGGGCCCGCTTGAGCCTCAATCCTCAATGACAGTCCTTACACTGGGTTATTGAGAGTCCACACCTCATAGTAGGCGCGCTTCGCCATTGCCTCCGTACGAAGGTTGATCTCGTTCACGCCCCATTGCTCGGCGGCAATCACGTCGTGGTCGACCCAGACGCCGCGGGCGACGGCCTCCATCAGGGCCGGCTTCTTGGTCTCGAAGGTCTTACTATCGAGCTTTCCATTCAAGTCTTGCGGTATGAGGATAAGATTCCCGAGTTGAGCGACATCGGCGTCGTCAAGGCCCCCAGGCTTGTTGGAGCCTTGAGGTGCAAGGTGTTCGACTGTAAGGAGATTGAAGTCTGGGGTTACCGGGCTCCGGTGCAGTTTTCTCAAGATATATTGCGCCAATGGCCTCTGCTGCGAGTACACCTTCGAGGAACGAACCTCGGCGAACTTCGCTCGGAATTCGTCGAACTTCGGTAGCCGCGCGCTAAGCTTTTCGACTAGGTCCTCAATGACTTGCCTGCGCTCTTCGGTAGACACTGCTCCCCGCAGCGCCCTTCCGTGTGCCGCATACATTTTCGAGACCCCTCCGGAGGAGGGTTGGTTGGAGACAGCGGTCGCCACGAAGTGGTAGTTTTCAATGGCAGCGATTGCGCGCTTGGCCTCCTTCAGACGGAGACGCCCCGCGTCATATTCGGCCCAGACAGCCAAGAGCCACGGCACAGGTTGCCTGAGCCGGAAGAGCTGGATCGCGCGGAGCGATTCGCGCAGCGGCGCCTCGTGCAGCAACCAACTCCCCCGGTACCCCGGCTCATGGATTTGGCGATAGAGCCTTGCCTCTTCAACCAAGGCGTCAAGCAGTTCTTGCGCCACCTCAGCACTTTCGGTGGATGTGGGCCGCTGCAAATGGAGCCTGACAGGCTTGAAAAGGCCCTTCCCGCTAACGTAGTCGTGGACTGACAACCAGTAATGGAGCAGGAATCGATCAATGGTTAGGTCGGCCTCCGACTCCTCGAAGCTAGCCAGGATGGAATGCCACTTATCACGAGGTATATCGTGGCCCGGGTTGGCGGCCCCGATGGCTGCCATTAGGTGGCTTTTTACCAGGTCTGAAACCTCGAGATCCCTCCCTCGACTGTTCAGCGTCTGGAAAATAATCGTGGCATCGTCTTCATTATCAACCTCGACGAAGACGACTCTCAGGTTGAGTATCTTGTCGCGGATCTCGATCAGCTTTCCGAAAACTTCCACGGAAGAGCCTGAACCCAGATATGCGCGTAGGAGCGACCGGAGCCGGCTATTCGCAGCGCGAATCCGTCGCTCGCTTTCAACTTTTTCTGGGTCGAGTCCACCGCCGCCAGCCTGGATCCACCTCAGGAAAGCATTATCGGAGTCGGTCTGGAGAACGAAGTGTTGCTTGTTGTCAAGGATGCTTCTTCGCTCGATGAGGTTGTGAAGGCCATCCGCCGCGTCTTTCGCGTCCTCGAGGTCTAGGGTCCGGAGCTGGTCTCGGAGAGCAGACATCAGTAGCGTGACTGTCGTTACGCGCTGTTGGCCATCAACAAGGCCTTGAGTTCCGTGCTGTGAAGGAAAGACCACCATTGACCCGATAAAATAGTCCCTGTCGCTACCCACGACATCGGTCCAGAAGTCTTCGATATCGGTGTCAAGCCACTCGTATGGCCGCTGAAAGCGGGGCACTCTCAGATAATAGGAGGTGAGAACCTCAGCCATCGTCTTCGCGTTTGTGGTCACCTTCACGGCGGCCCTCCCCCACTTGCCCGACCTGAAGCACAGACCTTAGTAGCAGGACAGCCAACGGGTGACCCCTTGCGCAGGTCTCATGCATGACAGTTCAGGACCGCAACGCGAAGATTGCCTTTGATGAGCGATTTTGCCCTCATTCCTGATGGCTCAGGCTGGTGACACCGGAGCACGACCCGATTGCCATCCCGTCTGCCATCGACCCGCCCTCGTGGGGAGCGGGCCGCCGCCCGGCCCGCCACGTCAAGCGGACCTTGACGCAA
This sequence comes from Micromonospora sp. DT46, assembly GCF_049841735.1. Taxonomy (NCBI): domain Bacteria; kingdom Bacillati; phylum Actinomycetota; class Actinomycetes; order Micromonosporales; family Micromonosporaceae; genus Micromonospora; species Micromonospora sp. DT46. Next base: position 178,605 of record NZ_JBNCKW010000006.1, on the reverse strand, counting down.
GTTCGGGCGCTGGCGGGTCGGGCGGTGGTCTGCTCGGCTTGCCCGGGTCGATGGCAGACGGGATGGGCCTACCGCAACCACCCACGGACCGCGAGCCGCCGACGGAGCCCCGGCCATCCTGGAGCCGGAGCGCCCCCGCCGGAGGCGCAGTAGCCGCAACCCCGCGACCGTCGCCAGCTCGCCGACGCGGCCGGCGTGCGCTCCGCTGCGCCGCGCGGGCTCGTGGCCGCGCGGCCCGGTCGGCTGCCGGCCCACCACCCACCGGTCAACAACCTGTCGTTCTGCGGCGGCCCCTTGGGCTTTCCGCTGTCCGCGCCAGCCGCCGGGCGTGTTGCGTGGCCGGAGTCGGAGCGTCAGCGGAGCGACGGACGCGCGCCCAGGCGGCGGCGCGTGCGGCCCGCTCAGGGCCGCCTTGATAGACGTACGGAAAGTCCTCCCACACCGGCCGGCAGCCGGGCTTCCCGTCGGGGCATGCTGGGCACATGCAGATCCCTTGGCGGAGCAGCCTTGACGCGTTCGCACAGATCCTGCGGCGGCATGGCGTCGAGCAGGACTCTGTGACCGACGTGCAGGCGGCATGGAGTGCGTTCGCTGAGTTTCTGCAACTGGACATCGAAGGCATCGATCCGACTCCGGACTCCGATGCTGACGGCTTCATCGTGCAGTGGGGCCGACGGTCCTGGAGTGACAACCGTCTGATCTTGACCTTCACCCGGCAGATCGCCATCGCTGATGTCGGTGACCATGACGCCCCCTACAGGCAGCCCGAACTATGGCAGCTCGACTTGGAATTGGCTTTCGACGATGGGGTCGATCTGATTGGCCTTGACAGCCTTGACGTCCAGGACACAGGGTTCAGGTTTGCTCCCACCGGGCCGCTACGCGCCGCCGCTCTGGCGGATACCTTGGCGGAGACGCAACAGCATCCCCCTGTCCGTGCAGCCTGGATCGCGACCCCAGCGAGTAGCGGCTTGTCCTTCGAGTGCGTCTGCTGACATCCAAACCGTAAGGCGGATCAGGCCCGCCAAGCCAGTGAAGCGCGGTCACGGCGGGTTGACGTGTCGGTACCCGGTGCTACTCTGGCGCTTGTCGAGCACGCCAGCGCGGCCCTCCCGCCGGATCGCTGGACTCGACCCTGGAGACGCCGAGCGGCCTTCCTGCCGCTGATGCGGACCACGTCCCGCCGGCTCTCGATCGCACCGGCCGCTGTGCCGGTCCCTGAATCCGTTTAGCGGCTCACTGCGGCCTTCCCTGCCGTCCACGATGGCCCGGATTCGCTATTTCCACGGGTGGGGCAGCCTGCAGCGATCCACCGGATGCCGACATCCCAGGTTCCCCACCCGTGCCGGCCCTTATCACCGAGTCCACGAGCGCAAAGGACATGACCGATCGGCGGGATCTGGCATTACCAGCCAGCCGCCCTCCGGCGTGAGCCGCCCTTCCGGCGGTGCCAGGAGACACGACGAACACCACCAGCGGACCGACGTCCACGGCTGGTGGTGCTTCGTCTTCCGTCCCTGCCGCCCCGTGAGGAGAAAGCCGTGTCCACACCCCTCGACCTGTACCGCCCTGGCATCGCCAGCGGCCGTGACGCCCAAGCCCTGCACCGCGCCACCACGCCGGAGTTCTCCGGCTGGCTGGAGCACACTCGCACCGCCGGAGGCTGCGCCCGCCCGATCCGACTTACCGGCACGATCGCCGCCGTCGAGCGAGACACCGGCCGGGTCCTAGGCGAGCAGCACACCGACGAGCTGCCCGACGGGGCGCTCTACAAGGCGTGCGGCAACCGCCGCGAATCGCACTGCCCCGACTGCGCCTGGGTCTACCAGGGCGACGCCTACCAGGTCGTGCGCTGCGGCCTGACTGGCGGCAAGGGCGTCCCCGCCTCGGTCGGTCGGCACCCGGTCGTCTTCGCCACCTTCACCGCGCCGTCCTTCGGCCCGGTCCACCACCGCCACGTCCCCCGCCACACCTGCACCAACCGGCAGCGCTGCGACTGCCGTCCGGCTCCCTGCCGTGCCCGGAGCAGCGCTGGCACCTGCCGGCACGGGCAGCCGGCGGCGTGCTTCGCCCGTCACGAGGCCGGTGATCCGCGGCTCGGTCAGCCGTTGTGCCTGGACTGCTACGACCACGGCCACCAGGTCGTCTGGAACTACTTCTCGGGCGAACTGTGGCGGCGCACGAAGCAGGCCATCGAACGCCACCTCGCCGGCCTCTGCCGCAGACGCGGCATCCCCTTCGTCCAGGTCGTCACGGACTCCGGCAAGGTGCGCCGGCTGCCGCCGGTTCGGGTGTCGCACGGGAAGGTCGCCGAGATGCAGCGCCGGGCAGCTGTGCACTTCCACGTCCTGCTGCGCCTCGACGGCGTCGACCCCGACGACCTGGACGCACTCGTGCCGCCGCCGGCCGGCATCACCGTCGACGACCTGGAGGCAGCCGTCCATGCCGCCGCCCGACAGATCACCGTCACCACACCCTCGCACCCCGACCAGCCACAGGGCTGGGCGGTCGCCTGGGGCGAGCAGGTCGACGTCCGGCGAATCAACAGCGCCAGCGGCGAGCTGACCGACGCCAAGGTGGCCGCCTACCTCGCCAAGTACGCCACCAAGGCGACCGAAGCCACCGGCCACCAATCGATACGACTCACCCCTGCCACGATCGACGACTACGCCGATCCGGAAGGCGACCAGCTCGCCCGCCTCATCGACGCCTGCTGGCACCTCGGGCGGCCTACCGTCACCGACACCGCCAGCGGCGCCGCAACGGCCGGCGACCGTCAAGGCAGCCTTGACACCAAACCGAACGCCTACGCCGGGCTGCGCCGCTGGGCGCACATGCTCGGCTTCGGCGGTCACTTCCTCACCAAGGCCCGCCGCTACTCCGTCACCTTCGGCCTGCTTCGGGACACCCGCGCGACCTACCGCCGCGCAGAGGACGACGACCCCACCGACACCGTGACGGTTGGCGTTCTCACCTACGCCGGCTCCGGGTGGCTCACCGACGGCGATGCGCTCCTGGCCAACACCGCAGCCGCCCAGCGCCGGCAGGCCAGACGCATCGGCCGGGAAGAACTCGCCCACGAAGCCTGGCTCGTCGGGGCCGCCGCATGAGCAGAGACCTCACCCCGCGCTGGTACTCGCCCGCCGAGGTCGCCGGTCTGCTCGGCTTCGGCATCTCCAAGGTCAAGATGAAGATCGCCACTGGCGAGCTGCGCTCTATCAAGGACGGCAAGTACCGCCGGATCCTCCCCGAATGGGTCGACGACTACATCCGTGACCAGGTCGAGCGGCAGGAGGCGGCCTGATGCCCGGACGTAGTCGAGCCAACGGCGAAGGCTCGATCTTCCCGTACCGGAACGGCTTTGCCGCGTACGTCTGGGTCGAGAAGCCCGACGGCAAGCGGGGTCGGAAGTGGGTCTACGGCAAGACCCGCGAGGAGGTCCACGACAAGTGGATCAAGCTGCACGGGCAGGCCAAAGCCGGCCCGGTGGCGACGCGCTCTCCGACGGTGGGGGAGTACGCCGGCTACTGGCTGCGGGAGATCGTCAAGCCGAACCTCGCTCCGGGCAGCTACGTCACCTACGAGGTGGTGGTCCGGCTCTACCTTGTGCCGGGTCTCGGCGGGAAGCGGCTCGACAAGCTTCGGGTCAGTGACGTCCAGACGTGGATCAACGAGGTCGGGCGGACCTGCCAGTGCTGCGCCCAGGGCAAGGACGAGCGGCGCAAGCCCGCCCAGCGTCGCTGCTGTGCCCTCGGCCGCTGCTGTAAGGATCTGCCCTCGGCAACGAGCGTCACCCATCTGCGGACCGTGCTCCGGACGCTGCTCTCCCATGCGATCACCGAAGGGCTGATCACCCGCAATGTCGCGTCCCTGGTGAAGCTGCCACCGGTACGGAAGCGTAAGCGGAAGGCGTGGACGAGCGACGAGGCGCGGCGATTCCTGGAGTCGGCCCGCGCCGACGACGATCCGCTCTACGCCGCGTACGTCCTGGTCCTGGTGCTCGGTCTGCGTAAGGGCGAGATGTTGGGGCTCACCTGGGCTGACGTCGACCTCGACGCGGGGGAGTTGACCATCGATCGGCAGCTCCAGCGGGTGGGTGCCGAACTGCTGCACCGGGAGACGAAGACGGCCGCCTCGGACGCCATCCTGCCGCTGCCGGACATCTGCACCGTGGCGCTTGACCGCCGCCGTGCCGCGCAGGTCGCCGCCCGGGACGCCGCCGGCCCGGCCTGGCAGCCGTCAGACCTGATCTTCACCACTCGCTACGGTCGGCCGCTCGAACCACGGAACTTCAACCGTTTCTGGGACCGGCGCTGCGATGCTGCCGGAGTCCGGCGGATCACCGTCCGGGACGCCCGGCGGACCTGCGCCTCGCTCCTGGCCGACCTGGACGTCCATCCCCGGGTGGCGATGCAGATCCTCCGGCACGCCCAGTTCGCCATCACGATGGAGATCTACACGGTGGTGTCATCGGCGGCCACCCGCGACGCCCTCAGGCGGCTCGGCAGCGCGCTCGATCGGTGAAGGGGCCCACTGCTGTACTTCGCTGCTGTATCGGCCCGGAGCATGGCAAGAGCGACCCCCTAAAGGGCCGCTGACCTGCGGAGGAGTGGGCCGCCAGGGACTCGAACCCTGAACCTATGGATTAAAAGTCCACAGCTCTGCCATTGAGCTAGCGGCCCGCGCGCTCAGGTTACCGGAAGGCGGCCGGTTGCGACTCTCGGCTTTCGTGCCGTAGGCGGAACCGGCAGCTCAGGCGAGGAGCGCCCGTCCGCGACGGCGCTTCCGGGCGTACGGGAGGAATCAGGCCGGGCGGCGCGGAGGCCGCCGGAAGGTCAACTGCCCGGCCCTCGGGGGGATTTGATCCAGGCAGGCGGGGGCCGGTCGTGGTCCGACGATCGATCCTGAAGAAGGCTGGCGAGCCTCCGGTCGGACCTTATCGGAGAGCCGGCGCCCATGGTGTCCCTCCTCGTCGCCGTGTCGGCTCGCCGGCACGCTGCCGGGCCCGTCCAGCGTCGTGGTCGGCGGCTCTACCAGGGGTGTTAACTGGCCGAAGCCGCCGCGAAAAGCGGGCCATGGGAATGTAACAACTTGGGAACAACGCGAGCCGCGTTCTTGTCCGCAGTTTGTTAGCCGCCTGTACTAACCGGGTGACCTGCATTGATGAGACGGGAACCACACCGCCGGAGCCCCAGGACCGCCCGGTGGGGACCCTGCGGCGAGACCGGGTTCCGGCCCGGGTCCGCTCCGGCGAGAAGGTGCTCCCGGAGCAGGCCCGCGTGCACAACCGCGAGTTGCTGCTGCGCACGCTGTACCGGGAAGGGCCGCACAGCCGGGCGGATCTGGCGCGACGCACGGGGCTGACGAGGGTCTCGGTCTCGGACGTCGTGAGCGACCTCCTCGCGGACGACCTCGTGGTCGAGGTCGGTACGCGGGCGGGGACGCGGCCCGGGAAGCCGGCCATGATGCTCGAGTTCAACGAGCACGCCTGCCAGTCGGTCGCCGTGGACCTGAGCCACTCGACGCTCTACCGGGGGGCCGTGCTCGACCTCGGCGGCTCGGTGGTGGCTCGCCATCAGGTCGAGATCGAGGGCAGCACCGGAGCCGACGCGTTGGCGAAGGTCATCGGTCTCGTCGGGGCGTTGCGCGAACAGGTGACGGCGCCGCTGCTCGGCATCGGCATCGGCATCCCGGGGATCGTGGACCTCGGTGGCGTCGTCCTCAGCGCACCCAACCTGGGCTGGAAGGACCTCAACCTCCGGTCGGTGCTGGCCGAGCAGTTCGGCTGCCCCGTGGTCGTGTCGAACGACGCCAACGCGACCGCGCTCGCCGAGCGTAGTTACGGCGAGAGCGCGGCGGACACCCTCCTCGTCCGGGTCGGTGTCGGTGTGGGGGCGGGTCTGCTGCTCGGCGGCACGCCCGTCCTGGGCAGCAGGTTCGCGGCCGGCGAGATCGGCCACGTGGTCGTGGACACCGGCAGCGAGCGGGCCTGTGTCTGTGGAAAGTTCGGCTGCCTCGAGACCTGGCTGTCGACCCGGCGCATCCAGGAAGACCTCTCGGAAGCGCGTACCGACGCGGAGCACACCCGGGTCCTCGCCGCCGCGGGCGAGGCACTCGGTTCGGTGCTGGCTCCGATCGTGGCCGCCATCAACGTCTCGGAAATCGTCCTCAGCGGGCCGCACCGGGTGCTGGAAGGACCGCTGGCCGCCGCGGCGATGGAAACCATCCGACAGCGCGCCCTGACCGAGGTCCACGGCGACATCGTGCTGCGGCTCTCGGAGCTTGGCGACGACATCGTCCTGCGCGGCGCGACCGCCATGGTCATGAGCCAACAACTCGGGATCGCCTGATCCGCTGATCCGATCCCCGTCACTTACAGCGACGCCGACCGGCGCTGGCTTTGCAGCAATAGAAGGGAACACGGTGCAACTGACACGCACGCTGACGGCAGCGTTTGCCGTTGTCGCTCTCGCCCTCGCCGGTTGTAGCGGTGGCGGGCAGGCGAATGAAGCAGGCTCGTCCCAGCTCGTCCTGGGCAACAACGGCGACCTGCTGACCTGGGACCCCGCCGAGATGAAGGAAGGCGCGGTCATCCACTACGCGGAGGCCGTCTACGACCCGCTGCTCCGCAAGACGTCCGAGTCGAAGATCGAGGGCAACCTGGCCACCTCGTACGAGTACAACGCCGACCTCACCGAGCTCACCCTGAAGCTGCGCGACGGTGTCACCTTCAGTGACGGCGCCGCCTTCGACGCCGACGTGGTGAAGGTCAACCTCGAGGCGCGCAAGAAGGGGGCGGGCAGCGCCTCCGAGGGGGCCCGGGCGATCGAGCGCGTCGAGGTCGTGGACAAGGCCACGGTGCGCCTGCACCTCAGCGAGCCCAGCCCCGGCCTCCTGGCCGCCCTGGCGACGTACACGGGGTACATGGCGAGCCCCAAGGCGCTCAGCGCGGGCACCATCGCCTCGAACCCGGTGGGCTCCGGGCCCTACACGTACGACGCGGGCGCCTCCGAGAAGGGCGTCAAGTACACGTTCAAGGCGCGCGACGGCTACTGGAACCGCGAGGCGTTCCCCTTCGAGAACGTCGTGATCCGCCCGTACGAGGAGTTCACCGCCCGGTACAACGCGCTCGCCACCGGCCAGATCCAGTTCATGTACGGCACCCCCGACATGGTGCCGAAGGCCAAGACCGACGGGCTCACCGTCAAGACGGTGCCCGGCGAGTGGCAGGGCATCATCCTCCAGGACCGCGCCGGCAAGGCGTCGGCGGCACTCGGCGACGTGCGGGTGCGGCAGGCGATCAACCACGCGCTCGACCGCAAGGCCATCCTCGAGACCCACTACGGCGGCTTCGGCCAGGTCTCCACGCAGACCTTCAACCCGTCCAGCGAGGCGTGGGTGCCGGAGCTGAACGCGCGCTACCCGTACGACCCGGCGAAGGCGCGCGAGCTGCTGGCCTCGGCGGGCTACGGCAGCGGCTTCAAGATCAAGGTCTCGTACAGCGAGGGCTTCATGTCTCCGCTGGTGCCGATCGTCACCCAGTACCTGGGCGACGTGGGCATCACGGTCGAGCAGGTGCCGGTCAACGGCTTCGCCAACGGCGGGCTGGAGACCCTGAAGGGCCAGCCGGCCTTCATGCTCTCGTTCTCCACGAACATCCCGGCGTGGACGGACGTGCTGAACAAGCTCACCCCGACGTCGCTGTGGAACAACTTCAAGTACACCGACGAGACCGTCACCCGGCTGCTCAAGGAGATCCCGGCCGCGCAGGGTGACAAGCAGGCCGCCCTCTACAAGGAGCTGAACACCCACCTCGTCGAGCAGGCCTGGTTCGCGCCGATCGTCACGCAGGAGAACGTCTACCTGTTCAAGTCCGACATCGACGTGACCATGCAGCAGGCGCAGCTCATGCCGAGTCTCCGCTTCTTCGCCCCGGCGAAGTAACCGCCGATCGACCCCGGATGGGTCGGGCAACGGTCCGGCCCATCCGGTGGATCACTACAGCTCATCTAGGAGGTAGCAGGCATGCTGGGCTTCATCGGTCGGCGGTTGGCCACGGGCCTGCTGCTGGCGTTCTCCGTCGTGACGGGGATGTTCTTCTTCCTCATGCTCACCGGCTCCGATCCGGCCCGGGGCGCGCTCGGCCTCTACGCCACGGAGGAACAGGTCGCGGTCAAGCGGGAGCAGCTCGGCCTCGACCGGCCGCTCGTCGAGCAGTACCTGAGCTGGCTGGGCGGGGTCGTACGCGGTGACCTGGGGGTCTCGTCCGCGCAGAACACCGACGTGAGCGACCTCATCGTGACGAGGCTGCCGGTCACCGTCTCCCTGGCGTTGGGCGCCGTCCTGGTGGCCGCCGTCCTCGGCGTCGTGCTCGGACTGCTCGCGGCGACCCGGCCCGGGACGTTCGACCGCGTGCTCCAGGTGTTCATGGTGTTCGGCTTCAGCCTCCCGAACTTCTGGGTCGCGATCATCCTGGCCCTGGTCTTCGCCGTGCAGCTGGGCTGGTTCCCCGCCACGGGCTACGTGCACCTGAACGACTCACCCGGCGGTTGGCTCTGGTCCATCACCCTGCCGATCGTCGCGCTGTCGATCGGTTCGATCGCCGCCATCGCCCAGCAACTGCGGAACTCCGTGATCACCGTCAACAGCCAGGACTACGTCCGTACGCTGCGCAGCCGGGGCCTCTCGCAGCGCGAGATCCTGCTCACCCACGTCCTGCGCAACGCGGCTCCGCCGGCGCTGACGATGCTCTCCCTCCAGTTCATCGCGGCGATGAGCGGCGCCGCCATCATCGAGCGCGTGTTCGGCCTCCAGGGCATCGGCGCCGTCGCCATCAACGCCTCGGGCAACAGCGACATCCCCGTCATCATGGGCGTCCTGCTCTTCACCGTGCTCGTCGTCGTACTCGTCAATCTCGCGGTCGACATCCTCTACGCCGCACTGAACCCGAAGGTACGGAACGCATGAGCGCCGACGTGACGCCCCGCGCGGGCCTGACAGCCAGGAGATTCCGCTCGTTCCTGCGTAACCCCATGGGCGTGGTGGCGGGCGGCGTCCTGCTGGCCATCGTCGCGGCGAGCATCCTCGCGCCGCTGCTCGCCCCGCAGGACCCGAACCTGGTGGTGCTCTCGGAGGCGCTCCGCCCGCCGAGCGGCGACCACCCGCTCGGCACGGACGGCAACGGGCGGGACATCCTCAGCCGCCTCCTGTGGGGCGGCCGGGTGAGCCTCCAGGCGGGCGCGATCATGGTCGCCGTCGCCCTCCTGTGCGGGATTCCCGCAGGTCTGCTCGCCGGCTACCGCGCGAAGCGGTTCGACGGGGTGTCGAGCTGGATCTTCAACATGCTGATGTCGCTGCCGGAGATCCTCATCATCATCGTGGTGATCGCCTCCCTCGGCAGCGGCCTCGCCCCGACGATGATCACCCTTGGCGTGCTGGCGTCGCCGGACATCTTCCGGCTGACCCGGAGCGCCGTGATCGCGGTGCGCGAGGAGCTCTACCTCGACGCCGCCCGCGTCGCGGGGCTCTCCGACCTGCGCATCATCTTCCGCCACGTGCTCTCCGTGGTGCTGGGGCCGGTCCTCGTGCGGTCCTCGTTCATCTTCGGCATGGCGATCATCGTCCAGTCCGGCCTGGAGTTCCTCGGCTTCGGCGACCCGCAGCGCCCCAGCTGGGGTGGCGAGCTCAGCAACGCCTTCCAGAACTTCCACCGCGCGCCCGAGCTGGTCATCGCGCCCGGCGTCGCCATCGGCCTCACGGTCATGGCACTCGTGCTCTTCGGCACGGCCCTGGCGGATTCGCTGGGGGTCAGCCGCAAACCCAAGGCCAAGCGGGCCGCGCGGTCCACCGGCCGGGACGACACGACGGTCGTCCAGGGCGGAGCCGACCGTACGCCCGCGACCGCCCTCCCCGCGGACACCCTGCTCCGCGTCGAGGACCTGTCGGTGCGGTACGTGGCCGAGGACGGAGCCACCAAGGACGTGGTGCGGGGCGTGTCGCTGCACGTCGCGCGGGGAGAGGTGCTCGGCCTGGTCGGGGAGTCCGGCTCCGGGAAGTCCCAGACGTCCTTCGCGATCCTCGGACTCCTGCCACCCGACGCCTCCGTGTCCGCCCGGCACCTCTCCCTCGACGGGCGGTCCCTGATCGGGCTGCGCGAGGGCGAGTTGCAGAAGCTGCGCGGGCCGCAGATGGCCTACGTGCCGCAGGAGCCGATGTCCAACCTGGACCCGTCCTTCACCGTCGGCGCCCAGCTGACGAAGCCGATGCGGCGCAAGCTCAACCTGTCCAGGAAGGCCGCGCACGAGCGGGCCCTGCACCTGCTCGAACGCGTCGGCATTCCCGACCCCGCCCGCACGCTCGCCGCCTACCCCCATCAGCTCAGCGGAGGAATGGCACAGCGGGTGCTCATCGCGGGCGCCGTCTCCTGCGATCCCGAGCTGCTCATCGCGGACGAGCCGACCACCGCCCTCGACGTCACGGTCCAGGTGGAGGTCCTCGAACTCCTCCGCGACCTGCAACGGGAACGCAACATGGGCCTCATCCTGGTCACCCACAACCTGGGTGTGGTCGCCGACCTCTGCGACCGGGTCGCGGTGATGCGGGACGGCCTCGTCGTCGAGCAGCAACCCGTCGCCGAACTCTTCGCCAACCCGCAGCACGAGTACACCCGCATGCTCTTGGACGCGACCCTGGAGGACGCCCCTCCCCGGCGGTCGCGCGACGACCTTCAGGAGGTGCAGTCATGAGCACCCGCAACGATTCCGACGCTCCGCTGCTCGACGTCCGCGACGTCAACGTCGTCTATCGCGGGTCCGGGTGGCGCAGTCCGTCCTTCCACGCGCTGCACGACGTCTCGATGCAGATCCGGGCGGGAGAGACGGTCGGCCTGGTCGGCGAGTCCGGCTCGGGAAAGACGACCCTGGGCCGCGCGCTCCTGGGGCTCGCCCCGATCAGCGCCGGCACGGTCACGTTCGACGGCGCCGACATCACCCACGCGAACCGGCGCGCCCGCCGGGCCCTGAGCCGGGACATCCAGGTCGTCTTCCAGGACCCGTACTCGTCGCTCAACCCGGCGATGTCCGTCGAGAGCATCCTCGCCGAGCCGCTCAGGGCGCAGGGAATGCCCGGAGCCGAAGCCTCCGCGCGGATCGGTCAGCTGCTGGGCCAGATCGGCCTGGAAGCCGACGCCGGGCGGCGGTACCCGCGCGAGTTCTCCGGCGGGCAACGGCAGCGGATCGCCATCGCCCGCGCCCTCGCGCTGAAGCCCCGACTCATCGTCTGCGACGAACCGGTCAGCGCTCTCGACCTCTCCACCCAGGCACGCATCCTCGACCTGCTCATCGACATCCAGGAGCAGACCGGCGTCGCGTACCTCTTCATCTCCCACGACCTGTCGGTGGTCCGCTACATCTGCCACCGGGTCGCGGTCATGCTCAAGGGCCGCATCGTGGAGACCGGTGACGGTGACACCGTCACGTCACGACCGAGCCATGCGTACACGAACCGGCTGCTCATGGCGTCGCCCATCCCTGACCCGGCGCGCCAGGCGGAACGACGCCGCCAGTACGCCGCGCTCTCCTCCTGACCCCGCCAACCCCGACCGAAGGAAGTACCCGTGCAGTTCGGCTTCAGCTCCTACTCCTTCTACCAGCACCTGCGCACCAACCGGATGAGCCTCTTCGAGGTCATCGACTGGATCGGCGCCAGCGACGCCACCCACATGGAGATCGCGACGGTGTCGCTCTCCCCGGAGATCTCCAACGACACCTCCACCCTCGACCAGGACCCCGGGTTCGTCCAGGAGATCAAGACCCGCGCGGCCGACCAGGGCGTCACCCTGTCCAACCTCGTCGTCCCGGCCGACCTCCTCGGCGAGGGCGCGGAGAAGAGCATGCAGCGGGTCAAGCGGCACATCGAGGTGGCCGCCGCCCTGGACATCAAGCTCTTCCGCCACGACGTCGCCAAGTGGGCCCACCGGGCGAAGGACATCGCCGAGTTCGAGGCGCTGCTGCCCCGCATGGTGGAGGCGTGCAAGGAGATCGCCCAGTACGCCGCCCCGTACGGCATCACCACCAGCGTGGAGAACCACGGTCTGCTGATGAACGGCGGTGAGCGCGTACGCCGGCTCATCCACCTCGTCGACGAGCCGAACTTCAAGACGACCCTCGACGTCGGCAACTTCATGTCGGTCGACGACAACCCGGTGGTGTCGGTCGCCGAGAACGCCCCGTACGCCAGCATCGTGCACCTGAAGGACTTCTACGTCCGCTCGCAGTACCCCGGCGACGGCTGGCACCACACCCCCGGCGGCACCTACCTGCTCGGCTCCATCGTCGGCTACGGCGACCTCGACATGCGCAGGATCGTGCGGGGCATCGTCGACGCCGGCTACGACGGCTTCGTGTCCATCGAGTTCGAGGGCATCGAGGAGTGCCTGATGGCCAACCCAATCGGTCTGGCCAACGCGAAGCGGCTCTTCGCCGAGGCGGAGGCGGCGAAGTGAGCCGGCTTGGCGTGGGCGTGATCGGCGTCGGGAGCATCGCGGAGATGCACCTGGGCGCGTACGCCGCCAACCCGGACGTCCACCTCGTCGGGGTGTTCGACGTCAACCAGGAGCGGAGCGCGCAGAAGGCCGAGACCTTCGGCGTGACCCGCGTGCACCCGACGCTCGACAGCCTGCTCGCCGACCCCGAGATCGACGCGGTGAGCATCTGCACGTGGAACGACAGCCACGCGGAGATCGCCACAGCGGCGCTCGACGCCGGCAAGCACGTCCTGGTGGAGAAGCCGTTGAGCCGTACGGCCGGCGAGGCCGAGGCGCTCGTCGAGGCCGTCGAGCGCAGCGGCAGGCACCTGGAGGTCGGCTTCGTCCGGCGCTTCGGCGCGAACGCCAAGGTTCTCAAGTCGTTCGTCGACGCCGGGCTGCTGGGCGACGTCTACCACGCGCGCGCGACGAACATCCGACGGCTCGGCAACCCCGGTGGCTGGTTCGCGGACCACAAGCGGTCCGGCGGGGGACCGCTCATCGACATCGGCGTGCACGTGCTGGACCTCTGCTGGTACTTCATGGGCACCCCGAAGGCCGTCACGGTCAGCGCGGTCACCCACACCCGGCTGGGCAACCGGGCCAACGTCACGTCGTTGTCGCGGTACAAGGTCGCGGACTACGACCCGACCCAGAGCGACGTCGAGGACTTCGCCACGGCCCTCATCCGGTTCGACAACGGGGCGTCCCTGACGCTGGAGACCAGCTACTCCCTGCACGCCCTCGAGGACCGCCTCGAAGTGGCGGTCTTCGGCGAGCGCGGTGGCGCGGAACTCGAACCGAAGCTTCGGATCGCCACCGAGATGCACGACACCATCCTCAACGTGGGACCCCAGATCGACCACCTCAGCTTCGACTTCGCCGAGGGGTTCGCCAACGAGATCGCGCACTTCGTCTCGCTGTGCCTGGGAGAGGCCGAGCAGGTGGCCCCCGTCTCCCACGGCACGGAGGTCATGCGCATGCTCGACGGGATCTACGAGTCGGCGCGTGCCGGCCACGAGATCAGGCTCTCCTGACATGGTCCACGACGGAGGGTCCGTGCGGGTGGGGGTCGTGGGGTGCGGAAACGTCAGTTCCCGCTATCTGGCCAACCTCGCCGGGGACCCGGCGGTCACCGTCGTCGCCTGCGCCGACGCCGACCCGGCGCGCGCGCGGGCGCTCGGCGCTGCCCACGCGGTGCCGGAGGTGCACCCGGTCGACGCCCTGTTGACCCATCCGGACATCGACCTGGTCCTCAACCTGACCCCACCCAGGGCGCACGCCGAGGTGACCCTGCGCGCCCTGGAGCACGGCAAGCACGTCTACACGGAGAAGCCCCTGGCGACCACCATGGCCGACGGTCACCGCATCGTCGAGGCCGCCCGGGCGCGGTCGTTGCAGGTCGGCACCGCGCCGGACACCTTCCTGGGCGTCGGGGCGCAGACCTGCGCGGCGCTGCTCGCCGACGGCGCGATCGGCACCCCGACCTCGGTGAACGCCGCCATGATGAACGCCGGGCCGGAACGGTTCCACCCCGAGCCGGAGTTCCTCTACCAGGAGGGCGCCGGACCCCTGTTCGACATCGGTCCGTACTACCTCACGGTGCTGACCGAACTCATGGGTTCCGTCGTCCGGGTGGGGGCGCTGGGCGCGACCGCGCGTACCGAACGCGTCGTGTTGGCCGGGCCCCGCGCGGGGGCGACCTTCAGCGTGCAGACACCCACCCACATCAACAGCGTCCTGGAGTTCGCCAGCGGGGCCATGGGCATGCTGGTGACCAGCTTCGACGTCGTGGCGACGCGTACGCCGCACCTCGAGATCCACGGCACCGAGGGCACGATCGTCGCGGCGCAGGCCAACTCGTGGGGCGGCCCCGTGCTGCTCAGGGCGGCGGGCAGCACCGACTTCGTCGAGGTGCTCCCCGGCCCACGCGACTCCGACGGGTTCATGGGGATGGGTCTGGTCGAGATGGCCAGGGCCATCCTGGCGGGGCAGCCCGCGCTGGCCGCGGCGACACGGGGGCTCCACGTCCTCGAGGTGCTCACGGCCATCGCCGACGCCGCCCGCTCCGGCGGAGGCTTCACGACGATCAGTTCGAGGCTGGAGACCCCCGGTCGACGTGACACGGGTGTCGTCGGGTGAGGGCCGGCCGAGCGCAGGCAACCGCCGCCGGAGACGCCGGCCCGTCGTGGGCGGGCGTCTCCGGGCGTACGGGATGAGGCAGGCCCGGTGCGGGCACCTCCGGGCGTACGGGAGGAGGTCAGGCCCGACCGGCGGTGCGGGCGACGAACGCGCGCCACGCCGTGGGGGCGAAGGTCAGGGCGGGGCCGGTCGGGTCCTTCGAGTCGCGGACGGCGACCACGCCGGGCAGGTTGTCGGCCACCTCGACACAGTTCCCGCCGCTCGAACCGCTGCGGCTGGACTTGCGCCACTGAGCGCTACTGAGGTCCATGATGGCTCCACACTTCCTTCATGAGGTCAATGGACTGCCGACGCGGGAGCGCTTCGTTCCGCACGCCTTCCCACTTCGCCAGAAGACTAGCCACATCATCCTTACTGTCCGCAACAACTCCGCCCAGTTGGTTTTCCAGATGCCAGACCCAGCCGCCGTCGGCGGACCGAGCCAGCGCGAAGGGGCCGGACAGCCCGATGTGCAGGCCGGTCGTCGCTGGAATCACGTGCACGTGAACGTGCGGTAGTTCCGCCATCGCGACGAGGTGCGACACCTGCTCGGCCATGATGCCGCTGAATCCGTCGCCGGTCCGGCTCAGTGCCGACTCGTCCAAGACCGCGACCAGTTGCGGCGGGTTCTCGCCGGTCAAGATTCTCTGCCGGTCCATCCGGGCGCTGACCTGCTGGTCGACCTCCGTCGCTGACATGAGGTCGTTGAGGCGCATGACCACGCGGGCGTAGTTCTCGGTTTGCAGCAGCCCGGGAACCAACAGCGGCTCGAACAGCCGTAGTTGTCGTGCGGCGCGTTCGGCGTCGAGCCAGGGGAGGAACCAGGACGGGGCGCCGACGCTGGCGACGAGTCGTTCGAAGAGCCCGCCGGTCCTGAGGGCCCGGTCGGCTCCTTTGATGAAGTCCATCGTCAGCGCCCGGGTGCCGCCCTCGACGGCGCTGACGTGCGACGCGCTGAAGCCCGCGCCCCGGCCGAAGGTCTCCTGCGTCATGCCGGCGTCGCCTCGGGCGCGGCGGATCTCGCCCACGATGAAGGCGGCGAGCGGGCTCGGCACGTCGGCCATTCAGGGCCTCCCAATTTGAAGATCGACTACCTGCGGCGCCACCCGTCGGGCGCGGGCTCGGCCAGCCCGGCCCGGACGCGCGCGGAGCCTTCCGAGCGTAGTCGCCTCCACAGCAGAGTGTCACCAGCGAGGGCTGCTCGTGGAGCGTTGGCCGGGGGCGGTCCTCGCGGGGGCCGCCCCGGGCGGGCGTCCGTGGGCGGCCCCCTTCCACGTGACGGCCGGCCGACGGGCGGGAGGAAGACGTGACGGTCGACAGGCCGCGCGGGGAGCGCGCGATCGCGCCGGGCGAGGTGATCCGCGTCCCGGAGGACTCCTACCGGTTCGGGGTCGGGGCCCTCACGATGTACGTCACCGAGGTCCTCGGCCGGGGCCCGTTCCAGGGCGCGGAGTGGGTCGAGCTGCGCGGCCGGGAGCTGAACCCGGACGGCACGCTTCGACCCCGCGAGCGGTACGCCTCCGTCCGGCTGGACCGGGCGACCGTCGTCGGGGTGCCGTCGCGGTGACCCGGCGACGCGACCACGTACCGTCCCGCCCGACCTGGCGCTGCGCGGCCTGCGGGATCGCCTGGCCCTGCTCGGCGGCGAAGCTGCGCCTGCTCGGCGAGTACCGGACCGACCGGACCGCCCTGCTGGTCCACCTCGCCACCCTCCAGGTCGAGGCCGCCGCCCAGCTCGCCGAGCTGGACGGCGGCGGTTCCCGCGTCGATTTGGCCGACCGCTTCACCGCTTGGGCCCGCCCCCGTCCCGCCTCCTGACCACCTGCGCGCTCTCCCTCGGGTGGGGCGTCACTGGTTGGCGAGGGCCACCTGCCGGGCGTTGACGACGACGTCCACCCAGTACGAGTTCAGGTTCGGTTCCTTCACCCGGGCCCAGCCGCCGGACACCACGGCGATCCGGTTGCCGGCGACGTCGAGATCCGTGGCGCCGGTGGCGACGTGCTCCCAGCTCCCGTTGAGCGGGCCGGCCTTCACGTAGGCGTTGCCGCTGTCGTCCCGTACCGCGATCCGGTAGCCCTCGACGACGACCTGCCGGCCCGCGGCCTGGTTCACCCAGGCCGCGTTGAGCGGCCCTTCCTTGACCTTGGCCGTGCCGCCCTCGACGACGCCGATCCGGGCCCCGTCGAGGGAGAGGTCGGTCGCGCTGGCCGCGACGGTGTGCCAGGACGCGTTGATCGGCCCCTCCTTGACCTTCGCGACGCCGTTCTCGATGACCCCGATCCGACCGTCGGCCGCGTCGATCACGGTCGTGTTGCTCGAGATGTGGGCCCAGTTGGCGCTGTAGAGGCCGTCCTTGGCCCAGGCCCTGCCGTCGGTGCCGAGCACGACGTAGCGGTCACCGTCGACGACGACGTCCCTGGCGTTGTGGAACAGCGTCACCCAGCCGGCGGTGAGGCCGCCGGCCTTCACCTCGGCGGCCCCGTTCGTGCTGATCACGGCGACGCGGTCGCGGTCGGCGGAGACCCTGGTGACGTTGGTCTTGAGTTCGTGCACGGTCCCGTTCAGCGACTCCTTGGCCGCGAGCGTCCCGTCGGTGCGCACCACCAGGACCCGGTCGGGAACGGCGTTGACCGGCGTCAGGTCGGCGAACGGGAGGTTGATCGGGGCGCCCTTGGTGACTGTGCCGCCGCAGACGTACGCCGGGCGGATGTCGTACACCGCGCCGTGGCGGCGGATCTCGAAGTGCAGGTGCGGGCCCGTGGAGTTGCCCGTGCTGCCGACGTGCCCGAGCACCTGCCCCTGCCCGACCTGCTGCCCCACGGCGACCGACGCCGCCCCCACCATGTGCAGGTACCGGGTCTGGTAACCACCGGCGTGCGACAGCGTCACCATGTTGCCCCCACCAGAGGTCCAACCCGCGAAGGCCACCGTGCCCGGATACGCCGCACCGATCGCCATCCCGCTGTTGCCCGCGATGTCCACCCCGTAGTGATCGCTGTCGGTGGCACCACACCTGTTCGCGAGCACCCCCGTGACCCGCCCACCCACCGGCTGGATCATCGCCCCGGTCTGCGCGGACGCCGGCTGCGCCGGAACGACCGCGATCCCGAGCAGGACTCCTGCCGCTACTCCGATCGCCCGCAGTCGACCCCACGCGCTCACTCTGGTCACGTCTCCGCCCTCTCGCCGATATCGATCAACATCGGCATGGTGTGGCATCGCGCAGATGTTCACAAGGTCACGTCGACGAATCCGCGCCCGTTCAGCCGGGCACCGGCAGCGGTCGAACTCCCCGTCTCGGGTGACAGCCCGGTGGACGGGTGCTCATGGGGGCGAGCGGCTCGGCCATGGGCCGGAGGGGCAGCGCCCGGTTGACTGGTGGGACGACACGGGCGGCCCCGTCCTCGTCTGGACCGTCGCCGCGCTGGCCTGCTACCTGGTCACCGTCGGGGTGACCGCGCGCCTCAACGTGCCGCTGAACGACCGGCTGGAGGCCGCCGGCCCGGCGCGGCTGACCGCCGGCCGGGCCGGGCCGGCCGTGTCGCCGCCCGCACCGACGCGGCAGGCATGGGCGGGTCGGCGTGGGGGAACCGTGCCCGTATGAGGATGAGCAGCACCCCGGCCGTGGCGGCCTCCAGCGAGGAGACGGACCCGGAGGGCGTACGGGGGCCGGCCGGCGAGGTGCACGCCTGGTTGCCGGGGCAGAACCAGACCGTCTGCGGGCTCCCGCTCAGCCGGACCCGGCTGCGCCGCTTCCCGCACGTGCGGTTCGAGTACACGTCGACGGACGTGCTCACCGAGGCGGACCCCGTCGGCCGGATCTGCCCGCGCTGCCTCGCCGCCTCGCAGGGCCGCCGCCGGGGCGGGCAGAAGAACTGGGTCCGCCACTCGCCCCGCCCCTGACGGCCCCTGACGGGTGTGCCGCTCGCCCTACTCCCGACGGTGGGCGTGATCGGCGATTGAGCCGGGGCTGACCGGGTACGGGACGGGCATGCGGATCGTGGTGGTGGGGGCGACCGGCAACGCGGGCACCGCCCTGTTGCGCCGGCTGCGGCGGGAACGCGGAGTGGAACTCGCCGGGGTGGCCCGCCGGCTGCCCGGGCCGGACTGCGGCGAGCCGTACGACCAGGTGGAGTGGCACTCCTGCGACGTCGGCCTGCCCGGCGCGGCCGACCAGCTCGCCGAGGTCTTCGCCGGCGCCGACGCGGTGGTGCACCTGGCCTGGCAGATCCAGCCCAGCCACGACCAGCGGGTGCTGCACCGGACCAACGTGGGCGGCAGCGCGGCCGTGATCGACGCCGTGGTCCGCGCCGGCGTGCCGGCCCTGGTGTACGCGTCGTCGGTAGGCGTCTACGCGCCCGGCCCGAAGGACCACCCGGTCTCCGAGCGCTGGCCGGCGACCGGGGTGCCCGGCTCGTCGTACAGCCGGGACAAGGCCGAGGTGGAGGCGCTGCTCGACCGGGCCGAGCGCGAGCACCCGGGGCTGCGGGTGGTGCGGCTGCGGCCCGGCCTGAACTTCCAGCGGGCGGCGGCCACCGAGATCACCCGCTACTTCCTCGGCCCGTTCGCGCCCGTCCGGCTGCTGCGCTTCGGCCGGATCCCGCTCGTGCCGACGAACCCTCGGCTGCGGATGCAGGCGGTGCACACCGACGACGTCGCCGACGCGTACGCCCGGGCGGTCCTGGGCGACGCGCGCGGCGCGTTCAACGTCGCCGCGGACCCGGTGCTGACCCCGGAGCTGGTGGCCCGGCACTTCCACGGCTGGACGGTGCCCGTCGCCGCCCCGGTGCTGCGCGTCGCCGCCGCCCTGACCTGGCGGGCGCGGCTGCAACCGATCGACGCCGGCTGGGTGGAGCTGGCGCTGCACGCGCCGCTGATGTCGAGCGAGCGCGCCGAGACGGAGCTGGGCTGGCATCCGCGCCACGACGCGCTCAGCGCGCTGAAGGAACTCTTCGCCGGCATGGCCGACCGGGCGCACACCGCCAGCCCGCCGATGTCGGCGGCGCGCCACCTCCCGGGCCGCCCCACCGCCCTGCTCCGCGGTCGCGCCGCCGGCCACGGCAACCCCTACTGACCCACGCCCGCGGGAGGCGGGGGTCAGAAGTCGGCGAAGACGTACGGGTTCTGGCGGGGGAAGAGGCGGCGCAGTTCCGCCGCCGCGTCCGTCGACACGTCGCCCAGCCCCCGCAGGCCCACCTCGACCGGATCCAGGACCCCGTACGCCAGGGCGGAGAGGCCGGCGGC
Organism: Micromonospora sp. DT46; assembly: GCF_049841735.1. Lineage (NCBI taxonomy): Bacteria > Bacillati > Actinomycetota > Actinomycetes > Micromonosporales > Micromonosporaceae > Micromonospora > Micromonospora sp. DT46. The sequence goes on along the minus strand of NZ_JBNCKW010000006.1, from coordinate 158,657 downwards.
CTTCAGCGTGGCGGCCGGCGGCGAGCCGACGGTGGCGGCGGCGCCGGTGACCAGCTCCAGCGCGCCGGTCGTGCCGTCCAGCAGGTACGACCCGGCCAGCCACCGGTCGCCGGTCAGCTCCACCCGCACCCGGCCCGGCCCGACGGGCAGCCCGGCCAGCGCGTCGATCGACAGCAGCCGGGCCATCGGCGCGGCGTAGCTCGGTCGGGCCACCCGCGCCTCGACGTGCACGGCCAGATCGGTCAGCCACAGCTCCGGCACCTCGTCGACGGGCACCTGCACAGTCACCCGCTCCACCTGGTCGACGTGCCGCCCGAAGAACTGCAACATGAGTGCCCGGGCGAGCGGATCGGCGGCGAGCAGGTCGCCGGCGGCGAGCGTGCCGCCGTGGTCGTCGATGCGGTAGAGCACCGCGCCGGTGACCGTACCGCCCGTGCGGGCCGTGAGCAGCCAGTGCTCGTCGCGGTCGCGCAACCCCACGTCCCGGTAGCCGGGGAAGATCGCGAAGCCGTGCCGCTCGTTCAGGCACCGCTCGGTGAACGCGCGCCAGTCCCGGTAGCCCTCGCCGATCCGCTCCCAGCCCACCTCGCCGGGCAGGTCGGCGCCGAGCAGCTCGCCCAGGTCGGCCGGCGAGAACGTGACCGTACGCGGCTTCGGCAGCCCCACGTAGCCGAACCGGGCGTAGAACGACGGCCGGAACGGGTAGAGCGCGCTCAACTGGTGCCCCTCGTCGCGCATCTCGTCGAGGAGTTGGTGCATCAGCGTGCGTACGTGCCCCTGCCGGCGGGCCAGCGGATGGCTCGCCACCCCGGCGACGCCGGCCATCGGCAGCACCTCGCCGCGCAGGTTCTGCCGCATCGGGATGGCCGAGGCGGCGGCCAGCGTGGTGCCGCCCTCCTCGACGACCAGCGTCCGGTTGCCCTTGTTGTAGGGCAGGTAGCCGCGGAACTCCTCCGCCCGGGCCGCGCTGCGCGGCGACGCCTCGAAGGCGTACGCGCCGAGCGCGAAGCTGGTGGACAGTCTTTCTTCGGCGTTCACCCGGCGGACGGTCATCCGCCCATCCCATCCCGGCCCGGCGGTCGCCGCAACCGCAATCGCCGGTGACCGCGGCGACGCCCGGTCAGCCGATCGGCAGGTGTCGAAGGTGCCGGCGGCGGCGCAGCCGGACGCTGAACACGGCTGCCACGGCGCCGATCAGCAGCGCGGTGACGGCCAGCCCGTGCAGCGAACCCCGCGCCAGGTAGCCGGAGTCGGTGTGGTCCACCGCCCACGTGGCGATCTCCCGGCTGGACCAGAACGGGGTCAGCTTCGCGCCGGTGCCGGCCGGGTTGATCAGCATCTGCACCGCCACCACGGTGAGCAGCAGCAGCGTCCCCTCCAACTCGCGGGGGAGCAGCGCGCCGATCAGCATCCCGAACGGCGCGGCCACCCCCACGCAGCAGAGCATCGCCACCGCCACCCCGCCGTGCCGCAGCTCGGGCGCGTCCACGACGGTGAGCACGAAGAACGGCACGGACAGGATGAGCCCGGCCGCCCACAGGCCGAGCAGCCGGCCGAGGTAGAGGTCGTGCGGGCGGTAGCCGGCCAGCCGCAGCCGGGGCTCCAGCTCGCGAGCCGCGCCGGTGGCGAAGAGGGCGGCGGTGCTGACGGCCCAGCTGATGCCGAGCAGCAGCGAGCGTACGGACTGCCCGACGTGCGAGTCCCGCCGGATCAGCCAGAACGCCAGCGGCATCAACAGCAGCAGCAGGAGCACGCCCCGACGGCGCAGCAGCTCCCGCAGGGTCATCTCGGCGACGGTGACGAGGCGGTTCACGCACGCCCTCCCTGGGTGGCCGGGGTCAGGTCGAGCACCAGGTCGACCCGGTCGAGCTGGTTGAGCAGGTGGGTCACCACGACGATCGCCCGGCCCTCGTCGCGCAGCCGGGCGAGCTGGTCCCAGAAGTTGACGTACGTGCCCTGGTCGAAGCCCTGGTAGGGCTCGTCGAGCAGCAGCACGTCCGGCTCGCTGAGGGTGGACATGGTCAGGTTCAGCTTCTGCCGGGTGCCGCCGGAGAGGTTGCGGGCGAGGACGTCGCCGTCGGCCTCCCAGCCGAGGTGGCGGGCCGCCGCCCGACCGGCGCGGCGGGCCGGTCCCCGGGCCACGCCCCGGCCGGCGCCGACCAGCACGAAGTGCTCGTCGGGCAGCAGGAAGTCGGCGGTGCCGCCCTGCTGGGGGCAGTAGCCGACCCGGCCGGAGACGGTCACGTCCCCGGCGTCGGGGGAGACCAGCCCGGCGCAGACGCGCAGGAAGGTGCTCTTGCCGCAGCCGTTCGCCCCGATCACGGCGGCGATCTGTCCGGCCCGGACGGTCAGGGACGCGTCGCGCAGGACGGTGCGTCGCCCGTACCGCTTGGTGATGCCCCGGGCGTGCAGCCGGACCGGTCCGGGACGCGCGGCGGGCGAGGTGCCGATGGTCTCGACGATCGCGGCGGCGTAGTCCTGCGGCCGGCCGAAGACGGCCCACGGGTCGCCCCCGCTGTCGCGCAGGTGCGTGGCCGCCTCGGCGACCACGTGCCGGGCGGCGTCCGCCCGGACCCGGCGCCGGTCCAACTCGGCCGCGAACACCCGCAGCCACTCGTCGGCGTTCATCCGTCGACCCCCTTCGTGACGAGGCCGGTCACCGGGGCGACGAACGCGAGCCAGGCGCTGCCGCCCTGGCGCAGGGTCGCCCGCCCGCTGTCGGTGATCCGGTAGTACTTGCGGGCCGGACCGGACGCGCCCTCCCGCCACTCGGCGGTGACCAGGCCGGTGCGTTGCAGGCGCAGCAGCACCGGATAGAGCGTGCCGCCCTGGATCGGCCCGATGCCGGCGGCCTCCAGCGCCTGGGCGAGCTGGTAGCCGTAGGACTCGCCCTCGCGCAGCAGGGCCAGGACGCAGAGGTCGAGCACCCCGCGCAGCCACTGCCCGCGCCGGTCGGAATCCACCCGAGGAACATAGCGGCACTACCTAGATGGCACAACTACCTAGCTGGCGGCGGCTGCCCGCGACAGGAGCCGGGACGCGCTCAGCCGGCGACGACGTCCGAGACCACGACTGTCACGTTGTCCGGCGCGCCGGCCTGGTGGGCGAGCTTGACGAGCTGCTCGCCGCAGTGGTGACGGTCGCCGTACGTGATCAGCGTCGCGGCGATCGTCCCGTCCTCGACGTAGTCGGAGAGCCCGTCGCTGCACAGCAGCAGCCGGTCGCCGGCGACCACCGTGAGCACCCCGACCGCCGGGGGAGTGTCCGAGCCCTGCACCGCCCGGGTCACCAGGGACCGCTGCGGGTGGTGCCGTGCCTGCTCCGGCGAGAGCGCCCCCTGGTCCACCAGCGCCTGGACGAAGGTGTCGTCGCGGGTGAGCTGGGTCAGCTCCCCGTTGCGCAGCAGGTAGCAGCGGGAGTCACCCACCTGGGCCAGCACCAGCGCGTCCCCTGCGAGCAGGGCGGCGGTCAGCGTCGTACCCATGCCGTCGCGCGCCGGGTCGACGGTGATGGCGGCGTGGATGCGCCGGTTGGCGGTGCTCACCACGGCGCGCAGCGCCGCGGCCGCCTCGTCGGGGGCGGTCGGCGGGCTCAGCTCGTCCAGGATGCGGATGACGATCTCGCTCGCCACCTCGCCCGCGGGCAGGCCGCCCATGCCGTCCGCGACCGCGACGAGGCGGTCACCGGCGAGGGCGGAGTCCTCGTTGTTGGTGCGAACCAGGCCGATGTCGTTGAGGATGGCCGAGCGGAGGATCAGCGTCATGGGGTCAAGCTTGCCAAGAACACCCTCCCGCCGTCTCTACGCACTACTGCGTAGGGTTGGGGAATGATGCCGGTGTCGATGGTCGGACGCACCGGCGAGCTGGTCGAGCTCGACCGGGCGTGGTCCACCGTGGTCGCCGGCCGACGGTCCGCGCCGACCGTCGCGGTGATCACCGGAGCCGCCGGGGTGGGCAAGTCCCTGCTGGTCGCGGCCGCCCTCGACGCGTTCGCCCCCCGACCGGCGGTGGTGCTCTCCGGCGCCGCCCGCGTGCACAGCCCCGCCCCGTACGACTGGCTGGCCGCCGTTCTCACGGGCCGGGACACGAGCCGGCTCGACCTGCCGGCGGACGCGCTGGCCTGGCTCGCCCAGCAGCCGACCGCGCCGCGCGAGCGCTACGCGCCGGGCACCCTGCTCCGCCTCGCGGTGCGGGTCGTCCGGCTGCTCGTCGGCGCCGGCCCGGCCGTACTGGTGGTGGAGGACCTGCACGCCCTCGACCCGGCCAGCCTGAACCTGGTCGGCGAGCTGGCGACCGCCGCCGACCTGCCGGCGCTGCTGGTGGTGGCGAGCCGGCCCGCCGAGGACGCCGTCGCGCCGGACCTCGCGGTCCGCGCCCTGGCCCGGCTCTGCGGCGTCCGGGGCGCCGTCCGCCAACACCTCGGACCGCTGCTCCCGGCCGAGGTCGCCGAGGTGCTGACCCAGGTGTACGCGGACCCGCGCCCGTCCGGCCGGCTGGTGCGCGCCGTCTGGCAGCGCACCAGCGGCAACCCGTACGCGCTGACCGAACTGCTCGCCGCCCACGCCGGCCGGGGGCCCGAGGCGCTGCTCCGCCCGCCACCCGCCCCGCGCCCGCCGAGGATGGCGTCGCAGCGGCCGGTGGATCCGGTGGACGCCGAGCTGACCGGGCGGGAGATCGAGGTGCTGGGCTGCCTGGTCGCCGGGATGTCCAACAAGCAGGCGGCGCGGGCCCTCGGCATCTCGGTGCGGACGGTCACCGTGCACGTGTCCAACCTGCTGCGCAAGACCGGGTCGGCGTCGCGTACGGAGGCGGCGATCTGGGCGGTGCAGCGGCGGCTGCCGGTGCCGACCCCCGTCGACGGCTGAGCCGACGCCCGACGGGGCCGGTGCGGGCCACGTGCGCGGTCCGGCCGGCGGGTGCTCAGGGGCGGGGGTAGCGCAGCAGGAGGCTGGCGGCGACCTCCTCGTCGCCGACGGCGGCGTACACGTGCGGCACGTCGGACGTCCAGCGCAGGTGCCCGCCGGCGGCGGCGGTCAACGGCGCGTCGACCGGGCCGGCGCGCAGCACGCCCGAGAAGACGGTGACGTGCTCGGTGACCCCCCTCTGGTGGGCGGGGGAGAGCTGCTCCGGACCGGGCGCGACCAGCATCCGGTACAGCTCGTAGGTGGCGTCGCTGTCCTCGAAGACCTCCAGCAGGATGGCGCTGACCGCGGCGCCGCGGACGACCGGTCCGGCCGCCGGGCCGGAGAGCACGGCCGTCAGCGGTACGCCGAGCTGCGCGGTGATCGCGTAGAGCGTCTCCAGGGTCGGGTTGCGGGTGCCGTTCTCCAGGCCGGAGAGGGTCGCCTTGCCCACCCTGGCGAGCCGGGCGAGGGCGGACAGCGACATCCCGCGCTCCTCGCGCAGGGCGCGTACCCGGCGCCCGACGGCCTCGGCGCCCGGATCGGGGGCCGATCGGTGGACTGGTGACGTCTGCGGCACCCCGCTATGGTGCTACAGGTTCCTGTTCCATAAACGGAACGGTCGGGGGAGGCGGGGATGGCGGGACGGTCGCAACCGGTGCTGGCGGGTGTGGTGACCGCGCTGGTCGGGTTCGCCAGCTCGTTCACGGTGGTGCTGGCCGGCCTGCGGGCCGTCGGCGCCTCGGACGCACAGGCCGCCTCCGGGCTGCTGGCGGTGTGCGTGGCCGCCGGGATCTCCGCTGTCTGGCTGGGCCTGCGGCACCGGATCCCGATGAGTGTCGCGTGGTCCACCCCCGGCGCGGCGCTGCTGGTCGCCACCGGCACGGTGCCCGGCGGTTGGCCCGTCGCCGTCGGGGCGTTCCTCGTCTCGGGCGCGCTGATCGTGGCCGCCGGGCTGTTCCCCGCCCTCGGGCGGGCCGTCGCGGCGATCCCCCGGCCGATCGCGGGCGCGATGCTCGCCGGGGTCCTGCTGCCGCTCTGCACCGCCCCCGTCCGCGCGCTGGTCGAGGTGCCCCGGCTGGCCGTCCCCGTGGTGCTGGCCTGGCTGCTGCTGCACCGGTTCGCCCGCCGGTGGGCGGTGCCGGGCGCGCTGGTCGTCGCGGTGGCGGCGATCGCGCTGACCACTCCGGTCTCCGGGCTCGGTGGCGCGCGGCTGCTGCCCGCGGTCGAGCTGACCGCCCCGGCCTGGAACCTCTCCGCGATGGTGGGCCTGGCGTTGCCGCTCTTCCTGGTCACCATGGCCGCGCAGAACGTACCGGGGATGGCGGTGCTGGTCGGCTACGGCTACCGGCCGCCCTTCGGCGCCGCGCTGCGCACCACGGGACTGACCACCGTGCTCGCCGCGCCCGCCGGCGGACACGCGGTCAACCTCGCCGCGATCACCGCCGCCCTGGCCGCCGGCCCGGACGCCCACCCCGACCCGGAGCGCCGCTGGATCGCCTCGGTCACCGCCGGGACCGGGCTGGCCCTGCTGGGGCTGGGCGCCGGTGCGGCCACCGCGCTGGTCGCGCTCGCCCCGCCGGTGCTGATCGAGGCGGTCGCCGGGCTGGCGCTGCTCGGCGCGCTGGCCACCGCGCTCACCTCGGCGCTGGCGGAACCGGCGGACCGGGAGGCCGCCGTGGTCACCTTCGTGGTCACCGCCTCCGGGGTGACCCTGCTCGGCGTGGGCGGCGCGTTCTGGGGCCTGGTCGCGGGCGGGGTGATGCTCCTGCTCTTCCGCCACCGCTCCGGCGGGCTGGCTGCAGCCGAACCGGGTGCGGCTGGGCCGGCTTCGACAGGACCGGATTCCGTCGCGGTCGCCTCGTCGCCGAGTGGCGGCCAGGCCGGCGGCACCTGACCCTCCACGCGCTGTCGAACTGAGTCGTTTACGACATCACGGCCTCGCCACTGTTGGCTGGCCGATCGGCACGTGGCTCGGCGACCGGAATCCGGCGTTTCGGAACCTGTCGTTCGGCACCCGCACGTCCGGCAGCCCGCTTCGGGCCGGCAGCGCGGGAGTTTGAATCGTCTACGACATCAGCTCGACAGCGTGCGGCGGATGTGTCCGGTGCTGACGCTGTGCCGCGCTGGACGGGCGCTCCCCGGTAGTGCGTTCGGGCGGGCACGCTGCGGCGGTGCGTCGCTCACTCCTCGGGCGGCAGGTCGCGGGCCGGGACGTCGAGGCGTACCTGGTCGTCGGTGACGGCGGCGATCTGCTCGGCGAGCACGTAGACCGCGCCGGTGCGGACCAGGTCGGTGGAGACCTTCAGGTAGCCGCTGTGCAGCAGCCGGGCCGCCAGGTCGGCCGGCACGTCCGGCTCCTCGACGGCCGTCGACTCGATCAGCTCGTCCAGGCTGCTGCCCGGGTCGGCGGTCGGCGCCTGCACTGTCACCGCGTTGGGATCACCCCGCTGGACCAGGTCGACGGTGCCGAACTCGGTGCCGTCGACGTCGATCACCCGCATGCCCGTGGTGACCCGGGAAACTGTCGCCTGCCGCTCGGTGCCCTGCTGCTCCATCCCGGGGCGGTTCCCGGCCCCCGCTCCGGCTAAACCATCGTCGAGATCTTGGACAGTTGTCGCTCGGGCCGAACGCCAACCGTCCAAGATCTCGGGCGGGGTCCCTCACCAGGACGTTGGAGGGCGGGGGGAGAGTTCGCGCCACGTGTCGGTGCCCTGGAGCAGCGCCCGGACCGTCTCCTCGGCCTCCTCGGCGGTGCCGTACTCGTAGAACCGGGAGACGCCCTCGGAGCCGCCGGCGCGCTGCTCGACGTGCCACCGGTCCGCGTCCACCCGGAGGAAGACGTCGCGCCGGGCCAGCCGGCCCCATTTCCCGTTCCACCAGTGCTTCCGCTGCTCCATGGCGGGACTCTATCGAACAGGCGTACGAAAATGTGTGGCCCCTGCGGGATTCCCGCAGGGGCCGATGTGCGTGCGCCGGGTTCAGCGCCCGGTGGGCGGTTCCTCCCGGCGGCCGAGCACGTCGTCGAGCGCGCCGCGCCGCTGCCCGGGGGTGGTGTGGCCGGCGGCGACCAGGGCGTCGCGGATCTCGGTGAGCAGCCGGACCTCCTCGCTCGGCGCCTTCGGCGGCGGCTCCTCGCCCCGCTTGCGCCGCTCGGCCAGCTTGTTCATCGGGTAGACGACCAGGAAGTAGAGCGCCCCCGCGGTGAGCAGGAACGTGATCAGCGCGTTCACGAACGCGATCCAGTCGAAGGCGATGCCGCGGAACATCGGGGCAGTGCCGGCCAGGCCCTTGTCGCTGCCCGTGATGAGCAGCACGAAGACCCGGATCAGCGGTTCCAGGAACGACTTGGTGAGCTGGGTGACCACGCCCGTGAACGCGGCGCCGATGACGACACCGACCGCCAGGTCGACGACGTTGCCGCGCATGATGAAGTCTTTGAAGCCCTTGAGCATCCGTACTCCCGAGGTGTCCGGTCTTCCGTCCGGCACAACCTATGCCCCGGGCGAGGGCTCCAGAAAAGCGCCGGCCTCGATCGCCGCGCGGCCCGGGTCGCCGGCCCGGATCGCCTCGACCAGCCGGGAGTGGTCGACGTAGCGTTCCGGCTCCAGCGCGCCGCCCATCGACTGGGCGATCGTGCTGTGCAGCGCGGCCCCGACCGAGGCGTACAGCTCGGCGAGCATGCCGTTGTGCGCCGCCGCGACCACGGCGGTGTGCAGCGCCGCGTCGGCCGCCACGAACTCGTCGAACCGGCCGTCGCGCCAGGCCGCCTCGCGGGCGGCGAGCGCGCCGTCCAGGACCGCCAGGTCCTCGGCCGTACGCCTCAACGCGGCGAGCCGGGCGGCCTCCACCTCGAAGGCGCGGCGCACCTCGACCACCTCGGCCATCCGGTCGGCGGTGAGCCGGCGGGCCACCACCGGGGCCAGCTCGTCGGTCGACACCACGTACGTCCCGGAGCCCTGCCGGCACTCCAGCACCCCGGCGTGCACCAGCGCCCGCACCGCCTCGCGGACCGTGTTGCGGCCCACGCCGAGCGCCGCGACCAGCTGCGGCTCGGTGGGGATCCGCCCGCCGACCGGCCACTCGCCGCCGAGGATCCGTTCCCTGAGCTGGGCGATGGTCTGCCGCACCCGGTGGCCCCTGGGCGGCGCGGCGGCGGAATCAACCGACGGTGGCACTGGTTACAACACCTGCCTGAAATTCATCCCATGATTGTAGGTTCGGACACATGACCCCGCCAACCACCGCTGCCGTCGACGCCGGAACCTCACCGCGTTCCGTGCGGGAGGCGATCGCCGGGCCGGACGACGTGCCCGCACCGGCGGATGCGACGGCTCCTGCCGCCGGTCCCGTCGGCGCCACCCCCAAGCCGGCCGGACCGGTCGCCGGTGGGCTGCTCGTGCTCGTCGGCATGCTGCTCGTGGCGCTCAACCTGCGGGCCGCGATCACCAGCCTCGGCGCCCTGCTCGACGAGGTACGCGGCGGCCTGGCCCTGTCCGGGGCGCTGGCCGGGGTCGTGACCACCCTGCCCGCGGTGGCCTTCGCCGTCTTCGGGTCACTCACCCCCCGGCTGGTCCGCCGGAACTCCCCGGCCCGGGTGCTGGTGGTGGCGATGCTGATCCTCGCCGCTGGGCAGCTCGTCCGGGTCGGCACGGACTCCGCGCTGGTCTTCATCGCCGGCAGCGCCCTCGCGCTGGCCGGGATCGCGGTGGCGAACGTCCTGCTCCCGCTGCTGGTCAAGCAGTACTTCCCGCACCGCATCGGACTGGTCACCGGGGCGTACTCGATGACGTTGACGGTGGGTGCGACGGTGGCCGCCGCGGCGGCGGTGCCGGTGGCGCACCTCTTCGGCACCTGGCGGGCCGGGCTCGCCGTGTGGGCCGGGCTGGCCCTGGTGGCCGTACTCCCGTGGGTGCCGCTGGCGCTGCGGGCGCGTGCGGCCCGACGGGCGGCGACCCCGGCGGCGGTGGCGCCCCGTCCCCGCCGGATCCGGCCGGGGCGGACCCGGCTCGGCTGGGCGATGGCGGTCTACTTCGGGACGCAGTCGCTGGGCGCCTACGCGATCATGGGTTGGCTGGCCCAGCTCTTCCGCGACGCCGGCTACCGGCCGCAGGACGCCGGCCTGCTGCTCGCCGGGGTGACGGCGCTGGGCGTGCCGATCGCCCTGCTGATGCCGACCCTGGCCGGGCGGCTGCGCACCCTGCACCCGCTGGTGCTGACGCTCTCCGCCGCGATGGCCCTCGCCTACGTCGGGATGGCCGTCGCGCCGCACGACGGGGCGCTGCTCTGGGTGGTGCTGCTCGCCATCGGGCAGAGCGCCTTCCCGATGATCCTGGCCACCATCGGGCTGCGCGCGCGGACCACCGAGGGAACGGTGGCGCTCTCTGCCTTCAGCCAGAGCGTCGGCTACCTCATCGCCGCGCTGGGGCCGCTGCTGGTGGGCATCCTCTACGGGACGACCGGCGGCTGGACCGTCCCGCTCGGGTTCCTGCTGGCGGCACTCGCCGTGCAGACCGGCGCGGGCATGGTGATCGCCCGTCCCCGGCACATCGAGGACGAGGCGTGAGGAGGGGCCGTCAGGAGGTGGCCGGCGTGGGGTCGCCGGCCACGGCCTGGTCGACCGTCGGGTAGGTGTGCAGCACCTCGACGAGGCCGCTCACCTCGAGGATGCGGAGCACGCCGCGCTGCGGGGCGGCCAGTCGCACCACGCCGCCGGCCTCGTCGCAGCTGTTCTTGGCCCGGACGAACACCGACAGCCCCGTGGAGTCGCAGAACGAGACGTTCGCCAGGTCGAAGACGAGCCGGCTGCGGCCCTTGTCGAGCAGGTCGGTGATCTGGTCCTGAAGCTGCGGTGCGGTCGCCATGTCCAGCTCGCCCGCGACCGATACGACGACCACGTCGCCGCGCTGTTCCGTGTGCACCGTCAAGGACATTCGCCAGACCTCCTGTTATCGGGGAAACGGTATCCCACGATCGGGGTGGTACGCAGAACGGGAGGCGGTATCCGGTGGCCGTCCTCATTCGTTTGCCCTGCGACAAGTAGCGCTCCGACCTCCGGTGATAGAGTCCGCCGTCGAGGTCGAAGGGGGTCCACCATGGCGTTGAGCGCCGAGGAAAGCGGCCGGCTGGCCGGTCTGCTGACCGGTCACGCCGAGCGGATCATACAGCGCTGGACGGAGATCGCCGCCGGGTCACTGCGCGGGCGACTCAGTCAGGGCGAACTGCGCCGGCAGATGCAGGAGCTGCACTCCAGCATGATCACTGCCAGTGGGCAGGGGGCTGTCGACCTCGACTCCGAGCAGGCCACCGAGCTGCGCGCCGTGCTCTCCGAGCTGTCCCGGGGACGCGCCCGGCAGGGCTTCTCCGCCTCCGAGACCGCGGTCAGCGTGTTCTCGCTCAAGGAGGTGCTGCTGGAGCTGCTGGAGGCCGAGGGCGGCGCCGACACGCTCCGCGACTACGTCGCCTTCTCCGGCCTGATCGACCAGATGGGCCTGTTCACCTTCGAGAGCTTCGTGCGCACCCGCGAGAGCCTCATCGCCGACCAGGCGGAGCAGCTGTTGGAGCTGTCCACCCCGGTGGTGAAGCTCTGGGAGGGCGTGGTCGCCGTGCCGCTGGTCGGCACCCTCGACTCGGCCCGGGCCCAGGTGGTGATGGAGCGGCTGCTCCAGACCCTGGTCGACACCGGCTCGCCCTACGCGATCATCGACATCACCGGCGTGCCTGCGGTGGACACCCAGGTCGCCCAGCACATCCTCAAGACCGTGGTGGCCGCCCGGCTGATGGGCGCCGACTGCATCATCTCCGGCATCCGGCCGCAGATCGCGCAGACCATCGTGGCCCTGGGCATCGAGTTCGGTGACATCGCCACCAAGGCCAGCCTCGCCGACGCGCTGCGGCACGTGCTCCGGCTCACCGGGGTCGAGACCGGCCGCCGCCAGCGCCGGGAGGCCTGATGGAACGGGTGCCGATCCTCAAGATCGGCGACATCCTGCTGGTCTCCATCCAGGTCGACATGTCCGACCAGACGGCCGTCCAGCTCCAGGAGGACCTCGCGGAGCGGATCGTCGCCACCGGCTGCCACGGCGTGATCATCGACATCACCGCCCTGGACATCGTCGACTCCTTCGTCGGGCGGATGCTGTCGACCATCGCGTCGATCTCCAAGGTGCTCGACGCGGAGACGGTCGTGGTCGGGATGCGTCCCGCCGTGGCCATCACCCTGGTCGAGCTGGGCCTGTCGCTCAACGGCATCCGGACGGCGCTCAACGTCGAGCGGGGCATGGAGCTGATCGCGGCGGCCCACGCCGACGAGCACGAGCTCGCGTTCGACGACGAACCGGACGCCGAGACGACGGCGTTGTCATGACCGCCGGAGTCGACCTGGGCCAGCCGCAGGCGCAGGCGATCCGCAGCGACGAGGACGTGGTACGCGTCCGGCAGTTGGTGCGTACGGTGTCGGTGGCGGTCAAGCTCTCGCTGGTCGACCAGACCAAGGTCGTCACCGCGGCGAGCGAACTGGCCCGCAACACCCTGGTGTACGGCGGCGGCGGCTCGGTCGAGGTGGCCACGGTGGACAACGGCCGGCGGCGGGGCGTGCGGATCGTCTTCGCCGACTCCGGCCCGGGCATCGCCGACCTCGACCTGGCGCTGACCGACGGCTACACCACCGGCGGCGGGCTCGGCCTCGGGCTCAGCGGCGCACGCCGGCTGGTCGACGAGTTCGACATCCAGACCGCCCCGGGTAAGGGAACCCGGATCACGGTCACCAAATGGTCCCGATGAACGACGACGCGGTCCCCGACCGTGGAGTCTGGTACCGGGTCGAGAACGGCAGCGCGGCCAGCACGGCGCGTCGGGCCGCCGAGCGGCTCGGCGCCCAGCTCGCCCTGGGCGACGCCCGGATCGCCGACCTGTCCATCGTCGCCGCCGAGCTGACCAGCAACCTGGTCAAGCACGCCGACGACGGTGTCCTGCTGCTGCGGCCGGTCCGGCGCGACGGGGAGGCCGGCGTGGAGCTGGTCGCCCTCGACACCGGGCCGGGAATGGCCGACCTCACCGCCTCCTCGCAGGACGGGCACTCCACCGTCGGGACCCTCGGCATCGGCCTCGGCGCGATCGTCCGACAGGCCAGCTGGTTCGACGGCTACTCCCGGCCGGAGCGCGGCACGGTCCTCGCCGTACAGGTCTGGCCGAAGCCCGACGGCGGGCACGAGCGGCCCTGGGTCGGCGCGCTCAGCCGGCCGCTGGCCGGGGAGTCGGTCAGTGGCGACGGGTACGCGTGGCGGATCGTCGAGGGCCGGCGCCAGGTGCTGGTCTGCGACGGCCTGGGACACGGGCCGCTCGCCTCCGCCGCCACCGACGCCGCGCTCGACGCGTTCCGCAAGGCGCCGGTGGGGGCGCCGTCGGCGGTCGTCGCCCACCTGCACCGCTCGATGTCGCACACCCGGGGCGCGGCGCTGGCCGTGGCCGAGCCGGACCCGTCGGCCGGGGTGCTGCGCTACTCGGGGCTGGGCAACATCTCCGCCGCCGTGATCGGCGCCGACGGCAAGCGGCGGGGTCTGGTCTCGCTGCCCGGCATCGCCGGGCACCAGCGCCCCTCGGTCCGGCAGTACGACTACCCCTTCGAGGCCGACGCCCTGCTGGTCATGCACAGTGACGGGGTGGTCGACCGCTGGCAGTTCGCCGACTATCCCGGTCTCGCCGACCGGTCGCCCCTGGTGGTGGCCGCGACGGTGCTGCGTGACGCCGGCACGCGCCGCGACGACGCCTGCGTCCTGGCCGTCCGGGCATGGTCGTGACCGGACCCACCGGGGCGCCGCTGCTGACGATGGCGCTGCGGGTCGAACACGACATCTTCGTCGTCCGGCAGCGGGGCCGTGAGGTCGCCGCCGTGGTGGGCCTGGAGCACCAGGACCAGGTACGCATCGCCACGGCGCTCAGCGAGGTCGCCCGGGACCTGCTGCACTCGGTCGGCGGGGCGGAGGTGGCATTCGTCCTCGTCGACGACGCCGTCGACGGCAGGCGTCACCTGCGGGTGGACCTCGTCCCGGTGCGCCCGCTGCCCGGCGGGCGGTACGAGCCGCAGTCCGGCGCGGTGGCGCGGTTGGTGGACAAGTTGGGCGTGGTGACCGGGGAGGGGGTTACGGTCGTGAGGATGTCCCGACGTGTCCCGGTCACCGCAGAGGTGCTGACCCCCGAGCGTCTCGCCGAGCTGCGCTCCGAGCTCGACCGGAACGCCCCGGGCAGCGCCCTGGACGAGCTGACCGCCCAGAACGCCCAACTGATCGCCGCCCTCGACGAGGTACGCAGCCAGCGCGACGAGCTGGCCGTCCTGAACGAGGAACTGGAGGAGACCAACCGCGGGGTGATGGCGCTCTACAACCAGCTCACCGAGGAGCTGGAGGAGACCAACCGCGGCGTGGTGGCCCTCTACGCCGAGCTCGACGAGAAGTCCGCCCAGCTGCGCGCGGCCAGCGAGTCGAAGAGCCGCTTCCTGGCGAACGTCAGCCACGAGCTGCGGGCGCCGGTCACCGCGATCATGGGCCTGGGCCGGCTGCTCGGTGACTCCGCCTCCGACCCGCTCACGGCCGAGCAGGCCCGCCAGGTCGGGCTGATCCGTTCCTCGGCTGGCGACCTCCTCACGCTCGTCAACGAGCTGCTCGACCTGGCCAAGGCCGAGTCGGGCCGGATCGAGCCCGACTGGACCGAGGTCGACCTGCGGCCGGTCTTCGGCCAGTTGCGCGGCACGCTACGGGCCCTGGCCACCCGGCCCGACGTGGAGCTGGTGGTGGAGGAGCCGCCCGTTCCGGCGACGCTGCGTACGGACGAGGTGCTGCTCGCCCAGGTCCTGCGCAACCTGCTGCACAACGGGCTCAAGTTCACCGAGCGCGGGGAGGTCCGGCTGCGGGCGGAGCGGCGGGACGAGCGCTGGTCGCTCATCGTCTCCGACACCGGCGCGGGCATCCCCCCGGAGCTGCACGAGCGGATCTTCGAGGAGTTCTACCAGGTGCCCGGCGCGACCCGGGTCGGCGGCACGGGCCTCGGCCTGCCGTACGCCCGACGGCTGGTGACCCTGCTCGGCGGCAGCCTCGTGGTGTCCAGCGAGCCGGGCCGGGGCAGCACGTTCACCGTCACCCTGCCCGTGGGAGGAGCGTGACGTGGAGGGCGGCCCGGCGACGGTCCTGGTGGTCGACGACAGCCCCACCAAGCGCTACCTCCTGGTGAGCTGGCTCTCCCGGGCGGGCTTCGCGGTGCTGGAGGCCGAGAACGGCGCCGAGGCGCTGGCCCGGGTCGGGGTGGACCCGATCGACCTCGTGGTGCTCGACGTGCGGCTGCCGGACCTGAACGGCTTCGAGGTCTGCGAGCGGATCAAGGCGGCGCACCCGGCGATGCCGGTGATCCACGTGTCCGCGCACGCGGTGGACGTGGTGGACCGGGCGCAGGGGCTCACCCGGGGCGCGGACGCGTACCTGGCCGAGCCGATCGAGCCGGAGGAGCTGGTCGCGACCTCCCACGCGGTGCTGCGCTACTACCGGGCCCGGCAGCGCGCGGAGCTGCTCGCCGAACGGCTGCTCGGGCTGGCCGACACCACCGTGGCGGTGCACTCAGCGCCGAACTTCGCGCGGCTGCTGGAGGCGGCGGCGGCCGGGGCCGCGCAGATCTTCAGGAGCCCGGCCGCCGTGATCGCCGAGACGTTCGACGGCGACTGTCTCGCCGGGACCGCGGACGGCCCCGACGGCACGGCCACGATCGTCCCGTGGGTCGTCGACGACACCGGGGTGCCGACCGGGACGACGGTCCGGGTGGACGATCCGGCCGCCTGGGGCCTGGTCGACTGGCCGGCGGACGACACGGTCACGGTGGCCGCCACCCGGCTGCGCGAGGACCGGGCGCCGCTCTACGTCGTCGTGCCCACCGCCACGCAGACCGCCCACACCCCCGTGCTGCGGCAGCTCGCCCAGGCCGTGGCGGCGGCCGTGGAGGCGCAGCGCTCCTTCGACGAGGAGCACCGCATCGCGGTCACCCTCCAGCGCAGCCTGCTGCCCCGCCGGATACCGCAGGTCAACGGGCTCGACCTGGCCGTGCGCTACGAGCCGGCGAGCGCGCAGACCGAGGTGGGGGGCGACTTCTACGAGCTGGTGATGCTCGACGGTCACCTGCTGCTGGCGATCGGCGACGTGGCCGGGCACTCGCTGCACGCCGCGACGGTGATGGCCGAGCTGCGGCACGCGGTGCGGGCGTACGCGGTGGAGGGGCACCAGCCGGGCGAGATCCTGCACCGGGTCAACGAACTCATGCGCACCCTGCTCCCCAACGAGCTGGCCACGATCTGCGTGCTGCTGCTGCACCCGCCCAGCGGCCGGGTGCGGCTGGCCAGCGCCGGGCACCTACCGCCGGCGCTCAGCCTCGACGGCAAGGTGGAGTTCGTGCAGCACTCGGCCCCGCTGCTCGGGGTCCGCGCCCCCCGGCCGCCCGACCTGGAGTTCGTGCTGCCGGCCGGGGCGACGCTGGTGTTCTACACCGACGGACTGATCGAGCGGCGGGACAACACCATCGACGACGGGCTGGCCGCCCTGGCCGTGGCCGCCACCCGGGTCGACGACGACCTGGACCGGTTCTGCGAACGGCTCCTGGTCGAGCTGGCTCCGTCGGAGATCCACGACGACGTCGCCGTGGTGGCCCTCCGCCGCAACTGAGCCGGCCTCGCGCGGGGCGGCGACGTCGGGGCCACCCTCGTACCCTGAGCTGATGGCCACGAAGACTGGTGATCTGCTCGCAGCCGCGGCACCCCGTGCCGTCGCGGTGGTCCGGGGCGTCTCGGACGACCAACTGGACCTGCCGACCCCGTGCAGCGACTACGCCGTGCGCGACCTGCTCAACCACCTCTACGACGTGGTGGTCAACTTCCAGGCCCTCGCCGGCAGGGGGCAACCGGAGTGGGCGGAGAAGCCCGACCACCTGGCCGAGGGCTGGCGGGACCGGTTCGAGGCGGAGACCGCGAAACTGGTCGAGGCGTGGTCGGACCCGGCCGCGCTGGAGGGCGTCTCGCCCGGGATGGGGCTGCCGCAGGAGACGGTCGGCACCATGGTGCTGCTCGACCTGACGGTGCACGCCTGGGACCTGGCCGTCGCCACCGGGCAGCCGTTCCGCCCCGCGCCGGAGGCGCTGCCCCCGCTGTACGCCCTGACCGAGCAGATGGGCCCGATGGCCCGGAAGCAGGGCGTCTTCGGGGAGCCGGTGGGGACGTCGTCGTCGGACGTCCCGGAGATCGACCGTCTGCTCGCCCTGACCGGCCGGGACCCGGGCTGGTCGGCGGGCGCCTGACCTCGAAGCGCCACCAGGCCCGCGCGGCACCCCCGCCGCGCGGGCCTCCTTGACAGTCACTATTCACCGGGTGAATAGTGACGCGGTGTCCACACCGCACGTGTTGCTGGGCCTGCTGGCCGCCGGCAACCGGCACGGCTACGAGCTGAAACGCGCCCACGACGAGCGCCTGCCCCGCGTCAAGCCGCTGGCCTTCGGGCAGGTCTACTCGACCCTCGGCCGGTTGCAGCGGGACGGCCTGGTGGCACCCGCCGGGCAGGAACGCGAAGGCGGTCCCGACCGCACCGCGTACTCGCTGACCGCCGACGGCCGGGCCGCGCTCCAGCGGTGGCTCGCCGAGGTCGAGCCACCGATGCCGTACGTCACCAGCACGCTCTTCGCCAAGGTGGTCGTGGCGCTGCTGGTGGCCGACGCGGAGCGGGCCCGGACCTACCTCGTCGCCCAGCGGCAGGCCCACACCGAGCGGCTGCGCGAGCTGACCGCGGTGAAGACGGCGCCCTCGGCCAGCCTCGACGACATCGTCGCGGCCGACTTCGCCATCGCCCATCTCGACGCCGACCTGCGGTGGTTGCAGACCACCCTGGGCCGCGTCGCCGACTGGCACCGGGAGGTGCACTCGTGACGCAACTTCAGGCTCGCGGCGTGGTCAAGGCCTACGGACGGACACCCGCGCTGCGCGGCGTCACCGTCGACGTCGCCGAGGGGGAGATCGTCGCCGTCACCGGCCCGAGCGGCTGCGGCAAGTCCACCCTCCTGCACTGCCTCGCCGGCATCCTGCGTCCGGACGCCGGCGAGGTGAGCTGGAACGGGCACCGGATCGACACCTGGTCCGAGGCGGCACGATCCAGGCTGCGGCGCACCGAGTTCGGGGTGCTCTTCCAGTTCGGCCAGCTCGTCGCCGAACTGACCGCCGCCGAGAACGTCGCCCTTCCGCTGCTCCTCGCCGGCACCCGGCGGCGGGAGGCGCGGACGGCGGCGCTGTCCTGGATGGACCGGCTCGGCGTGGCCGACCTGGCCGACGTCCGGCCGGGCGAGATGTCCGGCGGGCAGCAGCAGCGCTGCGCGATGGCACGGGCGCTGGTCACCGAGCCCCGGGTGCTCTTCGCCGACGAGCCGACCGGCGCGCTGGACACGCTCACCGGCGAGCAGGTGCTCATCCAACTGGTCCGGCTCGCCCGCGAGCAGCGGACGTCGGTCGTCCTGGTCACCCACGAGCCGCAGATCGCCGCGTACGCCGACCGCGAGGTCATCCTCCGCGACGGCATGGTCGACCACACCGGGCTCGGCCTCGACACCCCGCTGCCGGGCAGCCGCCGGTGAGACCGTCGACGCTGGTACGCCTCGCCCTGGCCGGCACCCGCACCGACACCGCCCGGGTGGCGCTGACCGCGCTCAGCGCCGCCCTGGCCACCCTCGTCGCCCTCGCCGCGTTCACCGTGCTGGCCATCCCCACCCCGCCCGCCACCGACGGCAACGGCAACGGCAGCCGTTGGTCCCACCAGTACGCCAACCAGCTGCTCGTCGAGCCGGGGCTGCGCGGCGGCACGGCCTTCGCCCTGCTGCTGCTCATGATTCCCGTGCTGGCGTTGGCCGGGCAGTGCGCCCGGCTCGGCGCCCCGGCGCGGGACCGCCGACTGGCCGCGTTCCGGCTGGCCGGCGCCACCCCCGGCCAGGTGACCCGGATCGCCGTGCTGGAGGCCGGCCTGGCGAGCCTGCTCGGCACGCTGGCCGGCGCGTCGGTCCACTTCGTCGGCCGGGAGCTGCTCGACCGGCCCGACGCCCAGGGCCGGCTCGTCCTCCCCACCGACGTGCTGCCCACCCCCGGCGTGCTGGTGGCGGTGCTGGCGGGGCTGCCGGTCGTGGCGGCACTGGCCACCGCGCTGATGCTGCGCCGGGTGAGCACGACCCCGTTCGGCGTGCTGCGTACGCACCGCCGGGAACGCGGCCCCCGACCCTGGGCGGGCGTCCTCATCGGCGCCGGGCTGGCCGCCTTCGTCGCCGTCGAACCGGTCACCCGCCTCTACGACCGGCGCGACACCGACCCGCCGTCCTGGCTGGTGCCGGCGCTGCTGCTCAGCGGCGGGCTGGCCGCGATGATCGGGGTGGTCGTCGGCACCGGCTGGATCTCCTGGACGGTCGGGCGGATGCTGCACCGCTACGCCCGAGGGCCGGCCGCGCTGCTCGCCGCCCGCCGGTTGACGGCCGACCCGTGGGCGGGCAGCCGCACCTTCGCCGCCCTGCTGGCCGCGGTGCTCCTCGGCGCGGGCGCGGCCGGGCTGCGGGAGTACTTCGTCGCGGCGGGCGAGCTGAGCCGCCGGACCGGTGGCGGACTGGCCGGCGACGACGGCTTCTACCTGCGGACCATGGACCTGGTGGACCTGGCGGTGGCGGTGGCCATGCTGGTCGCCGCCGGTGGGCTGGTCGTCGCGATGGTGGAGGGGATCACCGCCCGGCGGCGCGCGTACGCGGCCCTGGTGGCGACCGGGGTGCCCCGGCCCACGCTCGGCCGGTCCATCGCCTGGCAGTCGCTGGCCCCCGCCGTGCCGGCGGTGGCCGTCGCGCTGGCCGTGGGCCTGCTGCTGGCCCGGGGGCTGTTCCGCACGCCGACCGCAGAGCACTACAACGAGGTCTGCGACGCCACCGCGCAGCTCTGCGCCGACCCCGCCACCCGGGCGCGCCACACCCGGGTCGTGGCGATGCCGGACGTGACCGTGCCGCCCGACGTACCGCTGGAACAGCTGGCCCTGCTCGGGGCCGGCGCCCTGGCGGGGGTGCTGGCGACGGTCGGCGTCGGCCTGCTCTTCCTGCGCGCGAGCACGGCCGTCGAGGAACTGCGGGTGACCTGAGCCGGGCGCGGGACGGCCCCGGTGCCGCGTCAGGCGGCGAACAGGCCGGCGGAGAGCGCGAGCAGTGTCCCGGCGGCGGCGGAACAGCAGCACACCAGCAGGAACGCGACCACCGCGAGGATCGCCCAGACGCGCCGGTCGCGCGCCGCCGCCCGCCACCCCGACGCCGGTACGCCCTCGGCCGGCTCGTCGTCGTCCACCTCGCCGGCCCCGGTCACCCGGGCAGTCTAGGTGCTGCGGGGCCGGCGGTCCTGGCCATCGCCGTGCGGCGGCGGGCGGGTCAGCCGGTGCCGGCCATCGCCGCGAGGCGGCGGGCGAGCACGACGACGGACTCCCGCAGCTCCGGAGGCTCCAGCACCTCCGCCTCGAAGCCCAGCCGGGCCGCGTGCATGGCCAGCCAGTCCAGGTCGTCCCCGCCGATGGCGAGCACGCACCACCCGTCGCGATCGTCCTCGACGCGCCCCACCTGGGGCGGCACCAGCTTCCGCACCTGGTCGGGGTGGGCGCGCAACCGCACCCGGGCGAGATAGCGGTACGGCGCCCCGGTCACGGACCGCTGCACGTAGGCGACCGGATCCGGATGCTCCCTCGCGTGGAAGCGCCAGGTCGTCGCCGCCACCTCGCGCATCCGGTCCAGCCGGAAGGTGCGCCAGTCGGCGCGGTCGACGTCCCAGGCCATGAGGTACCAGCGGCGGCCGGTCGTGACCATCCGCACCGGCTCGACCGTGCGCTCGTGCTCCCCGCCGTCGCGGCCGGCGTACCGGAACCGGACCCGCACGGCGTCGCGGCAGGCCCGCGCGAGCGTCACCAGCAGCTCCGCGTCGATCTCGACCGCCGGGCCGACGAGGGTCTCGGTGGCGCCGTGCACGGCCCGCACCTCGGCGCGCAGCCGGGCCGGCATCACCTGGTCGAGCTTCGTGAGGGCCCGCAGGGCCGCCTCGCCCGCCCCGGTGACCGTGCCTCCCGAGGCCAGCCGCAGGGAGACCGCCGTCGCGATCGCCTCCTCGTCGTCGAGGAGCAGCGGCGGCAGCCGGGTGCCCGCGCCGAGCTGGTAGCCGCCGCCGACGCCCGCCGTCGCGTGCACGGGGTAGCCGATCGCGCGCAGCCGCTCCACGTCGCGGCGTACGCAGCGGTCGGTGACCCCCAGCTCGGCGGCCAGCTCGGTGGCGGTCCAGGACGGCCGTCGCTGCAACAGCGCCAGCAGGCGCAGCACCCGCTCGGTCGTCGCTTCCACGGTCACCGGCTCATCGTTGCATGGATTACGGAACGATCCTGTCCGCTATCCACGGGAGGCTGGGGCCATGACCGACCAGACCTGGAACCTCCTGCTCCGTGACCAGCTCGCCTGGCACTGGGCCAACCAGTTGCGCGACCGCCTCGACGGACTCACCGACGACGAGTACTTCTGGGAGCCGGTGGACGGCTGCTGGAACGTGCGCCCGCGCGGCACCAGCGCCGCGCCGGTGCAGGCGGGGGCCGGCGCGATGACCATCGACTTCGCGATGCCGACACCCGACCCGGCACCGTTCACGACGATCGCCTGGCGACTCGGGCACGTGATCGTCGGCGTGCTCGCCGTACGCAACGCCACGCACTTCGGCCGCGCGCCCACCGACTACCAGTCGTTCGAGTACGCCCCGACCGCGACCGAGGCGCTCGACCAGCTCGACACCGAGTACGCCGCGTGGCAGACCGGGGTCGAGTCCCTCGGCGAGAGCGGCCTCGCCCGGCGCTGCGGGGAGGCCGAGGGCCCGTACGCCGAGCGTTCCCTGGCGGAGCTGGTGCTGCACATCAACCGCGAGATGATCCACCATCTGTCCGAAGTGTGCCTGCTGCGCGACCTCCACCTGCACACTCATGGGCAGACCCGACAGGAGGCGAGCTGAGATGGCGCGCGACGTCCAGATCACTTTCGACTGCGCCGACCCGGCCGGGTTGGCAACGTTCTGGGCCGATGTCCTCGGCTACCAGTTGCAGGCCCCGCCCGGCGGCTTCGAGACGTGGGAGCAGGCACTGGAGGCGATGGGCGTGCCGCCCGAGAACCGCAACGACGCCTCGGGGTTGGTCGACCCCGAGGGCGCCCGGCCGCGGCTGTTCTTCCAACGGGTACCGGAGGGCAAGCAGGCCAAGAACCGCGTACACCTCGACGTGCGGGCCGCCCCCGGGCTGGAGGGTGACGCGCGGATGGCGGCCCTGGAGGCCGAGGCCGAGCGGCTCGTGTCCCGCGGCGCCACCCGGCTCCGGCGCCACGAGCCCGAACCCCCGCTCGGCGCCGGCCACATCGTGATGGCCGATCCCGAGGGCAACGAGTTCTGCCTCGACTGATCGGCCGCGCGATCGGGCAGGATGGGCCGATGGAGCTGGTCTCGATCGACGACGTCCGAAACGCCGCCGCCGACATCGTGGGCATCGTGTCACGTACCCCGCTGCTGCGCACCGGATGGGACCCGGAGCTGTGGCTCAAGCCGGAGAGCCTGCAACCGGTGGGGTCGTTCAAGCTGCGCGGCGCGACCCACGCGGTCGCCCGGCTGACGCCCGAGGAGCGGGCGCGCGGGGTGGTCACCCACTCCTCCGGCAACCACGGCCTGGCCCTGGCGTACGCGGCCCGCGCGGCCGGCGTGCCGTGCCGGATCGTGGTGCCCGAGGGCGCCCCGGCCGCGAAGGTGGACCGGATCCGGGCGCTGGGCGTCGAGGTGCTGCTGGTGCCGCCCTTCGACGACCGGCGTGTCATCGCCGGACAGGGCACGGTCGGGCTGGAGATCGTCGAGGACCTGCCCGACGTCGACGTGGTGCTGGTGCCCGTGGGCGGCGGCGGGCTCTCCTCCGGCGTCGCGACCGCGGTCACCGCCCTGCGCCCGGCGGCGACGGTGATCGGCGTCGAGCCGGAACTCGCCGCCGACGCGCGGGAGTCGCTGGCGGCCGGGTCGGTGGTGGCGTGGGGCGAGGAGCGCACCTACCGGACGATGGCCGACGGGCTGCGCCTGCCGCCGTCCGAGCTGACCCTCGCGCACCTGCGGGCCCGGCTCGACCGCATCGTCACGGTGACCGAGGAGGAGATCCGCGCCGCGATGGGCCGGCTGGTCTCCGACGCCCGCCTGGTGGTGGAGCCGAGCGGCGCGGTGGCCGTGGCCGCCCGGCTGTTCCGCGCCGCCGAGCTGCCGCCCGGCCGTACGGTCGCCGTGGTCACCGGCGGAAACGTCGACCCGGCGGTGCTGGCGGGCGTCCTGCGCTGAGCGGGCGTCGGGGAGGGTCCTCGTCGGTGCGGGCCCTCCCCGACCCGTTCAGGCGCGGCCGAGGCGGTCGAGGATCCAGGCGTTGACGAACGCCTCCTCGCGCCAGGAGTCGTAACGGCCACTGGGGCCGCCGTGGCCGGCGCCCATCTCGGTCTTCAGCAGGTAGTCGCCCTGCGGGGCGACCGCCCGCAGCCGGGCGATCCACTTCGCCGGCTCGTGGTAGAGCACCCGGGTGTCGTTGAGGCTGGTCACCGCGAGGATCGCCGGATAGTCCACCGCCCGCACGTTCTCGTACGGCGTGTAGGACTTCATGTAGGCGTAGACCTCCGGGTCGGCCAGCGGGTTGCCCCACTCCTCCCACTCGGTGACGGTCAGCGGCAGCGACGGGTCGAGGATCGAGGTGAGCGCGTCCACGAAGGGCACCTGCGCGACGATCCCGGCGAACGCGTCCGGGGCGATGTTGGCGACCGCCCCCATCAGCAGCCCGCCGGCCGAGGCGCCCCGGGCCACGAGCCGGTCGCTGGTCGTCCAGCCCGCCTTGACCAGGTGCCGGGCGCAGGCCACGAAGTCGGTGAACGTGTTCTTCTTGGCCAGCAGCTTGCCCTGGTCGTACCAGCTGCGGCCCAGCTCGCCGCCGCCCCGGGTGTGCGCGACGGCGAAGATGACGCCCCGGTCCAGCAGGGAGAGCCGGGCGACGGAGAACCACGGGTCCATGCTCGCCTCGTACGAGCCGTAGCCGTAGATCACGCAGGGGGCGGAGCCGTCCTTCGGCGTGCCGGCCCGGCAGACCAGCGAGACCGGCACCCGGGTCCCGTCGTCGGCGAGCGCCCAGTCGCGGTGCTGCTCGTAGTCGGCCGGGTCGTACGCCCGCCCGTCCGGCCCGGGCTTCACCGGCTTCTGCCGGCGCAGCACCATCTGCCGGGTGACCAGGTCATAGTCGTAGACCGAGTCGGGGGTGACCAGCGAGGCGTAGCGGAGCCGGATCTGCCCGGTGCGGTATTCCGGGTTGTCGTGCAGGCCGACGCTGTAGAGCGGCTCCGGGAAGTCGATGTCGAAGGCGTCGCCGCCGCCGACGGGCAGCACCCGCAGCCCGGTCAGCCCGTTGGTGCGCAGCGAGACGACCAGGTGGTCGGCGAAGGCGTCGACCGCCTCCAGCCGGGTGCCGGGCGAGTGCTCGATGAGCGGCACCCAGTCACCGGGCGCGTCCGCCGAGGTGTACGCCAGCGCGAAGTCCTCCGCGCCGTCGTTGTGCAGGATCAGGAAGCGGTGCCCGTGGTGCTCGACGGTGTATTCGACGCCCTGCCGCCGGGGCGCCACGGAGGCCGGCGCGCCGGTCGGGTTGCCGGCCGGGATCACCAGCACCTCGCTGGTGATCTTGCTGTGTACGTCGATGAGGACGAACCGCTCCGAGCGGCTCAGCTCCACGCCGACCCAGAACCGCTCGTCGTCCTCCTGGTAGACCACCACGTCCTCGGTGGACGCCGTGCCCAGGGTGTGCCGCCAGACCCGGTTGGGGCGCCACGTCTCGTCCACCGTCACGTAGAACAGCACGGAGGCGTCGGTGGACCAGGCGGTGCCGTAGAACGTGTCGGGCACCTCGTCGGGCAGCAGCTCGCCGGTGGAGAGGTCCTTGACCCGCAGCGTGAACCGCTCGTCGCCGGAGAAGTCCGTGGAGTAGGCCAGCCACCGCCCGTCCGGGCTGACGTCGAACGCGCCGAGCGCGAAGAAGTCGTGCCCCTCGGCGAGCAGGTTGCCGTCGAGCAGCACCTCCTCGCCGTCGAGCGGCGCGCCGTCCGCGCTGACCGGCGGCTCGGTCTCGCCGTCCCGGACCGCCCGACGGCACTGCACGCCGTACTGCTGGCCCTCGACCGTCCTGGTGTAGTACCAGTAGCCGCCCTTGCGGCCGGGCACCGACAGGTCGGTCTCCTGGGTGCGCCGGCGGATCTCCTCGAACAGGTCGGCGCGCAGCCCTTCGAGGTGCGCCGTCCGGGCCTCGGTGTACGCGTTCTCGGCGGTCAGGTAGGCGATCGTCTCCGGGTCGTCCTTGCCGGTGAGCCAGGCGTACTCGTCGACGACGGTGTCGCCGTGGTGGGTGCGCTCGCTGGGCACCCGCTTCGCCGTGGGCACGGGGGTCTCGGTGGTCACGGCGCCACGTTACCGGCCGCGCGCCGCCCGCCGCGCGGCCTCGTCGGCGACCCGCCGCCCCATCTTTCGAACATGTGTACGATGGCCGGCATGGCGGCTGCAGCGAGTTCCACCGACCGGCCCGGAGCCCTCGACATCACGCGGCGGTTGACGGAGATCTGCGGCCCGCCGTTCGCCCGCTTCGCCGGCCCCGCCGACGAGGTGGCCGGCCGCCCGGCCCGCTGGGTGGCCGTCCCGGGCGGCACGCGCGCGGCGGCCGAGGTGCTGCGGCTCGCCGCCCGGCACGACCTGACGGTGGTGCCGCGCGGCGCCGGCACGAAGATCGACTGGGGTGCCGCCCCCGACCGGGTCGACATCATGCTCGACACCGGCCGGCTCGCCGGGATCGGGCACGAGCCGGTCGGCGCGCCCACGACCGAGGTCGGGGCGGGCACCCCGCTGCGCGCGGTGCAGGCCACTCTGGACCGCACCGGGCAGCGCCTGGCGCTCGACGCCCCCTCGCCCGGGGCCACCCTCGGCGGCGTGCTCGCCGCCGGCGAGGCGGGACCGCTGCGGCACCGCCACGGCAGCCCCTGCGACCAGCTCGTCCGGGTGCGCTACCTCGACGGTGACGGCGAGCTCGTCGACGCCGGGGGCGGCGTGGCCGGGCTGGAGCTGGCCCGGCTGCTCTGCGGCTCGCAGGGGGCGCTCGGCGTGCTGGTCTCCGCGACCCTGCGGGTGCAGGCCGTCCCGGCCGGCCGGATCTGGGTCAGCCGACCGGTGTGGACCCCGCTGGAGGTGCACGACCTGGTCCGCACCGTGCTCGCCGCGCGCCTCGACCCGGCGGCGGTCGAGCTGGACCTGCCGGCCGGCGCGGGACCCCGGCCGCGCCAGGGCAGCCGGGCCGCCGCGATGGCCGCGCACCCGTCCATGGCGGGGCGCGCCGGCGGCGGCCCGGCCGGCGCCGGTCGGCTGGTGGTGTTGCTGGAGGGCGGCCCGGCCGATGTCGCCGAGCGCGCAGACCGGCTCGTCGCGCTCCTCGGCCCGGGCGCGGGCGCCAGCCACGCCGCGCCCGAGTGGTGGCGGCGCTATCCGTTCGGCCCGGGCGACACGGCGCTGCGCATCGAGGTGCCGATCGCCGACCTGCACGCCGCCGTCTACGCGCTGCGGGACGCCGCCGGCGGCCCCGTCCCGGTGCGCGGCTCCGCCGGCCTCGGCGTGGTGCACGCGGCCCTGCCCGCTGCCATGTCCCCCGACCGGGTGGCGTCGATCCTGGCCGCCGTCCGGGGCGTGCTCCTCGCCCGGCAGGGCCGGTGCGTGGTGGTCTCCGCGCCGGCCGCCGTCCGGCGGGCCGTCGACCTGTGGGGCGAGCTGGCCGGGCTGGCCCGGCTGCGCGCGGCCAAGGAACACCTCGATCCCCACCGCCGCCTCGCCCCGGGCCGCCTCCCGGGCGGCCTCTGACCGCTCCGGCCAGCTCCCGGCGCGAGCGGGGCGGGAGGGCGGCGCGGCCGGGGTCGCGCGCGGCTCAGTCCAACCACCATCCGTGCAGGTCGGCGCCGACCGGCGTGAAACGGCTCGCGGCCACGACCACCGCGCCGACGGTCAGGGCGAGCAGCACCCGCCACGTGCGGCGGGACATGGCCGACCGGTCCCGGGCCAGCAGGACCACGCCGTGGACCGCCAGCAGCGGCCCGGCGACCAGGCCGGCGAGGTAGAGCAGCGACACCGCGCCGTACAGCCAGGTGAGGGGGTTCGCTCCGCTCAGGCCGAACGGCACCAGGTCCTTCGGGTCGTACGCCCCGCTGCGCATCTCCTCGGGGCCGACCCCGGCGGCGGCCATCCGGCCGAACCAGAGCGTGAGGACGACGACGAAGGCGGCAGTCAGCGCCGACTGGGCGGCGAGGACGCTGCGCAGCAGCGGCGGCCGCTCGGCGGATGCATGGACGGTGCTCGACATGCGGTCAACCTAGCGAACTCCTCCGGCGGCGTCGGCTGGTCCGCCTGCTCGACCGGCCGTCCGTCCCGGTGCCCGCCGCCGCGAACGTCCGACCCGATCGCGGCGCGCCGGGCCGTCGACGCCGCACGGTGCCGCGACCCGTGCCGGCCCGGCGACCGCTGCTCAGGTCGCGTCGTTGCGGAGCACCAGGATGGCGATGTCGTCGCGGGGCGCCTCGGCCGAGAAGCCGATCGCCGTCGAGCGGAGCCGGGCCGCGATCACGTCGGCCGGGTAGCCGGCCAGCGGGGCGGCGGCGTCACGCAGCCGCTCGGTGCCGAACAGCTCCCGGCCGCGCCGCCGCTCGGTGACACCGTCGGTGTAGAAGACCAGCGAGTCCCCCGGGGCGAGCGGCACCTCGGCCGTCGGGGAGGCGATCGAGTCGAGCAGGCCGAGCGCGGTGCCGCCGATGCCGACGAAACGCGCCCCGCCGCCGGCGGGCAGCAGCACCGGCCGGTCGTGGCCGGCGAGGTGCAGGGACACGTCGAGCCGGTCGCCGTCGCCGGGGCCGACCGCCGCCAGGGCCAGCGTGCAGTAGCGCCCGCCGCCCCGCTCGAGCAGCGTCTCGTTGACCCGGGCCAGCGCCTCCGGCAGCGGCTTGCCGTCGCCCACCAGCACCCGGATGACGTCGCGGACCAGGCCGGTGACCGTCGCCGCCTGCACCCCCTTGCCCGAGACGTCGCCGATCACCACCAGCCAGCGCCCGTCCGGCAGGGGCACCACGTCGTAGAAGTCGCCGCCGACGTCGACGTCGCCGCCGGTCGGGACGTACTCGGCGGCGAAGCCGATGCTCTCGACCACGGGCAGCACCGGCGGCAGCAGCGACTGCTGGAGGGTGTGCGCGACGCGCCGGCGCTCGGCGTGGATCCGGGCGTTCTCGATCGCCAGCGCCGACCGCCGGGCGACGTCCTCCAGCACGGCGACCTCGTCCGGGTCGTGCCGGTGTCGCTGGTGCCGGCCGACGGCCAGGGTGCCCAGCCGCTGACCCCGCGCGATCAACGGGACGGCGAAGCCCTCCATCGGCGCGCCGAGCGGCACCTGGGTGCCGTTGCGGGACGCCTCGCGCAGCCGGGCCTGGACCGAGTCCGGGCCGGTCTCCGCGAGCACCTGGTGCAGCTGGGGCAGCACCGACTCGTCGGCGTGGCTGGCCGCCGCGAGGCGGAGCCGGCCCCACTCGTCGGTCGTGTGGACCGCGCACCACTGCCCGAGCCGGGGCACCACGAGCTGGGGGACGAGCGCCATGGTCAACTCGACGTCCAGCGACTGCGCGAGCAGCTCGCTAGCCTCGGCGAGGAAGGTCAGCCAGGCCTGCCGGCGGACGTCCGCCCGGCGCAGCCGGTCGTTCTCCAGGTGCAGCGAGAGCCGCTCGGCCATCAGCACGGCCAGCGGTCGCGCGTACGCCGACGGTGCCGCGTCCAGCACCAGTTCACCGGTGTACGGCCGGTGCACGGCCAGCGCCACCCGGAGCAGCTCGTTGCCGGGCCGGGGCTGGCGGCCGTACCGGGCCAGCACCTGGGTGCCCTGCCCGTCCCCCCGGTCCAGCCGCACGACCCCGCCCGCCGCGCCGACCATCTCCGCCACCCGGGTGAGCAGGCTGGTCGCGAAGTCGGGCAGCGGATCCTCGGCGTACGGGTCGGGGGTGGTCTGCATCAGCTCGCTCATGGCCCCGGCGCTCGGCGCGGAGCTCTCCGGGGTGGCCGGTGCGCCGCCTCCGGCGGTCGCCGCGGCGGGTACCCGCGCGTGCCGGGTGCCCGTGGCCGGACCGGGCAGGTCCAGCCGGAACCACACCCCCTTGCCGGTGGGCAGGTAGGTGGTGCCCCAGCGGCTGGCGAAGTGGTCGACCAGCAGCAGCCCCCGGCCGCGCTCGGAGACCTCGTCGATGTCGGTGGCGTCGTTGCGGACCCCGACGGTCAGCTCCTCCACCGGGCCGGCGGCGAAATCGGACACGGTGACGGTGATCCCGACCGGGTCGGCGACCACCTCGACGTCCAGTTCGGTGCGGGCGTGCTCCACCGCGTTGGTGGAGAGTTCGGTGGTGAGCAGCATGGCCTCGTTGGCCAGTTGGTCCAGGTGGGCCTCGGTGAGGACGGACCGCACGAGGGCCCGGGCCGCGGCCGGCGTACGCCGGTCTGCGGGGAGCCGGACGCGCCGGACGTGCTCGTCTCGGCCCCCGGTCGCCGCGGGCCCCGCCTCCGCTGACACCCCCGTATCCTCCACCGCCACCCGTGCGGGTGCCAAGCCGATCCCCGTACGCGCGCCCCCCGCCCCCGCCTCCCGCCTCGTCGATCATGCACTTGTGGTGGGCGATCGATGACGTTCGACCCGGTTCGTCAGGCCCCACAACTGCATGATCGGCCCTTCGGGCGGGGCCCGGCGGGGCGGGGGGCGGTGGGGGTGGGGGCGGTGGGGGTGGGGCGGGTCGGGCGCGTGGACGTGGCGCGGACGAGGCCACGGGCACAATGGGGGCATGGCCGGTGTCGGCAGGAGCCGGTGGCCCCGAGCTGAGCGAGGAATGATGACCACGAAACAGTCGGCGACCGTGGACCAGTCCGCGCCCGACCACGAGGCGCTCCTCGGCGAGCTGACCGAGGCGCTGCGGCGGGTGCGCGGGGGCGACCTGAAGGTGCGGCTGCCCCGCCGGGCCGGCCGCGCCGGTGAGGTCGCGGACGCCTTCAACGAGGTCGTGTCGCTCCAGGAGCAGCAGTACCTCGACCTGCGGCGGATCAGCCGGATCGTCGGCCGGGACGGCCGGCTCACCGAGCGCCTGGACGACGAGGGGCTGGACGGCTCCTGGGCGGAGGGGCAGCGGGCAGTCAACTCGCTGATCGACGACCTGGGCCGGCCGACCACCGAGATCGCCCGGGTCATCGTCGCGGTCGCCGACGGCGACCTCTCCCAGCACATGGCCCTGGAGATCGACGGCCGGCCGCTGCGCGGTGAGTACCTGCGCATCGGCCGCACGGTCAACACGATGGTCGACCAGCTCTCGTCCTTCTCGAACGAGGTCACCCGGGTCGCCCGTGAGGTGGGCACCGAGGGCAAGCTCGGCGGCCAGGCCGACGTGCGCGGCGTAGCCGGCACCTGGAAGGACCTCACCGACTCGGTGAACACCATGGCGTCGAACCTGACCGGCCAGGTGCGGTCGATCTCCCAGGTGGCGACGGCGGTGGCCAAGGGCGACCTGTCGCAGAAGATCACGGTCAGCGCGCGCGGCGAGGTCGCCGAGCTGGCCGACACGATGAACTACCTCACCGACACCCTGCGGCTCTTCGCCGAGCAGGTGACCCGGGTGGCCCGCGAGGTGGGCACCGAGGGCAAGCTCGGCGGGCAGGCCGACGTGCCGAACGTGGCCGGCACGTGGAAGGACCTGACCGACAGCGTCAACTCGATGGCGTCGAACCTGACCGCCCAGGTCCGCAACATCGCCCAGGTCTCCACGGCGGTGGCCCGGGGCGACCTGTCGCAGAAGATCACCGTGGCGGCGCAGGGCGAGATCCTGGAGCTGAAGGACACCGTCAACACGATGGTGGACCAGCTGTCGTCGTTCGCCGACGAGGTCACGCGCGTCGCGCGCGAGGTGGGCATCGAGGGCAAGCTGGGCGGCCAGGCCCAGGTGCGCGGCGTCTCCGGCACCTGGCGCGACCTCACCGAGAACGTCAACCAGCTCGCCGGCAACCTGACCAGCCAGGTGCGCAACATCTCCCAGGTCTCCACCGCCGTGGCGAAGGGCGACCTGTCGCAGAAGATCACGGTCGACGCCCAGGGCGAGATCCTGGAGCTGAAGAACACCGTCAACACGATGGTGGACCAGCTCTCGTCGTTCGCCGACGAGGTCACGCGCGTCGCGCGCGAGGTGGGCACGGAGGGCAAGCTGGGCGGTCAGGCCCAGGTGAAGGGCGTCTCGGGTACGTGGCGGGACCTGACCGACAACGTGAACTCGATGGCGTCGAACCTGACGTCGCAGGTGCGCAACATCGCCTCGGTCACCACGGCCGTGGCGAAGGGCGACCTGTCGCAGAAGATCACCGT
>NZ_JBNCKW010000006.1:0-127111 GCF_049841735.1 Micromonospora sp. DT46 | reverse complement strand
AACCTGACGTCGCAGGTGCGCAACATCGCCTCGGTCACCACGGCCGTGGCGAAGGGCGACCTGTCGCAGAAGATCACGGTCGACGCCCAGGGCGAGATCCTGGAGCTGAAGTCGACGGTCAACACGATGGTGGACCAGCTGTCGTCGTTCGCCGACGAGGTCACCCGGGTCGCGCGCGAGGTGGGCAGCGAGGGCAAGCTCGGCGGTCAGGCCCAGGTCAAGGGCGTCTCCGGCACGTGGCGCGACCTCACCGAGAACGTCAACCAGCTCGCCTCGACCCTCACCACCCAGCTGCGCGCCATCGCGCAGGTCTCCACCTCGGTGACCCGGGGCGACCTGACCCAGCGGATCGCGGTCAAGGCGCAGGGCGAGGTCGCCGAGCTGAAGGACAACATCAACCAGATGATCGTCACCCTCCGGGAGACGACCAAGAAGAACGCCGAGCAGGGCTGGCTCGACTCGAACCTGGCCCGGATCGGCGGCCTCCTCCAGGGGCAGCGCGACCTCGGCGAGGTCTGCCGCATGATCATGATGGAGGTGACCCCGCTGGTCGACGCGCAGCTCGGCGCGTTCTTCCTGGCGGACACGTCCGAGGGCGTGATGCGGCTGCGGTTGACCGCCTCCTACGGCTACGTCGCCCGGGGGCACGAGGTCACCTTCGGCCCCGGCGAGGGGCTGGTCGGGCAGGCCGCCCTGTCCCGCCGCACCATTCGGATGGGTGGGGCGCCGGACGGCAAGCTGATGCTCCGCTCCGGGCTCGCCGATACCCCGCCGGCCGACCTGGTCGTACTGCCCGTGCTCTTCGAGGGCGAGCTGCTCGGGGTCATCGAGTTCGCCAGCGTGGCGGCCTTCTCCGAGCTGCACCTGTCGTTCCTGGAGCGGCTCGTGCTCACCACCGGCGTCGCCGTCAACACCATCCAGGCCAACCGGCGTACGGAGGAACTGCTCGCGCAGTCGCAGCGGCTCGCCCACGAGATGCAGGAGCAGTCGGCGGAACTCCAGCGCACCAACGCCGAGCTGGAGGACAAGGCGCAGCTGCTCTCGGAGCAGAAGGGCAACATCGAGACGAAGAACCGGGAGATCGAGCTGGCCCGGCTCGGCCTGGAGGAGAAGGCCCAGCAGCTCACGCGGGCGTCGGCATACAAGTCGGAGTTCCTGGCCAACATGAGCCACGAGCTGCGTACGCCGCTGAACTCGCTGCTGCTGCTGGCCCGGCTGCTGGCCGAGAACTCGGAGCAGAACCTCACGCCGAAGCAGATCGAGTTCGCCCGGACGATCCACGGCGCCGGCTCCGACCTGCTGTCGCTGATCGACGACATCCTGGACCTGTCCAAGATCGAGGCGGGGCGGATGGACGTCGAGCCCACCGCCGTCCGGTTCGACGAGATCCGCGGGTACGTGGAGCAGGCGTTCGCGCCGCAGGCCGAGGAGAAGGGCCTGGACTTCCAGGTGCGGATCGGCAAGGACCTGCCGGAGGCGCTGGTCACCGACGCCCAGCGACTCCAGCAGATCCTGCGCAACCTGCTCTCCAACGCGGTCAAGTTCACCGACAACGGGGCGGTGACGCTGCGGATCGCGCCGGCGCCCGACAACACGATCTTCGACGTGCCGGCCCTGACCAACGCGCAGCAGGTCATCGCGTTCACCGTGGTCGACACCGGCATCGGCATCTCCGACGACAAGCTGTCGCTGATCTTCGAGGCGTTCCAGCAGGCCGACGGCACCACCAGCCGTCGCTACGGCGGCACGGGGCTGGGGCTGTCGATCAGCCGGGACCTGGCCCGGCTGCTGGGCGGCAGCATCGTGGTGGCGTCGGCGCCCGGCCAGGGCTCGACGTTCACCCTCTTCGTGCCGGACGTGCTCGCCCCGGACGCGGTGGTCGCGCCGCTGCCGCCGTCACCGGCGCGGGCCGGGCTGCCGTCCTCGCTGCTCATGCCCCCGCCGGAGCTGCCCGAGCCGGCCTCCACACCGGCCACCCGGCGGCTGGAGGGCACCACCGTGCTGATCGTCGACGACGACGTCCGGAACGTCTTCGCGCTGACCAGCGCGTTGGAACTGCACGGCCTGACCGTGTTGTACTCGGACAACGGGGCGGACGGCGTCCGCCTGCTGGCCGAGCATCCGGAGGTGGACATCGTCCTGATGGATGCGATGATGCCCGATCAGGACGGGTACGAGACGACCCGACAGATCAGGCGTAACCACCGGTTCGCCGACCTGCCGATCGTCTTCCTGACCGCCAAGGCCATGCCCGGCGACCGCGAGTCGGCGCTGGCGGCCGGGGGAAGTGACTACATCACCAAGCCCGTCGACCTGGACGAGTTGATCGAACTCATGTCGTCCTGGATCAGCGGCAGCCGAACCGAGGAGAGTTCGTGACCCAGATGGCAAAGGCGCTGCTGGTGGACGACCGCCGGGAGAACCTGATGGCACTGGAGGCGATTCTCCAGGGCCTGCCGGTCCAGTCCGTCGCCGTGGAGAGCGGCGAGGCGGCCCTGAAGCAGCTGCTGGTCGACGACTTCGCGGTGATCCTGCTGGACGCCCAGATGCCGGACATGGACGGTTTCGAGACGGCCAGCCACATCAAGCGCCGCGAGCGTACGCGGCACGTGCCGATCATCTTCCTCACCGCCGCCGACCGGGACGCCCAGCTCGCGCTGCGCGGTTACGCGGTCGGCGCGGTCGACTACCTGACCAAGCCGTTCGACCCGTGGGTGCTGCGGGCCAAGGTGTCGGTCTTCGTCGAGCTGTGGGTGAAGACCCGGCAGCTCGCCGCCCAGTCGGATCTGGTGCGGGACCGGGACGCGCAGCTGCGGGTGCTGACCGACGCGGTCGACGAGGCCACCGCGATGCTGCGCCTCGACGATCAGGATTCCCGCGACCGCGCGGTGCAGCTCCTGGAGCAGGCCCGCTGGGGCAACACCCCCTGACCCAGGTATCGGAACCACGCCGGGCGGGCTGAGGTGCGATCTTGGTAGCTGGCGGCCCCCTGAGGGGCCGTAACTCGCCAAGATCGCGCCGCGCCTGTGCCGCGGGTGGGCGGGGAGTCAGCCCGTGGTCTGGTCGTTGCGGATCATCAGGGCGCTGCGCAGGCCGGTGATGTCCAGGACGCGGAGCAGGAAGTCGCCGACGTTGGTCAGGATCAGCAGGCTCTGCGCGTGGCTGGCCTTGCGGCTGAGCACGACGAGGGTGCCCAGGCCCTGTGAGTCGCAGAAGGTGACCCCGCCGAGGTCGAGCACGATGCGCGGCGGCGGGTCGGCGAGGACCTCGTTGACGACGGTCGACAGCTGGGCGGCCGTGAGCATGTCGATCTCACCGGCCAGGCGAAGCACAGCTTCGTCGCCCGTCCGGTGTAGCGTGATGGACAGTTCGGCACGATCCACCGGGTCAGCCTAGCGCGATCCGGGCCACCCGGCCCGTCGAGCGGTGGCGACCGAGCCGACCGGGCGCGGCGACCACGCTCCCGAGGAGGTCGGGAACGGGGACGTCCCGCGCCGCGGACGTGACGCCGCCGGGACGGCGGTGAGGGCCGACCCGGGTGAGCCTGGTAACCCCGGTACGGGGTGCCTGCCGATTCGCCGCCCGACGCTGACACAATGGCGGCATCGTGACCGATATGTTTCCCGCCGGATCCGGCCGCTACCCGGCCGAAGCACCGGCCTCCGAGGCCCTGTTCGACCGCGCCAAGGCCATCGTGCCCGGCGGGGTGAACTCTCCCGTGCGCGCGTTCCGTGCCGTCGGCGGCACGCCGCGCTTCATGGTCCGGGGCGAGGGGCCCTGGCTCTACGACGCCGACGACCGGCGCTACGTCGACCTGGTCTCCTCCTGGGGCCCGCTGATCCTCGGCCACGCGCACCCGGAGGTCGTGGACGCGATCCGGTCGGCCGCGACCCGGGGCACCAGCTTCGGCACCCCCACCCCGGGCGAGGTCGAGCTGGCCGCCGAGATCGTCGACCGCACGCCGGTCGAGCAGGTCCGGCTGGTCAACTCCGGCACCGAGGCCACCATGTCGGCGATCCGGCTGGCACGCGGCTTCACCGGCCGCCCCCGGATCATCAAGTTCTCCGGCTGCTACCACGGGCACTCCGACGGCCTGCTGGCCGCCGCCGGCTCGGGCGTGGCCACCCTCGGCCTGCCCGACTCGCCGGGCGTGACGGGCGCGGCGGCCGGTGACACGATCGTGCTGCCGTACAACGACGTCGCCGCCGTGGAGCAGGCGTTCGCCGCCGAGGGCCAGCACATCGCCGCGATCATCACCGAGGCCGCCGCCGGCAACATGGGCGTGGTCGCCCCGCGCGACGGCTTCAACTCGCAGCTCGCCCGGATCGCGCACGCGCACGGGGCGCTGCTCATCGTCGACGAGGTGATGACCGGGTTCCGGGTCTCCCGCGCCGGCTGGCACGGCCTCGACCCCTCCGACGCCGACCTGTGGACGTACGGCAAGGTCATGGGTGGTGGGCTGCCGGCCGCGGCGTTCGGCGGGCGCGCGGAGATCATGGAGCGACTGGCCCCCGCCGGCCCGGTCTACCAGGCCGGCACCCTCTCCGGTAACCCGCTGGCCTGCGCCGCCGGCCTGGCCACCCTGCGGCTGGCCGACGACGCGCTCTACCGCAAGCTCGACGACACGGCCGCCGTCGTGGGCAGGCTCGCCGCGGAGGCGCTCGCCGCCGCCGGGGTCCCGCACCGGCTGTCGTACGCGGGCAACATGTTCTCGGTCTTCTTCACCGACGCCGACGTGGTCGACTACGACAGCGCCCGCACCCAGCAGGTGCCGGCGTTCAAGGCGTTCTTCCACGCGATGCTCGCGGGCGGCGTCTACCTGCCGCCGAGCGCGTTCGAGGCGTGGTTCGTGTCTGCGGCGCTGGACGACGCCGCTCTGGAGCAGATCGCCGCCGCCCTGCCGGTGGCGGCCAACGCTGCGGCAGCGGCCGGTCACGGGGGGTAGCAGTGAGTGCGAGGAGTGAGCCGGGTCTGCGAGCCCCGCAGTCGCGAACGAAGGGCGTAGCGGTGAGTGCGAGGAGTGAGCCGGGTCTGCGAGCCCCGCAGTCGCGAACGAAGGGGACGCAGCGTTGAGCAAGACGGTGGTCCACGTGCTGCGGCACGGCGAGGTACACAACCCGGACGGCATTCTCTACGGCCGGCTGCCGGGCTTCCGGCTCTCCGAACTCGGCGTGCAGATGGCCAAGGCCGCCGCGCAGGGGCTGGCCGAGCGGGAGGTCGTGCACGTGGTGGCCAGCCCGTTGGAGCGCGCCCAGCAAACGGCCGAGCCGATCGCCGCGCAGTTCGGGCTGCCGGTCGGCGCGGACGAGCGGCTCATCGAGAGCGCCAACTGGTTCGAGGGCAAGAAGGTCTCGCCCGGCGACGGCTCGTTCCGCGACCCGCGTAACTGGTGGGTGCTGCGGGACCCGGTCACCCCGTCCTGGGGCGAGGCCTACCGGGCCATCGCGGAGCGGATGTTCGCCGCCCTGCACGCCGCCCGGGTGGCGGCCGAGGGGCGCGAGGCCGTGCTGGTCTCCCACCAGCTGCCGATCTGGACGCTGCGCCGCCACGTCGAGCGCAAGCGGCTCTGGCACGACCCGCGCAAGCGCCAGTGCGGGCTGGCCAGCCTCACCTCCTTCCACTTCGACGGCGCCAAGGTGGTCGGCATCGGCTACTCCGAGCCGGCCGCGCACCTGATCGCGATGTCGCCGACAGCCAGGACGGCCAAGGGGGCCTGATGAACGCCCGGAGGTTGACCGCGGGTCTGCTCGCCGCCGTCGTGACGGTGGCGCTGGCCGGCTGCTCGTCGCGCGACCGCGAGGAGGCGTGTGACAACTCCGGCGGCATCATCGAGTGCGCCCCCGACCAGCGCTCGGCCGCCCCGAAGCTCGCCGGTGAGCTGCTCACCGGCGGCAGCCACGACGTGGCGAGGGACCGGGGCCAGGTCGTGGTGGTCAACTTCTGGGGCTCGTGGTGCGCGCCGTGCCGGGCGGAGGCGGACGACCTGGAGAACACGTACCAGGCCACGAAGGCCTCCGGGGTGACGTTCCTGGGCATCAACATCCAGGACCAGCGGGACAAGGCGCTCGCCTTCGAGGAGAGCTTCAAGGTCACCTACCCGAGCCTCTTCGACCCGCCGAGCCGGCTGGCGCTCGCCCTGGACATCCCGCCGAACACCATCCCGGCCACCGTCGTGCTGGACCGCGACGGCCGGATCGCCGTGGTGATCCGCGCGGCGGTGAAGCAGGAGGGCCTCCAGCCCATCGTCGAGCGGATCGCGGCCGAGAAACCCGCCCCCAACGGTTCCCGCTGATGGGCGAGACGTTCTCCGAACTCGCCCAGTCGGGTCCGCTGCTGCTCGCCATCGGCGCGGCGGCGCTCGCGGGGCTGGTCAGCTTCCTCTCCCCGTGCGTGCTCCCGCTGGTGCCGGGCTACCTGTCGTACGTCACCGGCCTCGCCGGCGCCGACCTCGAAACCCGTCGCCCGCAGGTCAGGAAGGACCCCCCGTCAACGGATCCGGTAGCGGAAGGGTCCCTTCCTGACACCGAGGGCGGCGGCGGGGTGGCGGTGCGGGAGCGCGCCGAACCGACGAGGGCCGCGGTCAAGGGCCGGGTGCTCGCCGGCACGCTGCTCTTCATCGCCGGCTTCACCGTCGTCTTCACCGCCACCGCGATCCTCTTCGCCAGCGTCGGCCGGGTCTTCTTCGAGTACGAGCGGACGCTGGAGATCGTCATAGGCGCGCTGATCGTCGTGCTCGGGCTGAGCTACCTCGGGCTGGTCCCCGGGTTGCAGCGGGAGTTCCGGATCCAGCGGCTGCCCGCCGCCGGGCTGCTCGGCGCGCCGGTGTTCGGCGCGGTCTTCGCGCTCAGCTGGGTGCCCTGCGCCGGCCCGACGATCGGCGCGGTGTTGGGCATGGCCGGCGTCGGCGGGCAGACCGACCGGGCCGTGGTGCTCGCCCTGGCGTACTGCCTGGGGCTGGGGGTGCCGTTCGTCGT
Source organism: Micromonospora sp. DT46 (assembly GCF_049841735.1). NCBI lineage: Bacteria > Bacillati > Actinomycetota > Actinomycetes > Micromonosporales > Micromonosporaceae > Micromonospora > Micromonospora sp. DT46. The sequence continues at coordinate 120,137 of NZ_JBNCKW010000006.1, read as the reverse complement.
CTTCGGGCTGGGCTTCGAGCGGCTGCTCGGGGTGTTCCGCGCGGTCCGGCGCAACAGCCGGTGGGTCACCCGGTTGGGCGGGGCGCTGCTGATCCTGATCGGCCTCGCGCTGGTCACCGGCGGCTGGACGAACTTCGTGATCTGGTTGCAGACCACCGTCGGGGCGGGCGAGGTGAGCATCTGATGACTGCCGTCGACGAGCGGCCGGCACCGCCGGCCGAGGCGCCCCGGCGCCGACCCAACCGCCTGCTGGCCCTGCTGCGCAACTCGTGGCGGCAGCTCACCAGCATGCGTACGGCCCTGGTGTTGCTCTTCCTGCTCGCGGTGGCCGCCATTCCCGGCTCGGTGCTGCCGCAGCGCGGGGTCAACCCGGAGGACGTGCGGGACTACTTCACCGCGCACCCCGACCTGGCCCCGGTGCTGGACCGGATCGGCGCCTTCGAGGCGTTCGGCTCGGTCTGGTTCTCCGCGATCTACCTGCTGCTCTTCACCTCGCTGATCGGCTGCATCACGCCCCGGCTGCGCGACCACGTGCGGGCGCTGCGGGCGAAGCCGCCGGCCGCGCCGAGGCGGCTGGACCGGCTGCCGCAGCACACCGTGCTGTCCGCGCCCGAGGGGGGCGCGGCGGCGATCGCGGAGGTGCTGCGCCGGCGGCGCTGGCGGGTGGTGGTCCGCGGCGACGAGGTCTCCGCCGAGAAGGGCTACCTCAAGGAGACCGGCAACCTGCTCTTCCACAGCTCGTTGGTGCTCGTGCTGGTCGGCGTCGCGCTCGGCTCCTGGTACGGCTGGAGCGGCAACAAGCTGCTGGTGGCCGGCAAGGACAACGCGTTCTGCAACACCCGCCAGCAGTACGCCGAGAGCAAGCTCGGCCCCCGCGTCAGCAGCGCCGACCTGCCGGGCTTCTGCATCCAGCTCGACGACTTCGACGCCCGGTTCCTGGAGTCCGGTCAGCCGGACTTCTACGAGGCCAAGGTGACCGTGGACGAGGTCGGCGGCGAGCGGGGGCCGGCCGAATTCTCGGTCAACTCCCCGCTGCGCCTCGACGGCGCGAACGTCTACCTGCTGGGCCACGGCTATGCCCCGGTGATCCGCTACACCGACAAGTTCGGCCAGTCCCAGACCAGCAACTTCCCGTTCCTGACGACCGGCGATGTCGGGTTGACCAGCGAGGGGCTGGCGGCGTTCCCGGACATCAACGTGGATCCGGCCACGGGGGAGCGGGATGCGAACACGCAGATGGCCTTCTCCGGTCTCTACCTGCCGACGGCGCCGGCCGCCGCGCCCTTCGCCCGCTCCGAGTACCCGACGGAGCGGAATCCCGCGCTGAACCTCGTCGCCTACCGGGGCAACCTGGGCATGGACGCCGGCATCCCCGGCTCGGTCTACAAGCTGGACCAGCGGCAGGTGGATGCCGGCAAGGTCAAGGAGGTCGGCACGAAGCTGCTCCGCAAGGGCGAGACCTGGAAGCTGGATGACGGCACCACGCTCGAGTTCCTGGGCACCGTGCCGTACATCACGCTGTCGGTCCGGTACGACCCCGGCTCGACGTTGCTGCTGGTCAGCTCCGCCGTCCTGCTGGTCGGGCTGATGGGCTCGCTGTTCGGGCGGCGTCGCCGGGTCTTCTTCCGGGTGCTGCCGGCCGGTGCCGCCGACCCCACGAGTGGATCTCCGACGAGCGGTAGTAGTTTGGTCGAGGCCGGTGGCCTGCCGCGCACCGACCATCCCGGGTTCGCCGACGAGTTCGCGCAGCTCGTGGCCGCCGTCGGCGGCGACGGGCGGTCGGACGAGGAGGCCGGTGTCGACCGCGACGGCGGCGACCGGGCCGGAGCGCGAGAAGGAGCCGAGTGATGTCCGCACTCTCCGACCAGCTGGTGTCGTTCGCGATCCTGGCGTACCTGATCGCGATGATCAGCCACGCCGTCGAGTACGCGCTGGGCAACTCCCGCGCCCGGGTCGCCGCGGCACCCGCCCGCGAGCTGGTCGGCGCCGGCGTCGGCGCGGCCGGGGGCAGCACCCCCGACGCGCCCGCCGAAACCGGCGCGGCGGCGGCCGAGCGTACGGCCCGACGCGCCCGGCTGGGCGGCCTGGTCGCCGTCGCGGCCACCGCGCTCGGGGCGCTGCTGCACCTCGGGGCGCTGGTCACGCGCGGTCTCGCCGCGGACCGGATGCCCTGGGGCAACATGTACGAGTTCGTGCTCACGGGCACCTGGATCGGGGTCGCCGCCTGGCTGGTGGTGCTCTGGAAGCGGCCGCAGCTGCGCCGCCTCGGGCTGTTCATGTCGCTGGTGATGGTGCTGCTGGTGGCGACCGCCGAGCTGGTGCTCTACACCCCGATCGTGCCGCTGGTGCCGGCGCTCAACTCGTACTGGTTCGTCATCCACGTCTCGACGATCGTCTTCGCCTCCGGCATCTTCCTGCTGGGCGCGGTGCCGGCGGTGGCGTTCCTGATGCGCTCCGGCTACGAGCAGGGTCGCCGCAGCTTCCCGTACACGCTGGCGAAGCGGCTGCCGGCGGCGGCGGCGCTGGAGCGGCTGACCTTCGTGCTGCACGCCTTCGCGTTCCCGGTCTTCACCTTCGCGGTGATCGCCGGGGCGATCTGGGCCGAGGCGGCCTGGGGGCGGCCGTGGGGCTGGGACCCGAAGGAGACCTGGTCGTTCATCTCCTGGGTGATCTACGCCGGCTACCTGCACGCCCGGGCCACCCCGAGCATGAAGCGGAACGTCGCGACCTGGCTCGCCGTCGTCGGCTTCCTCACCATGCTGATGAACCTCTTCGGCGTGAACATCTTCTTCGAGGGCCTGCACTCCTACGGCGGCCTGGACTGAGCCAGTCCCTGCAAGACGTATAACGCGTCGCGAGCGGCCGTCGGCGTCAGGGCAAGACCCTGCTGCTGTACGAGCTGGCCCGCGCCACGGAGGGCTTCTACTTCGGGGCGACCGAGGCGACGCAGGCGGACTCGTTGCGGCGTCTGGGCGAGGCGCTCGGTCGGCACACGGGCGCTCCCGGGCCGGTGCACCTCGCGGACTGGGCGAGCGCGGTCGACGCACTGCTGGCCCTCGGCCGGGACCGCCCGGTCACGGTGGTGGTCGACGAGTTCCCCTACCTGGCTCGGGCGAGCCGGGACCTGCCGTCGGTGATCCAGCACGCGCTCACCCCCGGCCGGGCCGAGCGCACCGCCTCCCGTACCCGTCTCCTGCTGTGTGGTTCGGCGCTCTCGTTCATGGGTGGGCTGCTGGCCGGCTCCGCGCCGCTGCACGGGCGAGCCGGGCTGGAGTTGCCCGTCGCGCCCCTGGACTACCGGTCGGCCGCGGCGTTCTGGGATTCGACGATCCGTTGCTCGCCGCCCAGGTGTTCGCCATTGTCGGAGGCACGCCGGCCTACCGCCGCGAGTACGTGCAGGACGACACGCCCGACGGGCGGGACGACTTCGACGACTGGGTCGTGCGGGCGGTCCTCAATCCTGCCCGCCCGCTGTTCCGCGAGGCGCGCTACCTCGTCGCCCTTGGCGAGTCGCCGCTCGTGGACGGTCCGCGTCCCCTGCTCGCCATCGGCGCAGTCAAGTGGGGCCGGCTGCTCGGCCGGCCCCACCTGGATCGACTGGAGCGGGCGCGCGAGCTGCTCGTCGCCCGCCCCGGGCTCGACGCGCGCGGCGCGCGGCTGCTGCTGGCCAGCGCCGAGGGATTCACCGCCGAACTGCGGCAGCTCGCCGCCCACCGACCCGATGTGGTGCTGGTCGGTCCTGACCGGCTCTACTCCGGCGCGTAGGCGCGAGACCGAGAAGCCGCGACCGGGCGGTCAGGCCACGTCGTCCAACTGCCGCCGGACGAGCCGTTCGGTGGCGGTGGCCCCCGTCGGTTGCAACCCGGCGCCGGCGTTCTGCGCCTGGACGTCGATGGTCACCGCGATCCGGTCCGTACCCGCGATGATCATCTCGAAGATCTTGGCGAACCGTACCTCCATCTCCTTGCCGTCGTCGCCGGTCATCACCAGTCGGCTGCCGTGCGTCGCCTCGTGCAACTGCCGCATGCGCAGGCCGGTGATGTCCTTGTAGCGGAAGTCGAAGGCGTCGGCGTTCGACACGATGCACTTGACGAAGTCCCACTCGCAGGAGAAGACCGAGATGCGGGTCTGCCCGAGGAGCAGGATGACGAACTTGTACCGCGAGAACCGACGGATGCCGTCCTTTCCCACCGCCTGTTCGGTGGGCGAGGCGGGACCGATGACGAGTTGCGGCTCGCAGATCAAATCGTCCAGTTCGCGGTCGAGGTGCCGGAGGGCGTGATCGAGAACGCCGAACTTGTCGAAGTGCAGCCACACGTCCATCTGCTCGTCGCTGGGCTTCGGCTCGGCCGCTGCCAGGTCACGCTCGTACGTCGACGTGAGCGCGTTGTACTGGCCGTATCCCTTGACCAGCAGGACGAGGCCGCCCACACCCACGAGCACCGCGAGGCAGAGGTAACCCGACTCCGACAACGACGCGAGCACGAGGATCAGCGCGAGGGCCAACCCGATGCCGCCGGCGACCATCATGGCCTGCGCGCCACCGGTCGCGGGCGGCACGGGCGTGCGGACGAAGTACTTGCGTACGTTCGGCTTGCGTTCCTCGATGCCGGCCTGCGCCACGGCGACGGTGGCCTGCCACAGCCGGTTCTCGCGGTTGCCGAGGAAGGGGGCGATCTCGGCCGCGTGCACCGGGTCGATGTCGCCGGCTCCGGCCTCGATGTCGGCGACGGACGGGCCGGGGTCGTGGCGGTCGGCGTAGTGGTCGCGCTTGACGGCCACCCAGAGGGCGCGGACGTGCGCCGCGGCGGGGTCGATCTGGAGTGCCCTGCCCAGGTGCTCCTCCACCCGGGCCATCACCTGCTGCGCCTCGCGACCCATCCGGCTGGGCCGTCTGCCGCCGAGGAGCGCGAGGGCCAGGTAGTAGTGCGGGTCGGCGCCCTTCGCCCCCTTGGCGATCGCCTCGGTGAAGTATTCGGCCGCCCTCTTGTACAGCCGTTCGGCGACGGCCCGCCGCCCGTAGGCCATCAGCTGCTGCGGCCCGTCGGACTTGTTGATGTGCACGTTGTCGGCGTTGATCTGGGCGCCGAAGACGCGCTGGCCGTGCTGGTCGAAGGTGGTCATCAGGAAGCCCCGCCCAACGAGTTCCAGATGGTCGCCATCGCCCCGCCGATCACCGCCAGCGGTGCCGCCGCCTGCAACACCTCGATGGCCCGCCGCAGCCGTCGCGAGGCCTCGCGTTGGTCGTCGCGGGTCAGGCTCCGGCGGGCGCCGTGCAGGTCGTCGACGACGGTGCGGCCGACCTGCGGGTCGAGGGCGCCGCTGGCCGTGGCCTGCTCCACCGCCCTCAGGACGGCCTCCAGTCGAGGGACGAGCTCCGTCTGGCCGGCGTTGTCGGGCAGGCGTTCGAAGGTGCTGTCCCGCAGATCGATGGTTTCGGCGTTGAACTGCTGATCCACGCGCTGGTTCTGCTGATTGAAGGTGGCCATCGCCAACCGTCACCCCGATCTTGCTCCGATGGAAAATGTTTCGGATGGTGGTGACGGAACCATTGGAATTGTCTGCGGGCAATGTCGGAAGATTTACGCTGCCGGGCGGATCCGGCGGAGCCCGACTGAACGGCGGGCAATTCCGCATGGACGGTGCTGGCCGCGTTCGCACGCGGTGTGTTAGCGGGTGGCCGAAAGGCCTATGACCGGCTCGGGCGTCCCGGGAAAGGCGCCTGTCGGCGGGTGGGCCGGGTCGGTCCGCGGGGCCGCGGGGGCGCACCGTTCGGGCTTCGACCGTTCGGGCGACGGCGACCGGGGGTCTTGACGGCGGGCGGCCGTGCTGCTGCCGGCCCCACCCGACGCCTGCCCGCTCCCGGCTCCGGGCGGGTGCTACCCGGGAACGGGTCGGTGGAGCCCCGCCCCGGCCGCGAACGCCAGGGGACGGGGTCAGCCGCCGAACCAGCCGGGCACGTCGAGGCGGAACGGGTTGGCCGGGGTGACCGCGCGCAGGTCGTCCTCCAGGGCGGCGACCCGGTCGGGGCCGAGCGTGGCGGCCCACCGCTGCCGGAGCTGGTCGAAGACGGCCGCCGAGCGGCGCAGGCCGTCCAGGCCGTGCGGGGTCGCCCGGACCAGCTTGCGCCGGGCGTCGCGCGGGTCGTCGGCGCGCTCCAGGTAGCCGAGGGCGACGAGCCGGTCCACCGTCTTGCCGGCCGCCTGCTTGGAGACGCCGAGCCGCTGGCCCAGCTCGGTGGCGGTGGTGCCGTCGGCGCCGACGGCCTGGAGGACGAAGCCGTGCAGCGGTCGCAGCTCCGGGTGCCCCTGCCGGGCCAGCTCCGCGTGCAGGTCGTCGATGAGCGTACGGAAGCCGGCCAGCAGCAGCAGGGGCAGCAGGAAGCCGGGCCGGTCGGGGTCAGCCGTTGCCACGTTCGACAACCTCGTTTACTATTTCGACAACCACGTTGACGATCCTACGTCACGCGCGGCGCGTCGCCGATCGGGCCGCGCCGGCCGCCCCCGAACCCCCGAGAGCAGGTCTCCCGTGCCCCCGTTCACCGCGCACACCGCCGACACCGCACCCGCCGCCGCCCGGCCGACCATCGAGGGCGTACGCCGCAGGCTCGGGCACCTGCCCGCCGCCGTCGGCCTGATGGCCGAGTCCCCGGAGCTGCTCACCGGCTTCCTCACCGTCAACGGCATCTTCGAGAAGTGCGCCCTCGACCCGGTCGAGCGGGAGGTCGTCGTCATGACGGTCGCCACCCGCAACGAGTGCCACCTCTGCGTCGCCATGCACACCGCCGCCCTCACCCGGCACGGCGCGACGCCCGAGCTGGTCGACGCGCTGCGCGCCGGCATGCCGCTGCCCGACGACCGGCTGGAGGCGCTGCGGTGCTTCACCCTCGCCGTGCTCGACCACCGGGGCGCGGTGCCCGAGGACGGGACCGCCGCCTTCCTGGCCGCCGGCTACCAGCCCCGGCACGCCCTGGACGTGGTGCTCGGCGTCGGCACGTACACCATCTCCACTCTCGCCAACCGGCTCACCAGCGCCCCGCTCGACGAGCCCCTGGCCGCGTACGCCTGGAAGCCGGCCGCCCGCTGACGCACCTGGGCAGCCGAGGGCGGGGGTAGGCCGGCCACGGCTTGCCCGAGGCCGGCCCACCTCCGTCGAAGGCGCGGTCGTCCGGTCAGCCGAGGGTGACCGGGGCGGTGTTGTCGGCCGGATCGTCGTCCGGACGCGGGTAGTCGTAGTACGACCTGACTTCGCCGGGGGTGCCGGCGGGCCCGTCGATCCGCAGGTCGAACGGGACCGTGAAGCTCTGCCCGGCGGGGAACACGGCCCCCAGCCAGCAGACCCAGGACGTCGGAGCGCCGCCCTCGTCGTCGCCGGTCGGCGAGCAGCCGGGCGGGGTGGCCAGCACGGTCACGCCGGCCGGTGGGGTGAAGAGGAACCCGCCGGCGTTGCCACCGGAGACGGTGCCGTCCGGCACACCCGGACCGTCGTTGCGGATTCCCACGCTCACCCGCACGGTGGCACCGACGGCACCGGTGACGGTGGCGCCCACGGCGACGACGTCGAAGGCGCCGTGGATGTCGCGCAGGTAGGTCCCGCCGCCGGGGCCGGTGGCGGTGACCGGATCGAGCGTCCCACCGACCGGCCGCAGCCGGAGCGCGCGGTCGGCCTCCCGGCGGGTCAGCCGCACGTTGCCGGGCAGCGGCCCCGCGGTGGCCAGCGGCTCCACGAACTGGGTGATGCGCTTGTCGCCGAGGGCGGCCGGGCCGACCGTGGTGGCGAAGCCGTTGCGCAGTTCGTGCCGGATCCCGGGCGCGAACGTGCCCCGCACTGTGCAGACCACCACCGTGGCGAGCACGGGATCGGTGCCGTACCGGCAGTTCCGGTAGCTGGCCGGGTGCAGGCCGACCGGAAAGCGGAAAGTCACCCGCAGATCCTCGGCCGGCTGGTCACCGGCGTTGACCACGGCCACGGGCACGGCGTGGACGTCACCGACCTCGGCGCCCGAGACGTACTCGTCGACCAGGTCGAGAACGTCGGCACCGGAGCGCACGCTGACGGTCGCCTGCTGGGTGTACGGCTCCAGCCCGTCGGCCCGCACCGTGTAGTCCAGCGTGCCGGTCGCGCCGCCGACGGCGCCCGGGGCGGCGCGGAACACCACCGGCACCGTGCCGTTGACGGTGCCGTACTCGTCCGGGGTCGCCTCCGGCGGCATCGGGCAGGTCACCGAGGTGCCCTCGGTGACGCACCAGCTGGGGAAGCTGGCCGTGGCGACACCGGCGAGACCGCTCAGGTCGACGGTGACCCGGGGGGCGGTCGCGCCGCTGCTGCTCAGGTCCAGCGGTGCCGACCGGCCGGGCGCGCCGGCCGCGCCGACGGTGAGGTCGTTGAGCCAGCCGCTGACCCAACCGGGGTCGGTTTGCGCGGCGGCCGGGCCGGCCACCGTGCCGGCGCCCGCCGTGACCACGGCCAGCACCGTAAGGGCGCGCAGCACGCTGCGGCGCGGGAAGCGCACAGTTGTCATCGATCTCCTTCGTGGGGTGGGCCGGTCCGCGGAGCCGCGGCGGGGCGTCACCGCCGGCCCGGTCGGCGGACCTGATCCTAGTGAGCGCCAGCCGCCCGATCCGGCCCGCCGGAGCGACAACGTTCGATGGCGCGGGCTCCGCCGGCAGAAGCGGCCCGGCAGTTTCCGCGCTTCCTCACGGGTGGATCGTCGGTGTCACACCACCCGGCGTGGTCGCCGCCCAGGTCGGTGCGGGAGACTGGCAGGCATGGCGGCTCGTGGCTTCCCGTACACCGATCTCAAGGACTTCCTCGCGGCGCTGGAGCGCGCGGGCGAGCTGCGGCGGGTGAGCGCGCCGGTCGATCCCACCCTGGAGATCAGCGAGATCGTCACCCGGACGGTCCGCGCGGACGGGCCGGCGCTGCTCTTCGAGCGGCCCACCCGGGGCGAGATGCCGGTGGTGATCAACCTCTTCGGCACCGAGAAGCGGATGGCGATGGCGCTCGGCGTCGAGTCGCTGGACGAGGTCGGCGAGCGGATCGGCAACATGCTCAAGCCGGAGCTGCCGGTGGGCCTCTCCGGGATGATGGACGGCCTGGGCAAGGTCAGGCAGCTCACGTCGATGCCGCCGAAGAAGGTCAGGACCGCCCCCTGCCAGCAGGTGGTCTACCGGGGCGACGACGTCGACCTGGACCGGCTGCCGGGGTTGCAGGTCTGGCCGGGTGACGGCGGGATCTTCCACAACTTCGGGCTGACCCACACGAAGCACCCGGAGACCGGCAAGCGCAACCTGGGGCTGTACCGGTTGCAGCAGCACTCGCGGAACAGCATCGGCATGCACTGGCAGATCCACAAGAACTCCACGGCGCACCACGCGGTCGCCGAGCGGCTCGGCCAGCGCCTGCCGGTGGCGATCGCCATCGGCACCGACCCGGCGGTGGCGTACTCGGCCAGCGCGCCGCTCCCCGCCGACATCGACGAATACCTGTTCGCCGGGTACCTGCGCGGCGAGCGGGTCGAGATGGTGGACTGCCTGACCGTCCCGTTGCAGGTGCCGGCGCACGCGCAGATCGTCCTGGAGGGCTACATCGAGCCGGGTGAGCGGCTCCCGGAGGGTCCGTTCGGCGACCACACCGGCTTCTACACCCCGGTGGAGCCCTTCCCGGTGATGCACATCGAGTGCATGACCACGCAGCGCGACCCGGTCTACCACACGATCGTCACGTCGCAGCCGCCCCAGGAGGACCACGGCCTCGGCAAGGCCACCGAGCGGATCTTCGCGCCGCTGCTGCGCTTCCTGATCCCGGACATCGTCGACTACGACCTGCCCGCCGCCGGGGTCTTCCACAACTGCGCGATCGTGTCGATCCGCAAGCGCTACCCGAAGCACGCTCAGAAGGTCATGAACGCGATCTGGGGCGCGCACATGATGTCGCTGACCAAGCTGATCGTGATCGTCGACGAGGACTGCGACGTGCACGACTACAACGAGGTCGCCTTCCGCGCCTTCGGCAACGTCGACTACGCCCGGGACCTGCTGCTTACCGAGGGCCCGGTGGACCACCTCGACCACGCGTCGTACCAGCAGTTCTGGGGCGGCAAGGCGGGCGTCGACGCGACCCGCAAGCTGCCCGCGGAGGGCTACACCCGGGGCTGGCCGGAGGAGATGCGGATGGCCCCCGAGGTCGTCTCCCTGGTCGACAAGCGCTGGAAGGAGTACGGCATCTGATGGCCACCGCCGTCGAACCGGTGCAGCGACCGGGCCGGGTGAAGTCCTTCCTCAAGCTGGTGGCGATCGAGCACTCCGTGTTCGCGCTGCCGTTCGCGTACCTGTCGGCGCTCACCGCCATGCAGGTCGACGGCGGGCGGGTCCGGTGGCTGGACCTGCTGCTGATCACCGTGGCGATGGTCGGCGCGCGGACGTTCGCGATGGCCGCCAACCGGATCCTGGACCGGCGGATCGACGCGCGGAACCCGCGTACCGCCTCCCGGGAGCTGGTCACCGGGGCGGTCAGCGTGCGGACGGCCTGGACCGGCGCGGCGGTCGCGCTCGTGGTCTTCCTCGCCGCCGCCGCCCTGCTCAACCCGCTCTGCCTGGTGCTCGCGCCGCTCGCCGTGGTGCCGCTGGTCGTCTACCCGTACGGCAAGCGGTTCACCAACTGGCCGCACGCCATCCTGGCCGTCGCCCAGGCCGTCGGCCCGGTCGGCGCCTGGCTGGGCGTCACCGGCACCCTCGACGGCTCCTGGCCGGCGTGGCTGCTGGGCGTGGCCGTCGGCCTCTGGATCGGCGGGTTCGACCTGATCTACGCCTGCCAGGACGCCGAGGTGGACCGGCAGATCGGCGTGCACAGCGTGCCGGCCCGCTACGGGCTGCGGTTCGCGCTGCACGCCTCCACCGTCGCGCACGTGGTGACGTTCGCGCTGTTCGTCTGGTTCGGGGCGCTGGTCGGCTTCGGCTGGCTCTGGTGGGTGGGTCTGGCGCTGACCGCCGTCGCCTTCGGCTACCAGCACCTGGTGGTCAGCCCGACCGACCTGAGCAAGGTCAACCGGGCCTTCTTCACCGCCAACGGCTTCGTCGGCATCGCGCTGTTCGTCTTCGCCCTGCTCGACCTGGTCGTCCGCCTCGGCCTGCGCGCCTGACCGGTCAGAAAGGGGCCCCTCCGCCGGCGGCAGCGTCGACGAGGCGGCCTCCTCCGCCGCCGTAGCGGGTGCTCTCCAGGGTCCAGTCGACGGTGGCCCGGACGGCGTTCGCCACCCCGTCGAGGTGGTCGGCGACCGCCCGGTCCAGCGTCGGGCCGAACGACGGCACCCCGGCGCGCAGCTCGACGAAGCGCCGCATCGACGCCCGCCAGCGCTCGGCCGTCAGGCCGACCGCGGTCTCCACCGGCACCCGCTGCTCGGCCGCCGTCGCGAGCACCAGGTTGTGCCCGCCGGAGGTGGCCTCGTCGCGCTCCAACGAGGCGAGGTCGTTGTACCAGGAGAGCAGGTCGTTGCCGGTGTCGGCGATCTCCCGCAGCAGCGGGTGGTGGTGGACCGGGTCGGGCAGCGGGCGGCCGGTGACGAACTCCACCAGCGGATACGACACGTACGCGGCGGAGGTGGCGCGCCGCAGCGCGACGTACTCGGCGACGCCGGGGCGACGGCCGGCCGCCTTGTTCGCCGCCTCCCGCCACGTGCCGTCGAGATGGTCGGCGACGGCCTCGGTGAAGCGCAGCCGCCAGCGGGCCGGCATCCGACGGCGCGGCTCCCGCCACGCGTGCACCAGCAGCCGCCTCAGCGGCCCGGTCAGGCCGGCGTGCCGGAGCCGGGGTCCGGAGTGCAGCAGGGTGAGCGCGCCGGCGCGCAGCGCCCGGATCTGGTCGGCGTCGAGCCGGCCCGGCCGGTCGCACGCGTCGTCGACCAGGAAGAACCAGGTGAACAGGGCCGTCAGCGCCCGCAGGTCGGCCTCGGTGGCGCCGGGGTAGAGCCGGCCGGCGTACCGGGCGACGCCGGCGTGCGCCAGCCGTTGCGGCGCCGCGTCGTCAGTCGCCAGGCCGAGGCCCGGCAGCAGGTCGCCGACCAGCCACTCCTGCACCCGGTCGGCGTGCGGCGAGAGCCGGGGCGGGATGGGGCACTCCGACCGTAGCGACCAGAGGACCTCGCCGGTCATCACCGATTCCTCCCCGGTGCGATCCCGCTTCGCGTGGGAATCGCCACCGGCAGCATGTCAGGCGGGCGGGATGGTCGCGCTCCCGACCCGACATCGCGCCCGTCGGCGCACAACCGACACCTGAGCGGGACATCACGGACGCTCCGGACGGGGGTGCCCGGCATCGGGAGGGGACGACCAGGCAGGCTGGAGGGCATGCGCGAACCATGGGTGGTCGGAGTCTCCGGGGCGTCCGGCACGCCGTACGCGGCGGCCGTCGTGCGGGCGCTGCTCGACGCCGGCGAGCCGGTGGACCTGATCGTCTCCCGGGCCGCCCGGCTGACCGTCCTCGACGAGACCGGACGCCCGTTCCGGGACGCACACTGGGCCGACGACCTCGCCGCCTGGCTGGGCCGCGACCTCGCGGGAGCCGACGTGCGGCACTGGCCCGCCGGCGACCTGGCCGCCGGCCCGAGCAGCGGCTCCTACCGGGTACGCGGGATGGCGGTGGTCCCGGCGAGCACGGCGGCCTGCGCCGGCATCGCGATCGGGCTCTCCAAGGACCTGTTGCAGCGGGCCGCCGAGGTCAACCTCAAGGAGCGCCGGCCGGTGGTGGTGGTGCCCCGGGAGACGCCGGTGACCCGCAGCCACCTGGAGCATCTGATCGCGCTGCACGACGCCGGAGCGGTGGTGCTGCCGGCCAGCCCCGGCTTCTACGGCGCCGGGGCGGCGGCCTCCGCCCCGCAGCTCGTCGACTTCGTGGCCGGCAAGGTGCTGGACGCCCTCGGCGTACCGCACACGCTGTTCCGTCGCTGGTCGGGTGAGCTGGGCGCGGCGCGGGAGTGACCCGGGCCCGGCTCACCGCGACGCGGACCGGAGCTCTCGTCCGGCCCGCGTGATGATCCGCACCATTCAGTACATGCCGGCGTTGGCCGGGCCCGGCCCGGTCGAGGTGGCCGGCCCCGCGTTACGCGGCTTGCCGACGTCTTCCGCCTCGTCCAACATGCCCTCCCCCTCAAGCAGGGCCCGCACCTCGGATTCCCGAAACCGGCGATGCCCGCCTGGAGTCCGGATGCTGCCTATCCGGCCCGCCGCTGCCCATCGCGTCACAGTCTTCGGGTCAACCCGAAACAGCGCGGCAACTTCACCCGGTGTCAGCAGGCGATCTCCAGTGTCCACAGCCCCCTCCTCGCGTCGACGAAGCCCCCGGCTGAACACACTGCCCCCGGCCGGTGCGAGCCCAGAGCCGTCATGAGGGACGTATGGCAATTACAGCACCAGCGACCTGGCCTGTCCGCCAAACGCGAAAAACGCACTGAGTGGGAAGTTAGGAAATATTACCTGCGTGCGGCTCCCTTGACTGTCAGTTTGCGAGCGACTACACCCTGTCATGTCCAACGCGCGCCGGATGCCCGACGTTACGCCCGGACCGCTAGGGTCACAGTCCGTGGACGCCATCGACCTGAGCCTCGTGGAGCTGCTACGCGGCAACGCCCGCCTGTCCTACGCCGAGCTGGCCCGGCAGGTCGGCCTCTCCGCGCCCGCCGTGCACGAGCGGGTCGGCAAGCTGGAGTCCAGCGGCGTGATCCGGGCCTACCGGGCGGAGGTGGAGCCCGAGGCGATCGGCTTCGCCGTCACCGCGCTCATCGGGATCGTCGAGGACTCCGGCGGCGACACCGACGACGTGCTGGAGGCCTTCCGGCAGATGCCCGAGATCGAGTCCTGCTACTTCATGGCCGGCGTCGAGTCGTTCCTGCTCAAGGCCAGGGTCGGCACCATCGCCGAGCTGGAGCGGCTCATCGTGCGGCTGAACCGGACCCCGGGCGTCGCCTCCACCCGGACCGGCATCGCCCTCTCCACGAAGTGGGAGAACCGGCCACAGGCCCCGGTGCCTCCCGCCGCCTGACCCCCCGTCCCTCCCGACGGCCGCGTCCCGCGACCCCCGGCCGTCGGCCTCCGGACGGCCGCGTCCGGAGGCCGACTCTGGCGCGCGGTCGCCGGGCGGCGATAGCGTGCGCCGATGACGAAGCCAGCCCCCGGGACGGCGGTGGTCACCGGCGCGGCCGGCGGCCTCGGCCGCGCCATCGCCGCCGCGCTGCACGCCGACGGCTGGCCGGTGCTCCTCACCGACCACGACGACCAGGCGGTGGCCCGTGCCGCCGCCCCGCTGGGCGGCTGGTCGCGCCGGCTGGACGTACGCGACTCCGACGCCTGTGCCGCCGTCGCCGCCGAGGCCGCCGGCCGGGGCGGGCTCGGCCTCTGGGTGAACAACGCGGGGATCCTCGTCACCGGCCCCTCGTGGGAGCACGACGCGGCGACCCGTCGCCGGGTGGTCGAGGTCAACGCCCTCGGCGCGATGAACGGCACCCTCGCCGCGCTGGCCGTCATGCGGGGGCAGGGGCACGGGCACGTGGTCAACGTCGTGTCGCTGGCCGGCCTGGTGGCCGCGCCCGGCGAGACCGTCTACGCGGCCAGCAAGCACGCCCTCGTCGCGTTCAGCATCGGCACCCTCGCCGACCTGCGGCTGGCCGGGCACCGGGGCGTACACGTGTCGTGCCTGTGCCCGGACGGGATCTGGACGCCGATGCTGCACGACCGGCTCGACGACCCGGGCGCCGCAGCCTCCTTCACCGGGACGCTGCTGACCCCCGAGCGGGTGGCCCGGCGGGCCGCGCGGCTGGCCCGGCGGCCCCGCCCGGTGGTCAGCGTCCCCCGCTGGCGCGGCGCGCAGGTCCGGCTCCTCGACGCGCTGCCCGGCGTCGCCGTGCGCCTCGCCCCGCTGATCCTCGCGGCCGGCAGGGCCGGGCAGCGCCGCCAGCGCCGGCGGATCGGGGCCGGTCCGCAGTGAGCGGGCTTGCTAAGTTTCGAACGTGACTCACATCGACCGGTGCGACGAGGCCAGCCGGCGCTGGGTGACCGAGGCGATCGCCGCCGTGGAGGCGGACGCCAACCGCTCCGCCGACACCCACCTGCTGCCGTTCCCGCTGCCCCGGTCGTGGGGGATCGACCTCTACCTCAAGGACGAGTCGGTGCACCCGACCGGCTCGCTGAAGCACCGGCTGGCCCGTTCGCTCTTCCTCTACGGGCTGTGCAACGGCTGGATCGGCCCGGAGACCACGATCGTGGAGGCGTCCTCCGGCTCGACGGCGGTCTCCGAGGCGTACTTCGCGCGGATGCTGGGGCTGCCGTTCATCGCGGTGATGCCCGCCTCCACCTCGCCGGAGAAGATCGTCCAGATCGAGTTCCAGGGTGGCCGCTGCCACCTCGTCGACGACCCGGCCAAGGTGGTCGTGGAGGCCCGCTGGCTGGCGGAGGACTCCGGCGGGCACTTCATGGACCAGTTCACCTACGCCGAGCGCGCCACCGACTGGCGGGGCAACAACAACATCGCCGAGTCGATCTACGCGCAGCTCGCCCTGGAACGGCACCCGGTGCCGGCGTGGGTCGTGGTGGGCGCCGGCACGGGCGGCACCAGCGCCACCATCGGCCGGTACGCCCGCTACCAGCGGCTGCCCACCAAGTTGTGCGTGGTCGACCCGGAGAACTCCGCGTTCTATCCCGCCTGGCAGGCCGCCGACTGGTCGGTGCGCACCGGGCGGGGCTCCCGCATCGAGGGCATCGGCCGGCCGACCGTCGAGGCGTCGTTCGTGCCGTCGGTGGTGGACCGGATGGTCCAGGTCCCCGACGCCGCCTCGCTGGCCGCCATGCGCGCCGGCTCGGCCGTGCTCGGCCGCCGGGTGGGCGGCTCGACCGGCACCAACCTGTGGGGCGCCTTCGGGCTGATCGCGGAACTGCTCGCCGAGGGCCGCACCGGCTCGGTGGTCACCCTGATCTGCGACGCCGGCGACCGCTACGCCGACACCTACTACTCCGACGACTGGCTGGCCGCCCAGGGACTGGACCTCACCCCGCACCTGGCGACCGTCGAGCGCTTCCTCAGCACGGGCACCTGGCCGGCCTGAGCCGCCTCGCTGACCTGCGCCGCCTGCCTGGCTGAGCCGCGGGGCGGCCGAGCCAGCCTGGCCGGCCCGGGCCGTCGGGGGAGGCGCCCGCAACCCGGTCAGCGCGGGTCGACGCGCTCGGCCAGCCCGGGGTAGCGCACCACGTAGCCGTCGCCGTCGAGGTCGATGTCGGCGGTGAAGGTGTCGCTGGTGAAGCGGACCCGGCCGGGGCCGAGCGGGGTGTAGACCTGCTCGGCGGGCACCACCAGCAGACTGGGCACCAGCACCCAGGCGACGTCGATCCGGTGCGGGGTGTCGGCCGCGGCGCGGGGCAGCCCGAGCCGGCGCACCGGTAGCGCGTTGAACAGCGCCGCCCCGCCGAGGTCGACGTCCACCGCCCCGGCCAGCCGGTCCGGGTCGTCGGTGCCGGGAAGCCCGACCGGCGGGTGGCCGGCCGCCCGCAGCGCCGCGTCCAGGTCACCCTGCTCGGCGGTGGTCACCCGCCACCCGTCGGTCGCCCGCTCCAGGCGTACGCTCCGCAGCCACCCGGTGCCCTCCGCCTCGACCTCGACGCGGAGGGCAGCCCACTCGGGGTCGGTGGCGAGCTGGTAGCGGCAGGTGTAGGGGATCGGGTCGACGGCCGTGAGCGTGCCCCGCGCCGTCAGTCCACGGCCGTCGTCGAACAGCGCGTGCTCCGCGCCGGCGGTGTCCGTCCGGGTCCAGAAGAGCGACTTCGGCATGGTCGGCATGAGCCGGACGTTACGCGACCCGGGCGGCACCGGCAGCGGATGCGCGAACGCCGCCGCGGAGCCTGGGCCCCGCGACGGCGTTCGTGGATGACGCTGTCGGTCAGTGGGTACGCGCCGGCGGACGCCCGCCGAAGCCCCGCCGATCGTCGCGCGGCCGGTCGTCGCGCCCCCGGCCCTCGGGCCGGAAGCCGCCCCGGTCGCCGAAGCGCCGCTCGCCCTGCGGCCGGTCACCGTAGCCACGGCTGTCCGTGGACCGGTCCCCGTAGCCACGGCTGTCGGTCGGGCGGTCGGAGTAGCCACGGCTGTCGGTCGGCCGGTCGCCGTAGCGGCGCTCGCCCTGGGGGCGGTCGCCGTAGCCGCGGCTGTCGGCGGGCCGGTCGGAGTAGCGGCGTTCGCCCTGGGGCCGGTCACCGTAGCCACGGCTGTCGGCGGGCCGGTCGGAGTAGCGGCGCTCGCCCTGCGGGCGGTCGCCGTAGCCACGGCCGTCGGTCGGGCGGTCGCCGTAGCGCCGCTCGCCCTGGGGCCGGTCGCCGTAGCGGCGCTCGCCCCGGGTGTCACGGTCGCCGTAGCGGCGCGGGCCGCCCGGCCGGTCGCCGTGCCGGCGCGGCTCCTCGGCCTCGATGCGCACCGGGACGCCGCTCGGCTCACGGGCGCCGGTCAGCTCGGCGAGCGCCGGGTCGCCGACCCGCACCCGGGTCTCGGCCGGTGCCACGCCGGCCTTCTCCAGCATGGCGAGCGTGGTCCGCCGCTGCTTCGGCAGCACCAGCGTGGCCACCGCGCCGGACTCGCCGGCCCGGGCGGTACGCCCCGCGCGGTGCAGGTAGTCCTTCGGGTCCTTCGGCGGGTCGACGTGCAGCACCAGCGAGACACCGTCGACGTGGATGCCCCGGGCGGCCACGTCCGTGGCGACCAGGACGTTCACCCGTCCCTCACGGAACTCGGCCAGCGTGCGGGTACGCATCCGCTGGGTCTTGCCGCCGTGCAGCCCGCCCGCCCGTACGCCGACGGCGGCCAGCTGCTCGACCAGCCGGTCGACGCCGAGCTGGGTGCGGGCGAAGACCATCGTCCGACCGTCCCGGGCCGCGATGGACGCGGCGACCGGGAACTTGTCGTGCGGCGGGATCAGCAGCATGTGGTGGTCCATGGTGGACACCGAGGCGGTGGACGGGGCGGTGGAGTGCGTCACCGGGTCGGTCATGAACCGCTTGACCAGCGCGTCGACGTCGCCGTCCAGGGTGGCCGAGAAGAGCAGCCGCTGGGTGCCGGCCGGCGTCTTCGCCAGCAGTTCGGTGACCTCGGGCAGGAAGCCCATGTCGGCCATCTGGTCGGCCTCGTCGAGGACCGTGACCTCGATGTCGTCCAGGTGGCAGACGCCCCGGGCGATCAGGTCGCCCAGCCGGCCCGGGGTGGCCACGATGATCTCCACCCCGCGCCGCAGCGCGTCGATCTGCCGGTCGTACGGCACGCCGCCGACGGCGGTCTTCAGGAACACGCCGACGGCCTTGCCGAGCGGCATCAGCGCGTCGTTGACCTGCATCGCGAGTTCCCGGGTCGGCACCAGGACCAGGGCCCGGGGGCGCAACGGCCGGGCCCGGTTGCGGTCGGCCACCAGGGCCAGCAGGGGCAGGCCGAAGGCCAGGGTCTTGCCGGAGCCGGTCTGGCCACGGCCGAGGACGTCGCGGCCGGCGAGCGCGTCGGGCATGGTGGCGCGCTGGATCTCGAACGGGGTGGTGATGCCCTGCCGGGCGAGCGCCTGGACCAGCGGCTGGGGCAGCCCCAGCGCGGCGAAGTCGGTGGCCTCGGGCGTCACCGGGGCGGCCGGGTCCTGGACGGTGCCGTCCCGCTCGACGGCGGTCTGCGCGTCGGCGGTGTCGAGGGCGGGCAGGAACGTGCTGGGTTCAGCAAAGGTCGTCAAGAAATGCCTTTCGAGCGGGGCGCATCTTCGCGATGGCCTGCCGCAGCTGAACGCCGCCGAATCGCCCGCAAGATCGCCCATGGGCGCGCAGGGCGCGCCGGGTCAGTGATCCCCACCAGTGTACGGCGACAGGGCGAACCCGCCACCCGACCACGGACGGGTAGTGGGCGGGCTCACCATCGACGTCGTACGCGGCTCACTTGTTCAGGACGCCGCCCACCAGCCCACCCACCGTGTCGTTGGCGAGCAGCACGACCAGCACGCTGATCGCCACGAGCAGGCCCAGCGAGGCGGCCAGGACGACCACCACCTTGGCGGTGCTGGAGCGCTGCTCGGTGGGGGTCTCCGTCCAGCCCTGGGCCAGGATGTGCCCGGTCAACGAGCCGGAGTTCTCCACCGGGTTGTTCGGGAACGACACGGTGCTGAAGCCCGGGCCCTCGGTGCCGGCTCCGGCGCCCGCGCCGTAGATGGTGCCCAGGTCGGGTCCGCCGTCGTAGCGGCCCGCGGGGGCGCCCCCGGCCTGCCCGACGCGCGTGGCCGAGCCGCCGCCGTCGACGCGACCGCTCAGCCGGCGTGCCTCCCGGGGCGCGGCGGCCGGCTCGGCACCACCGGGCCGGCGGTCACCCGGGTTGGTGGGCGGCGGCCAGCCCGGCAGTGCGGGAGCGGGCACCACCGGCGGCCCGGACACCGGAGGTGCGGAGAACGGCGGCGCGACCGCCGGAGGTGCGGAGAACGGCGGCGCGGATGCCGGCGGTGCGGAGAACGAGGGCGCTACCGCCGGGGGCGCGGAGAACGGCGGCGCGGATGCCGGCGGTGCGGAGAACGACGGCGCTACCGCCGGGGGCGCGGAGAACGGCGGCGCGGATGCCGGAGATGCGGAGAACGACGGCGTGACCACCGGCGGCGCGGAGAACGGCGGCGCGCCCGCGACGGGGCCCGGTGCCGGTCCGGCGCTCGCGGCGGCCGTGAGGGGCGGCGGCGGGAACGGTGGCGCCGGCGTCGGGCCGGGCGGGGGCGGCGGCCCGGGTGGCGGCGTGGGCGGAGCCGGCACGGGCGGTACCGGTGCCGGCGGCCTGGGCCCCGGTCCCGGGGGCACCGGGCCGGGCGGGTAGGGACCGGGGACCGGCGGCGTCGGGGCCGGGACGGGAGGGGCCGGCGACGGCGGGTTCGGACCAGGTACCGGCGGAGTGGGGGCCGGCGCCGGCTCGGGCTCCGGGACGGGCGGGGTCGGCGGCTGCGCTGGCTCCGGCGGCTGGGCGGGCTCCGGCGGCTCCGGGTTGACCGGCGCCGCCCGGTAGATCCGGGCCTCGCCCGTCCGGGAACGGATGGCCCCGGCCTCGTCCGCCGAGATCCGCCGCATGCCCGGTACGGCGGCGCTGGCCCGCGCCCCCGCCGTGCCCCGCTGACCGGGGACCGGGGTGGCCGCCGGGGCACCCGTCCCGGCGGCCCGGTAGGTGGTGCCGGCGCTCGGGCCGGTCGGCGGCACCGCCTCGCTCCCGCCGGGCGCGGCGGCGGTGGCCACGGACACCCGGCCCCGGGCCGGCGCGTCGGGCTGTCGGCGTACGTCGTCGGAGGGCGGCTCGGTCGACGACCCGGACGGCCCCGCCGCGCCGTCGGCTGTGGCCGGCGTCGGTGCGCCGACGGACGTCAGGGGATGCGGTGCCCCGGCACCGCTCCGGTCGGGCGCGGATCCGTGGTCGACCGGCTCCGCCGGAACCTCTTGCTCGGCCATGCTCGCCCTCCGCGCACGCTCGCGCCCGGATCCGCGACATCGGACCGGGCGTGCCTGTCTGTCACCGTGCCACATTCCGGCCCGACGGCACAGCCGGAGCGTGTTCCGGGGGCGATGTCGGGCCGATCCCGTCGGTCGGCCCGGGGACCGTGGTCAGCTGCCGGAGCTCGCCGAGGCGGTGGCCGACGTGCTGGCCGAGGTGCTGGCCTCCGGATCGGAACTGCTCTGCGCCGTGGTCGGCGCCACACTGCCCCCCGAGGGGCTCGGCGACGAGGCGTCCGAGCTGCTCGGGGACGGCGACGGCGAGGTCGACGTGTCGGGCGTGGGCGTGGGCGAGGGGGTGCCGGTCGGCGTCGGGGACGGCGAGGTCGACGGTGACGTCGACGGGCTCGGCGACGGCGAGGTCGGCGAGGTCGGCTTCGGGCTGGTCGGCGGCTTCGTCGCGGGCGGCTTGCTCGGCGTCGGCGTCGGCGATGGGGTGCTGACCGGTGCGGGCACCGCCCCGATGACGCGGGTGGCGGCGTAGAGGCGCGACCAGCGCACGGTGGAGATCTTCACCACGTCGCCGGTGGTCGGCGCGTGGATCATCTTGCCGCCGCCGACGTACATGCCCATGTGGTGGATCGTCGTCCAGCTGGTGCCGGAGGCGAAGAAGAGCAGGTCACCGGGGAGCAGCGCGGTGCGGGACACGGTGCGGGACCGGGTGGCGTAGTACTGGTCCCGGGAGACCCGGGGCAGCCCGTAGTAGCCCGCCGACCGGTAGGCGGCGTAGATGAGGCCGGAGCAGTCGAACCGGTCCGGCCCCTCGGCGGCCCACAGGTAGGGGTCGCCGAGCTGCGCCTTGGCGTACGCCAGGGCCTTCAGCGCCGTCGGGTGGGCGGCCAGTCCGTTGGCGGTCTCGTTGCCGAGGTAGCCGGCGCCGAGGCGCTGCTCGGCGGCCTCCTGCTGGCGTTCGATCTCGACGAGCTGGGCGGCGTTGTCCCGCTTCAGCTTGTCCAGCTTCTTCTCGGCCGCGCGCAGGGCCTTCTCGCCGGCGGAGTATTCCGTCCTGGCGCCCGTGAGGCGGGAGTCGGCCGAGACCATCGCCTGGCTGGCGGCCTGCTCGCCGGTGCGGGCCCGGGACACCTCGCCCTGGGCGGCGGTGGTGCCGCCCTCGGCCTTCTCGCCCCGGATGATCCGGGAGAGCCGGCTCAGTTCGTGCAGGTCGTTGGCGAACTCGCCCGGCGGGAGGGCGGCGGCGGCCTTGAAGGCGCCCGCGGCGGCGGCGTCGGCGCCCTCCTGGGCGCGCGCCACCGCGTCCCGGGCGAGGGCGAGGTTGCGCTCGGCGGTGGCACGCTGCGTCTCGGCCTCGGTGCGCTTCTGCTGGAGCAGGAGCAGCTGGTCACGGAGCTGCCCGACCTGGGCCTCGGCGGCGTAGATCTGGGCGGCGAGCGGGCCGCTGCCGACGTTGCCGGCCGGCACGCCGGGGACCGTGCCCGGCAGCCCGGGGACCGTGCCCGGCAACCCCGGGACCGTGCCCGGCAACCCCGGGACCGGCGTGCCGCCGGGGAGCTGGAGCTGGCCGCTGTAGGACGGCCGGGACCCGGTGTCGGGGACGCTGGTGGGCAGCGACGGGTCGGCCTGGACCGGGTTGGCGAGGACCGTGGCGGCGACGGCGCCGAGCAGGGCGGACCAGAGCGCCGGGCGCAGGACCGGCGAGATCACCGGACTCCGCCGTCGCTGCCGTCGCCCGTGCCTGCTGTCGCCCATTCCGCTCCCCGTCCGGCCTGCGTCGCCGCGCCGGGTGGGCGCGGCCGTCGGGACGCTACCAGTGTGTGGCGAACGTCCCACCCTGTCTTACCGCACCCAGGCAACGATGTCGATGCGTCGGCAGGTAACAGGAGCCTGAGAGTTCGGTGAACCGGCGCACGGGGGCCGACCATGCTGCGGCGGCGTCGGCGGGCCGACGTACGCTCGATTCCTACCGCAGGTGGAAGGGACGTGGCTTTCGATGGACGCCGGACTCAAGCGTGAGCTCGAAGCGAAGGTGTACGCCGGCGAGCGGCTGACCCGTGAGGACGGGATCGCCCTCTACGACAGCGACGACCTCGCGTGGCTCGGCCGGCTGGCGCACCACCGGCGCACCGAGCTCAACGGCGACCGGGTGATGTTCAACGTCAACCGGCACCTCAACCTGACCAACGTCTGCTCCGCCTCGTGCGCGTACTGCTCGTTCCAGCGCAAGCCGGGCGAGAAGGACGCCTACACGATGCGCATCGACGAGGCGGTCCGCAAGGCCAAGGAGATGGAGGACGAGCAGCTCACCGAGCTGCACATCGTCAACGGCCTGCACCCGACCCTGCCCTGGCGCTACTACCCGAAGGTGCTGCGCGAGCTGAAGGCGGCGCTGCCGAACGTGAAGCTCAAGTGCTTCACCGCGACCGAGGTGCAGTGGTTCGAGAAGATCAGCGGGCTGAGCGCCGACGAGATCCTCGACGAGCTGATGGACGCCGGCCTGGAGTCGCTGACCGGCGGCGGCGCGGAGATCTTCGACTGGGAGGTCCGCCAGCACATCGTCGACCACGCCTGCCACTGGGAGGACTGGTCGCGGATCCACGCCCTGGCGCACAGCAAGGGCATGAAGACCCCGGCGACGATGCTCTACGGTCACATCGAGGAGCCCCGGCACCGGGTGGACCACGTGCTGCGGCTGCGCGAGCTCCAGGACGAGACCGGCGGCTTCGCGGTCTTCATCCCGCTGCGCTACCAGCACGACTTCGTCGACTCGGCGGACGGCAAGATCCGTAACCGGATCCAGGCCCGGACGACGATGGCGTCGCCGGCCGAGTCGCTGAAGACCTTCGCGGTCTCCCGGCTGCTCTTCGACAACGTCCCGCACGTGAAGTGCTTCTGGGTCATGCATGGGCTGTCGGTCGCCCAACTCTCGCTCAACTTCGGCGTCGACGACCTGGACGGCTCGGTCGTCGAATACAAGATCACCCACGACGCCGACTCGTACGGCACCCCGAACACGATGCACCGGGACGACCTGCTGCACCTGATCTGGGACGCCGGCTTCCGCCCCGTCGAGCGGAACACCCGCTACGAGGTGGTCCGCGAGTACGACGCCCCCGCGTCCCTGGCCGAGCGCCGCGCCGAGCCGCAGCAGGTCTGGGCCTGAGCCGGCACGTACCCTTCCAGACCATGACCGAGCAGCGGAGCGGATTCCCCCGGCGGGACGCCGAGGGGCGCATCCTCACCCTGGGCGACCTGCTCGGGGTGAGCCTGGCCGGCCTGGTCATCGGCGTGCTGGCGGTGGTGCTGTTCGACTGGGCGTTCGCGCTCATCGGCAGCGGCGAATTCGGGCGGTCGAACGGCTGGCTGGCGATCATCCTGCCGGCCTGGCTGTTCTGGGACGACTTCCGCGCCTGGGAGTTCGGCGCGGCCCGGGTGGTGTCGGCGCTGGCGGCCGCCGCCGTGGGCGTGGTCGCCGGGCTGGTGGTGGCCGGCCTCGCCGCCGGTCTCCCGCCGCTGCTCTCCGGTGGGCTGGGGGCGGCGACCTTCACCCTCGGGTACGCGGTGGTCTGGTTCCACGGCGTCCACTGGCTGGCCCGCCGGACGGGCTGAACCTGCCGCCGGAACCCCGGCGGCGGAGAACGGAGTGCGGAACGTGAGCGCGGCGGTCAAGTACACGCTGGGCCGGCTCGGCCTGTTCGTCGCCGTGCTGGCGGCCCTCTGGCTGGTCGAGATGAACATCTTCATCAAGCTGATGGTGGCGCTGGCCTTCTCGGCCGCCCTGTCGTTCTTCCTGCTGAAGGGCTGGCGGGACGAGATGGCCGAGGAGATGGCCACCGCCGCCGAGCGTCGTCGCGCCGAGAAGGAGCGGCTCCGCTCCGCCCTCGCCGGCGAGGACGAGGACCGGGAGACGCCCGCCAGCTAGCGCTCGACGTCGACGAGCCCGCACGTCGCCGTGGCCACCGTCGCCCAGGCGTTCACCGCCGCTCGCTGAGACCAGCCCCCCGCGGCGGCGTGCGGACCCCGTTCAGACGGCGCCGTTATCGGCCGAAGCTTTCACGCCGGCAGAAGGCCGTGAACCGGGCGTACGCGAAGATCCGCGCCAGTTACGCAGGTCTTCCGCGCCGGATGACTGCGACGTCGGTCGCTTCAGCGCACGGCCACAGGTCCAGGTGGTAGTCGAAGTGCGGACCTGGTTCGATCGAATACGCCAGTGTCGGCGTTGCCGGCGGGCCCGACGGCAGGTGCGAGACTCGGATCCGGTACTGCCCAACCGGGATCTCGACACGGTGCTGCGGCCCAGGAAGCTCCATGCATCCGAAGACGTGTACGACGCCACTCGGCACGGTGAGATCCGCCTCCACGACGTGCTCGGCATCAGCCAGCAACGGCGGGCAGGAATGGTGCACCTGCAGAGCCGTCTCGACGTGGTCGCTGCGGGCCGTGCCGATCGCGATCGAACATGGGCCGTCCAGGCCGATGCGCCATACCTCGACGGCCTCGTCCGACCACGCCTCCGGCCAGTCGTAGTCCTCGTCTTCCTCGGCCGCGACCTGCCCATCGACATCCTGGATGTAAAACTGGGCATGATCGGCGAAAACGACAGCGCGTCGTACCTGATCCACCGCCGAAGCCTATTCGGACGAGGCACGCTGCTGCCCACCGCACCACCACGCTGACAACCTCGCGCTCATCCGGGTCGAGTGAGGTGATCTCAGCGATTTGCGGTGGTACCCCGCGTCTGCGAACGCAGTTGCTGTCGGGCAGGTGCCGGGCATCGCCTCGGTCAGATTGCCAGACGCCACATCAGCAGGGCGCCGGGGATCAGCCCGGACAGCGACAGTGTGAGTACGGCGAGCACGAGGCAACCGGAACTCTTCGGGTGGTAGGTCTGCCCGGTATGTATGTCGCGCCTCGAGTCGGAGTTCGGCAGGCGAATGGGTTCCCCTGCGTTTATGTCATCTCCTGCCTCCCGCCCCCAGCAGTACATGCATTCGCCTGAGTAGTTCTTTGACCGGCCACACTTCGAGCAGTCAGCCACATTCGCCTCCCTCGATGGGTCGCCGAGTGTAGTCCGCCGACGACTCTGCCGGTGTCCTGTCCGACTCCCGCATGCCCCTCGCAGATGAGCGAACGGTTGGATCCTCCAACGCCTCCATCGACGCCGGGGGCGGTGTCACCAGGTGTCGGGATGGTCGAGGTCGCGGACCGGCTGGTACCCGCTAAGAATCGTCAGGCCTTCCGGCTCGGTGTAGCCGTTCCCCCAACCCTTGAGGAACGCCTCGACGACGCACGGCTCGACGAACATCTCCAGCACGTCGCTGCCCTGCCGGCGAGCCCGGTAGGGCCCTGCGACGAGGTCGGCTTCCCTGGCGTCGCGCCCCGGCACGGGTTGCGCCCGAACCGTCAGCCAGCGCCCGGAATCGTCCCCTACCGTCAGCGAGGCCTCATCGAAGGAGCCGTGCTCCGACCGGGAAAGCGTGACCGAGCATCCGAGCAGCCGCCCACCCGGCGGCAGTGACCGCAGGCGGAACGGCACCACGCAGCGGTGGGCGCCGTCGAACCGGACGCGACTCGCCGCGTCCGTCGCCTCGTCGCGGCCGGTCGCGTAGATGTCGAGCTGAGCCCAGAGCCCGTCAACGGGTTGCCAACGGACGAACCACAGCTTCGTATCGAGCCAAGCGACCCCCGGGCGGCCTCCGACTCGCACATCGGTCGGCGGCTGCGGTCGCCCCGCCGACGACAGCGTCTGCTGTAGCCCGTCGAGCGTCGCGACGCTGCGCGCCAACGCGAACCGGGCCTGCCCGGTCGGGCCCCGGAACTCGACGCTCTCGACCCCACGGCCGGCGCTCCAGGTCGCGGACGAGGCGCCGCTGACCAGGCTGTCGGTCGTGAAGTGCACCACGCCGGGATCGGCCCCCACGACCTCGGGCCGTGCGATGGCGCCGGGCTGGCCCGGTGCGTCCGGCAGCACGAGTGCCGTGGCCGACATGGTCCCGCCATCGGGTGCCCGACCGGACGGAATCACCATGACCGCCGCGGCCAGGACGACGCACGCCGCTGCCGTCCCCCCGGCGGTCAACCAGCGGCGGCGCAGTCGGAGGCGGTGGCCGCGACGCCGGGCGTGTGCCACGATCGGCGCAGGGTCGATGTCGCCGCCCGCGTGGTGCTTGAGCGTCGTGGCGAGCTGCTGATCGAGGTTGCTGGACATCAGAACTCTCCTCCTGTCCGGGCGGAGGCGGATGCGGTTGCTTCCTGCCGCTCGCGGAGTGCCGTCAGGGCCCGCTTCGCGTGGGTACGGACTGTGCCGGTGGAGCAGTCCATGATCTCGGCGATCGACGCGTCGTCGAGATCCTCGTAGTAGCGCAGGACGATCACGGTGCGTTGACGCGCCGGCAGGGTGCGGACGAGCCGCCACAGCGCGTCGCGTTCGGCGACACCGGCGGCCTCGTCCGTGGCGCCCGGCCGATCGTGCACGTCGGCGACGGAGATCTCCTGGCTGCTGCGCCGGCGCCACCACGAGTGGTGGGCGTTGACGAGCATCCGTCGGACGTACGCATCGGGCCGATCCGTCCGGGAGATGCGCGCCCAGCGGGCGTACGCCCTGGCGAGGACATCCTGAACCAGGTCCTCGGCCCGATGCTCGTCACCGGTCAGCAACCGGGCGAGCCGCACCAGCGCCGAAGTGCGGGCGAACGCGTACTCCTCGAACGTCACGCCCTATCAACGTCGCAAGTCGGCCAACCCGTAGACATCCGGCCAGCATCTCTCGAAGGACGGGACTCGTCCGGAACGGCCGAGGGGCCCGGTCGCCGGCCTGAGCCGGGCGACGCGGACCCCTCGATTGGGTCGGTGTCAGGTCACCAGTTGGTGGAGCCGGCCACCTTCGGCCACGGCTTCGTCGTGGGCTTGATCAGGTAGACGACGCCGCCGGGGCCGCCGGACACCCCGCCGCTGGCGTTGATCCGCTTGGTCCGCAGCCAGATCTGCTCGAACTGCTCACGCTTGTAGACGTTGCGCACCACGTCGTTGCTCGACGAGGCCGGGTCGTTGACGATCACGTCGCCCTCGGCGGTGAAGCCGACGATGACGAACAGGTGTCCCGAGGTGCCGTAGTTCGCCCCGTCCAGCTCGCTGGCGAGGAAGGACTGGCTGGTCACGACCGGGATACCGGCGGCGATGAAGCGCTCCACCTCGTCCAGCGAGTGCAGCCGGGTGACCCGTCCCTCCAGGCCGGGGAAGCTGGCGGCGTACGCGGTGTTGAAGGGCCAGTTGCCGGCGCCGTCGTACTGGTAGTCGTAGACCATCCGGGCGGCGTGGTTGACCGTCGGGTCCGGGTAGGTCGGGTCGACCCAGGAGGTCTCCTCCTCGGACGCCTTGCGGCCCCAGTACTCGATCACCATCGTGGTGGACGTGGGGGAGCACCAGGCCTGGCCGCCGCCGTCGTACTCGGGGTAGTGGCCGGCGTGGACGTTCTGCGAGTAGCGGGGGACGCGGAGTTCCTTGCCCCAGGCGATGCCGCCCTTGCTCGGCTCGACGGTGAACCGGTCGGGGACGTTCGAGCTCATCGCCCCCAGGGTGTGGACCACCGGCGCGGCCTGCTGGCCCGGCGCCCGGTAGAGGGTCAGCCGCAGCTGGTACCCCCGCAGCAGCACCCCGACGGAGGCGTCGTCGATGCTGAAGGTGTCGGTCCAGATGGTCGACCAGGGGTCGCCCTGCCGGTTGACGCTGGTGCGCTTGATGTCGGCGTCACCGGAGGCCCACCGGCCCATCACGTACCACTTGGTCTGGACGCCGGTGTTGTACGTGCCCTGCATCTCCACCTGGATCCAGGTGCCGGCCGGGGTCTTCGCGTTCCACGAGGCGATCAGCTCGGTGGCGTCGAACCCGACCTGGGTGACCGGGGAGGTCCAGGTCGCGTACTCCCAGCTCTTGGTGACGCCGGTGTGCGGGTCGGTGTAGTCGGTGGTGCCGAGCGGCCGGGCCAGCGTCACGCCCGGCCGGAGGCCGGGGACGGCCTTGGTGCCGGCGTGGGTGCCGCGACGCCAGTCGGGGTAGCGGGACCAGTCCTGGAAGGTGATCTGTTCGTCGTGGACCACCGGTCGTTTGGTCGACGGGGCCGCGACGGGTGCGGCAGCGACGGCGGGTGCCGCGGTGCCGAGAAGGGAGAGTGCGGTGGCGGCCGCGAGGGCGGCCGTACGCAGGCGTGTTCTGGCCATGGGTCCTCCGCAGGGACGGACGATCGTTGCGGGTCAGTGTCCCGCTCGGAAGGAACTTTCGCCAGAGGTCGACAGTTGGAAAATCATTGCCGATGTGAGGATCAGGATGACATGCAAAGTGGGCAACGATGGATGTTGATATGACCATGTGAGCGGTGGTGAAGTGTCCTCCACCGAGCGGGATCTCCTCCCGCCCCCCGAGGAGGTTGTCCATGGCCTTCCGCAACACCACTCTCCGCCGTCGCCTGGCGGTCGCCGTAGCAGCCGGGTTCGCCCTGCTCACGGTCGCCGCCGCGCCGGCCACAGCCCGGCCGGCCCCGGACCGGGCCGACTCCGCGGCGGCGTCGTACCGGGTGCTCGGCCCGCGTACGGTCGACGACCGCACCGCCGTCGCCGGCACCGGCGCCGCCATCGACTTCGTCGAGCACGGCGTGCTGAACGTCTCGGCCACGCCCGCCGAGGCGGCGGCCATCACCCGGCTCGGCTTCCGGCTGGAGGCGGTCCCCGCCCCGTCGGCCGACGGGCACGACCACGCCGAGGGGGACGTCGGCACGGCCGCCTTCCCGCCCGCCGACTCCAACTTCCACGACTACGCCGAGCTGACCGCCCTGGTGAACAAGGTGGTCGCGGACCACCCCTCGATCGCCCGGAAGATCAGCATCGGCTCCTCGTACGAGGGCCGGGACCTGATGGCGGTGAAGATCTCCGACAACGTCGCCACCGACGAGAACGAGCCGGAGATCCTGTTCAACTCCCAGCAGCACGCCCGCGAGCACCTGACCGTCGAGATGGCGGTCTACCTGCTCAACCTCTTCACCGACAGCTACGGCAGCGACTCCCGGATCACCAGCATCGTGAACAGCCGGGAGATCTGGATCGTGCCGACGGTCAACCCGGACGGCAGCGAGTACGACATCGCCACCGGCTCCTACCGCTCCTGGCGCAAGAACCGGCAGCCGAACAGCGGCTCGACGGCCGTCGGCACCGACCTGAACCGGAACTGGTCCTACCAGTGGGGCTGCTGCGGCGGCTCGTCCGGTACGACCTCGTCGGAGACCTACCGGGGCCCGTCGGCGTTCTCCGCGCCGGAGACGCAGGCGCTGCGGAACTTCGTGAACAGCCGGGTCGTCGGCGGCACCCAGCAGATCAAGGCGAACATCGACTTCCACACGTACTCGGAGCTGGTGCTCTGGCCGTTCGGCTACACGTACAACAACACCGCTCCCGGGATGTCGACGGACCAGTACAACACCTTCGCCACGCTGGGCCAGCAGATGGCCAACACCAACGGCTACACCCCGCAGCAGTCCAGCGACCTCTACATCACCGACGGGGACAGCATCGACTGGATGTGGGGCCAGCACGGCATCTGGGCGTACACCTTCGAGATGTACCCCGGCTCGGCCGGCGGTGGCGGCTTCTACCCGCCCGACGAGGTGATCCCCGCCCAGACCTCGCGCAACCGGGAGGCGGTTCTCCTGATCAGCGAGTACGCCGACTGCCCGTACCGGGCCATCGGCAAGCAGGACCAGTACTGCGGCGGTGGCGGCGGCACCACGGTCTGGTCGGACACCTTCGAGACGGCCACCGGCTGGACCATCAACCCGAACGGCACCGACACCGCGACCGCCGGGGCGTTTGAGCGGGGCGCCGCCCAGGCGACCAACTCCAGCGGGGCGAAGCAGCTCGCCCCGTACGCCGGCGCCAACGACCTCGTCACCGGCCGGCTGGCCGGCACGGCGGCCGGTGACTACGACCTCGACGGCGGCGTGACCAGCGCCCGGTCGCCGGCGGTGACCCTGCCGTCGAGCGGCACGCTGACGCTCTCCCTCGCCTGGTACCTGGCCCACGGCTCGAACGCCTCGTCGGCCGACTACCTCCGGGTGAGCGTGGTGCACAACGGCGGCACCACGGCCCTGTTCACCCAGTCCGGGGCGGCCACCAACCGCAACGGCGCCTGGGCGGTGGCCAACGCCAACCTCACCCCGTACGCCGGTCAGTCGGTGCGGATCCTCGTCGAGGCGGCGGACGCCTCGGGCGCGAGCCTGGTCGAGGCGGCTGTGGACAACGTCACCATCACCAGTTCCTGACCCGGTGGGGCCCCGTTCCGCCCTCGGCGGGGCCCCACCACCCCGTTCCGCAGACGTCGATCCAGGGCGTGTCGCCGCCGTTGGTGATCAATGAGCGCCGATGCGCCCTGGATCGTCGAGGCACGTCCGGGGCGTGCGCTACGGTTCTACCGACCACGCGCAGCGAAGCCGGTGCGAAACCGGCGCTGTCCCGCAACTGTGATGACCCGCCACCGGCCGCACCCGGGCGTGGCGGGGACGAGCCAGGTCGCCTGCGTCCGTGGTCGCGACACGCGCTCTCGAGGAAGGGCGCCTCGCGGACGGGCGCCACCGCTCCCTGTCGGCGAAGCACCACGCTCCTCGACCGACAGGAGGACCCGTGCTCAGACGTACCCCCCGGCTCTTCGCCGCGACCCTCGCGGTGGCCGCGCTCGCCCTCGGCGCCTGCGCCGAGAAGAGCTCCGACGACACCCCCGCCGCCGGCGCCAGCTCGGCCGGCGCCGCCTTCCCCGTGACCGTGGGCACGGTGACGCTGGAGAAGCGGCCCGAGAAGATCGTCTCGCTCTCCCCGTCGGCCACCGAGATGCTCTTCGCCATCGGCGCCGGCAAGCAGGTCACCGCCGTCGACGACCAGTCGAACTTCCCGGCCGACGCGCCGAAGAGCGACCTCTCGGGCTTCACCCCGAACGCCGAGGCGATCGCCGGCAAGAGCCCCGACCTGGTGGTCCTCTCCGACGACCGCAACAAGATCGTCGATCAGCTCACCGCGCTGAAGATCCCGGTCTACCAGACCCCGGCCGCGACCACGCTCGACGACAGCTACCGGCAGATCACCGAGCTGGGCGCCCTCACCGGCCACGCGGACGAGGCCGCCGACGTGACCAAGCGGATGAAGGACGACATCACCAAGCTGGTCGCCGACCTGCCGAAGCGCGCCGAGAAGCTCACCTACTACCACGAGCTGGGCCCGGAGCTCTACACGGCCACCAGCAAGACCTTCATCGGCTCGCTCTACACCATGGTGGGCCTGGAGAACATCGCCGACGCGTCCGACGCCGACGGCAAGCAGGGCGGCTACCCGCAGCTCTCCCAGGAGGTCATCGTCAAGGCCGACCCGGACTTCGTCTTCCTCGCCGCCACCAAGTGCTGCAAGCAGAGCGCGGAGACGGTCAAGGCGCGCGCCGGCTGGTCGGGCGTCACGGCGGTCAAGAACAACCAGGTCGTCGGCCTCGACGACGACGTCGCCTCCCGCTGGGGACCCCGCGTGGTGGACCTGCTCCGCGTGATCGTCGACGCCACCGCCAAGGTCCCCGCGTGACCCGCACCCGTCGATGACCGGTTCGCCCGCGCAGGCGCCACCCGCCCGGCGGGCCGGGACGCTCCCCGCGTCCCGGCCCGCCGGGCTGCGGCCCCGCTGGCTCGTCGCCGGGGTCGCCGCGGTGCTCGTCGCCCTGGTCGCCGGGGTCTCCCTCGGCCCGGTCAGCCTGCCGCCGGGCAGCGTCGCGGCCGAGCTGCTGAACCTCATCCCGGGGGTACGCCTCGACAGCGGGCTCTCCGAGCGCGAGATCGCCATCGTCACCGAGCTGCGGCTGCCCCGGGTGGTGCTCGGGCTGCTGGTCGGCGGGCTGCTGGCCCTGGCCGGCGGCTGCTACCAGGGCGTGTTCCGCAACCCGCTGGCCGACCCGTACCTGCTCGGGGTGGCGGCCGGGGCCGGGCTCGCGGTCACGGCGGTCATCACCCTCGGCGCCGGGGTGGGCGGCGCGCTGACCGGGCTGCCGCTCACCATCCCGCTGGCCGCGTTCGTCGGCTCGATCGGCGCGGTGGCGATGACCTACCTGCTGGGCGTCTCCGGCGGGCGCGGCCGCTCCACCGCCACGCTGATCCTCGCCGGCGTGGCCGTCTCCGCGTTCCTCTCGGCCGGGCAGACCTACCTGCTGCAACGCAACTCCGACAGCATCCAGCAGGTCTACTCCTGGCTGCTCGGGCGGCTCGCCACCGCCGGCTGGCACGACGTGCGGCTGGTGCTGCCGTACTTCCTGCTCACCGCGTTCGTGGTGCTGCTGCACCGGCGGGAGCTCGACGTGCTCTCCGTCGGCGACGACGAGGCCACGAGCCTCGGGCTGCACCCGCAGCGGTCCCGCTACCTGCTCATCGCCGCCGCCTCGCTCGGCACCGCCGCCGCCGTCTCCGCGTCCGGCCTGATCGGCTTCGTCGGGATCATCGTGCCGCACACCGTCCGGCTGCTCGCCGGGTCGAGCTACCGGGTGATTCTGCCGCTCTCGCTGCTCTTCGGCGGGGCCTTCCTGGCCCTGACCGACGTGGTGGCCCGTACCGCCGCCGCCCCGTCGGAGATCCCGATCGGCGTGGTCACCGCACTGCTCGGCGGCCCGTTCTTCGTGCTGGTGCTGCGTACCTCCCGCCGGATGCTCGGGTGAGCGCGCGGCGCGGGCGGGCCGCGCGGCCGGCGGACGGTGGGGCCGTGCGGGCCCCCGACGTGGCCGCCGTGCCCGCCGTCGAGGTGCGCGACCTGCACGTGCGCCTGGACGGCACGCCGGTCCTGGCCGGCGTCGACCTGACCGTCGCCGCCGGCGAGTGGGTCACCGTGATCGGCCCGAACGGCGCCGGGAAGTCGACCCTGCTGCGCGCCGTCGGCGGCCTGCTGCCCGCGCCGGGCGCCGTCTCCCTCTTCGGTACGCCGAGCGAGGCGCTGCGCCGCCGCGACCGCGCCCGGGTGGTCGCCACGGTCGCCCAGTCCCCGGTCGTGCCGGCCGGCATGACGGTGCTCGACTACGTGCTGCTGGGACGCACCCCCTACATCCCGACGCTGGGCCGGGAGTCGGCCGCCGACCTGGCCGCCGCCCACGAGGTGCTCGACGGGCTGGACCTGGCCGGGTTCCACGACCGGGAGCTGGCCACCCTCTCCGGCGGCGAGCGGCAGCGGGTCTTCCTGGCCCGGGCGCTGGCCCAGGGCGCGACCCTGCTGCTGCTGGACGAGCCGACCAGCGCCCTGGACATCGGCCACCAGCAGGAGGTGCTGGAGCTGGTCGACCGGCTGCGCCGCGAGCACGGCCTGACCGTGCTCGCCACCATGCACGACCTCTCCATCGCCGGCGAGTACGCCGACCGCATGGTGCTGCTGGCCGACGGCCGGGTGGTCGCCGCCGGCACCCCCCGCGAGGTGCTCACCGAGCAACTCCTGGCCACCTGGTACCGCGCCACGGTCCGCGTTATCCCCGGCGCCCAAGGCCCCCTGGTGGTCCCCATCCGCCCCCGCCCACCGAGCTCCTCCCGTTGATCATGAAGTTGTTGCCGCTCCGCTCGGCGTGTCGCCGCAACAACTTCATGATCAACGGGGTGTGGGGGCGGGGGTCAGGGGCGGGTGAGGATGTTGAAGAGGGCGCCGTGGGGGTCGCGGAGGGCGGCGTAGCGGCCCGCCGGGGTGGTCTGGGGCGGGACGAGGATGGTGCCGCCGAGTTCGGCGGCGCGGGCGGCGGCCGCGTCGGCGTCGGTCACGGCGAAGTACACCGACCAGTACGCGGGCGTGTCCGCGGGAAATCCGTCGCCGAGCGGTGGCACCATGCCGGCCACGATCCGGGTGCCGAGCCGCCAGCCGGTGTACGTGACCGGGCCCGCCTGCTGGTCGTCCGGTTGCCAGCCGAAGACCAGCTCGTAGAAGACCTTCGCGCCCTCCGGATCGGGGGTCACCAGTTCGGTCCAGGTCAGCGCCCCCGGGACGTCGAAGACCTCGGCCCCGGGCATCGACATCGGCTGCCAGACGCTGAACGACGCCCCGGCGGGGTCGGCGAAGACCGCCATCCGTCCCTGGTCGAAGACCTCGAACGGGGGCACCACGACCTGCCCGCCGGCCCGCTCGACCCGGCCGGCCACCAGGTCCGCGTCGTCGGTCGCCAGGTACGTCGACCAGATCGGCACCTGGTCGGGGATGGCCGGCGGACCCGCGCCCGCCACCGCCCGCCCGCCGAGCAGGAAGACCGTGTAGCCGCCCGCCTCGGGCTCCGGGTCGATCCGGCCGGTCCAACCGAACAGCTCGGGGTAGAACCGTCGCGCCTCGGCGAGGCCCGGGGTGGCGAGGTCGACCCAGCAGGGTGTGCCCGGCGGGACGATGCTCACGTCGACCCCCCTCTCGGCGGGGGACGGCCACGCCGGCACGCCCCTGCCGGAATCGTGGCACCGACCCGCCGCGCCACGTGGCGGATCGGCCGAAACGTCAGCTGAACCGTCGACCCTCGTCGCGCCGGTACGCCCACCCGGCCAGCAGCGCCAGCAGCACCACCCAGACCCCGAGCATGACCATCGACAGCGGGTTGACCGGGTAGTCGCCGACCGCCGCCCACATCAGCTCCACCGCGCCCCGGGTCGGCAGGAACGGCGCGACGGCCTCGACGAAGCCGGGCGCCTGGTCCGGTGCGGAGAGCAGCCCGCCCCCGAAGGCGAGCGGGAAGAAGACGACCTGCGCCACCACGATCGCCGCCTTGCTGGGCATCGAGTAGCCGATGGCGAGACCCAGCAGCGTGAACGGCACCGAGATCACCGTGACGATCGCCAGGGCCAGCAGGAACGCCGGTGCGCTGACCCGCGCCTCGGTGAGCGCCGCCCCGATCGCCACCACCGGCACCAGGGAGAGGTAGGTGAGTGCCAGCCCGGCCAGCACCCGCCCGGCGAAGCGCGGCGCCGGCCCGGCCGGCAGGGTCCGGGTGTACGGGTTCCAGGGCTGGTCGCGGTCCTCGGCGACCCCGACGCCGTACTGGAAGATGTTCGCGCTCATCACCGAGAAGGTGACCATGGCGGCGGTGGCGTAGGTGGCGCCGACCGGGTCCTTCCCGGCGAACGGCACCACGAAGAAGAGCATCGCGACGGCCGGGAAGAAGGCGCTGCCGACGACGGCGACCGGGATGCGGACCGTCTCCAGGAGCTGGTAGCGGGCGTGGACCAGGGCGAGGCGCATGGGAGATCCGTCCCCTCAGGCGGTGGCCGGCGGGCCGGCCACGGCGGTCGTCGGACGGTCGGCTCCGGAGCCGGGCGCGGTGATGGCGAGGAACGCCTCCTCCAGCGAGGTGGGGCGGACCTCCAGGTCGGCGAACGCCACCCCGGCGGTGACCAGGGCCCGCACCAGCTCGTCGGCGTCGGTGGTGAGCAGGTGCGTGCGGCCGTCGATCCGCTCGGTGCGGACGACGCCGGGCAGCGCGGGCAGCGCGTCGGCGACCAGGC
The DNA here is from genome assembly GCF_049841735.1 of Micromonospora sp. DT46. Taxonomy (NCBI): domain Bacteria; kingdom Bacillati; phylum Actinomycetota; class Actinomycetes; order Micromonosporales; family Micromonosporaceae; genus Micromonospora; species Micromonospora sp. DT46. The sequence goes on along the minus strand of NZ_JBNCKW010000006.1, from coordinate 84,161 downwards.
TGACCCGGCGTACGCCGACGATGCCCCGGATCGCGTCGACCGTGTCGTCGGCCAGCACCCGGCCCTGCCCGATGACCACCACCCGCCGGGCCAGCGCCTCGACCTCCTCCAGGTAGTGGCTGCTCAGCAGCACGGTGCCGCCGTCGTCGTGGAACGCCCGGATCGCCTCCCACAGGGTGTGCCGCGCCGCGACGTCCAGGCCGGTGGTCGGCTCGTCGAGCAGCACCAGCCGGGGCCGGCCGACGAAGGCGAGCGCCACCGCGAGCCGGCGGCGCTGCCCGCCGGAGAGGCCCCCGGTCTGCCGCCGGGCCAGCTCGCCCAGGCCGAAGCGGTCGAGCAACTCGCCCCGGGGGACCGGGTCGGGGTGGTGGGCGGCGACGAAGTCCACCACCTCGCCGACCCGCAGTGTGCCGGGCAGGCCCGTCTCCTGCGGGGTGACTCCGATCTGCCGCCGGCTCGCCGGGTCGCGCGGGTCGCCGCCGAACAGCTCGACCCGGCCGGCGGTGGGCCGGCGCAGCCCGACGAGCAGGTTCAGCAGGGTGCTCTTGCCGGCCCCGTTCGGGCCGAGCAGGCCGACCAGCTCGCCGGCGGAGACCTCCAGGTCGACCCGGTCGAGGGCGAGCACGTCGCCGTAGCGGCGGCTGACCGCCTCGGCGCGGGCGAGGATCACGGGAGACTCGTCGTGGGTGTCACGGACCCTGTCTATCGCCCCGGCGCAAGCGACGCGTCGTCCGAGCGAAGCGTCTGTCGTGCAGGTCACGGTCGGCGTCGTAGTCATGTCGCCGGTCAGCCCAGCGGCGCGGGCAGCGGGCGGGCGTGCAGCACGGCGAGTCGGGACACCGCCCGGGTGAGCACCACGTAGAGCCGGTGCAGGCCGCGCGGTTCGGCGGCCGCGATCGCCGCCGGCTCGACGACGATGACGTGGTCGTACTCCAGGCCCTTGACCAGGGTCGCGGGCACCACCGTGACGCGCGCCGCGGCGGCCGGCTCGTCGACGGTCGCGGTGTCGACGCCGGCGGCCTCCAGGGCCGCCCGCAGCCCGCCGACCGCGTCGTCGGCGGCGATCACCGCCACCGAGCCGTCGAACGCCAGCGCCGCGCGCACCTCGGCCACCGTCGCGGCGACCAGGTCGTCGACGGTACGCACGTCGAGCGCGCCGTCGCGGCGCAGCGACTCGGCCGGGGGGACGTCGACGGCGAGCGCCGGCAGCAGCCGGTTGGCGAACGCCACCACGGCGGCGGGCACCCGGAAGCCGACCGTCAGCGGCACCACGACGGCGTCCGGCTTGCCGAGGTGTCGCAGGGACTCCCGCCAGTCGGCGGCGGCCCACGGGGCGGTGCCCTGGGCCAGGTCGCCGAGGAGGGTGATGGACCCGTGCTCGCTGCGCCGGGCGATCACCCGGCACTGCATCGGGGAGAGGTCCTGCGCCTCGTCGACGACGACGTGCCCGAAGCCGCCCGGCCGCTCGATCAGCCCGGCCGCCTCGTCGATCAGCACGGCGTCGGCCGCCGTCCACTTCGTGGCCTTCGGCGTACGCCCGAGCTTCGTGCCGGCCGGGGCGGGACGTCGCGCCGGGGCCCGCGTGGTGCCGGCCGTCAGAGCCGGGGCCTCGGCTGCCGTGGTCGGGCCGGCCGCCGGGTCCGGGGTGCCGGCCGCCGCAGTCGGGTCGGCAGCGAGGGTCGGGGCGGCGAGCCCGCACAGCCGCGCCTGCTCCTCGGCGTCGAGCAGCCCGTCCGCCGCCGCGGCGAGCCGCTGCGGGTCGCCGAGCAGGGCGTGCACCAGCCCTTCCGGGGTGAGCGCCGGCCAGACCGCGTCGAGGAAGGCGGTGACCGGGGTGGCCTTGCCCATCCGGCGCAGCCAGGCGTCGCTCGGCGACTCGGCGCGCCGCGCCTCGGCCTGCCGTTGCAGCAGCGCCACCACCCGGGCCCGGACGCGCTCGCGCCCCGTGGCGTACGGCAGCCGCTCCCGGCGGGTCTCCTGGACCACCCGGTGCAGCGGGTCCAGACCGATCCGCCAGCGGAACGAGCCGTCCGAGACCATGATCGGCTCGATCGGCTCGCCGATGTGCGCGTCGACGGCCCGGCGCAGCACCTCGGCCATCCGGGCGTCGTGCTTGACCGCGGCCACCGCCGGGTCCTCGACGGCCCGCACCGGCACCCGGGCGACCAGGTCCTCCACGGTGGCCTGCTCGACCTCGACCTCGCCGAGCGCCGGGAGCACCGCCGCGATGTACGACAGGAAGGCCCGGTTCGGTCCCACGATCAGCACGCCGGAGCGGCGCAGCCGCTCCCGGTGTAGGTAGAGCAGGTACGCGGCCCGGTGCAGGCCGACGGCCGTCTTGCCGGTGCCCGGGGCGCCCTGCACGCAGATCGAGTCGGCGAGGTCGGCCCGGACCAGTTCGTCCTGCTCGGGCTGGATGGTGGCGACGATGTCGCGCATCGGCCCGACGCGCGGCCGTTCGATCTCGGCGGTCAGGATCCGGCTGGTCGTGCCCAGTTCCTCGCCCCGGTCGAGGCGCTCGTCCTCGAAGCTGGTCAGCACCCCGTTGCTGAAGCCGAAGCGGCGCCGTACCGCCACGCCCTGCGGGTCGCGCGCGCTCGCCCGGTAGAACGACCGGGACACCGGGGCCCGCCAGTCCAGCACCAGCGGCTCGCCCCGGTCGTCGGTGACGTGCCGCCGGCCGACGTGGTAGCGCCGCCCGGCGTGGTCCGCGTGCCACCCGTCCGGCCCGTCGCCGGGGTCGCCGGGCGGGGCGTCGGCGGGCGGGGCCCCGGTCGCCGAACCGAAGTCGAGGCGGCCGAAGAAGAGCGGCGTGGTCGGGTCGTCGGCGAGTTCGGCGACCCGGCGGGCCAGGGTGCGTCCGAGGGTCTCGGCCGCGTACGCGTCGCCGGCCACCTGGTCGCCGGTGGAGAAGAGGGCCTGGGCGCGTTCCCGCATCTGGGTCAGGGCGGCCCGGGAGGTGGCGAGGTGCTCGCGTTCGGCGGCGAGGTCGGCGTCGAGGTCGGGGTCGATTGCGGTCACGGTGGATCCCATCGGGTCATCTGCCGGTCGCTCGCGTGTCCGGCGGGCGGATGGGCCGGCCCCCGGCGCGGGACGTCCGATGCGGTGGTCACCTCACCCTGGCCGTCAAGCGACCTGACAGCCTACGCGCCGGGCGCGTGACGCTCCACCGGATTTCGACCGTGGCGCCGCCGCCCGCCGCTGTACCTCCGGTGCCGGTCGACCGGCGACCCGCGGTGGGCGGGCGACCAGGAATCATGGACACATGACGGAGGCGCGTCCCGAACAGCGCCGGATCACGATCAGCGACCCGCAGGTGATGCGGGCGCTGGCCCATCCGGCCCGAATCGCGATCATGGAACACCTGGGCGTGGTGGAGGGCGGCGCGACCGCCACGGAGTGCGCGGAGGTGGCCGGGCTGTCGCCGAGCGCGACCAGCTACCACCTCCGGGCGCTGGCGAAGTCGGGCCTGGTGGAGCAGGCGCCGAGCCGGGGGGACGCGCGCGAGCGGCTGTGGCGCACGGTCGGCCGGGGCCTGATGGTCGACGCGGGACAGTCCGCCGGCCCGGAGGCGCGCGCGGCCGAGGAGGCGCTGGTGGAGGCGCACGCGGCCCGGGACATGGAGCGGACCCGGGAATGGCTGCGCCGCGCCGGCGACGAGCCCGCCGAGTGGTACGACGTCGCGCTGTTCAGCGACACGCTGCTGCTGCTCACAGCCGACGAGCTGGCGGGGCTGAACGAGGCGGTGAGCGCGTTGTTCGAGCCGTACCGGCAACGGAACCGCCAGGCGGATCCGCCGGCCGGGGCGCGCACGGTGGCGGTGCAGTACCGGGCGGTGCCGCTGGTGTAAGGGGGTTGCTTCGATCAGTTGTGAAGGATTATTTTCGAAGTATGTCCTTCGCAACTGACGGGTCGCGCTGGTCCGACGTCTGGCTCGCAGCCACCGCGCGCGGCACCTCGATGTGCGGTGACTTCCTCGCCGCCACGGCCCTGGCGCTCGCCCTCCAGTCCGCCGGCGCCAGCGGCATCGCCGTGTCCGGACTGCTGTTGGCGGCCACCCTGCCGCTGGTGGTGCTCGCCCCGCTCACCGGGCGGCTCGCCGACCGGGTGGACAGCCGGAAGCTGCTGGTCGCCGCCGGCCTGGGGCAGGCCGCCGTCTGCGCCCTGCTCGCCTTCGCCACCCACCCGGCCCTGATCATCGGGCTCGTCGCGCTGCTCGCCTGCGGGCTGGCCGTGACCCACCCCTGCCTGGCGGCGCTGCTGCCGGCGATGGTGCGCCCCGCCGACCTGCCCCGGGCGAGCGCGATCAGCCAGACGGCCAGCAGCCTGGGCGCGCTCGGCGGCCCGGTACTCGCCGGGCTGCTGGTCGGGCAGTTCGGCGCGCGCGTACCCCTGCTCATCGACGCCGGGAGCTACCTCGCCCTGGTGGCCGCGGGCCTGCTGCTGCGCACCCGCAGGGGCGGCCGGCGGACCACGGCCGCACCCGCGTCCGGGACGGAACGGGCCCCGGCGTGGCGGCTGCGCGGCGACCCGCTGCTGCTGGCCGTCGTCGTCAGCACGGCCGCGGTCATCACCGCCGTCGGCGGCATCAACGTGGTCGAGGTCTTCTTCATCCGCGAGACCCTCGACAGCTCGCCCACGGTGTACGGGCTGGTCGGTGCCGCCTGGATGGCGGGGATGCTGCCCGGCAGTTGGCTCTGCGCCCGGCTGGCCCACCGGCTCACCGACGACGGCGCCCTGGTGTACGGGGTGCTGGCGACGCTCGGCGGCATCTGCCTCATGGTGATGGTTGCCGCCGCCGTGCCCACGGCCGCGCTGCTGGTCCCGCTCTGGCTGGTCGCGGGCGCGGCGAACGGCGGGGAGAACGTCTTCGCCAACCTGCTCACCGCCCGGCGCGTGCCGGAGGCGTCGCGCGGCCGGGCGTACGCCCTCTACGGCGCGGCCGTGCAGGGCGGCTCGATGGGGGGCTACCTGATCGGGGGCGCCCTGCTGGCGCTGCTGTCGCCGCGACCCCTGATCGCGGCGGCCGGCGCGGTCGGCCTGCTGGTCGTGGTGGCGTTCGTGCCCGCCGTCGTCCGGTCCGTCCGACGGGTCCGGGCGGCCGGCGCCGGGTCGACGGCGGCGGCCCGGGCGGGCGGTGCGGACGGCGCGCCGGGAGAGGCGGGGGACGGCGACCACCCGGCGGATGCGGGGTTGGCCACTCCCACCCCGGCCCACTGAGCCACGCAACGGTGGCGGGGATACGGTCGGGGCATGGCTGAGCACGTCGCACGCCCCCGGGTCGGGCACATCCAGTTCCTGAACTGCCTGCCGATCTACTGGGGGCTGATGCGCTCCGGCGCCCTGATCGACGTCGACCTGCACAAGGACTCCCCGGACCGGCTCAGCGCCGCCCTGGTCGCCGGTGACCTGGACATCGGTCCGATCTCCCAGGTGGAGTACCTGCGGCACGCCGACGAGCTGCTGCTCCTGCCCGACCTGGCGGTCGGCAGCGACGGCCCGGTGCTGTCGGTCAACGTCGTCTCCACCCGCCCGCTGGCCGAGCTCGGCCACGGCAAGGTGGCGCTGGGCTCGACCTCGCGGACCGGGGTGCTGCTGGCCCAGTTGCTGCTCGGCGAGCGGTACGGGGTGAACCCCGAGTACTTCCGCTGCCCGCCCGACCTGACCCAGATGCTGCTGGAGGCCGACGCCGGGGTGCTGATCGGCGACGTGGCGCTACGCGCCCTCTACGAGGCGCCGAAGCGTGGGCTGGAGGTCACCGACCTCGGGCAGGCGTGGCGGGAGTGGACGGGCCTGCCGATGGTCTTCGCCGTCTGGGCGGTACGCCGCGACTTCGCCGCCGCCCACCCCGGCCTGGTCAAGGAGGTGCATGAGGCGTTCCTGCGCTCCCGGGACCTCTGCCTGGCCGAGCTGGACCAGGTGGCCGAGGCGGCCGCGCGCTGGGAGCCGTTCGACGCGGCGACCCTGGCGACGTACTTCCGGGCGCTGGACTTCTCCCTCGGCGAGCGCCAGGTGGCCGGCCTGCGCGAGTTCGCGCGTCGCGCCGCCACCATCGACGCCGCCCCGCCCCTGCCCGCCTCCGGCCCGGCCTTCTTCACGGGCTGAACCTCTGGCCGGCCCGGGGCGGTGGGCGGGGCTAGGTGGTGGGGCGGAGGAGGGCTTCGGTGATCTTCTGGCAGTTCTTCATGCCGTACTCGTAGCCCTTGCCGATCGGGTAGCGGACCATCACGCCCATCGTCCAGGTGTCGCCGATGGCCAGGCAGTTGATGTGCATCTCCTGCTCCTTGGTCCGGTCGATCCAGCCGTTCTTGATGGCGATGGTCTTGCGTTCGGCGGCCGGGAACGCCTTGCGGATGCCGAAGTCGCCGCCGCCCCTGACCAGACGCATCTCGTTGATCAGCCACTTGGTCCACTTCGGGCCCGCGGCGCGGCCGTCGGCGATGCAGGCGCCCATCCGGGCGGTGTCCCGGGGGGAGAGTTTCGTCCGGCTCCAGCCGCCGTCGCTGGCGACGCTGCTGTCGGTCAGCTCGCACTTGGAGAGCAGCCGCTTGATCGAGGCGGACCCGCCCAGCGCGTTGTAGAACTGCTGGGTCCGGGTGTTGTCGCTGTCCCGGATGATCTTCGTGGCGTCGGCCAGCTTGGCGGCGCTCGGGGTCTGGCCGTTCTCGTCGGCGCGGCGCAGGTGGTCGGCGACGATCCATGCCTTGATCAGCGACGCGGTGGTGCTGGTCTCGTCCATGTTGTCGGAGCCGATGATCTCCCCGGTGCGGCGGTCGAGGACGCTCCAGGAGTACCAGCCCTCGATGTCCAGGTCGAGTTCCTTGGCCTCGAACGGCAGCGGCTCCGGTTCCGGCGTCGGGCTCGGCGACGGCGAGGGTCGGGAGCTGCGGTCGCTGGGGGCGGTCGTGGCGCGGTCGGCCGGGCCGGCGGGGGTGCCCCACTCGGCGGCGGCGCGGGACTCGAACGGCGAGCCCGGCAGCAGCCGCAGCGAGACGAGCACCAGGCAGATGAGGACCACCGCGATGGCGATGAGCCTGCGGGGGGAGGCGTCGGCGGGCTCGTCGGCCCGACGCCGTCGCGTCATCAGAGCTTCCCGGCGGGCTGCTGAGGCACCTTGAGGGCGGCGCCCGGCTGCGGAGTCACGAGCTGGCTGGCGACCGAGGCGCAGACCTGCGCGCCGTAGTTCAGCCCGCTCTTCTGCGGGTAGCGGAGCATCACCGCGAGGCTCCACCTGTCGGTCACCGCGAGGCAGTTCACGTGCCAGTTGCCGTCGTAGTTGAGCGGGGTCCAGCCGTTCTTCATGCTGACCGGGCCCTGGCTGACGATCGACTGGGGGAGGCCGTCGATGATGCCCCAACGGCCGCCGCCGAAGCGGGGATTCTGGTCCTTGGCGGCCGTGCTGCCCCTGACCTTGCTCATCTCGTCCAGCAGGAGCTTCGTCCACTTGGGGCCGGCGGCCGTGCCGTCGGCGATGCAGTCGCCGAGCCGGACGGCGTCACGCGGGGACATCCGCGTGAAGCTCCACCAGCCCACGTAACCGGGCACGTTGCCCGGCTTGGTGTCGGTGAGCTTGCAGGTGCTGACCATCCGCCTGATCGTGCCGGCCCGGCCCGCCGCGCTGTAGAGGGCGTTGGCGGCGTCGTCGTTGCTGTCCCGGATGGCGGTGGTGATCTGCTTCTTCCGCTCGGCCGGCAGCGGCTTGTCGCCGAGCTGGTTGAGGTAGTCCGCCGCGAACCAGGCCTTGATCATCGACTCGGTGGAGCTGGTCGAGGCCAGGTTCTTCGACCCGGAGATCTCGCCGGTCTCCCGGTCCATCAGCGCCCACGAGAAGAACTCGCCCTTGAAGTTCACCGTGACCGGGCCGGCGGCCAGGGTCGGCGGCGGGGGCGGGGTGGGCGCGGGGGCCGCGACGCTTCCGCCGCCGCTCCCGCCGCTCGCGGCGTCGTCGCCGGCGAGTCGGGCGTACGCGGCCGGAACGAGCAGGCCGCCACCGAGGAGGACCGCCACGACGGCGAGCACCAGGGTCACGCGGGATCGCATGAGTGGGTGAGCTCCAGATGTCAGGCCGGGGGGACCGGCTGGTTGTCGGACGGATCGGCGGCTGGCCGAGGGCCGGGGGGATCCGCCCTCCGTGTTTCTCGGGCGATCGTCGGCAGCCGATCGGTGTGACGGGGGAAGTCTACGTGCGGATCGGCGGCGCGCCAGGACCCGACACCTGGCAACTTGCCATGTAGGCGGGATATCGAGCCGCTATGCGGCTGTTGAGAGGATTCACCTTCTCATAGTGACCCAAGTCATAGTTTGCCCGGCTGCCGGAGTCCCCGCCCCGTGCCGAAACTGTCTCCGGAAACCTGTTACACCCTCTGGTGTCCCGAGAGGCGAGCTGTAACACTTGACCTCATGTATGGCAACGACTTCTCCGCCGATGACGCACCCGGCGGTGGCCTGCTCGGCGAGGTCGAGGCGGCGGAGGCGGCCCTGCGGGAGGCCGCCGCACGTGGCCGCCGGGGCGGCGCCCCCGGCGCGGACGAGGACCTCGAGGCGTACTTCGCCGAGGTCATCGACGCCGACCAGAAGATCGAGCCGCGCGACTGGATGCCCGAGGCGTACCGCAAGACGCTGATCCGGCAGATCGCGCAGCACGCGCACTCCGAGATCATCGGCATGCAGCCGGAGGGCAACTGGATCAGCCGCGCCCCCTCGCTCAAGCGCAAGGCGATCCTGCTGGCCAAGGTGCAGGACGAGGCCGGCCACGGCCTCTACCTCTACGCCGCCGCCGAGACCCTCGGGATCAGCCGGGACGAGCTGGTCGAGCTGCTGCTCAACGGCCGGCAGAAGTACAGCTCGATCTTCAACTACCCCACCCTGACCTGGGCCGACGTGGGCGCCATCGGCTGGCTGGTGGACGGCGCCGCCATCGTCAACCAGGTCCCGCTCTGCCGCTGCTCCTACGGGCCGTACGCGCGGGCGATGATCCGGGTCTGCAAGGAGGAGTCGTTCCACCAGCGGCAGGGCTACGAGATCCTGCACACGCTCGCGCACGGCACCCCGGCGCAGAAGGCGATGGCGCAGGACGCCCTCGACCGCTGGTGGTACCCGTCGCTGGCGATGTTCGGCCCGCCGGACACCGACTCCACCCACTCGGCGCAGTCCATGGCCTGGAAGATCAAGCGCTTCTCCAACGACGAGCTGCGCCAGCGCTTCGTGGACATGTGCGTGCAGCAGGCGGAGATTCTCGGCCTGACGATCCCGGATCCCGACCTGCGCTGGAACGAGTCCCGGCAGTCGTACGACTTCACGCAGCCCGACTACGACGAGCTGATGCGGGTGATCAAGGGCAACGGCCCGTGCAACCGGGAGCGGATGGAGCACCGGCGCCGCGCCCACGACGACGGCGCGTGGGTGCGGGAGGCCGCCACGGCGTACGCCGCCAAGCGGGTGGAGCAGAAGGAGAAGGTAGCGGCGTGAGCGAGCGTAGCGAGCGGACGGACCAGCGCGGCGCGAGCGGTCCTTCGCCCTTGTGGGAGGTCTTCGTGCGGGCGCGGCGCGGGTTGTCGCACACCCACGTCGGCAGCCTGCACGCCCCCGACGCCGAGCTGGCCCTGCGCAACGCGCGGGACCTCTACACCCGCCGCCAGGAGGGCGTCTCCATCTGGGTGGTGCCGGCGGGCGCGATCACCGCGTCCAGCCCCGACGAGAAGGACGCCTTCTTCGACCCGGCGGCCGACAAGGTCTACCGGCATCCCACCTTCTACGACGTGCCGGACGGAGTGGCCCACCTGTGAGCGAGCGAACCGTTCGGCCCAGCACCGGGGCGCGTCGCGCCGCCGCCGAGCGGAGCGAGGTGGCGGCGTGAACGGCCCCTTCGACTTCGCCCTCGCCCTCGGCGACGACGCGCTCGTCGCGGCGCAGCGGCTGGCCGAGTGGACCACCCGCGCGCCGGAGATGGAGGAGGACATCGCGCTGGCCAACATCGCCCTCGACCAGCTCGGCGCGGCCCGGCTCCTGCTGTCGTACGCGGGCGAGGTGGAGGGCGCCGGCCGGGACGAGGACGCGCTGGCGTTCCTCCGCGACGACCGGGAGTTCCGCAACTGCCTGCTCGTGGAGCTGCCCAACGGCGACTTCGCGGTCACCATGGCGAAGCTGCTCTTCCTGGCGGCCTACCAGCTTCCGCTCTACACCGCGCTGGCCGGCTGCGCCGACGAGCGGCTGGCCGCGATCGGGGCCAAGGCCCGCAAGGAGTCGGCCTACCACCTCGACCACGCCTCGACGTGGGTGCGGCGGCTCGGCGACGGCACCGAGGAGTCGCACCGGCGCATGCAGGCGGCGGTCGACCAGGTCTGGCCGTACGTGCACGAGCTGTTCGCCCCCGACCCGGCGGCGCCGGTCGACCCGGCCACCCTGCGGGCCGACTTCGACGCCACCGTCGGCGCCGTGCTGGACGAGGCCACGCTGACCCGGCCGGAGTCCGGCTGGGCGCCGGGCGGCGGGCGGGACGGCGTGCACACCGAGCACCTGTCCTTCCTGCTCGCCGAGATGCAGGTGCTGCACCGCGCCCACCCCGGAGCGCACTGGTGAGCGCGAGGAGTGCAGCGCAGCGGAGCCCCGCAGTCGCGAACGGAAGGCGGCACTGGTGACTCCGTGGGAGGCCGTGGCGGCGGTGGTGGACCCGGAGATCCGGGTGGTCACCATCGACGACCTCGGCATCCTGCGGGCGGTCGACGAGGACCCGGCGACCGGCCGGGTGGTCGTGACCATCACCCCCACCTACACCGGCTGCCCGGCGATGGACGTGATCCGCGCCGACATCCGGCGGGCGCTGGCCGCCGCCGGGCGTCCCGAGGCCGACGTGCGGACCGTCTACAGCCCGGCGTGGAGCACCGACTGGATCTCCGACGCCGGCCGGGCCAAGCTCGCCGCCGCCGGCATCGCCCCGCCGTCGCCCGTACGCGCCGACAACGTGGTGCCGCTGACCCTCGCCGTCCGCTGCCCGCGCTGCGGCTCGCCCGAGACCGAGCAGGTCAGCCGCTTCGGCTCGACCGCGTGCAAGGCGCTCTGGCGCTGCCGTTCCTGCCGTGAACCCTTCGACCACCTGAAGGCGCTGTGACTGTCACCATCACCCGCCCGGTCCGTCGCCGGCCGGTCTTCCACCCGCTGTCCGTCGCCGCCGTCGACCGGCTCACCGACGACGCCGTGGCGGTCACCTTCGCCGTGCCGGTGGAGCTGCGGGAGACGTTCGCGTTCTCCGCCGGCCAGCACCTCACCGTCCGCCGCCCCGGCGCCGCCGGTGAGGACGTGCGGCGGTCGTACTCCATCTGCTCCACGCCCGACGACCTGGCCCGGCACGGCCGGTTGCGGATCGGCGTGCGGGAGATTCCCGGCGGCGCGTTCTCCGCCTTCGCCTGCGGCGCGCTGCGCGGCGGCGACACGATCGAGGTGCTGCCGCCGCTCGGGCACTTCACCACGGCCCTCGCGCCGGACCGGGCCCGCCACTACGGCGCGGTGGTCGCCGGCTCGGGCGTCACCCCGGTGCTCGCGCTGGTCGCGACGGCGCTCGCCGTCGAGCCGGCCAGCACGTTCACGCTGGTGTACGGCAACCGCACGGCGAACACGGTGATGTTCGCCGAGGAGTTGGCCGACCTGAAGGACCGGTGGCCCACCCGGCTGCACCTGGTGCACGTGCTCTCCCGGGAACAGGGCGAGTCGGCGCTGCTCTCCGGCCGGATCGACGCCGACCGGCTGGGCCGGCTGCTGGACACCGTCGTGCCCGGCGACACCGTCGACGAGTGGTTCCTCTGTGGCCCGTACGACATGGTGGTGGACGCCCGGGAGGTGCTCGCCGCGCGCGGCGTGCCGGAGTCGGCGGTGCACACGGAGCTGTTCCACGTTGCCGAGGCCCCGGCCCCACCGCGACGCCCGGCCGACGAGCCGGGCGGCGGCGCCGAGGTGACCATCCTGCTCGACGGCCGGTCGTCGCGTTTCACGATGCGGCGCGACGAGCGGGTGCTGGACGCGGCGCTGAAGGTGCGCGGCGAGCTGCCCTACGCCTGCAAGGGCGGGGTCTGCTCCACCTGCAAGGCCAAGGTGGTCGACGGCGCGGTCACGATGGCCCGCAACTACGCGCTGGAGCCGGACGAGGTGGCCGCCGGCTACGTCCTCACCTGCCAGTCCAGCCCGACGACCGACCGGCTCACCGTCGACTACGACGCCTGACCGGTCCGCCCGCCGCTCGGCGGGCGCAGCCGGGTCGGCGGGTCGGCGCAGGCACCGCGTCGCACCCGCCGACCCCCTGCGTGCGGTCAGCTCGGGGCCTTGACCTGGCCGTCGTAGGCGATGCTGCGCCACAGGTCGAACTGGCGGTCGTTGCCGACCAGCGGGTTGCCGGCCAGCGCGACGGCGGCGTGCACCTCCTCGTCGTTGCGGAGCTGGCGGAAGTAGCCGGGTCCGACGAGGGCGATGCCGCGGCCGGGTGACTGGATGAGCTTCATGTCGTTCTCCGTGAGGTCGAGGGGTGGGTTGCCGGCGAGCTGGCGGGCCACGTCGGCGCGCATCGAGTCCAGGTCGATGAACGACGGGTCGATCTTGCCGCTGGTGCTGGTCTCCCGGTGGCCCCGGGCGTGGCTGGCGTCGCGGCCGAGCCGCCGCAGCACGGCGGCGGTGGCGAGCACCGAGGCGCTGTACTGGGCGCCGGTCATGGCCTGGTTGACCCCGTTGTAGTCGATCTCCCAGCCGACCATCAGGGTGTTGCCGTCGCCGGCCGGGATGGGGCCGCTGCCGCGGCTGACGCCGGCGTGGTTGGCCCGCCCGCCGGAGATGACGTGGAAGACGCCGTGGTGGTCGACCAGGGCCTGGCAGAGCGGGCCGGGCAGGTCGGAGCGGCCGTTGATGCAGATGTTCAGGGCGGGGTGCGGGTTGCCGGCGCTGGAGGTGGCGGCGGTGTGGTGCCAGAGCACGCCGATCGGATTGAACGAGCTGCCGGAGACCCGGCCGAGCCAGTTGCCGTGCTCCACCACCGTGACGCCGGCGGCGCGGAGCACGTCGGCGAGCCAGGGGATGGTCGCCATCAGGTTGCCATCAGGTCGGCGAGGCGACGTAGGGGAGGACGGGTGGGGGAGGACGCCTTCACGATCATTCACGAATGTTAATGGTTCGATGGGTGCGTCGGGAGGGCCTGATCGCGGCGGTCGAGCGGGGCGGTGCGGCGACCGCCCAACATCTATATTCCAGTCCGTCACCGACAGGTGACGCGGCCGACCGTGCGCCCCGGGCAGACCGGCGGGTCGAGCCGGCCGGTGCCGGAGCGCGGGTGGCCGGCCGCCGTGCCCGAGGAACGGAGAGTCGATGGATCAGCAGGTACGACGACGGCGAAGAGCCCTCGTCATCGGTGTCGCCGCCGCGTTGACGGCAGGGGCCGTCGCAGGTGCGCCGGCCCGGGCGGTAAGCGGGGGCAGCCCGGTCACGGACAGCGCGTACGCCTTCGCGGCGAAGGTCACCTTCGGTGAGATGGGCGCCTGCTCCGGGGCGCTGGTCGCGCCCCAGTGGGTGTTGACGGCCCACTCATGCCTTCCCCCCACCCCGGGCCCGCGCTCGACTGCGAGCGCGCCCGCGTGGCCCACCACGGTCACCGTGGGCCGGCTGGATCTGACCACGAACGACGGCCGGGTGCAGCGTGCCAATCTCGTGGTGTCGCACCCGGATCGGAACCTCGCGCTGCTCCGGCTCACGCTGCCGGTGGTCGGCGTCACCCCGGTCGCGCTCGCCACCGGGGCACCCGTGCCGGGCGAGACGTTGCAGGCGCTCGGCTTCGGTCGTACCGCCACCGAGTGGGTGCCCGACAAGCTGCACGGTGCGCCGGTCACGGTCGGCGCCGTCTCGGCCACCTCGGTCGCGATCAGCAACGAACAGGGTGGGCCGACCACCTGCAAGGGCGACGCCGGAGGGCCGGCGGTGCGGGTGGTGGACGGGCGTCCCGAGCTGGTTGCCGTGCATGCCACCTCCTGGCAGGGCGGCTGTCTCGCCGAGACGGAGACCCGGCGGGACGCCATCGAGACCCGCACGGACGACCTGGCCGGCTGGATCCGCCAGAACACGCCCAACAACTGCAGTGCCGGTGGCGCGAGTCACGGCCCGGCCGACCAGGCGGGTGTGGTGATCCTGGGCGACTGGACCGGCGACTGCCGCACCGACGCGCTTGTCCAGCTCGCCGACGGCAGGCTGCGGGCGTACCCGTCGAGCGGCGACCTCTCGGGCACCGCCCCGCTCTTCCCGTCGCCCTACCGCTACGTGGGGACGAACTGGGGCGGGGCGAACCGGCCGCGGGCGCTCACCGGGGACTTCACCGGGGACGGCCGGACGGACATCATCGCGCAGAGCGGCGACGGCACCCTGACCGCCTGGGAGTCGACCGGCGACCTCTCCGCCGACTACCGGCTCTTCGCCGGGGCGTCCGCGATCGTCGGCACCGCCTTCACCAGCGGCTCGATCCCCCGCCTGATCCCGGGCGACTTCAACGGCGACGGCCGCACCGACCTCCTCGGCCAGCTGCTCAACGGCACGCTACGGGTCTGGACGTCCACGGGCGACCTGTCGGCCGACGCCCAGCTGTTCGCCGGGACGACGAGGGACGTCGGCACGGGTTTCACCACCACGGAGGTGCCGCGCATCCTGACCGGCGACTTCAACGGCGACGGGCGGACCGATCTGATCGCCCAGCACGCAGACGGCACCATGAAGGGCTACCCTTCCAGCGGAAATCTTTCCATGGACATGAGGCTCTTCCCGACGACTCTCGTGGCGAAGGTGGTCGGCACCGGTTGGCGGAGTTCCTCGATTCCTCGGATCCTGCCGGCCGACTTCGACGGTGACGGCACCACCGACCTGGTCGCCCAGCTCGCGGACGGACGGCTGCGGGCGTACCGGTCGTCGGGGGCGATGACCGGCGAGGGGCTGCTGTTCTCCGGGCCCTACCCGTACGTGGGCACGAACTGGGGCACGACGAACCGGCCCCGCATCCTGGTCGGGGACCTCACCGGCGACGGACGCACCGACCTGATCGGCCAGGACTCCGCCGGCGTCATGCTCGGCTTCCAGTCGACCGGGGACCTGAGCGCCGACTTCAAGCTCTACGCCACCAGCACCAGTGCCGTGGGCAGCGGCTGGACGCCCAGCAGCATCCCGCGCGTCTTCTGACCGGAGGGTGCGGCGTCGTCCGTCGTCGGACGGGCGGCGCCGCACCACCGGCGAGGGTGAACACCGTCACACCCGACGCGCCGCCGGGCGGGCTGTTCGGCGGCCATCGACCGGTCCCCCGAGCGGGCGACGTAGGCTCGGGGGGTGAGTGTGAGCCGGGAGATCGACGACATCCTGCAGCGTGGCGCGGACAGCGGGCGGATCACGCCCGAGGAGGCCCTGCTGCTCTACACCGAGGCGCCGTTGCACGCCCTGGGCGAGGCCGCCGACGCGGTGCGCCGACGCCGCTACCCGGACAACGTCGTCACGTACCTGATCGACCGCAACATCAACTACACGAACGTCTGCGTGACGGCGTGCAAGTTCTGCGCGTTCTACCGGGCCCCCAAGCACAAGGAGGGCTGGACCCACCCGACCGAGGAGATCCTGCGCCGCTGCGGCGAGGCGGTCGAGCTGGGCGCCACCCAGGTCATGCTCCAGGGCGGGCACCACCCGGACTACGGCGTGGAGTACTACGAGGAGCTGTTCTCCTCGGTCAAGAAGGCGTACCCGCAGCTGGCGATCCACTCGATCGGCCCCAGCGAGATCCTGCACATGGCCAAGGTCTCCGGCGTCAGCCTCGACGAGGCCATCGCCCGGATCAAGGCGGCCGGGTTGGACTCGATCGCCGGCGCCGGCGCGGAGATGCTGCCCGCCCGCCCGCGCAAGGCCATCGCGCCGCTGAAGGAGTCGGGCGAGCGCTGGCTGGAGGTCATGGAGCTGGCGCACCGGCAGGGCGTCGAGTCGACCGCCACCATGATGATGGGCACCGGCGAGACCGCCGCCGAGCGGATCGAGCACCTGCGGATGATCCGCGACGTGCAGGACCGCACGAAGGGCTTCCGGGCGTTCATCCCCTGGACGTACCAGCCGGAGAACAACCACCTCAAGGGCCGGACCCAGGCCACCACCCTGGAGTACCTGCGGCTGGTCGCGGTGGCCCGGCTCTTCTTCGAGACGGTGCCGCACCTCCAGGCGTCCTGGCTGACCACCGGCAAGGACGTCGGGCAGCTCGCCCTGCACATGGGCGTGGACGACCTCGGCTCGATCATGCTGGAGGAGAACGTCATCTCCTCGGCCGGCGCGCGGCACCGCTCCAACCTGCACGAGCTGATCGGCATGATCCGCTCGGCGGACCGGATCCCCGCCCAGCGCGACACCCTCTACAACCGGCTGGCCGTGCACCGCACCCCGGCCGACGACCCGACCGACGAGCGGGTCGTCTCGCACTTCTCCTCGATCGCCATGCCGGGCGGCGGCGCCGGGAAGTCCCTGCCGCTGGTCGACGCCCGCTGAGCGGGGCGTCCGCAGGCACCCGCACCACCGACACCCCACCGCCGTCCGGCGGTGGGGTGTCGTCGTACGTGGACCACTGCGTGGATCATGGGAATACGGAAAGTGACGGTAAATGAGTCGCTCGGCTGTCCGATCGGGTGAATTCCCGTTGGCCGTTGATCTCAATTAGATTGCCGTTCGGAGTCGGTGTCGGGGTGGCCGGGGCAGCAAGACATATCAATCCGGGCATTCCTTAAGTGATTCTTAGCCAGGCTGTTCAACGCGCCCGTCCTGCGGGGTGGCGGGCGTGATCGCTTACCGCTAACGTCCCCGGCCGTACCTTTCCTTCACCCCAACGGGGGGAACTCTTCCATGATCTTCCGTAACCGTTCGCTGGCGCGTATCGGCGCCGGCGCGCTGCTCGCCTCCGGCGCGTTGACCGTCCTCGGTAGCCCGGCTCACGCCTCGGGCACGGAGACGGACCTCGCGATCGAGGTGGCCGGCACGCGGGTCGCCGCCAACGCGCAGGGCAAGTTCGCCTACGCCAAGGTGACCAACACCGGCAAGAACACCCCGAGCGAACTGTCGGTGCGGGTGGACGTGTCCAAGGTCGACTTCGACAAGGTCGCCGCCGTGCCGGCCGTCGAGGACGGCTGCGACATCGAGCTCGTCGGGGAGAAGCCGACCGCGTTCATCTGCCACGCGACGGAGAAGGGCCTGCCGGGCCCGGGTGAGACCACCGACCTGCCGATCGTCCTGTTCAAGTTCGAGGCCGAGGGCACCTACAAGGCCCCGCTCTCCTTCAAGCTCATCTCGAAGGACGACACCAACGCGGCGAACAACACCAAGACCGCCACGCTGGACTTCTCCGACGCCAGCGGGCCGGACCTCTCGGTCGTCGCCGAGGACGTCAAGCAGGCCGTGAAGATCGTCGACGGCAACCCGGTCTACTCCGGCGACCTGCACGCGGGCGGCCGCTCGGCGCTGACGTACTTCATCACCAACCAGGGTGACAAGGCCGCCGCCGGTCTGAAGATCAGCGTCAAGCTGCCCAAGGGCGTCACCCCGACCGAGGTGGAGCCGGGCTGCGAGTACGCGGCCGACAAGTCCACCTTCACCTGCACCTACGCCAACTTCGGCCTGATCCCGCAGGACGAGGACACCAACCCCGAGGACAAGCTCTACTCGGCCTACG
This sequence comes from Micromonospora sp. DT46, assembly GCF_049841735.1. Taxonomy (NCBI): domain Bacteria; kingdom Bacillati; phylum Actinomycetota; class Actinomycetes; order Micromonosporales; family Micromonosporaceae; genus Micromonospora; species Micromonospora sp. DT46. The sequence continues at coordinate 66,463 of NZ_JBNCKW010000006.1, read as the reverse complement.
GCTTCTACCACGTGTTCGACGTGGCGGCGGACGTGAAGCCGGGTGCCCTCAAGGGTGGTCTGGTCAGCGTCGAGCCGGTCGGGTCCGCGCCCAGCCGGATGCGGGCGGCTGCGGTCACCCTGCCGGAGAACGTCACCGGCCTGCGGGCGACCGACGTGGACGCCACCGACAACTCCGACGCGTACGCCGTGATCGTCGCGGCCAAGGGCGGCGCGGGCGGCGGCGGTGACGACGACGGCGGCCTGCCGGTCACCGGCGCGCAGACCACGCTGATCGGCGGCATCGGCGGCGCGGTGCTGATCGCGGGCGCGGCCATGTTCATGGTGGCGCGGCGGCGCCGGGTCGTCCTGGTGACCCCGGGCGACGAGAAGCCGACGGCCTGACGGTCGTCCTCCATCGACCCGCGAGGGTCGTTCACATAACGCACGGCAGCGGGGGCGGGATGGGTGACCATCCCGCCCCCGCTGTGCGTCGGGCCGTCCCGTCCGACCGGATCGGCCGGACGGATGAAACACGATCTCCCTGCTGGCGTGCCGCTTCGACCTTCGATAGCGTCCGCCCGGGTTCCGCAACCATCCGTTTCTTCCCTAACCCCCCGGGGGACCGATGACCCTGTTCCATCGCTCGGCCCTGGCCCGCGCCGGTGCCGTGGCACTCCTCGCGGCGGGTGGCCTGACCACCGTCGCCGTTCCCGCCCAGGCCGCCGACGGGCCGGACCTCGCCCTGATCCCGATCAGCACCCAGCTCGCGAAGGGTGTCGATGCGGCCCGGAGCAAGCCGTTCAAGTTCACCGTCACCAACGCCGGCACGGCCACGGCGGAGGACGTCTCGTTGCGGGTCAACACCCAGCAGCTCAAGGAGAAGCGCGTCGGCTTCCTGGTGCCCGAGGGTTGCCGCGCCATCGAGAGCCACCTCTACCAGTGCTCCCTCGGCGACCTGCCCGCCGGCACCAGCAAGGACTTCGGCGTCCCGCTGTTCAGCACGGGCGGCCGGGGCGACGGCGGCAAGCTGGTCGTCCACGTCGTCACCGCGACGCCCGGGGGCAAGGTTCGCGACAAGGTCGTCGTGCCGGTGACCGTGACGAAGCCCGGCTACGACCTCACCGCCTGGGCGCAGGACGTCCAGGCAGGCGTCGTGGTCAACGGCGCGGTGGCCGACGAGCCGGACCTCAGGCCGGTGCGCCGGGGCGAGACCGTCCCGCTGGACTGGGCGGTCTACAACGACGGCAGCCGGCCCGCGACCGGCGTCTTCTACGGCATCACCCTCCCGGCCGGTGTGAGCTTCGTGACGGTGCCGCAGGGCTGCGTCACGCAGGTGTACCTCGGCAAGGAGCAGGCGTTCTGCGAGGACGCCGGCGCGACGATCCGCCGGGGGCAGTACTACACCGCCGACGTCACCGTGAAGGTCGGCGACGACGTGACCGAGCCGGTGCTGCGGGAGGGCGACCTCTTCGCGTACGGGCTGGACGTCGCCGAGGGCGAGCCGGAGGAGGAGCCGCGGATCGCCGGCCAGGCGCAGCGGAAGGCCTTCTCCGAGGCCGACATGGGCGACAACCACACGTTCTTCGAGGCCTTCGTCGACCTGTCGGCGCAGCCGACCCCGACCCCGACCCCGACCGGTGAGCCGACGCCGACCCCGACGGCGACCCCGACCGGCGTACCCACGGCGGCCCCGACCACCACCCCCGGTGGCGGTGGCGGTGGCGGCGGCGACGGCGGGCTGCCGGTGACCGGCGTGCAGGCCGGGCTGATCGGAGGCATCGGCGCGGCCGTGCTGCTGGCCGGCGGCGCGCTGCTGCTGCTCTCCCGGCGGCGCAGGGTCGTCCTGGTGGCGCCCGGCGACGAGAAGTCGACCGACTGACGTACGGCGGCGCGGGGGCGGGGTGGGCGACCATCCCGCCCCCGCGGCGTGTCCGGGGTGGTGGGGCGGCCGACCCACCGGCCGCCCGCGTGGGCCGGACTGGCAGAGTGGAGGGGTGAGCCGTACCCCGCAGGGCCAGCGCGCCAACCTGGACAAGCAGCCGCACGAGGTCGCCGCGATGTTCGACGGCGTGGCGGCTCGCTACGACCTGACCAACACCGTCCTCTCCTTCGGGCAGGACCGGTTCTGGCGCCGGGCCACCCGGGCCGCGCTCGACCTGCGGCCTGGTGAGCGGGTGCTCGACGTGGGCGCCGGCACCGGCGTGTCCACCGAGGAACTGGCCCAGTCGGGCGCGTACGCGGTGGGCGCCGACCTGTCCCTCGGCATGCTGCGCGTCGGCAAGCGCACCCGTCCCCAGGTGCCGCTGCTGGCCGGGGACGCGTTGAAGCTGCCCTTCGCCGACGCCAGCTTCGACGCGGTGACCATCTCGTTCGCGCTGCGCAACGTGAACGACACCGACGCCGCCCTGCGGGAGCTGGCCCGGGTCACCAGGCCGGGCGGCCGGCTGGTGGTGTGCGAGTTCAGCACCCCGGTGAACCCGGCGTTCCGCACGGTCTACCTGTCGTACCTGATGCGTTCGCTGCCGAGCGTGGCCCGCACCGTCTCCAGCAACCCCGACGCGTACGTCTACCTGGCGGAGTCGATCCGGGCGTGGCCCGACCAGCCGGCGCTGGCCGCGCGGATCGGCGCGGCGGGCTGGGGCAGGGTGGCCTGGCGCAACCTGACCGGCGGGATCGCGGCGCTGCACCGCGCGGTCCGCGTCTAGGCCGATCCGGCACCCTTTCCCTGAATATCCGTTTTTGCTCCACTTTGTTCCGTAAGCTCGCCCCCATGACGGGACGACACCAGGCGGTCGGCGCGGAGGCCACCGACGACGACGCGACCGAGCTCATCGCCCAGCTCAAGGAGCTGGCCGGCGCGGATCCCGCCGACGTCCGTCAGGTCGTGGCAGAGGTGCTGGCCGCCCTAGACCGCGCCGCCGGCGGCGCGCTGCGCGAGCACCTGCCGGAGACGATCCGGCACGACGCCGGCCTGGATCCGGCCGCCTCCGCCCGGCACTGAGGCCCGCCCCGGCGCCCCGCCTCCGACCTCGGCCGACGTGTCTCCGGCAAGTTAGGTACCCCTGGTCCGGCGTGGTCATGACGTCGGTCATAGACTCCCACCGTCTGGCTTGTGAAGCATTTCACGAGCATGCGGGAGGAGGCGCGGGATGGCCGCGGTGGAGCATGACGCCGACGTGATCGTCGTGGGCGCCGGTCCCGGTGGGTCGGCTACCGCATACCACCTGGCTCGGCACGGCGTACGGGTGCTGCTGCTGGAGAAGACCGAGTTCCCCCGGGAGAAGGTCTGCGGCGACGGGCTGACCCCGCGCGCGGTGCGGCAGCTCATCCGGATGGGCGTGGACACCTCGCCCGAGGCGGGCTGGCTGCACAACCGGGGCCTGCGGGTCATCGGTGGCGGCGTCCGGCTGGAGCTGGACTGGCCCGACCTGGCGAGCTTCCCCAACTACGGCCTGGTGCGCACCCGGCTCGACTTCGACGACCTGCTCGCCCGGCGCGCCGTCGAGGCCGGCGCCGAGCTGCGTACCGGCGTGAACGTCACCGGCCCGGTGCTGGGCCCGGACGGCCGGGTCACCGGCGTCGAGGCGGAGGTCGGCCCGGGCAAGGAGCCCGCCACCTTCCACGCGCCGCTGGTCGTCGCGGCCGACGGGGTCTCCGGCCGCTTCCCGCTCGCCCTCGGGCTGGCCAAACGCGAGGACCGGCCGATCGGCGTCGCCGTCCGGCGCTACTACCGCTCGCCCGCCAAGCACGACGACAACTACCTGGAGTCCTGGCTCGAGCTGCGCAGCAAGGACAGCGGCGACAACCTGCTGCCCGGGTACGGCTGGATCTTCGGGCTGGGCGACGGCCGGGTCAACGTCGGCCTCGGGGTGCTCAACTCCTCGTCCGCGTTCGGCAAGACCAACTACCGCCGGCTGCTCACCGACTGGCTGGCCAACACGCCCGCCGACTGGGGCATGACCGACGAGGCGAACGCGGAGGGGCCGATCCTCGGCGCCGCGCTCCCCATGGGCTTCAACCGGGTGCCGCACTACACCCGGGGCGTGATGCTGGTCGGCGACTCCGGCGGCATGGTCAACCCGTTCAACGGCGAGGGCATCGCGTACGCGATGGAGTCCGGCGAGTTGGCCGCGGAGGTCGCCGTGCAGGCGCTCGCGCGCCCGGCCGGCGCGGACCGGGAGCGTGCGCTGACGGCGTACTCGACGGAGCTGAAGCTCCGCTTCGGCGGCTACTACCGGCTCGGCGGCATCTTCGTGAAGCTCATCGGCCGCCCCGAGATCATGCGGATGGCCACGAAGCACGGGATGCCGCACCCGATGCTGATGCGCTTCGTGCTCAAGCTGCTGGCCAACCTGACCGACCCCCGCGACGGGGACGCGATGGACCGCGTCATCAACACGATGACGAGAGTGGCGCCCGCCGTGTAGCCCGAGGAACGAGCCTGCGAGCGCCCGCGGTCGCGACGAAGGCAGCCCCGTGTGACGGCCCCGTCCACGGTCTGCGATGACCGCAGGTGCGGACAGGGGAGATCGACCCCCGCCGACGACCGTCGCGAGGGACGTGAATAGTGTGATTTTTGACAAGGACCAGGGGCAGGGAAGGACGAGCAGGAGAAAACGATGTCGCTCTCGCCTTATGCACCGATCATCGGGCTGTTCGCCCTCGCCGCGGGGTTCGCGCTGTTCTCCGTGGCCGCTGCCCGCTTCGCCGGTCCCCGGCGCTACAACAAGGCCAAGCTCGAGGCGTACGAGTGCGGCATCGAGCCCAGCCCGCAGCCGGTCGGCGGCGGCCGGTTCCCGATCAAGTTCTACCTGACGGCGATGCTCTTCATCGTCTTCGACATTGAGATCATCTTCCTCTACCCCTGGGCGGTCTCGTTCGACGCCCTGCCGATCTTCGGCTTCGTGGAGATGGTCCTGTTCATCGTCGCTGTCTTCGTCGCCTACGCCTACGTCTGGCGGCGTGGCGGCCTGGACTGGGACTGAGGGAGGAACCTCAGATGGGTATCGAGGAGAAGCTTCCCGCCGGTGTCCTGCTCACCTCGGTGGAGAAGCTGGTCAACTGGTCGCGGAAGACGTCGGTCTGGGGGGCCACCTTCGGTCTGGCCTGCTGCGCGATCGAGATGATGGCTGCCGGTGGTCCGCACTACGACATGGGCCGCTGGGGCATGGAGGTCTTCCGGGCCTCGCCCCGGCAGGCCGACCTGATGATCGTGGCCGGCCGGGTGAGCCAGAAGATGGCCCCCGTGCTGCGCCAGATCTACGACCAGATGGCGGAGCCCCGCTGGGTCATCTCGATGGGCGTCTGCGCCAGCAGCGGCGGCATGTTCAACAACTACGCCATCGTGCAGGGCGTCGACCACATCGTCCCGGTCGACATGTACCTGCCCGGTTGCCCGCCCCGGCCCGAGATGCTCATCGACGCGGTCCTCAAGCTGCGCGAGAAGATCGGGCACGAGCCGCTCGGCCCGAACGGCCGCAAGATGCTCGAGGCGCGCAAGGCCCGCGGCGACGTCCCGGTCGTCCCCTACGGCTCGATGCCGTCGTCGTACCGCAGCGACAAGGCCCGGCGGGCCGAGTGGACCAAGGCGGTCCGTGAGGGTCGCGAGGAGCAGCTGCGGATCGAGAACTGGATGAAGGCCCAGAACCACCTGCAGCACGGGGGTGTCCAGAAGTGACCGCGCCTCAGGACAGGCAAGACGACGGCGGCGTGCCGGTGCCGGTCACGCCGGCCGGTGCCAGCAGCACCGCACCCGCCGAGTACCCCCCGGCCAGCCCGGCCGGCCGGGGCATGTTCGGCAACCAGGGCTCCGGCGACGTGTCCGGCTTCGGCGGCCTCGTCCGCCAGCGCCGGACCATCGAGGACGCGCCCCGGCCGTACGGGGGCTACTTCGACGAGGTCCGCGACGCGCTGGAGGAGGCGTACCCGGACTTCGCCGACGCCGTCGAGAAGGTCGTGGTCGACCGGGGCGAGCTGACCCTGCACATCCGCCCCGAGCGGATCGCCGAGGTCTGCCAGGTGATGCGCGACGACATGGCGCTCCGCTTCGAGCTCTGCTCCTCGGTCTCCGGGGTGGACTACCTCGGCGCCGACGCCCGCCGCCTGCACGTCGTCTACCAGCTCACCTCGATGACCTACCGCCGCACCGTGCGGCTGGAGGCCGCGGTCTCCGCCGAGGACCCGCACCTGCCGAGCGTCACGTCGATCTACCCGACGGCGGACTGGCAGGAGCGCGAGGCGTACGACATGTTCGGCATCGTCTTCGACGGTCACCCCAACCTGACCCGGATCCTCATGCCGGACGACTGGGAGGGGCACCCGCAGCGCAAGGACTACCCGCTCGGCGGCGTACCCGTCGAGTACAAGGGCGCTGAGATCCCGCCGCCGGACCGGAGGAGGTCCTACCAGTGAGCGCGAGGAGTGAGCTTGCGAGCCCCGCAGTCGTGAACGGAGGGCCGGCACTGTGACCACGTCGAACTACGCCACCGAGCGCGACACCACCGAGGGGAAGGTCTTCACCGTCACCGGTGGGGACTGGGACAGCGTCGTCTCGGGGACCGACCCGATCAACGACGAGCGGATCGTCGTCAACATGGGTCCGCAGCACCCGTCGACGCACGGCGTGCTCCGGCTGGTCCTGGAGCTGGAGGGCGAGACGGTCCGCGAGGCCCGCTCGGTCGTCGGCTACCTGCACACCGGCATCGAGAAGAACCTCGAATACCGCAACTGGGTCCAGGGCAGCACCTTCGTGACCCGGATGGACTACCTCGCCCCGATCTTCAACGAGACGGGGTACGCGCTGGCGGTGGAGAAGCTGCTCGGGATCTCCGACCAGATCACCGAGCGGGCGAACACCATCCGGGTCCTGATGATGGAGCTGAACCGGATCTCCTCGCACCTGGTCTGGGTGGCCACCACGGCCATGGAGCTGGGCGCGATCAACATGATGCTCTACGGCTTCCGCGAGCGTGAGTACATCCTGGAGATCTTCGAGATCATCACCGGCCTGCGGATGAACCACGCGTACGTCCGGCCGGGCGGTGTGGCCCAGGACGTGCCGGACGAGGCGATCGTCAAGATCCGCGAGTTCCTGAAGCTGCTGCCGAAGCGGCTCAAGGAGTACGAGAACCTCCTCTCCGGGCAGCCCATCTGGCTCGAGCGGACGAAGAACGTCGCGGTGCTCGACGTGACGGGCTGCCTCGCGCTCGGCGTGACCGGCCCGGTGCTGCGTTCGGCCGGCCTCGCCTGGGACCTGCGCAAGACCATGCCGTACTGCGGCTACGAGACGTACGAGTTCGACGTGCCGACGCACACCGACGGCGACGTGTGGGGCCGCTACCTGGTCCGCCTCGCCGAGATCCGGGAGTCGCTCAAGCTCGTCGAGCAGGCGTTGGACCGGCTCAAGCCGGGCCCGGTGATGGTGGCCGACAAGAAGATCGCCTGGCCGGCGCAGCTCGCCATCGGCGTCGACGGCATGGGCAACTCGCTGGAGCACGTCGCGAAGATCATGGGTCAGTCGATGGAGTCGCTGATCCACCACTTCAAGCTCGTCACCGAGGGCTTCCGGGTGCCGCCGGGCCAGGTCTACGTCGGCATCGAGTCGCCCCGCGGCGAGCTGGGCGTGCACGCCGTCTCCGACGGTGGCACCCGGCCCTACCGGGTGCACTACCGGGAGCCGAGCTTCGTCAACCTCCAGGCGCTCCCGGCGATGGCCGAGGGCGGCCTGATCGCCGACGTGATCGCCGGTGGGGCATCGCTGGACCCCGTGATGGGTGGTTGTGACCGATGAGTGTGTTCACTGACGAGACCCGCGAACGGGCACGGGAGATCATCGCCCGCTATCCGGCCGACCGGTCCCGGTCGGCGCTGCTGCCGCTGCTGCACCTGGTGCAGTCCGAGGAGGGCTACGTCTCCCCGGCCGGCGTGGCGTTCTGCGCCGAGGTGCTGGGCCTGAACAAGGCCCAGGTCGGGGCGGTCGCCACCTTCTACACCATGTACAAGCGCCGGCCGACCGGCGACTACCTGGTGAGCGTCTGCACCAACACGATGTGCAACGTGCTCGGCGGCCAGGAGGTCTACGACACCCTCGCCGAGCACCTCGGCGTGGGGCACGACGAGACCACCGCCGACGGGACGATCACCCTGGAGCACGCCGAGTGCCTGGCGGCGTGCGACTACGGCCCGGTGATGACCGTCAACTACGACTTCTTCGACGGGGTGGACCCGCAGACCGCACGCGGCGTCGTCGACGAGCTGCGCGCCGGTGGCCGGCCGATGCCGACCCGGGGCGCCCGGCTCTGCACCCTCAAGGAGATGGCGGTGCAGCTCGCCGGCTTCGCCGACGAGCGGGAGGGCGCGGTCGCCGACGGCGGGCCGGGAGAGCCCACCCTGCGGGGGCTGCGGCTGGCGCAGGAGCACGGCATCTCGGTGCCGGGCTTCGACCCGAACACCCCGATCCGCAGCAAGGCCGAGGCCGACAAGGCCGCCGCCGAGGCGAAGGCCCGGAGCGAGGCCGCGAAGCCGGCGCCGGAACCGGCCAAGGCCGCGCCGGCCCCGAGCGGCAACGACACCCGGCCCGCCACGGTCAACGCGGGCACCGGCGAGCCCGCACCCGCCGCCGAGGCGGCCGGCAGCACCACCCGTGACGTCAAGGCGCCGGACGCCAAGTCGCCCGAGGTGCGTACCGCCGAGACCCGCCAGCCCGACGCGGCGACCGCCGTGCCGGACGCCCCGGGCACCAAGGTTCCGGTGGACGGCGCCCCGCCGGCTCCCCGCGACGCGCAGGAGGCGGAGGCCGCCGGGGCGGCGGCCAACGCGCCGGCCGGCGACGGCAAGCCCGCCGGCGACGCGGCCGGTGCGCAGCAGCGCAACCTCAAGGAAGCCGAGGCGGGCGCCGGTGGCGCGGGCTCCGCCGTCGCGAGCGAGACGGGGGTCCAGAAGTGACCACTCCCCGGCCGGAGACCCTGGCCAAGCTGACGCCGGTACTCACCAAGCGCTGGCTGTCGCCGGACGCCTGGCGGATCGGCACCTACGAGAAGCTCGACGGCTACGCGGCCCTGCGCAAGGCGCTCAAGGCGCACCCGGACGACCTGATCCAGCTGATCAAGGACTCCGGCCTGCGCGGTCGCGGCGGCGCCGGCTTCCCGACCGGTCTCAAGTGGGGGTTCATCCCGCAGGGCGACGGCAAGCCGCACTACCTCGTCGTCAACGCCGACGAGGGGGAGCCGGGCACCTGCAAGGACCTCCCGCTGATGACGCACGACCCGCACGCCCTCGTCGAGGGCGTGATCATCGCGTCGTACGCGATCCGTGCCAGCCGCGCCTACATCTACATCCGGGGCGAGGCGGTGCACGCCGCGCGCCGGCTGCGCAACGCCGTGCGGGAGGCGACCGCCAAGGGCTACCTGGGCCGGAACATCCTCGGCTCCGGGTACGACCTGGAGCTGGTGGTGCACTCGGGCGCCGGGGCGTACATCTGCGGCGAGGAGACCGCGCTGCTGGACTCGCTGGAGGGCTTCCGGGGCCAGCCCCGGCTGCGCCCGCCGTTCCCGGCCACCCACGGCCTGTACGCGAGCCCGACGGTGGTCAACAACGTCGGCACCATCGCCAGCGTCCCCTACATCGTGCTGGGCGGCGCCGACTGGTGGAAGACCATGGGCACGGAGAAGTCGTCCGGCCCGATGATCTACTCGCTCTCCGGCCGGATCGCCAACCCCGGCCAGTTCGAGTGCGGCATGGGCGTCACCCTGCGGGAGCTGATCGAGCTGGCCGGCGGCATGCAGCCCGGTCACAACCTGAGGTTCTGGACGCCGGGTGGCTCGTCGACGCCGCTGCTCACCGCCGAGCACCTGGACGTGCCGCTGGACTTCGAGGGGGTGGCGGCGGCCGGCTCGATCCTCGGCACCACGGCCACCCAGATCTTCTCCGACCAGGACTGCCCGGTCTACGCGACGTACCGGTGGCTGGAGTTCTACCACCACGAGTCGTGCGGCAAGTGCACCCCGTGCCGCGAGGGCAACTACTGGATGGTCCGGGTCTACCGGCGGATCCTCGCCGGTCAGGGCACCCACGAGGACCTGGACACCCTGCTGGACACCTGCGACAACATCCTCGGCCGCTCGTTCTGCGGCCTGGGTGACGGCGCGACCAGCTCGGTGACCTCGTCGCTGAAGTACTTCAAGCAGGACTACCTCGACTACATCGAGGGACGTACCGCGCCGAAGCTGTCGGACAAGCAGCTGGTGGGAGCCCACTAATGACCGACGTAGCGAAGCAGACCGAGACCGTCACGCTCACCATCGACGGCGTCGAGGTCACCGCCCCGAAGGGGGCGCTGCTGATCCGGGTCGCCGAGCAGTTGGGCACCGAGATCCCCCGGTTCTGCGACCACCCGCTGCTGGCCCCGGCCGGCGCGTGCCGGCAGTGCCTGGTCGAGGTGGAGGGGCAGCGCAAGCCCGTCGCCTCCTGCACCCAGACCGTCGCCGACGGCATGGTGGTACGCACCCAGCTCACCTCTCCGGTCGCCAAGAAGGCGCAGGAGGGGGTCATGGAGCTGCTGCTGCTGAACCACCCGCTCGACTGCCCGATGTGCGACAAGGGCGGCGAGTGCCCGCTGCAGAACCAGGCGATGTCCACCGGACGCTCCGACTCGCGGTTCCACGAGCACAAGCGGGAGTACCCGAAGCCGCTGCCGATCAGCACGCAGGTGCTGCTCGACCGCGAGCGCTGCGTGCTCTGCCAGCGCTGCACCCGGTTCTCCGAGGAGATCGCCGGCGACAAGTTCATCGACCTGATGGGCCGGTCGTCCGCCGAGGAGATCAACATCTACCGGGACGAGGACTACGGCGTGGAGACGGGCGCGGGCTGCCCCGGCGCCGACGCCGGGGCCGACTCCGGCGACGTTCCCTTCAACTCGTACTTCTCCGGGAACACGGTGCAGATCTGCCCGGTCGGCGCGCTGACCGGCACCCAGTACCGGTTCCGGGCCCGGCCGTTCGACCTGGTCTCCTCCCCGAGCGTCTGCGAGCACTGCTCGGCCGGGTGCGCCCAGCGCACCGACTGGCGGCGGGGCAAGGTGCTGCGCCGGCTGGCCGGCGACGACCCGGCGGTGAACGAGGAGTGGAACTGCGACAAGGGGCGGTGGGGCTTCCAGTACACCCGCGCCTTCGACCGGCTCACCACCCCGCTGGTCCGCGACCCGCAGACCGGCGAGCTGCGTGAGGCGGCGTGGAGCGAGGCGCTGGCCGTCGCCGCCGAGGGGCTGCGCGCGGCGCGGGACGGCGGACGGGGCACGGCGGTGCTCACCGGCGGTCGGCTGACCGTCGAGGACGCCTACGCGTACGCGAAGTTCGCCCGGGTCGCGCTGAACACCAACGACGTCGACTTCCGGGCCCGGCCGGTCTCCCGCGAGGAGACGGACTTCCTGGCCAGCTCGGTCGCCGGGGTCACCGACGTCACGTACGCCGACGTCGAGAAGGCGCCGGCCGTGGTGCTGGTCGGGCTGGAGCCGGAGGAGGAGTGCCCGATCCTCTTCCTGCGGCTGCGCAAGGCGTACCTGAAGAAGAAGCTGACGGTCTACGCGATCGCGCCGTTCGCCACCCGCGGCCTGGAGAAGCTCGGGGCCAAGCTGGCCCGGGTGGTGCCGGGCGAGGAGGCGACCGTGCTCGCCGAGCACGCGACGGTCGCCGAGGCGCTCAGCGCCGAGGGCGCGATCCTGATCGTCGGCGAGCGGCTGGCCAGCGTGCCGGGCGGCCTCTCCGCGGCGGCCGACGTGGCCCGGCGTACCGGCGCGAAGCTGGCCTGGGTGCCGCGGCGCGCGGGTGACCGCGGCGCGGTCGACGCGGGCTGCCTGCCCAACCTGCTTCCCGGCGGCCGCCTGGTCAACGAGCCGGCCGCCCGGGCCGAGCTGGGTGAGGCGTGGGACATCCCCGCCGGGGTGATCCCGAGCCAGGCCGGCCGGGACACCGACGCGATCCTCGCCGCCGCCGCCGGCGGTCAGCTCGGCGCGCTGGTGGTGGCCGGGGTCGACCCGGCCGACCTGGCCGACCCGCGGCTGGCCGAGAAGGCCCTGGACGAGGTGCCGTTCCTGGTCAGCCTGGAGCTACGGATGAGCGCGGTGGCCCGGCGGGCCGACGTGGTCTTCCCCGTCGCCCCGGTGGTCGAGAAGGCCGGCAGCTTCCTGGACTGGGAGGGCCGGCTGCGCACCTTCGAGGCGGTTCTGCGCACCGCCGCGATGACCGACGGCCGCGTGCTGGACGCGCTCGCCGCGCAGCTCGACGTGCAGCTCGGCACCGGTGACGTGCTCAGCGTCCGCCGCGAGCTGGGCGCGCTGCCGCGGACCCGGACCGACCGTCCCGCCACCCCGTCGGTGGAGCCGGCCGCGGTGCGGGAGCCCGGCGCCGGTGAGGCGGTGCTCGCCACCTGGCACCAGCTGGTCGACCTGGGCAGCCTCACCGACGGCGACGAGCACCTCGCCGGCACCGCCCGCCCGCCGGTGGTCCGGCTGGGCAAGGGCACCGCGGAGGCGCTCGGCGTCGCCGACGGCGACCCGGTGACGGTGGGCACCGACCGGGGGGCGCTGACCCTGCCGGCGGCGATCACCGAGATGCCGGACGGCGTCGTCTGGCTGCCGACCAACTCGCCCGGCTCGACCGTGCGACGCAGCCTCGGCGCGACGTCCGGAGCGCTCGTGCGGATCTCCGCCGCCGCGGTCGCCGCCGACGCGGCGGACCGCCCGGGCCCGCTCCTCAACGCAGGGGGTGTACAGCAGTGAACGCGGTCTACCTGGCCCAGGATCCGACGCTGGCCGACTTCGGCCGGGATCCCTGGTGGCTGGTCCTCGGCAAGATCGTCTTCGCGTTCGTCGTCGCCGTGCTGGCCACGCTGCTCGGCGTCTGGTTCGAGCGCCGGGTCGTGGGCCGCATGGCCGTGCGACCCGGCCCCAACCAGGCCGGCCCGTTCGGTCTGCTGCAGACCCTCGCCGACGGCCTGAAGCTCGCCTTCAAGGAGGACCTCCTCCCGCGGACCGCCGACAAGGTCGTCTTCTTCTTCGCCCCGGTGATCTCGGTGGTCTGCGCGATCACCGCGCTGTCGGTGATCCCGTTCGGGCCGATGGTCAGCATCTTCGGGCACCGGACGCCGCTACAGGTCACCGACGTGCCGGTGGCGGTGCTGGTGGTGCTGGCACTCTCCTCGCTGGCCGTCTACGGCATCGTGCTCGGCGGCTGGGCCAGCGGCTCCACGTACCCGCTGCTCGGCGGCCTGCGCTCCGCCGCCCAGCTGGTCTCGTACGAGGTCACGATGGGCCTGAGCGTCGTCGCGGTCTTCATGACCGCCGGCACCATGTCGACCAGCGGGATCGTCGCCGCCCAGGGCGACGGCACCCGGCTGAGCATCGGGGGCTTCGAGATCCCGGCCCCCGGCTGGTACGCGCTCCTGCTGCTCCCCAGCTTCATCATGTTCTTCATCGCCATCGTCGGTGAGACGAACCGGGCGCCGTTCGACCTGCCCGAGGCGGAGTCGGAGCTGGTGGCGGGCTTCCAGACGGAGTACAGCTCCCTGAAGTTCGCGCTCTTCATGCTCAGCGAGTACGTCGCGATGGTGACCATGTCGGCCTTCACCGTGACGCTCTTCCTCGGCGGCTGGCACGCGCCGTGGCCGATCACCAGCATCTGGGCGGGCGCCAACTCCGGCTGGTGGCCGATGCTGTGGTTCTTCGGCAAGGTCGTCATGCTGGTGTTCGTCTTCGTCTGGCTGCGGGGCACCCTGCCCCGGCTGCGCTACGACCAGTTCATGCGCTTCGGCTGGAAGGTCCTGCTCCCGATCAACCTGGTCTGGATCCTGGTCCTGGCCGGCCTGCGCTCGATCGAGGACTGGGACTCGCGCAGCAAGCTGATCGCCGTCGGCATCCCCGCCGGCATCCTGCTGCTCGCCACGCTGCTCTGGCCGAGCCGGAAGCAGCAGCCGAAGCCGACGGTCCAGGAGCAGGTCAACGACCGGCCGCACGGCAGCTTCCCGCTGCCCCCGATGGACCTGCAGGTACCACCGAGCCCGCGCACGAGGCGCGTGGTCGCCGAGCGGGAACCGGCCAACATCGCCGCCGGCCCGGACTCCAGGGAGGTGTGACGTGGGCGCGATCACCGGAACGTTCAAGGGATTCGGTGTCACCTTCTCGCACATGTTCAAGAAGGTCATCACCACCGACTACCCGTTCAAGCCGCCGGTGTCGGCGCCGCGCTACCACGGGCGGCACATCCTCAACCGGCACCCGGACGGGCTGGAGAAGTGCATCGGCTGCGAGCTGTGCGCCTGGGCCTGCCCGGCGGACGCGATCTACGTCGAGGGCGGCGACAACACCGACGAGCAGCGCTTCTCGCCGGGTGAGCGGTACGCCAGCATCTACCAGATCAACTACGCCCGCTGCATCTTCTGCGGGCTCTGCATCGAGGCCTGCCCGACCCGCTCGCTCACCATGAGCAACGAGTACGAGCTGGCCCGGGACAACCGGCAGGATCTGATCTTCACGAAGGAGCAGCTGCTCGCGCCGCTGCTGCCGGGCATGGAGCAGCCGCCGCACCCGATGCGACTCGGCGACAGCGAGAAGGACTACTACGTCGGCGCGCTGACCAACCCGGGCACCTCGGCCGGCGCGGAGCACTCGGCCAACAACCCGGGCCGGTACCAGGTGGAGGAGCACCCCGGTGTGACCTTCCCGGGCGCCGAGCAGCACGCCCAGCGGGCGGCAGCCGCCAAGGGAGACGGAGCATGACCACGCAGACGGTGCTCGCCGCGGCGGGCGAGGTCTCCAGCGGGGAGCAGGTGACCTTCTACATCCTGGCTCCGCTGGCGCTGATCGGCGCGATCGGGATGGTCGCGGCGCGCAACGCCGTGCACTCGGCCCTCTGGCTGGTGCTGACGATGCTCTGCCTGGGCGTCTTCTACGTCCTGCAGGCCGGGCCGTTCATCGGCATGGTGCAGATCATCGTCTACACCGGCGCGATCATGATGCTCTTCCTGTTCGTGCTGATGCTGGTGGGTCGCGACGCCTCGGACTCGTTGATCGAGACGCTGCGCGGCCAACGGGTCGCGGCGGTGGTGCTCGGGCTCGGCTTCGCCGGCCTGGCCGGCGGCGGGCTGTGGCGCGCGCTGGAGGGCACCACGGCGGTCGGCCTGGAGCAGGCCAACGCCGAGGGCAACGTGCAGGGCATCGCCCGGCTGCTCTTCACCAAGTACGTCTTCGCGTTCGAGCTCACCTCGGCGCTGCTCATCACGGCCGCCATCGGCGCGATGGTCCTGGCCCACATCGAGCGGCGCAAGGAGGACAGGCTGGACCAGCCGAAGACGATGCGGGCGCGCTTCGCCCCGGGCAACTACCCGGGCCCGAAGCCCGGCCCGGGCGTCTACGCGACCTCCTCCTCCGTGGCCACCCCGGCCCGTCTGCCGGACGGCCGGCTGACCGAGCGGAGCACCCCGGAGATCCTGCCGGTGCGCGAGCTGGACGACCGGGAGACGACCCTGAAGGGGACGGAAAAGTGACGCCGGACTACTACCTGGTGCTGGCCGCGGTGCTCTTCACCATCGGCGCGGTCGGTGTGCTCATCCGGCGCAACGCGATCGTGCTCTTCATGTGCATCGAGCTGATGCTCAACGCGGCCAACCTGACGCTGGTCACCTTCAGCCGGATCAACGGTGACCTCAACGGCCAGATCATGGCGTTCTTCGTGATGGTGGTGGCGGCGGCCGAGGTCGTGGTCGGGCTCGCGATCATCATGGCGATCTTCCGGACCCGACGCTCCGCGAGTGTCGACGACGCCAACCTGCTGAAGTACTGAGGGGTCCTGCGGTGGGAACGATTCTGACGAACGCCCCGGCTGAGCCGGTGGGCACCGTCGCCTACGCGACGGCGGACGGGCTGCTGGGCAGCGTCTGGCTGCTGGTGGCGATTCCGCTGCTCAGCGCGGCGGTCCTGCTGCTGCTCGGCCGGCGGGCGGACCGCTGGGGGCACTGGCTCGGGGTGGCCGCCATCGGCGCCGCGTTCGTGCTGGGCCTGACCTACTTCCTCCAGTTGCGTGGCCTGGAGAACAAGTCGGTCGAGCTGAGCCTGTGGGACTTCATCACGGTCGGCGACCTGCGGGTGGACTTCGGTCTGCTCTTCGACCCGCTGGCCGCCGTCTTCGTGCTGCTGATCACCGGGGTGGGCTTCCTGATCCACCTCTACGCGGTCGAGTACATGTCGCACGACGCGGGGCGTAGGCGGTTCTTCGCCTACTTCAACCTGTTCGTCGCCGCCATGCTGCTGCTGGTGCTCGGCAACAACTACGTGATGCTCTACTTCGGCTGGGAGGGCGTCGGTCTGGCGTCGTACCTGCTGATCTCCTTCTGGTACGAGCGGCCCAGCGCCGCCACCGCCGGCAAGAAGGCGTTCCTGATGAACCGGGTCGGCGACGCCGGCCTGGCGATCGGCATCTTCATCATGTTCGCCAGCCTCGGCACCACCCAGTACGACGAGGTCTTCAACGGGGTCGGCTCGCTGACCGCGACCACGGTGCTGGTGCTCGGCCTGCTGCTGCTGCTCGGCGCGACCGGCAAGTCCGGCCAGTTCCCGCTCCAGGCGTGGCTGCCGGACGCGATGGAGGGCCCGACCCCCGTGTCGGCGCTCATCCACGCCGCGACCATGGTCACCGCCGGCGTCTACCTGATCGCCCGGTCCAACCCGATCTTCTCGGCCAACTCCACCCTCCAGCTGGTGGTGGTGAGCGTCGGCGCACTGACGCTGCTGATCGGCTGCATCATCGGCGCGGCCAAGGACGACATCAAGCGCGTGCTGGCCTGGTCGACCGTGAGCCAGATCGGCTACATGTTCCTCGGCGTCGGCCTCGGCGGTGGCGCCTACGCGCTGGCGATCGTGCACCTGCTGGCGCACGGCTTCTTCAAGGCCAACATGTTCCTCGGCGCCGGCTCGGTCATGCACGGCATGAACGACCAGGTCGACATCCGCCGGTTCGGTGGGCTGTCGAAGTACATGAAGGTCACCTGGATCACCTTCATGACGGGCTGGCTCGCGATCATCGGCATCCCGCCGCTGTCCGGCTTCTTCTCCAAGGAGCCGATCATCGTGGCGGCGTTCGAGCGGGAGGACTGGACCGCCTGGCTCTTCGGCGGCGCGGCCCTGCTCGGTGCCGGGCTCACCGCGTTCTACATGACCCGGCTCTTCGTGCTCACCTTCCACGGGCCGAAGCGCTGGACCGAGGACATCGGGCAGCCGCACGAGTCGCCGAAGCTGATGACCATCCCGCTGATCCTGCTGGCGGTCGGCTCGGTGGGGGCGGGCTGGCTGCTCTCCACCTCGGTGCCGGACTGGCTCACCGCCACGGCCGGACTCGGTGCGGCAGAGGGGGAGCACCACCCGGTGCTCTCGCACACCGTGATCACGATCCTGTCGATCCTGGTCACCGTGCTCGGTGCCGGGCTGGCCTGGTTCCTGTTCCGGAGCGGCACGGCCACCGCGCCGCAGCCGGCCGGGGTGCTGGTCACCGCCGCCCGCCGCAACCTCTACACGGACGCGGTCAACGAGGCGATCTTCGAGAAGCCGGGCATCTTCCTCACCCGGGCACTGGTCTACCTCGACAACCGGGGCGTCGACGGGCTGGTCAACGGCCTCGCGGCGGGGATCGGTGGCGGCTCGGGTCGACTCCGGCGGCTCCAGACGGGCTTCGTCCGGTCGTACGCCACCTCGATCCTGACCGGCGCGCTGCTGGTCCTGGCGGCGTTCCTGGCCGTCGAGGCGGGGTGGCTGGCGTGATCGACCTCTTCCAGGCGGCCGTCTCCGGCGGACCGCGCAGTGACGACGGAGGTAAGGCCGCATAATGTCCGACTTCCCGTTCCTCTCGGTGCTCACCGTGGCACCGCTGGTCGGCGCCCTGGTGGTGGCCTTCCTGCCGCGCAGCCGGCCGGAGTTGGCCAAGCAGGTGGCGCTCGGCTGGTCGCTGCTGGTGCTGGTGCTGTCGGTGGTCATGTGGGTGACCTTCGAGGTTGGTGGCGACCGCTTCCAGTTCCGTGAGTCCTACACCTGGATTCCGAACTGGGGCGTCAGCTTCACCTTCGCCGCCGACGGCATCGCGCTGGTGATGCTGATGCTGATCGCGGTGCTCGTACCGCTGGTGATCCTGGCGTCCTGGCACGACGCCGAGTCGTCCAAGCGGTCGGTGCCGGTCTACTTCGCCCTGCTGCTCGTCCTCGAGTGCACGATGATCGGCGTCTTCGCCGCCGCCGACGTGTTCCTGTTCTACGTGTTCTTCGAGGTCATGCTGGTGCCGATGTACTTCCTCATCGGCAGCTACGGCGGCCACCAGCGGCAGTACGCGGCCGTGAAGTTCTTCCTCTACTCGCTGGTCGGCGGTCTGTTCATGCTCGCCGCGGTGATCGGCCTCTGGGTCGTCGGCGGGAAGACCTTCGACTGGCAGGCGCTGTCCCAGGTGGACATCTCCACCGGCACGGAGCGCTGGCTGTTCCTCGGCTTCTTCCTCGCGTTCGCGATCAAGGCGCCGTTCTTCCCGTTCCACACCTGGCTGCCGGACGCCGGTGGCGCGGCCCCGGCGGGTGCGGCGGCGCTGCTCGTCGGCGTGCTCGACAAGGTCGGCACGTTCGGCATCCTGCGCTACTGCCTGCCGCTGTTCCCGGACGCGGCCAAGTGGTTCGCCCCGTGGGCGCTGGCGCTCGGCGTGATCGGCATCATCTACGCCGCGCTGCTGGCGGTCGGCCAGAACGACCTGAAGCGGCTCGTGTCGTACACCTCGATCGCGCACTTCGGCTTCATCGGGGTGGGCATCTTCGCCTTCACCACGCAGGCCGGCACCGGCGCGGTGCTCTACATGGTCAACCACGGGCTCGCCACCGGCCTGCTCTTCCTGGTGGTGGGCATGCTCATCGCCCGGCGGGGCTCGGCGCTGATCAGCGACTTCGGCGGCGCCGGCAAGCTGGTGCCGATCCTGGCCGGGGTGCTCTTCTTCGCCGGTCTGGCCTCGCTCGCGCTGCCCGGCACCGCCCCGTTCGTCTCCGAGTTCCTGGTGCTGATCGGCACGTTCACGGTGAACAAGCCGGTCGCGGTGATCGCGACGCTCGGCATCATCCTGGCCGCCGCGTACGTGCTGTGGATGGTGCAGCGCACCACCCAGGGCACGCTCAACCCGGCGCTCACCCAGATCGACGGCATGAAGCGTGACCTGAACCTGCGCGAGAAGTTCGTGGTCGCGCCGCTGATCGCGCTGATCGTGCTGCTCGGCTTCTACCCGAAGCCGGTCACCGATGTGATCAACCCGGCCGTGCAGGCGACCATGCAGGACGTCGGCCGGACCGACCCCGCCCCGACGTCGGGCGGAACCGTCCAGGAGGCGGCAAAGTGAGCGCGAGGAGCGAGCTTGCGAGCCCCGCAGTCGCGAACGAAAGGTTTGCAGCGGTGAGCGCGAGGAGTGAACGAGCGGAGCGAGTGAGCCCCGCAGTCGCGAACGAAAGGTTTGCGCAGTGACCGAGCTCAAGTTGCCGTCGATCGACTACGCGGCGCTCGCTCCGACCCTGATCATGCTGGGCGCCGCTCTGCTGGGCGTGCTGGTCGAGGCGTTCGTGCCCCGCCGGCTCCGGCACGTGGTCCAGCTGTCGATGGCCCTGCTGGCGGTGCTCGCCGCGCTGACCATGGTGGTGCTGGCGGCCGACGAGCGGAAGATCACGATCGGCGGGGCGATCGCGGTGGACGGGCCGACGCTCTTCCTCCAGGGCGCGATCCTGGTCCTCGCCGCGATGGCGCTGCTGCTCATCGGCGAGCGTTCGGTGGAGCGGGGCGGGGCGTTCGTCGCCCAGGCCGCCGTCACCGCCGAGTCGGCCGACGACCGGCGGCAGGCCGAGGGCAAGAACGGACTCACCGAGGTCTACCCGCTGACGACGTTCGCGATCGGCGGCATGCTGATCTTCGTGGCGGCGAACGACCTGCTGACCATGTTCATCGCGCTCGAGGTCTTCTCGCTGCCGCTCTACCTGCTCTGCGCGCTGGCCCGCCGCCGGCGGCTGCTGAGCCAGGAGGCCGCGCTGAAGTACTTCATGCTCGGCGCGTACGCCTCGGCCTTCTTCCTGTTCGGCGTGGCCCTGATCTACGGCTTCACGGCGGGCATCCCGGGTCGGCAGGCGGGTGTCGACTTCGCCACCATCGACGCCGCGGTCGAGAACTCCCCGGCCAGCCCGGTGCTGCTCTTCGCCGGCATGGCGCTGCTCGCCATCGGGCTGCTCTTCAAGGCGGCGGCGGCCCCCTTCCACGTCTGGACCCCGGACGTCTACCAGGGCGCGCCGACCCCGGTCACCGGTCTCATGGCCGCCTGCACGAAGGTCGCCGCGTTCGGCGCCCTGCTACGGGTGTTCCACGTCGCGTTCGACGGGGCCCGGTGGGACTTCACCCCCGTCCTCGGCGTCGTGGCGGTGCTGACCATGCTGGTCGGCGCGGTGCTGGCCGTCACGCAGACCGACATCAAGCGGCTGCTGGCGTACTCCTCCATCGCCAACGCCGGTTACCTGCTGGTCGGCGTGCTGGCGCCGGGCGCCGACGGGATCTCCGGGACGATGTTCTACCTGGTCGCGTACGGCTTCTCGGTGCTCGCCGCGTTCGCCGTGGTGACCCTGGTGCGCGACGCCGACGGGGAGGCCACCCACCTGTCCCGCTGGGCCGGGCTGGGACGGCGTTCGCCGTTCTACGCGGGGATCTTCACCTTCATCCTGCTGGCCTTCGCCGGAATCCCGCTGACCAGCGGCTTCACGAGCAAGTTCGCGGTCTTCGGCCCGGCGCTCGAGGGCGGGCAGGCGTGGCTGGTGATCGCCGGCGTGCTGACCAGCATGGTGCTGGCCTTCCCGTACCTGCGGGTCGTGGTGATGATGTGGCTCTCCGAGCCCGGCGAGTCGACGCCGACCGTCGCCGTGCCCGGCGGGCTGACCTCGGCCGCGCTGATGATCGGCGTGCTCGCCACGCTGGTGCTCGGTGTGGCGCCCGCGCCGCTGCTCGACCTGGCAACCGGCGCCGCCGAATTTGTCAGATGACCGACGCTCACGCCCGCGGGGGCCGGTACGCCACGGCGTGCCGGCCCCCGCGCCGTATCCCCCGTCCCTGGCAGGTCGGAGGGGTGTGGCATGGTTGATGGCGTGGTGAATCCGGCTGGCGAGCGTTCAGGTGCCTCCGGGTCCGGCGGCCGTCGGACCAGGGTGAGCACGAGTCAGTTCGGCGCGCTCGGCCTCTATCTCGCCGATCCCCGCGTCGAGGCGTCCGTGCTGGGCCTGTTGGAGGGCGTCGAGTCCGAGCTGCGGGCGAGCGTGGCCAGCGCCGACCCGTTCGTGACGGAGGCCGCCCGGCACCTCGTGGAGGCCGGCGGCAAGCGGTTCCGCCCGCTGCTGGTGGCGCTGGGCGCCCAGTTCGGCGATCCCACAGGGCCACAGGTCGTGCCGGCCGCCGTGGTGATGGAGCTCACCCACCTGGCGACGCTCTACCACGACGACGTGATGGACGAGGCCGCCGTGCGCCGGGGCGCGCCGAGCGCCAACTCCCGGTGGACCAACTCGGTCGCCATCCTCGTCGGCGACTACCTCTTCGCCCGCGCCGCCGACATCGCCGCCGACCTGGGCATCGAGGCCGTACGCCTCCAGGCGCGCACCTTCGCGCGGCTGGTGCACGGTCAGATCGCCGAGACCGTCGGTCCCCGCCCCGGCGACGACCCGGTGGCCCACTACCTCGACGTGATCGCGGGCAAGACCGGTTCGCTGATCGCCACGTCGGCCCGCTTCGGCGGCATGTTCGGCGGTGCCGCCCCGGAGCACACCGAGGCGCTGGCCGGCTACGGCGAGACCATCGGCGTGGCCTTCCAGCTCTCCGACGACCTGCTCGACATCGCCTCGGAGTCGGTGGAGTCGGGCAAGACGCCCGGCACCGACCTGCGCGAGGGCGTACCGACCCTGCCGGTGCTCTACGCGCTCGGCTCGGACGACGCCGACGCCGCCTCGGTGCGGCTGCGGGAGATCCTGGCCACCGGGCCGCTGACCGACGACGACCTGCACGCCGAGGCGCTCGGTCTGCTGCGCGAGAGCCCGGCGCTCAAGCGGGCCCGGGAGACGGTCCGCAGCTACGCCGAGGACGCCCGGGAGCAGCTCTCGCCGCTCCCGCAGGGCCCGGCCCGCCGCGCCCTCGAATCCCTCTGCGACTACATCGCCGACCGCACCAGCTGACGCCCGGTCCGCTAGTGGCGGGCGAGCAGGCGACTGCCGGCGAGCATCAGGGCGGCGGCCAGCAGCATCGACCCGGCGGCCACGAGCCACATCACCGGGTAGCCGGCGTGTGCGGCCACGGCACCGAGGCCGAGCGGGCCGAGGCAGCCGCCCGCGTACACCCCGGTCTGGGTGACCGAGGTGGCGGCGGCCGGGGCCTGCGGGTGCAGCCGGACCACCGCGAAGGTCATCAGGCCCGGCCACGCCCAGCCCAGGCCGAAGCCGAGCAGCACGCCGGCCACCAGCGGCACCGGCCCGGCCGTCGCGAGCAGGCCGAGCCCGGCCGCGCCGACCACGAGCATGCCGGCGATGAGGGCGACGTGCCCGGTGGCGCGGCGGTCCGCGAGCCAGCCGACGACGACCCGGGCCGCCACGCAGACCGCGCTGCCCAGCGTCAGGGTCAGCCCGGCCAGCCCGGGTGACAGCCCCCGGTCGGCGGAGGAGTCGACGACGAAGGTGCCGAGCGCGTTCGCGGCGGCCGCGGCGAAGGTTCCGGCGGCCCCGACCACCACCAGGGCCGCGGTGGCGCGGCCGCCGCGGGTCGGGGTGGCCGCCCGGGCGGGGCGCGGCTCCCGCGCGGGTACGGCCGGCAGCGCCGCCAGGGCCGCGCCGGCGGCCGCGACGAACGCCCAGCGCCAGCCGGCTGTCAGCGCCACGGTCGGCACCGCCGCCCCGGCCAGCAGGGTGGCGACGGGGATGGCGGCCTGCTTCACCCCGAACGACAACCCCTGCCTGCGGGTCGGCACGTGCCGGGCGAGCGTGGCGTTGCTGGCGAGCTGACCGAGGGCGTTGGCGGTGCCGGCGAGCGCGAGCAGCCCGAGCAGGACCGGGTACGACCGGGCCAGCCCCGCCACGGCCAGCAGGCAGGCGGCGGAGAGCAGGATGCCGGCCCGGGCCACCACGGTCGGCCCGTGCCGCTCGGCGAGGACGCCGGAGGGCACCGAGGCCAGCGCCCCCACGCCGAAGTAGACCGACACGGCCAGGCCCAGCCCGGCCGGCGAGAAGCCGAGGTCCTCGCCCATCTGCACGGCGAGACCGCCGAGCAGGAAGACCGGCAGGACGCAGGCGATGGTGACGGCGACGGCCCCGGTCACGGCCCGCGCGGGCCGGGGCGGGGCGACGCCCGGGGCGGGCTGGAGCGCGATGTCGGTCATGGTCCGGCAAACCTACGCGAGCGGGGTTTTCGTCACAGAACGTGCCTGTCGAGCAACGCGACGTTCATGACGATCTGGCATCCTCCACCCGAACGGGCATTTCGATCCGGGCCTGTTTTTCATATGGTGTAAGTCCCCGGCGGCGGAGGTGGTTGTGCGCGACCCCTTGGCGGAACCTTCGGATCTCATCCGGAGCGTGTCCCGCGCGCTACGAGTGCTCGAGTCGGTCGGTCGCGCCCCGAAGGGGCTCACCGTCAAACAGATCGCCCGGCGCTGCGAGCTGACCGTGGCGACGACCTACCACCTGGTCCGCACCCTGGCCTACGAGGGCTACGTGATCCGTCGCGAGGACGGCACGTACATCGTGGGCCTGGAGGTGGCCGACCGCTACCGCGAGCTGGTGACGGCGTTCCGGGGGCCGCCCGCGGTCGGGGAGAGCCTGCGCCGGGCCGCCATGGACACCGGCTACAGCCACTACCTCGGCCGGTTCGTGGGCGGCCAGGTGGCGGTCACGGCCGTGGCCGAGGGCCCGCGCTCGCCGTACCTGGAGGACCTGGTGCCCGGGTTCGACGAGGGAGCGCACGCGACCGCCCTCGGCAAGGCGCTGCTCGCCACGATGACCGCCGAGCAGCGCTTCCGCTACCTGCGCGACTACGGCATGCGTCCCTTCACCACCGCCACCCTGACCACCTCCGAGGCGTTCGAGGTCGACCTGGCCGCCGGGGACCGGCGGGGCATGCAGCTGGAGCTGGGGCAGTTCCGGCAGGGCGTGGCCTGCGCCGCGGTGCTGGTCAGCCCCGACAAGGACATGGAGCGCCGGGTCGTGCTGGCCTGCGCGCTGCCGGCCGGCGAGATGATGACCTCCGCCCGCGTGGTCCGGGCGAAGCTGCTCACCGTCGCCCGGACGATCGCCGACGGCCTGGCCGCCGACAGCTGACCCGGCCGTCCGGGGCACGCTTGCGTGTCCCGCCTGCCGCCCGGGCGCGGGCCGCGACGACCGTGGCCCTCTCCCCGGCTGGGAGAGGGCCACGGTGGCGGTCCGGCGGCGGACCGCCCGACGGGTGGTCAGCTGCCGATCGGCCCGCCGTCCAGGCGCCAGGCGACCACCACGCCCGGCTTGGCGTAGTCGCCGTCCGGCCAGTTCGAGGCCGGCTTCTCGACCGAGGCGCCGCTGAGTTCGCCCGGGTGCTGCACCGCCACGAAGACCGAGCGGTTGTCCCCGGTGATGAACGGGCCGCAGGCCTCCGCGCCCACCGGCACGGTGAGGAACTGCTTCAGGTGGCCCCGCTCCGGCCCCTCGACGGCCGTGGCGAAGAGGCCGTCGTTGCTGCCCAGCGCGTTGCCGTCCGTGGAGATCCAGAGGTTCCCGGTGGCGTCGAACGCCACGTTGTCCGGGCAGGAGATCGGGGAGACCTTCGTCTTGTCGTACCCGGCGAAGAAGGTCGACGGGTCCGCCGGGTCACCGGCGACGATCGGCAGCGACCAGGCGAAGGTCTCGCCCGCGTTGTCGCCACGGTCCTCGACCAGCTCCAGCACCTGGCCGTGCTTGTTCGAGTTGCGCGGGTTCGCCTCGTCGGCGGTCGGCTTGCCGGCCCTGCCCCGGTCGGTGTTGTTGGTCAGCGCCACGTACACCTTGCCGGTGAGCAGGCTCGGCTCGACGTCCTCCGGGCGGTCCATCTTGGTCGCGCCGACCTTGTCGCCGGCCAGCCGGGTGAAGGTGAGCACGTCGGCGGCCGTCATCCCGTCGACGTACGAGCGGTTGCCGCTGACCAGCTTGATCCACCGGCCCCGGCCGTCGAACGCCCCGTCGGAGGGGAGCTTGCCGGAACCGTCGATCTCGCCGGCGCTGCTCTGCTTCAGCTCGGCGACGTAGAGGGTGCCCGACTCCAGCAGGGTCAGGTTGTGCCGGCGGGCCACCCAGGAGTTGCCCTTCATGAACTTCTTGTCGGAGACGAACTTGTACAGGTAGTCGAACCGTTCGTCGTCGCCCATGTACGCGACCACGTGCCCGCTCCCGGCGACGATGACGTTCGCGCCCTCGTGCTTGAACCGGCCCAGCGCGGTGTGCTTGCGCGGGCGGCTCTCCGGGTCGTACGGGTCGATCTCGACGATCCAGCCGTGCCGGTTTGCCTCGTTCGGGTGCTTCGCCAGGTCGAACCGCTCGTCGGCGCGCTCCCACTTGCGGCTGCCGCTCGGGTGGCGGGTCGTGGTGGTGATGCCGTACCGGGTCAGCTTCGGCTTGACCTCCTCGGCCACCGCGTCGCCGCCGACGAAGTACTGGTTGAAGTTCTCCTCGCCGGAGAGCACGGTGCCCCACGGGGTCACCCCGCCGGCGCAGTTGTTCAGCGTGCCGACGACCGTACGGCCCTTCGGGTCGGCAGCCGTCCGCAGGTGGACCGAGCCGGCGGCCGGCCCGGTCAGCTCGAACTTCGTGGCCAGCGCCGTGATCCGCCGGTTGTACGGCCGCCGGCCCTTGGTGACCGGCCGCCACTGCCCGGTGCCGTCGACCCGCTCCAGCTCCACCACCGACATGCCGTGCGCCGCCATCGCGATCCGCAGCTGCTCGACGCTCAGCGCGTCCTGGCTGGTGAAGCCGGGGAACATCAGGTCCTCGTTTGTGTACTCGTGGTTGACCACGAGCAGCGCGCGGCGGCGCCCGTCCAGCGGCAGCACCCCGACGAAGTCGTTGTTGTAGCCGAACTGCCGGGCCTGGGCGGCGGCGCTCTGGGCGCGCACGTCGAACTCGGGGGCGCCCGGCACCACCGGGTCGCCCCAGCGCAGGACGACCGCGTGGTCGTACCCGTTCGGCACGACGAGGCTGTCGAGGGTGTTCGGCGGGACGGGCTTGAAGGTCAGCGCGCCGCTGCCGACGCCGCCGGCGGGGCGGTCGAAGCCGGCGGCACCGGGGACCACGGGGGTGGCGGGGGCCGCCGCGGCGGGGGCGGCGCCGGCCACCGCGCCGCCGAAGCCCAGGACCAGCGCGCCGACCGCGCCGGCCCGGACCACGCCGCGCCGGGACACCTCCGCGTTCACCACGTCCCCGAAGTACGCGTTGTCGGACGTGTTGGGCACCGGGTGGTCGCACGCGTTGCCGCACCGGTAGAGACAGGTCATGGCGTCGCGGCTGCCGTGGCGGGTGGCGCCCAGCAACGGGAGCAGCCGGGGACGGTCGCTCATGGAAGGAGCCTCCTGATGGGGGTCGGTGCACGCCGGATCAGCCGCTGGCGTGCGTACCCGCCGGACGCTAGGAGGGCGCGGTGAGCGACCGTCGGCGACGGTATGAACCGGGCGTGAACACCTCGGCCGGGGGTGCCACGGTGACCTGCGGCTGAACCGTTCGGGGCGGCGGCACGTATTCCCGTGCGAACGCCACCGCCGGACTCGCGCCGACAGCGAGGAGACCGCCATCAGCGACCACGACGCCCAACTGCTCCGCGCGCTGCACGACGAGCACGCGGAGGCGCTGTACGCGCACGCCCTGCGGCTGGTCAACGGCGACCGGCAGCGGGCCGAGGACCTGGTGCAGGAGACGCTGCTGCGGGCCTGGCGGCACCCGGAGGCGCTCGACCCGACGCGCGGCTCGATCCGGTCCTGGCTCTTCACCACCGCCCGCAACCTGGCCATCGACGCCTGGCGGCGCCGCTCCGCCCGGGTCGGCGAGGTCTACACCGACGAGCTGCCCGAGCCTCCCGAGGCCGTGGACGAGGCGGAACGCGCGGTGGAGGCGTGGACCGTCGCCGAGGCGCTGAACCGGCTCAGCCCCACCCACCGGGAGGTGCTGGTCGAGTGCTTCTACCAGGGGCGGTCGGTGGCGGAGGCGGCCTCCCGGCTGGGCGTGCCGCCCGGCACGGTCAAGTCGCGGACCCACTACGCCCTGCGCTCACTACGGTTGGTCCTGGCCGAGATGGGGGTGACGGAATGACCCGGTGCGAGTTCGCGCACGACGACGGCGCGTACGTGCTGGGTGCGCTGGCTCCCGCCGACCGGGTGGCCTACGAGCGGCACCTCGCCGGCTGCGCCGCCTGCCGGGAGGCGGTCGCCGAGATCGCCGTCCTGCCCGGGCTGCTCGGCCGGCTCGACCCGGCCGGGCTGGAACAGTTCCTGCCGCCACCGGAGAACCCCCGGGTGCCCGAACTGCTCGCCGCCGCGCGGGAGCGCCGCCGCCGCGATCGGTCGGCCACCCGCCGCCGGTACGCCCTCACCACGCTCGCGGCCGCCGTGGCGGCCCTGGTCGTCGGCGTCGGCACCGCCGCCCTGCTGCCCCGGGAGGCCGTCGGCCCGACCCCGGTCGAGGTGCGGATGGTCGCCATGCAGCCGGTCGCCGGCGCGGTGCCGGTGCACGCCGAGATCGCCCTCAACGGCACCGACTGGGGCACCGAGGTGCGGATGCGCTGCGGGTACGACGCGAAGGCCGGCTACGCCAAGGCGTACACCTTCCGGCTGGTGGCGCACGGCCCGGACGGCGCGACGGAGCAGATCGGTTCCTGGCTCGCCGCTCCCGGCGACGACCTGCGGATCACCGGCGCGACCCGGTTCACCGACGCGGAGCTGGTCCGGCTGGAGCTGCTGCGCGCCGACGGCACCCCCGTCCTCGTCTACGACGTCCGCTGACCCGCGCCGGTTAGCGGGGCGCGGCGACGGCCTCGGCCCGGCGGGCGGCGAGGGTGGCGGCGCGGGTACGGCGGGAGTTGCGGACGGCGTCGACGGTGAAGACGATCAGCGCGGCCCAGACCAGGGCGAAGCCGGCGATCCGGGCCGGCGGCATCGGCTCGTGGAAGATCAGCACCCCGCAGCCGAGCTGGAGGATGGGGGCGAGGTACTGGATCATGCCGAGACCGGTCAACGGGAGCCGGTTCGCCGCCCCGGCGAAGAGCAGCAGCGGGATCGCGGTCGCCGCCCCCGCCGACACCAGCAGCAGGGTGTGCCCGACCGACACCTCCCCGAAGGTGCCCTCGCCGCGGGCGGCGAGCCAACCCACGTACGCCAGCGCGGGCAGCGCCAGCACCGCCGACTCGACGAAGAGCCCCTCGGCGGCGGGCAGCCCGAGCTGCTTCTTGGCCAGGCCGTATCCGGCGAAGCTGAACGCCAGCACCAGCGCCAGGTACGGCAGCCGGCCGTAGTCGACGGTCAGCACGGCCACGGCCAGCCCGCCGATGCCGAGCGCCACCCACTGCGTGGGCCGCATCCGCTCGCGCAGCACGGTGACGCCCAGCAGCACCACCACCAGCGGGTTGATGAAGTAGCCGAGGGCGGTCTCCACCACCCGCTCGGAGGTCACGCCGTAGATGTAGGTGCCCCAGTTCACCGCGATCAGCGCGGCGGCGACGCCGATGCCGGCCAGCGCCCGGGGCCGGCGCAGCAGTGCCCGCAGGAAACCGACGTTGCGCATCGCCGCCAGCAGCAGGGCGACGAACACCACCGACCAGACGATGCGGTGGGCCAGGATCTCCAGTGGCCCCGCCGGGCGCATCAGCCGCAGGTAGAGCGGGAAGAACCCCCAGAGCAGGTACGCGACGAAGCCGTAGAGGTAGCCGAGGCGGAGTGGCGTCACGTTTCCACCGTAAGGGCCGGGAGGTCGCCCGGTTCCTTTCCGGTGACCGGACTCACCGGCTGGTTCCGCTGGTCGAGCTGCATCCAGCGGTGCGGATCGGTCATCGGGGCGAACCCGACCTTGGCGTACACCGCGTGGGCGTCGGCGGTGGCCAGCAGGATCCGGCGTACGCCCAGCTCGGCGAGGTGGTCGCGGACCGCCCCGGCCAGCCAGGTGCCCAGTCCCCGGCCGCGCTCGCCCGGGTCGACGTAGACGTCGCAGAGCCAGGCGAAGGTGGTGTGGTCGGTGACCACCCGGGCGACCGCGACCTGGCGGCCGTCACCCGGGCGGTAGACGCCGAACGGCACCGACCCGGCGAACGCCCGCGCCACCGTCTCGCGGTCCCGCCCGAGCGCCCAGTACGCGTCGGTGCAGAGCCAGTGGTGCACCAGGCCCAGGTCGATCCGGGCCGGGTCGGTGCTGAGCAGGTAGCCGTCGTCGCGGGTCAGGGTGAACATGCCCGCGACGCTAACCCGGCCACCCGGCCCGATCAGCGGCCAATTCCCGCCCTCTGGTCGCGGCCCGCCCGCTGGTCGGTTCGGGTCAGTCCCGGTCCAGGACGGCCCCGAGGATCCACGTGACGATGCCGACGAAGAGCGCGCCGAGCACCGCCTCCGGCCAGAAGCCGTCGACGTGGAAGGGCAGCCCGGCCTGGTCGGCGATCCAGCTCGTGAGCAGGAACAGCAGCCCGTTGACCACCAGCGCGATCAACCCGAGGGTCAGCAGGTAGAAGCCGCAGCCGACGGTCTTGATGATCGGCTGGAGCACCGCGTTGACCACGCCGAAGATCACCGCGACGAGGACCAGCGTGACGACCGTCTCGCCGGCGGACGCCGACTCCAGCGTGATGCCCGGGATGAGCAGCGTGGCCAGCCAGAAGGCGAGCGCCGTGCTGCCCAGCCGGATCAGCAGCCCTTTGAGGAAACCCATGGCCGGATCGTGCCACGGACGGACAAGCTGCGGAAGCCGCGACCGTCGTCCCGCTCAGCGGCGGGACGGGCGGCCGATCAGCTGCGACTCGATCGGGGTGGGGGAGAGCAGCGCCCAGCGCAGCGCCCGCCGGTTGACCACCGCGACCATGTCGTCCCGGATCCGGGTCAGCCACTCCGCCGACCCGCCGAGGCCCAGCGCGGCGCCCGCCACGGCGGCCTCGGCCGGGTCGAGCGGTTGCAGCACGGCCAGGTCGGCGCGGCCCAACGCGTCGGCGTCGGCGGGGGTCAACTCGTCGCGCACCAGCAGCGTGGTCCGCCACGGGGACCCCTGCTCCGGCTCGGCGGGCGTGGGACCGGCGTCCACCACCACCAGCAGCGGGCACAGCGGCGACCCCGGCTCGCCCACCGGACGGCCCGGCGGCACCACCGGGATCATCGCGCCGGGGGTGCCGACGCCCCGGACGAACGGCTCCCACCCGCGCGGGCGGGCGGTCTGCACCACCACCCGGGCCCCGAGCGCCATGGCCCGCACCGCCACCAGCTGCGCCGCGCGTATCCCGCCGACCAGCATCACCCGGGTGCTCTCCGGCCGGAACAGCCGGACGGTCACCGCGCCGCCGTGCCGGTTCGTGCCGACCATCAGCCCCGCCTCGCCGAGGGTCAGCTCCAGGCCGTCGGGCGCCGGACCCGGACCCGCCGCGCCCGCCGCCGCGAGCGGCAGCGTGCCGGCCAACCCGGCGAGCTGCGCGCCGTCGAGCCGGTGCACCTCGCCGCCCACCTCGGCCACCAGCCGGCGCAGCGCCTGCGCCGCGATCGAGAGATCCGCCGGGGTGGCGGCAGCCAGCCGTACGGCCAGCTCGGTCGGCGCCGACGCGGGGTCGGCGCCGGCCCACGGCCCGACGCCGAGCGAGACGGTCGTCGCCGTCGCGGGCAGCGCGAGCAGCCGGGTCACGAGCCGCCGGCCGGCGTCGGTACGCGGGTCGGGCCAGCGGCGCAGCCGGAACGTGGTCTGGAGCAGGTCGCCCGCCCGGACCGCCTGCCAGGACTCCTGCGCGGGACGGTCGTCGTGGTGGGCCAGCTCCGCCAGCACCCGCAGCGTCGCGTGCTCGCCCAGCGGGCGGGCGGTGACGGGCCCGACCCGGCGTGCGATGCGGCGCACCGTTCCGGCGAGCGCCCGCCGCAGCTCCTCTGCCGTCCAGCCCTCGGCACGCAGCACCCGCACGGCGAGCACAGCCCGTTCCCGGCCGGTGAGCCGCCCGTCGGTGAGCTGCCGGTACGAGGTGGCGACCGCGCCGCCACCCGCGCCGACGGTCGGCGCCGGAGAGCCCGTCAGGAGGAGCTGGAGCCGCACCGGGGGGCCGTCCGGCGCGGCGGCCGGCAGCAGGGACGCCGGGACGGGCAGCGCGCGGGGAGCGTCGCCGAGCAGGTCGGCCGGATCGCCGACCTCCAGCACGGCCACCATGCCGGCGGCGTCGTCCAGCACGGCGGCCGGCGTGCCGGCCAGCTCGGCGGGACGCACGACCGCGCCCGGGTCGACGAGGTCCAGCAGGGCCGCCGGGCCGGCGGCCGGCGGCAGGGCGCGGCGGCGGGTGGCGTAGCCCAGGCCCGTGGCCAGCCACTCGAAGAGCCACCGCCCCCGCAGCCGCACCCAGGCCAGGGGCAGCAGCAGCGCGGCCACCCCCACGGCGGCCAACGTCACCAGCACGCCCCGGCCGGCGGCCGCGACCACGGCGGCCACCGCCACCTGCGTGGCGACGACCTGACCGGCCCGGACACCGGCGCCCCTCCGCCGGCCGGCCGGGTTCCGCGACGGCGGCAGGGCGGCCGGTGGTGCCGGCGCGCCGGCCACGGTGCCGGACGGGCCAGGCGAGCCGATCGGGCCAGCCGGGCCGGACGTGCCAGCCGGGCCGGCCGAGCCAGCCGGGCCGGCCGGGCCAGCCAGGCCGATCGGGCCAGCCGGGCCAGCCAGGCCGGGCGGACCGGCCGACCCGGGCGGTGCCGGCACGAGGGGCGCGGCGGTCGGGGCGGGATCGTGGCCCGGGGCCGGCCGGTGCGGGCCCGGGCCGGTGGTCACCGTCACCGTGCCTCCTCGACCGGTCACTCGCCGCGACATCGACGCCGCCCATCGTAAGGGGAGCGTCCGGCGGGATGGGGGCCGCAGTCGTCCACAGGGGATGGCCACGGGGTAGCAGAACCGCGACGGTACCGCTACCGTCAGCGACGAGTTTCGCTGACCCCGCGCCCGCCACGCTCGACGTCCGGGCGGCGCGAGCGGCGCGCCCGGTGGGCGGGTGCGCTCACGGCCAGCCACGACCGAGGAGACGAGGTGACGTCCCGGGTGTCCCAGACCCAGGCAGAAGCAGCGGTGATGCAGCAGACCGCCGCGAAGTTCGAGCAGGTCGACCAGTCCCTGCAGTCCATGCTGAGCAGCCTGATGGCCGAGTTGGAGGTGTTGCAGCAGGCCTGGCGCGGTGCCGGCGGGCGCTCGTTCGAGCAGGTCAAGCAGCAGTGGGCACAGGACCAGGCGGCGCTTCAGCGGGCGCTGCGGGAGACCGCCGGCGCCGTCCGCACGGCCGGCCGGCACTACGACGTCTCGGACGCCGAGGCCGCCAGCCGGGTGTCCACCACCAACCGCGGCGGCATCCAGCTGCCGCTCTGACCCGGTCCCGGGGGAGGAGACATCCGATGGACGGTGTACTGGTCGTCAACTTCGCCGCCCTGCAACAGGCGAGCGCGGACATCCAGAAGGCGCTGAACGCGCTCGACTCGCAGCTCGGGCAGCTCGAACGGGACGCCGCCCCGCTCGTGGCGAGCTGGTCCGGCGAGGCCCTCCAGGCCTACGAGCAGCGGCAGCGCCGCTGGCGGTCGGCCTCGCAGGACCTCCAGGTCATGCTGCGCGACATCAAGCTCGCGGTGGACGACTCCGCCGCCGACTACCTCGACACGGAGAAGAAGAACGTCGGCCTGTTCCAGTAGGCCCCGCCCGGTGGTGGCGTCGATCGTGAGCCGGTCGACGCCACCATCGGCCGTTCCGGGCAGCGCGACCGCCGACGGTGGACGACCCCGGACGCGACGGCCGTAGACCGCAGGCCGGGTCAGGCGGGGCGACGGGCGTAGACCACCGGCCGGGTCAGGCGGGGTCGGCCGGCCGCCAGCGGCGGCGGGTCCCGCGTGGCACGACGAGCGCCAGCAGCGCCGCCAGTGCCACCACCGCCCCGCTGGCCCCCGCCACCAGCAGCGCCCGGTCCCGGGCCGCCGCCCGGCGGGCCCGCTGCGCCAGCACCGCCGGTTCGGCCCGGTCGTCCGCGAGCGCGCTGACCTGGCGCGCCAGCTCCGACGTACCCCCGGTCTCGGTGACCGCCCGGTACGGGTTCAGCACCCCCGCGCCGTACCCGCCGCCCTGACCGTCGCCCGGGGCAGGATCGGCGGTCGCCACGATCCGCTGCGCCACCTGCGCCGCGGTCAGCTCCGGCCGGTACTGGCGCAGCAGCGCGGCGGTGGCCGCCACGAAGGGCGCCGCGTAGCTGGTGCCCTCGGCCCGGTGGTGGCCCTCGCCCGGGGCGGCCATCAGCACGTCGCTGCCCGGCGCGACCAGGTCGACGTACGAGCCGGTCTGGGAGAACGGTGCCCGTGCCCCGTCCGCCCCGATCGCGCCCACCCCGAGCACCCCCTCGTACGCGGCCGGGTAGGGCCGGGGGTCACCGGCGTCGTGCAGGTTCCCGGCGGCGGCCACCACGACCACGTCCCGGTCGACCGCGTAGCCGATCGCGGCCCGCACCGCCGGGTCGTCCGCGTACAGGACGACGGAGAGATTGAGCACGTCGGCGTCGTGGTCGACCGCCCAGCGGACGGCACGGGCGAAGTCCCTGGCGCTGACCGTGCGCCCCGACTCCCGCCCCTCGACCACCTGCTGCTCGCTGACCCGTACCGGCAGGATCCGGGCGCCCGGGGCCAGCCCCCGGAACGCCGTGCCGTCGCGGGGGGTGGCGGCGATGATGCTCGCCACGCCGGTGCCGTGGCCGGCGCAGTCCCGGCGGCCGTCGCCGCCCGGGTCGAGCAGGTCGGTGCCGTCGAGCACCCGGCCGGCCAGCTGCGGGTGCCGCCGGTCCACCCCCGAGTCGATCACCGCCACCGTCACCCCGGTGCCGGTGGCGAGCGGTGCCAGCCGCTCCGGGGCGTACCGCTGCTGGGGCCAGGGGCGCGCGGACACCGGCCGAACCGGGGCGAGGGGCGAGGCGCAGCCCGGGGCCGCACGCGCGGCGGTCGGCGCGGATGCGGACCAGCCGGCCGGCACCGGGCCGGGGGCGGGCCCGGCCGGGCGGCCGGCGATCGTGGGGGCGGCCGGGACGGCCGTCAGCAACGCCGTCGTGAGGGCGGCGAGGAGCGGGCGTGAGGGGGACCGGGACATCGACCGCCTCCGTATCGTGTCGACTCCGGAACGGGATGTTAGCGCTTGTGGCGGCCCCGGGCGCACCGCCGCCGGCCAGCGATTGTGATCTTGCTTCTACCTTGTAGGTTGTACGCGATACCTATGGCCTGTGCGCGGGAGGAGGGGTGGCCGTGACCGAGTGGGAGCCGGCCACCGACGCCGAAGCGGCGATGCGGGACGCGCTACGCGCCAACGACCAACAGCTCTACTTCCGCGTCCTGGCCCGGACCGAACTGCTGCTGCCGGTCTCCGCCGAGGCGCTCGCGGGGACGGCACCGGTGGGCTGGGGCACCTGGAGCACAGGTGGCCGTACCCACGTGCTGGCGTTCACCTCCGGTGCGGCGGTGCGCGCCTGTCTCGGCGAGCACGGCGGTGCCGTCCGGCGCATCTCGTACGCCGATCTGTCCGACAGCTGGCCCAACCACGAGTGGTGGCTGGCGGTCAATCCCGGGCTGCCCATCGAGGGTTACCTGCCGGCCTGGTTCGTCGCCCAGCTCTCCCGGGGCGACGTCCGGCTGCCCGGCCGCACCATGGGTGCGCGGGCCCGGCTGGAACGCGTGGAGACGGCCGCCCGGGCGCGGGCCCAGGCCACCGGTCAGGACACGTCGGGCGGGCCGGCGACCGGGCCGACCACCGGTGTGGCCCGGCCCGACGGCACGCTCCGGCCCGAGCCCACGGCCGCGTCGGCCACCGGCCGGATCCCCGCACCCGCCCGACCCGGCCCGGCCCACCCGCTCGTCCCGCCCACGCCCCCGGCGGACCACCTGGATGCGCGGCGCGGCGACCCGACGGCCGGCGGACCCGCCCGGTTCGACGCCGTGGCGGCCCCCGACCGGCTCCCGCCGCCGCGCCCCGCGCCGCTCACCGAGCGCCCGAGGGGCCTGCCGACGCCCGACGCCCACCCCTCGCCGTCGACCAACGGTCGCCCGGCCGGGGAGGCCCCGGAGCGGCCGAACCGGTCGTTCTTCGAGCCGGCCTCCGGTCGCGCGGCCGCGCACCGGCAGGAGGCGCTGCGCTCGGGCGAGCGGGCGGTTCCGCCGTCCCGCCTCGCACCCGGCAGCCAGCCGTTCCCCCGCCGCCGGCCGCTCGGGGAGCCGGTACCGGGGGAGGCGACCCACCCGATCCCGAGCGCCCCGGCCGGAGCGGAACCGACGCACGCCTTCACGACGCCTGCCGGCGAGCCGACCCACGCCTTCACTGGGCCGACCGCGGAAGAGACCCGCGCCTTCGCGGTGCCGACCGCGGAACCGACCCACGCGTTCACGGTGCCCGCCGGTGAGCCGACCCACGCCTTCACGTCGCCGACCGCGGAACCGACCCACGCCTTCGCGGCGCCCGGCGGGGAGCCCACCCGGGCCTTCGCGATGCCCGAAGGCGAGGCCACGCAGGTGCTGCCGCCGCGCGGGCCCGGCGAGGACGCCACCCGGGACCTCCGGGCCCCCGCCTCGGATCCCGGCCCGCCATCACCGGCGTACGGCGCAGACCGACCGCAGCCGGCCGAGGACCTCACCCAGGCGCTGCCGCGCCGGCAGACCACCCCCGAGCCGGTCGGGCCGGAGCCGGTGGCGGACGCGGAACCGGTCTCCGGGCCACCCGCCCCCCGTCGCGGGTTCACGCCCATCGTCATCGAGGGCACCGTCATCGAGTCGCGGGACCTCACCGGACCTCCTGCCCCCGAGTCGGCCCCACCCGCCGAGGAGACCGTCTCGCTGTTCGAGCCGGTCCGGCGCCGCCGGGAACCGGTGACCGCCGCCACCGCCGACCCCGCACCGCCCGCGCCCGCCCACCCGTCGTCGCCCGCCGACACCGTGCGGTCCGCCGCCCCGTCGTGGTCCGGCGACGCCACCGCTTCCTTGGATCCGACCGTGTCCCTGGATCGGACGCAGCCGGTCGTGTCGTCGGGCGACGCGACGGTTTCCCTGGATCCGACCGTGTCCCTGGATCGGACGCAGCCGGTCGTGTCGTCGGGCGATGCGACGGTTCCCCTGGATCCGACGGTGTCCCTGGACCGGACGCAGCCAGTTGTGTCGTCGGGTGACGCGACCGTGTCCCTGGATCCGACCGTGTCTCTCGATCGGACGCAGCCGGTCGTGTCGTCGGGCGATGCCACGGTGTCTCTGGACCCGACGGTGTCCCTGGACCGGACGCAGCCGGTCGTGTCGTCGGGCGACGCGACCGTGTCTCTGGACCCGACCGTGTCCCTCGATCCGGGGCCGCCTGCCGACGCGGCGTGGCCCGGAGACCCGACCGTTTCCCTCGGATCCGGGCCGCCCGCCGACGCGTGGTCCGGGGATCCGACGGTGCCGACCAGCGTCGCCGCGCCCGCACCGGCGACGGACGGCGCCCCCCGACAGGGGGACGCGACCGACGAGGGCGTTCCCGACGCCGGGCCGGCGGAGGACCCCGGTCCGCCGGTCGCCGACGAGCCGGTCACCGCTCCCCTGACCGGGAGCGCGGACGTGTCGTCGGGTGCCGGTCCCGTGCCGGTCGTCTTCGAGCCGGCCAACGAGGTCGAGGAGAACCTGCTCGACGCCGCCGGCGCCGGCAGTACCGACACCTTCCTGTCCACCCTGCTGCTGGCCCGCGTGCTGCTGCCGGTGGCGGCAGACTCCGCGCCGGGCAGCCGGCCCGGCGAGCCCGGCTTCGTCTGGCGTACGGAGGAACTCGACGGCGAGACGTTCGTGGTGGTGCACACCTCGCCGAAGCGGCTCGCCGACCACACCGACGCGACCGTCGAGACCATCGAGGTGAAGTTCGTCCAGTTGATCCGTCGCTGGCCGGACGAGTCCTGGTCGTTCGCGGTCAACCCGGGCACCCCGGTCGGGGCGAAGCTGCCCGGTGAGCAGATCGTCGGGCTGGCCAACTGGGCGGCGGAGGTGGGACTCGGCGACGACATCGAGACCGAGCCGCCCGCCGCCGAGGAACCGGTGAGCCGCCCCCGCTACGCCCCGCCCGCGCCCGACCCGGCGCGGCCGATCGTGATGCAGAAGGCGGTCGCGCCCAGCCAGCTCGCGTACTACCTGGAGCGGGGCTACGACCGGGTCTCCGGCTTCGTGCACCGGGCCGGCGAGCTGGCCCACCTCAACACCCCGGCCCAGTTGCACGACGCGCTCGGCCTGGGCTACCCGGATTCCCCCTTCGCCCGCGACGCCGGCGAGATCTACGTGCTGCGCTGGCCCGCGCACCGGCCGAGCCTCTACCGCATCCCGTACGGCGGGCAGAACGAGGCCGCCATGCGGGCCATGGAGGGCTGGGTCATCGAGCGCCCGCCGTTCCGGGGCAACGGGTTCGCGCCGGGCGAGAGCAGCGACGTGGTGGCCGAGTTCAAGGTGGACAGCGCCCGGCTGCCGCACGGCGCGCAGCTGTGGCGGATCGGCGCGGACGGCACCGAACGGGTGGTTGCCATCCTCGACACGGACGCGCTGCGGTGGCGACAGGTCGGTGAGCAGTGACGCGCGACGGCTACGTGGCCCGCTGGAAGGGCCGGGAGTACCAGGCGAGCCCGGACGGCGACGACGTCCGGCTCTACCAGCCGGAGCCGGGCGAGGGCTTCGAGGAGATCCGCCCCGGCCGCTACGTCCGGGTGCTGCCGGCCACCGAGCTCGACGACCTGGCGTACGTGCGGACCACCTGCACCTGGCAGGGGCAGCCGTTCATCGTCCTCGGCGAGCACGACGGCTGGCTGCGGGTGGAGTACACGGGCGGACGCTGGCCGGTGGCCCGGGCGATGGGGCTGGAGGTCTTCGACTTCGGCGTCTACCAGGGCTGGGCGCCCGCCGCCGAGGTCGCCGACCTGCGCGAGCAGCGGGTCTGACTCAGGACTTCGCCCAGCGCAGGACCTCGCCCAGCACCAGGTCGCCGGCCTCCACGTGCGGGAAGTGCCCGATGTCGTCCAGGAGCCGCCACTCGTAGGGCGCGACCACGTACCGGCCGGAGCCCTGGGCGGTACGCGGCAGGGAAGCCTCGTCGAGCGCGCCGTGCAGCTGGAGGGTCGGCGTGATCAGCGGCTTCTGCATCAGCCGGACGAAGCGGTAGCCGTGCAGGCGGAGCACCGAGCGGAACGCCCAGCGGTAGCCCTCCAGGGCGCAGAACGCCGCCTGCGGGATGCGCATGGCCTCCCGGCACCGCTGGGCGTACGCCTCGAAGCCCGGCCCCTCGACCCAGCGCGGCCCGCCCCAGCGGCGCAGCATCTCCTCGACGGCCGCCGCGTCGTCGCGGGTCAGCACGTGCTCGTAGCGGGGCAGCTGGAACTTCAGGGTGGGCGTGGCGGCGGCGAACTGCCCGCGCGGGTCGGCGAAGATCGCGGCCCGCAGCCGCAGCGGGTGGGGGGCGCCGAGCACCACCAGCCGGCGGACCAACGACGGGTGGAACGAGGCCACCGTCCACGCGATCATGCCGCCGACGCCGGTGCCCACCACGGTGGCGGAGCGCTCGCCGAGGGCCCGGATCAGCCCGGCGACGTCGGCCGCGAGGGTGTAGCCGTCGTACCCACGGGGCGGCTTGTCGCTGGCGCCGTAGCCGCGCAGGTCGACCGCGACGGCCCGGAAGCCGGCGTCGGCGACGGCCGGCAGCATCTCGTGCCAGGCCCACCAGTGCTCGGGGAAGCCGTGCAGGAAGAGCACCATCGGGCCGGTGCCGGCCTCCACGACGTGGAAGCGACTGCCGTTGGCGCCGACGAACCGGTGCGTCCACGGCCCCTCGGTGAGGACGCAGGACTCGTCGACGGGCCCGCCGCGCTGCTCG
This sequence comes from Micromonospora sp. DT46, assembly GCF_049841735.1. Classification (NCBI taxonomy): domain Bacteria; kingdom Bacillati; phylum Actinomycetota; class Actinomycetes; order Micromonosporales; family Micromonosporaceae; genus Micromonospora; species Micromonospora sp. DT46. The sequence continues at coordinate 27,347 of NZ_JBNCKW010000006.1, read as the reverse complement.
GTCATGGCAGACAGCCTAGGACCCCGGTGCCGGTCACCCCCGACGCCGACCCACGTCGTGGTCGGGATCGCTCGCGGGACTCCCCGCCCCGGCTGGCGGCGCTGGGGCCACCGTGCCGCCTGGCCGTCGGGTCGGTGGGTGGCGGAAAGGGCGATGCCCGGGCAGGTGACCTGCCCGGGCATCGCGTGGTGCTGGTGGTGCGGGATCAGCGATCAGGAGATGCGGATCTTGGTGTTGTTGCCGTCCTTTTCCAGGACCTTGATCTTGGTGCCGGTGGCCGGGAGCTTGACGCCGTGGTTCGGCAGCTCCGGGAACCAGTACTGCTGGGTGTCGTCGAACAGCGGCTGCGCCGCCTGGCCACGGATGTACTGCGGCTGGCTGTTGAGGTGCAGCGTGAACGAGTCGGCCTTCTTCAGGCTGAACGGCGCGTCGTAGACCTGGACGCGGGACCGCCAGGGCTGGCCGGTCAGGTTGTAGATCGGCCGCGGGTGCGCGTCGATGATCAGGTTGCGACCCTCACCCGGGTGCGCGAACGTGTCGTTGTCCGCCCAGCGGGTGTTCCAGTAGGAGATCAGCAGACCCTCCTGGTACGCGTAGTGGTCCACGTAGTCCGGGCGGGTGTTCGAGTAGCCGAAGAAGTACGGGCCGGTCTTCAGGTACTTGTCGTACGAGATGTACTGCCGGGTGCCCGCGATGTAGTAGTTGTCGTACGCCTTGGTGTAGCTCTTCTCGGCGGTCTCGAAGCCACCAGCGAGCGTCCAGCCCGCGGCACCGGTCTCGGCGCCGTCGGAGAGGACGGTCTGACCGTCGGCCGTCACGGTGATCGCGTCACCGTAGAAGCCACCCTCGGAGACGCCGCCGTCGGTCTGGTAGCGCAGCCGGAACTGCGCGACCTTGCCCGCCGCCACGTCCATGGGGATGTTGACGTCGACCCACTCGCCGCCGCTGCTGCCGTCCAGCGCGTAGCGACCGGCGGAGATCTCCTTGAGCGGCTGGCCGTTGGCCGTGCCGGGCAGGGTCACCCAGGACTGGCCGCCGTCCAGCGACGCCTCGAAGAACAGGTAGTCGTAGTCGGCCTCGATGTTGTAGCGGCCCTTCATCGACAGTGCGGCCGACGACTTCCCGGTGAAGTCCAGGGTCCGGGTCATCGTGCTGTTGAGGTCGTCCGCGTTGCCGGAGAAGAACTGCTTGCTGCCCTCGAAGGGCGCGCCGTGCTCGAACGTGTAGTCACGCTTCGGGAGCACCACGACGACGGCCTGCGCCTCGTCGCTGTTGTACTCCTGCGGGCCGAGGGTCATGGTCCGCTTCTGCCCCGCGACGACCACCTCGTAGTCGAGCCAGCCGAGCTGGAGCTTGTTCCACGCGCCGAGGTCGCCGCCACGGTCACCGATGCCGGCGTCGGTCTTGGCGCCGAGCCGGCTCTGGGCCATCAGGGTCCAGTGCTCGTTGTTGTTGTCCCCACCACTGGTGACGTTGTAGTCGTCCGGCAGACCGAGGTCGTGCGCGTACTCGTGGTAGAAGACGCTCCGGCCACCGTTTTCCGGCTGGATGGTGTAGTCGCCGATCCAGATGCCGGTGTTGCCGATCTGGGTGCCGCCGGCCGGGTTGCCGGACGGGCCGGTCGAGCCCTGGTCGGACGCGAAGGCGTACCAGCGGTGGCTCCAGATGGCGTCCTCGCCCTGGTGCGGGTCACCGTCGGCCTCGTCGCCACCGGAGTGGACGATCTGGAAGTGGTCGATGTAGCCGTCCGGCTCGTTGAAGTTGGCGTCGCCGTCGTGGTCGTACCGGTCCCACTGGTCCATCGCCGACAGGTCGGCGGCGATCTGGGCGTCGGTGCGGCCGGCGGCCTTCTGGTCGGCGACCCACTGGTTGGCGGCGTCGCGGACCAGCGCCCAGGTGTTGGTGCAGACGTTCGAGGCGCACGGGTAGCCGCCGGAGCGGCCGTACCGGGCCTCGTTGTACTTCACCTTCACCCAGTCGGTGACGGTGCCGTCGACGCTGTAGCGACCCGAGGACTGGGCCTCGTAGTACTGCTTCACCGACTCGTCACCGGGGTTGGTGCCGAAGTAGAGCTTGCGGTAGTAGTCGGCGTTGTAGTCCGCCTGCCACACCGTGGAGTTGTCCACCGCCCGGTTGGGCTGGGGGATCTCGTTGTGCAGCGGCCCGTCGAACCGGGTCGGACCCGCGGTGTCCGGGTCGGTGTCCTGGTCCGGGTAGCTCGGGTGCCGCTCGTTGCCGAACTCGGCGAGGATGACGAAGATCCGGTCCGTCTTCTCCCGGGAGAGCTCGACGTACTGGTCCTCGGTCTGGGTGGCGGCGTTGGCCCGGGTCGAGCGGGCGGAAGCCCCCTCGGCCTGGGTCTTGCCGACCTTGACGACCGTGCTGCCGTTGACCTTCTGCGGCTTGGCCCGGCCGGAGAGGACGTCGCTCAGGCCCTCCTGGCGCAGGGCGCGACGCTTGTCCTCCAGCGGGTTCGGCAGGTCGTGGTCGACATGGGCTGGCTCGGCGACCGACGGAGCGGCCGTCGGCAACTTCGGCTGCGGCGCGGCGGTGGCGGACGAACCGAACGCCAGTCCCGTCGCCGTCAGCGAAAGCCCGAGCAGACCCACTGCGACTTTGCGCACGTGGTACCTCCGGTTTGAGGGAACCGGCCCAACGGGGGTACGGGCCGGTGCTACCGATCCCACTAGTGGGACCAATGGTGAACATAGACACTCGTGTGACCGGTGGGAAGATGCGTGCGTCGATTTGTTGCAAAGTTTTGTTGGGAATGCTTTTCACCGTCACATCCCGGCCGTTCACCAACACGGTGAGCAGCGCGAACGGCCCCACCTGGGGACAAAGAGACGGTTTTCGATAAGCGTGATCGCGTAACGGAAAAGTGGGCGGCGACGTGCCCGTCGGCCGTCCCACGGGTGGTCCGGTGGGCCTTTACGACCGTCGGCGACGTGTACACGCGGCGGGGCCCGCCCGGCGAGCACGGATGCTCTCCGGACGGGCCCCGCCCGTTTTCCGTTCGGCCGACCCTGGGGTCAGTTCCTCGCGGGGGTGACGTACACCGTGGCGTACGAGTTGTCCCGGGCGGCGCGCTTGATGGTGATGGTGACGCCGTAGGACACACCCTGGTCGCCGGGGTTCCCGGTGCCCAGCACGATGCCGCTGCCCAGGCTGACCCCGTAGTAGGACGTCGCCGGCGTACCGTCCGGGTTGGTGACCCGGGTCGTGTACGGCGCGTTGCCCTTCGACGGGATGACCACGGAGGCGTCGTTGTCCCGCGCGTACGGCGAGCCGTCACGCATCTCGATGCCCGGGTACCAGGTCTTCGCGTCGGTGAAGCCCTTCACGGGCGCCTGCGGACCGAAGCTGGTGCAGTACTCGCTGTACGGCTCGTCCGCCGCCTCCAGGCACTCCTTAAAGGGGTACGTGGGCTTCAGCGAGAAGGCCGCGTTCGCGGACTGCGGGCGGCTGGGCAGGTTGTCCAGCACCGACGGGTCCTTCACGGCCGCCTCGCCCTTGCGGCGGTACGGGTCGAAGTGCGAGTCGACGATCAGCAGACCGCCCTTGGCGCCGTAGCTGGGCAGCGCGGTCATCTGCGCCGTGGTGTGGTTGACGTCGCCCCGCTCCGTGTCCCGGTACCAGACCAGCATGCCCGGGGCGTTGTAGGAGACCCGGTCGACCTTCCACGCGTCGCGCGAGTAGATCGTGTCGTACGTGTACTTGAGGCCCTTGTCGAAGCCGTCGAAGTTGCGCCACTCGGCCAGGTAGTAGTGCGCCTGGGTCGAGGTGCCGGTGTCGATGTGCCAGCCCTGGCCGGTGGTGTCGACGAAGCTGCCGCCGGTCGCCGTCCAGCCGTTGGCCCCGCCCTCGACGTCGTCGCTCCACGTGGTGGCGCCGCCGCCGGTCACCGAGAAGTCGTCGGCGAACCAGCCGCGCTCCGCGAACGCCTCGTCCGTGGCGTAGCGGAGCCGGACCTGCACGGTCTGCCCGGCGTACGCCGACAGGTCGACGTAGTCGTGCCGCCAGCCGTGCGTGTCACCGGTCAGGCCGTACTTCTTGTTGCCGAAGTCCACCATCCGGCCGTTCGGGTCGGCGTAGCCGTCGTTCGTGGTGACGAGGTTGCCGGCCGCGTCGTAGACCTTCTGCTCGGTCCAGGTGGCGCCGCCGTCGGTGGAGAGCTCGACGAAGCCGAAGTCCCAGTCGGCCTCGATGACGTAGTTGTTCCACATCCAGAACTTCGCGTCGGCCGCCGCCGGCACGGCCACCTGACGGGTGATCTTGACGTCCGCCCAGTCCTGGTCGGCGCCCGAGTACCACATGTTCGCGCCGCTGTGCGGCGTCGCCAGCGTGATCACCTTGTCCGGCAGGTCGACCTTGATGCCGTCCTCGGTGCCGCGCGGGGTCCGCGAGGTCTGGCCGAGCTGGACGGCACGCGGCTTCGAGCCGGGCGCGAAGGTCAGCGGGTCGGCCCAGCCGAGCACCCACTTGTCCCACAGGCCCATGTGCGTCGGCAGCGCCTGGAAGATCTCACCCGAGTGCGAGCCCGAGGCCATCAGGTCCCAGAAGTCGACGTCGGAGTCGGCGTTGCCGGAGGTGTCGTAGAGGTCCGGCAGGCCCAGGTCGTGGCCGAACTCGTGGGCGAAGACGCCGACGCCGGCGTCCTCCGGCTGCACGATGTAGTTCGAGACCTGGAGGTTGGTGCCGGGGATGGTGTAGCCGCCGGTGACCGTCGACGAGTGCGCCCAGACGGCGTACGTGCCCTCGGCGCCGCCGCCGCGGGACTTGCCCTGCCCGGCGTGCACCAGCACCAGGTGGTCGATCACGCCGTCCGGCTCGAAGAGGTTGCCGTCGCCGTCGCGGTCGCCCTGGTCCTCGATGTCGTAGTCGGCCCACGGGAAGTTCGGGTCCGCCTGCGCGAGGGCGCCGATCGCGTCGGTGGCGAGCCGGCCCGCGCCCTGCGGGTTGTCCGGGTGGCCGTTCATCGACTGCTGGCGGCCGGGGACCCAGTTGCCGTTCTCGTCCTGGAAGCAGCGCGAGGCCGCGTACCAGCCCTCGGAGTGCGGCACGGTGACCCACGGGCTGGCCTGCCCGTCGACCGTGTACGCGCCCTTGGACATCTCCAGGTACATGTTGTGCATCGTGCGGCCGGTCAGGTCGACGCCCCGCCTGCCGTCGGGGCCCTTCAGGTCCTTGCGGACCCGCTCGGTGATGCCCTTCTTCGAATAGAGCATCTTGTCGTAGTGGGTGGGCGAGAAGTCCGGCACCCACATCGAGTTGTTGTCCTCGTGCGGCAGGTTCGCCGGGTTCGGGATCTTGTTGTGCTTCGGCCCGTTCTGCACGGTGCCGGGGACGCAGGTCCGGTCCTCGAAGACCGTCCTGGGAACCATGACGCCGGTGAAGTCGTCGTTGGCCTGGTCGTTGAACTCCACCAGCAGGGTCAGCAGCTTGGCGGTCTGGGTGCTCGGGGCCTTCTTGATCTGCCGCGGGCTCTTGCCCGTCATGATCGACTTGGCCTCGTGCTTCGCGAGCTGCCCGGCGGCGACCGGATTGCCGCGGGCGTACTTGCGGTCGAAGGCGCGCGCGTCCTCGACCGCCGGGGCGTAGACGCCGCCCTTGCCCTTGACCTCGCGGCCGCTGCTGTCCGGTTGGACGGCGGGCTCGGCGTAGTTGATGTAGTGCTCGTCCGCCCCGATCGTGGCTCGGGCGGGGCCGGGTTCCGCCGCCGCCGCGCCGCCGGTCACGGTCAGTGACGAGGCGGCGAGGGCGATGGCGGGCAGCGCGACGAGCAGGCGTCGACGCGACCCGGATTGCGGATTTCTGTTCATGCCGCTCCGTTTCTCGGGCATGGGGAGGAGGGAGCCGGTCGGCCTTCATCGATGCGACGTCCATCGAACCGACCCGACGAGCGTGAACCTAGAACAGAAAACAGGGGAACGACAGGGGTCGACGTCTCCCTGTGGCCGTTCAGCTTCACCCGGCTCACCCGACCGACCGATGTGACAGCACGCATCCGGTCGGTCGCACACCCGTAAGAAACGACGATGGGTGACGGTCCGCGTGGGACCGTCACCCATCGGGGCGTACGCCTGCGTCAGTCCTCGTCGGACTTGCCGCCGCCCATGCCGGACGAGATCAGGTCCATCACGGACGAATCCTGGAGCGTGGTGACGTCGCCGAGCGAGCGGTTCTCCGCCACGTCGCGCAGCAGCCGGCGCATGATCTTGCCCGAGCGGGTCTTCGGCAGCTCCGGCACCAGCATGATCTGCCGGGGCTTGGCGATCGGGCCGAGCGTCTTCGCCACGTGGTTGCGCAGCTCGGCGATCAGCTTCTCGCCAGCGTCGCCAGCGATGTCCGTGGTGCCGCGCGGGATGGCGAACGCGACGATGGCCTGCCCGGTGGTCGGGTCGGTCGCGCCGACCACCGCCGCCTCGGCCACCGACGGGTGGGAGACCAGCGCCGACTCCACCTCGGTGGTGGAGATGTTGTGCCCGGACACCAGCATCACGTCGTCGACGCGGCCCAGCAGCCAGATGTGCCCGTCGTCGTCCTTCTTCGCCCCGTCCCCGGCGAAGTACATGCCCTCGAACCGCGACCAGTACGTCTCGATGAACCGGTCGTCGTCGCCCCAGATGGTGCGCAGCATCGACGGCCACGGCTCGCGCAGCACCAGGTAGCCACCGCCGCCGTTCGGCACCGACTGGCCCTGGTCGTCGACCACGTCGGCGACGATCCCGGGCAGCGGCGTCATCGCGGAGCCGGGCTTGGTCGCCGTCACGCCCGGCAGCGGCGAGATCATGATCGCCCCGGTCTCGGTCTGCCACCAGGTGTCCACGATGGGCAGCTCACCCCCGCCGACGTGCTGCCGGTACCACATCCACGCCTCGGGGTTGATCGGCTCACCCACGCTGCCCAGCAGCCGCAGCGAGGACAGGTCGTAACCGGCCGGGATGTCCTCGCCCCACTTCATCATCGTGCGGATGAGCGTCGGGGCGGTGTAGAGGATGCTGACCTTGTACTTGTCGACGATCTCCCAGAACCGGCCCTTGTGCGGGGTGTCCGGGGTGCCCTCGTACATGACCTGGGTGGCGCCGTTGGAGAGCGGGCCGTAGACGATGTAGGAGTGCCCCGTCACCCAGCCGATGTCGGCGGTGCACCAGTAGACGTCGGTCTCCGGCTTCAGGTCGAAGACCGCGTGCTGCGTGTACGACGTCTGGGTCAGGTAGCCGCCGGTGGTGTGCAGGATGCCCTTCGGGCGGGCCGTGGTGCCGCTGGTGTAGAGGATGAACAGCGGGTGCTCGGCGTCGAACGGCTGCGCGGCGTGCTCGGCCGGGGCGGTCTCGACCGTCTCGTGCCACCAGCGGTCCCTGCCCGACCAGGCCACCTCCTCGCCGGTGCGGCGCACCACCAGCACGTGCTCGACCGACGGGCAGTTCGCCACCGCCTCGTCCACGGTCGGCTTCAGCGCCGACGGCTTGCCCCGGCGGTAGCCGCCGTCGGCGGTGATCACCACCTTCGCGCTGGCGTCCTGGATCCGGTTGGTCAGGGCGTCGGCCGAGAAGCCGCCGAAGACCACGCTGTGCGTGGCGCCGATCCGCGCGCAGGCCAGCATCGCGACCGCCGCCTCCGGCACCATCGGCAGGTAGATCGCCACCCGGTCGCCGGCGGTGACGCCCAGCTCGGTGAGCGCGTTCGCCGCCTGACAGGTCAGCCGGTGCAGGTCGGCGTACGTGATGGTCCGGGTGTCGCCCGGCTCGCCCTCCCAGTGGATCGCGACCTTGTCGCCCAGCCCGGCCTCGACGTGCCGGTCCAGGCAGTTGTACGCCACGTTGAGCTGCCCGCCGACGAACCACCTCGCGAACGGCGGCTTCGACCAGTCGAGCACCTGGTCCCACTGCTTCGCCCAGGTCAGCCGCCCGGCCTGCCGCTCCCAGAACGCCAACCGGTCGGCGTCCGCGTCCGCGTACGCGTCGGCGGTGACGTTGGCGTGCGCGGCGAGTTCGGCTGGCGGCGGGAACTGGCGCGTCTCGTTCAGCAGATTGGCCAATGCCTCGCTCATGCCGTACTCCCTCGTCGCTCGGGTGACCTGCGTCTCTCTAGGGCACGAGGTTAGTCGGGGCGGCCGGCACGGGCGACCGCCGGTCCGGCCGACACGCGCCGAGCGGCCCCCACCGCGCGCCGGACGGCGACGCGGGCCGCCGCCTCGACGCCATTTGTCCGGGCAGCTCGCCGGCCGGACGCTCACGGGGTGGCACCGGTCGCTTCCGGGCGGCTCGTCGGCGGGTCGCGCCGGGCAGTCGATAGCGTGACGGGGTGACCGCTGACCCGCTCGCCCCGCTGCTCGCGCTCGCCGACGTCGCCCCCGCCGTGGAGCGGGCCCGCGAGCGGTTCGACCAGGCCCTGGGGCACCGCGCGCTGCGCCGGCACGGCGGCCAGGTCGCGGCCGAGGTCAGCCTCCGGTCCGCGGTGGCCAGCGCCGCCCTGGAGGGGTACGCCCGCGAGCGCGAGGCGGTCCGCGCCGGGACGGTGACCGAGCCGGTGGTGCAGGGCGCGCTGCGGGTCGCCGGGGCGCTGCCGGGGCTGTCCGAGCTCTGGCCGAAGGCACCCCGGCAGGCGCTGGCCAGGCTGCACGTGCTCGCCGCCCGCGACGTCGTCGACGAGGCCGAGCTTGGCCGTCCGGTGGCCGACCCGGTCGTCGCCGCCCGGCTGGACGGGCTGGCGGGGCTCGTCGCTGGCGGCACGAAGGTCTCGCCGCTGGTGCTGGCCGCCGTCGTGCACGGCGAGCTGCTGAACCTGCGCCCCTTCGCCGGGCCGTCCGGCGTGGTGGCCCGGGGCGCCGCCCGCCTGGTGCTGCTGTCCAGCGGGCTGGACCCACGCGGCCTGCTCGCCGTGGACGTCGGTCACCACGAGCGCGAACCGGAGTACGTCGGCTCGGCCGGCGCCTTCGCCACCGGCACCCCGGACGGACTGCGCTCCTGGCTGCGCCACTACATGGCGGCGGTGGAGGTCGGCGCCGACCAGCTCACCACCATCGGCGACGAGGTCCTCGCGGCGGCCTGAGCTGGCCCGTCCATGCCTTGCGGGTTGCGCGCGGTCGTCGGGTCGGGGCGGGTGTCGGACTCATGGCTCGGCGGACGGGCTCAGGTGGTCGTGCTCGGTCGCCGGGCCGGGCGGGCTCAGGCGGGTGCGGGGGCGGTGCGGGTGCGGCGGTGCCGGCCGTACCAGGCGATGCCGATGGCCACGCCCACACCCACGCCCAGCGCCGCGGCAGCGACCGGGACGGCCGGGCGCTCGCGCAGCCGCCGCCCCAGCGGGATCGGGTGCCGGAACTCCAGCACCGGCCAGGAGTTCTCGACCGCGAGCCGGCGCAGCTGCCGGTCCGGGTTGACCACCGAGGGATGGCCGACGCACTCCAGCAGCGGCCGATCGCTGTACGAGTCGGAGTAGGCGTACGAGTCGGCCAGGTCGTAGCCGCGCTCGGCGGCCAGCTCGCCGACCGCGTCGACCTTGCTCGAGCCGGCCGCGTAGAACTCGACCTCGCCGCTGTAGCGGCCGTCGACCACGCCCATCCGGGTGGCGATCACGTCGGTGATCCCGAGCAGCACGCCGATCGGGCGGACCATCTCCTCGCCGGAGGCGGAGACCAGGACGACGTCCCGGCCGGCGGCCTGGTGCTGCTCGATCAGGGCGGCGGCCTCGGCGTACACGTAAGGGTTGATCAGTTCGTGCAGCGTCTCCGCGACGATCTGGCGGACCTGTTCCACCTGCCAGCCCTTGCAGAGCGCGGCGAGGTAGTCCCTGGTCCTGGCCATGGTCTGCGCGTCGGTGCCGCCCAGCCGGAACATCAGCTGGGCGTACGCCGACTTGACCACGTCACGCCGGGTGATCAGGCCGTCCCGGTAGAACGGCCGACCGAACGCCAGGGCGCTCGACTTGGCGATGACGGTCTTGTCCAGATCGAAGAAAGCGGCACTTCGGCCCACGGCGCGAAAGTCTAGCCGGATGGTCTATGGTCGGCGGGTGCCCGGGGCCCGGCGACCCCTCGGACCTGCGGGCCGGCCCTCCGCCACCCTCGCTCATCGTGATGATGGTCACACTCTGCGAACATTATTTCGCACGGAGTGGAGGAGGCACCACTCGACGTATACAGGTTCGCTCAGGCAGACTTGCTGATGCGACGAGTGTTCACGTCTCGTACGACAGGCAGACCCTCGGCGGTTGCACCCCCCGTGACCGCCGAGTGGGTTCGGCTCGACCCCCCCGGAGCCGAACCTTCGACGACCCCCGTCTCCCCCCGACGGGGGTCGTCCCTTTCCCGGAAGCGCTCCCGACCTGGTAGAGGCACTTCTCCGAGGTCGGTCGGGCGGGGCGCCGGGCGGAAAGTCAGCGAATCGTCAGCGAACGTCAGCCGGACCCGATCGGCGTAGTCGTCCGGGGTGTGCGTATAACGATTGAGCGTCGTTGACGCCTTCTCGTGCCCCACGACCCGCCGCACCACGTTGACCGGCACCCCGTCCGTCACCAGCCACGTGATGTACGAGTGCCGCAGGTCGTGGAACCGCAGCCCTCCGAACGCCGAGGCCGCCACGTGCGCCACCGCCGCCGACTCGTCGGCGAACTCCGCCCGCTGCTCCCGGCCGTCCCGGTCCGGCCACGACGCCACCCACCGGCCCGGCGCCACCTCGGCCACCCGCCCGAGCAGCCCGGCCCGCACCAGCGACGGCAGCCACACCCGCCGCCGGAAGTTCGACCGCCGCTGCGGCCCGCCGTCCCGATCGGCGAAGACCAACGCCCGCCCGTCCGGCACCGCGGTTCCGCGCCGCCGACGCAGCTCGTCGACGAGGAACGGCGGCATCGGCACCGTCCGCACGCCGGCCCGAGTCTTCGGGTACGCCCGCAGCACGATGCCGCCGTGGGTCTCCACCGCCACCTGGGCGACGTGCAGCAACCCCCGATCGAGGTCGACCGCCTCCCAAGGCAGGCCCGCGCACTCACCCCAGCGCAGTCCCGCCCCGGCGGCGACGCAGACGATCGCCCGGTGTTCGGCCGGCACGGCGGGCAGCAGCCGGCCGAAGAACGCCTCCCGGCTGATCGTGCCGGCGCGAGCCTCCCGCGCCCGGTTACGCGGCAGCCGCACTCCCTCGCACGGGTTCACCGCGATCAGGCGCGCCCGGATCGCCGTCTGCATGATCATCGACAGCATCCCGAGGTGCTTCGCCGTCGTCGACGGCGCCAGGGCCCGGCCAAGGTTAGTCACCCACTCCTGTACCGCCAGGTAGTCGATCTTCGCCAAAGGCCAGTCCGCCCACTGCGGTAGCAGGTGAGCCCGCAGCATGGAAGTCGTCCGCTCGGCTGTCCGCGCTTCCACCGACCGCCCGGCGAGCCACCGCTTCACGAACTCGCCGAATCGCATCCGCCCCGCGTGCGGGTCGACGTAAGCGCCCCGGTTGATCGCGCCCTCCACCTCGGCCAGGAAGGCGTTCGCCTCCTTCTTGGTGCGGAACGTCTTCGCCTTCTGCCGGTCGGCCGAGTCCCGCCAGTTCGCGCGGTACGTACCGGCCGGCGTCTTGCTCACGAAGCCCACGATCACCAGCCCCCGCGCGGCGCGTCAGTGCCCGTTGCCGAGAGCTGACCGGAGGCACCATCCAGCCAAGCGTGGAAGCGGCTACGCGGCACCACCCAGCGCCGCCCCAGCCGCTCGGCCGGGATTTGCCCGGCCCGGACCAGCGCATAGGCCGAGCTGACCGACAGGGACAACAGCGCGGCCACTTCCTTGACCGTGTAAACGGCCCGGACCGGTTGCGGCGGGTGGTCGCCGGGGGCGACGTCACCAGCACGAGGCCCGGCCTGCCGAGGCGCGAACGGCACGACGATGGACAAGATTTCCTCCCCAGGGTTCAGGCCGCGAGCGCGGCGGGTTGATCGGTTGCCGAAACGGCGGCGGCTGTTCGTAGCCGGGCCGTGTCGAGGTCTGCACGCCAGCGGATGCGGGCGGAGATCGCGCGCAGGAGTCGGTGTTCCAGGGGCGGCACGTCGGGGTCTTCGGGTCGGGCGAGTTCGAACCGGTACCGCTTCGGCCCGTCCGCGTCGTCGGCGGCCTGGTCGTGCTCGTCGGTGTCGGCTATGCCGCCGGCGAGGATGGCGCGGACCCAGGAGCGGTTGTCGGCGCGGTGGTCGGCGAGGGTCTTGCCGGACCACTGGCGGGAGACGAGGACGCGGCGGCCGGTGAAGCCGAGGGTGGAGCGTTGGTGGACCTTCCCGGTGCAGCGGCCGGGGGTCAAGCCGGCCTTGACCCCGTCGGGCTGGACGCCGTAGAGCAGCCAGTTGGCGCACGTCGGCGAGCACGGCAGGACAGCGAGTTCGGCGTGGAGGCGGTCGAAGTGTGCCTTCTGCGCGTCGGAGCGGGGCTTGGCTTGGTCGGTCAGGTCTTTGGTGACGTACTTGGTGACGTAGCGGATGGATCGTTCGGCGTCCTTGGTGCCCTGCTCGATGCCGCGGGCGTCGATGCGGCCGAGGCGGGCGACGTAGGCGGGGCGGCTGTCGGGTTCTTCCAGGGCGTCGAGGGCTTCGCCCCAGGTGGGTAGCGGCTCGCGCGTCTTGGGGTCGACGTACGCCTGTTGGTCGACGTCCCAGACGGGCGGCTTGTCGACGGGGTAGGCCAGCTCGTCGAACGCCGGCCACCAAACCTGGTGATAGGTGGCCGCCGCGATCTGCTTGAGCAGCCGACGCGGGAGCGTGCCGCGGATGGCGAAGTGCGCGTGTGGGGCGAGGCGCCGTTGTAGCTCCACCGCGCCCGCGTACTGGACGTTCCAGCCGGCGGCGCGGCGGACGTTCTGCCACCACCGGTCGAGGACCCGGGCGAAGTGGATCGCATCCAGGGCGGCCCGCCGGTAGTCGTAGCTGGTCGGGTCGACGGGCGTGCCGAGCACGTCGTCATACGGGCCGTGCCGCTGGCCGCACTCGCAGGGGGCGACGTAGGCGCCGCGTCGCAGGTGGGAGTGCACCGGCCCGTGCGAGCCGAGCGTCAGCGTGATGAGCATCGACGGCCGGTGCGTCTTGCCTGCCTTTCCGGAGTAGGCGCGGCCGACGGTGCGCGGGTCGACCGGCAGCCGGGGTAGGTCTGGGGAGTCCTGCCGCCGCCTGGTCGACCGTTTGCGCCGGGGTCGCTCGTCGCGTTCCTTCGGGGTGAGGTGGCCGCGCAGGCTGGTTTCGGCGAGCGCTTCGTCCAGCTCCGCGATGGCGGTGTCGATCTCGGCCAGTTGGGCGGCCCGCTCGTCCGAGGTCATCGGCTGGTAGTGGACGGCTTCGCGTTCGAACTCCAGGTGTGCCCGGACCCGGACGAGGGCGAGCGCGTCTTCACCAGGGTTGTCGGGGCGGACGGCGGGTTCGTCGGCGAGGTGCCAGCCCTCGCGGATCTGTTGGATGCGCAGTCGCCGGCCCCGCTCCGCGCACGGCTTGCACTTGACGGCGAGGGTCGCCCCGCAGGGCACTTCGACGACCTCGGTGAGGCCGGTGGCGGTGTCGGTGCGGCGCAGGGCGAGGGGGCGGACGCAGACGCCGTTCTGTTCGGCGAGTTGCTTGAGCGCGTCCTTGGCGAGGGGCTTGCGCATCCGGTCCGCCCGCGATCCCGGCCGGGGCTGCTCGGGGGTATCCGTGGGGATGAGTTCGAGTTGGCTCACCGGTCACGCTCCCCGCCGAAGACGCTGCCGTTGCGAGGCGCGAACGCCGCCGCCGGTACGGGCACCAGTCCCGGCCGCCGCTCCACTGGCACCACGGGAATCGAGCGGAGAGCCCCGGGGCGAGGCTGCTCATCGGTGGCCTCCACGGCGACGTTCACCGCCTGGCCCTCGTCGACGACGGCGACGTTCACCGCCTGGTCCTCGTCGGCGACGTCGAAGGGCGGCCGGTCGTCGACCGGGTTGTAGCCGGGCGGGACGTCGCCCCAGCCGTCGGCGTCTGCCTGCTTGTCGACGGACGCCGCCGAGGTGGCGGGGGTGGTGGAGAAGACGAGCTTGGACAGGCCGAGGAACGCCAGCGCCGGCACGGCTGACAGCAGCCACCCGGACACGCCCGGCTTGGCCACGGCAAGCTGTGCCGACAGGGACAGGGCGACGGCGCAGACGAGCAGGAACATCGGGTACCCGACCGACCCGCCGGTGCGGCGGCGCCGCCGGATCGTCAGCAGCGCCGCCAAGGGCAGCAGTTCGGAGATGGCGGCGTTGGCCCAGCCGAACCAGTCCCCCGTACCGGCCGGGGAGTTGGCCATGGTCCAGTCGTGCACGTGGGTGAACGACGCCGCCCCCGCCAGCCCGCCCACGGTCAGGACGATGAGGACCAGGACGACGCCCTCCACCCGGTCTGCGTTCGCGTTGGTCTTCACTTGGTCACCTCCTGCTCGTCGTTGGTGTCGTCGCAGAGTCGGCGGTAGTCGCGGCCGAGTTCGCGGATGTCGTCGTCGTCGAGGTAGGCGAAGCGGACCCGGACGGGTTCGCGGACGCCGTCGAGGACGACGAACCCGACGCCGGGGGCGGATTCGGGGATGCGGTCGCACAGCGCTCCCCGGTCACGGGCACTGTCACCGAGGACCATGTCCACCTGCTCGGGTTCGGTCAGCCGCAGCCCGATGCGGGTCGGGAACAGGTCCCGGAACGGCAGCACGTCCTTGCGCGGGTCTTGGAGCGCGGCGACCACGTGCACGCCGACCGCTCGACCCTGGCTGAGGAGGAGGCCGAGGGCTTCCTTGATCCGGTCACGGACCTTCCGATCGGTGATGTACGCCGTCAACGCCGCCAGCTCGTCGACCACCAGGACGATCAGCGGCTCATCCGGCGTCGGCGTGTGCTGGCGGGCGATCCCGCGCAGTCGGGCCGCCCGCAGCCGCATGCGCTTTACGGCTTCCTCCAGGACGCCGGCCATGCTGTCCGGGTCGTCGTAGGAGAACCGGGCGAACAGCGGCACCCCGGCCGCCAACTCCATCCCGCCCTTCGGGTCGAACGCCCACAGCTCCACCAACCCCGACCGCACGCCGCCAGCCAGGGACCGGATTAGCGACCACAACACCGACCCCTTGCCCGACCCCGTTGCCCCCGCGATCAGCACATGCGAGCCGGTCAGGCGCAGCCGATAGGGCTGCCCGTCCTCGCGCACACCGAGCGCAAGCGCGTCCAGGTCCGGCACCTCGGTTGTTGGCAGGGGCGCCACGGTGCCGGCCAAGGGGTCACGGCGCAGGAACCGGATCACCACCCGATCCGGGCGGGCCATCGAGCGGGCTTGGCCGGTGCGCAGGCGAAAGGCGTAGGCGAGGCGTTCCGCGGCCTGCCCCCAGTCGTCAGGGATCTGCCCCGGCAGCATCCGGACCGTCAGCTCGTCGCCGTACCGGTCGCAGCGCACCCGCAGCAGTTGCGGCACGTACCGTTCACCGGCGAACGCCGTAGCCAGCCCACACGTCGCCATCACCGACGCCCACCGCCGCCGGTAGACCACCAGGGCGCGGACGCGGCTGACGAGCGGGTACCAGCCGAAGCGCAGCCACGACGACGGGTGCCACCGCCACCAGGCCGCACAGGCGACGGCGACCGCCAGGACGACGCCGGCCAGGACCAAGCCCCCGTACTCGACTCGCACCCACAGAGCGGCGACGGTCGGGGTGGTGAGCCACCAGTACCGCACCGCCAGCACGGTGAGGCGGAACAGGCCCCGGGCCAGCCACCAAAACACCAGCAACCAGCCCGGGACCCGCCACGCCGGAAGGCGCACGTTCATCGGCGCCACCGGGATCTTCTCCCCCGGAATGATGTTGATCAGAGGCACAGGTCACCACCCCTGCCAGGACGAGCCAGGGTGGCGATGCACGAGCGGCACGACATGCGCCGCAGGTCGAACCGACGCGGCTTCACCCACTCCTCGCAGCGTGGGCAGCGGATCGCGCACACCCGCGCCGAGGCCGGCGGCAACCGCAGCACGGACCGGACGGCCGCCTCCACCTCCCGGTAGGCGTGGCGCAGGCCGACCAGGCGGGTACGGGACATCAGGACCACCACCCCGACGAGCAGCGGCCCTCAGCGCGGTTCAGGGCAGGGGGAACTACGGTGGGCATCACGCCCTCCTTCACACGTGAGGGATGGGAGAGCGCGGGACGGGCCGGGACTCTTGGCGGGGAAACGACCCGCCCCGCGCGCCAAACAACGACCAGTCAGGCCGCCACCGAACCCGGCATGCTCGACGCCGGCCGGATCGCGGTAGCCCGCAGCGAGTACGCCATACGGGAACGGCAGTCACCCGACGAGCGGCCCGGCTTGCAGCGCTGCGAATCCACGTACGGGGTCAGGGTCAGGCCCTCGAATTCGACCGCCGGCGGGTAGCCCGGCACCGTCGACGGCGGCGGCACCGGCTGCTGCGCCGCCACCACCTTGACCTTCACCTCAGTCGACCGACCGAACTTCCCGGCCTCCGGGTCCAGGTCCATCACCCGCACCACCCAGACCCGCTCTCCGGTCTCCTTGTCCCGCGCCTGGTTGTCCGCCTCACCCCGCCGCTCAAAATCGATCTGCGGCGACACACCAAGGCAAAGAGCCCCGGCGGGGAAGACGTACTCGGACGGGACCGGCACCTTCAACGTCATCGGAACCACTTCGGCAGCCTCCTAGCCTCACCAGTCGTCTTCATGACAACCGGTTGAGCTAACAAGTTACGTCAGCTTGTAAGCACAAGCAAGGTTGAAGGTGAATGGATTGCACAATGTGGAGGGCCGGCCCCGGGTCGCCAGGACCAGCACGGAGGAGAACGTGATGCCGCAGCGGGAAACAGTCGAGCGCCTGACGCTGGTGGACACCGTTGACCGATGGTTCCACCTGGATCAGCCAGTGTTCATCGAGCGCGGGCAGACCTACTGGATCGACCGTACGACAAGCGAACTGTGCGTCGATCGGGGAGACGGGCGAGCTACGCGGACTGCCGGCGAGATGTGCCGCTGAGCCGCCGGCGAGGTTGACGCACGCAGATCAGGAAAGGGCGTAGGTGTCCTCGATCTCGTGGCGGCTGCCGGGCATCACCAGCACCGACGTCATGATCGGGTCGCCGGATGCCTGGTGGACGGTGATGACGACGCTCATAACCGACTCGTCGGCCGGAACGTTCAACGCCTCAGCCTCGACGTCGGTTACCCGGCGGGCGGTCATCCGCTCGGTGGCGTAGTCGGGTCGTAGGCCCTTGTGGCGGGCGATGAGGTCGAGCAGGCCGCCCGGGATCGGGTTCGGCTTGGTGATGTCAGTACCAGCCGCGATATCCACCGGCACGAACGTGGCGACCAGGTCCACCGGCCCCGCCTCGAAGACGGTGCGGCGGCGCCGTTCGTAGACCGGCGTACCCTCCGGGATCTTCAACTCCGCCGCGATCCGCGGTGAGGCGAGTACCGGGCCGACGTGCAGGATCTCCGTCTCCCCGGTCTCGTCCAGCTCGACCGCGTCGCGGGCGTAGTCGGGAGAGGTGCGCCCGGAGGCTGGCCGGCCGCGTACAAAGCTGCCCTTGCCCTGCTGCGACTCGATCCAGCCGTCCTGCTTGAGGATGCCCAGCGCCTTGAGGACCGTCGGGCGGGACACCCCGAACTCCGTACAGAGCTGGTTCTCCGACGGCAGTGCCGCACCAGGGGCGTAGTCGCCATCCTCGATGCGCTTCCGCAGCGTGTTCAACACGCGCAGGTACTTCGGCGTCGGAATCTCGTACGCCATTGCGGGCCACCCCACCTAGGAACGCTGCATGAATATCAGCAGCTTATGAGTTGTTTGCATGACAGAACAAGTCAGCTCAGCCGTCCCGCGTCACACGCCCGACCGCTTTGGCCAGCCACCCCGACCACGACGATGACGCTTCCACCGATTCCGGACGAGTCGCACCCGGCCACCGACGCGGCAGGCACCCGTACCGGCCGAACACCCGCAACGCTGCCTGACGCTGCGGGCACGGCCCCTCCTCGCCACAGGTAGCGCAGCGCCCGTCCCCGCTCGACGGGGTGTGCTGGTCAAGCTGCGCCTGTGCTGCCCGGAGTTGGTCGCGCACCGCACTGGACAGGTAGGTGCTCACCGGACCGCCCCATCCGGCGGGAGCTTGCTCGCGCGTACCAGGATCTGCGCCTGCCGACCGTGACGGCCGGACGGACCGAGTCTGATGCCCTCGACCCAGATCCACTCATCGTCCGAAGGCCGGTGAGCTACCAGCCGAACCCCGGTCACCCACAACGAAATCGGCCCGTCCGACGGCAGAAGACGATCGGCCGCATCGATCTCCAGCACCGCGCCGAGTCGTACCCGAACGTCAAACACCGCGCCTCCTTTTCGCCGGCACCGCGTTGCGAGGCGGCGCGCTCTCGGTCTTGCGTCGCTGGATCTGAAGGCCGGCGATCTGCACGAAGACCTCACGCCGCGCCAGCGCTCTGCCGGTGGCCAGGTCGATTGAGTAGCCGGTGAGCCACACGCAGCCGTGGTACGTCGGCTTGTCACACACCGAGGTCACCCGAAACCACAGCGCCCGGTCGCCGCCGAACTGCACCGACGCCCGACCGTCGATCAGCACCAGGTCGCCCGGTATGGGAACGCCCTGCCGGCACGGGTCTGGTTTGCGTGGCGCCGGGGTGGGCGGGCCATTTACGGGCCGTCGTTCGGGTCGCGGTCCCACGCCAGCACCCACCCCGGGCCAGCCTCAGCAGGTCGCCGTACGACCGGAGCCCGCGCAGTCCAGGCAGGACCGCCGGGCGAGGGAACGAGTCCGCTCCGACCCGCGTCCCACCCCCCGAATGGAGGTACGGGCGAGGGTGTACTTCCAGCCCGCGCCCGAGCAGGATTGGCAGTTGCTCGATACGTTCAGCCCCGTCATGCAGACAGGTTGTGGCACAT
Organism: Micromonospora sp. DT46; assembly: GCF_049841735.1. Lineage (NCBI taxonomy): Bacteria > Bacillati > Actinomycetota > Actinomycetes > Micromonosporales > Micromonosporaceae > Micromonospora > Micromonospora sp. DT46. Next base: position 8,466 of record NZ_JBNCKW010000006.1, on the reverse strand, counting down.
ACCGCTCAGCAACCCGGAAAATCCTTCCGGGGTCTCAGCCGACCGAGGGGAGACAGTGAACCGGTGCCCGGGATGATCAACACCTTGACCATCGGCGAACGCGTCGCCTGGTACCGCCGACGGCGCGGCCTGTCCCAGGAAGTCTTGGCCGGGCTCATCGGCCGTACCGCCGACTGGCTGGGCAAGATCGAGAACAACCGGATCGAGCTGGACCGGCTCTCCGTCATCAAATCCCTGGCCGAAGTCCTGGACGTCTCCCTCGGCGACCTACTCGGCGAACCCTCGCTGCTCGACTGGACCGGCGACAGCGGCACCGAAACCGTCCCCACGCTGCGCGCCGCCCTGATGAACTACCGCACCCTCGGCCCGTTCGATAGCGGCATGGACGCGGAGCCGCCGAGCGTCGCTGTCCTCAGGAAGGAGGTCGGCGCTCTCTGGGACGCCTACCAGGACTCCCGGTTCGGGTACGTCACCGGCCGCCTACCCGACCTGCTCCACCGCGCCCAGGCCGCCGCCGACCACCACAACGGCGACGACCAGGACCAGGCCCGCCGCCTGCTCGGTCTGGCGTACCAGCTCGCAGCTACCCAGCTCACCAAGCTCGGGGAAAGCGACCTCGCCTGGATCGCCGCCGACCGAGGCTTGACCGCTGTCCGCCCCACGGGCGACCCGCTCATCACCGGCTCACTGTTTCGCTCCGTCGGCCACGCTCTACACGCCACCGGCCGCTACGCCGAAGCAGTACGCCTCACCGAGGACGCCGCCGGCTACCTTGAGCCACACCTCAAGCACGCCACGCCAGCGCTGCTCTCTGTCTACGGAACCCTGTTCCTGTCCGGCTCGATGGCCGCCGCCCGATCCAACGACGCCGCCACCACCCGCGCCTTTCTCACCGCCGCCGACGACGCCGCCGGCCAGCTCGGGGCCGACGCCAACCACCTTTGGACCGCATTCGGCCCGACCAACGTCGCTATCCACCGCGTCGCCACCGCCGCCGAGCTGGGCGACCTCCAGGTCGCCATCGACCTCGGCCCGCGCGTCGACACCGCCGGCCTACCGATGGAGCGTCGGGTACGACACGCCATCGAAGTCGCCCGCGCCTACAGCTCGTGGAACCGCGTCGACGACGCCCAGGCCGTCCTACTGGACACCGAACAGATGGCACCCGAGCAGGTCCGCCACCACTTCCTCAGCCGACAACTCGCCCTGACCTGGGTACGCCGGCAGCGCGGCAAGCCTTCGGCCGAACTGGTCGGACTGGCCCGGCGGCTCAAGGTGCTCGACTGAACCCAGCCCATCTAGGCTGCCCTGGTGACGGCCAACGAGATGCCACCCATGGCAACCCCACGCGTCGCCGCTGGCGCCCTCTTCTTCGACAACGAAGGCAGGGTGCTGCTCGTACGCCCCGGTTACAAGAAGCACTGGGACATCCCCGGCGGCTACGTCGAACCCGGGGAGTCACCGCGTGTGGCATGTATGCGCGAGATCGAGGAAGAACTCGGTCTTATTACCGCCGTCGGCCCCATGCTCGTCGTCGACTGGGCGCCAGCCGAGCATGAAGGAGACAAGCTCCTCTTCATCTTTGATGCTGGTTCTCTTACTACAGAGCAAGAGCAGGCCATCCACTTCGCGGACGGTGAACTCACCGAATGGCGCTACGTGACAGCAGAAGACCTAGATAATCACGGACCGCCTCGACTCACGCGGAGACTCCGCACAGCGATCGCTGCGCGCAACAGGGGCAATGCCGCTTATGCGGAGCACGGCAACGCCGTCTAGACCGAAGTTCGACACGGGTTCAAGGCGGTCCTGAACGGGCTGCACGTGCCGCCGCCTGGGCGCGCGTTGGCCACTGCCGCTGTCGCTCTGCGGCCGTCACGCCGGATGCCCGGCGGCTGGCGCGGACAGCGGGGAAGCCCGGAGGGCCACCGCAGGACGACAGGTCGTTGATCGGAGAAGGGTGGGCCGGCAGCCGGCCGGGCCGCGCGGCCACGAGCCCGCGCGGCGTAGGGGAGCGCACGCCGGCCGCGTCGGCGAGCTGGCGGCGGTCGCGGGGTTGCGGTTAGTGCGCCTCCGGCGGGGGCGCTCCGGCTCCAGGATGGCCGGGGCTCCGTCGGCGGGTCACGGCCCGTGGGTGGAGGCGGTAGGCCATCCCGCCCGCCGACGGCCTGGGCGAGCCGAGCAGCCCACCGCCCGGCCCACCAGCGTCCGCACAAGCCGTCACGGTCCGTGCGTCGTGCCGGGCCGGGCGGCGGCCCGACTCCCGGAGGGCGGGTCGACGGCGAACGGGATGGCTGGACGGATTTGGCTGCCTGTTCGGTGGGAGTGCCGGGCTGCGTGAACTGTGGTTGATCGGTATTCGTCGCTTATGGGGTTGGGCGCCGCTTCTGCGCCTTCCACCGGCTTCCCCACAGCTAGCTCCGGCCAGCTTCAGGCTAGCCTCAGCCACCCCTACAATCTTGCAGGATGAAGCCGCCACGTCGCAGCAAGGCAGGTCAATGAAGTCACCCAAGGGACGCCTCGAGCTGACGTGGATGGGCAAGGAGCTGGCCCTCATCCCGTCAGAGCACGGGAAGTACGACTATGCCTGGGTGTCTCCGACAGACCCCCGTGCTCGCGAGGTCAAGAGCATTGACGTCACAGAGCAACTGGGAGAGATGGAGGGACCGACCGGGGCACAGGAGAACATGGTGATCGCGGGCGACTCCGGCGATGCTCTGCGTTCTCTGTCAGCCATCCCGGAGCTGCGTGAGCGGTATGCAGGCAAGGTCAAGCTGGTCTACATCGACCCACCGTTCAACACCGAGCAGACCTTCGAACACTACGCCGACCAGTTGGAGCACTCCATCTGGTTAACGATGATGCGGGACCGCATAAGGGACATCAAACCGCTCCTGGCCGACGATGCCTCAATCTGGGTACACCTCGACGATGCGGAAATGCACCGAATGCGAGTGCTGCTCGATGAGGAGTTTGGTCCGGACAGCTTCGTTGCTGCAATCGTTTGGCAGAAGCGCACGTCCCGCGATAATCGAGCCGCCTTCAGCCCCAGCCAGGACTACATCCTGGTTTATGCGCCTAGCGGCCCTCAAAAGTGGAAACAAACCAGAAATCTTCTGCCTGACCTTGGGCGTTTCTCGAATCCCGACAACGATCCGCGAGGGCCGTGGAGAAGTGTGCCGATGTCAGTGCAGGCTGGCCGTGCCACTGCGTCCCAGTTCTGGAACGTCAGAACGCCGACTGGTGTCGTGCATCCACCGCCTCCGAACCGCGCATGGACATATACCGAGTCGCGTTTCCAAGAGTTCCGGAAGCAGGGCCTGATCTACTGGCCTCGCAACGGGAACGGAAAGCCGCGGCTTAAGAAGTTTTCCTCGAAGGACGACGGTCTCGTACCCTTCACACTCTGGCTATCCTCAGACGTGGACGACAACGCTGGGGCCAAGCGGGAAAGTACCGCGTTGTTTGGGGAGGAGTGCGTCTTCGACACTCCGAAGCCCGAACGACTCTTGGAGAGGATCATCCACATCGCCACTGCACCTGGCGATTTAGTGCTTGACTGTTTTGCCGGCTCCGGAACTACCGCCGCAGCAGCCCACAAGATGGGGCGCCGCTGGCTTGTCGTGGAGTTGCAGGACCGGAACGTGGAGACGTTCATCAAGCCCCGCCTAACTAGGGTGGTGGAGGGAACTGACTCTGTCGGCATCAGCGTAACAACGGAGCGAGTCCCAGTGGATGAACTCCCAGACGGAATGACGCCCGAGGAGGCTCAGAAGTTCACGACCCTGTTAGGAAGGGTCGCCAAGTCGGTCGAGGGACTAGATGAGCAAACCTTAAGAGCACTACGTGTGGCAACTCGAACCAGAGACGAAACCACTGTCCGATGGAAGGGCGGTGGTGGCTTCACGATTGCCCGGGTTGGCCCCTCGATGTACGAGGTAGACGACGAGGATGGCGAGGTCTACCTTTCCGAGGCGGCGACGAACGGTGCCTGGTCTAAGGCGGTGGCCGGGCAACTGAGGTTCAAACTCGCTCCCGACCACCCGGTGTTTTGCGGGAGCCGACAGCGGCAGCGCCTGGCCGTGATCGATGGAGTAGTTGACGAGACCGTCGTCCGTACTGTGGTCGAGCACCTGGGCGACAAAGAGCGGGCGGTTATTGTGGCGAAGGCTGTATTGCCCCAGGCCCAAGAACTTCTTAGCCGCCTATCACCAGGATCGCGGATAAAGAAGGCCCCCGATGACCTATTTCCGAAGGCGACGGTGAAGTGAGATGGGCGTGGAGATCGCATACGACGAGGATCTGATCTTCGAGATCGCGGCGAGATTCGACCTACGCGACCCGAATCGCTTTGCGCTGCAAAAGGTCGTTAAAGCCATTGCGAAGGCCAACGGCAAGATGACGGAAATGGTCGCAGACTTGGCGACAGGAGTCGGCAAGACTTTCCTCATGTCCGCCCTGATTGAGTATCTTGCTCAACAAGGTGCCCGGCACGTCCTCGTCGTAACGCCTGGGAGCACGATTCAGCGTAAGACTTTAGCGAACTTCGATGCAGCAAGTTCAAAGTACGTACCCGGGGCCGACATTGCTCCGGCGGTCATCACTCCGGAAAACTTTCAGATGGCCTCCGTCGGTACGGCTTTACGTGATCCGAATCGCCTAAAGGTATTCGTATTCAATGTGCAGCAGCTGATCCGCCCCACGGATAAAGCGAGCCGTAAGGTTCGGGACCCAGACGAGAATATTGGGAATGCCCTCTACTCCTACCTAAAGCAGGCCAGTGACCTGTTCATTATTGCGGACGAGCATCATATCTACCACGAGAGGGCGAGGTCCTTCTCCAGTGCAATCCGCGAGCTAAATCCCATTGCGCTCGTGGGCTTGACGGCCACGCCGGACCGTGCCGACTACGGCAAGTTGGTCTTCCAGTACACCCTTGGCGAGGCCATTGCGGATGGACACGTCAAGGTGCCGGTGATCGTCTATCGGAAGGACGGCACCAAGGACGAACGTACGCAGCTGCGCGACGCATGCCAACTGCTCGGGCATAAGGAGAGGGCATATGCCCAGTACCGAGCACTGACCCCGGACGTCCCGCCGGTAAAGCCGGTTCTTTTTGTCGTCTGCCAGTCGATCGAACACTCCGCTCAGGTCGGCCAATTGCTCGCTCAGCCCGGTTTCATCGGCGATCCCGGTGCAGTGCTTGAGGTTACGTCCCAGTCATCAGACGAGGCGCTCCAGGCGTTGACAGATGTCGAGGGCCCAGAGTCGCCAATCCGGGCCATCGTGAGCGTCAATATGCTGCGGGAGGGCTGGGATGTCAAGAATATCGCAGTCATCGTTGCACTACGCAAGTTAGCGTCTCAGACGCTGACCGAACAGATTCTCGGTCGAGGCCTACGGCTTCCCTTCGGCCGACGGACTGACTCGCCTTCGGTCGATCAAGTCGATCTCGTGGCACATGACTCTTACAAGGAGCTGCTGGCGCAAAAGGACGTCCTGCGGGAGCGCCTGCAATTGCCGGCATCGGAAATGGACGTTGACGAGCAGGGCGCAGCCAGAACGGCAACCCCAGCCCGCGAAGAGCCAGAGTCCGAGGAGGCCCGTACCGGGTCCAACGATGGCGATGTAGGTAGCGAGGGTCCGACCGGTCCATCTGCTTCCCAAGATGGCCTTTTTGGCGGGCTGGGCGACGGCTACTCGCCGTGGCAAGACGAAGAGGCTGCGGACGGGCTTCTAGCCTTTGACCATACGGACGATCGCCTCAATGCACCGCAGCCCGAGCCGCGCGGGCGGGTCGAGGGAGCGCCTCAGATCATCTTCCCGCGCCGCGAGTCCCGCTTGGTGTACGCGCCGTTTTCCCTCTCGGATATACCGGATGGCGATGCCCAGGCAGCCGGTGCCCGCTTTATCAAGGAGGTTCCAACCTTCATCTACCGGGATGCGCTTGAAGCCACTCGCTGGGGCAAAGACGTCGCAATTAGTGTTATCCCTCAGGCGAACCAGGAGGCGCAACAGGTGCTGGCTGGGCTTGATGTGGTGCGAGATGAGCTGACGAGCGCCATCCTGAACCAGGACGAGGTGCCTAAGGATAAGGCAAGTAAGGGTGCAGCCAGGCGTCTCGTAAGGGCGTTTCTCCGGGGCGCCGGCGTTACTTCCGAGGAGGCCTCCGCGGAGTGGGGGCAGAGGCGCCGTGAGCAGGCCGTGGAGGGCATGCGCACCCTCATCCGCTCGGCGATCTCCAAGCGCCGGACGGAGGTGAGGTACCAACTGGTCCCCGTGGCACTTCCCGTTGAACCAGTAATGATGGATCCGAGCCCCAAAGACGCGTACAACGACAAGTTCGTCAAGCACACGCAGTTTTCGGGCTGGCAGAGGAACATCATGCCCATCGCGTCCTTCGACGCAGGCACAACCGAATGGGAGTTGGCTACTCTGCTAGACCGTGACGACGAAATTCTTTGGTGGTTGCGGGTCTATGTAGGGGGCCCTGCTTTCGTCCCGACAATCGACGGTAACTACTTTCCGGATTTCATCGCCCTCGACAAGGGGGGCATCTACTGGCTCATCGAGGGCAAGGCCGACAAGACCGCGAATGATCCCGATGTGCTGCGGAAAAAGGAAGCCGCCGAGCAGTGGACACGGTCGGTCCGAGACGACGGGGAGTTCGGAACCTGGCGCTATGTGTTTGCTAGGGAGGCTGACATTAGAAGGGCAGCAGGATCTTGGAATGGGCTGCTCGTTGCTACGAACCCAGAATGACGGCTTTGCCGAAACCGTCTCTTTAGGATCAAGGCGCCGCGCAAGCGCGGCGCACCGCAGCCGGCCGCGCCCGCCTGCTGGCGGCCTCCGGCCGGCATCGGCCAGCGCGGCCGGCTGCGGCACAGGTCGTTCTCGGGACTCGACTACTCGTAGACGCAGGCAGCCCGAAGGATGTCTGCTACCAGCGACCAGGTCGGCTGCTCAGGCAGCTCGCGGCCTTGGTTACGTGCCCAGCTGTCCATGCTGCCGATCCAGCGGGATGCGGCTTCGAGGTACCGGGGCAGGTCGACGTTCTCCCAGTAGTCCGGAGGCGTAGCCGACGCCTCTGCGAGCGCCCGAACGTAGGCCGCCAGATCCTCGCGGCTCTTCACCGCGCCAGTGTCGTTGAGATCCATCAGCGGATGATCGCTTACCTGTCAAAGGGCCCGCAGTGGCCCTCCAAGGCCCTCTCGCAAGGCCGTGACGATCGCCGGATCCCCGAGCACCGCCGAGGGTGGGGCGATCGCTGCCGCGCCGCTTCGCGGCTTGCCACTGGGTGCCCGGGTCCAGGCGCGCGGAAAGCCGGCGACACGGCAAGCCGCCCCCGGCCCGAAGGCCGGGGGCGGTGAGCCGTACGCCGCCGGACGACCACGCGCCCATGCAGCCGTGCCAGCTACAAGCCAGTAGCCGGTGTCCCAGACGGTCTGCCGAAAGACGAATGCACGCATGTTGACCGGTCAGCGGCCCGGGAGAGAATCGTCGGTGACGATCGTCGAGCCGCCGCAGGTAGTTACAGAGCAGGCCGTCTTGCAGCTCCTGCACTTGGCCTTCCTGGAGATCCGGTTTTACACGGCTCCGGTAGACGACGATCAGTCGCTGGAGACCTTGCCAAAGCGGCGTAAGCAGATCAACGAACTCGCCGACCTCTGCCATGGGCTACCCGGTTGTGTCGCCCCGGAGCGACGGCATCTGCTGGGCGACAACTTGAGGTACCTGTGGCGTACCTCCTCTGCCCGGAAGCAGCGCTGGATGCGTTCTCGCTGGGATCATCTTGGCTACGACCACCGCTGGCTCACGGACTCGGATGCACCTCGTCGGGCGGACGCAGCAGTCGAAGACACCGGACCGGGGGCCGTGCAGAGTACGTGCAACGATCTTGACTCGTCCGGCTGATGACCGACGCGGACGTCCAGGTCAAGGACATGCTCACTAACCCGACGCAGTCGCCTTCCTAAACCGCTTGCCGAGAGGCGCTACCCAACATTCCTACGGGGCGCTCGGAGCACCAGGGGATCAGATGCGGGTCGGGTACAGCTCTAATCTCACGCTGCGAAGCTCAACCCAGCACCCGGCGGCACCAGGTGGCACTCCGACGATCTCCACCAGCAAGAGGCCGCCGCTGACCCTGACCGTTACGACCTCATCCCCTTCCGCCGGCGGTTCGATCCACCCGCGCATTACTACGGCGTCACCGCGGACACCAACGAAGTCGGCCGCTTCAGTAGCGGGCGCAGCGGATTCGCCCCAGTGCAGCGCATCGGGAATGTCCAGCTCGACGCTGATGTCCTGGCCGGGCACAGGTAGGTCAGCATCGCGCCACACGCCGGCGGCGACCCCAGCAGCGCACGCAAACGTCACTATCGGGGGCGCTGTCGGCTCCGCCTGAAAACTGACCCCGTGGTTCCGGCTGAATTTTGACCCCTTCCGGAAGCATCGGGAGGTGCT
>NZ_JBNCKW010000005.1:420116-628276 GCF_049841735.1 Micromonospora sp. DT46 | reverse complement strand
AGGCGAGCCCGGCAGCGGTCAGAGCGGTCTTACGCAGGATGTCGGTACGCATGATGGCAGCACCTTTCGATCGGGGGTACGCGGACGCGCGGGGGAGCGGCGTGCCGCGAGGGGGAAGTCAGAACGGATCGCTCCGGCGGTGGGGGGCCTGCTCGGGCGTCCGGGATGTCTCAACGACCCGGGTCGGCCAGTCATTCCGCCGGCCGGTCGGGCCACCGTGGCGCGCGGGGGAGGCGCCGTGGGTATGCCATGTTCAACGGCCCGCACCGGCCCACGATTCCGCCGCTGAGGTGGCGCCGGCCACGGGACGCACCGGACGGCGACGGACATCCAGGCACGGACTCGGACACTTCGAAGCGGACAAAACTCCCACGACTCCACAGCCCGTCGCAGCCCGTCGCAGTCTGCCGCCGTCGGTCGTCGGGTGCAGCATGGGGCGGCGAGCGCGCTGTCGAGCTGATGTCGTAAACGACTCACGCTGCCCCGACGGCACGAACCGCGACTTCTTTCCGCGCCCAATCCCCACGCCTCTCCGGCCCGGAACGGACGGCACCGCTGAATCGTCTACGACATCAGCTCGACAGCGCCCCGAGGAGCGCATCCGTGCCGCCTGTCCGCGCGCCCGCCAGCAATGGGCACCCCGGCAACCGGCGGTACGTGCCCTGCGTGACGCGTCAGGCGAAACCGCCCTGACCCCGAGATCGAGAGGCATCCGCGACGGCGATGGCGACGGCACCCGTGACCGTCGCGGCACCCGTGACCGTCGCGGCACCCGTGACCGTCGCGGCACCCGTGACCGCCACGGTGACCGTGACCGTCGCGGCACCCGTGACCGCCACGGTGACCGCGACCGTCACGGTGACCGCGACCGTCACGGCACCCGTGACCGCCACGGTGACCGCGACCGCGACGGCAGCGGCGACCGCCACCGCCCCGTCCCTGCGCCGGGCACGGCGGGCCACACCCCGTCGGTGCCCACTCTCGCGTCCGTCCGCTGGGCTTCTACCGGAGATCTTGGTGAGAAACCGCCCCTCCAGGGGCCATCTCGTACCAAGATCTCCACCGTTGATCCGTTGATCCGTTGATCCGTTGATCCGTTGATCCGTGGACCTGGGTGACCCGTGAACCCGGGTGATCCGGTAACCGGGGTGAGCCAGGTGACCCGGTGACGACCGCGATGGCGGCGGCGACCGCCACCGCGGCGGGGATGGGGGCGTTGGGCGCGGGCGTCAGGCGGACGGGCCTGGCGCGGAGGCCTCCTCGGGGTTGGTTTGGATGGGGGCCGCCGTGCGCGGCCCGGTGGGAGTTGGTTGGTCGGTCTGGGTGGGGATCGTCGTGCGCGGCCCGGTGGGAGTCGGATGCGCGGCCTGGGTGGGGATTGCCGCCTGCCGCTCGGCGGGAGCTGGCCGCTCGGCGGGCCAGGGGATCTCCGGTGAGCGGTGGAAGGCCATGCCGGCCTCGGCCCAGCGCGGGCCGTGCCCTGCCAACCGGTCGCGGAACCCGGCCCAGTCGTGCGCCGCGCGGGGCGACCAGCCCAGCTCGGCGATCGCGGGCAGGCGCGGGAAGAGCATGAACTCGACCTCGGCCCGCGAGGTGACCGACTCGGTCCACAGCGGCGCCTCCACGCCCAGCACCGCGTCGGCCGGCACGCCGGCCACGTGGGTGCCGGGATCCCAGTCGTATGCCCGCCGCACGTCGATCAGGCCGGCCCAGTCGTGCCCGATGGGGGTGTCCGGGGCGTACTTCATGTCGAGGTAGGCGTGGTTGCCGGGGGAGAGGACGAGCCGTGCCCCCCGGTGGACGGCGTCCGCCGTGACCGGGTCCTCGCCCTTGGTGCCCCACCACTGGAGCACCCGCCCCTCGGCGTGCGCGACGGGCGCGATCTGGTGCCAGCCCACCACCGTCTTGCCGGTTCCGGCGACGATGCGTTGGGTGCGCTCGACGAAGGCCGCGTACGCGTCGGGACGTACCTTGAACGCCTCGTCGCCCCCGATGTGCAGCCACGGCCCGGGGGTGAGCGCCGCGATCTCGCCCAGCACGTCGGCGACGAACTCGTACGTCCGCTCGTTCGTGGGGTCGACGTAGCTGAAGCCGACCTCGGTGCCGGTGTACGGCGGCGGCGCGGCCCCGTCCGGGGCCAACTCGCCGTACGCGGTCAGCGCGGCGTTGGTGTGGCCCGGCAGGTCGATCTCCGGCACCACGGTGACGTGCCGCTCGGCGGCGTAGGCGACGATCCGCCGGTAGTCGTCGCGCGTGTAGTGCCCGCCCGGGCCGCCGCCCACCTCGCCCGCCCCGCCGACCTCCGCCAGCCGGGGCCAGGAGTCGATCGCGATCCGCCAGCCCTGGTCGTCGGTGAGGTGCAGGTGCAGGTGGTTGAGCTTGTAGCGGGCCAGGTGGTCGATCACCCGCAGCACGTCCGGTACGCCGAAGAAGTGCCGGGCCACGTCGAGCATCGCCCCCCGGTAGGGGAACCGGGGCCGGTCGGTGATCGAACCGCCGGGCAGCGCCCAGTGCTCGGCGACCGGCACCGGGCTCTCGATGGCGGCGGGCAGGAGTTGCCGCAGCGTCTGCACGCCGTGGAAGAGCCCGGCCGGGGTGGCGGCCTCGATCCGTACGCCGTCGGGCGTCACGTCGAGCCGGTAGCCCTCCGGGCCGAGGTCGGCGGAGACGGCCAGCGTCAGGGTGATGCCGCCGGCCGGCTCCGGTCGGGTGGCGTCGGTCACCGGCAGCGGGTAGCCGGTGGCCGGCCGGAGCAGGGCGGCCAGCTGTCCGGCGACGGCGCGGGCGTCGTCGTCGCCGTTCACCCGGATCGCCGCGTCGGGAGTGAGGACGAAGTCGGCGCCCGGGACCGGCGTGACCCGCTCCGGGGCGGGCACGACGTCGCCCAGCCGGACCCGGGCCGGCGTGACGGGCAGGTCGTCGGCGGTCCCGGGCGGCGGGGTGAGCAGGTCGTCGGCGGCCCGGGTCGCCGCCCGGGCCAGCTCGGCGGCGGCCGGTTCGTGGATCGGTAGGGCGCGGTGGCCGGGCTCCCGCTCGTCCACCCCGGCGGCGCGGGACGGGTCGAGCGGCTCCGGGGCGGCGGTGGGAACGGCTGGCACGGCGTCGGCTCCGAGGGGTGTATTTGCGGCGGTTATGGCAAAGGTGAGGTTCACCGAAAAGCGTGCGGCCAAGAATACGAGGCGGAGCCGGAAATGCGTGATCGTGCGCGTGGAAGCGTTCCCAAAAACCGGTACGAACGCGGATAGTCGTGATAGCTGTGCCTATTGTCACCGAACGGTCCCGGGCCACGCGAAGTTCGCTTAGCCTTCGCCCACCGGCCGGCTTGGCACCGGGATTGCCGGTGGTCCGTCCCGGGGTATGAGAGCGACTGAACCTTCGTTAAGTGTCGGACCGGCGCGCGTGGGAGGGCTCTGGTGGCAAAGCAGGAGACGGTGGAACACAAGTACGTGTACGCCTTCGCCGAGGGCAACAAGGATCTCAAGGAACTGCTCGGTGGCAAGGGGGCCAACCTGGCCGAGATGACCAATCTCGGCCTGCCGGTCCCACCGGGCTTCACGATCACCACGGAGGCCTGCAAGGCGTACCTCGCGACCGGGGAGGAACCGGACGGCCTGGCCGACCAGATCGCCGCGCACCTCGCGTCGCTGGAGCAGGCGATGGGCAAGCGCCTCGGTGACCCGGAGGACCCGCTGCTGGTGTCCGTCCGTTCCGGCGCCAAGTTCTCCATGCCCGGCATGATGGAGACCGTCCTCAACGTCGGCCTCAACGACCGCAGCGTCCAGGGGCTCGCGCGACAGGCCAGCGGCGCGGACGCGCAGACCTCCGGCGGCGCGGACCGGTTCGCCTGGGACTCCTACCGCCGCCTGATCCAGATGTTCGGCAAGACGGTGTGCGAGGTGCCGGGCGAGGAGTTCGAGCACGCGCTCGACGACGCCAAGCGGGCCAAGGGCACCCACGACGACCTCGACCTCGACGCCGACGACCTGCGGGGGCTGGTCGACGCGTACAAGAAGATCTTCTTCAAGCACACCGGCCGGGAGTTCCCGCAGGAGCCGCGCGAGCAGCTCGACCTCGCCATCCGCGCGGTCTTCGAGTCGTGGAACGCCGAGCGCGCGGTGCTCTACCGCCGCCAGGAGCGGATCCCGGCGGACCTGGGCACGGCGGTCAACGTGGTGGCGATGGTCTTCGGCAACCTCGGCCCGGACTCCGGCACCGGCGTCGCGTTCACCCGCGACCCCGCCAGCGGCGCCCAGGGCATCTACGGCGACTACCTGGCCAACGCCCAGGGCGAGGACGTGGTCGCGGGCATCCGCAACACCGTGCCGTTGCAGGAGCTGGAGCGGCTGGACAAGAAGTCCTACGACGAACTGCTCGGCATCATGGCCCGGCTGGAGGGCCACTACAGGGACCTCTGCGACATCGAGTTCACCATCGAGCGCGGCAAGCTCTGGATGCTCCAGACCCGCGTCGGCAAGCGCACCGCCGCCGCGGCGTTCGTCATCGCCGGGCAGCTCGTCGACGAGGGCCTGATCGACCTCGACGAGGCGCTGCACCGGGTCAACGGCGCGCAGCTCGCCCAGCTGATGTTCCCCCGGTTCCGGCTCGACCACGAGTTCCAGCCGGTGGCGAAGGGCATCGGGGCGTCGCCGGGCGCGGCGTCGGGCAAGGTGGTCTTCACCTCCGCCCGCGCGGTCGAACTGGCCGCCGAGGGGGAGTCGGTGATCCTGGTCCGGCGTGAGACCAACCCCGACGACCTCAACGGCATGATCGCCGCCCAGGGCATCCTCACCTCGCGCGGCGGCAAGACCAGCCACGCCGCCGTGGTGGCGCGGGGGATGGGCAAGACCTGCGTCTCCGGCGCCGACGAGATCGAGGTCAACGTCCCGCAGCGCCGGTTCGTCGTCGGCGGGCAGACCGTCGTCGAGGGCGACGTCGTCTCCATCGACGGCACCACCGGCAAGGTCTACCTCGGCGAGGTGCCGGTCATGCCGTCGGAGGTGGTGCAGTACTTCGAGGGCAGCCTCGACCCCGAGCACGTCGACAATCCGCTGGTCCGGGCCGTACACCGGATCATGTCGCACGCCGACGCCAGGCGGCGGCTGGCCGTCCGCACGAACGCCGACACCGGCGCGGACGCCGCCCGGGCCCGGCGCTTCGGCGCGGAGGGCATCGGGCTGTGCCGCACCGAGCACATGTTCCTCGGCGACCGGCGCGAGCTGGTCGAGCGGCTGATCCTGGCCCGCGACAACACCGAGCGCGAGGCCGCGCTGGCGGCGCTGCTTCCGTTGCAGCGGGCCGACTTCGAGGAGATCTTCCGGGAGATGGACGGGATGCCCGTCACCGTCCGGCTGATCGACCCGCCGCTGCACGAGTTCCTGCCCCCGCTGGAGCAGCTCGCGGTCAACGTGGCGGTCGCCCAGGAGCGCGGCGAGGACGTGGCGCAGGAGGAGGCGCTGCTCGCCGCCGTCCGGCGGATGCACGAGGAGAACCCGATGCTGGGCCTGCGTGGCGTCCGCCTCGGCCTGGTCATCCCCGGTCTGTTCGCCATGCAGGTCCGGGCGATCGCGGAGGCCGCGGTCACCGTCACCCGCAGCGGCGCGGTGGCCCGACCGGAGATCATGGTCCCCCTGGTCGGCGCGGTGCAGGAGCTGGAGACGGTCCGCGCCGAGGCCGAGAAGATCATCGCCGAGGTGGTCGGGGACAGCGGCGTCGAGGTGCTGATCGGCACGATGATCGAGGTGCCCCGGGCGGCGCTGACCGCCGGCCAGATCGCCGAGGCGGCGCAGTTCTTCTCCTTCGGCACCAACGACCTGACCCAGATGGGCTGGGGGTTCTCCCGCGACGACGTCGAGGGCGCGTTCTTCTGGCGCTACCTGGAGCTGGGCATCTTCGGCATCTCGCCGTTCGAGTCGATCGACCGCGACGGCGTGGGCCGGCTGGTGCGCATCGCCGCGGAGGAGGGCCGGGCGGCCCGGCCGGAGCTGAAGCTCGGCGTCTGCGGCGAGCACGGGGGCGACCCGGAGTCGGTGCACTTCTTCCACGAGGTCGGCCTGGACTACGTGTCCTGCTCCCCCTTCCGGGTGCCCGTCGCCCGGCTGGAGGCCGGCCGCGCGGCGGTGGAGACGGACGGCTCCGACAGCCGCTGACGCGCGAGGACGACAGGCCGGCGGCGGACCCGGGGGAGCGGAATCCGCCGCCGCTGCCGTGCGGGCGGCCCGTGCCGGCGCGACCGCACCGTGGGCCGGGAGTCGGTCGCGGACCGACTCCCGGGGGTTGCTCAGACCGGCGGGCGGCGCCAGGCGTGGGGGGTGACGCGCCGGGGCAGCCTGCCGCCCGAGGTGCGGGCCGCGAGCCGGGCGTGTGCCTCGGGCACCGTCGCCGCCCCGATCAGGCGGCTGGTGTCCAGCACCGAGCCGGTGCGCCGGGCCACCGCCCGCGCGTCGGCGTGCAGCTCGTCCAGGTCGGCGCTGGCGTCGGCGACCAGCGTCAACAGGGCGTTGCGCCCGGCGGGATAGGTGACGACGGCGCCGGTCGAGGTGCGGACCACCGATTCCCGGAACTCGCCGTGCCGCACGGTGTCGGCCACCCGGTGACCGAGGCCGAAGCTCGCCGCCGCGAGCGCCGCCAGGTGGGTGGCGTCCGTCGTCGGCAGGTCGCTGGAGATCAGCAGGCCGTCGGTCCCGGCCAGCACCGTGCCCGCCACCTCCGGGCGGCGCCGGCGCAGCTCCGACAGTTCCGTTCCCATCATCGTGTCCGCGTTCACGGGCGTCTCCCCACCGTCGGGCCCTCAGTCTGGTCACGTTCCGCGCTGGGAACGCTACCGGCGGCCATGCCGGACCGCGATCCCGTAACCGACGGCGATCGGTCGACAACTCTCGACTGTTCGGAGGTTGCGTAGCCGTCGGGCGCGCGCCGGCGGCGCGCCGTTCGCGGCGCGCGGGCGTAACCTGATCGACATGAGCAGCGCCTGGGAGAGCCTGACCGTCGACGCCCGGGACCCCGCCCGGCTCGCCCGCTGGTGGGCCGAGGCGCTGGGCTACCAGGTGGTCACCGAGCAGCCGGACGAGGTGGAGATCCGCCGGTCCGCCGACCGGCTGCCGGGCATCGTCTTCGTGCCGGTGACCGACGACAAGACGACCAAGAACCGGCTGCACATCGACCTGCGTCCCGACGACCAGGAGGCCGAGGTCGAGCGGCTGGTCGACATGGGGGCCCGGCACGTCGACGTGGGGCAGGGCGACGGCGGGTGGACCGTGCTGGCCGATCCGGAGGGCAACGAGTTCTGCGTGCTGCGGCAGCGTGAGGACTGAGCCTCCCGGGCCGGACGATCCGGACGTCGCCCGCTGGGTCGCCGAGCCGCCGAAGGACACCGGTCACGGGCGGTCGGCGTACGAGCGGGACCGCGCCCGGGTGCTGCACTCGGCGGCGTTCCGGCGGCTGGCCGCGAAGACCCAGGTGCACACGGCCGGCACCGACGACTTCCTGCGTACCCGGCTGACCCACTCGCTGGAGGTCGCGCAGATCGCCCGCGAGATGGGGGCCCGGCTGGGCTGCGACCCGGACGTGGTCGACACCGCGGGGCTCGCCCACGATCTCGGTCACCCGCCGTTCGGGCACAACGGCGAGGACGCGCTGGACGACCTCGCGGCCGGGTGCGGCGGCTTCGAGGGCAACGCGCAGACGCTGCGGGTGCTGACCCGCCTGGAGGCCAAGGTGGTGGCCCCGGACGGGCGGTCCGCCGGCCTCAACCTGACCCGGGCATCGCTCGACGCGGTCAGCAAGTACCCGTGGCCCCGCCGCCAGGAGCAGCGCAAGTTCGGGGTGTACGACGACGACCTCCCGCTCTTCGCCTGGCTGCGTACGGGCGGCCCGGGTGACGACCGGCGCTGCCTGGAGGCGCAGGTGATGGACTGGGCCGACGACGTCGCGTACTCGGTGCACGACGTCGAGGACGGCATCCACGGCGGGTACGTGGCGCTGCGCACGCTGCTGCGCGACCCCGACGAGCGGGCCGCGCTCTGCGCCGACGTCGCCGCCACGTACTCCGGGGAGTCCCCGGCCGACCTCGGCGACGTGCTGCTGGAGCTGCTCGGCGACCCGGTGCTCGCCCCGCTGGCCGGTTACGACGGCAGCCACCGCGCGCAGGCGGCGCTGAAGGCCACCACCAGCGTGCTGACCGGCCGCTTCGTCTCGACGGTGGTGGCGGCCACGCAGGAGCGGTACGGCCCGGGTCCGCACCGCCGCTACGCCGCCGACCTGGTGGTGCCCCGGCGGATCGGGGCGCAGTGCGCGCTGCTCAAGGGCATCGCCCTGCGGTACGTGATGCGTCGCCCCGGCGCGGGGGGCCGCTACCGGCGGCAGCGGGAGGTGCTGGCCGAGTTGGTGCACGCCCTGGCCGACCGGGCGCCGGACGGGCTGGATCCCGTCTTCGCCCCGCTCTGGTCGGCCGCGCCGGACGACGCGGCCCGGCTCCGGGTGGTGGTCGACCAGGTGGCCTCGCTGACCGACCCGGCGGCTGTCGCCTGGCACGCGCGGGTGGTGCGCGGTGGGCGCGGGCACCCGCCGACGGGGGATCAGGGATGGGCAGGCGCGCGAACTTAGGCTAGCCTAACCGGCATGACGGAGCGCCCCATCAAGGTCACCACCGCCCGGGTACTGCGCACCGAGCGGCCCACCCCCCACGTCGTCCGGCTGGTGCTCGGGGGTGAGGAGCTGGCCGGCCTGCCGGTGGGCGAGTTCACCGACCACTACATCAAGATCGTCTTCCCGGCGCCGGGGACGCGGTACCCGATCCCGGCGGATCTCAACGCGCTCCGCCGCGACCTGCCCCGGGAGCAGTGGCCCCGGCTGCGCGCGTACACCGTGCGGGCCTGGGACGCGTCGGCCGGCGAGCTGACCGTCGACATCGTGCACCACGGTGACGTGGGGCTGGGCGGGCCGTGGGCGGCCGCGCTGCGCCCCGGCGACCCGGTGCCCTTCGTCGGCCCCGGCGGGGAGTACGCCCCCAGCCCCGACGCCGACTGGCACCTGCTGGTGGGCGACGAGAGCGCGCTGCCGGCCATCGCCGCCGCCCTGGAGCGGCTGCCCGCCGGCGCCCCGGCCACCGTCTTCGTCGAGGTCGCCGACCCGACCGAGGAGCAGCCGCTGGCCAGCCCGGGCGCGGTGCGCCTGACCTGGCTGCACCGGGGCGACCGCCCGGTCGGGGAGGCCCTGGTCGCGGCCGTCCGCGCCCTGGAGTTCCCGCCCGGGGACGTGCAGGCCTTCGTGCACGGCGAGGCCACCTTCGTCAAGGAGCTGCGGCGCCTGCTCCGCGTCGAGCACGCCGTTCCCCGCGAGCGGCTCTCCATCTCCGGCTACTGGCGCCGGGGCATGGACGACGAGGGTTGGCGGGCCAGCAAGTCCGACTGGAAGCGGCAGGTGGAGGCCGAGGAGGCCGCCGCCGTCCCCGCCTGACCAACCACTGCCGGGCAGGTTCGCCCGATATCGCCGTGTGCCGCCTCCCTGCCCAGCAGGATGGGCAGGGGGTGGCCATGAGCGGGCAGGTACGGGACCGGGCGCAGGCCGTGGGCCGGATCGACCGGACGGTGTTGGCGCTCAGCGTCGGCGGCGTACTGGCCGTGGTGACGTGGGGCGTGCTGGCCCGGGGCTCCCTGGCCGGCTTCGGCGAGTCGGGCCTGGCCTGGGTCATCGACACCTTCGGCTGGTTCTTCGTGGTGGCCGCCGACGCCTTCCTGGTGCTCTCGGTGATCATCGCGACGACGAGGTTCGGCCGGATCCGGCTCGGTGCCGACGACGACGAACCGGAGTTCAGCACGCTGGCCTGGGTGGCCATGATGTTCAGCGCCGGGATGGGGATCGGCCTGGTCTTCTTCGCCGTCGCCGAGCCCATCCAGCACTACGCCATGCCTCCGCCGGCCACCGGCGTCGCACCGCAGACCGGCGCGGCCGGTGCCACGGCGATGCAGTACACCCTCTTCCACTGGACGCTGCACCCCTGGGGGATCTACGCCGTCGTCGCGCTCGCGCTGGCGTACTCGACCTTCCGCAGGGGCCGGGAGAACCGGATCTCGGCGGCCTTCCACCCCCTGCTCGGGGACCGTGCCGACGGCGCGGCCGGGCGGGCGATCGACCTGCTGGCCGTCTTCGCCACCGTGTTCGGCTCGGCGACGAGCCTCGGCCTCGGCGCGCTCCAGGTCGCCGCCGGTCTCGACCTGGTGGCGGGTGTTCCGGACACGACCGCGGTGGAACTGGTGGTGATCGGCGCGCTCACCCTGGCGTTCGTCATCTCCGCCTTCTCCGGGCTGCACCGGGGCATCAAGTGGCTCTCCACCACCAACGTGCTGCTGGCGGTGCTGCTGATGCTCTTCGTCTTCGTGGTCGGGCCGACCATCTACACGCTGGAGGTCCTGCCGGCCGCAGTGGGCGACTATCTCAGCAACCTGGTCTTCATGTCGACCCGCACGGGCGCCTTCTCCGATCCGTCGTGGCTCGGCTCCTGGACGATCTTCTACTGGGCGTGGTGGATCTCCTGGGCGCCCTTCGTGGGCACCTTCATCGCCCGCATCTCCCGAGGCCGTACGGTCCGGCAGTTCGTCGTCGGGGTGCTGCTGGTGCCGAGCGGAGCCAGCGCGGTCTGGTTCGCGGTGATGGGCGGGAGCGGGCTGCGGGCGCAGGCCACCGGCGCCCGGGACCTGGTCGCCGACGTCGGGGCGGGCACCGAGCAGGCCCTCTTCGGCCTGCTGGGGGCACTGCCGCTGGCGACGCTGACCAGCGTGCTGGCCATGGTGCTGATCGCCCTCTACTTCGTCACCAGCGCCGACTCGGCGTCGCTGGTGCTCGGCTCGCTGACCTCCCGGGGCGCGCTGCGCCCGCACCGCGCGCTGGTGGTGGTCTGGGGCGTGCTGATCGGCGCGGTCGCCGCCGTACTGCTGCTGGTGGGCGGGCTGGACGCGCTGCAACAGGCGACCATCCTCGTCGCCCTGCCCTTCGTCGTGGTGATGCTCGGCCTGGCCGTCGCGCTGGTCCGGGACATGGCCCGGGACCCGGCGGTCAACCCGCCGCCGCGGGTCCGCCGCTCCGGCCTGGCCGCCGCCGTCCGGGCCGCCCGGTCGTACGACGAGGAGGACCCGCCGCCGGTGCGGCGCTACCTGCGGCGCCCGCGCTGACCCGGCGTGGCACCGCGCCGGGTGGCCGTGACCCGGCCGGGCGGGGGCGGCCGTCGCGGGCGCGGGCGCCGAGGTGACGGCGGTGGTCGCCACACGCGGCGTCCCCCGGCGGCGCGGCGTCGGTGCGGCAGGGCAGGATGTACGCCGAGGGGGTGGCGGACATGGCTGGGCGGATCCGGGACGAGGACATCGCGCTGGTCCGGGAACGCAGCTCGATCGCCGACGTCATCTCCGAGACGGTGACCCTGAGGTCGGCCGGCAGCGGCAACCTCAAGGGGCTGTGCCCGTTCCACGACGAGAAGAGCCCGTCGTTCAACGTCTCGCCCGCCCGCAACGTCTGGTACTGCTTCGGCTGCGGCGCCGGCGGCGACGCGATCAAGTTCCTGATGGACGCCGAGCACCTCAGCTTCGTCGAGTCGGTCGAGCGGCTCGCCGACCGCGCCGGCCTCCAGTTGCGCTACGTCGAGAACGACTCGGCCGCGCCGCGCCCGCGCCCCCAGCAGGGGCAGCGGCAGCGCCTCGTCGCCGCGCACGCCGCCGCCGTGGAGTTCTACCGCGGCCAGCTCACCACCGCCGGCGCGCGTCCGGCCCGGGAGTTCCTGGCCCGGCGCGGCTTCGACCGGGCCGCCGCCGAGCGCTACGGCTGCGGTTTCGCACCCGACGCCTGGGACCTGCTCACCAAGCACCTGCGCCAGCAGGGCTTCAGCCACGACGAGCTGGTCACCGCCGGGCTGTCCCGCCCGTCGCGTTCCGGCACGCTGATCGACCGGTTCCGCCGCCGGCTGATGTGGCCGATCCGCGACCTGACCGGCGACGTGATCGGCTTCGGCGCCCGCAAGCTCTTCGACGACGACGACGGCCCGAAGTACCTGAACACCCCCGAGACGCCGATCTACAAGAAGTCGCACGTCCTCTACGGGATCGACCAGGCCAAGCGGGAGATCGCCAAACAGGGCAAGGTGGTCGTGGTCGAGGGCTACACCGACGTGATGGCCTGCCACCTGGCCGGGGTCCCGACGGCCGTGGCGACCTGCGGCACGGCGTTCGGCGGGGACCACATCGGGGTGCTGCGCCGGCTGCTGATGGACACCGACGACGTGGCCGGCGAGATCATCTTCACCTTCGACGGGGACGCCGCCGGCCAGAAGGCGGCCCTGCGCGCCTTCGAGGACGACCAGCGCTTCGTCGGGCGTACGTTCATCGCGGTCAGCCCCGACAACATGGACCCCTGCGACCTGCGCCTGGCCAAGGGCGACCTGGCCGTCCGCGACCTGGTCGCCCGCCGCGAGCCGCTTGTCGACTTCGCGCTGCGGCACGTGATCAACCGTTTCGACCTCGACACCGTCGACGGCCGGGTCGAGGCGATGCGCCGGGCCGCGCCGCTGGTCGCCAAGCTCAAGGACCGGGAGAAGCGCCCGGAGTACGTGCGCAAACTCGCCGGCGACCTCGGCATGGAGATCGAGCCGGTGCAGCGGGCCGTGCTCGCCGCCGCCTCGGCCGCACCCGGCCGGGACGCCCCGCCCGCGCCCCGGCCCGCCCCGGCGGAGCCGATCGTCGACAACCCGCAGTCGATGGTCGAGCGGGAGGCGCTGAAGCTCGCCCTCCAGGAGCCGGTGCTGGCCGGGCCGATGTTCGACGCGGTCGAGGCGTCGGAGTACCGGCACCCCGTGCACGTGGCGGTGCGGGCGGCCGTCGCGGCGGTCGGCGGGGTCGCCACGGCCACCGGCGGCGCGGTCTGGATCGAGTCGGTCCGCGACGCCTGCGAGGACCTGGCCGCCCGGGCGCTCGTCGGCGAACTGGCGGTGGAGCCGCTGCGCATCGACGGCGAGCCCGACCCGCGCTACGTCTCGGTCACCATGGCCCGGTTGCAGTTTGGCTCGGTGACCAGCCGGATCAGGGATCTCAAGTCCCGGATCCAGCGGATCAACCCGGTCAACAACAAGGACGAGTACTTCGCCGCCTTCGGGGAGCTGCTGTCGCTGGAACAGCACGCCCGGGCGTTGCGCGAGCAGGCCGCGGGAGGGCTGTAGATGGGACTGTTCCGCCGCAAGCCGAAGCTGCCCGCGGCCCAGCGGCCGCCGCTCGCCGCCGAGGAGCGGGTGCTCGCCTGGGCCGCCGTCGGCGACGGCCAGGGCGACGGGGTCGTCGTGGCCAGCAACCTCGGCCTCTGGCTGCCCGGCCGGGCGGAGAGGCTGGGCTGGCACGACATCCTCAAGGCGGTCTGGTCCGGCCGGCAGCTCACGGTGACCCCGGCCGAGTCGTCCGCCGAGCGCGACGGTTACCTGGTGGTGGCCGACGGCCCGGCCGAGAGCCACCTGCTGCTCGACCCGGGTGAGCTGCCGCACCAGGTGCGGGAGCGGGTCACCCGGTCGGTGGCGTACACGCAGCACCGCCCGGTGCCCGGCGGCGCCGGCCGGGTCGCGGCGCGCCGGGTGCCGGGGGTGGACGGCCTCACGTGGACGGTCCGTCTCGACCCCGGCACCCCGGCCGACGACCCCGAGGTGCTCGCCGAGACCGACCGCCTCGTGGCGGAGGCCCGTGCCGCCACCGCCCCGGCGGACGTCTGACCGGCGCGGGTCACCCGCGCTGGTAGAACCGCGCGGCCCCGGGGTGCAGCGGGATCGGGTCGGTGCCCGAGGCGCTCTGCTGGGTGAAGTTGCCGGCCTCGGGGTGCACCTTGACCAGGTCGGCCTGGTAGGCGAAGAGCAGCCGGGTCAGGTCGTACGCCAGCTGGTCGGGCATGTCGGCGCTGACCAGGATGACGTTCGCCACCGTGACCGTCGGCGTGCCGCTCCTCGTCTTGTAGGCCTCCTTCGGCAGCTCCGCCGTGGTGTAGACCGAGCCGTGGCGCGCGGTGAGCGGCTCCATCAGGTCGACGATCGGCAGCAGCGCGTATCTGCCGGGCGCGCTGGCCAGCAGGTCGGCGATGCCCGGCGTGGGTAGGCCGCCGGAGAAGAACATCGCGTCGAGCGTGCCGGCCCGCATCCGCTTCACGGTCTCCGGCAGGGAGAGCGTGGCCCGGACGACGTCCCGGTCCGGGTCGAGGCCGGCGGCGGTCAGCAGACGCCCGGCGATGATGTCCGTGCCGGACCTCGGCGAGCCGGTGGAGACCCGCTTCCCGCGCAGGCCCGACAGCTTGGTGACCTTCGCGTCGGCGCGGACGATGACGTGGGTGTAGTTGCTGTAGACCCGGGCCAACGCCCGCACCGGCTGCGGCTGGCCCTCGAAGGCCCCGCGCCCCGCGACGGCGTCGGCCGCCGTGTCGGCGAGGCTGAAGGCGATCTCCATGTCGCCGCTGGCCAGCCGGTTGACGTTCTCCACCGACGCGCCGGTCGGCTCGGCCCGTGCCTCGTAGCCGGGCAGGTGCCGGCTGATCACGTCCGCGTAGCCGCCGCCGAGCTGGTAGTAGACGCCTGTGGTGTTGCCGGTGGCGAGGAAGATCCGGCCACCGTGCCAGGGTTGCGGCCCGGCCTCGGCCGCGCCGCAACCGGTGGCGAGCACGGTCGCCAGCAGGGCCGCCAGCAACCGGGAGGACCGTCCGATCACGCCCGGACCGCCGGCTCCAGGGCCTCCGCCACCCGCTGGACCAGCATGGCGGTCTCGTAGCCGATCTGGCCGAGGTCGCAGCCGGGCGCGGCGAGCACCCCGACGAGCGCGCGCTCGCCGACCGCCATCACCAGCATCACCCCGCCGTCCATGTCGACGATCTGCTGGCGTACGCGGCCGGCCGACATGAGCCGGGCGGCACCGACGGTCAGGCTGGCCAGGCCGCTGATCACGGCGGAGAGCTGGTCCACCTGGTCGGGCGCGAGGTGGGGCGAGGCCGCCAGGCGCAGCCCGTCGCCGGAGACCGCGAGGGCGTGTGACACGTCCGGCACCTGTTCGGCGAAGTTGGCCAGGAGCCAGTCCAGGCCAGCGCTCTCGGATGGGGTCATGGGATTCTCCTGGGGGGTGTCGTCTGGGTACGTCGGGTCGCCGCGGCCACTCCCTCGGCGAGCGAGGACAGCCGGGACCGCACGACCTCGGGGTCGAGCAGGTCGCCCGCCGGCCGCGCCGTCGGGGCCTCGTGCAGCGCGGCCGGCAGTTGGCCGCCCCGGGTGCGGCGCGGCAGCCCGGCCCCGGTGAGCGGAGGCGGCGCGGGCGGGGCCGACGCGGGACGGGACGGCGGCATCGCGGCGCCGCCACCCGACCCGGTCGGGCGCGCGCCGAGCACCGGGAGCGTGATCGTCGGCGCGTGGTGGACGCTGGTCAGGTCCGGCAGGGTGGCGGGACCACCGGCCCCGGTCCGGGGCCGGAACCAGGCGGTCTGGGCGGGAACGACCGGCGCGTGCGTACGCACGGGCGGCGGCGCCTGCGCGGGCACCGTCCGGACGGGCCCCGCAGGTGCGCGCACCTGCGGGGCGGCCTGCGCGGGAGCGCGTCCCTCCGGGGCGGAGCGCGGGGCGACGTCCTCGACGCGGGTCAGCGCCGACTCGGGGATCTCCACCTGCGCGACGGTGCCCGCGCCGCTGTTGTGCAGCTGCACCCGCACCCCGTGCCGGGCCGCCAGGTGGGCCACCACGTGCAGGCCCATGCTGCCGGCGGAGGCGCTGGAGAGCATCGCGGGGGCGAGCAGCCGCTCGTTGATCGAGGCGAGGCGGCTGTCGCTGATGCCGATGCCCTGGTCGTGTACGCGCAACGTGAGGCCGTCGATCGTGCGCCGGCCGTCGACGTGCACCGGGGAGTTCGGCGGGGAGTAGACGGTGGCGTTCTCCAGCAGCTCGGCGAGGAGGTGGACCAGGTTGCCCACGGCGGCCCCGTGCACCGCGGCGGTCGGCACGTCGACCTCCACCCGCGGGTAGTCCTCGATCTCCGAGGCGGCCGCCCGCACCACGTCGGCGAGCAGGTGGGCGCCGTCGTGCGTACGGCCGGGCTCCCCGCCGGCGAGGACGAGGAGGTTCTCGCCGTTGCGCCGCATGCGGGCGGCGAGGTGGTCCAGCGCGAAGAGCCGGGCCAGCGCGTCCGGGTCGGTCTCCTCGCGTTCGAACTCGTCGAGCAGCCGCAGCTGGCGGGTGATCAGGGTACGGATGCGCCGGGCCAGGGCCTCGGCCATCCGGGTCACGTCCATCCGCACCTCGGCCTGTTCACCGGCCAGACGCAGGGCGGCCCGGTTCACCGTGTCGAAGGCCTGGGCGACCTGCGCGATCTCGTCCCGGCCCTGCCCGATGCCGGCGGTCAGCCGGGTGGCCGCGCCGTCGGTCGGCGCGCCGTCACCGGACGCGATGGCGGTGATCCGCTCCGGCAGCTCGCGGTGCGCCATGGCGAGCGCCGCGACCCGCAGCCGGCGCAGGCGACGGCTGGTGCGGACGGCGAGCAGCACGGCGGCGGTCAACGACGCCAGCGCGACGGCGGTGGTCGCGCCTCCGGTGACCAGGGCCCGCCGCTGGGCGTCGCGGGCCAGCCCGGCGGCCTTGCGGTCGAGCTCCTCGGAGAGTTCCCGGCCGAGCAGGTTGTACCGCCGGATGGCCCCGCTCTGGGCCACGTACCAGGCGTCGCCGTCGGTCCTCAGCCCGGCGGGCTCGGACTCCACGTTGAGCGCGCTGTCGCGCATCCGGCGGGCGGTGGAGACGTCGGTCCCGGCCACCAGCCGGGTGTACGCGTCCGCCGCCGGCCGGCCGGCGATCCGGGAGAACTCGGCCTGACGCTGCTCCTGCGCGCCCCGCAACTGGCCGAGGCGGACCAGTTCCCCGTTCACCAGCGTGCCCCGCACGAAGACGGCGCGGAGCAGGTCGCGTTCCACGGCGGCGAGGTGTTCCTGGGCGGCCACGGCCGCCACCTCCCGGGCCCCGTTGGCCAGCTCGCGGTCGCGCAGCTGGGCCGGCAGCGCGTCGGCGACGGCGAGCAGCGACTCGACAAGCGAGAGGTAGGCCGGGTCGGCGGTGGTGCCGCCCAGCGCGGACCCGCGGGCCGGTTCGAGCTGGCCGAGCTGCGCGTCGGCGCCGTCGAGCACCTGGCGCAGGTCGGGGGCGGCGCGGCGGGCGTCCCGGCTGGCGCCGCGGTAGCGCTCGACGGACGCGTCGACCCGTCGTCGCTGCGCGTCGACGAGGGGCCGTCCGCTGCTGCCGCCCCGCTGGCGCAGGGCCGCCGTCTCGCCGAGTTCCCGTTCCAGCTCGTGCACCAGGCGCACGGTGGCCGTCGCGGTGCCGGCCAGCACCCGGGCGCGGTCCGCGTCGTCGGAGGCGTCCAGGGCGGTGGCGGTCTGGGCCGCCCCCAGCACCACCAGGCCGACCGTGGCCACCAGGATGGGCGCGAGCAGCTGGGTGCGTACCGACCACAGCCGGTCGGTGTGGTCGGCGGGCCGGTGGTGCCGGCGTACGCGGCCGGGGGTGGGGAGCGACACTCGGGCCCTCCGGGCTCAGGGTCGGGGGCGCCGGGCCCGGGCGCGAGGCCCGGACCCGGCGCCGGGGATCAGCGTGCGCCGAGGTCCTGCAACGCCTTGTCCGCGCCGCGGTGCAGCGGTACGGGGTCGGTCTTGCGGGCGTTGTCCAGGCTGATGCCCTTGGCGGCCGGGTTCGCCTGGGCCAGGGCGTCCTTCTTGTCGAACACCGTCCGGGTGATCGCGCAGGCCACGTTCGCGTTGAGGTCCTTGCGGACCAGCAGCACGTTCGGCACCACGATGGTCGGGGTGTCCGCGGCGGTCTTGTAGACGTCCGCGCCGATGGTCCCGGCCTGGTACGCCGGGTTGAGCTCGGTCATCTTGGGCAGCAGCGGGGTGATGTCGATGAACTTCACCTTGTCCCCGGCGGTGGTGAACAGGTCGGTCAGCCCGCCCGTGGGCACCCCGCCCGACCAGAACAGGCCGTCGACGCTGCCGTCCTTGACGCCCTCGACGCTCTTGGTCAGGTCGAGCCGCTGCGCCTGGACGTCCTTGGCCGCGTCGAGGCCGGCGGCCTCCAGCAGCCGGTTGGCGATGACCTCGGTGCCGGACTTCGGGGAGCCGGTGGAGATCTTCTTGCCCTTCATGTCGGCGACCGAGTTGATCCCCGAGTCGGCCCGGACGACGACCTGCGTGTAGTTGTCGTAGATCCGGGCGAGCGCCTCGACCGGCTGCGGGGCCGTGAAGCTGCCCTTACCCTGCACCGCGTTGACCGCCGTGTCGAACAGCGAGAAGGCGACGTCGTACTGCCCGCCGACGAGCTGTTCGATGTTCTGCACCGAGGCGCCGGTCTCGGCGGCGGTGCCGGTCAGCTTGCCCTCGGTCGCCCCGGAGAGCTGACCGGCCAGGGCGTTGCCGACCACGTAGTAGACCCCGGTGGCGTTGCCGGTGGCGATGCCGACGCGGGTGCTGTCGGTGACCTTGCAGGTGATCTCACTGGCGGCGTCGTCCTTGGTCGCGCCGTCCTGACGGCCTCCGCAGCCGGCGGTGCCCGCGGCGACGAGGGCCAGCGCGCCAACCCCCGCGGCGAGCCGCATGTTGATCCGTCTCACTGTTTTTCCTCCCCATGGTTCACCGTTGGTACTGCTGACGGCCCGCCGTTCCGGCCGGCGGATCCGCGTCTGACGAGCACGCCCGCCACCATGACGGCAGCCAGGGCGGCGCCGATCGCGACGGGCACGGGTTCGAGCCAGAGCAGCGTGAGCCCGGCGAGCGCGCCGACGATCCGCTCCGGCGCGCCGGCCGGGCCGACGCCGGGCAGCCAGCCGCCCGCCGCGACCGCGAGCACGGCGACGCTGAGGGCGGCGACCGTCGCGGCGACGGCTATCCGCTGCGGGCCCCCGATGCCGAGCAGCCCGAGGCCGGTCGGGGTGACCACGAAGGCGAGCGGGATGAGGTAGGCCGGCAGGGCGTACCGCAGGGTCTGCCACATGGTCGGCACCAGCCGGCCGCCGGTCACCGCGGCAGCGGCGACCGCGGCGAGCGCGGTCGGCGGGGACGCCTCGGACAGCACCGCGAAGTAGAAGACGAACATCGCCGCGGCGGGCGCGGTGACGCCCAGGTCCAGCAGGGCCGGGCCGATGATCACCCAGCCGATCACGAACGACGCGGTGACCGGCACGGCCAGCCCGAGGAGGGTGAGGGCGACGGCGGCGAGCAGCGCGGTGAGCGCCAGCACCACGGCCGGCTCCGAGCTGACGGCCTGGGCCCCGCTGACCAGCAGCGCCGCCGCCTGGGGGCCGAGGCCGGTCTTGGTGGTGGTGGCGGTGATGATGCCCGCGGCGGCGCAGACCGCGCTCACCGCGAGGACCCCGCGCACCCCGGCGCTGAGCGCGGCGAGCAGGCGGGGCGGGGTGAGCCGGTGCCGACGGTCGAGGAAGGACAGCACGGCGGCCAGGATGGTGGCCAGCACCACGGCCTTCGTCGCGGAGAAGCCGACGGCCAGCAGCCCGACGATCGCGAAGAGCGAGAGGAAGTGGTAGCCGAACCGGGCCAGCAGCCGGCCGGCGGAGGTCGTGTCGATGACCACCGGCCGCACGCCCGAGCGGCGGGCGTCGATCTCGACCGCGAGGAGGATGCCGAGGTAGTAGAGCACCGTCGGGACGGTCGCCCAGCCGAGCACCTGAAGGTACGACACGCCGAGGTACTCGGCGATGATGAAGGCTGCCGCGCCGAGGGTGGGCGGGGAGAGGATCGCCCCGACGCCGGCCGCGGCGAGCATGCCGCCCGCCCGCTCCGGCGGGTAGCCGGCGCGGCGCAGCACGGGCCAGGTGACCGCGCCGATGCTGACGGTCGTCGCCGCGCCGGAGCCGGAGACGGTGCCGAGCAGGAACCCGGAGGCGACGGCGGTGCGCCCGGCGGCCGTGCGCGAGCGCCGGAAGGCGGCGGCGGAGAGCTCCACGAAGAACCGGCCGGCCCCGGAGAGGTCCAGCACCGCGCCGTAGATGGTGAACAGCACGATGTACGTCGCCGCGACGTCGAGCGGGGTGCCGTAGAAGCCGCTGTCGGAGTTGTAGAGGCCGTCGACGATCTGCCCGAAGTCGAGGCCGGCGTGGGCCACCGGCCAGGACTGGGGCAGCAGCCCGCCGTAGTAGCCGTAGCCGAGGAAGACCACGCAGACGGCCGGCAGGATCCAGCCGGTGGTGCGCCGGCACGCCTCCAGCAGCAGGAGCAGCAGGACGGTGCCCATCGCCACGTCCATGCCGACGAGCAGGCCCTGCCGGTCGAGGAAGGCGTCGTACCCGCCGCCGCCGTCGCCCAGGTCGACGGGCAGCACCGGGTAGAGGCAGCTGACCAGCGCCGCGCCGGCCAGGATCCAGTCCGGCAGGGTGGGGCGCCGGCGCCCGGGGCGCTCCGCCGGAACCGCGTCGTCCGGCCCGGTCGCGCCGGTGCGGCGCAGCCGCCGGGGCAGGCGCAGATCCGCCGGGTACGCCAGGAAGACCATCGGCAGGATGCCGGCCAGGAAGATGACCAGGTAGAACTTGCTCCCCTGCGGCAGCGGGTAGAACACCTGCCAGAGGGCGAGCAGCGCGATCGCCAACGTCGTTCCGGTGACCAGCACGCCGATCGGCCCGGAGAGTTCCCGTCCGGGCTTTTCGTCCTCGAACTGCGCGGCGAGTTCCCGTGGATCGGGCGCGGCACCGTCCGGATCGGACCGATTGTCGGTCTCGGGCGGCAACGGGACCGGACCGCCATCCGGGGTGGACTCGGGGCCCACGGTGGACGGCTGCGGGGCGGGTTCGCCGGAGGAACGCACTGGTGGCACGAGGGGGCACGATACGCGAATTAGATACCGGGCGGAACATTGCTGATCATGATTGCAGCCAGTAATTAATTGGGACTCGCGATTACGCAGAGAGACTGTAATTGGGTCCGGATATGCGGAAGGATGCGCGCCCTGATTGGTAAGAATGCGGCAAGCCGGGAGCGGGTCGTATCCGATGCGTCCACTCTGGTCCGGTAGCAACGCGTTTCCGTCCCGCCCTCGCGTGGCCGTCGCCGTGCCGTCGGCACCGCACCAGGCCATGACGCAGGGTAGTTTTCGTCGCTCTCCGTTGCCGGATGGGCCCTGACCAGGGCGCCTGTACCCCTACCGCCCCGGCCCCTATCACCCGGCGACGGACCCGCCCGGACCCGGTGGGGTGTCGGAACCGCTCGGTGGGAGGTGTCGGATCCGGAGGTTAGGGTCGGGCGATGACCACGGCTCCACCACTCATCCAGGCGCGGGCGCTGGTGAAGCGGTTCGGCGACTTCACCGCCGTCGACGGCATCGACGTCGCGGTGCGGGCCGGCGAGGCGTTCGGCTTCCTCGGGCCCAATGGCGCCGGCAAGTCCTCCACCATGCGGATGATCGGCTGCACCTCCCCGCCCAGCGGCGGCGAGCTGCGCATCCTCGGCATGGATCCGGTGCGCGACGGGCCGGCGATCCGGGCCCGCCTCGGCGTCTGCCCGCAGCTCGACAACCTGGATCCCGAGCTGACCGTCCAGGAGAACCTGACCACCTACGCGCGCTACTTCGGCATCTCCCGCCGGGTGGCCCGGGCGCGCGCCGCCGAGCTGCTCGACTTCGTCCAGCTCACCGAGCGGGCCGACAGCAGGGTGGAGCCGCTCTCCGGCGGCATGAAGCGGCGGCTGACCATCGCCCGCGCGCTGGTCAACGAGCCCGAGATCGTCCTGCTCGACGAGCCGACGACCGGCCTCGACCCGCAGGCCCGGCACCTGGTGTGGGAGCGGCTGTTCCGGCTCAAGCAGCAGGGCGTCACGTTGGTCCTCACCACGCACTACATGGACGAGGCGGAGCAGCTCTGCGACCGCCTGGTCGTCATGGACGGCGGGCGGATCGTCGCCGAGGGCTCGCCCCGGGCGCTGATCGACCGGCACTCCACCCGGGAGGTCGTCGAGCTGCGGTTCGCCGCCGAGTCCCAGGAGGCGTTCGCTGGCAAGCTCGACGGGCTGGGGGAGCGGGTCGAGGTGCTGCCCGACCGGATCCTGCTCTACGTGCCCGACGGCGACGCGGCCGTCGCCGAGGTCGGCGAGCGGGGGCTGCACCCGGCCAACGTGCTGGTCCGGCGCAGCAGCCTGGAGGACGTCTTCCTCCACCTCACCGGCCGCACCCTGGTCGACTGACAGGGCGTCCGGTCGCTCGTCGTCGGTGGTTTGCGATCCGGTGCCGGTCGTCCGGCGCGACCGGGTGGGTGCGGCGGGCCGGCCGTTACGTAGCATCGGCGGGCCGGCGCCACGTCGACCGCCCGGCGACGCACACGGGGGTGTCATGTCGGAGTTGGAGTTCCAGTCCCGCCGCCAGGCCGGGCTCGCCGCGCTCTACCTGGGCGTCTTCGCGACGATCTGGTTCAGCGTGCCGGCCGCCGAGCAGCCGCTGCGCGCCCTGCTGGTGGTCGCGAGCGGCGCGGCCCTGGTCACGGCGGTGATCGGCGCCGTCGTCGTGGCCCGCAGCCGGGGAGCAGGGGGCGTCACCCACGACCCTGCCGCCGACCGCCGCTACCTCCTGATCGTCCTGGCCGAGTTCGCCGCCGCCGGGCTCGGCGCCGTCGTGCTCGCCCTCGTCGGCTGGTCGGAGTTCATCCCGGTGCTGGTCGGCGCCGTCGTGGGGCTGCACTTCTTCCCCCTCGTCCCGGTGCTGCGCGACCCGCTGCTGTGGCCGCTCGGGGTGGCGGTGTGCGCCGTCGCCGTGGCCGGGCTGGTCACCGCGCTCGTCTCGGCGGTGCCGGCGGGGCTCGTCGTCGGCACCGGCACCGGGCTGCTGCTGCTCGCCTACGCGGTGCAGGCGCTGCTGCGCGCGGCCCGTAAGCGCTGACGGGGCGACGGAGTCGCCGGCCTGTCGTACCCGCGAGGTAGGAAGGCCGTGGTGGACGCGGAGCGAGACGGGGGTGGTCGCGTGAGCGTGGCGCAGTCGGCGCGGGAACGCGCGCGCCCGAGGTTGCCGCGGGTGCCGGCGCTCGCGGTGCTGGCGCACCACCTCGTCGGCTACCGGCGCACCTGGCGGGCGGGGATCTTCTCGTCGTTCCTGTTGCCGGTGCTGACCGTCCTCGGCTTCGGCGTCGGCGTCGGCTCCTACATCGACCAGGGCATCGACGGGGTGAGCTACCTCGACTGGATCGTGCCCGGCCTGATCGCGTCGACCGCGTTGCAGACGGCCGTCAGCGAGTCGACGTGGCCCGTGTTCGGTAACTTCCAGTGGGTCAGGACCTATTTCGCGCAGAGCGCGGCGCCGCTGCGGGTGGGCGACATCCTCGGCGGGCACCTGGCCTTCGTGGTGTTCCGGGTGGTCACCACCGTCGCGGCGTTCCTGCTGGTGACGGCCCTGTTCGGGGCGCTGAGCTCTCCGTGGGCGCTCGCCGCGCTGCCGGCGACGGCGCTGCTCGGGCTGGCGGTCGCCGCGCCGACCTTCGCGTACGCGTCGGTGGTCTCCGTCGACAGTTGGCTCGCGATGCTGCTCCGCTTCGCGGTGATCCCGATGACGCTCTTCGCCGGCGTGTTCTTCCCCGTCGAGTCGCTGCCCCTGGCGCTGCGCTGGCTGGCGTACGCGACCCCGCTCTGGCACGGCGTCGACCTGTGCCGGGCGGCGGCGCTCGGCGTCGCTCCGCAGTGGTCGGTCGCCGGTCACCTGCTCTACCTCGCGGCCTGGGCGGTCGGCGGCTGGCTGCTGGCCCGGCGCGCGTTCCGTCGCAGGCTGGTCGTCTAGGAGGAGTCGCAGTGGTCGCTCTCGTCCTGCCCCGGCTGGCCGCCGCGTCCCGCCGGTCGGTCTCCGTGGCCGAGCGCAACGTCGCGGCCCTGAAGGCCGTCTACTGGCTGCTGCTCGTCTCCGGGTTCGTGGAGCCGCTGCTCTACCTGCTCTCCATCGGCGTCGGGGTCGGCGCGCTGGTCGGCGACCTCACGCTGCCCGGCGGCGAGGTCGTCACCTACGCGGCGTTCGTCGCGCCGGCCATGCTCGCGTCGTCGGCCATGTCCGGCGCGCTGTCGGAGACGACCTTCAACTTCTTCGGCAAGATGAAGCAGATGAAGCTGTACGACGGGGTGATCGCCACCCCGGTGCAGCCGTTCGAGATCGCGCTGGGGGAGCTGCTCTGGGCGATGCTGCGCGGCAGCGCTTACTCGGCCGCCTTCCTGGTGGTGATGGTGGTGATGGAGTTGACCACCGCGGCGCGGGCGCTGGTCGCCTTCCCGGCGGCCGTGCTGGTCGGCTTCGCCTTCGGCGCGCTGGGCATGGCGATCACCACCTTCATGCGCAGCTGGCACGACTTCGACCTGATGTCGGCGGCCCAGTTCACCCTCTTCCTCTTCTCCGGCACGTTCGTCCCCGCCGAGGCCTACCCGGCCGCGCTGCGCTGGGCGGTGGAGGTGACGCCGCTCTACCGCGCGGTGCACCTCATCCGCGGCGTCTCGGTGGGCGCGGCCGGCTGGGAGTGGGTGCTCGACGTGCTCTACCTGGTCGCGGCAATGGTCCTGGGGCTGCTGGTCGCCTCGCGCCGGATGGGCAGGTTGCTCTACGGCTAGTGGTTAACGGTGGCCGCTGCCTGGGCATGTCGAGGGGGACTGACACCGACCACGAGGAGGGGCGATGGCCTCCGACGAGTCCTCCACCCGCAGCGGACGCGACCGCGACGATTCCGGGGCGGCCGGCCGGGTGGGCGACCGCCGGACGGGCCGCGCGGACCGGGGATCCGACCCCGTTCGTGCCGAGCGGCACCGCCCGGGTCGCGGCCCGGTCGGGCCCGACGAGGGTCCCGACAGCCCGACCGGGCTGCCGGGCGCCGGTTGGAAGGCCGCGCTGCGCCGCACGGTGCGGGAGTTCCAGGACGACAGCCTGACCGACTGGGCGGCGGCGCTGACGTACTACGGGGTGCTCTCCATCTTCCCCGGCCTGCTGGTGCTGGTCTCGATCCTCGGCCTGCTCGGCCCACGGGCCACGGAGGGCGTCAAGGAGACGGTCAACGACGTCGTCCCGCAGGACAGCATCCGGCAGATCGTCGAGGGGGCGATCGACCAGGCGCAGCAGAGCGGCGGCTTCGCCGGCTTCGCCGCGATCCTCGGTCTGCTCGCCGCGTTCTGGTCGGCGTCGGGTTACGTCGCCGCGTTCATGCGCGCCTCCAACACCATCTACGACGTGCCGGAGGGGCGGCCGATCTGGAAGACGCTGCCGATCCGCGTCGGGGTGACCGCGGTGATCGGCGTGATGCTGCTGGCCAGCGCGGTGATCGTGGTCTTCACCGGCGGCCTCGCCGAGCAGGTCGGGGAGGCGATCGGGCTGGGCTCCACGGCGGTGACCGTGTGGAACATCGCCAAGTGGCCGGTGCTGCTGCTCCTGGTGAGCCTGATGTTCGCGATCCTCTACTGGGCGTCGCCGAACGCGCGGCACGGCGGCTTCCGCTGGGTCAGCCCCGGAGGCGTGCTGGCGGTGG
The DNA here is from genome assembly GCF_049841735.1 of Micromonospora sp. DT46. Classification (NCBI taxonomy): domain Bacteria; kingdom Bacillati; phylum Actinomycetota; class Actinomycetes; order Micromonosporales; family Micromonosporaceae; genus Micromonospora; species Micromonospora sp. DT46. The sequence goes on along the minus strand of NZ_JBNCKW010000005.1, from coordinate 602,777 downwards.
TCATCTGGTTGGTGATCTCGGGCCTGTTCGCGCTCTACGTCAGCAACTTCGGCTCGTACAACAAGACGTACGGGGCGCTCGCCGGTGTGATCGTCTTCCTGATCTGGCTGTGGCTGAGCAACATCGCGATCCTCCTCGGCGCGGAGTTCGACGCCGAGCTGGAGCGCAGCCGCGCCATCGAGGCGGGCCACTCCCCGGACGAGGAGCCGTACGTCGAGCTGCGCGACGACCGCAAGCTCAAGAAGAAGCGCAACGCCGCCAACCGCAGCTGACCGCGCGTCGCCCGTCCGCACCCGCCGCCGCCCCGCCACCGTCCCCGGTGGCGGGGCGGCGGCGTGCTCCCGCCAGCTCCGGGGCTCCGCGCTTTTCCTGATCCTTCCGATGCTTTTGTTTGATCGGACAAAAGTTCGCGTCAAATCGGCCGAAGCTCTGGACACGTGACACGGAACACTCCTACTGTGTCGGCACGACACCTCGGCATCGCGTCGATGTGAACGAGCCCGCGAAGAGGTGAGTCCGGTGCGGACGGTCGACCCCCTGCACGTACGGCTGCTGCGGCTGCTCCGTGACGAGGGCGCGGTGTCCCGGGCCGAGCTGGGCGACCGGTTGCAGATGCCCCGTCCCCGGCTGCTGGCGGAGCTGGAACGGCTCGTCGCCCTCGGCTACGTCGCCGAGGCGGGGCTGGCGGCCTCCCGGGGCGGTCGCCGTTCCACCCTGGTCGAGCTGAGCCCGCGCCTGCGCTTCGCCGCCGTCGACCTCGGCGCCAGCTCCATCGACGTCGAGGTGGTCAACGGCCGGCTGGAGCCGGTCGCCGCGTACGCCGAGGCGGCCGACATCCGCACCGGCCCGAAGGTGATCCTCCAGCGGGTCAACGAGCTGCTGCACAAGGCCCGGGTGGACGGCGCCTACGAGCGGCTCGACGCCGTCGGCATCGGGGTGCCCGGCCCGGTCAGCTTCCGCGACGGCGTGCCGGTCTCCCCGCCGATCATGCCCGGGTGGGACCGGTTCCCGGTGCGCGAGCTGCTCACCCGCGAGCACGGCTGCCCGGCGGTGGTCGACAACGACGTCAACATCATGGCCATCGGGGAGCGGCACGGCGGGGTCGCCCACTCCGTGGACGACTTCCTCTTCGTGAAGATCGGCACCGGAATAGGGTGCGGGATCTACCTCAGCGGCGAGGTCTACCGGGGCACCGACGGCTGCGCCGGGGACATCGGCCACATCCAGGTCGACGCGCAGGGCCCGATGTGTTCCTGCGGCAACATCGGCTGCCTGGAGGCCCTGTTCAGCGGGGCCGCGCTGGCCAAGGACGCGACCGCCGCCGCGCGCAGCGGGGTGTCGCCGGCGCTGGCCGAACGGCTCGCCGCACGCGGCGCGGTGACCGCGCTGGACGTCGCCGGGGGCGCCGTCGAGGGGGACGTGACGTGCATCCAGCTGATCCGCGACGGGGGTCGGCGGGTGGGTGGGGTCCTGGCCGGGCTGGTCAGCTTCACCAATCCGTCGATGATCGTGATCGGCGGCGGGCTCGCCCAGCTCGGGCACATCCTCCTCGCCGAGATCCGCAGCGTCGTCTACCGCCGGTCGCTGCCGCTGGCCACCGGCAACCTGCCCGTCGTCCTGTCCGAGCTGGGCCCGCGCGCCGGCGTCGCCGGTGCCGCCGTGCTGGCCAGCGACGTGGCCTTCGCGGAGGCATCATGAGTGAGCAACTGGTCGAGTCGCCCGCCGACGCCGTCGCGGGCGAGGTGGTGCTGCGCCTCACCGACGTGGTCAAGACCTTCCCGGGCGTACGGGCCCTGGACGGGGTGCAGCTGGAGGTGCGCGCCGGCGAGGTGCACTGCCTGCTCGGGCAGAACGGCGCCGGCAAGTCCACCCTGATCAAGGTGCTGGCCGGGGTGCACCGGCCCGACTCGGGGCTCGTCGAGTGGCGGGGCGAGCCGACCACCTTCGCCAACCCGCAGGCCGCCATGCGCGCCGGCATCGCCACCATCTACCAGGAACTCGACCTGGTCGAGGACCTCTCGGTCGCGGAGAACGCCTTCCTCGGCCACGAGCCGCGCCGGCTCGGCTTCGTCCGGCGGGGCGCCATGGCCCGGCACACCCGGCAGATCCTCGGCCGGCTCGGCCACGCCGAGATCCCGCCCGGGCGGATGGTGCGCGCGTTGCCCGCCGCCGGCAAGCAGATCGTCAGCATGGCCCGCGCGCTCTCCCACGAGGCACGGCTGATCATCATGGACGAGCCGAGCGCCGTGCTGGCCCACGACGAGGTGGGCAACCTGTTCCGGATCATCCGGGAGCTGACCGCACAGGGCATCGCCGTCATCTACATCTCGCACCGGCTGGAGGAGATCCGCGAGATCGGCGACCGGGTCACCGTACTCAAGGACGGCCGGACCACCGCGGCGAACCTGTCGGCCCGCGACACCCCGACCCGCGACCTGGTCAGCCGCATGACCGGCCGCACCATCGAGTACGTCTTCCCGGACCGCCCGGCCGGCGCGGCGGGGGGCGCGGAGCTGCTCACGGTCGAGGGGCTGACCCGGGCCGGCGAGTTCGCCGACGTCTCGCTCGGCGTCCGGGCCGGCGAGATCGTCGGCATCGCCGGGCTGGTCGGCTCGGGTCGTTCCGAGCTGCTGGAGACCATCTACGGCGCGCGCCGTGCCGATGCCGGCTCGGTGCGGATGGCCGGCCGGGCGCTGCGCCCCGGCAGCGTCGGCGCGGCGGTGCGGGCCGGGATGGGGATGGCCCCCGAGGAGCGCAAGAGCCAGGCGCTGCTGCTGGGCGAGCCGATCTACCGCAACGTGACCCTGGCGACCTTCGCCCGCTACGCCCGCGCCGGGTTCACCGACGTCGGCCGGGAGCGGGACGAGGCGGACCGGATCGCCGAGAGCCTGGAGCTGCGCCCCCGCGACGTACGCCGGCCGGTGCGCACCCTCTCCGGCGGCAACCAGCAGAAGGTGGTGGTCGGCCGCTGGCTGCTCGGCGACACCCGGCTGCTGCTGCTCGACGAGCCGACCCGGGGCGTCGACGTCGGCGCCCGGGCGGAGCTCTACCAGGTGATCCGGGGGCTGGCCGCGCGCGGCGTCGGGGTGCTGCTGGTCTCCAGCGAGGTCCCCGAGGTGCTCGGCCTGGCAGACCGGGTGCTGGTGATGCGGGAGGGGCGGGTCGTCCACGAGGCCCCGGCCCGCGAACTCGACGAGAACACCGTGCTCGACCTCGTCATGGCGGGGTCCCTGATGGAAGGCGCACCGGCATGACCGAGGGTCCTACTCCCACCGTGGCGCCCCAGCGGGCGGCGCAGCTGCCGGCGCAGTCGCCGCCGGTGGACCCGGCGCAGACCGGGGCGGCCGTCGACAAGGTGGCGGCACCGGGCCGGATCTCCTGGTGGCGGGGGGACGGCGGCGAGGGCGCCCGCCGCAACCTCGGCCTGATCGGGGTGCTGGCCGTGCTCGTCGTGATCGGCGCCCTCACCCGCTCCGACCTCTACTCCAACCCCGACTGGGTGTGGGACAACGTCCTGAGCATCCTCAAGCTGGCGGCCGTGGTCGGCGTGGTCACCGTCGGCATGACCTTCGTGATCATCGGCGGCGGCATCGACCTCTCCGTCGGTGCGATCGTCGCGCTGGCCGGCGTCTGGTGCACCACGGTGGCCACCCAGAGCTACGGCGCCGGCGGCATGATCTTCAGCGCGCTCACCGTCGGGCTGGCGGTCGGCCTGGTCAACGGGCTGCTCATCTCGTACGGCCGGCTGGTGCCGTTCATCGCGACCCTCGCCATGCTGGTGGCGGCCCGGGGCCTGGCCGCCGAGATCTCCGACAAGCAGACCCAGGTGTCGGACAACGGCTTCATCAACGGCCTCGCCAGCAACAGCCTGCTGGGCATCCCGCTGCTGGTCTACATCCTCGCCGCCGTGGTGGCCGCCGGCTGGGTGCTGCTCAACCGCACCACCTTCGGCCGGCGTACGGTCGCCGTCGGCGGCAACCCGGAGGCCGCCCGGCTCGCCGGCATCAACGTCCGGCGGCACACCGTGCTGCTCTACGCGCTCTCCGGGCTCTGCTGCGGGATCGCCGCCATCATGCTCACCGCCCAGGCCAACTCGGCACAGGCGGCGATGGCGAACCTCTACGAGCTGGACGCGATCGCCGCCGCGATCATCGGCGGCACGCTGCTCAGCGGCGGGCGGGGCACCATCATCGGCTCCCTGCTCGGCGTGGTCATCTTCGCCACCATCACCAACCTCTTCGCCATCAACGGCCTCTCCACGGAGGCCCAGAACATGGTCAAGGGCGGCATCATCGTCGCAGCCGTCCTGGTCCAGCAGGTCCAGTTCCGCAGCCTCACCCAGTTCCTGAGCCGCAACCGGCTCACCACCACCTGACCCGCACCGCACCGACCGCGCGGCATCCGGGCCACCTGAGCGAGGGTGGCCGGGCACCGCACGCGCTCTTCCGTCCCGCACCGCGAGATTTCCTCCACCACCGTCAACCCAGGAGGTCGTCATGACCCAGCACAGTCGCGACATGTCGCGCCGCCGGCTGCTCTTCGGCGGGGCCGCCGTCGGCGCCGGCGTGCTGCTCGCCGGCTGCACCAGCAACGAGACCAAGCCGACCGAGGCGCAGACCAAGGCGGCGGCCGCGCCGGGCGGCAACAACGAGCCCGGCAAGCGGGTCGTCATCGGCTTCTCCGCGCCGGCCGCCGACCACGGCTGGATCGCCGCCATCACCAACAACGCCAAGGCGCAGGCCGGGGCGTACTCCGACGTGGAGTTCAAGTCGGTCGAGGCCGGCGCGGACGCGGCGGCCCAGCGGGCGGCGCTGTCCACGCTGATCTCGCAGAAGCCGGACGTGATCGTGCTGCTGCCGCACGACGGCAAGGAGCTCAACGCGTTCGGGCTGGAGGCGATGAAGGCCGGCGTCCCGGTGGTCAACCTGGACCGGGCGTTCCCCGACGCGCGGGCCTACCGGCTCCAGATCAAGGGCGACAACTACGGCATGGGCGTGGCCGCCGCCACCTACATGATCGAGCAGTTCAAGGCCAAGGGCGTCAGCAACCCGGTGATCGGCGAGATCGCCGGCATGGACGAGCTGGAGCTGACCCAGGAGCGGTCGAAGGGCTTCGTCGACACCCTGACGGCGAGCGGCTTCAAGGTCGCCAACCGCCGGGCGGCCCGGTTCACGGCCGACTCGGGGCAGCAGGAGGCGGCGCAGCTGCTCCAGGCCCTGCCGAAGATCGACGCGCTCTGGAACCACGACGACGACCAGGGCATCGGCGTGCTGGCCGCGGTCAACCAGAGCGGCCGCAAGGAGTTCTTCATGGTCGGGGGCGCCGGCTCGAAGAAGGCGATGGAGGACATCCAGGCGGACAACACGGTGCTGAAGGCGACGGTGACCTACAGCCCCTCGATGGCCTCCTCGGCCATCTCCCTGGCCCGGCTGATCGGCCAGGGCAAGGGCATGTCCGACCTGGTGGAACTCCAGGTGCCCAAGGAGATCATCCTCGCCTCCGAGACGATCACCAAGGAGAACGCGGGCAGCTACCTCAAGCTCGGGTTCTGATACACGGGGGGAGACCCACCTTGTCCACGACAGACAGAGAACTGCGGGTCGGCATGGTCGGCTACGCGTTCATGGGCGCCGCGCACTCGCAGGCGTGGCGCACCGTGAACCGGGTGTTCGACCTGCCGGCGCGGGCCCGGATGTCGCTGATCTGCGGCCGGGACGCCGGGAAGGTGGCCGACGCCGCCGACCGGCTCGGCTGGGACGCGCACACGACCGACTGGCGCGACCTGATCGCCCGGGACGACATCGACGTGGTCGACGTCTGCACGCCCGGGGACAGCCACGCCGAGATCGCCCTCGCCGCGCTGGCCGCCGGCAAGCACGTGCTGTGCGAGAAGCCGTTGGCCAACACGGTCTCCGAGGCCCGGGCGATGGCCGCCGCGGCGGTCACCGCGCAGGCCGCCGGGGTGCGGTCGATGTGCGGGTTCAACTACCGGCGGGTGCCGGCGGTCGCGATGATGCGCCAGCTCGTCGCCGACGGGCGGCTCGGGGTGATCCGGCACGTCCGGGCGACGTACCTGCAGGACTGGATCGTGGACCCGCAGTTCCCCCTGGTGTGGCGGTTGCAGCGGGACAAGGCCGGCTCCGGCGCGCTCGGCGACATCGGCGCGCACATCATCGACCTGACCCAGTACGTCACCGGCCGGCGGATCACCGGGGTCAGCGCGGTCACCGAGACGTTCGTCAAGGAGCGGCCGCTGCCGGCCGGGTCGAGCGGGCTGGCGGCGACGGTGGACGGGGCGGCGGCCGACGGCAACGGCGCCGACGGCCACCGCCCGGCCACCGGGGCGGTCACCGTCGACGACGCGGCGGTCTTCGTGGCCCGCCTCGACGGCGGCGTGCTGGCGACGTACGAGGCGAGCCGCTTCGCCACGGGACGCAAGAACGCCCTCCGGGTGGAGATCAACGGCTCGCTGGGCACGGTGGCCTTCGACCTGGAGCGCCTCAACGAGTTGGAGTTCTACGACGCGACGCGACCCGCCGCCGAGCAGGGTTTCAGCCGCATCCTGGTGACCGAGGGGGAGCACCCGTACATGTCCGCGTGGTGGCCGCCCGGCCACCTCATCGGATACGAGCACTCCTTCACCCACCAGGCGCGGGACTTCGTCGAGGCGGTCGCCACCGGAGTCGACCCGGCGCCCTCCTTCGTCGACGGGTTGCAGGTCCAGCTGGTGCTGGACGCGGTGACCCGGTCGGCGGAGCTCGGCTCCTCGTGGACCGAGGTGGAGCCGGCCCTGGCCACGGTCGCCGCCTGAGCCGACTCCGGCGCCGACCGGCGAGGGACCGGCCGCGGTTGCGCCCCGCGGCCGGGACGAGGTCGGAGCCGGAGGACGTGCGGCCGGGCCGGCGTGGCCCGGTGACGCACGAGCAGAACGGTCGTCCGGTGCGGCCGGACCGGGATTCCCCGGTCGCACCGGAGGACCGTCACCACCCGGCGACCGTTGCCGGGGCCGTGTCACCCCCACGACGTCCGGTCGGCGCGCGCCGTCGTCCCGACCGGCGGATGCGGGGGAGGCAGGGACGGGACGCCGACCGGCCCTGCCTGCCAGCCCCGTCCGTCCGTGTCCGCGCCGGGAACCGGACCGGGGTCGTCGCCGCCGACGTCGACACCGGACCGGTGGGCTCCTCCCGGGGCGGCCGGCGGACGGGGCCCATCCGCATAGATGCGTATCTTTCTGAACAAACTTCTGATATCTATATACCTCAATGCACGGCTGGTTCCTCCTGATCGGGAAGGAGCACCATGCGTACGGGTGTCTGGCTGGTGGGAGCACGCGGCTCGGTCGCGACCACCAGCATCGTGGGGGCGCTCGCCCTGCGGTCCGGGCTCACCGGCCCGACCGGCTGCGTCACCGAGCTGCCCGACCTGCGCGGGCCCGCCCTGCCGGCCTTCACCGACCTGTTCCTCGGCGGGCACGACGTCGTCACCACTCCGCTGGCGAAGCGGGCCGAGACCCTGGCCGCCGCCGGCGTGCTGCCCGGCCGGCTGGTCGCCACCCTCCCCGACGAGCTGGCCGCCGTCGAACGCGAGCTGCGTCCGGCCCCCGCCGGCGGCACCCAGGCGGACCGGGCCGCCGCGACCGTACGCGACCTCACCGACTTCCGCCGCCGGCACGGGCTGGACCGGGTGGTGGTGGTCAACGTCTCGGCCACCGAACCCGCCGCCCGCCCGCACCCGGGCCACGCCGACCCGGGCGCGCTGGCCGCCGCGCTCGCCGGCCCCGACGAGGTGCTGCCACCCAGCTCCCTCTACGCGTACGCGGCGGTGCGGGCGGGCTGCCCGTACGTCGACTTCACCCCGTCCACCGGGCTGCGGCTGCCGGCCCTGGTGGCGCTGGCCGCCGAGCGCGGGATCCCGTACGCCGGGCACGACGGCAAGACGGGGGAGACGCTGGTCAAGTCGGTGCTCGCGCCGATGTTCGCGATGCGGCACCTGGCGGTGCGCTCCTGGTCCGGGGTCAACCTGCTCGGCGGCGGTGACGGCGCCACCCTCGCCGACCCGGCGGCCAACGCGGCCAAGGTGGAGAGCAAGCAGCGCGTGCTCGGCGAGACCCTCGGCCACCTGCCGCAGGGCGGCACCCGCATCGAGTACGTCGAGGCGCTGGGCGACTTCAAGACCGCCTGGGACCTGATCACGTTCGCCGGGTTCCTCGGCACCGGGATGCGGATGGAGTTCACCTGGCACGGCTGCGACTCCGCCCTGGCCGCGCCCCTCGTGCTCGACCTGGCCCGACTCACCGCCGCCGCGCACGCCGCCGGCCACGCCGGCCCCCTGACCGACCTCGCCTTCTTCTTCAAGGACCCGCTCGGCACGCCCACCCACTCGCTGGCCGACCAGTGGACCCGACTGTGCGGCTTCGCCCACCGACTGCACGCGGGAGGCACCGATGCCGCGCCTCGCTGACCTCGCCGAACTGGTCCGGGCGCCGGCCGCGCTCTCGGTGCCCGGGGACGTCGTCGCCGGGGCGGCAGCCGCCGGCACGCTCGGGCGGCGTACGCCCGCGCTGGCCGCCGCGTCCGTCCTGCTCTACTGGGCGGGGATGGCCGCCAACGACTGGGCCGACCGCCGGCTGGACGCCGTCGAACGCCCCGAGCGGCCCATCCCCAGCGGCCGGGTGGCCCCCGGGGCCGCGCTCGGCCTCGCCGCCGGGCTCACCGCCGCCGGGGTCGCGCTGGCCACCGCCGCCGGGGGCCGGCGCGCCGCGACGGTCGCGGTCCCGCTCGCCGCCGCCGTCTGGGGGTACGACCTGGCGGCGAAGTCGACGGCCGCCGGGCCGGCCGTGATGGCCGCCTGCCGAGGGCTGGACGTGCTGCTCGGTGCGACGGGTGGACGGGCGCTGCGGGCGGTGCCGGCGGCGGTCACCGTGGCCGCGCACACGTGGACGGTCACCGCGCTCTCCCGCCGCGAGGTCACCGGCGCCGACGCCGCGCTGCCGCTGCGTACCCTCGCCGGCACCGCCCTGGTCGCGGCGGGCGCCGTCGTCCGACCCCGCCCCGACCGGGCCGCGCTGCCGGCGCTGCTGGCCGGCTGGTACGCGGCCCGCTACGGCGCGGCCCAGGCCCGGGCGGTAGCCGACCCCCGCGCCGGCCGGGTGCGGGCGGCGGTGGGAGCCGGCATCACCGGGCTGCCCGCGTTGCAGGGCGCCCTCACCGCACGCGCCGGGGCCGGGCTGCTGGGGCTGGCGGTGGCGGCGGCCGCGCCGCTCGGCGGCCGGCTCGCCCGAAGGATCTCCCCGACATGACCGCCCCGACCCGCCCCGCCCCGACCCGCCCCGCGCCGGGCCCCCGGGGCACGGTGGTGGCCGGCGCGGCCGACGGCGGGCTCCGGTTCGGCTACGGCACCAACGGGTTCGCCAACCACCGGCTGACCGACGCGCTCGCCGTCGTCGCCGACCTGGGCTACCAGGGCGTCGCGCTCACCCTGGACCACGACCACCTCGACCCGTTCGCGCCCGCGCTGGCCCGCCGGGTGGCCGCCGTGGCCCGCCGGCTCGCGGCGCTCGACCTCGCCGTGGTCGTCGAGACCGGCGCCCGTTACCTGCTCGACCCGTGGCACAAGCACGCCCCGACGCTGCTGCACGACGACCCGGCGCGGCGCGTCGAGTTCCTGCGCCGGGCCGTGCGGATCGGCGCCGACCTGGGCGCGGAGGCCGTCTCCCTCTGGTCCGGCGTACGCCCCGACGCTGTCGCACAGGAGACCGCCTGGGACCGGCTGGTCGCCGGCTGCGCGACGGTGGTCGACGCCGCCGAGGCGGCCGGCACGACGCTCGGCTTCGAGCCGGAGCCGGGCATGCTGGTCGAGGACATCGCCGGCTGGCGCCGGCTGCGCGGCGCGCTCGGCGATCCGGACCGCTTCGGCATCACCCTCGACATCGGGCACTGCCGCTGCCTGGAGCCGCGGCCGGTCCCCGAGTGCGTACGCGAGGTCGGCGCGTACCTGGTCAACGTGCAGATCGACGACATGCGCCGGGGCGTGCACGAGCACCTGGAGTTCGGCGCGGGGGAGATCGACTTCCCGCCCGTGCTGCGGGCCCTGGGCGACGCCGGCTACCGGGGCCTGGTCGCCGTGGAGCTGCCCCGGCACTCGCACGCCGCCCCCGCCGTCGCGGCCCGCTCGCTCGACTTCCTGCGCGCCGCCGCGAAGGAGGCGGCACGCCAGCAACGGTGACGGGGCCACGTCGGCAGCACGAGGGAGGAGACGGGATGACACCGGATTCACTGCGGGCCGCGCTGCGGGGCGTACCCGAACCCGACTGGCTCGACACGGCGCTGCGGCGGGTGGCGGCCGAACCGGCGACGATCGAGCGGTTCTTCCCTGCCGCCGGGCGGCGCTGCGGCCGGGCACCGCTGCCCGGGGCACCCGGCTGGAGCGCCGACGAGGCGGCCCGGGCCCTGCTGCTGGCCGCGCTGCCGACCGACCACGCGACCCACGCCGAGACCCGCTACCGGCAGGGCGACGCCGCCGAGAAGCGGGCCGTGCTCAAGGCGCTGCCGCTGCTGCCGGTCGGTGCGGCCGGGACGCCACTGCTGCACGACGCGATCCGCACCAACGACACCCGGCTGCTGGCCGCCGCCCTCGGCCCGTACGCCCGGCACCTCGACCCGGACGCCTGGCGGCAGGCGGTGCTCAAGTGCGTCTTCACCGGCGTGCCGCTGGCCGTGGTGCACGACCTCGACGCCCGCGCCGACGGCGAACTCGCCGCGATGCTCGCGTCGCTGGCCGCCGAGCGGCAGGCCGCCGGGCGCGCCATGCCGGCGGACGCGACCGACCTGCTCACCCGGCTGCGCGAAATCCAGGAGGCCTGATGCGCATCTTCGACCCGCACATCCACATGACCTCGCGGACCACCGACGACTACGAGCGGATGGCCGCCGCCGGGGTCCGGGCGGTGGTGGAGCCGGCGTTCTGGCTCGGCCAGCCCCGCACCAGCCCCGCCTCCTTCGCCGACTACTTCGACTCGCTGGTCGGCTGGGAGCCGTTCCGGGCCGGGCAGTTCGGGATCCGCCACCACGCCACGGTCGCGCTGAACCCGAAGGAGGCCAACGACCCGCGCTGCCGCCCGGTGCTCGACCTGCTGCCGCGCTATCTCGACAAGGACGCCGTGGTGGCGGTCGGCGAGATCGGCTACGACTCGATGACGCCGGAGGAGGACGAGGCGTTCGCCGCCCAACTCGCCCTGGCCGTGGCCCACGACCTGCCGGCCCTGGTGCACACCCCGCACCGGGACAAGGCGCGGGGCGTCGAACGCAGCCTCGCCGTGGTCGCCGAGTCCGGCGTCGAGCCGGGCCGGGTGGTGCTCGACCACCTCAACGAGGTGACGGTGGGGCTGGTCCGGGACACCGGCTGCTGGCTGGGCTTCTCCATCTATCCCGACACCAAGATGTCGCCGCCGCGCATGGTGGAGCTGCTGCGGGCGTACGGGACGGAGCGGGTGCTGGTCAACTCGGCGGCCGACTGGGGGCGCTCGGATCCGCTGCTCACCCGGGCCACCGGGGAGGCGATGCTGCTGGCCGGCTTCACCGACGACGACGTGGACCGGGTGCTGTGGCGCAACCCGGTCGAGTTCTACGGCCGGTCCGGTCGGCTCGACCTGACGGACCTGGAGCACGCCGCCGACCCGCCGATCGGCACCTGGGCGGGCAACTCGATCCTGCGCGGCGGCAGCTGATGCGGCTGCGGCACGCCGGCGGCGACCCCGTCCACCTCGGCTACTGCACCAACGTGCACCCCGCCGAGGACCTCGCCGGCATCCTGCGCCAGCTGGACACCCACGCCGTGCCCGTACGCGAGGCGCTCGGTGCCGACCTGCTCGGCCTCGGGCTGTGGCTGGCCGCCCCGGTCGCCGCCGAGCTGGCCGCCGACCCGGCCGCCCGTCGCCGGCTGCGGGCCGCGCTGACCGCCCGGGGGCTGGAGGTGGTCACGCTCAACGGCTTCCCGTACGCGGCCTTCCAGGCGCCCGTGGTCAAGGGCGACGTCTACCACCCGGACTGGACGACAGGCGGGCGGCTCGCGTACACCCTGGATCTGGCGCGGGTGCTCGCCGACCTGCTGCCCGACGACGCGGCCCGGGGCTCGGTCTCCACCCTGCCGTTGGCCTGGCGGCGGCCCTGGGACGCCGCCCGCGTGGACGCCGCCCGCCACCGGCTCGACCAGCTCGCGGCCGGTCTCGCGGCCGTCGAGCGGGCGACCGGCCGGAGCGTGCGGGTCGGGTTCGAGCCGGAGCCGGGCTGCGTGGTGGAGAGCACCGGGCAGGCCGTCGCGGCCCTGGCCGGCGTGGACACCGACCGGCTCGGCGTCTGCCTGGACCTCGCCCACCTCGCCTGCGCCTGGGAGGCGCCGGCCGAGGCGCTGGGCCGGCTGCGCACGGCCGGGCTGCCGGTGGTGAAGGTGCAGGTCTCGGCCGCCATCGAGGCGCCCGCCGAGGCGACGCCGGCGCTGCGACGCTGGGTGGAGCCGCGCTTCCTGCACCAGACCCGGGCGGCAGGCTGCGCGGGGGCGGCCGACCCTGCCGACCCCGCCCACGCCGCCGACGACCTGGACGCCGCCCTGGCCGCGCGGCTGCCCGGCCCGTGGCGGGTGCACTACCACGTGCCGCTGCACGCCCCGCCCGAGCCGCCGCTGGGCTCGACCCTGCCGGTGCTGCGCGCCGCGCTGGCCACGCTCTACGCCGGGCCGGAGGCGGGCTGCGACCACCTCGACGTCGAGACGTACACCTGGGGGGTGCTGCCGGCCGCGCGGCGCCCGCGCACCGACGCGGAGCTGGCCGCCGGCATCGCCGCGGAGCTGGCCTTCGCCCGCGCCGAGCTGCTCGCCCTGGGCCTGGCGCCGGCGGGCCGGGCGGCCCCGGCGACGGCGGAGGTACGGCGATGAGCGGGCGTCAGCGAGTGAACCGTCGACACGGCGCGGGGGTGCCGGCATGAGTCGGCGGCTGGTGGTGCTGGACGTGGTGGGGCTGACCCCGCGCCTGCTGGCGCACATGCCCCGGCTGCGCGCGGTCGCCGACGCCGGCTTCCGCGCGGAGCTGGGCACCGTGCTGCCCGCGCTGACCTGCCCGGTGCAGTCGACGTTCCTCACCGGGGAGCTCCCGGCCGGGCACGGGATCGTCGGCAACGGCTGGTACTTCCGGGACCTCGGCGAGGTGCTGCTCTGGCGCCAGCACCACGCCCTGGTCGGCGGCGAGAAGCTGTGGCAGGCGGCCCGCCGGGTCGAGCCGGGCTTCACTGTGGCCAACGTCTGCTGGTGGTACGCGATGGGCGCCGACGTGGACTGGACGGTCACCCCTCGCCCCGTCTACCGGGCGGACGGGCGCAAGGAGCCGGACTGCTACACCGACCCGCCGGAGTTGCACGACGCCCTCACCGACCGGCTCGGCACCTTCCCGCTGTTCAGCTACTGGGGGCCGGGCGCGGGGCTGGCGTCGTCGGCGTGGATCTGCCGGGCCGCCGAGCGGATCCTCGCCGACCACGCGCCGGACCTGACCCTGGTCTACGTCCCGCACCTCGACTACGACCTGCAACGCTTTGGCCCGTCGTCGCCCCGGGCCGCCGCGGCGGCGGCCGAGCTGGACGGGGTGCTCGGGCCGCTGCTGGACGCCGCCCGCGCCCGGGACGCGACCGTGGTGGTGCTCTCCGAGTACGGCATCACCGACGTCTCCCGGCCGGTCGACGTCAACCGGCTGCTGCGCGCCGAGGGGCTGCTGCGGGTGCACACCCAGGCCGGCATGGAGTACCTCGACCCGTGGACCTCGCGGGCCTTCGCGGTGGCCGACCACCAGGTGGCGCACGTCCACGTCCGCGACCCGGCCGACGTGCCGGCGGTGGCGGCGCTCTGCGCGGGGCTGCCCGGGGTGGCCGAGGTGCTCGACGCCGACGGCCGGGCCGCGCACGGGCTGGACCACCCGCGCGCCGGGGAGCTGGTGCTCGTCGCCGAGCCGGACGCCTGGTTCACCTACTACTACTGGCTCGACGACGCCCGCGCGCCCGACTTCGCCCGGCTGGTGGACATTCATCGCAAGCCGGGTTACGACCCGGCGGAGCTGTTTCTCGACCCGGCCGCACCGTTGGCGGCGAAGCGGCGGGCCGCCGTGGCGCTGGCGCGCAAGAAGCTCGGGATGCGCTACCTGATGAGCGTGGTGGGGCTGGACGCCGGCGCCCGGGCGGTGCGCGGGTCGCACGGCCGGCTCCCGGCCGATCCGGCGGACGGGCCGGTGCTGCTCTGCTCCGATCCGTCCGCCGCGCGGGACCGGGTCGCCGCGACCGAGGTCAAGGCACTCCTGCTGGAGCTGGCGGGGCTGGCACCGGCGTCGGCCGGGTCGCCCACCCCGGCGTCGGCGGGACCGTCCGGGGAGGAGGCGTGACCGCCGTCGTCGCCCCGACCGACACGAGCGGGCTGCGGGCGCGGTTCGACGCCGCGCTCGCCGCCTTCCTCGACCGGCAGGGCCGGGACTGGCCGGACGGCGCGCCCCGGGGCGTCTTCACCGCGCTGCACCGGTTCGTGCTGGCCGGCGGCAAGCGGCTGCGCCCGCTCTTCTGCTACTGGGGATGGCGGGGCGCGGGTGGCCCCGACGGCGCCCCGATCGTGACGGCCGCCGCCGCGTTGGAGCTGTTCCACGCGTTCGCGCTGATCCACGATGACATCCTGGACGGCAGCGACCGCCGCCGGGGCGGGCCGTCGGTGCACCGGCTCTTCGCCGACCTGCACGCCCGCTCGTCCTGGCGCGGCGACCCCGAGGCGTACGGGCGCAACACCGCGCTGCTCTGCGGCGACCTCTGCGCCGCCTGGTCCGACCAGATGTTCCACGAGTGCGGCCTGGACGCGGGGCGGGTGCACCGGGGGTACGCGGTCTACGCGCTGATGCGCACCGAGGTGATCGCGGGGGAGTACCTGGACCTGGTCTCCGGGGTGGGCGACGGGTCGGTGGCGAGCGCGCTGACCGTCGTCCGGATGAAGGCGGCCCGCTACACGGTCACCCGGCCGTTGCAGATCGGGGCGACGCTGGCCGGGGCCGGGCCGGAGCTGCTGGCCGCGCTGGCCGAGTTCGGCGACCCGCTGGGCGACGCGTTCCAACTGCGCGACGACGTGCTGGGGGTCTTCGGCGACCCGACGGTCACCGGCAAGTCGATCCTGGACGACCTGCGGGAGGGCAAGCCGACGGTGATGATGGCGCTGGCCCGGGGCGCCGCCGACCGGGCGCAGGCCGCGCGGCTGCGGGAGCTGTTCGGCAACCCGGCGCTCGACAGTGACGGCGCCGGCGAGCTGCGGAAGATCATCGAGGGCACCGGGGCTCGCGAGCGGATCGAGGAGATGATCCGGGTACGCGCGGAGGCCGCCCTGGCGGCCCTGGGGTCCACCCCGGTGACCGCCGAGGCCCGTGCCGCCCTGACCGCCCTCGCCGCCCAGGCCGTCGACCGTCCCCATTGAGTCGAGGCTCCGGCAGGCGGCGACTTTTGACGGGATCGACGAAAGTTGGTGCCGAATCGGCGGAAGGTATGGACACATCGATGTCCGCCATTTAATGTCGGGCCATCACGAATCTGTTTCGTCGAGGTGAACCGGCGGCGCGGGAACCCATCGACTGGTGACCTCCGATCGATGGGGTCCACTCCATCCCTCGCAGGTCGCGGCTGGCCGGGCACGGCACCCCGGCGGGCCGACCGCATCCCCCGCTACGGCATCCGGCGCGACGGCGCGCGCCCGCCCTGGCAGTCACTCGTCAGGAAGGGACGGCACACCCATGTCCACCCAGGACGCCCCCATCCCACGGCTCCGACGACGGTTCTCCGCCGCCTCGGCGCTGCTGCTGGTCGCCACCGCCGGCACGGTCGCCCTCGGCGCCGGCCCGGCCACGCTGGGCGGCCCCGGCCCGGCCCAGGCCCACCCCATCGTCGGCACCGACTTCCAGCAGGTCACCCTCGCCAAGGGCGTCGCCGAGGTGGGCGAGCCCATGACGATCGCGGTGCTGCCGGACCGGTCGGTCCTGCACACCGCCCGCAACGGCACCGTCCGGCGTACGGACTCCGCCGGTACCACCTCCGTGATCGGCACGCTGCCGGTCTACACCCACGACGAGGAGGGGTTGCAGGGCGTCGGGGCCGACCCGAACTTCGCCAGCAACCGGCACATCTACCTCTACTACGCCCCGCCGCTGTCCACCCCGGCCGGCGACGCGCCGGCGACCGGCACCGACTTCTCGGCCTGGCAGGGCGTCAACCGCCTCTCCCGGTTCACCCTCAACGCCGACTTCACGATCAACACCGGCAGCAAGGTCGACATCCTCGACGTGCCCGCCGACCGGGGCATGTGCTGCCACGTCGGTGGCGACATCGACTTCGACGCCGCCGGCAACCTCTACCTCTCCACCGGCGACGACACCAACCCGTTCGACTCGGCCGGGTACGCGCCCATCGACGAGCGCACCAACCGCAACCCCGCGTACGACGCGCAGCGCAGCGCGGCCAACACCAACGACCTGCGCGGCAAGATCCTGCGGATCAAGGTGAACGCCAACGGCACGTACTCGATCCCGGCGGGCAACATGTTCGTCGACTCGGACGCACGGACCCGCCCCGAGATCTACGCCATGGGCTTCCGCAACCCGTTCCGGATGAGCGTGGACCGGGCCACCGGCATCGTCTACGTGGGCGACTACGGCCCGGACGCCGGCACCACCAGCGCCCGGGGGCCGAGCGGCCAGGTGGAGTTCAACCGGGTCACCGGGCCCGGCAACTACGGCTGGCCGTACTGCACCGGCACCAACACCGCCACCGAGACGTACGCCGAGTGGGACTTCGCCGCCGGGACCGCCGGGGCGAAGTACAACTGCTCCGGCGGGCCGACCAACAACTCGTTCCGCAACACCGGCCTGCCCACCCTGCCCGGCGCGAAGCCGGCCTGGATCCGGTACGCCGGCGACGCCGGCACCCCGCCCGAGTTCGGCGGCGGCTCCGAGTCGCCGATGGGTGGCCCCGTCTACCGCTACGACGCCGCGCTGAACTCCACCACCAAGTTCCCGCAGTCCTTCGACGGGCAGTTCTTCGCCGGCGAACTCGGCCGGGGCTGGGTCAAGCCGATCCACCTCAACGCCGACGGCAGCCCGGGCGGAATCGACACGTTCCCGTGGAACGGCAAGCAGATCATGGACATGGCGTTCGGGCCCGAGGGCGCGCTCTACATCCTCGACTACGGCACCGGCTACTTCAACGGTGACGCCAACTCGGCGCTCTACCGCTACGACTACATCGCCGGCGGCAACCGGGCGCCGACCGCCGTCGCCGCGGCCGACAAGACCTCCGGCGCGGCCCCGCTGACCGTGAACTTCTCCTCGGCCGGGTCCAGCGACCCGGAGGGCGGGGCGCTCACCTACTCCTGGGCGTTCGGCGATGGCACCAGCTCGACGGCGGCCAACCCCAGCAAGACGTACACCGCCAACGGCACCTACCAGGTCACCCTGACCGTACGCGACCCCCAGGGCGCCACCGGCACGGCGAACGTGCAGATCGGCGTCGGCAACACCGCGCCCACGGTCACCATCAACAGCCCGGCCAACGGCAAGCTGTTCAGCTACGGCGACACCGTGCCGTTCAGCATCACGGTGACCGACCCCGAGGACGCCGCCATCGACTGCACCAAGGTCAAGATGACGTACGTGCTGGGCCACGACAACCACGGCCACCAGATCACCTCGAAGAACGGCTGCTCCGGCTCGATCACCATCCCCGTCGACGGTGAACACGACGACGCGGCGAACATCTTCGCCGTCTTCGACGCCGAGTACACCGACGCGGGCGGGCTGACCACGCACAAGCAGCACACCCTCCAGCCGCGCAAGCGCCAGGCGGAGCACTTCAAGACCTCCTCCGGCGTCGGCACCTTCGACAAGGGCACCGCCGAGGGCGGCAGGACCGTCGGCGACATCAACAACGGCGACTGGATCGCGTTCGAGCCGTACCGGATCGACAACGCGACCTCGTTCAGCGCCCGGGTCTCCTCGGCCGGCGCCGGCGGCACCCTCCAGGTGCGGCTCGGCTCGCCGACGGGCACCGTGCTCGGCTCCGCGACCGTGCCGGTCACCGGTGCCTGGGACGCGTTCACCACGGTCAGCGGCAGCATCTCCGGGGCGCCGGCCAGCACCGGCACGCTCTACCTCACGTTCGCCGGCACGGGCACCGGCGCGCTCTACGACGTGGACACGTTCGCCTTCACCACCGGCTCGGCGGGGGTCCGCACCGGCCCGGTCGTCGGGCTCGGCGGCAAGTGCCTGGACGTACGCAACGCGGCCACCGCCGACGGCACCCAGATCCAGATCTACGGCTGCAACGGCAGCGCCGCGCAGACGTGGACGGTGACGCCGAACTCGACGGTGAAGGCGCTGGGCAAGTGCCTGGACATCTCCGGCGGCGGGTCCGCCGACGGCACGAAGATCCAGCTGTACGGCTGCAACGGCACCGGCGCCCAGAACTGGTCGGCCCAGGCGGACGGCACCCTGAAGAACCCGCAGACCGGCAAGTGCCTGGACGTCTCGGGCAACACCCCGACCGACGGCCAGGCCGTGCACCTGTGGACCTGCCACACCGGCGCCAACCAGAAGTGGACCCTGCCCTGACCTGAGGCGGGGAGGGGCACGACGCCCCTCCCCGCCCCGGCAGGCCCTTGACAGCCCCGGCATTGGAGAGCGACATGCGCAGACTCCTCCGACCCCTCCTCGGCGCGGCCACCGCCGTCCTCGCCGTCCTCGCCTGCACCACCCCGGCCACGCCGGCCAGCGCCGCCGACGCCCCGTACGACGTGCTGGTCTTCTCCAAGACGGCCGGCTTCCGGCACGACTCCATCGCGGTCGGCACCCAGGCGATCCGCGACCTCGGCGCGGCCAACAACTTCACTGTCACCGCCACCGAGGACGCCGCCCAGTTCACGACCGCCAACCTGTCCCGCTTCGAGGCGGTGGTCTTCCTCAACACCACCGGCGACGTGCTCGACGGCACGCAGCAGAGCGCCTTCGAGTCCTACATCGGCGCCGGCGGCGGGTACGTCGGCGTGCACGCCGCCGCCGACACCGAGTACGGCTGGTCCTTCTACGGCAACCTCGTCGGGGCGTACTTCGCCTCGCACCCGGCCATCCAGCAGGCCAACGTGAAGGCGGAGAACCGGGCGCACCCGGCGACCGCGCACCTGCCGCAGACCTGGCCCCGCACCGACGAGTGGTACAACTACCAGACCAACGCCCGGTCCACGGCCCGGGTGCTGGCCACCCTCGACGAGTCCTCCTACTCGGGCGGCTCGATGGGCGCCGACCACCCGCACTCCTGGTGCAAGACCTACAGCGGCGGCCGGTCCTTCTACACGGGCGGCGGGCACACCCAGGCGTCGTACGCCGAGCCGGCCTTCCGTGCCCACCTGCTCGGCGGCATCCGGTACGCGGCCGGCCGGGCCAAGGCCGACTGCCGGCCCGAGACCGGCTACACGCCGCTCTACAACGGCTCCACCACCGGCTGGTCCCAGGCCGGGCCGGGCAGCTTCAGCAACGCCGACGCCACCCTCACCTCGGTCGGCGGGATGGGCCTGTACTGGTACAGCGCGAAGCAGTTCACCAACTACTCGCTGAAGCTGGACTGGCGGCTCGCCGGCGACGACAACTCCGGCGTCTTCATCGGCTTTCCGCCGTCGAGCGACCCCTGGTCGGCCGTGAACAACGGCTACGAGGTGCAGATCGACGCCACGGACGCGGCCGACCGCACGACCGGCGCCGTCTACACCTTCAAGTCCGCCGACATCGCCGCCCGGGACGCGGCGCTGAACCCGCCGGGGGAGTGGAACACCTACGAGCTGCTCGTCGAGGGCGAGCGCCTCCAGGTCTTCCTGAACGGCGTGAAGATCAACGACTTCACCAACACCGACCCGGTCCGCTCGCTCGCCGGCCACATCGGGCTCCAGAACCACGGCACCGGCGACGACGCCTCGTTCCGCAACATCCGGATCAAGGAACTCGGCGTCAACCCGCCGGTCGGGAACACCGTCCAGGCCGAGGCGTTCAGCTCCGCCTCCGGGGTCTCGCCGTTCACCAAGGCCGGCGCGAACGGCGGGCAGACCCTCGGCCACATCGACCCCGGGGACTGGGCCGCGTACGCCGGGCTCGACCTGACCGGCACGACGTCGCTGCGGGCGCGGGTCGTCTCCGGCGGGCCGGGCGGCACCATCCAGGTGCGTACGGGCTCCGCGACCGGCACCGTCCTCGGCTCGGTGGCGGTGCCGAACACCGGCGGCTGGAACACCTTCGCCGACGTCACGGCCGCCCTCTCCGGTGTGCCGTCCGGCACCGGCACGCTCTACCTGACCTTCACCGGCTCGGGCACGGGGCTCTTCGACGTGGACGACTTCACCCTGGTCAAGGGGAGCGGCGGCACCGGCACCGGCCCGATCCGTGGCCTGGGCGGCAAGTGCCTGGACGTGCGCAACGGCGCCACGGCCGACGGCACCCAGATCCAGATCCACGGCTGCAACGGGTCCGCCGCGCAGACGTGGACGGTGACGCCGAACTCGACGGTGAAGGCGCTGGGCAAGTGCCTGGACGTCTCCGGCGGCGCGTCGGCCGACGGTACGAAGATCCAGTTGTGGACGTGCAACGGCACGGGGGCGCAGAACTGGTCGGCCCAGGCGGACGGCACCCTGAAGAACCCGCAGACCGGCAAGTGCCTGGACGTCTCGGGCAACAACCCGGCGGACGGTCAGGCCGTGCACCTGTGGACCTGTCACACCAACGCCAACCAGAAGTGGACCCTGCCGCCCGTCGGCACCCGTATCCGCTGACGAGCGGAGGATCCACACGCGGAACGCTGTCGAGCTGATGTCGTAGACGATTCATCGCCGTCCGGTGCACAGCGCGGCCCGGACGTCACCCCACCGATGTCACAGACGACTCAGCTCGACAGCGTCCCTACGACTCCTTCACCCGCGGACCGCCGGCGGCCACCACCGCCCACGGAGCCATGGATCACCCGTTCAAGGCTGCGTGACGAGGCACTAGAGTGGGGGGCGGCGACCGTGGCGGTTGCCGGTGACCGGCGGGAGGCGCAACCCGGCGGGTCCAGGTGCGCACGCGTACCCACCGGTGTCCCGCCGTGGCCCGCCGCGCACCGGCCCTGCCCGGTCACCCTCGCCCCGGTCACATACCCACGGAATCCCCCATCACCACAGGGGAGAAGCACCATGGCGCGACCCATCACGCTCTTCACCGGCCAGTGGGCCGATCTTCCGTTCGACGAGGTCTGCCGCCTCGCCTCCGAGTGGGGCTACGACGGGCTGGAGATCGCCTGCTGGGGCGACCACTTCGAGGTCGACAGGGCGCTCGCGGACGACTCGTACGTCGAGCGGAAGCGCGAGACCCTGGCGAAGCACAACCTGAAGGTCTTCGCGATCTCCAACCACCTGGTCGGCCAGGCCGTCTGCGACCACCCGATCGACGAGCGGCACCAGGGCATCCTGCCCGCCCGGATCTGGGGCGACGGCGAGCCCGAGGGCGTACGCCGCCGTGCCGCCGAGGAGATCAAGGACACCGCGCGGGCGGCGGCGAAGCTCGGGGTGGACACCGTCGTCGGCTTCACCGGCTCGTCGATCTGGCACACGCTGGCGATGTTCCCGCCGGTGCCGCCGTCGATGATCGAGCGCGGCTACCAGGACTTCGCCGACCGGTGGAACCCGATCCTGGACGTCTTCGACGAGGTGGGCGTGCGCTTCGCCCACGAGGTGCACCCGAGCGAGATCGCGTACGACTACTGGACGACGAAGCGGGCGCTGGAGGCGGTCGGGCACCGGCCCGCGTTCGGGCTGAACTGGGACCCGTCGCACTTCGTGTGGCAGGAGCTGGACCCGGTGAACTTCATCTTCGACTTCGCCGACCGGATCTACCACGTCGACTGCAAGGACGCGAAGGTGCGCACCGGGGACGGGCGGCGGGGCCGGCTCGCCTCGCACCTGCCATGGGCGGACATGCGGCGCGGCTGGGACTTCGTCTCCACCGGCCACGGCGACGTGCCCTGGGAGGACTGCTTCCGGGCCCTGAACGCGATCGGCTACGCCGGCCCGATCTCGATCGAGTGGGAGGACGCCGGGATGGACCGCCTCGTCGGCGCCCCGGAGGCGTTGCAGTTCGTCCGCCGGCTCGCCTTCGACGCCCCGGCCGCGGCCTTCGACGCCGCGTTCACCAGCAAGGACTGACCGCCCCGGGGTCGCACCCGGGCGGGCCGAAGTCGGGGCCCGCACACGAACGGGCCGGTCGCCCGGAGGCGACCGGCCCGCGCGAAGGTGCGATCAGAGGGTGCTGCCGTTGGTGCCCGAGCTGGACGGCTTGCTACGGGGCGTGGCGGTGGTCGACGTCGACCCGGAGGCCGAGGCCGTGCTCGACGACCCGGTGGAGCTCTTCGCGCCGACCGTGGCCGGCGTGCCGGCGAACGCGTCGTCGGCGGCGGTCAGCTCCTGCTTGTGGCCGTTGCTGTTGAGCTTCTCGCCCAGCTTCGACTGGCCGAGCTTGTCCTTGCCCTCGCTGTAGAGGCGGGTCGCCTGGGCCTGCGCGACACCGGCCGCCTCCTGGACGGTCGGGTGGTCGAGCACCTTGCGGCCCCGGATCACCAGCTCCTCGTACTTCTCCCGACCGGCACGGGCGCCCAGGACGAATCCCGCAGCCAGCCCGCCAAGGAACATCATCTTTCCGCGCATGGCGGCTCCTTCCGTACCTGACGCGCCGTCGACCGACGGTTACCCCGCCGGAGGCGACCAAATCGCGCCTGCCTTCTCTGTCTGCAGCTAACTACCCATCCTGCTCTCCGCTCATACCTCCTTGTGCCGGGATGACGATTTGTCCGGGTTTATTGTCGTGTGCGCGGGCGCCGATCGAAGCGGTAACCCCCTGGACCAACACCCCCCGGAATCCTGTACTCTTGTGCCGTCGCACGGCGCAGCGAGATCGGCACCGGACGACACAGCGGTCCCCCGTAGCTCAATTGGCAGAGCAGCCGGCTGTTAACCGGCAGGTTTTTGGTTCGAGTCCAAACGGGGGAGCTTCCACACCAGACGCCCGTCGGCCACGCCGGCGGGCGTTCGCCGTTCCCGCCCCGTGTCTGCCGGTCGTCGCGCGCCTGCCGGCCGTCGCCCGGATCCGTCGTGGCGAAGATCGTGCCCGCCAGGTGCGGGACGACCTGTTTCGCCCACCCCCGGGCCGCTCGCCCGGCAGGATGGTCGCTGTCGACCTGGACTCCCGCTGCGTCGATCGGTGCGTCGATTCGTGGGTAGGTGAGTGGCCGGGCCGGCTGTTCCGGACGGAGAGCGGGAGGTGCGCGATGCTCGCCGAGACCGATGTCGTCGTGGTCGGCGGCGGCCTGGCCGGGCTTGCCGTGGCCCGGCGGCTGCACCGCGCGGGTGTGCCGTGGCGGCTGCTGGAGGCCGGCGGCCGGCTCGGCGGCCGGGTCGCCACCGACGCCGTCGACGGCTACCTGCTGGACCGGGGCTTCCAGGTGCTCAACACCGCGTACCCCCGGATCGGCGCCCTGCTCGACGTCGACCGGCTGCGCCTCGGACACTTCACGTCCGGCGTGCTGGTGCGCAGGGGCGACCGGTTGGCCCGTCTGGTGAACCCGCTGCGCGAACCCACCGGCGCGCCCGGCACCGCGCTGGCCGGCGTGGGCTCCCTGCTCGACCGGCTACGGTTCGCCGCGCTCGCCACGGGCTGCGCCACCCTGCCGAAGGAACGGCTGCTCGCCGCCCCGGAGACCACCACCGAGGCCGCGCTGCGCCGCGCCGGCCTCTCCGACACGATCGTCGAGGAGCTGCTGCGGCCGTTCCTGTCCGGGGTCCTCATCGACCGCGAACTGGAGACCTCCAGCCACGTGCTCGCCATGGTGCTGCGCTCCTTCGCCCGGGGCCGGATCGGCCTGCCCGCCGAGGGGATGGCCGCGCTGCCCCGCGCCGTCGCCGACCCGCTCCCGGCGGAGCTGATCGACCTCGACACCCCGGTCGCCGAGGTCGCGCCCGGCCGGGTCCGCACCCAGGCCGGCGACCTCCGCTGCCGCGCCGTCGTGGTCGCCGTGGACCCGCCGGCGGCGGCCACGCTGCTGCCGGGTCTGCCGGCGGTACGCACGCACGCCTACACGACCTACTACCACAGCGCGCCGGAGCCGCCGCTGGACGAGCCGATCCTGCTCCTCGACGGCGACCGGCGCGAGATCGTCGCCAACACGGTGGTGGTCAGCAGGGCCGCGCCCACGTACGCGCCGGCAGGGCGGCACCTGGTCGCCACCTCGGTGGTCGGCCCGTCGGCCCCGCCCGAGCCGACGGTACGGGCGGAACTCACCCGGCTCTACGGCCGGTCCACGGCGGACTGGACCCACCTGACCACGGTGTCCATCCCCGACGCGCTGCCCGCCGCGCCCCCGCCGCAGGGGCGGCTGCGCAAGCCGGTGGCGCTGGGGGAGGGCCTGTTCGTGGCCGGGGACCACCGGGACAGCCCCTCCATCCAGGGTGCCCTCGCCAGCGGCTGGCGGGCCGCCGGGGCCGTCCTGTCGGAGCTGCGTACCGGCTGAACGGAGGGTCACGTCCCGTTGAAGATCACTTATGCTCCTCGCCATGCCCGCACCCCTTCCGCCGCCCAACCTCGACGCCGCGGCGGCGTACCCCCAGGTCGGTCAGGTGCGCGCGGCCCTCGCGGCGCGCGACTGGCCGGCCCTGCGCGCGCTCGTCGACGGGCAGGACCCGCACGGCCGGACCTTCCTCGTCGGCGAGGCCGGCGAGGCCGAGGACATCGAGGAGTTCCTGCGTGAGGTGCTGGCGCAGCGGCCCGACGACGCGCTCGCCGGCGCCCTGCTGGGGTCGCACCTGATCCGCGCCGGCTGGCGGATCCGCTCGTCCTACCGGGCGCAGCACGTCAGCCGGGACCAGTTCGCCCAGTTCCACGCCCACCTGCGGCGCGCCGAGCAGGTGCTGATCGACGTCACCGCCCGGTACCCGGACGACGCGGCGGCCTGGACGCAGCGGATCACCAACGCGCGCGGGCTGGAGCTCGGCCAGGCGGAGGCCCGCCGCCGCTACGACCAGCTCGCCAAGCACCACCCGCACCACCTGCCGGCCCAGGCCTCGCTGCTGCAACAGTTCTGTCCCAAGTGGAGTGGCACCTGGGAGCGGGCGCACGGCTTCGCCCGGGAGTGCGCCGACGCCGCCCCGCCCGGCGCCCCGAACGCGGTGCTGGTGGTCGAGGCCCACCTGGAGGAGGCGCTCGACCACGACGACCTCCGCGAGGCGAGCGCCCACCTGCGCGGCGCGCACGTGCAGCGCGAGATCCACCAGGCGGCGCAGCAGTCGGTCTGGCACCCCGAGTTCCGCAACGACTGGGGCTGGGTCTGGGTGCGCAGCGTCTTCGCGATGGCCTTCTGCCTGCTGGACGAGTACCAGGCGGCGGCACAGCAGTTCGCGGCCATGGGGCCGCTCGGCGACGAGGCGATGTTCGGCTACATCGACGGCGACGCGACCAAGCAGTTCCAGCGGTTCCGCGACAAGGCGTACGCGAAGGGTGGGCGGTCATGATCCAGGAACTGGACGTGGACGGGGTGCCCACGCTGCTCGCCCCCACCGGCGGGCCGATGCGCGCCGGGCTGACCTTCCGGGTCGGCACCGCCGACGAGACGCTCGCCCGCAGCGGCATCACCCACCTGCTGGAACACCTCGCGCTGGCCCCCCTCGGGCTGGCCGACTACCACGTCAACGGTGCCACCGCGCCGGTGTTCACCACGTTCCACATGCAGGGCTCCGCGCAGGACATCGCCACCTTCCTCACCTCGGTCTGCGCCAACCTGACCGAGCTGCCGACCGGTCGGCTCGACGTGGAGAAGGAGATCCTGCGCACCGAGTACAGCAGCCGGGGCACGGCCGCCGTCGACGACATCCCGCTGTGGCGGCACGGCGCCCGCGACTTCGGCATCACCAGCTACCCGGAGTGGGGGCTCTCCGCGCTGACCGCCGACGACCTGCGGCAGTGGGCGGCCCGCTGGTTCACCCGGGAGAACGCGGTGCTCTGGATCGCGGGGAAGGCCGTCCCCGCCGGGCTGCGCCTGACGCTGCCCCAGGGCGTACGGCAGCCGGTGCCGGCGGCGTCGTCGGCGCTGCCGCAGACCCCCGCGTACTTCGTCGGCGGCTCGCGGGCGGTGGTGCTGGACGCCGTCGTGCGGCGCCGGACCGCCGCGAGCGTCTTCGCCGGGGTGCTGGAGCGCGAGCTGTACCGGGCGCTGCGCCAGGACGCCGGGCTCTCCTACCAGACGACGGCGGGCTACGAGCCGCGCGGCGACGGCCACGCGACGCTGCGGGCGCTGGCCGACGCGCTGCCGGAGAAGCAGGACGCCGTGCTCGGCGGCTTCGTCGACACGCTCGCCAAGCTCCGGGTCGGCCGGATCGAACAGGCCGACCTCGACGCCGTCGTGGCGAAGCGGCAGGACTTCCTCGGCACCGCCGAGGTGGACGCGGCGCGGCTGCCGTCGTACGCCTTCAACGTGCTCACCGGGGAGCGCAACCTCACGGTCGACGAGCACCGCGCCGAGCTGAAGGACGTCAGCACGGACGACGTGCACGAGGTGGCCCGCGAGGTGCTGGCCGGAGCGCTGCTGATGGTTCCCGAGGGGCACCGGGCCGACTGGGCCGGCTTCGTCGCAGCGCCCACCCGCTCGCCCGACACGGTCGCCGGCACCCCCTACCGGGAGAAGGAAGGCGACGGCGAGCTGCACGTCGGCGTGGACGGGGTGAGCTGGCTCGGCCGCGGTGGCCCGCTCACCGTGCGGTACGCCGAATGCGCCCTCATGCTCACCTGGCCCGACGGCGCCCGGCAGCTCATCGGCGACGACGCCATCTCGATGCGGATCGAACCGACCATGTTCGACCTGCACCCCGGGGCGATCCGGGTGATCGACTCCCAGGTGCCGGCCGACCGGCAGGTGGCCATGCCGGCCCGCGACCCGGACCGCATCCCGCAGCCGCAGGCCGCTGCCGGCACCGAACGGCGGGAGCCGGCGAAGCGCTCCTGGTGGGAGATCCCGCTGATGGTCGTCAGCGGCCTCGCCGCGCTGGCGATCGGCGGGGGGACCTTCCTGCTGACCCTCGGCATGTTCATCACCGAGACGGCCGAGAGCGACGAGGGCTGGCTGTGGGGCGTCATCGCGGTGGGATGGCTGCTCACTGTTATCCTCGCGTTGCCCATCGTGCTGCTACGCCGGCGACGCCGATGAGCGACGGCGCCGTTTCGTGCTGGCCGGTGATCCACCGGGCGGGATAAGATCCGGCGCGGTATTGGGGCGGTAGCTCAGCCGGTTAGAGCAGGGGACTCATAATCCCTCGGTCGCGGGTTCGAGTCCCGCCCGCCCCACCAGGCAACCAGATGCGGCAGCAACGCCACGATGATCTCCACCCCGGCACCCAACCCGAACTACCCGCGAGCACAACTCACAGAATCTGTGCCTGAACCAGTCTTCAGGCGGAGCCGACAATGACAGCGGGAGGATCCGTAGGGTGCTACCTCTGGCTTGCCTGGTCCGGCAGTGCCTTACCCCCTGGAACCCCGCATGTCGGTGTGCGCAATTTCGGAGCTCATGCTCTTTGGGAGTCGGGAGCGCGGGCGGCTGCGTGAAATGACGACAGCCGGCCTGCGCGCAGCGGTTGCATGGTCACAGCGGGAGGTGCAGGCTCGCACCTTGCGCTCGCTGCCCCAAATGTCCATCAAGGCGGAGGTCTACCCGTGACCTGGCGGATTTCCGGCCAGCCCAGTACGTCGGGTCAGGATTCGGCACGAGAGCGGATCTTCGGGGCGGATGAGTCGTCGTCGACCGTGCCCGCTGCGTTCCGGGCGTTCCTGGTCACCGGCGGGCGAGAGGTGTCTCGCGAGCTGACACGGGCATCGCAGGAGATCGATGTGTGGCTCGGCGCCAGTGAACATCGCCGGTCGCTCGGGGATGCCGTCGGGTTTCTGCGCCACAGCGCGGTACGCCTTGAAGCTGTCTGTGAGTCCCTTGCGGACCGTGATGTCGAACGGCCGTTCCGCGTCGTCCTGATGGGCCGGACGATGGCCGGCAAGAGCACTCTGTTCGAGTATCTGTCGGCCGGCGATGGGGAGCGCGTCGGCGATGGTAGGCAGCGATACTCCCGAGATTCCTGTGTCCGGGTCGCGAAAGAGATCGGCGTCGAGATCGTCGATACCCCGGGTGTCGGCGCCATGGACGGAGGAGAGGACTACGAGGTTGCGTTCGGTCAGGTTGCCGACGCGGATCTGATCCTCTGGGTGGCCACCGATCAAGCGACGCAGGAACAGACCGGGCGTGCGCTGGAACGGCTGTCGGACCTTGGCAAGCCGATCCTCGTGGCTCTGAACTGTCTCACCGACGTCACGAAAGAGATCGGGCTGCTGGACATGCTCGAAGAACCCGGACTTGTGTTCGGAGGTGACGCGGAAGGGAACCTGGCGCCGATCCGCCGTCACCTTCTGCGCGCCGGTGGGCGTTACATCGACGCGGTGGCGATTCACGCCCAGGCGGCCCAACTGGCACGCTCGGGTTCGCTGGGCGCCGACGAATCCCACACCCTGCACGCCAACAGCCGGATCGACTCCCTGATCAGCGCGCTTCGCTTCCAATCGGACCGCACCGTCGAACAGCGGCGCATCGTCAGTATCTGCGACAGCCTGCGTCTCGCGCTCCTGGACGCCGCCAGCGCCCTGGCGGACGCACACGTCACGGCGTCCTCGGCGCTCACGGCGAGCATGGGGATGCAGCTCGAATTCCGTAAGCGCGCCTTCCGGCGGGTGGACGATGCGCACGAGGAGATCAAAGCGGCCTTCGCGGCAGCCATCACCGCCCGTGAGCGCTGGGCCGAGAGCGTCGACGTCGACCAGGATCTCGACGAGATCAACGAACGGCTGAACCGCGAGATCGCCGTCCTCCGCAAGGAAGTCGAGCGGTCCGTCGCTGACGCCGGGCAGCGACTGAATGCCGACCTGAATGGCGTCGCGATCGATGTGGCCGACGACTGGGCGGGGCTCGGCGTCAGTGGCTTCCGTGACCTCGAGGGAAGAGGCGCGGTCTGGGGCAATCGCGCGGTCAAGGCTGGTGGGCGTCTCGCCGTGGGACTGGGCGGGCTCGCACTCGGCGCGAAGGCCGGCGCGGTCGCCGGCACCTTTCTGACGCCTGGTCTCGGGACCGCGATCGGTATGGTCGCCGGCGGCGTCATCGGACTCGCCGTCAGTTTCCTCGGGCTCGACCGGTTCATCGACTGGATCGGTGACGAAGTGTTCCGAAGCGCCGCGGAAGTTCGTGAGCGCCGCCGCCGGAAGGTCCGCGACCAGATGTCGGAGCTGCTCATGAAGCTCCGGGAGGATCTCGTGCCGGAGGGCGACCGGGTGCGGCGAGACTGGCTCGATGCGGTCGAGGACGAAGTCGCCCGGCAGTACGCGGCCTGTGCCGTGCTCGAGCGGTCCATCGCGGTGCTGCAGCGTGTCGCGTCGGACGAGGTCGAGCCGGCGATCACCCGGATCGACACCGAACTCGGTCGTGAGCTGCTGCGCTGCACGGGCCGGGAGCGGGTGGCGTCGGCCGTCGTCCGTGCGACCCGCTGGCGGGGTGCGGGCATCGCGGTCGAGGTCTCGGAGCCAAATCTCAGTGAGCTCACGCTCTCCCCGGCGGCGGAGTGCGTGGAACGAATCGTGCCCACGTCGGCGCACTCATCGGCGAGCGCCAACGCGCTCCAGATCATCCGGCACCTGGCGGATCGCGAGGTGACTGTCCACGAGACGGGCCCGGACAGCCTGGACATAGCCCTGAACGAGCCCGTCGCCCCGGGTGTCTGGGAAGCATGGCGCGCTCTTGCACGCGTGCACACCGGGGTCGACGTGCGAATCAAGGAAACGGACGAAGGAGGCACCTCGTGACGAACGTTCTCGTGCATGAACTGCCATCGCGTGCGCAGGAGCTGATGTCACGCTTGCAGCACGTGTTGAGATCTAATTCCGGCGTGCTCGCTGGGGAGCTTCTCACCCGCGCACGCATGCAATCCCGGCAGAAGCCGCGGATGGTTCTCACCGGTCAATTCAGCAGTGGTAAGTCGAGCCTGATCAAAGCGTTGACCGACGGGGATGTGGAACCCGTCATTGACGCGGACATAGCTACCGACGCCGTCACCGAGTACGAGTGGGACGGCGCGGTGGCGCTCGTCGACACGCCAGGTGTCCAGTCGGGTCTGCGGAGCCACGACGAGCTGGCCGTCGGTGCGATCGGTGAGGCGGATTTCATCCTGTTCGTCATCACCGTGAACCTCTTCGACGACGCATCCAGGGACTACCTGCGGCACCTGGCGAACGATCTCCAGTTGTTCGGGCAGATGATCGTGGTGATCACGCAGGCCGGCAAGCAGGCGGCGGCTGAGGGCGTGCGCGACAAGGCTGTACAGGACGCGCTCGGCACCTCGGCGTTCAATCTCCCGATCGCGGAAGTGGACTCCGTCTATTACCTGCGGAGTCTGGATGGCGGTCCCCGGGCCGACGCGCTTCGAACGCGTTCCGGCATCGACGAGTTGCGCTTGCAGGTCAACAAGATCAGTGAGGACCGGGGGCAGCTCGCTCAGCTCCGGCAGCCACTGCACCTTATTCGCCAGCTGTGTGACGAGGCACAACAGATGTTCGCGGAAGACCCCCAATCGCAGGACGCGCTCGGCCTGCTCGCCGCGCAGCGTTCCGCGGTTTCCGACCGTCGCTACATGATCGAGACGTCTTTCCTCGCGGCCGAGGCGGAGTTCAAATCAGCGTGCCTGGTCAACGTGACGGCGTTCGTCGATACGGCGACGAGTCTTCCCGCTGACGGCTCACGGGCGGGAGATGCTCTCGACGCGGCGGAGGCGAGGCTTGTGGAGGCACTCGACCGTCATGCCGAGCAATTCGCTCACGCGATCAACAGGCTGACCGAGATGCAGCTCGACAAGTTGTCGGAACGGCTGCTGGAGATCGGCGACAGCAATCGAGCTCAGCACCTTCTTCATCCCTCGGGCAACGTCGCGCTGGGAACGCCGGACGGCCTGGGGGTCATGCCCTCGGACCAGGCCACGCGGGACCGACTGACGTCGACAGTGGACTGGCGTGGGGTCGCCGATCAGATCACGAAGGGTCAGAATTGGTGGGGGGCAGGCGACGGCCTCAAGAACGCGTCGGGGTCGGTCGGCCACAACGTCGTCAAGAACGTCGGCCACCTGTTCGGGAAGAAGTTCAAGCCCTGGGAAGCGCTGAAGGTCGCTGACAACATCGGCAAGGCCGCCAAGATCGGCGGTTTCGCGATACAGATCGGCCTGGCGGGCTACGAGGTCTGGAAAGGCGAACGCGAAGTGCGTAGGGCTCAGCTCGAGAGCGAGCGTCAGCACGCGGCGTTCGTCACTGAGATCATGGGGCACGCTGACAAGATCGCGGCCGATGCGCGCCGGCAGCTCTGGGAGATCATCGACCCGCCCATGGATGTGTTCCTCGCCGGGGTCGAAGCGGCGCAGGACGAGGTTCTCGGCGCTGACCTCGCGCGCGGAAATGCCGCTCGCGAATTGAGTGCGATCGCATCAGAAGCGGATCGCCTCCTCGCCGAAAGTTCTGGAGGCGGCAGGTAGCCGCGACGCACCCGGATGCCATCATCTGATCGGCATGCCATCATGCGTCGCGCCACACGCCCTTCTATGGTGCTGTTGGCGGATCCGGTCGCCGGCTGCACCACGATCCGGCGGTCGCTGCGCCCGGGAGGAGCCTCGCCGCGA
Organism: Micromonospora sp. DT46; assembly: GCF_049841735.1. NCBI lineage: Bacteria > Bacillati > Actinomycetota > Actinomycetes > Micromonosporales > Micromonosporaceae > Micromonospora > Micromonospora sp. DT46. Next base: position 570,926 of record NZ_JBNCKW010000005.1, on the reverse strand, counting down.
CCGTCTTCCGCGACGGCAGCGTCAACCCGTGGATGTCCGCGGCGTTGCTCGGCGCAGCACCGCACGCCGGTGGCTCGACGCCGGTGTCGGCGAAGGAGGTGTGTGCCTACCTGGACGGCCAGTTGCCGACGCTGAGGGGATCGGCTCCGTGACGGGCACGATGGCCAACCTCACCGTGAACCTCTACTCCTGGTATGAGAAGCAGGGTGCCGTGCCGACCGGCCGTCAGATCGACGACCAGATTGGCAGGGTTGCCCGGCGACCCGGACCAAGGTGCTCGAACTCGCCGGCATGGAGAGCTTCGAGCGGTTGGAACCGCCGCCGACATGACGCGACCTCCCAGCTCAGCTAACAGCTAAGCCCGCTTGGCCCGATGTCGTCAGGGGTCCGCCGACGCGTACCGCCGGTGCGGCGTAGCCGGGTGAGAAGGTCGGAGATCTCCTGGGTCTCCTCGTGGTCCGGCCCGTAGACCAGCGAAAGGTCCTCGTGCAGTGGCACCAGCTCGGCCACCGCCTGTTCGACGCTGCCCTCGGCGAGCAGCAGCATGCCGATGTTGCGGCGTAGTTCCAGGGCGTCGGAGGACACGTCACCCTCGGCGGCACGGACGTGGGTGAGCACCTGCCGGAACCGGCGCAGCGCGGCGGTGGACTGGCCCAGCTCCGCCCGGCAGTGCGCGGCCTGGCGTAGGCAGGCCAGCGCGTCGTCACCGGTCGGCCCTCCGGTGCGTGCGAAAGCCGAGTACAGGGCATCGAACTCCGGCAGGGCCTGGCGGAAGTCACCGCCGATGACGAGGATGGCCGCTCGCCGCTGACGGAGGGCGAGGACCCGGGGACTCTCGACGCCGAGCACGGCTGCCGCCGGTTCGATGACCTGTTGCAGCGCTTCCGCCGCCTGCGTGTACCGCTCCTCGGCGAGCAGGTCGTTGGAGCGGGACACCGCGCCGTGGATCGCTCCCCGCAGGTCCGTCGGAGGGCCACCGGCGGACGGTTGCGACGGGACGGGGCGCTCACGCGGGTCTGGCACGGACGGGGCTTCCGGCCGCAGCCGTGGCGCGTTGGGGCGGCGGTACAGCAGCGTGGGGTCCGGCACGCCGGTCGGGCAGTGTCCGGCCGACGGAGGATGGGACCCCGGGGCGGGGAGGAACGGCAGCAACCGTTCGTAGACGTCGTACGCGTCCCGGGGGCGGTGCTCGGGCGCCTTGGCGGTGAGCTGGAGAACCAACTCGTCCAGGGCTTCCGGTACGTCCGGTCGCAGCTTGCGCAGTGGCAGAGGCGTCTCGGAGACGTGCTGCCGCATCAGCTCGAACTCGTTACCGCCGGCGAAGACGGTCCTGCCGACGAGCAACTCGTGGAGCACGCAGCCGAGGGCGTACAGGTCGCTCTGCGGGGTGATCCGCGCGCCCTGGATCTGCTCCGGCGGCATGTAGTGGTGCGTTCCGATGACACTGCCGGTGACGGTGAGGCGGGTGACGTCGGTGCGGAGCATGGCGGCGATGCCGAAGTCGAGCACCTTGACCGCGCCGGCGTCGGACACCAGGACGTTGTCCGGCTTCAGGTCCCGATGTACGACAGGGACGGCGTGGGCGTGGGAGAGGACCGTGCAGATCTGCGCCGCGACCGCCGCCGCCCAGTCGATGGGCAACGGTCGGAGTGGGTCGATGTAGGCGCGCAGCGAGGTGCCGCGCACGTGCTCCATGACCAGGTAGACCTGGTCGTAGGTGCTGTCGAGCACGGCGTCGTACACCTGGGGGACGCCGTGGTGTTGGATGCGGGCGGTGACGCGGGCCTCGCGGCGGAAGCGCCTGGCGAACTCCTCGGCCTGCTCGGCGGAGGCGATGACGTCCGCGCGGATCAGCTTGACGGCGACCTCACGGTCGAGGACGGCGTCGTAGCCGCGCCAGACCTGCCCCATCCCGCCGGAGTTGATTTCGTCGACCAGTTCGTACCGGCCGGCGATCGGCTCTGCCCGCACTGTCACCCCCGCACGGTAGTGGCTTTTCAGGCGGCGTCGTCCACGACGCCTTCCTGGCGGCGGATCATCTGCCATGCGGCGCTGCGGGCGCTGCGGTTTAGCGAGCTGCGGAAGTTCTGCTGCGGGTCGAAGTACTTGCGGCCCAGGTCGGCGGTGGTGTCGAAGTGGTCCATCATCTTGTCCTCGAAGACCGGGTCGAAGACGTGGCCGAAGTTCTCCTCGTCGTTGGCGACGGCGGCCAGCCGCACCTTCGGGTCGGCGAGCGCCTCGTGGAAGGGCTTGATGACGTCCTGCTCGGTGAACTCCGTGCCGTACTTCGCGTTGAACCGGTCGATGAGTTCCGACAGCAGCGACTTCTCCGACTCCTTCGCGCCGCCGGATCCGTCGCCGAAGCCCTTCATGTCGGCCGGCCCCTCCGGTACGAGGCTGACGTCGTGCTCGCCGGTCTTCTCGACCCGCAGGTGGCTGAGGTCGACCTCGCCGAGGTCCACGCCGCCGTCGTCGCGGCGGGGCAGCCGGTTGAGCAGGTGCCGCCCGTAGAGGTAGAGGCGTTCCAGCTCCGCGTCGGCGTAGGGGACGATCCCGGAGAGGAAGCTGTATTTGCGCGCGTAGTCGTTCAGGTCGGCGCGGAAGGTCTCGGCCGTGGCCTGGTCTTCCTCGTCGTCGCTGTCGAGCAGTTCGGTGAAGCGGGCGACCGCCGGGTCGAGGTGCCGGTACAGCTCGGCGTGCAGCTTCTCCCACTTCGCCGTGTTGCCGGCGGCCTGCTCGTCGGCGGCCAGCCAGGCCGCCGCGAAGGCGAGCATCTCGTCGTCGACGAGGAGCGCCGCGGACATCACCCTGCTTTGCGCGGTGTAGAGCAGGTTGGGGTCCGAGGGCAGGGTGGCGGCTTCCTCGAAGTACGGGCGGAAGGCTTCCTTGATGTCCTCCGCGTCGTTGACGAAGTCCAGCACCGCCAGGTCGGACTGGCTCTTGCGCTCGTGGGTGCGGTTGAGCCGGGACAGGGTCTGTACGGCGGCGATGCCGGTCAGCGTCTTGTTGACGTACATCGTGGTGAGCAGTGGCTGGTCGAAGCCGGTCTGGTACTTCTCCGCGACCACCAGGACCCGGTATTCGCGCTGCCCGGCGCCGCAGGCCTGGGCGGCCTTGTCATCGGCCCGGGTGTACGCGAACGCCTTTTCGAGCGCGCTTTCGGCCAGCCCGCCGTTCTCCTTCGCCTCGGTGAGCTCCTCCCCGTCGTATTTCAGAGTGCCGGAGAACGCGACCAGGACGCCCGGGTCGGGGTAGCGGAGGTCGCCGAGGTACTTCCTGATCGAGCGGGCCATCTGCACGGCCTGTTGCCTGCCTGCGGTGACCACCATCGCCTTCGCCCGTCCGCCGAGCCTGCCGGCGGTGTGCGTGCGGAAGTGCTCGACGATGACCTGCGCGTGCTGGGCGACGGTCGAGTCGTGGGTGAGCGCGAACCGGGCCAGCAGCGGGTTTGCCTTGGCCCGGTCGACCTTCCGCTCGTCGGGGTTGCCGTTGACGAGCTTCCAGTAGGTGTCGTAGGTGACGTAGTTGCGCAGCGGGTCGAGGATGAACTTCTCTTCGATGGCCTGCCGCATCGAGTACGTGTGGAACGGGTGGAATTTTCCGTCCTCGCCCAGCGTGCCGAAGTCGAGGAGGGTCTTGTGCTTCGGCGTGGCGGTGAACGCGAAGTAGGAGAGGTTGGCGGCCCGGTGCCGCCTGCGCGCCTTGGCCTTCAGCTTGGCCTCGGTGCCGGCCGGCGCGGGAACACTGGTTGCTCCCGGGTCGTCGGAGTCGGCGTCGAGGCCCAGGTCACGCAGCACTTCCCGGACGGAGCCGGCCGCTTCGCCGGACTGGGAGGAGTGCGCCTCGTCGATGACGATCGCGAAGCGCCGGCCCTGGATTTCGGTGGGGTTGCGCTTGAGGTAGTCCACCAGGGCCGGGAAGGTGTGCAGCGTGACGGTGACGATCTTGCCCGTCTCGCGGGAGAGCGCCCTGGCGAGCTGCTCGGATTTCGAGCCCTGCCTCTCGTCGATGTTCACCACCAGGCCGGCGGTCTGCTCGAAGCTGCCGACCGTCGCGCGCAGTTGGGCGTCGAGGTTCCGCCGGTCGGTGATGATGACGACCTTGTCGAAGACGGGGGAGCCGGGCGTGAGGCCGGCGGCGACCGCGCCGGGGTCCAGTTCGGCCACGTCACGGTGGGCGTGCAGGGACGACAGGCGGTGGCTGAGCCAGGCGATGGTGTTCGACTTGCCCGAGCCCGCCGAGGCCATGATCAGGTAGTTGTGGCCGGCACCGTGCCGCGCCGCGTGCGCCGCCAGCTTCCGCACCGCGTGCCACTGGTGGTAGCGCGGGAAGATCAGAGACTTTCGGGTACGCCCGTCGGTGCCCTTCTCCCGGTGCAGGTGCACGAAGCGTTCCAGCAGGTCGAGCCAGTTGTCCCGCTGCCAGATCTGCTCCCACAGGTAGGAGGTGGCGTACTTCCCGTGCTCCGTGGCGGGCGGGTTGCCCCTGCCGCCGGGCCGACCCGGCCCCGCCGAGCCGGTGTCGAAGGGCAGGAACCGGGTCGGCTTGCCGCGCAGCTGGGTGGTGACGAAGACCCGGTCGGGGGCGACGGCGAAGTTGGCGAGCACCCGCCGCGAGAAGATCAGCTCGGTCGGGTCCCGGTCGGTGCGGTACTGCTCCTTGGCGTGTTCGACGCCGGAGCCGGTGAGCGGGTTCTTCAGCTCCGCGGTGGCCACCGGGATGCCGTTGAGGAACAGCGCGAGGTCCAGCCGGTTGCCCCGGTCGGCCTGCTTGGTCGCGTACGCCAGCTCCCGCACGACGGTGAGCCGGTTGCGCCGGTAGTCGGCGAGGATCGCGTCGGACTCGACAAAGGACGGCTTGAAGTACGCGACCCGGAGCCGTACGCCGTGGTCCTTGACGCCCTTGCGGAGCACGTCGAGCAGCCCGTCGGTGGCGATGGCCTGGTCCAGGCGCTTGACGAATCCGCGTTGCGCGGCCGCCTGGTCGTCGCCGTAGAAGGCGATCAGTTCCTTCCACTCGGCGGCCTGGGTGGCGCCGATAAAAGTGAAGAGCTGGGCGGTGTCGAGGCCGAGATCGGGGCGGTAGTCGGCGTTGTCGCCGCGTTCCCAGCCGTTGGCGAGGAGCGCGGCGACGATCGCGTCCCCGAAGGCGGACTCGTGATGGATGGGGCTCATGCGTCCTCGTCAAGGTCGCCGAGGTCGTCGTCGTTCCGGGTGTCCAGTGCCAGCCTCGACAGGGACTTCCCCTCCGCGTTGCACCATCGGGCAGTTCCCTGGGCAGCGACGGGCGCCTTGCTCCACTCCGCCAACCGCCACATCTTCTGCACCAGCCCGGATGGGGAGTAGCGCTTCCCGTCGGCGGCCCAAAGGAGCGGTCGCACCCGCTGGTTGACCCAGGTCGCGGCCCCCCGATTCGAGTCGGCCGCGAGCCAGGCGGCCAGTGCGTCCCGCTCGGGCTGCCCGATTGCCCGGAACGTCAGTGGCGTGCCCTCAGCAAGTCGGTTGGCATCGACCAGGGTGGGGACGGCATTGCGTCGGCGCTGTCTGGGGACGCTCCTCACCGGCCGGTATTCCTGCGGCAGGTCGGGAACCGAAGCGCCGCTCTGCAGATCTCTCAGCACCAGGCCGGCGAGGGTGCGACAGGGCTCGGGCTCGGCAAGCGTACTGGACACCAGCTGCTTCTTGAATTCGGCGTCGACGTGGTGAACGAGCCAGTCCGTGGCGCGCTCGACCACCCTCGGCACCTGAGCCAGGATCGCGTCCCAGTCGGTGTCGGGTTCGTCGATGCCGTCGAGGTCCAAGTGTTGGAAGGCGATGTGTGCGATCAGCCGATTTCCGCGCTCCACGATCGCCTCGGCTCGCGCCTGACGGTCCTTCGCGGTGCGGTGGAGCGTGGCGTCGACCTCCCGCAGGATGAGGACGCTACGCCAGATCTGGTAGGCGGAAGGTTGGTCCTGCACGTTGAACAACAGGTGGTAGGCGCCCTGGGAGCCTTCCTCCCACAGCCGATCCGCGCCGAGTTTGGCCCGGACGGCAAGATCAGAGTTCCGGTGCGCGCAGGCCAGCGCGATCGCTGCGACCTCCACCGAGCACCCGCTCTCCGCTGAGGGCTCCGGCTCCCCGCGCTTCACCGTATAGGTCTTTTGCAGCGAGAGAAGGAAGTCCTGTTTGATGCGCCTCTGCACGGGATCCAGAGCGACGAAGTCGCGCCGCTCCACCCGGTTCTGAGTGTTGGTGGCCGTGGTCACCGCGTCGGCGAAGCCCGGCGGGCAGTTCCTGAGCGAGATGACCCGGACGGTCACGTAGCCGTCAGCGACCGCCTCAGGGTCCTTGCGAAACGCCCGGTGGATCGCGTGGACGGTTTGCGCGCCGTTCACCACGCTGGCCCCTTCCAGCTTGAGGGTGACCGGCGACCGCCTTGCCCCACGCTGGAAGTAGTCGGGATCCACCGTGTCGCAGAGCACCGTGATTCCGTTGTTGAAGAACCAGAAGTTGTGCGGGTCGGCGGTCAGCGTGTCGGTCAGGCCCTGGTTGACCTGGGTAATGCCAAGCGGCTTCCGGATGTTGCGGTCAAAGAGGCGGTCCTCGTGAGTGTCGTACCACTCAGCGATGTCGGCGACCGAGACGATCCCCTGGAATGCCTCGTATGGCTCGGTAACCCTGATCCAGTCCTGCATCTTGGCAGTCAGCGGGATGGGCGGCTCCGCGAAGTCGTTGCGGACCACCTCCCAGATGTCGCGGGCCAGGTAGGTGCGCTGGTCGAGCATGTTGCCGAACTGGTTGAACTCCTCCTGCGCGTCGGAGAGCCGCTGCACGACGTCGGTCGCGAGTGGCTCGGTCCGCATCACGGTGGGTACCAGGGTGATTTTCGACCCCCGGTTGCTGAGCACGGCGGTTACCTGGTCCGCGAGGTTCTGAAACCGGACGTTGAAACGGTCGAACCTGCGCGCGTCAATACAACGAAGACCCTCAATGAACTTCAGTGCGTCGGCAACGGCGAACTTCCCCTTGCCGCTGTCACTCCACTTGGCCTGGACCAGCCAGAGGTGTGACGCGTTCTTGTCGATGGCCACTGCATCGACGCGCCCACTCCCGGGACATGCGCAAGCGCATCGGCAGCACGTCGCCGTTCGCCCGAGACAGCGAAGCCGCAGGCAAACAACCGAGTTGGGAGGCCGACAGCCGGAAGATTCCGTCGTCGGCCCCTCTCGCGGAACGACTCGGCATCCAGCCCGGCGACATGGTCATGCACACCAAGTACCGGTACCTCGCCGACGACACCCCAATCCAACTCGCTGACTCGTACGAGCCGTTGACCATCACGGGCGGCACCCCCGTTGAGTACCCCGAGCAAGGGCCGATTATCGGCGTGGTCGCCCGCATGGACTCCATCGGCGTGGCCATCGACCGCTTCGTCGAGGAGGTCATCACCCGACCGGCGATGCCCGACGAGGCCGAAGCCCTCGAACTCGACAGACGCGGCGGCATGTGGGTGATCTCTGTCGAGCGCACGTACTACGCCGGCCAAACCGCCGTCGAGACCGCCGACATCGTGTTCCCTGGCGGCAGGTACCGGCTCGTCTACGAGATGCCCATCGACCCGTGGACGCCATCCGGCGGGTAGGAATCCCTCGTTTCCGGACGGAGGGCTGGGCGGATTCAGTTCCTAAGCTTCGATGGGGCGCTCTCCTCGCAAATCCAAATGAATCCCCTTTCGCAACCCCGTCGCACGGCGAGAACGCGTAAATGCAGTCCCAGCAGCCGGCTCAGGCCTCGATTCCTCGTCCGCTGGCGGTGGAGATATCGATCTGGCCAGTGACAGCGGCAGTGATCAGTGCTTGGCGACGCTCGGTGAGTAGCGCAAGCTGTTGATCCAGTTCCCGTCTCAGGCGGGCGATGGCGTCGAGCCGGTTGCGGACACTTCGCACTAGTTCGCGTTGGCGTATGACACGCGGCAGCGGAATGGGGAAACTAAGGATCTTGCTGCTGTTCGTCGAGGCCAGGTTGGTTGTTCTTGAACCCGTGCTCTCGAAATAGCAGCGTCCGTGCATCGTCTGGGTCATGAGCGCCAGGTAGTCGCCATCGAGTCGGTCCAACTCAGGACGAAGTGCGAAGACATGATTCTGGTGCAGGCAGTTGGGCAGTTCGCCATTCCATACGGTGCCTCGGCCGAGCTTATCTAGATCTCCGCCCTCCGTCATCAGAACATCGCCAGTGCGCAGCGTGCACCGCTTCGCAGTCTCGCGCGGCACAGTCACTTCAGTGACGTTCGCAAGGTCCACGTAACCGGCTTGCACGTTCGCCACCCGTAGGTACGGACGAGTCACGGCGTCGCCGCTCACGTCGCGGTTGCCGTCTACGGTCAAACCATTCTGCAACCGACACACGTAACCGAGTCGCACCAGGGGGACGTCTTCGGGCATGTTGGGCAACCAAGGCCACGGCGACGTCCCCCTCCCTGCAGTGAGTACACCAGGTATCAGTGTCTCGGAAACTTCGGCATACGAGCGCTCTTCCAGGATGGCGCGCTGTCGCATCCGATCCGCCGCAAGTCTGTCAATGTGCGCGGTCTCGGCGTCGAGGAAGTCGGCAATGCGGTGTTGCTCCAGAGGTGGGGGAATTGGGAGCCGTATATCACGCGCCACATCGAGGTTGATCCGAGACCGTGTGGAGCCGCGTGTTAGTGCAATTACCTGATCGGTAACGAATGATGAGCTGAGTGCCCAGGCGGCGAACCGATGCGTTAGTCGCTTTTCGTCTAGCCGTGCGCGGAAGCAGTCAGCCTTAACTATCGCGGGGCCGATGTTGTCTGGGGCTATACAACCGCGCCCGACCGGATGGCGTTCGTCGCCGAGGCCGGCTATGAGCAAGTCGCCAGGAATTACTGTGTGACGCTGCAAGTGTGTGTAGTAGTCCAACGGGATGTAAGCGGCGTCGGTGTTGCGGAAGTAGGCGGACCCAATGTTCCCGAGTCTGACGACGCGTGCGCCCTCGTCAGAATAATGGCTACTTGTCAAGGAGCTGCCAAACGGGCCGTCGACGATCTCGTTGATGAAGCGCCGAAGTGGCACCTGGGGGTATGTTGTAGGCGCTGTTGCAGTCACTCGGTCACCTCGCCCAGCAGCGCCTGGATCTCGGCCTCCAGTGCCTTCAGTTCCGCGTCGATTTCCGCCAGCGGCCTCGGGGGCTTGTAGACGTAGAAGTGGCGGGTGAAGGGGATCTCGTACCCGATCTTGGTTTTCTCGTGGTCGATCCAGGCGTCCGGGACGTGGGGGAGCACCTCGCGGCGCAGGTACTCCTCGACGTCCTCGTGCAGCGGCACGTTCTCGTAGTCGCGCAGCTCCGTGTCCGGCTCCGTTTCGCCCTTGACGAGCTGCACCTCGCCCTCGGGGTCGCGTACCCCGATGATGTCCCGCATCGCCTTTTGGAACGGCGTGCCGGTGGGCCAGGGCACGCCGCCCTCGGCCATCGCCTTCCGCAGCGCGTCCCATGCGGCCCGCTTCGTCGTCCACACCTGCCCGATCAGCGGCTTCAGCGCGGTGGTCAGCGCCTCGACGTCCGGCACCTTCTGGATCGGCTTCGAGACGGCCAGCGCGGTCAGCGTCTCGTCGGTGACCTCGAAGCGGAGCTTCAACGGGCGTTCGACGGTGATCCGGCGGTAGCCGAAGTCCTCGTTCGCGAAGACCTTCACCTTGCCGTGCTGCGGGTGCTCGCCGTCCTGGGCGACGTCGAGTGCCTCCGCGTACAGGCGGGTGATGTCCTTGATCTGGTCGGGGGTGACGAACTTGCGCTTGTCGCCGAGCGACTTGCGCATCTTGGCGAACTGGTCGCGGGCGTCGAGCAGGACGACCTTGCCCCGGTGGCCCCTGGCCTTGCGGTTGGTGAGAATCCAGAAGTAGGTGGAGATGCCGGTGTTGTAGAAGAGCTGGTCGGGCAGGGCGACGATGCCTTCGAGCCAGTCGTTCTCCAGGATCCACTGCCGGATGCGCGACTCGCCGGACTCGGCCGCCCCGGTGAAGAGGGGGGAGCCGTTGAAGACGATGGCGATCCGGCTGCCGCCCTTGCCGTCGAGGGTGACCGGCTTCATCTTCGAGATCATGTGCTGGAGGAAGAGCAGCGAGCCGTCGTTGATCCGGGGCAGGCCGGCAGCGAACCGACCGCTCTCGCCGAGCGTCTCGTACTCGTTCTCGACCTCGTCCTTGACCTTCTTCCACTCCACGCCGAACGGCGGGTTGGCCAGCAGGTAGTCGAAGTGTTCGCCGCGGTGGCCGTCGTCGCTGAACGAGTTGCCGAACTTGATGTTGTCCGGGTCCTGATCCTTGATCATCATGTCGGACCGGCAGATCGCCCAGGACTCCGGATTCAGTTCCTGGCCGAAGACGGTGACGGTGGCGGACGGGTTGAGCCGGGTGATGTGCTCCTCGGCGGCCGACAGCATGCCGCCGGTGCCGCAGGCCGGGTCCATGACGGTGCGCGAGGTGCCCGGGATGCTGAGCGCGTCGTCGTCGGGGGCGACCAGCAGGTTCACCATCAGCTCGATGACCTCGCGCGGGGTGAAGTGCTCACCCGCGGTCTCGTTGGACTGCTCGGCGAAGCGCCGGATCAGCTCCTCGAAGACATACCCCATCTGGTGGTTCGTGACGTTCGGGACCGGCTTGCCGTCCTCGCCGAGAATCACCTTCCCGGTCTTCTTGTCGCGCTGGTGAGGATGCAGGTCGAGGTCCGCGAAACGGCCGACCACCTGGTAGAGCAGGTTCGCGCTGTCGAGCCGCCGGACCTGCTGGGCGAACTCGTAGCGCTCCATCACCTCCTGCGCGTTCTCGGAGAACGCGCCGATGTAGGCGAGCAGGTGCTTCGCCGTCTGGCCGGAGTCGTTGGCAATCGACTTCAGCGTGTAGCCGCTCACGTTGTAGAAGCGGTGCCCGGACGCGCGGCGCAGGAACCGGGAGACGTCCACGTCCTGGCCCCTGAAGCGGTCGTGTTCCGTCAGGACCTTGTCCCGGGTGAGGTCGAGGACGCACTCCAGCCGGCGCAGCACCGTGAACGGCAGGATCACCTTGCCGTAGTCGGACTGCTTGTAGTCGCCGCGCAGGAGGTCGGCGACCGACCAGGCGTGATTCGCCAGCTCGGTGTGCTTACTGCTGTTCAACGTGATCCTTCCGGTGGGAGCAGTGCACCGCCGGTGAGGCCGGCGGCCAGGGTGCGGGCGGTCTCGTCGGCGAGGCGGTTGGCGATGTCCGCCGCGACTCGGAGCGCGTGGAGCTGGCGGAACGCCTTGCCGTACCGCTGTTGTTCGTCGAGGGGGAGCAGGGGGATCCGCAGGCGTCTGGGGTCGACCCGGACCACGGTGGTGCCGGACGACGCGGCGCTGAGATTGTCCTCCGCGGCCAGGAACCCGGCCAGGAACCACGGGTCCAGGCGGGCCGGGTCGGGACGCAGGAGGTGGAGGTGCCGGCCGAGGAGGTGGCCGGCGTCGCGGGCGTCGGCGACGCGCGCGGTGCTCACGCCTTCGTGCAGCATCTCGGGGAGGATGACATCCCCCGCCTCGATGGTGACGTCCTCGTCCGAGCGTTCCTCCTCGCCGGCACCCGAGGCCGGGCGGCGGGACACCACGTCCCGCGCGGTGAGTGTCCGGGGCAGCTCGGAGTCCTGTAGGGCAGGGCTCGAACCGCGGATCGCCGCTGGCGCGCGGAGCAGCGTGAGGGCGGCACCCCGCAGCAGGTCGGCGACGGTGGCGGTCCGCCAGGATCGGGGATCGGCGCCGGCAGGAGGCCAGGTGTGACCGCCGCTGAGGGCCACCAGCCCGCTGGCCGCCAGCCGCAGCCGGCTCCTCAGCTCGTACGCCATCTCGGCGAGTTCGTCGGGCTTCGCCGCGACCGGGGCGGCACGTACGTGACGCGCCGGGCTCAGGTCCACCGCCTCGTCGAGCAGGTCGACGACCGGGACGGCCCGTGCCACGCCCGCAACGGGATCGTAGTTGTCGGGGTGTCGGTCGAATTCGTGCCAGGCGTCGAGCGCCGCGCTGCGGATCGCCGGCCAGTCCAACGTGGAGCGCCTGTCCGGCGTGTCGCGGGTGTCAGTGGTTCCGGTGCCGGCGCTGTCGACCATCAGGACCGTCGGCGGCAGGGTCGCCTGCGGGTGCGGCCGTTCGAGCAGCCACAACTGGAGGCCGATGTGCAGCGGCTGGGCCACCCCGACAGGCAGGGCGACGACGGCACGTAGCGCACCGCTGCGGACCATCTCGGCCCTGATCCGTCGCCCCGACGGCCGGAAGGCGGCTCCCGGCGGCATCAGCAGGACAGCACGGCCACCCGGGGTCAGGTGCGCGAGACAGTGTTGCAGCCATGCCAGTTCCGACTCGCCCTTCGGCGGCAGCCCGAACAGCCACCGAGGGTCGTACGCCAGGTCCTCGTGGCCCCACTCGCGGTGGCCGTAGGGCGGGGTGCAGAGCACCGCGTCGGCGGCCAACGTCGGGAACGCGTCGTCGCGCATGCTGTCACCGACCTGGACCTGTGCCTTCGTCCCGCCAGCCTGCACGGCGAGGCGGGCGGCAGCCTGCGCGGCGAACACCCCCACCGCGTCCTGGCCGTACAACTCGTGTGCCCCCCGCCCGGCGGCGGCCAGCAGCAGCCCACCCACCCCGCAGGCCGGGTCGAAGACCCGATCCGGGTACGGCTCACCCGGGCCGGCGAGAAGCTCCGCCATCAGATCGGCGACGGGCGGTGGCGTGCGATAGGCGCCCCCGGCCTTGCCGTCCCCGATGTCGCCCTCGGCCAATACCTCCAGCGTCTGCGCCGCGCCCACCTCGTTGACGCAACGCAGCACGGCACGAAGCACCTCGGCCGCGTCGGGCTGACCCGTGAGACTGCCGACGCCGGGGATGTCGACCGCGTACGACCGGCTTGTCTTCGCAGCCCATGCGGACAGTTGGTCATCGGGCAGCCCGACGGCTTTTTCCACCTCGCTGTCGGCTACGCGACTCGCCGCGACGACGAGCGGCAACAGTCTGCTTCGGTGGGCGAGGTCGGTTGCGCTGGTCCGTAGGGCCGTGCGCAGATCGTCGGTGGGGGAGCTGGCAGGCAGTTGCCCGCGCGCGGAAAGCCAGGCCCGGACGGCGTCCAGGTCGTACGCCGGGCTGGTCTCCGTCCCGCCCGACGGGGCGGGGAAGTCGGGATGACGCCGACGCCAGTTGCTCACGGTGGCGCGCGTGACCCCGGCCAGCCGGGAGATCTCGGCGGCGGTCACCTGGGTGGGCTGCGGCATGGGCGTCCTGTCAGTGGTCCTGCGTCTCGCCGTCACCCTACACGGGCCCGATCGCGCCTAGGCTGTTTGACGGCGCTTTCAGCGAAAAGTGTGCTAGGGTCGCTTTCATCAAGGCGCGGCCGGTCGTTCATCTCCCCCTGCCCGCGTTCGACCCCCCGGGCCTGCCACCCCCCTCCAGGAGGACCCTCCGTGTCCATCGCCGTGCAGAGTTCCTACACCGCCGCCAAGAGCCGAAACCAGAGCCGGGAGAGCTGGTCGGTCATCTTTCGGCACCCCAGCAGGATCGATGCGGGTACGGGTGAGCCCGGCCGCCGGGTTCGTCGGGCGCTCGGGACGGCCGATGACGCCGAGGCCGCCCGGATGGTCGAACAGCTCAACGAGATCCTGCGCACCCCGGACCTCTGGGAGCCGACCGCACGGGCGAGCGCCGAAGCGCGATTCGACGCCCGGATCGTGGAGATCTTCTACGAGGACGGGGAGGCTGTGCAGCTCGACTTCGCAGGCGTACGCGAAGAGCTTCTTCCGCTCCCCACCGCGGCGGACGGCTACGAGACCGTGATGATGCTCGGCACGACCGGGGCAGGCAAGACGACGGTGGTGCGGCAGCTCCTCGGCACCGATCCGGAGACCGAGCGTTTCCCGTCCACGTCGACGGCGAAGACGACCGTCGCCGATACGGAGCTGATCACCAGTACGGACGAGACATACCACGCCGCCGTGACGTTCACGCCTCGCGACGAAGTGATCGACTACCTGAGTGACAACGTGTCAGCCGCCGCGCTGGCCGCCTTCAACGGCAAGGGCGACGCCGAGGTCGTCCGGCAGCTTCTCGATCACGTCAACCAGCGGTTCCGTTTCAGCTACGTATTGGGCCGTGCCACCGCGCCGGCCGCCGACGACCTTGTGGACGATGACGTCGACGACGGCGAGGAGGTCGACCCGACCGAGTACGGCCAGGTCGACATCGAGTTCACCCAGCAGGTGATCCAGAAGGCGGTGCGCTCGGTCCGGGCGATCGTCGAGCGATATGCCAGCGACACCCGGGACGCGTTCGATCCCAGCGAGGAAGACGAACGGGCCGTCGCCGAATACATCGAGGAGAACCTCGACACCGCGTTGCGGCAGTCCGACGAGTTCCACGGCATCGTGGATTCCCTGATCGACGAGATCGAGAAGCGCTTCACCACGCTGGAAGTCGGTGACCTACGGCGGAACCGGCAGGACTGGCCGGTCAGCTGGTTCTGGAGCACCGACGACAGAACGGCGTTCATCAAGAACGTCACCAGATTCTCCAGCAACTACGCCCCGCTGTTCGGTCGCCTGCTCACGCCGCTCGTCAACGGCATCCGCGTCAGTGGCCCGTTCGTACCGCAGTGGGCCGCCCAGCCGGCCAAGCTCGTCCTGGTCGACGGCGAAGGTCTCGGCCACACCCCGAAGTCGGTTGCCACCCTCTCGACCAGGGTCGCCCTGCAGCTCGAGAAAGTCGACGCCGTGCTCCTGGTCGACAACGCGGCCCAGCCGATGCAGGCGGCCCCGGTGGCGGCGCTCAAGGGCATCGCCGTCTCGGGCAACGCGATGAAACTGCACTTCCTCTTCACTCACTTCGACCAGGTCAAGGGCGACAACCTGCCGACATTCTCCGCCCGGGAGGAGCACGTGCTCGCCTCCGTGGAGAACGTGCTCAAGGCGATCGGCGACGAACTCGGCCCGGCCGCCGAGCGCGTCCTGCGTCGCCGCCTCGACTGCGCACGGTTCTTCGTCGGCGGGATCCACGAGCCGCTCAACGCGAAGAAGAGAATGGGAGGACGGTCGATCGAGGAGCTCCAACGGCTGGTCGACGCCCTGGCCCACCCGGAGCAGGCTGTCGAAGCTGGCCCCAGCCGGCCGGTCTACGACCGGATGAATCTCTCCCTCGCGGTGACCGAAGCGGCAAAGAGCTTCCACCTGCGGTGGCGGGGACTGCTCGGGTTCGAGTTCAACCCGGACGCGCGGAAGGAGCACTGGACCCGCGTCAAGGCGTTGAGTCGCCGCCTGGCGGAAGGGTGGGTGGACGAATACGACAACCTCAAGCCGGTCGCTGATCTCCGCTATGCGCTGCAAGCGCAGGTATATCTCATGCTGCAGCAGCCGGTGCGCTGGGACGGGGGCCAGCCGAGCGACGACGAGAGGCAGACGATCATCGACGAGGTATCGAATGCCGTGACCGGGGAGCTGATCGATCTGGCCCGGCGCAGGCTCCAGCACGAAGTGCAGCGCAGCTGGCAGACGGCCTACAACCAGAGCGGCAAGGGATCCACGTTCGTCCGCGCCCGCATCATCGCCTCCGACATCTACGACAAGGGCGCCCCGGTGCCGACTGTCAGCGCATCGCCGGACCAGAACCGCTTCCTGAAGGATGTCGCGGAGATCGTTTCGGAGGCCACCGAGGAATTCGACATCGTGCTGGAGTGAGAGTCTGACCGTAGTGGGTTGTGCTTGCCGCACGTCGTCGAGACGAGCGGCGCGCACCCGTGCAGTCGTGCTCGTCGCCGTCGCGGCTCATCACCAGCACCACGGTCCCTCCGTGCGCGCTCGACCTGACGGCAGTTCTGCCGGGGTGCGGGTCGCCACCAGCCCGTCCGTCCCCTGACACTAATCAGTCACCACGTGCGCTGCGACTCCAGGCGGCCTTCGGCCCTGCCCCGTCCTCGGTGAGCGCCGACGCGCGCCCGCTCAACGCGTCGACGCGTTCGACGAGTCGGCGTACGGCGTCCTCGTCGTCCGCGTCCACGGCCGTCACGCGTTCGAGCAGCGCGGCGTAGTCCGACGTCAGCGTCAGGTACTTCCTGCCGAACGTCTCCTTGGCGCCGTCGACGTGGGCCTGGCGCTCCGCCATGGCGTACCACCGGTCGAGGTCGATGATCTGCTGGGCGAGCACGGCGGCGGCGGCGCTGAGCGCGCTGCGGGCGTCGGCGCTGTCGTCGCGGCGGCGGCGACGGGCGTCCGCGAGCCGGCCCGCGCGGCGGCCACCGACGTAGAGCACCGTCGCCCCGGCGACGACGGCCACGATGGCCGCGGCCGCGAGCAGGAAGCGGGGCAGCGACGGGCTGATCGTCCGCGCGCCGTCGGGAACGGTGCCGGCCTTCACCAGCAGGTCGTAGTTGACGGTGACGACCTTCAGCGCCTCCAGGGGGCGGTCGGCGAAGGTGTCGACGCCCCGGCTGACGGCCATCTCCGCCACGAAGGCCCGGCCGAAGTTCCCGTCGTCGCGCCCGGGCAGCAGCGCGCACCCGTAGGTGTCGTACTCGTCGCCGTCGCGGCTCATCACCAGCACGACGGTCCCGTCGGCGGCGCGCTCGACCTGGCGGCAGCCCTGCCTGAGGTCGGCGCCCGGCGCCAGCATCAGCACGACCAGCCGGCGGTTGCCGATGATCCGTTCGGCCGCCGCGCGGTCCAGCTCGACGCCCGGCGCGACGTACACGGAGGAGGCGCGCACGTGGCGGGCGACCGGGCCGTCCAGCGCCCCGCCGGTCCACAACGCCCAGCCGGCCAGCGCCAGGCAGGCCAGGACGGCGACGCCGAAGGGCGTGCCGAACAGGTCGGCGAGCCGACGTCGTACGGACTGGCTCACGACAACCTGCCCCGGAGGTAGAGGTGCGGGCGGTAGCTGGCGACTCCCAACGTCCGGGCGCCGTCGTCCAGCTCGTCGGCCGCCTCGTCCAGCAACGTCCGCACGTGGCGGTCCGGCAGCCCCTCGTCCAGCGCGGCGCGGGCGGCCTGGAGCTTGACGATGCCCCGGGTCAGCGCCGGATCGCTGCGGGCGTCGGTGAGCAGGGACATCTCGACGGCGAGCGCGGTGAGACCGGCCAACCGGGCGGGCGTGCCACCCCGCCCGGGGTCGCCCCGCCGGACCACCAGGGCGTCCGACCGGCGCAGCGACCGGACCGAGAGGATCAGGAACGTCGCCACGCAGCCCGCGAAGAGCCACGGCAGGGCGGGCAGCGCCACCCGCAGCGGGTCGACCGGCTGGTACGGCAGCGGGCGGTCGAACAGCCCCGAGTAGCGCAGGTCGGTGACCCGGTTCAGGTACGCCGTCAGGATGTTGCCCTGGGGGTAGTCGTACCGGCTCAGCCGGCCGCCGAACTGGCCGTAGAAACTCGCCCCGGCCAGCTCCGCGAAGTCGTCGGCCGCCGGGCCGTGGTACTCGATCCAGAGGCCGTACATCACGACGATCGGCGTGCCCGGGAACAGCTCGGCCAGCGCCGGACCGTACCGGGGCACCGGCTCGCCGAACGGCTGCGCGGGCAGCGCCACGTACCGGGCGCCGTCCGGGAAGGCGTTGCGCGCGGCCTTGTCGGGGATGCCGGTCAGTGTGGCCCCGGCCCCGAGGTGCAGGCCGGTGGCCCGCAGGTCGGCGGCGACGGCGGCCAGCTCCCGGTCGGTCGGGTCACGCCACCGCAGCTCGTCGTGCTCGGGCGGGTCGGGCGCCTCCCGCAGCGCGGCGATCAACGCCACCAGCAGGCCTGTCACGTCGGCGGTGGCGAACTGGGCGCGCCAGCCGGGCAGGGTGTCGGGTACGGCCTGGTAGATGCCGCCGCTGACCTCGGTGCCGATCACCCGGACGGTCGCGTTCTTCACGTCCCGTACCCGTTTGCGTTCGTCCTCGTCGAGCCCGGGCGGCGCGACCAGGATGCGGACGGGTTCGGCGCCGGCGGCCTCGCGGACCCGCTGCTCGTTCCAGCGTGCGGTCGCGCCGGGGAGCCGCACCACGGGTTCGGCGGCCATCAGCGCGGTCATCTCGTCCACCGAGGGCACGCTCGCGTCGCTCAGCTCACCCGCCGAGCCCTCGTCGATCTTCGCCGGGGCGGCCGGCGACCGGCCGTAGCTGACGTCGACGCTCTGCCGCTGGGCGAGCAGGAAGACGACCAGGACGACCACGGCGACGCCGAGCAGCGCCCAGCGCAGCAGCTCGTACCGGTATCGCCTGCGCGATTTCACTGGTGCGTGCGCCACAGCCGGTCGGCCTCTCTCGCGTGTTGCGCCGCCTGCCGGGCGGCGGACGCCCCGCCGCGCCCGGCGGCGATGGATTCGGCGCGGGCCAGCAACTGCTCGGCCTGCGGCACCCGGGTCACCGCCGCGTCCCGGCTGACGGCCGCGCTGTCGATGGCCGCGCGGGCGGCGGACCAGGCGGTCCGGCGCTCCCGCCCCCGCGCCCGCCACCGGGGCAGCAGGGTCGTCGCGAAGCCCGCGCCCACGAGCAGGACGCCGCCGACCAACCAGGCGAGGAGGGTGTGGGACATGCGCTCCAACCATCGGGCGAGGGGTACGGGGGTGCGCTCGGGAGCTGTCGGGGCAGGCAGGGGTACGACCGAGTCTGGCTCATCGAGGCGAATCGGTGCGCACCAGCCCTCACCGGCTCTGGCCTGCGGTCGGCCCGGCACGCCGGGGCGTCGTATCGTCTCCGCATGGCGCACCCGGTCTGGGCGGACGGCAGGGCCTACGAGGCGTACGTGGGCCGGTGGAGCCGCCCCGTCGCGGGGGAGTTCCTGCGGTGGCTGGCCGTGCCACCGGGCCGCCGCTGGCTCGACGTGGGCTGCGGCACGGGCGCGCTCACGTCGACCGTGCTGGCACTGGGGGACCCGAGGCACGTCTCGGGCGTCGACAGTTCGCCGGGCTTCGTCGCGTACGCCCGCGCGGCCGTCCGCGACGGACGGGCGGCCTTCCAGGTCGGCGACGCCCGGGCGCTGCCCCTGCCCGACCGCTGCGTCGACGTCGTCGTCAGCGGACTCGCGGTCAACTTCGTGCCCGAGCCGGCGCGCGCCGTCGCCGAGTTCGCCCGGGTCGTCCGCCCCGGCGGGGTGGCCGCCGCCTACGTCTGGGACTACGCCGGCGGCATGGCGCTGCTGCGGCACTTCTGGGACGCCGCCGCCCTGCTCGACCCGGCCGTGGCCGAACGGGACGAGGGGCGCCGGTTCGCGGGGTGCGACCCGGGCTCCCTGCGCGGGATGTGGACCGACGCGGGCCTGACGGCGGTGGCGCTCCGGCCCGTCGACGTGCCCATGGTGTTCGCGGACGTCGACGACTACTGGACGCCGTTCCTGGGCGGGCAGGGCCCCGCCCCCTCGTACGTCGCCTCCCTGACGGCGCCGCAGCGCGCCCGCCTGCGCGACCTGCTCGCGGCCCGCCTGCCCGTGGCGCCGGACGGCTCGATCCGGCTCACCGCCCGGGCCTGGGCCGTCCGGGGCACGGCGCCGGCCTGACCGCCCGCAGGCGCCCGCCGGGCCTTCGCGGTCGGAGGCGCGCAGCCGGGTGAGGCCGTCCGGCTGTCCGCTTCGAGACCCAGCGGTACCCGCCGCCGGCGTCCTCGGTCAACCTGATCCGTGACGCCGGGTGTCCCGCCCGTCGTGGAGATCGGAGGACCGATGAAGGCCCGTTTCCGACGGCGGTCGACCCGGATGACGCTGTTCGCGGCCCTGGCCGCCGCGCTGGTCGCCGCACTGCTGCCCGCCTCGCCGGCGCTCGCGCTGCCCTCCGGCAGCGGCTGGTCGGCCTCGTGGAGCTACTACCATCCCACCGCCTACCAGTACGCCGGCACGCTGCCGGGCGTCCGGCTGACCGGCTACGCCACCGACAACTCCGGCACCAGCACCACGGTCGGCACGATCGAGGACACCGCCGACGACGGCCGCTGCGCCAGGGTGATGCTCTACGCCAACGGCGTCGGCTACGTCGCCGACCGGACCACCTGCGGCAGCGGCAGCTACCTGACCTACTCCACCGGCAGCTACAGCCAAGGGCTGCTGGTGATCGTCTACCGGATGGTCGCGGGCACCACCACCCACGACAAGGGCTTCGCCATGTTCGTTCCCGGTTCGTCCGCCGATCCGGAGCTGCGCACCGTGGGTACGGGCGCCAGCTGGTCGTACTACACGTCGGCGGCGTTCCAGTACACGGTCACCCGTCCCGGCGTGCGGCTGACCGGCTACGGCGCACACCAGTACGCGGACCAGCGCTCCTCGCTGAACACGGTGGAGAAGACCGCCGCCACGGTCGGCTGCGCCACGGCCAAGGTCACCGGCGGTGTGTCCACCAGCGGCGGCACCTGCGTCAACGGCGGCAGCACGTCCTTCTCCCGCTCCGACCTGACCAACAACCTGGAGGCGTCCGCCTGCTACCAGCCGGTCCCCGGCACCCGGCGCTGCCTCGCGGTGGGCATCCCCGAGCCCTGGTGACCCGACCGGCACCCGCTGGACGCACCGGCCCGCCGACCCGGCGGTCCCGCCGTCCCCGGACCGACCCGGGGACGGCGGATCCGTCAGCGGCGGCGCTTGGGCAGGTCGAACTGGTCGGCGGCCCGGCAGTCGCGTGGACCGCCGACCGCGCCCGGCCCGGCCCGGTCGAGCGCCGCGCGCGCCCGGATCCGGCCCAGGTTCCAGGCGTACCAGGGGTCCGACTCGTCGAGGTCCTTGGCGACCCAGCTCAGCGTGCAGCGGCGCACCGGATCGGGCAGGCCCGCCAGCGCCGGCGTCGCGTCGGCCGAGAGCGCCCGCAGGTACCAGGCGTCGATCTTCCCCGTCTGCTCGTACCGGGCGATGTTGCGGCGGGCGGCGTAGTCCTCCGGGTTGAGCACGGCCAGGCCCAGCAGCATCACCACGGCGAGCGCCACCGTCGTGCCGGGAATCCAGGCACCGCGCCAGCGCAGCCCGGCCACCAGGATCATCAGGAACACGGTGCCGAGCAGCAGCTCGAACGCCATCACGAAGAGCCGCTCGCCGGTGAAGCTGTACGCCTTCTGGTACGTGTACATCCGGGACAGCGCCGACCCCACGATGACGAAGCTGAGCACGCTGAGCAGGCCCAGCAGGACCCGCAGCAGGTGGCGCTCGACGGCCCGGTCCCGCCGCGCCCAGCGGGCCACCCCGCCGAGCACCGCCAGCGTCAGCATGGTGACGACGACGAGCTGCCAGAACCCGCTGCGCGCGTACTCCGCGTAGCTGAGGCCGGCAGTGCGCAGCACGTGCCGCTGCCCACCGAACAGGACGGTGAACTGCACCGCCACGAAGCCGCCGAAGAGCAGCGTCAGGGCGCTGATGACCGGCGCCCACTCCACGAGGCCGAAGCGGCGCGTGCCGGGCCGGTCCATCGTCGACAGGTCGGGCGGCGCGGCCAGCGTGTAGAGGGCGGCGACGGCGCAGAGCCCGCCCACGGCGGCGAGGAGGATCCAGCGGAACGTCGCGCCGCCGTTGACCTCGGGAACCAGCTCGCCGAGCATCACGGAGAAGGCGCCGTCGGCCGAGGACAGGAGCGCGCCGAAGACGATCAGCGCGGCCACGGTGGCCGCGGCCGACCCGACGACCCGGCGGGCCAGATGCGGGTTCACCGGGGCGTGCAGGTGCCCACGCACCCACGGCAGCCCTCGCAACGCCGCGAAGGGGGCCGCCACCAGGCTGAACAGGATGGAGCGGACGAGCCGGCCGCCCACGATCGCGAGGGTCGCGCAGCAGAGCGCGCCGAGCACGCAGAACGTCACCAGCCACCAGGCGTTGCGGAAGGCCAGGACCGACAGCAGCGCCAGGGCCGCCACCGCCCAGCCGGCGCGGATCCGCCGGTCGGCGCGCGGCAGTTCCGCGCCCGTCCGCCGGACCGCGAGGACCACCGCGACGGTCAGGGCGAGCCAGCCGAGGAACCAGCCGATGCCGGTGCGGGTGAGCGGTACGAAGAAGGCCAGGCCCAGCGCTCCGGCGAGGACCGCGAGCGGTACGGCCCGGTCCTGGGTGGGCGCCGGCCCCGGCCAGCGCGTGTCGAGGAACGACGGCGGGCGCGGGACCGGCTGGTAGCCGCGGTACGGCGCCGGCGCGCCGGACGGCACTCCGATCCGGTACGGCGCCGGCAGCGGCGCGGCGGCGGGCTGCTGGACGTTGGTCGCCGGCGGGCGGGCAGCGGATGCGCCGGTGCCCGCCGACGGGGCGGCCGGCGCACCACCGGTGGCCGGCGCGGCGGTCGCGGGCGTCCCGGTGCTGGGCGGCGCCTCGGTGCTGGGCGCCGTCCCGGTGGTGGGCGCCGTCTCGGTGGCGGGTCCGCTCGTGGTGGGCGTAGCGGGGGCGGAGGCGGTAGGTGCCGCGTCGGTGCCGCGCGGCGGCGCGCCGACGGCGTCCGGTGACGGCGCGGCAGCCGGTGCCGCGGAGTCCGCCGCCGTCACCGCGGCGGTCCGCGTCGGGATGCTCTCTCCCGGCTCGACGACGGCCGTCGGGGCTGGCGCGGCGGTCGCCTCGGCCGGCCTGGGGGCGGGGACGACCGAGGCCGGGGCCGGCGGGCCCGCGGCGACCGGAGCCGCCGCGGCGGTGGTTGGCACCAGCGGGATGAACACGGCGTAACCGCGCGTCCCGGGCGGGATGCTGACGGGGATCGCCCAGGCGGGTGCGCCCTCCGCCCCGGGCCACACCATCGGGGGCGGCGCGCCCTCGATGGACGGCATGACGAGCAGGTGCGGCGGCGCGTTTCCGGGGTCGTCACCGGCGGTGCTGCCGGGCGCCTCGCCGGAACCCGGGGGGCCCGACACCGGTGGTGGCTGGGTCAAGGAACCCCTCCTCGTTAGAACGGTCGGCACACTGTACGGCCGACTCCGGGCCCGCCGCCGCCCCCGACACCGGCAGAAGGGCTGGACAGCCGCAGCCGGATGGCCGTACCCGGTCACAGCGGTGCAGGCACGGGCCAGCGGATCGGGCGGGCGGCGCGCTCGATCGATCCTCGGTAACGTGCTCGGCCGTGGCCAGTGGCGTACCTCCCGCCGAGTGGTGGGAGGCCCTTCCTCCGCAGCAGGTCAGCCACCTGCCCGGCATCGACGCCGAGTTGCTCCATGTGGGACTCGATCCGGCACCGGCCGCCGCCCCGGTCGTCGTTCGGTACCGCGTGCCGGCCCGACGGGGCTTCACCGAGTTGCTCGCCGCCGTCCTCGACGAGTTGGACGGCGCAGCCCTCACGCTGTTCCCCCGCTGGTTGCCCGGTGCCGAACGGCTCGACGGTTCCGGCACGCTGGGCGTCGCTGCGGTGCGGTCCCTTGCCATGCGGGCCGCTGCGCACTCCGAGCACTTCGGCCCGTTCCTGGCCGACCTCGCCGAGCGCGCGCTGCGCGGAGAGGACCGGCAGCACCGGCCGCGCTTTCCGGCAGAGGTACGGGCTGCCGGCCTGGCCCGGGTCATGGCCTCCGCGTACGACCGTGACGGGTGCGTCCTGCTGGTCGGCCTGACCGACGAGCTGCCCACGGAGACCGAGCGCGCGTTGGTCGCCGTCGCCGAATGGCTGGTGCGGCACGGCCGCCTCACCGTCTGGCTGGCCGGGCGGGAACTGCGGACGGTCGACCGGATCCGGTCGGTTCAGGTTTCGCTGCCGTCGAGCCTGACCGAGTTGGCGGTGCAGGCGGGTCGGGTTCCCGACACCGTCCGCGAGCCTCCGCCGGCACTGACGTTTCCGCCGCTGTCCGGTGTCCCACGCGGCGACAGCGCTGCCGAGCAGGCACTGGAGCTGGCACTGACGCCACACGAGTGGGCCCGGGGGAGGCGCTGGAACCACACGTACGACTGGCACCTGCTCGGCGAGACCTACCGCCTGGACCTCTTCTGGCCGGCCGAGGGACTTGCGGTCGAGGTGGACGGCCCGGAACATCGGGGACGAATCAGATTCGCCAACGACCGGCGGCGTGACGTGCGGCTGCAACTCCTCGGGCTGGACGTGCTCCGGTTCACCAACGAGCAGGTGCTGTCCGACGTCCAGGCCGTGGTCGGCATGATCCGGCAACTGCTGACCCGTCGTCGCCTGGCCGGCGCGCACCCCCACGAAGAAGAGGCACCATGACGAGCACGGCGGACCTTCCCCACCTGACGCCCAACCAGATCAACGCGCTTGTGGTGCTCATGGTCGAGGCCCGCGAACTGACCAACAACGAGCTGAAGGAGTTGGCCGGGTTCAGCCTCACCGGCGTCGACAACGCCAAACTCGTCAAGCTCGGCCTGGTCGAGACCGACCGGTCCCACCGGCCCTTCTCCCACGAGCTGACCGACGAGGGGTGGCGGGTGGTGCGGCAGCTGCACGTCGGCGCCCCGCCCGCACGTAGTGGCTCAGCCACCCGTTCGCTGTTCACCCTGCTGGCCAACCTGCACCGCTCGCTGAGCCGGTTGGGGCTCAGCCACGCCGACTTCTTCACGCCGTCGTCGGCCACCTCAGGTCCGGCGGCCGGCCCGACGCCTCCCGGCGCCGCGCCAGCGCCGGCGGCCACCGAGCCGGACGCCGTGGAGGCCCTGATCCGCGCCGCCTATCACGAGCTGGCCCGGGAGCCGGGAGCCTGGGTGGGGCTCGCCGACCTGCGTGAACGCCTCGGCAGGCAGGACCGCGCTACCGTCGACGCGACGTTGCGCGCGATGGTCCAGCGGGACGGCGTCCGAATCATCCCGGTCGCCAACACCAAGTCGTTGACCGCGCGGGACCGGGCGGCCGCGGTGCGCATCGGGGACGAGGAGAACCACACCCTGGCGATCGGCTCGGCATGATCCCGGAGGACGTACGGGCCGCGCTCGAGGCGGTCAGTCTCAACCCTGCGGTCACTCCCGACGACGTGTGGCGGCCCAGCCCGTACGACGTGCCGGAGCTGCACGAGAAGGTGGTCGCGGAGATCCTGCGCGGCGTGGGCAGGGCCCGCACCGACGACACCACGGTGCCCCTCGGCGTGGCCATGCAGGGGCGGGCCGGCGCAGGCAAGACCCACCTGCTCGGGGCGGTGCGGGATCGGATCCAGCGTGAGGGCGGCTACTTCTTCCTGGTCGACATGGTCAGCGGGAAGACGTTCTGGGAGAGCGTGGCGCTGGCCCTGGTCGAAGGCATGGGACGGGACGCGATCGGCTGGGGCACCCAGCTGCGCACGTTCCTGCGTCGGCTCACCGCCCACCTCGGCATCCCGGCGGAGGTACGCGACGCGATCGCCGGGACGAAGCCGGTCACCCGGGAGCACCTGGACACCTTCGTGCGGGCCCTGCGGACGCGCCATCGCGAGATCGGCCGGGACTGCCAGGACACCGCCCGGGCACTCGTCCTGCACGGCGCGCTGGACTTCGAGGCACAGGACGTCGGCTACGCCCATCTGATCTCCGAGCCAGGTGACCCGGACGGTCGCGCGGCGTGGGGGCTGACCCCGGCGATCCGTACCCCGCAGCAGATCGTCCAGGACGTCTCGCGGCTGATGGCGCTGACGCTCGACCCCACGGTGATAGCCGTCGACCAGCTCGACACGCTCTTCGCCCAGACCAGCACCGCCATGTTCGACCAGTACGCCGGGCTGGAGGACGCCCAGGCGAAGGTCATCGGGCCCATCGCCGACGGGCTGCTGAAGCTGCGTGACGTCACCCGCCGGACGCTGATCGTGGTGTCGTGCCTGCCGGACACCTGGGAGCTGTTGACCAGGAGTGCGCCCACTCCGGTCGGCGACCGGTTCCGGCAGGCGATCCTCCCCGACCGGATTCCCACCCCCGAGATCGGGCGGGCCATCGTCGCGAAGCGGTTCACCGCCGCCTTCGCCGGGCCGCGTTTCGCACCGCCGTACCCGACCTGGCCGATCAGCCCCGAGGCGTTCGTGGACGCCCCGGCGTTGACGCCCCGGGCGCTGCTGCGCCGAGTGGATCGACACGTCGCCTGGTGCCGGGACCGGGACGAGGTGACCGAGCTCGACCGTCTCATCGAGGTCGTCGACCACGTCGTCGGCGGGTCCGAGCCACCGGACCGGAGTGCCGCCGTCGGCCCGAAGTCGTGCCGCGACACGGACACCGGTGACGACGTGCGCCTGCGGCAGCTCGACGCCCGCTTCGCCGGGCTGGTGGCGGGGGCGGACGTGGCGGGTGCGCTCGATCCGCGGACCGAGGACGAGCACATGCCGGCGCTCCTCGCCGCCGGTCTGGCGGCCTGGATCGCCGAGCGGTCCCCGACCGGCGCCAGCTACAGGTACGACCCGCTGCCGGGCCGCAAACCGGCGCTGCACGGGCGGCTGATCGAGGTGCTGGACGAGGCCACCGAGAACGAGGCGCACTGGTGCTTCCGCGGGATCTCCCATCCGAACGCGATCGCGGCGACCGCCAGGGTGAAGGCGGCCTGCACCATGGCGGGCCTCGACCGTGCGCTGCCGCAGCGGCGGCTGGTGCTGTTGCGCAACGGCCCGTGGCCGACCGGGAAGCGTACGGCCGAGGTGTTGGCGGCCTTCGACGCGGCCGGCGGAGTCCGCTGCGGCGTCCCGGAGGCGGACCTGCGGGTGTTCGCCGCGCTTCGTGAGCTGAGTGGCGAACCGGCCTCGGTTCTCCAGGAGTGGCTGGTCGCGCGCCGACCGGCCGGCTCCACGCAGCTGTTCGCCACGATCCTCGGCGACTCCGCCGGGGCGGCCAATGCGGAGGCCGGACCGGTCGCCCGGTCAGTCGGGCCGACCGCCGAGGTGGGCGGCGAGGACGACGCGCGGGTCGGCGGCGGGAGGGCCACCGTCGACGGAACTTCGATCCTGTTGGGGCGGACCACCGACGGGGCGCGGCCGTTCGCGGTGGACCTGGAGTCGCTGCGCCGTCACACGGTGATCTTCGCCGGCTCCGGCTCCGGCAAGACCGTGCTGATCCGGCGGCTGGTCGAGGAGTGCGCTCGAGAGGGCGTCTCCGCGATCGTGCTCGATCCCAACAACGACCTCGCCCGCCTGGGCGATCCCTGGCCGCAGCCGCCGGCCGGATGGGGCCCCGGTGACGCCGAGCGGGCCCGCGACCACCTCGAACACACCGAGGTGGTGGTCTGGACGCCCCGGGTCAACGCCGGTCGACCGCTGAGCTTCCAGCCGCTGCCGGACTTCACCCCCGTACGCGACTCGCCGGACGAGTTCGACCAGGCGATCCGCTCGGCGGTGGAGGCACTCGCCCCGCGCGCCGGTGTGGACCGGCCGACGAAGGTGGCCCAGCAGGGCAAGGCCGTGCTGACCGAGGCCCTCCAGGCGTACGCGAGGAGCGGAATGGTGGGCCTGCCCGGCTTCACCGAGTTCCTCGCCGAACTGCCCGACGGGGTGAGCCGGCTGAGCCGGGCGGACAAGCTGGCCCAGGATCTGGCCGAGACTCTGAAGGCCGCCATGGTCACCGATCCGTTGTTCGGCGGCGTCGGCGCCCCGGCCGATCCGGGCCTGCTGCTCACCCCCTCGCCGGGCCGGCGCGCACGCATTTCGGTGATCAGCTTTGTGGGGCTCACGTCGGACCAGGAACGGCAGGGCTTCGTCAATCAGCTCCAGATGGCCCTGTTCGCCTGGATCAAGCGGCACCCGGCGGGCGAGCGACCGCTGGGCGGGCTCTTCGTGATGGACGAGGCGCAGACTCTCGCCCCGTCGTCCGGGCAGACGGCCTGCACGGCCAGCACGATCGCCCTCGCCTCTCAGGCCCGCAAGTACGGGCTCGGGTTGGTCTTCGCCACCCAGGCGCCGAAGGGGCTGCACAACCAGATCTCCGGCAACGCCACCACGCAGTTCTTCGGGCTGCTCAACGCTCCCGCGCAGATCGACGCGGCCCGTCAGTTGGCGGAGGCCAAGGGCGGGCGGCTGCCCGACATCGGCCTCATGCAGAGCGGCCAGTTCTACGTGGCCGGGGAGGGCTTCGCGTTCGTCAAGGTGGACACGCCGATCTGCCTGTCCCACCACCCGAAGGCGCCGCTCAGCCCGGAGGAGGTCGTCGCCAGGGCAGCTTCGGCACAATTCCGGCCGGAGCGCAGTCACCTGCCGGACGCGCCGGCCGTCCGATAGCGGACAGGACGCCGATCGCCTTTCCGGCGCACTGTTGTAGCAGGTCAGAGGCGTGAGGATGGCGGGCCACAACCCATTCCTCGGGCCCGGCGGGGACAGCATCGTCCCCGCCGACACCGCCATCACCGAACCCGACCCCGCGACGGCCACGGCGTAGCGCAGCGCCGGCCGCCCACGCAGCGCGAGGTCGCGCTCCGGCAGTCACGTCCCGGGTACCCGGGCGGAAGCCGCCGCACCGACACAGACGTCCCCATTCCGGCAGCCACCGGAGCCGCGCGCCATCCCCGGGACGAGCGCGGCCGGCGAGCCGTACCCACGAGCCGTCCCGGGCACGCGCAGGCGCGTGCCCGGCGGCCGGTCGTCGCCCGTCCCACCCTGCCCACCGGAACCGGCCCTGGCCACGCGCCGGTCGGTCCGGTCACCGAGCACGAGAGGAGCCGGCAATGGCCGCTCCCACCGCCACCGCCTCCCTGAACGCCTCCACCTACTCACCCGGCGACCAGATGATCCTGACGGTCACCTACGGCGACGCCGACACCAAGCCGGTGACCGTCACGATCGTGGTGACCGACGCGCAGGGCAACAGCAGCGCGCCGGTCAAGGTCACCGCCGTCATCGACCCGCTCACCCTCACCGTCACCGACGACTCCGGCCGCACCTGGACCAGGGCGTCGGACAACGGGTCCGTCGCCGTCTACCGGGCGGTGGCGTGATGCCCCGGGTCACCGTCACGGTGCGCGACAACGGCGGGCGTACCGCCACCGCGACCGCCGACTACACGATCGCGCCGCCGGTGCTGGGCGGCTACTACCTCTCCGGCGGCGCCGACCCGACGGCCGACATGGCCGGCGGCAACTTCCGCTCGCTGACCCAGTACCGCAGCTTCGCCGACGGCTACATCTTCCCCGGCTACCAACGGCCGTGGCTGATCACGCTCGGCAGGGCCGGGGTGCAGATGAACATGGTGCTGGAGCTGAAGCACTACGGCGCGCCCGACGCCGGGCCGCAGACGTTCACCGTGGACGGCGTGACCTACACCGTCCCGGCGCCCGCGATGACCATCCAGCAGCGCCCGGGCACGACCTGGCCCCGGGCGTACGGCTACAGCCAGGTCCTGGCCGGGCACTGCGACGGGCTCTTCGCCCGCGCCCTGTCCCAGTACCGGACCATGGGCTTCGGGGTGAACATCCAGCTCGCCTCGGAACTCGACACGGACCACGAGTTCGGCACCACGGAGTCCGGCGTCAGCTACAACTGGGGGCAGTCCGACGCCCGCGCGGTGCAGGCGGTGACGTACATCGTGAACTGGTTCAAGGCCCGTCAACTGCCCGCC
Source organism: Micromonospora sp. DT46 (assembly GCF_049841735.1). Lineage (NCBI taxonomy): Bacteria > Bacillati > Actinomycetota > Actinomycetes > Micromonosporales > Micromonosporaceae > Micromonospora > Micromonospora sp. DT46. Next base: position 541,558 of record NZ_JBNCKW010000005.1, on the reverse strand, counting down.
GGCACGACGTTCTCGGTCGGGGTGGGCGGCTTCGACCGGGCCTGTTTCCAGCGCACCCATCCGGAGGCGCTGATGGCCAGGCTCGACTTCCTCCAGTGGAACGCCTACGCCACCAGCCCCACCCACACGGCGCTGGCCCGGTTCCGCCGGGCGAAGGACTGGGCGGTGGCCGACCTCGGCCCGGTCGCCCTCTCCCGCCCGGTGATCATCGCCGAGTGGGGCGTACGGGTGGCGGAGGTGCCGGACCAGGCGGGCTGGATCGCCACCGTCCCGGCCGCCATCGCCCAGCTCAACGCCGAGCGGGGACCCCGGATCGTGCGGACCAACTACTTCAACTCGGGCTGGGGCACGCTGTCGCCGAAGTCGACGGGGCTGGCCGCGCTGAAGTCGGCGTACGCCACCCGGCCGTACGTCTGAGCGGCCGGCCGGAGGTCCGCCAGGAGGGCCCGGGGAGCCGTCGGCGAAGGATAGACGTCGATCATGAGATCCATCGATGGTGGTATAAGATCCACCGGATCGTGCGCAGGCCCGCTCGTGCGCCTCCCGGTGCGACGTCCACCGAGCCCCGCTGCGCCAGGACAGCCATGGAGATCATGTGAAGTTCAGTCGTCTCGCCCCTGCGATGGCCGCCCTCGTGCTCGCGGTCGGCGCCGTGGTCGCCCCGGCCGGCGCCGCGCAGGCGCATCCGGCAGCGGACACGGTAAACGTCTATCCGCCGATCCAGGGGTCGTCCACGTGGGACCGCTTCGGTCTCTCCGGGCCGACCTCGCACCACATCGTCTTCGGCCACTGGGGCTACCCGAACGACTGGGCCGTCGACATCTACCGCAATCCGGGTGCCACGATCGTCTCGCCGTTCGGCACCAAGACCGCTTCCGGGCACCCGGTCGCCGTCAAGGTGGTCACCGTCCAGGCCGGCTGCGCGACCCGCAATCTCGCCGACGGCGGCTACCGCATCGGGCTCGAGGCCCGGGACACCACGACCGGGCAGATCCTCGGCCGCGCGGACGTGATGCACGTGAACAACAAGCCCGGTGGCATCGTCGTCGGCGCCTCGGTCGGTCCCTGGACCAAGCTCGGCGAGACGGGCCGCTTCCGCTGGTCCAGCTGCTACCAGGTCAACGGTGACAGCGGGGCCCACATCCACCTCGAAGTGATCAACCAGCACCGCTACTCGTGCTACGTGTCCCGCGGTGCGAACACCGCCCTGACCGACCTGACCGTGGTGGGCAAGGTCGGCGTGCACCACACGGGCCAGCGGCAGCGCTGCTGATCCGTCGATGGACGGCGGGCGGGTGCCCCGGCTCCGGTCGGAAGCCGGGACACCCGCCCGGGTAGGGCGCCCGCGCGCTGCTTCACCCCGGGGTCAGTAGGCCAGTTCCACCGGCCGGCCGAGCACCCGCGCGCCGTTGTTGGCGAGCCAGCCCTCGGCCGCCGCCGCGTGCTGGCTGAACGTGTGGATGTCGCGGAACCGGCGCTGCAACGGCGACGAGTCCCGGGCCGCCCCGCCGCCGGCCGCCCGGTAGCAGGTGTCGACCGCGGCGGCTGCCCGCTCCGTCACCCAGGGCAGCGCGGCGGAGATCCGTGGGTGCAGCGCGGGGATCGCCGCCGGATCGGTGGCGCAGGCCGACCAGAGCTCGTCGGCCAGGTCCCGCAGCAGCGCCCGGGCGGCCCGTACGTCCAGGTCGGCACGGCCGAGCTGGAGGCGGAAGGCCGGCGAGTCGGCGAGCGACTGCCGGGCGTAGAGCCGCTGCCGGCCGCCCTCGAGCAGCGCGACCATGTCGTCCAGCGCGCCCTGCGCGATGCCGACCGCCACCGCGCCGAGGTGCAGGACGAAGTGGACCAGCGGCGCCACGAAGCCCGGCCCCGGTACGCAGGGCACGCCGGTGAACAGGTCGAAGCTCTCCTCCGTGGGGCAGAAGGCGTCCGCCACCTCGATGTCGTGGCTGCCGGTGCCCCGCAGGCCGAGCACGTGCCAGGTGTCGTGCACGGTGACCCGGGAGGCCGGGAAGAGCATGGAGCGCATCGCCGGCGGTGCCCCCGCCGGCCCGCCGTCCCCGGTCAGCACGCAGTTGCCGAAGATCCAGTCGGCGTGCCGGGCGCCGCTCGCGAACGCCCACCGGCCGGTGACCCGGAAGCCGCCGTCGACGGGCTCGGCGCGCCCCTGCGGGGCGAACCCGCCCCCGACGACCACGTCCGGCCCGTCGGCGTAGAACTTGTCGAACCGGTCGCGGGAGAGCATCGCCACCAGGTGCGGCGTCTCGGCGCCGATCATCACCGTCCACCCGGTGGAGCCGTCGGCCCGGGCCAGCGACTCCAGCACCCGCAGCCCGGTGTGCAGGTCCGCCTCGTACCCGCCGTGGCTGCGGGGGACGAACATCCGGAAGCAGCCGGCCGCCCGCAGCGAGTCGAGCAGATCGGCGGGCAGCCCCCGGGCCGCCTCGATCTCCCCGGCCCGGCGGGACACCTCCGGGAGCAGCGCGTCCACCGCCCCCGTCAGCCCGTCCCGGTGCTGGTCCTCCATGGGTTCCTCCTCGCCTCGTCGCTCGGCCTCCACTCTGGACCGGCGGACGACCCGGGGCCAGGCTCGCCGCTATCGGATGCCCGCCACTTCGCGCGGTGGGCGCCCGCCCGAGCCGCCGCCCGGGGAGGGGCCGGAACGGCACGCCGACCCGGCCCGCTCCCTATGCTCGAAGCATGGAACTGCGGATCTTCACCGAACCCCAGCAGGGCGCGACGTACGACGACCTGCTCGCCGTGGCCCGCTGCGCGGAGGAAACCGGCTACGGCGCCTTCTTCCGCTCCGACCACTACCTGAAGATGGGCGCGGTGAGCGGTGACCCCGGCCCGACGGACGCGTGGACGACCCTCGCCGGCCTGGCCCGGGACACCCGGCGGATCCGGCTGGGCACGCTGATGACCGCTGCCACCTTCCGGCTGCCCGGCCCGCTGGCCATCACCGTCGCGCAGGTCGACCAGATGAGCGGCGGCCGGGTCGAGCTGGGCATCGGCACCGGCTGGTACGCCGAGGAGCACACCGCGTACGGGATTCCCTTCCCGTCGCTGGGGGAGCGCTTCGACCGGCTGGAGGAACAGCTCGCGGTCGTCACGGGGCTCTGGGCGACGCCGCCCGGCGCGACCTTCGACTTTGCCGGGACGTACTACCCGGTCAGCGACTCGCCCGCCCTGCCGAAGCCGGTGCAGGACCCGCGCCCGCCGATCCTGCTCGGCGGCATGGGCCCGAAGCGCACGCCCCGCCTGGCCGCCCGCTACGCCGACGAGTTCAACCTGCCGTTCGCCTCGGTCGAGGACTCCGCCGCCCAGTTCGACCGGGTCCGGGCCGCCTGCGCCGAGACCGGCCGCGACCCGGGCGAGCTGCGCTGGTCCAACGCCCTGGTGCTCTGCTGCGGGCGGGACGACGCCGAGGTGGCCCGGCGGGCCGCCGCGATCGGCCGGGAGCCGGACGAGCTGCGCGAGAACGGCCTCGCGGGCACCCCCGCCGAGGTGGTCGACAAGATCGGCCGGTACGCCGAGATCGGCAGCGAGCGGCTCTACCTCCAGGTGCTCGACCTGGCCGACCTCGACCACCTGGAGCTGGTCGCCGCCGAGGTGAAGCCCCAGCTCTGAGCCGGCGGGCAACCGCCGCCCCAGCACCGCGTCGACGTCCTGCGCCGGCGACGGCGGCAAGTCGCGCGCGGGGCGGCGGCCCCGTCGTGCCGGCCGTCAGGCGCGGCCCACCCGGGGCGCCGGCCCCGGATGGGGCACCGGGTGCGGCGGGGGCGTCGGCGGCGGCGCCGGCTTGGGGCGGGGCGTGGTGCCCGCCGGGTACGCCCCGGCCGGCGACACCGCTCCGATGCCGGTCGGGTCGATCTCCTCCTCGGAGGGGAACACGTCGCCCCGCGGGGCGGGATCGCGGTAGCTGCTCATCGGCGTAGGGTTCCCCGACGAGGGCGCCGTAACCGTGCCCGATCGACCGGTTTCCGTCCCGCCCTGCTCGTCGGATGATGCGTCCCGACGACCACGGTGTCGAACGGGGGTACGACATGGAACTGCACCGCAACCGGGGGGCGTTGGTGCTGCCCCTGGCCTGCGTGATCGGGGGCGGGGTGCTGCTGGCGCTGCCGGGGGAGCACGTGCTGCTGCGCCGGCTGGTCGCCGTCGGCGCCGTGCTGCTGGGCGGGGGCGTGCTGGTCGGCCTGCTGCGCCCGTTCCGGTTCGTCATCGGCGCCGACGGCCTGAGCGTCCGCCGCCCCGGGCTGCGCCGCACGATCGCGTGGGCGGAGGTCGCGGCGCTGGCGCTGGCCCGGCCGCCCGCCCGGCAGGGGCTGCCGTCGACGCCGCGACTGCTGCTGGTCCCCGCGCCGGGCGCGCTGGCCGACCTGCCGGCCGACGCGCACCATCCGGTCGACGGCCGGGCCGCGGTGGAACTGCTGGACCTGGCGCGGGTCCGGGAGAGGCCCGCCGAGGTGGCGGCGGCGCTGACCCGGCACGCCGGGGACCGTTTCGTCGACGCGCTCGGCGGGGCTCCTGCCGCCGACCGCCACCGCACCCCGTGACCACCGCCGGGGCCGGGCCGCGGCACAACTGGGCGGGCAACGTCCGCTACGCCGCCCGCCGCCACCACCGCCCCTCCTCGCTCGACGAGCTGCGCCGGCTGGTGGCGGGCAGCGACCGGCTCCGGGTGGTGGGCACGGGGCACTCGTTCAACCGCCTCGGCGACACCACCGGCGACCTGGTCTCGCTGGCCGGGCTGCCCGCGACCGTCGCGCTCGACCCGGACCTCCGGGCCGTCACCGTGCCGGCCGCCATGCGGTACGGAGACCTCGCGTCCTGGCTGCACGCGCGCGGGTACGCCCTGGCCAACCTCGCCTCGCTGCCGCACATCTCGGTCGCCGGGGCGGTCGCCACCGGCACCCACGGCTCGGGGGAGACGATCGGCAACCTGGCCAGCGCGGTCGCCGGGCTGGAACTGGTCACCGCCGGCGGTGACCTGCTGACCGTGGACCGGGCGGCCGACGGGGACACCTTCGCCGGAATGGTCGTGTCGCTGGGCGCGCTGGGCGTCGTCACCCGGGTCACCCTGGACGTGGTGCCGACCTTCGAGATCCGCCAGCACGTCCGCCTCGGCCTGTCCCGCGCGGCGCTGGACGCGGCGTTCGCCTCGGCGTACAGCGTCAGCGTCTTCACCGACTGGCGGTCGCCGCGGCTGCGGGAGGTGTGGGTCAAGCAGCGCGCGGACGCGGCCCCACTCCCGGCGGACTGGCTCGGCACGACGGCGGCCGACGCGCCGCGACACCCGGTGCCGGGCATGCCCGCGCGGAACTGCACCCCGCAGCTCGGCGAGCCGGGCCCGTGGCACGAACGGCTGCCGCACTTCCGGCTGGAGTTCACGCCCAGCAGCGGGGCGGAGTTGCAGTCGGAGTACCACGTGCCGCGCGGCTCGGCGTCGGCGGCGCTGGCCGCGCTCGATCCGGTGGCGCACCTGATCGCGCCGGTGCTCCAGGTCTGCGAGCTGCGGACGGTGGCGGCCGACGGGCTGTGGCTCAGCCCGAACCACGGGCGGGACAGCCTGGCCATCCACTTCACCTGGACCGCCGACGCGGCGGCGGTGCTGCCGGTGGTGGCGGCGGTGGAGGAGCGGCTCGCGCCGTTCGCGCCGCGCCCGCACTGGGGGAAGGTCTTCGGCCTCGCCCCGGCGGCGGTCGCCGCGGCCCTGCCCCGGTACGCCGACTTCCTCGACCTGGCGCGCCGGCTCGACCCGGCCGGCACGTTCCGCACCGACCTGCTCGACCACTACCTACCCCGCAACTAGCGACCGGGCCGGCTGCCCTGCATCTGATCGCGGAGGCTGCCGCGCTGCACCGCCCGGCTGATGTCGCTCGGCGAGACGATCCCGACGAGGCGGCCGTCGGCCACCACCAGCGCACGGCCGTCGGCGCACTCGCTGAGCCGGGGGAGCAGCTCGTTCAGCGGCTCGTCCGGCCGGGCGAGCACCAGCTCGTCGGCGCGGCAGGCCACCTCGGCCAGCGTGGTGCCGGCCCGACGGTCCGCCGGGATGCCGCGCACCCGGTCGAGGGTGACCAGGCCGACGGGCCGGTCGTCCTCGGTCAGCGGCAGCGCCGTGTGCCGGTACGCGAAGAGGTAGTGATCGACGAAGTCGCCCACCGTCATCTGTCCCGACGCGGTCTGCGGCTGCGGCGTCATCACGTCGGCCACCCGGATGCCCTGAAGCGCGCTGCCCATCCGGGCCTGCCGCTCCTCCATGCCGGCGGCGCCGATCAGGAACCAACCGATCAGGGCAAGCCACAGCCCGCCGAAGCCGACGCCGGCCAGGAACTGCCACAGTCCCAGCCCGATCAGCACCGCGCCGAGCACCCAGCCGGCCCGGGCGGCGACGACCGACGCCTTCGTCCGGTCGCCGGTCGCCTTCCACACGGCGGCGCGCAGCAGCCGCCCGCCGTCGAGCGGGGCGGCCGGCAGCGCGTTGAAGACCGCCAGCAGCACGTTGATGCCGGCCAGCCAGGCCAGCGAGCCCAGCAGTAGCCCCTCCACCCCGGCCACGGCGAGCACCACCGCGATCGCGCCGAAGAAGAGCCCGATCAGCAGGCTCACCAGCGGGCCGACGCCGGCGATGCGCAGCTCCGCGCCCGGGTCGCGCGCCTCGCCGCGCAGCTCGGCCACCCCGCCGAAGAGCCAGAGGGTGATCCCGCCGACCTCCAGCCCGTTGCGCTTGGCGACGATCGCGTGCGACACCTCGTGGGCGAGCAGGCCGAGGAAGAAGACCACCGCCGCCGCGAGCCCCGCCAGGACGTACGCGGCGACGGGCCGGTCCGGGTAGGCCCGGGGGAACTGGTTGGCCGACAGCCCCCAGGCGATCAGCGCGAAGATGACCAGGACGCTCCAGTTGACCCCGACCGGCACGCCCGCGATCCGGCCGAGCCGGAAACTCGCCCTCATGTTTCGGGTACTACCCGCGACAGCCCCGCCCATGCCAGTTCGGCGGGGCATGCTGGCCGATGCCGCGACGGGCGGACCGTCGATGACGAGGTTCTTGTCGGTAGCCGCGCCGGGACCCGGCGTGGTCGGCGCTCAGGCCCACCGCCAGCGGAAATGACGGACGGCGACCCGCTGAACCAGTCGGGCCGCCGTTCGCAGAATGGAGATCAGAGCGGGCGGATGTTCTCCGCCTGCGGGCCCTTCTGGCCCTGGGTGATGTCGAACTCCACCCGCTGGTTCTCATCGAGGCTGCGGAAGCCGCTCGATGCGATCGCGGAGAAGTGGGCGAAGACGTCGGGGCCGCCGCCGTCCTGGGCGATGAAGCCGAAGCCCTTGTCGGCGTTGAACCACTTCACGGTACCTGTAGCCATGTCTGCTCCTTCGCAGGCTGTTGGAGACCGCACGGTGTGCGGACTCTTACGCCGCCGCGTTGATCGCCCGCGCCGAACCGACACGACAAACGAAAAGAGCGCCTGGATGAGGTTTCAGATAACCCCATCAGGCGCCGGAAACGTCTACGGAAATCAAAACTGCAACAAGGAGACCGTAGCACAGGCGGGTAACAGCCCTTCGTCTCCCTGCGTGTGTCCCTGTCCTGGCGGCGCGACATCCGCAGGTTCTTCGGGGTGCGGCAGACGGTCCTTCTCGTGGTGGAGAAGGACCGTGCGGCGCGGGGTCAGGTAGCGCCGGCCTGCTGGCGGCACTGGTGGTCGCGGTTGTGCTGGAGGGCTTCTTCCAGCTGGTCTTCGAGAATGATGATCCGGCAGGCGGCTTCGAGGGCGGTGCCCTGGTCGACCATCTCCCGGGCCCGTGCGGCCAGGCGCAGCTGGTAGCGGGAGTAGCGGCGATGTCCGCCGGCGGAGCGGAACGGGATGATCAGCTTCGCCTCGTCGAGGCGGCGCAGGAAATCCTGCGAGGCGCCCACGATCTCGGCGGCGCGGCCCATGGTGTAGGCGGGGTAGTCGTCGTCGTTGAGCATGTCGTCGGGTTGGGCCATGCATTCCTCTTCGTGAACGAGGGCCCCGGCGCGTGTTGCGCCGGGGCCCAGGGTTACGGGTTGAATACACCATCTACCGACAGGTTCGTCGGGTTCTCGTTTCCGCACCGTGCCGCTATCAGCAGGCGGTGCGAGGATCGCATAAGCGTGACCGGAGACCACCTCACGTTCGATGGGGCTACGGCGTCCACCTCAGAACTTGCACTACGTCCTGACGGCGGGCGATCCAACGGCGTCCAGCCCTCCCTTTCCTCTTCTTGCATTGCCTACGGTTGCTATCCGTCGATGTCGGAGCCCCACGCGACTTCATGGCCCCGCACATGTGCGGCGGATCCTTGCTGCATCAGGCGGAGCCCCGAACCTTGCATCGGCCCTGCCTGCGGTCTGCCCTGACCTGGAGTTACGTCAAGGTCTTGTCCTGCACTTGCCGTGTTGCGGCGGTGATGTGGTTTCACCGCAGTTGCCGAGCGAGCCGCGAGAAGTTCCGGGCCCTGCTTCGACGCTCCTGCTCTCGTCAGCGTCTTTAACCGATCTCTGTCGTCAACGGAGGCAACATTACCCAGCCCCACCAAGAATGTCTAGTCTCGGGAGACCAGATTTTCTCGGCCGCTGATCGCGGGTTTCCCCACCGTGCCGCCGGCCCGTGGCGATGTGCGCCCGGCGACGCGCAGGTCAGCCAGCGCTTCGAGGTGGCCCGCGCGGTACGCGAGGTCCTGCTGGGGGCGTCTGGCATCGGCCACACTCGCCGCTCGCCTGGCGGGTCTGGACCGGGCCGCCACAGTGCTCGGCGGGCCGGTCCGGTTCGTGGCTGTCTGAGCTGCGGTACGTAATCAACCGCTTACGGCGACGTTGACGGCTTCCCCGTGGACGTATACCTATGTAGTCATCGTCGTCAATTTCCCGGTCGCCGCCACGAGCCGATGGCCGGGAGACGCAGAGGAGTCCATGTGAACCGACGTACCTTCCGCCGCGCCGTCCTGTCACTCGGCATCGCGACGACCACCCTGGTCGCAGCGGTCGGCACCCCGGCGTACGCCCGGCCCGACCACCCCGCACCGGCCCCGGCGGTCGCCAGCCCGGTGTTCGCCATCACCGACGGCGTGGCCCGTCAGGTGGCCCTCACCGGTCGGTCCGAGCTGACCCGGTTGGGCGGCTCCGCCGTGAACGGCCCGGTCGACCTGCTCGCCGCCGGCGTCGACGCCCGGCTCGCCGGTGACCTCCGCGCCGCCAACCAGCGGCTGCTGGTCGCCAAGGGCCTGCCGGGCGGCACCGGCTCGCTGTTGCGGTTGCGGCTGGCCCACCCGGACATGCGCGCGGCGCTGACCCGCGGCGAAGCGCCGCTGGTGGCCGCCACCCCGCCCGACGACTCGGCGACGAGCGTGACCGCCTACGACCGCTCCGGCGGCACGGTGGTGCTGGATGCCACGCGGGTGCCGCGGCAGCCGGTGCTCGTGGTGGACGTGGACACCGAGCGGGCGCTCACCGCGGGGCTGGCGATGATGCGCCAGGAGCTGGGCGAGAGGGGCATCGGCCGGGCGGCTCCGGCGCGTCCCGCGACCCGCGCCTCCGGGTTGACCGCGTCGGCCGGTTACTGGGCCACCAAGGTCGACGCGGTCCGGCTGAGCGACGACGAGGAGCCCTGGATCAAGGGCGACGCCGAGATCTACAACCTCGTGGCCGGGTTCGGGTTGGACGGCAAGGTGAAGGTCGACCTCGTGCAGATGCCGTACCTGGATCACGACGGCACCACCTACTACCCGAACCAGCTGCTGGTGCACTTCTCGTCGTACAAGTACAACCTGGCCGACGTGGTGATGATGGAGGACGACGGGGACACCAACTACGCGGCCCTGGTCAAGGCCATCGCGGGCGCCCTGCTGGTGATCGTGGACGGTGGCGTGTACACCCCGGTGGTCAACGCGATCCTTGACGCCATCCCCACCTCCTGGTACACCGACGACCCGGACTTCGTGGACGCCTGGTACACCCTGAGCACCGCCAGCAGCGGCCGGAAGCACGGCGCGGGCGCCAACGGCTGGATGGACGTCACCCCGTACTGGGTCGCGCAGTTCTGACCGGCCCGCTCGACCCCGTTGGACGTCTTCGAGCAGCGGGTCTTCCCATCTACGTATTTCCATGCATTACAGTGACGCCGTGCCAGCCCGTACGGGTACAGGCGGCCCACGACGGCCTCCCGGCACCCCCTACTTTCCGTGGAGAGGTGCTCGTGATCAGTAACTCCTCAGCGCGCCGCCGCACCCTGCTGGCTGCCGCCGCTGGTTTCGTCGTGGCTCCGTGGGCGGCGACCGGCGTCGCGCACGCGGCGGTCCCGAAGGTCTACCTCGACCCCGGGCATGGCGGCACCGACCCCGGCGCCGTCGGCAACGGCCTGACCGAGAAGGCCCTGACCCTGAGCATCGCGCTTCAGACCCGCGACATCCTCAAGGCCAATTACAGCGTCGACGTACGGATGTCCCGCACCTCGGACATCACCCGCAGTCTCACGTACCGTACGAGCGACGCCAACGCGTGGGGCGCCACGATCTTCGTCAGCATCCACATCAACTCCGGCGGCGGTACGGGTTTCGAGAGCTACCGGTACCCGGGCACCTCCAGCGCCCTGCACAGTCCGGTGCACTCCCGGGTCCTGTCGGGCATGCGCACCGTCGGCTCGGTCACCGACCGCGGCCTGAAGACCGCCAACTTCCATGTGCTGCGCGAGACCGCCATGCCCGCCGTCCTGACCGAGAACCTGTTCATCGACACCGTGGCCGACGCGAACCTGCTCAAGCGCGCCGCCTTCATCACCGCCACCGCCCGAGGGCACGCCAACGGCATCGCCGCCTACCTCGGCCTCTAGGGTGCTGCGTCGCTGAATCGCCTGCCAGCCGCGGCGGGTCCGGCGAGGACGCCCGTCCGTGGTCCTGGCCGTACGTACGGGGGTGGCTGCTCGTTCAGGTCGGCAGCCACCCCATGTCTGGCCGTGACGGAGTCAGCCAGCGGCTTTGGCGACGATGCGACTGATCTCCTCTTGACCGAAGGCCCGCATGGTCGTGGTACGGACGTTGCCCGCCCCGCCGAGCCGCAGGAGCGCCGCGGAGGCGGTTTCGTCGTCCGGCGCCTCGACGATGGCCACGAGGTCGTACGGACCGGCGGTCCACCAGATGTTCAGGAGATTCGCCCCGAGCTTCTGTGTCGCTGCGGCGAAGGCCTCGGCGCGCTTCGCGGTGTCCTTGAAGCCTTGGATCCCCTGATCGGTCCAGTTCAGCAACGCGACATACGTCGGCATGGCCCTCCACCTCCACGAAGAGATCTCATCGTAAGGCAATTTCTGGGGCATAATGGTCGAAAGTGACCAGCCAGTCGGCGCCGGTGGTGGACTGGAGCGCGACCGGTGTGGCGTGACGAGCTGATGGCATTCCGTCAGTATGCAGCGGGTATGGTCGGAGTATGACTCGCCGCATCACGATCAGCCTGCCCGACGACGTGGCCGCGTACGTCGAGCGCACGCAGGGCACCACGTCCGGTTTCATCGCCGGGATCCTTCGGCGGAAGATGCGTGCCGACAGTCTTCGTGCGAAGTGGGCGCAGCTCGGCTACGTGGTCACCGACGAGGACGTCGAGCAGACCCGCGACCGCCTGGCGGCCCTCGCGCCCGTCAGCGACGAGCAGCACGCCCGCAACGTCGAGTGGCTCAGCCAGTTCGACAACGAGGGGACCGCCACCGCGTGAACGGTCTCGTCCTCGACACCTCCGCCCTGCTGGCGTACGCGTCGGGCACGAGCGTCGAGCCCGGTGCCATGCTGACCCTGGCCGAGGAGGATCCCGACCAGCAGGTGTGGATTCCGGCGCTCTGTCTCGGGCAGGCGCAACTCGAACTCGCGGGCACGCCCGCCGCCGCCATGCTCGATCTGCTGTTCACGGAGGACCGCGACATCCAGGTAGCGGTCTACGACGCTGCGACGAGTCGGCGGGTGGCCCGTATCGCGGCCGCGTTCACCGTGTCACTGGACGTCGCGCACGCGATCGCCACGGCGATCCTCTACCGGTGTTATCTGGTGACCCGGGACCGGAAGTCCATCGAAGCGGCGGCGCCGCCCGGCTTGGACGTCTTCGACATCGGCGAGACCTGGGACTGACGCGCACAGGTCGGGTGGTCCTCCGCTCTTGAGCCAGTCGGCGAACTGCCGCCGCTTCTCGTCGCCATGCCGACAGCCGGCCGGGTCCGAGTCTGTCCGCCCCGTCGGGGATAGTGGCGAGGTGGCTGGGTTGACCGTGGAGAGCGACGACGCGTACCTCTGGCTGGAAGATCTTGATGGCGCGGACGCCGCGCGGTGGGTGCGGGACCGCAACGCGGAGACCGTGGCCGCCCTGACCGGCGGAGAGGCGTTCGCGGCCCTGCGCGCCGAGCTCCGCCAGGTGCTCGACGCGGACGACCGCATCCCCTACGCCGGGTGGCGCGGCGACCACCTCTACTACAACTTCTGGACCGACGCGGCGCGCCCGCGCGGGGTCTGGCGACGGACGACGCTCGAGCAGTACCGCCGGCCGGAGCCGGAGTGGGACGTGCTGCTCGACCTGGACGCGCTGGCCGCCGAGGAGGGCGAGAACTGGGTCTGGGGCGGCGCGACGGTGCTGCGGCCCGGCTACGGGCACGCCCTGGTGAGCCTCTCCCGGGGCGGGGGCGACGCGGTCGTGGTGCGGGAGTTCGACCTCGACCGCCGCGTCTTCGTCGAGGACGGCTTCACGCTGCCCGAGGCGAAGAGCGACGTGGGCTGGATCGACGCCGACCAGATCTACGTCGCCACCGACTTCGGGCCCGGCTCGCTGACCTCCTCCGGCTATCCCCGCGTGGTCAAGCGGTGGCGGCGGGGCACGCCGCTGGCCGAGGCCGAGACCGTCCACGAGGGGCACGCCGACGACGTCGCCGTCTGGGCCTCGCACGACCCGACGCCCGGCTTCGAGCGCGACTTCGTGGGCCGCCGGCTGGACTTCTTCCGCTCGGAGCAGCACCTGCTGACCGCGACGGGGGAGCGGATCCCTGTGGCCGTGCCGGAGGACGCCGGGTGGGACGTGCACCGGGAGTGGCTGCTCGTCCGGCCGCGCTCGCCGTGGGCGGTCGGCGGCGTGACCCACCCCGCGGGCGCCCTGCTGGCTACCCGGTTCGACGCGTTCCTCGCCGGGGAGCGGGCGATGACGGTGCTCTTCCGCCCCGACGACCGTACGGCGCTCAGCGGCTGGTCCTGGACCCGTAACCGGCTGATGCTGGCCACCCTCGTCGACGTGAAGAGCCGGCTGGAGGTGCTGACGCCCGACGGGGAGGGTTGGCGGCGGGAGGCGCTGCCCGGGGTGCCGGAGTTCGACCACAGCGAGGTCGTGGACACCGACCCGGACAACGACGACGCCTACCTGCTCGCCTCGGAGGGGTTCCTCCAGCCGGCGACGCTGCGCCTCGGGCAGGTCGGCGGCGCGGTCGGGACGCTCAAGCGGGCACCGGCGTCCTTCGACGCGGACGGCCTGGCGGTACGCCAGTTCTTCGCCACCTCGGCCGACGGCACGCGGGTGCCGTACTTCGTGGTCGGGGACGCGGACGCGCCCGCCGGTCCGACGCTGCTCACCGGCTACGGCGGGTTCGAGATCCCCCTGACCCCGCACTACAGCGGGGTGATCGGCCGGGGGTGGCTGGCCCGGGGCGGCACCTACGTGGTGGCGAACATCCGGGGCGGCGGGGAGTACGGCCCCGGGTGGCACCGCGCCGCGCTGCGGGAGGACCGGCCCCGCGCGTACGAGGACTTCGCGGCGGTGGCGGCGGACCTGGTGAGCCGGGGTGTCACCACGCCGCAGCGGCTCGGGGTCGAGGGCGGCAGCAACGGTGGCCTCCTGACGGGGGTGATGCTCACCCGCCACCCGTCGCTCTTCGGGGCGGTCGTCGCGCACGTGCCGCTGCTGGACATGCGGCGCTACCACCGGATGCTGGCCGGCGCCTCGTGGATGGCCGAGTACGGCGACCCGGACGTGGCGGCCGACTGGGAGTTCCTGCGCGGCTACTCGCCGTACCACAACGTCGACGGCGACCGGGCGTACCCGCCGGTCCTGCTCGTCACCTCGACCCGCGACGACCGGGTGCATCCCGGGCACGCCCGCAAGATGGCGGCCCGGCTGCGCGAGCACGGCCACGACGTGGCCTACTACGAGAACGTCGAGGGCGGGCACGGCGCGGCGGCCAACAACGAGCAGCGCGCCTTCGTCTGGGCGCTGACGCTGGAGTTCCTGTGGCGAAAGCTGGCCGGGCAGACGCGCCCGCCCCTGCCGCGCCGGCCCTCGCCGGCCGCCCTGGACGAGCGGATCGCTCCCTGACCCGGACGCGACGCGATCCGGGGACGCTGCCGGCCGGCCGTGGGTGCCGGCGAACGGAACCGTCAGGCCGTCGGGGGCGGGGCGGGTAGCTCGTCGACCACCACGACCTCGGTGCCGGGGCGGACCTTCGCCAGCAGTTCCCGCTGCCCGCTCTTCGTCAGCCGGACGCAGCCGTTGGTGGTGTTCCGGCCCAGTTCGCCGTCGTGGTACCAGCTGTGGATGCCGATGTGCGCCCCGCGCAGGCCGGCCGGCACCGAGTCGGGGTCGTCGGGCACCGAGCCGAGGGCGTAGATGTCGACGCCCCCGTACACGCTCTGCGGCGGCGGGGTGCGGCCCAGGATGAAGGTCCGGCCCAGCGGGGTCTCCTGGCCGCGCTGGCCGAGGCTGACCTCCCAGCTGCGCACGGCCCGGCCGGCGCGGTACCAGGTGAGGCGGTGGTGCTTGCGTTCGATCACGATCTGGTCGGTCAGCGCCACGGTGGTGTGGCCGCCGGGCGGCAGCCAGGCGAGCGTGCGGTTGGCCGACGGGAGCAGCACCGCCGTCCAGCCGGCCCGCCGCTGGGCGATCGGCATGGTCAGCTCGACGCCGCTGATGGTGGGGTCGAGGAACGCCAGCGGCCGGCCGCCGGGAGCGGTGTAGGCGGCGATGCGGCGGGTCGGGTGCAGGCCCGCGGTCAGCGGCGTGGTGTCCATCGTGTCCTGATCGGCCGGGAAGCCGGTGGGCGCCGGGCCGTAGTCGACCACCGGCAGGTCGTCCGGCGCGGGCGCGGCGACGGGCACCCGCTCCGGCGCGGCGCTGGTCGGGGCCGCGCCGGTCGGCGCGGGCGGCCCGACGACGACGGGCGGCGCGGTGTGCTCGGCTCCGGGGGTCAGCACCCAGCCGGTGGCCCCGCCGGCCAGCAGGAGCAGGGGTACGCCGACGGCGGCGGCCAGCGCGCGGACGTGTCGCCGGTTCATTCGGTCAAAACGCACAAACTAACTGTAACGGGTGAACGGCGGCGAAACCCCGTCCCGGCCGGAATGCCGGCCGGGACGGGGTCCGCAGGGGTGGAGCCTCAGCTCAGCCGCGCGCCCACGTGGATGGCGATCGCGTCGTGGGCGGGCACGTTCGCGGCGAACCAGCCGCCGCCGTCCACGGTGATCACCGGCCCGCTGCACGTGCCGTTGCTGAAGGTGCCGTGGACGACGTCGCAGTAGCGACCGGCCGGCAGCCCGCTCTGGTATGACCGGCCGTTGACCGCGGAGTCCTCGTCGTTGATCGTGACGAAGCCCTTGCCGGACCGGCCGAAGGCGATGTGGTTGTTGCCGTTGTCGTACCAGTTGACGACGCCGGCGCCCTCGGTGGCGTTGCGGAAGCCGACCATGTTGGCGATGACCGGCCAGCGGTGCTCGCACTCCCAGCCGGAGTAGCAGGTGGCGTTCAGGGTCCGTCCGGAGCTGTCCGAGGGCGGGCCCTGGTCGCGCTGGCTGAACGTGTAGCTCGACATCACCGTCGGGGAGCCGTACGGCCAGGCGAGCATGAACGCGTTGGCCAGCGCGTAGATGCCCCGGTCGCGGTACGTCAGCACCCCGCCGACGTCGCGCTGGGTGTCGTGGTTGTCCACGAAGACGGCCGCCGACCCGCTGGGCAGGTGCCCCCACCCCTCGCCGAAGTTGCGCAGGTAGGCCAGCTTCTCGGAGCGGAAGACCCGGGCCAGGTCCTTGCCGTAGCGGAACTCGTGCACGTCGCCGTTGCCGGTGTACTCACCCGGCTGGATGGGCTCGCCGGCGCCGTGGATCACCTCCTGCACGATGTACGCCGAGCGGGACAGCTTGCCCCTGATGGCGGCGATGTCGGCGGCCGGCATGTGCTTGCTGGCGTCCATCCGGAAGCCGTCGACGCCCAGCGAGAGCAGGTCGTTGAGGTAGCCGGCGATCTTCGTCCGGACGTAGTCCGACTCGGTCTTCAGGTCGGCGAGGTTGACCAGCTCGCAGTTCTGCACCTCCCACCGGTCGTTGTAGTTGGCGATGTCGTCGCCGCCGTTGCGGCCGCAGTGGTGGAAGTCCTGCGTCTGGTAGATCCCCGGGTAGTCGTAGTGCCCGTACGACGAGCCGGCCCAGCCGGTGCCACCGTTGTCCTGCCCGGACATGTGGTTGACGACCGCGTCGACGACCACCTTCACCCCGGCGGCGTGGCAGGTGTCGACCATGGACTTGAACTGCGCGCGGGTGCCCTTGCGGGACTCGATCCGGTAGCTGACCGGCTGGTACGCCAGCCACCACTGCGAGCCCCGCACGTGCTCCTGGGGCGGCGAGACCTGCACCCAGCCGTAGCCCTTCGGGCCGAGGTTGGTGCGGCACTCGGTGGCCACCGACGACCAGTTCCACTCGAAGAGGTTGGCGATGACCTTCTTGCCACCTGCCGGGGCCGCGCCGGCCGGGGGAGTGGTCGCGGCGGTGGGGACGATCAGGCCGGCGATCACGCCGAGGGCGACGATCGCCGACAACCGTCGACGTCTCTGCATGGAGGACTCCTGACGGGGGATGGGGGACGGGACGGTGGCGAGGCCGGGAGGCCCCGGTGGTGCCGGGATCTTGCAGTACGGCTTGAAAATTTCCGAAAGGTTACAAGCGCATTGCAAGCGCTGTCAATGCATGGCCATGTATGGATGTCTTCGCGCTGCCGGCCTCGTACGACGGAGCAGGCGCCTGCGATCGAGCGGTCAGGTGGCGGAATCGAGCCAGCGCCGCCAGCTCGTGCGGGTGGGAGTCTGCTCGGGATGCGCGGCCACATGGAGGACGAACTGTGCCCGGAGCCGGACCAGGGGATCGTCGGCGGACGTCAGCATCCCCACCTCATGGAGGAACGGCGAGTCGTGGAGCTGACGGACCAGGCTTGCGTACAGCCAGTCCTTGCACCGGTACGGTCGCCCCAGTGCCGCGAGGATCAGCTCAGCGATCTGTGGCCTGACGGCCTCCGGGATACCGCCCCGATCGAGCCGGCGAAGGAGCACCTCCTTCGTTCCCCAGCGGGACCACATCCACGACTCCGGCGCTCCCCACTCGTCGGGATACTCCGCCTCCCACCGCAGGTAGAGGGCCACGATCGGCGCCCACCGTGCGCGGCCGGCGCGGTCGTCGTCCGAAGCGTCCCGGAATGCATCGAGAGGT
The DNA here is from genome assembly GCF_049841735.1 of Micromonospora sp. DT46. Lineage (NCBI taxonomy): Bacteria > Bacillati > Actinomycetota > Actinomycetes > Micromonosporales > Micromonosporaceae > Micromonospora > Micromonospora sp. DT46. The sequence goes on along the minus strand of NZ_JBNCKW010000005.1, from coordinate 524,059 downwards.
CCGTGGATCGTCTGCGCCTGATGCCACCGGAAGTCGGCGCGCGCCTGGTCCAACCTCCGGCGAGCCGAGCCTGACCGGACCTCGACCGGTGGTGCGCTGCCCACAGACCGTTCGACAGGTGCAACGCTTCACTCGCCGCGGCGAGCAGTGCCTGATGCCGAGCCAGCGCATGGTGACGTACGACCGGATCGACCGCCACCAGGTCGAACAGCCAGGAGTAGTCGCCGCGCGGCTCCGCAGACACCATGGCAGCTTGCCATCCCCGCCCAACCAGGAAGCAGCGGCACCGACAGGCGTCAGCAGAGGTGTCGGCTCCGCCTGAGAACTCGTCAGGCGGAGCCGACGAGCAGCCCGCGATCGGCCATGAAGGCTCGCAACGTCTCCGCGTCCTCAGCGGACATCAAGCGGCGTGGGATCACGGTCGCCGGCATCCGGCCGACGTACACGATCCAGAACTCAGGGGTGTCCCGCACCCGAGCCACCCCGTCCCAGGCGATACCGCCGGACTCCGAGCCGCTGCGCATCATGATGTTGTCGTCGGTGATGTCGTAGGCGCCCTCGACGGCGTAGCGACCGGAGCGACGCCGGGCCCGCCACTGCACCCACGGCGAGTACAACATCGACAGCAGGCCACCCAGGACCATCGCCATGCACAGCGACGAGACCCGGTCACCCCACGAGAACCCCCGCGAGACGGCAAACCCGATCGCCCCGACCGCCACCAGTACCGCGCCGACGTAGCCGAACTTGCGCAACCGGACACTGCCGAGCGCAGCGGCCACGCGGCCCGGGTAGGCGGGATCGGCGGGGACGTCGAAACGGATGTGCACGCCAGAACGATAGTGCCCCCTACCGTCCGTCGGCAGCGCCTGACTCGCACCGGCTGGCCGTCAGCGGTAGGAGCGGGCACCTCGTCCCTGGAACGCTGGCAACCGGAGACAGCCGGGCGGCTGCGTCAGGTGATGGCCAACAGCACGGCTTGGCCGTTCACGGCTGCGGCGCGATAGAAGCGGCGCAGTTCGGTGAACTGCAACATGAGGTGGTCGAACTCGTCAATGCCGTTGGTCCAGATGGCCGGGTAGATGTCGGCGGCTGCCATGGCGCTCGGGTCGAAGCGGGCGCGCAGCGTCTCCACGTCCACGGCGTCGAGCCCGGTGGCGATGACCCGGACGGTGTACGGGTCCAGCAGCCGGGCGGGACCGTAGCCGCCATCCTGACCGATCTCGTCGCCGCCGAGAATCGCCGCGCCGGCACCCTCGCCGATCTCCCAGGCGGTGCCGGTGAGCAGGTAATGGATGCCGTGCCACGACTTGTCCAGATCGAGTTCCGGCTCGGGCATTTCGGCCTCGTCGTCGAGGTCGCCGTAGATCAGTTCGTCGACCGCCGTCGGGTCGGCGAGCACCGCAGCCATCTCTTCGACCGACAACCGGCGCCCGATGAACACCATGCCCAAGGACCGGCCCCTTCCCGTTGTCGTCGGCGGGCTGTCACGCTGACCGACAGATCTCAGGCGGCACCGTACCGCAGCCTCCGTCAGCGCTGAGAAGGAAAGCGGGCCGCACTCGCAATGACCTTCTCGCCTGCCTCGTCGCAGCAGGATCGGGTGGCACAATGCGCCTGTGTCGATCTCCGCGGAAGGCTCTCCCAAGGCTCGCATCGTCACGGCGTTGCTGCGGGACGGCAACCGGGTGCTGTTGTGCCACCGGTCTCCTCAGCGCCGTTGGTATCCCGACGTCTGGGACATGCCCGGTGGGCACGTGGATCCCGGGGAACTGCCCGGCGCGGCACTTGCCCGGGAGCTTCGAGAGGAGCTGGGCATCGACATCGCGGCACCGTCAGGTCCGCCCGTGCACGAAGTTCATACCGACACGTTCGACATGCAGATCTGGCTGATCGAAGCGTGGACGGGGTCTCCGGTCAACGCCGCGCCGGACGAACACGACGCCATCGCGTGGTTCACCGGGGACGCGCTCGGAGAACTGTCCCTGGCTCATGACAGTTACCTCGCCTTGTTCAGCAAGGTCCTTGGCGAGCATCGAGCCTGACCACGACCGGACCCTCTGAAGATCACACGCGGGCCCCCGCTTCGGCGCCGGTACGCGGAATTTCCGCGCGCCGGTGATCCGCCCGCCCTGCCCGTCCGTACTCGATGGGGAACAGGGCCGGCCGGTGGTGCGCCGCCGCGAGACGATCGAGGAGCAGATGGCCCGGGCACAACGGAACCAGAAGCCGCCCACCGTCCGGACCACCAGCACCAGCCGGGGGGCCCGCACCCGGTCCCGGCCCGCGGTGGCCCTGCTGACCCTCTCGGCGCTCGCCGCGCTGTGGGCCGCCACCATGCTGACCGGCGCCGGCTCGGCCGCGTACGCGTACGGCTTCTTCTTCACCGAGTTCTTCGCCGGGGTCGTCGCCCTCGTGGCGTTGAGCCTCACCGTGATGATGGGGCTGCTCGCCACCGACCGGCTGGTGCTGCTGATCCGGCACCGGGTGCTGCTCCAGTCCGCGCACCGGGCCACCGGCATCCTCGGCGTCGCCGGGCTGGTCTTCCACGTGCTCACGAAGATCGCCACCGGCCGGGCGGCGAGCACCGACGCGGTGGTCCCCTTCGTCGGTGGACGGGGCCTCTACGTCGGCCTCGGCACGGTGGCCGCCCTGCTGATGGTGAGCGTGCTCTGGACCGGTGTCGTCCGGGCCCGCTTCGCCGGGGTCGGTCCGAAGTGGCTCTGGCGCACCCTGCACTCGGCCGCGTACCTCTCCTGGCCGTTCGCCATCGTGCACGGGCTCAACGCCGGGCGGCCCGCGAAGCCCTGGGTGCTGCTGAGCTACCTCGCCTGCGTCCTGCTGGTCGTGCTGGCGCTGCTGGTCCGCCTCTCCGTCAGCCTCGGACGGCGCCGCCGGGAGCAGCACCAGGCCGCCGCGATGAACCAGGCCCTGGCCGGGCGGCCGGCCGAGGACGCCCCGCGCCGGTCGCTGTTGCGGGGCCGGACCCGAAGCGCCGACCGGGCGGCGGAGCCGGAGAGGCGCGCGGGGACCTGGGCCGGCACCACGATCGCCGGTACCACGGTCACCGGCACCTGGTCCGCCCCCGCCGCGCGGCGCCGCGACAGGGAGCGGTTCACCGTGCCGGCCGTGCCCGAGCCCGGCACGCTCCACGACCCGGCACGCCCGCGCCGACGTGCGGCGGAACTCGCCCCGGCCGGTCGGCGCCAAGTCGAGGAGGCGCCCACGTCGACCCGCCGCCGGCGCGAGGAGGAGCCTGCGTCGACCGGCCGGCGGCGGGGCGAGGAGGAACCCGTCCCCACCGGCCGCCGCCGCGCCGGCGAGAGCAGTCGCCAGGACCGGGCGGAGCGGGACGGGGTGCGGCGCCCCTCCGCGCCGCCCCGCCGCCGGGAGGAGGCCGAGGAACCCTGGGACAGCCCCCGCCGCTGGGAGCCGAGCGACCCGATCTCCGCCGGGCCCGTGTCCGCGGGTCCGGTGTCCGCGGGGCCGCGCAGCGGCGGCGGTCGGCACAGCGTCGAGGACGACCGGGACCTCGAACCGGACTACTGGCGGCCCCCGGTCCGGTACGTCCCCGAGGAGGTCCCGCTGCCGGCCGACGACACGCCGACCCTGGTCGACCTCGCGTCCCGGCGGGCACGCCGGGCCGCCGGCGAGAGCAGGTCCGTGCGCCGCCGCCGGGTCAACGCCGACGCCGTCGACGGGGCGTACTGGGCCGGGCTGCGGGGTGAGGCGAAGTGATCCGGACGACCGTGCCCCCGGTGGCCTGCGTCGGCGAGCCCCGGCTCACCGCCGGCTTCGCCGAGTTCGGCCGGCTCGACCTGCCCGCCCACGAGGAGGTGCACGGGCCGGTCGGGCCGATGGAACCGGCCACCCTGCTCCGGCTCGCCGAGGGCGTACAGCTCAAGGGCAAGGGCGGCGCGGGCTTCCCGTTCGCGAAGAAGCTCCGCGCGGTGCTGGAGTCCTGCGAGCGGCGGGACCTCCCGGCGGCGGTGGTGGTCAACGCCACCGAGGGGGAGCCGGCGAGCTGGAAGGACAAGGTGCTGCTCACCCGGGCCCCGCACCTGGTCCTCGACGGCGCCGCGCTGGCCGCGTACGCGCTGGACGCCGACGAGATCGTCGTCGGGGTGGCCGACGACGGGGTGGGCCGCGACTCCCTGACCGAGGCGCTGGAGGAACGCCGGATGCCGGCGCCCACCAGCATCGTCACCGTGCCGCACCGGTTCATCTCCGGCGAGGGCGGAGCCCTGGTCAACGGCATCAACGGCCTGCCACACATCCCGCCGGGCACCAAGCGACGCTCCAGCGACTCCGGCGTCGGCGGCCTGCCCACCCTGCTCTCCAACGCCGAGACGTACGCCCAACTCGCGGTCGCCGCCCGGCTCGGCCCGTACGAGTACGCGGCGCTCGGCACCGACGACGAGCCGGGCACCGTGCTGCTCACCGTCACCGGCGCGGCGGGACGCCCGGCGGTGGTGGAGTGCGCGGCCGGCACCGCGCTGCGCGAGATCCTCGACCTGTGCGAGGTGCCGGACGGGCCGGGCATCCTGACGGGCGGCTACCACGGCAGGTGGATCACCCGGGAGGCGGCCGACCGGGCGGAGATCTCCCGCAAGGGGTTGGCCGCCGTGGGCGGCACCCTCGGCGCGGGCATCCTCGTCCCGCTCGGCGCGGACACCTGCCCGCTCGGCGAGGCCGCCCAGGTGGTGCGCTACCTGGCCGGCGAGTCCGCGGGGCAGTGCGGCCCGTGCCGGATGGGCCTGCCCGACCTGGCCCGCGCCGTCGACCTGGCGGTCTCCGGCAGCGCCCCGGTGGAGGTGGTCCGCGCCGCCGCCGGCGACGTGAAGGGCCGCGGGGCGTGCAGCCACCCCGACGGTACGGCCCGGTTCGCGCTCTCCGCGATGGAGGTGTTCGCCGAGGACCTGCGGCTGCACACCACCGGCGAGGGGTGTGGCCGGCGGGTCCGGGCGGTGATGGGCCTGCCGGGCGCCCCCGACCCGAACCCGCAGCGGCTCACGCTCGACTGGTCCCGCTGCGACGGGCACGGGCTGTGCGCGCACGTGGTGCCGGACTTCATCCGGCTCGACGGGAACGGCTACCCCGCCTTTCCGCCCACCCCCGTGCCGACCTGGCTGCGCGAGGGCGCGCGCAAGGCGGTCAAGGTCTGCCCCGAACTCGCGCTGCGACTCACCCCCGCCCCCTGAGGGGGCGGGGGAGGCCGGCGGGTCAGCGGGGGGTGAGGCGGTCGGTGCCCAGGCGGGCCTGGAGGACCTCGGGGACCAGCACCGAGCCGTCGGGCTGCTGGAACTGCTCCAGGATGGCCGGGAAGAGCCGGCTGGTGGCCAGCGCCGACCCGTTGAGGGTGTGCACGAAGCGGGTCTGCTTGCCGCCCGGCTCGCGGTAGCGGATGGCCGCCCGGCGCGCCTGGTAGTCGCCGGCCCAGGAGACCGACGACACCTCCTTGTACTTGCCGGTGCTCGGCATCCACACCTCGATGTCGAGGGTCTTCTTCATCGACGCGCTGGCGTCGCCCGCCGACAGCAGGGTGCGCTGGTAGTGCAGGCCCAGCTTCTCGACCAGGCTCTCCGCGTGCAGGAGCATCTCCTCCAGCGCGGCGTCGGCCTGCTCCGGCAGGCAGAACTGGAAGATCTCCACCTTGTTGAACTGGTGGCCCCGGACGGTGCCCCGCTCGTCGGAGTGCGACCCGGCCGCCTCGCGGCGGTAGCAGGGGGTGTACGCGAACGCCTTCAGCGGCAGCTTCGCCGTCTCCAGGATCTCGTCCTGGTACGCCCCGAGGATCGCCGTCTCCGAGGTGGGCAGCAGGAACTGCCCGCGCGGGGCGGACTCCCGGTCCAGGTGGTAGACGTCGTCGTAGAACTTCGGGAACTGCCCGGCGGCGAAGCCGGCGGTGTCCAGCAGCAGGTGCGGCGGGAGCAGGAACTCGTAGCCGGCGCTGATGTGCTCGTCGACGAAGAAGTTGAGCAGCGCCCACTCCAGCCGGGCGCCCATGCCCGTGTACATCCAGAAGCCCGAGCCGCCGAGCTTGACCCCGCGCTCGTGGTCGACCAGGCCCAGCATCCGGCTCAGCTCGATGTGGTCGCGGACCTTCTCGATCGCCGGCGGCTCGCCGAAGGCCCGGACGACCCGGTTGGCCTCCTTGCCGCCCGGCAGCACGTCGTCGGCCGGCAGGTTGGGCAGCTCGCTCATCGCGGTGCGCAGCCGCGCCTGCACCTCGTCCAGCTCGGACTCCAGCTCGGCGAGCTGCTTGCGCCCCGCCTCCGGCGTGGAGACCTCCGGCTCGGTGCCGGCGCGCTTCGCCGCCGCGTAGGCGCGCGCCTCGGCCTTGCGGCGCTGCCGCTCGCCGTCGATGCCACTGATCAGGGCGCGGCGTTCCTGGTCGAGCCGCTGGATCTCGTCCAGGGCGCGGTTGACCTCGGCGGGATCCAGTCGCTTCGCCAGCGCGGTCGCCACCGCCTCGCGATCCTTCCGGATCAACTCCATGTCGAGCATGCTGCTCCGTACGCTCCGTCCGGACGTCGGGTGGACCCACCGATGCTACCGTCGCGGCCCGGTCGCGCCCGGCCCGGTCTCGACGACCCCGCCCGGCCGGCGTCGCGCCCCCGCGACGCCGGGCACTCGGCCCACGGCCGGCGCGGCGGTCAGAGCCGGATGGGCATCAGGATGGAGAACGCCTCGACGTCGTCCGCCCGGCGCACGGCCAGCGGGGCGATCGGCCCGTCCAGCTCCAGCAGCAACTGGCCCCGGCCGGCCGCGTCGAGGGCCTCCAGCAGGTAACCGCCGTTCACCCCGACGCGGAACGCGTCGGACTCCCCGGCCAGCTCGTCCGCCCCGAGCAGCCGCACCCCGCCCCGGCCGTCCGGGCCGAGCACGGTCACCGCGAGCGGGAGGCCGTCGTGCCGCCGGGTGACGACGGGGGCGTCGGCGCTGGTCAGGGCCGCCCGCAGGGCGTCGGCGTCGACCGTCAGCCGGTGCGCCGGACCGTCGTCGGGCGTCGGGCGGAGCAGCCGGCGGTGGTCCGGGAAGTCGTACGGCAGGACGGCGGCGTCGACCGTGCGGCCGGCGACGGAGACGGAGATCGTGCCGGCGGCCACCGTCAGCCGGGCCTCGGGGGTGCTCCCCGCGCCGGTGTCGAGCAGGGCCCGCACCTCGTCGACGAAGACGACCGGGGCGAGCACCCGCACCGCCGGCCCGTCGACCCGGGCGTCCGCCCGCGCGACGGCCAGCCGGTGCCGGTCGGTCGCCACCAGCCGTACGCCGTCGACGTCGGACTCGAACAGCACGCCGGCCAGCACCGGCAGGTCGGGGTCGGCGCCGACGGCGAAGCGGACCGCGTCCACGGCGGCGGCCAGGTCGGCGCGGGACAGGACGAGACGGGTGGTCATGGCGGGCTCCCCGGGATCGATCAGCGTACGGATCCGGGAGAGCTCCCTACGGGCGTCGGCGAGACCGTCCTCCAACCGGCGCAGGTGCGCGTCGAGCTGGCGGTGGATCTGGGCCGGCTCGGACCGCAGCGCGGCGGCGATCTCGGCGACCGGCATGCCGACCCGGCGCAGCCCGGCCACCAGCCGGGCGGGGCCCACCTGGTCGCCCGTGTACCAGCGGTAGCCGGTCACCGGGTCGACCAGGGCCGGGGCCAGCACCCCGGCCGAGTCGTAGAACCGCAGGGCGCTCACGGTCAACCCGCTGGCCCGGGCCAGCTCGCCGATGCTGCGCAGGTCGCTCTCCACGGCGCCGATCCTGTCGTCTCAACCTGGTCGAGGGTCAACCCGCGCCGGGCCGGGCGGCCCGACGGTCGGGCCCTGCGCTCAGCGTGGCCGGTCCAGCACCCGGAAGGTCATCCCCGCCCGCACCAGCCGGTCCAGCAGCGCGTCGCCCATCGCCGCCACCGGGGTGACCTGCCCCGCCGTGGCCGGCAGTTCGTCGCCGGCCAGGCAGAGCGCCGACTCGCCGAGCATCTTCGCCGTCTCGTCGTAGCCGGGGTCGCCGCCGGCCACCTCGGTCAGCACCCGCCGCCCGCCGCCCGTGGCGACGAACCGGACCCGGAACCAGGACTTCGCCCGCTGCTGCGGCGTCGGCCCCTGCCCGGAGGCGAGCCGGCCGAGCAGCCAGCGCCGGGTCGGCGGCAGCTTCACCAGCACCACCAGCCCGCCCAGCCCGACGCCGCCGGCCAGCACCGTGGGCAGCCGCTTCACGGCCGCGAAGTGCCGGTAGCGGAAGTCCGGCCCGTACTCCGGGCGGGCGGCGGCCGAGCGGCGAACCACCTGCGGGTCGATGGTCGGCAGCGGCACGATCCACATGCCCAGCTCCTTCGAGCGGGCGAGGCGGCCGGGCACCGCGCGGACCCGCCGCCCGGTCGGTCGCGGCTCGACCTGCCGCCGCTCGCGGGCCGCCCGGGATGCCTCGGCGGTACGGGAGAAGGCGGTGAGCGCCGAGTGGTACGTGCCGGCGGAGAACCGCCCGCCGGCCCGGACGAAGCCGTCGACGGTGATCGGCACGTCGTCCGGGAGGTGCTTGAGCGTGAACCAGACGCCCAGGTCGTGGGGGATCGAGTCGAACCCGCAGGCGTGCACGAGCCGCGCCCCGGTGCGCTCCGCCTCGGCGTGGTGGCGCACGTACATCAGGTCGACGAACTCGGGCTCGCCGGTGATGTCGAGGTAGTCGGTGCCGGCGCGGGCGCAGGCGGCGACCAGCGGCTCCCCGTGGTGCACGTACGGGCCGACGGTGGTGGCCACCACCCGGGCGCTCTCGGCGACCGCCCGCAGCGACTCCGCATCGGTGACGTCGGCGGTGAGCAGGGGCAGCCCGGCCAGCGCCGGGTCGATGGCGGCCAGCCGGTCCCGTACGGCGGCCAGCCTGCCGGGATTGCGCCCCGCGAGCGCCCAACGCAGCCCCTGCGGGGCGTTGCGGGCCAGGTACTCGGCGGTCAGCCCCCCGGTGAAGCCGGTGGCCCCGAAGAGGACGACGTCGTACGTCCGCTGCTCACGCATCCGCCGAGTCTGCCACCCGGCACGGCGGGCCGCAGCGTTGCGCCTCAGCCGGCGGCGGCCGGAAGATCGGGGCTGAGTACGGCGCGGACGCAGCCGTCGGCCCGGTCCCGGAACAGCGCGTACCCCTGCGCCCCCCGCTCCAACGGCAGCCGGTGGGTGGCCAGGTGCTCGGTACGCAGCTCGTCGCGGGCCATCCGCTCCAGCAGCATCGGGATGTAGCGCTGCCCGTGCTGCCGCGCGCCCCGCACCGTCAGCCCCTTCTGGGTGACCGCCCCGAGCGGGAAGGTGTCGACGAAGCCGGTGAACTCGCCGAGCAGGAAGACCGAGCCGCCCTTGCGGCAGGCGTGCACGGCCTCGCGGACGGCGGCCGGTCGCTCGGCGCCGCCGGTGAACCGCTCGGCCAGCGACCGGGGGCCGTGCCCGTTCCAGGCCGCCCCGACCGCCTCGACGCACACGTCCGGGCCCCGCCCGCCGGTGCGCTCGCGCAGCTCGGCGACGACGTCGGCGAGCCGGTGGTCGATCGTCTCCGCGCCGGCGTGCCGTTCGGCCATCCGCAGCCGCTCCTCCTCCGCGTCGACGACGACCACCCGTTCCGCGCCGAGCAGCCACGCCGCCCGGGCCGCGAGCTGCCCGACCGCGCCCGCGCCCCAGACCGCCACCACGTCGCCGGGGCGCACCTGGCCGAGGTCCGCGCCCATCCAGCCGGCCGGCGCGGCGTCGGAGGCGAACAGGGCGCGGTCGTCGCTGACCGCCTCCGGCACGGTGAACGCGCCGACGTCCGCGTACGGCACCCGGACGTACTCCGCGTGGCTGCCGGCGAAGCCGCCCATCGCCCGGGGCTGGCCGAACGCCCCGCCGGTGGGATGGCCCCAGGCCGCCTCGGTGACGGCCGGGTCGGCGCTGCCGTTGTCGCAGCAGGAGGGCAGGTCACGCCGGCAGTACCAGCAGCTGCCGCAGGCCACCGACGAGCAGACCACCACCCGGTCGCCGACCCGGTGCCGGCGTACCTCCGGCCCGGCCTCCACCACCTCGCCGAGGAACTCGTGCCCGAGCACGTCCCCGACGGCGAGGAACGGCACCCGACCGGCCAGCAGCGGCAGGTCCCCGCCGCAGGTGGCGCTCTGCCGGACCCGGACGATGACGTCGTGGCCGTTGCGCAGCTCCGGGTCGGGCACCTGCCGTACCGCCAGCTCGCCCGCGCCCACCCAGCACAGCGCCCTCACCGCGGCGGTCCCGGCGGACGGTCGGCCGGCCAGCGGTCCGCGCGGAGCACCTCGCCGGTCTCGGCGAGCTGCTTGACCTCCCACAACGCCCGCCGGACCAGCAAGCCGGGATCGTCGCCGACCAGGTGGGCGGCGAGCCCCGCCGGGGCCGCCGCGCCGGGCACCGGCCGGGCCGCCAGCTCCGTGCCCCGGCAGCCGGGGGCCGGCCGCAGCTCGACCTGCACCGCGCCGCCGAGCCGGCGCAGGGGCTCCGGCCAGCGGCCGCCGGGCAGCACCTCGCCGGGCGGGCGGTCGACGGTCACCACCTGCCAGCGCGCGGGTCGCGGGTCGGCGCCGGCCGCGCGGGGCCAGGCCGACCCGCGCCGCCGTACGGCCAGCGCCCGGCCCGCCGCCGCGACGGCGAGCGCCACCGCGGTCGCGCCCGCCAGCCGTCGTCTCCGATCCACCTCGGCCCCGCCTCCCGGTCCCCTCCCACGCCGGACGCGCACCGGCGCGCGCGGCCGGTCGCCCGCGTAGGACCAGGGTCGGCCGGGGCGGGGTGAAGCCGGCTCCCCCCGAAGGGGTGAACGGGCCCGCGCCGGGTAACCGCGGCCGGCGGGACCTGGGGGAGTGGACGCGTCGGTGGAGGGCGGGGCCGGATGCCGGAGGACGTACGGGACACGGGAGTCGTCGCGGTCGCACCCGGGCCGGCCGGCACACCGCTGCTGGCGTCGCGGCTGTGCCCCGCCCCGCCGCCGGAGCCGCTGGTGCTGCGGCCCCGGCTGCTGCGGGCGCTCGACGAGGGGACCGCCGGGCCGGTCACCCTGGTCCGCGCCCCCGCAGGGTGGGGCAAGACGACGCTGCTCGCCTCCTGGTTCCGGGCCGCCGGGGAGGCCGGCGCGCCCGGGGGCCGGGTGGGGCAGGGGCCGGTGACCGACGCCGCCCGGGGGCGCCGGGACGACGGGCCGGCCGGTGCCGCGCCGGGCGACTTCGGCGCGGCGGCGGGCGTACCGGCGGAACCCGGCCGGTTCCGGGCGGCCTGGGTCTCGGTGGAGACCGGCGACGACGGGGACCGGCTCTGGTCCTACCTCGCGGCGGCGCTGCGCACGGCCACGGATCCCGCCGACGACGTACCGGGCCCCGTGCCCGACCGGCCGCCCCGCCCCGACCAGTTGGAGGTGCTGGCCGCGGCCCTCGCCGCCCGGGAACGGCCGGTGCTGCTGGTCCTGGACGACCTGCACCGGATCACCGACCCCGAGGCACTGGCCGGACTGGAGTTCCTGCTCCGCCACGCCGAGCAGCGGCTGCGGCTGGTGGTCGGCGCCCGCGCCGGGCTGCCGCTGGCCGTGCACCGGCTGCGGCTGGCCGGCGAGCTGACCGAGGTCGGCCCCGACGAACTGGCCTTCGGCGACGACGAGGTCGCCGACCTGCTGACCGCGCACGGGGTGGCGCTGCCGGCGGCCGGGGTACGCCGGCTGCGGGAACGCACCGGCGGCTGGCCGGCGGCGCTCCGCTTCGCCGCGCTGGCGCTACGCGGGCAGCCGGACCCGGCCCGCTGGGCCGAGCAGTTCGGCGGCGACCAGCCGGACGTGGCCGGCTACCTGCGCGAGGAGGTGCTCGCGGGGCTCGACCCGGACGCGCGGGACGTGCTGCGCCGCTCCGCCGTCGCCGACGCGGTCTGCGCCGGCCTCGCCGACGCGCTGACCGGCCGGACCGACGCCGAGCAGGCGCTGGCCGGCCTGGCCGGCGACGGTGGGCTGCTGCGCCGCGACGACAGCCGCCCGCCCTGGTACCGCTGCCCCCCGCTGCTGGCCGACCTGCTGCACGCCGAGCTGGGCCGGCTGCCCGCCGACGAACTGCGCGACCTGCACCTGCGTGCGGCCGGCTGGTACGCCGACAACGGGCGGCCCGCCGAGGCGCTGCGGCACGCGCTCGCCGGCGGCGACCACGACCGGGCCGCCGCGCTCTTCGTGGCCCGCTGGCCGGAGCTGGTCCCGTACGACGGCGAGACGCCCGCCGGCCGTCCGCCCGCGCCCCCGCCGCCGGAGGCCGTGCGCCGCGATCCGGAGCTCGGGCTGGCCTGCGCCGCCGAGCGGGCCCGGGCCGGCGACGCCACCGCCGCCGCCGGGCACCTGCGCGACGCCGTCGAGGCCGCCCGGACGCTGCCGGCGCCGCGCCGGGACCGGTTCCGGCGGCTGGTCACCGCGCTGGAACTCACCCTGGCCCGGCTGGCCGACGATCCCGAAGCGGTACGCGCCGCCGCAGCCCGGCTGCTCGCCACCCGCCCCGCACCGTCCCCGGCGTCCCCCGACCCGTCCGTGTCCCCGGCGTCGCCCGACCCGTCCGTGTCCCCGGCGACCGATGGGCCAGCGGGGGACGCGGCGCCGTCGGGGAGCGCCGTCGACGGGCTGCTCGCCGCGCCGATGCCCGCTGAGCCGATGCCCGCCGAGCCGCGCGGCGCCGCCGCCGAGGACGCCGACGTGCGGGCGGTGGCCGGCACCGCGCTGGGTCTGGCCGACCTCGCGGACGGGGACCTGCCCGCCGCCGGCCTCGCCTTCGCCCGGTCGCTGTCGGCGGCCCGAGAGGCGGGGCGACCGCGTACGGAGCTGGTCTGCGCCAGCCGGGCGGCCCTGTTGCACGCCGTCCGGGGCGAGCTGCGGGCCGCCGAGACCCTCGCCAGGGACGCCCTCGCCATGCCGCCCTGCCACGGCTGGTCCTGCCGGGAGGACTGCGCCCACGCGTACCTGGCCCTGGCCCTGGTCGCGCTGCACCGGGACCAGCCCGAGGAGGCGGAGGCGAACCTGGCGCTGGCCGCGCCGGCCACCGGCGAGCCCGTGGTGGGGGCGGTGGCGGCGCTGTGCCGGGCGTACCTGCTGCGGGACGCCGGTGACCTGCCCGAGGGCCACCGGGTGCTGGCCGAGGCACGGGAGCGGCTGGCCGACCGCCCCCGTGCCGGCGAGCTGACGCACTGGCTGCTGGCCGCCGAGTCGGACGTACGCGGGGCACGAGGTGACCTGGGCGCCGCCCGGGAACTGCTCGGGCGGGCACCCGACGCGGCCGCCCCGCCGCTGGCCGTCGCCCTCGCCCGGGTGGAGTTGCGTGCCGGCGACCCGCGCGCCGCCGGGTACGCGCTGCCGGACTGGGAGGCGCCGGAGGCGGCCGGCTGGCCGCTGCCCGTACGCCTGGACGCCGCCGTGCTCGACGCGGTGCTGGCCGGGCGCGCGGGCGACGACCGGCGGGCCGGACGGCTGCTGGAACGGGCTCTCGACCTGGCCGGGCCGGAGGGGTTCCGGCGGGCGTTCACCCGCGCCGAACCCGGCGTCCGTGACCTGCTCGCCGCGCACCTGGACGCCGGTACCGCGCACTGGCCGATGGTCAGCGACCTCGTCCGGGGCGTCGACGCGCCGGCCGAGCGGGCCCCGGCGGAGCGGGGCACGGGGGCGCTGGACGAGCCGCTGACCGAGCGGGAACTGACGATCCTGCGCTACCTGCAGAGCATCCTGTCCAACGTGGAGATCGCGGCCGAGCTGTCCCTGTCGGTCAACACGGTCAAGACCCACGTGCGCAACATCTACCGCAAGCTCGACGCCACCCGCCGCCGCGAGGCCGTCCGCCGAGCCCGCGCCCTCCACCTCATCTAACCCACCCCACCTCGCCCCGTCCCTCCGCCCCTCCACCGCGTCGATCATGCAGTTGTGGTGGGCGGACTGCCCTCTGTCGCCCCATTTGCGGGGCACCAGAACTGCATGATCGACGGGGGCGGGCGGGGGGAGAGAGGGGCAGGCGGGGGTTACGGGGTGGCGGCGTCGACGGCCGTCAGGAGGTCCGCCAGGTCGTAGTCGCCGTCGTGGCGGGTGCCGTTGACGAACAGGGTCGGGGTGGCGTGGACGCCGCTGCGGATGCCGCCCACGAAGTCCCGCCGCACCCGGTCGCCGTGCGCCTGCCGCTCCAACTCCGCGGCGACCTCGTCGGCGGGCAGGCCGAGCTGCTCCATGCCGAGCGACAGGTGCACGGGGTCGAGCTGGTCCTGGTGCTCGTAGAGCCAGTCGTGCATCGCCCAGAACTGCCCGCGCCGGCCGGCCGCCTCGGCCGCCTCGGCGGCCTGCTCCGCGTACGGGTGCATGTTGGTGATGGGGAAGTGCCGGTACACCAGCCGCACCGTGTCGGCCCGCTGTCGCAGCAGCTCCCGCAGGTTCGCGTACGCGGCTCCGCAGAACCGGCACTGGAAGTCGGCGTACTCGACGATGGTCACCGGCGCGTCCACCGGCCCGCGGACGTTGTCGTGCCCGGTCACCGGGGTCCGCAGGCGGGCGGTGACCTGGAGTGGAGTGGTCATCGGGTCACCTCAGTCATGTCTCCCAGCCTGCTCCGTGACGGGGTGAGGGTGGCTCACCCCGCCCGGGTGGTCCGGCGCCCGGCTCAGCCCAGCACCGGGGCTACCGCGATGTGGTTCTGCACCTCGCGGATGCCCGGCGCGCACCAGACGGTCCGTTCCACCTCGGCCCGCTCCGGCATCGAGTGGACCAGCCCGCCGAGCAGCACGGTGTCGCCGTGCACCCGGACGGTGATCCGCTCCGCCTCGGTGGCGCCGTTGCGGGCCAGCGCGTCGACGATCCGTACCGCCAGGTCGTGCCCGTCCGGCCGGGTGTCCGGGCGGACGGTGATGCCGTTGCTGACCCCGCGTACGCCGGTCAACCGGGCCACGGCGCGTTCGGCGGCGCGACGCTGGTACTCCCAGTCCACCTCGCCGTGCAGCGTGACCCAGCCGTGCGAGACGGTCACGTCGAGCTGCTCCAGGGGCACGAACGCGTCCCACTCCAGCGTGTGCCCGGCCGCGGCGGCGATGTCCGGGTCGGCGCGTTCCGCGCCGGTGCCGAGGCGTACCGCCAGGTCGTTGGCGACCGCCCGGACGCGCGCCACCCGGTGCGCCGCCCGCTCGGCGGCCCACTTCTTGGCGTAGCTGTCCACCCGGCCGGTCAGGGTGACCACGCCCTCGGCGACCGTCACGCCGATCTCGTGCGGCCGTACCCGGGGTTCCCAGGTCAGCTCGTCGAGGACGGCCGACTGGATGTCCTGGTCGGTACGGCTGATCGTTTCGATGGCCATCTGTCACTCCTCACGGGATAGCTGCCGGTGCGCACGGGTTCGCCGGGACCGATCCTGGCGCCGGCCGGGGTGAGGGCCCCTCACCCGACCCGGGTGGCCCTTGGGAGCGCTTCCAGGCGGCCGGTCGGATCGGTTAGGGTAAGCGCGTTCCTCGGGTGCGGGAGCCGTCGCGCCGATGACCGGAGCCAGGGCAGCTCCGGCGCGATTCCGCACGTACCCGTTGCCGGGTCCGGCCGTCTCCACGTCGGCTCCCGGCGTCCGAACCCGGAAGGAACCGCAGATGCGCAGAAGTTACGCCGGCGCGGTCGTGTCCGCGCTGGTCGTCGCCGCAGCCGTCGTGGCGGCACCGTTCACCGCGGCCGGCGCGCCCACCGCCGCAGCCGCCGCCGAGCCGTACACCTGGAAGAACGTCCGGATCGACGGCGGCGGCTTCGTCCCCGGCATCGTCTTCAACCCCACCGAGAAGAACCTGATCTACGCCCGCACGGACATCGGCGGGATGTACCGGTGGACGCAGGCCACGCAGTCCTGGACGCCGCTGCTGGACTGGGTCGGCGAGGACAAGTGGGGCTGGAACGGCGTGGTCAGCGTCGCCACGGACCCGGTGCAGACCAACCGTGTCTACGCGGCCGTCGGGATGTACACCAACGACTGGGACCCGAACAACGGCGCCATCCTCCGCTCGGCTGACAAGGGCGCCACCTGGCAGGTCACCGAGCTGCCGTTCAAGAACGGCGGGAACATGCCCGGCCGGGGCATGGGCGAGCGGCTCGCCGTCGACCCCAACCGGAACAGCATCCTGTACTACGGCGCCGAGGGCGGCAACGGCCTGTGGCGCAGCACCGACTTCGGGGCGACCTGGGCGAAGGTGACCAACTTCCCCAACGTCGGCAACTACCGGGCCGACCCGAGCGACCCGAACGGCTACAACGGCCAGAACCAGGGCCTGACCTGGGTCAGCTTCGACAAGAGCACCGGTACGGCCGGCACCGCCACGCAGACCGTCTACGTGGGTGTGGCCGACAAGGAGAACCCGGTCTACCGCAGCACGAACGGCGGCGCCACCTGGGAGCGGATCGCGGGGCAGCCGACCGGCTACCTGGCGCACAAGGGCGTCGTCGACCCGGTGGGCGGCTTCCTCTACATCGCCACCAGCGACACCGGCGGCCCGTACGACGGCGGTAAGGGCGACGTCTGGAAGTTCAGCCGCGCCACCGGCGCGTGGACGCGGATCAGCCCGGTCCCGTCCACCAGCACCGACGCGTACTTCGGCTACAGCGGCCTCACCATCGACCGGCAGAAGCCGAACACCCTCATGGTGGCCACCCAGATCTCCTGGTGGCCGGACGCGATCTTCTGGCGCAGCACCGACGGGGGAGCCACCTGGACCCGGATCTGGGACTTCACCAGCTACCCCAACAGGTCCAAGCGCTACACCATGGACGTCAGCTCGGTGCCGTGGCTGACCTTCGGCAGCAACCCCGCCCCGCCGGAGGAGACCCCGAAGCTCGGCTGGATGAACGAGTCGGTCGAGATCGACCCGCACGACAGCAACCGCTTCATGTACGGCACCGGCGCCACCATCTACGGCAGCACCGACCTCACCAAGTGGGACACCGGCGGCCAGTTCACCATCAAGCCCATGGTCAGGGGCCTGGAGGAGACCGCGGTGCTCGACCTGGTCAGCCCGCCCTCCGGGGCGCCGCTGGTCAGCGCGCTCGGCGACATCGGCGGCTTCCGGCACACCGACCTGGACGCCGTGCCGCCGATGCTGTTCACCCAGCCCACCTTCACCAGCACCACCAGCCTGGACTACGCCGAAACGAAGCCGGCCGTGATGGTGCGCGCCGGCAACTTCACCGACGCGGACCGCCCCAACGACAGCCACGTCGCGTTCTCCACCGACGGCGGCGCCAACTGGTTCCAGGGCAGCGAGCCGTCCGGCGTCAACAGCGGCGGCACGGTCGCCGCGTCGGCCGACGGCAGCCGCTTCGTCTGGGCGCCGGGAGACGCCGGCCAGCAGGTGGTGCACTCGGTCGGGTTCGGCAACTCGTGGACCGCGTCGACGGGCATCCCGGCCAACGCGACGATCGAGTCCGACCGCGTCAACCCCAACAAGTTCTACGGCTTCAGCGGCGGCAGGCTCTACGTCAGCACCAACGGCGGGGTGAGCTTCACCGCCTCGGCCGCCGCCGGCCTGCCCAGCACCGGCAACGTCAAGTTCAAGGCGCTGCCCGGCAGGGAGGGCGAGCTGTGGCTGGCCGGCGAGGGCGGGCTGTGGCGCTCCACCGACTCCGGGGCCACCTTCACCAAGCAGGCCGGGGTGAACACCGCCGGCAACGTCGGCTTCGGCAAGGCCGCGCCCGGCCGGACGTACCCGGCGCTGTACCTGTTCGGCACCGTCGACGGCCGGCCCGGCGTGCATCGCTCGGACGACACCGGCGCGACCTGGGTGCGGATCAACGACGACCAGCACCAGTACGGCAACGCGGGCGAGGCACTGACCGGCGACCCCCGGGTCTACGGCCGGGTCTACCTCGGCACCAACGGCCGCGGCATCCTGGTGGCAGACCGGCTCGGCGGCACGCCCGACCCGACGCCGACCACCTCCACCCCGCCCCCGACGACCCCACCTCCGACCACCCCACCCCCGACCACCCCGCCTCCCACGACGCCGCCTCCGACCACCCCGCCTCCCACGACGCCACCTCCCACGACGCCGCCGCCGACCAGCGGTTGCACGGCGACGTACCGGGTCACCGGCTCCTGGCAGGGCGGCTTCCAGGGCGAACTGGTGGTCCGCAACGCCGGCAGCGCGGCGATCGCCGGCTGGACGGTGGGCTGGACCTTCCCCGACGGTCAGCAGATCACCCAGCTCTGGGGCGGCACCCACACCCAGACCGGGGCGACCGTCTCCGTCCGGGACGCCGGCTGGAACGGCGCCCTCGGTGCGGGCGCCACCGCCACCGCCGGCTTCCTGGGCAGTACGACCGGCGCGAACACCGCCCCGGCCACCGTCACCTGCACCGCCCGCTGACCGCCGCGCTCCGCCGACCGCGCACCCCCGTCCCCACCAGGGGCGGGACGTGCGCGGTCGTGCGGAGCGGCCGGCGGCCCGGGTCTCCTACCGGCGCGGACGGGCTCCGGCTGCCCGGGTCCGGTCGGCACCGCCTCCGGTTCGTGGCCGGGAGGGGAGGCGGGTTACCCGGCACGCACCGAGAGGGCCGGTGTCCCCGCAAGCCATAGGCTCGGAGCTTCGCCCGTCGAAGGAGGGATCCTCCGTGAGTCCGATCAGGACGGCCTACCTCACCGCCGCGCGTTCGGCGGTGGACCTGCTCGCCGACCCCGCCGTAGCAACCCGCTGGAACGAACCGAGCGCCCTGCCCGCGTTCGGCGTGGGGGGCCTGGCCGGCCACCTCGCCAGCCAGGTGCTCGGCGTCCCCGCCGTGCTGGCCGCAACCGTCCCCGCCGGCGACCCCGTGGGGCTGCTCGACCACTACGCGCGCGGCACCTGGCTCGGCGCCCCGGTCGACGCCACGGTGAACGTCGCCATCCGCCGCGCCGGTGACGGCCTCGCCGCCGACGGCCCGGCCGCTCTGGTCGACCGGTGCGCCGCCACGCTGCACGAGTTGACGGACGTGCTGGCGGCGGAGCCGTCCGATCGGGTGGTGCACGTCGCCCGTGGCCCGTGGTCGCTCACCCTGGACGACTACCTGGCCACCCGGCTGATGGAACTCGTCGTGCACGCGGACGACCTCGCGGTCAGCGTCGGCGTGCCCACCCCGGAACTGCCGGCCGAGACGGTCGACCCGGTGCTGACGCTGCTGGCCCGTCTCGCCGTACGCCGGCACGGGCAACCGGCGGTGCTGCGCGCCCTGAGCCGGGCGGAGCGGGCCCCGGCGAGCGTCGCCGCTCTCTGACGCCACCCTTGCAGGGCCGCGAGCCTTCAAACAGGGTGCGGGCCACGGGCCGCAAGCTGCGGGCTGCGAGCCGCGAGCTGCGAGCTGCGAGCCGCGAGCCGCGGGCCGCGAGCTGCGAGCCGCGAGCCGCGGGCCGCGAGCCGCGAGCTGGCGGGCCACGAGCCGCAGGCCTCTGAACAGGGCCGCGAGACGCGGGACGACGGCCGCCTGTGGCGGCACGTCACCTGAGACAGGCGCGGGCCCCGGCCGACCTCGATGGTCGACCGGGGCCCGTTCGTCGCGAGCGTGTGCCGGACCGGTCAGCCGTCGAGGCCGACGGGGGAGTTGGGTCGGTCGACGTCGACGAACTCGATGTCGTCCATCGCCCGGTCGCCCCGGCTGCCGGCGGCCCGCGCGGCGGTGCCGGCGGCCCAGCCGATCGCCGCGCCGACCAGCGTGGCGCCGATCAGCAGCGTCCAGGGCAGCGCCGGCCGGCGGCCGGCCAGCGCGTCGAAGGCCTGGGTGGCCCGGCGCCGGGCCTCGTCCGCCGCCGAGCCCACCAGGTCGCCGGCCTCGTCGGCGAGACCGGAGCCGCCTCGGCGGGCCGAACGGGCGGTGTCCCGGACGCTGTCGCTGGCGGAGCTGACCGCCGAGACCAGGTGCTGCCACGCCTGGTCCGTGATCCGCTCGGGCTTGCTGCGGCGGTCCAGCAGGTTGCTTCCGAACATGGTGGTTACCTCCTCGGGGCCGAAGCCGGCGGCCATTTCGACTTCGGCGTCGCACCGGCGTGTGACGGTTCGCTCGTTTCCGCCTGTGCCCCGTGGGGCTGCTCCGCAAACCCTCGTGCTGCGGGTGCGGCGGCCCGGGTGACGCCGGCGGGCGGCGCGCGGGCTCGGTGTCAGCGGACGGCGACCGCCACGGTCACGCCCCGCGCGAAGTCGTCGTCGCCGTCGTCGTCGTCATCGTCGCCCCCGCCACCGCCGAACCCGCAGGCCAGTACGAGGGCCAACAGCGCGCTGACGCCGGCCAGTGCGGCAAGTCTCCTGAGCATCGATCGTCCTCCCGGTCGCAGTCGTGTCTCCGAGCCGATGCTAGGCAGAGCGGGCAAGGCCCGGGGCCGAAGCGGTACGGGCCACGCCGGGGGGCCGGCTGTTGGGCGGTGCCGGCGGGAGCCGGCTACCCTGGGGCGCGACGTGTCAGCGGCAGCTGATCGTTGGTCGGACAAAACGTCAATAGTTCGGATAAGGGCGACTTGCTGTGCCCTGATCCGCGAATTGCTCATCCCGAGGGGTGGCGACCGAGGCCGTCAGAGGAATACTCTCGGTCGCGGCCCGCGTACTGATGAGGCGCCCGTCGGACGGGCGAGTGGAGGTGCTCGCGTGAGCCTGTCGATCGTGAAGTCGGTCCTGCCCGGTGGTGTCATCGAGATCGCCCCACGGGGGGAGATCGACGTCGACACCGCGTACGAGGTGCGCGAGGCGATCGCCGAGGTCCTGACCAAGGGGCGCCCCGGTCGGATCGAGCTGAACATGCGGCTCGTCACCTTCATCGACTCGGTCGGCATCAGCGCGATGGTCGCCGGCTTCCAGACCGCCGAGGTGAGCGGCGTCAAGCTCGTCGTCACCGAGCCGAGCCGCTTCGTGCACCGGCAGCTCTGGGTGACCGGCCTGCTCGGCCTCTTCGGCGCCCCCGAGCCCTACTACGCCGGCGCACCCACCCCCGAGGTCCTCCCGGGCGCCTGACCCCGCCCCCGCCGTCGTCGACGGTTCCGCTCCGGCCGCTAGGTCGGAGGCGGGCCGCTCAGGTGTCGCCGAGGCCCGACAGGTCGACGTCCGCCACCTCGGTGACCGCGCGGATCGCCGTCACCGAGGCGTACCCCTCGGCCAGCAGCGCCAGGTCGGTGCCGGGCTGCACGGCCTGCCCCGGCTCCTCCAGCGACGTGCGGACGAAGCCGTGCCCGGCCTCCGCCACCGTCATCTGCACCTGGCCGAAGGTGGCCAGCGTGCCCCGGCGCACCCCGCGCAGCCGGCCGTGCGGCAGGTCCGGAGCGTTCACGTTGAGCACGCTCTCCACCGGCCCGGCGGTGAGCCGGGGCAGCAGGTCCAGGGCGACCCGGGCGGCGGTCGGCCAGTGTCGCTCGGCGTCGCGTACCCGGGCGGCGGCGGCCACCGCGGCACCCCCGCTGGCAGCCGTGGCCTCCCCGGCCGAGAGCACGTCGAGCGAGACGGCCATCGCCCGGCAGCCGTTCGCGGCGGCGGTGAAGGCCGCACCCACCGTGCCCGAGTGCAGCACCGCGCGTCCGGCGTTCGCGCCCCGGTTGATGCCGGAGAGCACCACCGCCGGCGGCGGCCCGAAGGCGCCGTGCACGGCGATCAGCGCGATGAAGCCGGGGGAGCCGCCGACCGCGAACGCCGGCACCCCCGGCACCTCCGGCAGCGGGTGCTCGTGGACCACCACGCGCCCGTCGCGCTCCACGGCGGTCATCGCGGCGCTGGTGCCGCTCGCCTCCTCCAGCGGCGCGGCGACGACCACGTCCAGGCCCCGGTCCGCCGCCGCCCGCGCCAGCGCCTGGATGCCGGGCGCGGCGATCCCGTCGTCGTTGGTGACCAGTATCCGCAGCGTCATCGCTCGGCCGCCCGTTCGGCCAGCTCGTCGGGGCTGGTCCGCTCCTGCGGCCGGCTGCCGGCCGGTACGAGACGCACCCGGTCGACCAGGCCGGTGATCGAGTCGAGCCGGCCGGTGCCCAGGCCGTGCCGGGTCACGTTCAGCGCGCCGGCCGCCGCGCCGGTACGGATCGCGGTGCGCACGTCGCCGCCGCGCGCCACCACTGCCGCCACCCCGGCGGTCATCGAGTCGCCGGCCCCGCGCGGGTCGGCCGCCTCCAGCCGGGGCATCTCGACCTCGAAGACCTCGCCGTCGACCAGGGCGAGGGCGGGCTTGTCGGCCCGGCTCACCACCACGTTCTCGGCGCCGCCGGCGTGCAGGTCGTACAGGGCCCGGGTGAGCTGCTCCTCGTCCTCGCCGTCGGCGCGGCCGTCGGCGATCAGCTCCTCGTGGCTGACCTTGAGGAAGAAGACGCCGCTGTCCAGCACGGCGTCGAGGTGCTCGCCGCAGAGGTCGACCACCACCCGGCTGCCGTTGGCCCCCAGGTCGGCGGCGAACCGCCGGTAGAGGTCGGCCGGGACCAGGGACGGCTCGTTCGGCCCGCTCAGCACGCTGACCGAGGCGCGCAGCCCCTCGCCGAGCGCCAGGTTGTAGAGCTCGTCCAGCTCGTGCCGGCTGAGCGGCTGGCCGGGCACGTCCACGATCTCCTGCCGGGAGCCCTCGCGCCGATCGTGCACGTACCCGCCGCTGCCGGAGTCGCGGACCACCACCTTCAGGTGCACCCCCTCGCTGACCAGCAGCGGCTCCAGCACCTGGCCGATCTCGCCGCCGAGGGCGGCGCAGAGCACCACGTCGACCCCGAGCGACATCACCATCCGGGCCTGCCAGACGCCCTGCCCGCCGGGGTGCAGGTGCAGCTCCGGCGCCTCGCTGGGCTGGTCGACGGTCACCGTCAGCCGGGGCGTGGGCGCGAAGACCATCACGTGCCCGCTCATCCGTCGTACCCGTTCATGCGCCCATCCTCCGCCGGTCGACACGTGCCGTGACCATCCACCAGCTGACCGTAGTGTGGTCGGCGGCCGGGCGTCCGGACTCCGGGCGGGATCGGCGCGGCGTTGCCAGGGCGCCCGGCATGCGCGACGATCGGGCGACCACCGACGCTGGGGAGACGGCGTGCTCAGGCGAAGTTCCTTCAGCTACACCGTCCAGGCGCGCTGCTCCCTCCCGGACGCCGCGGCGCTGCTCGCCGACCCCACCCGGCAGGAGGACCTGCACCCGCTGATCGTCCGGGTCCGCCGGGTGCCGCCCCGTCCTGGCGCGCGGGCCAGCTACGACATCACCGATCGACTGGCCGCCGGGCCGGTGCGCCTGCCGATCACCTACCGGGCCGACGTCCTCGTCGACGATGCCGACGAGATCGTCACCGTGGCCCGGCAGTGGCCTGCCACCACGGTGCGCAACCACACCCGGCTGCGGGCGGAGCCCGACGGCGTGGTCCGCATCGAGGTCGAGATCACCCTCGCCGCGCCTGCGCCGCTCTTCGGCTACGCGTTCCGCCAGGCCCGCGCCGCCCACCTCGGGCTGGCCGCCCGCCTCGCCACGGCCCTCGACACGGGCCCGCCCGGGTCGCCGGCCGACTGACCGCCGGACGGTCCCGGCCGCGGTGGCCGTCGCGCCCCCGGTGACCCGCGACGGGCGGGGCACCGGGGCGCGGGCGTCAGTAGACCGACAGGTGCACGTGGTTGGTGTGGTCGCTGGACGGGTCGCCGTTGGCCCCGCTGTACGACTTCCATCCGCTGCTGGGCAGCCAGATCTGCCTGTACCAGATCACGTAGAGCACGGCGAGCCGGTCGGCGTTGCGCACGAAGTACGCCGACAGGTTGTTGCCGTACGTCCGGTCGCCGCCGGTGGCGTCGCCGCCGAAGCCGCCCTTCTGGGCCGCGAAGTCGCAGGCCCGGCCCTTCGGGTGTTCGCCCGAGCCGCCGGGGCGGTAGCAGGAGACGTAGCGGGTGAAGCCCGCCGCCTTGGCCTGGTTGAGCGCGTGCAGGGTGCGCGGGGTGATGCAGCCGTTGGCGGGGGTGGGGTCGTTGACGCTGCACGACTCGCGCGGCCAGGAGCCGTCGGAGTTGCGCGGGGCCGCCTTCGCCGTCTTGCTGGAGGTGCCGCC
Organism: Micromonospora sp. DT46; assembly: GCF_049841735.1. NCBI lineage: Bacteria > Bacillati > Actinomycetota > Actinomycetes > Micromonosporales > Micromonosporaceae > Micromonospora > Micromonospora sp. DT46. Next base: position 500,076 of record NZ_JBNCKW010000005.1, on the reverse strand, counting down.
CGGCGAGGTGCCCGCCCCCGTGGACTGCTGCCGCTGTTGCTGCTGCTCGCGGTTGGCGACCGTCAGCGCCCGCTCGGCCTGTTCCTTGCGCTTGGCCATCACGGTGACCTGCTTGCGCTGCTCCCGGATCTCGCCGTCCAGGGCGAGCTTGGTGCGGGTGGCCTGGTCCCGGGTCTCCTGGAGTTCGCGCAGGGCCCGGTCCTCCTTGGCGGCCACCGCGTCGAGGGCGGCGGCGCGGTCCATGAAGCCGTCCGGCGAGCTGCTGTTGAGCAGGGCGGACGCCACGCTGAGCCGGCCGGTGCGGTAGGCCGCCCCCGCGATCTCGCCGACCTTGGCGGTGTGCGCGGCCAGCTCGACCTCGGTGGTCTTGAGCTGCGCGGCGAGCTGCTGTTGCCGCTTGGCCGACGTGTCGAGGGCGCGCTTGGCGTCGAGGTAGCCCTTGCTGGCGGCCTCCAACTGGGCCCGCAGGGCGGGGGTGCCGCCCTCCTCGTCCTGGCCGGGGGCCGCGGCGAGCAGGCCGGCCCGGGTGGCGGCCGCCGCCGGGGCGGCGGTGACCGGGGCCACCGCGGCGCCGAGGGCGAGCATCGTGGCGATCAGGGCCGCCGTCCGGGCGGCACGTCGTCGTACAGGTGCCATCACTGGCATTCACGTGTCCTTCCGTCAGCCGCCGACCGGGTTAGCTGACGGGTTCGGGACGGAAGATCCCTACCGCTGACGCGGATGCACCCCACGAACATGGTTCCCCGGTTCGCCCCGCCGGGCGATTAGGCGGCGGCCACCGCCGGCACCGGTGGGTGCCGCCTGGCGGAGGCCGAAGCCGAGCCTACCGGTGCCGGTGTGACTGATGCAGCGCAGGTGACGGAGGGTGTACGTCCACTAGCAGTCAAATCCGGCATAAGCGCACAATACTCTCCCAGATTTAAGGTTGTCCTCATTACCACTCAACCGACCCGCAGGCCCCGCGCGACGCTCCGGGCTCGATCTGCAACGTGGCGTGCTCGATGTGGAAGTCGTCGTGCAGCGCGGCCCGGGCGGCGCCCAGCACCGCGCCGACCTCCGCGCCGGGTGCCATGGTCAGGTGGGCCGAGGCCACCTCCATGCCGGAGGTGAGCGTCCAGACGTGCAGGTCGTGCACCTCGGCGACGCCGGGCACGGCGGCCAGCCGGTCGTGCACCGCGGTCACCTGGAGGTGCTCCGGCGCGGCCTGCACCAGGATGCGCAGCGCGGCCCGCCCGAGCCGCCAGGTGCGCGGCAGGATGAACACCCCGATCGCGACCGCCACCAGCGGGTCCGCCCACCACCAGCCGGTGGTGGCGATCAGCAGCGCGGCCCCGATCACGCCGAGTGACCCCAGCAGGTCGCCGAGCACCTCCAGGTACGCGCCGTGGACGTTGATGCTCTCCTTCGCCCCGGAGCGCAGCAGCGCGAAGGCGCCGATGTTGGCGAGCAGGCCGAGCACGGCGACCACCAGCATCGGGCCGGCCAGCACCTCCGGCGGGTCGCCGAAGCGGCGCACCGCCTCGATCACGACGTAGACCGCGACGCCGGAGAGCAGCATGGCGTTGGCCAGTGCGGCCAGCACCTCCAGCCGGTAGAGGCCGAAGGTGCGTTGCGGGTCGGCGCCCGCCCGCCGGGTGGCGGCGATCGCCGCGAGCGCCATGCCGATGCCGAGCACGTCGGTGAACATGTGCCCGGCATCGCTCAGCAGGGCCAGCGAGCCCGTGCGGAAGGCCGCCACCGCCTCCACCACCATGAGGCCGGCGAGCAGCCCGAACGCCGCCCAGAGCCGGCCCCGGTGGCGGTGCGCGGCATTCGCCACCGACCCGTGATGGTGGTCATGACCTGCGCCCACGCGCCCACCCTCCGTCAGGCGTCCGGATTCGCGTTCAATCTATGCTCACATCGCTATGTATGCAAGTAACGGCGGCTCAGCCGATCGGGTCGACGGTGGTCAGCCGCTGGGTGGCCCGGGACAGCGCCACGTAGAGCGTCCGCACCCCCGACCCCGGGTCGGCCCGGATCTCGCCCGGAGCGACGAGGACGACCCCGTCGTACTCCATGCCCTTGGCCTCCAGGCTGGTCACCACCTGCAAACGCGGCGCGCCGAGCCCGCCCAGCCAGCCGGCCACCTCGTCGCGGCGCGGCACCGGCGTGATCACCCCGACCGTGCCCTCGACCTCGGCGAGCAGCGCGTCGGCCGCCGCCACGACGGCGCTCTCCAGCTCCGCCGGCGGTACCGACAGCGCGACCGGGTCGACGCCGGTGGAGCGCACCGCCCGGGGCAGCGGCAGGTCCGGGTGCAGCCGGCGGATCTCGGCCGCCGCCACCGCGAAGATCTCCGCCGAGTTGCGGTAGTTCGTGGTGAGGGTGAAGTGGTGCCGCTTGCGCCGGCCCAACGCCTGGTCCCGGGCCCGGTTCAGCTCCTCCGGATCCCCCGTCCACGCCGTCTGCGCCGGATCGCCCACCACCGTCCACGAGGCCAGCCGGCCCCGCCGGCCGATCATGCGCCACTGCATCGGCGAGACGTCCTGCGACTCGTCGACCACCACGTGCGCGTACTCCCGGTAGTCGTCCGGGCGTTCCCGCGCCGCCTCGCGGGCGGCGCGCTGCCGGTCGGCGAAGGTGCTCAGCTCGCGTACCCCGCCGGCCAGCTGGAACGGGTCCCGCTTCGCCCGGGCGGGCTTCATCGGCTTGCCGAGCAGCGCGTCCAACTCGTCGAGCAGCGCGATGTCGGCGATCGTCAGCCCGGCGGCGTCGAGGCTGCGGTACGCGTCGGTCAGCAGCCGGATCTCGGCGCGGGAGAGGATCCCCTCGGCATAGCGGTGCAGCCGGTCCGGACGGGCCAGCCAGCCCAGCACGTGCCGGGGGTGCAGCCGGGGCCACCACGCCTTCAGGAACTCCCGGAACTCCGGCCGCTCGGCGATCTCGTCCTCGAACGCGCGTTGCTCGGGCAGCCGGCCCACGCCCAACCTGCGGGCCTGCGCCCACAGCGCCGCGAAGACCCCGTCGAAGCCGGCCCGGCGCACCTCGTTGCGGCGGGCGCCCCGGGGCATCGCCCGGTCCCGGATGCCGTCCAGCTCGCGGCGCTCCAGCCGGAGCAGCTCGCCCCGATAGAGCAGGCGCAGCTCGGTCGGGCCGCCCGGCACCGCGTCCCGGACCGCCCGCTCCAGCACCCGCCGCATCCGCAGCGAACCCTTCACCGCCGCCACCGCCGGCGGATCGGTGCGGGTGGCGGTCAGGCCCGCGAAGAGCGTGCCCAGCGAGTGCAGGGTGGCGGTGTCCTCGCCGAGCGAGGGCAGCACCGAGGCGATGTACTCGACGAAGACCGAGGACGGGCCCACCACCAGGATGCCGCCGCCGGCGAACCGGCTGCGGTCGGAATAGAGCAGGTACGCGGCCCGGTGCAGGGCGACGGCCGTCTTCCCGGTGCCCGGGCCGCCGGACACGATCGTCACGCCCGAGCCGGGGGAGCGGATGGCCTCGTCCTGCTCCCGCTGGATGGTGGCGACGATGTCCCGCATCCCCCTGCCGGTGGCCTTCGACAGCGTGGCCAGCAGCGCGCCGTCGCCGACCACCGCCATGTCGGCGGGCGCGGCGACGGGATCGAGCAGGTCGTCCTCGATCCGGGTGACCCGCTCGGCGGAGGACTGGATCGTGCGTCGCCGCACCACGCCCAGCGGCTGCGCGGGAGTGGCCTGGTAGAAGGCGGCGGCGGCCGGGGCCCGCCAGTCGACAACCAGGGTGGAGGCGTCGTCGTCGCGGATGCCGAGCCGACCGACGTGCAGCACCTGCCGGTCGAGCAGGTCCAGCCGGCCGAAGACCAGGCCCTCGTGCTCGGCGTCCAGCATGTGCCGCCGCCGTGCGGCGTGGAACACCATCGCGTCCCGTTCGACCAGCGCCCCGAAGTTGCCCACCCGGGCGAGCCGGTAGCCCTCCTTCTCGGCGCTGACCGCCGACCGGCGCAGCTCGGCCAGTCGGGCGTACACCCGGTCGAGATGCCGCTGCTCGACGGCGATCTCCTGTTCCAGGGTGGTCTGGTCGGTCACCGCTCGCTCCTCCTGACGTCGGCGGCGGGCGGCGCGAACCGTGCGAACCGCGCCAGGCCAACCGCAAGAGGGTACGGCCCGCACGCAACCAGCGGCGCCACCGGTGCGGGAAAGGAACCCGCGTCACGCCCGCAGGGGCCCCGTCGCGCTCTCCGCCGGGCCCGGTTCAGCCCGTGCCGGGCTCTCCGCCGGGCCCGGTCCAGTCCGCCCGGGCGGCGGCGGTGGCACCGGCCCCGGGGGCGGTGAGCACGCGACGGAGCACGCCGCCGAGCGCCGCGTTGACCTCGTCGGGGCGTTCCATCATCAGCATGTGTCCGGCACCCGGGCAGACGGTCAGCTCGGTCGCCGGCAGCGCGCCGGCGATCGACTCGGCGCAGGGCGGCGGGGTGAGCCGGTCCCGGTCGCCGACCAGGGCGGCGGCCGGCAGGTGGGCCAGCCCGGCGAGGGTGTCCAGCCGGTGCTGCGCCCCGATGGACGCGCGGAACCCGCCGATCGAGCGGAGGGTGGCGCGGGCCACCGCCGAGGTGACCAGGCGGATGTCGTGCGGATCGCAGCGGTCGCCGAAGAGCATCCAGCGGATGCTGGGACGCAGCGCGCGCAGCAGCGCCCGGGGCGGTCGCCAGGCCCCGCACCGGGCCAGCACGCCGGCCCCGGTGGTCTCGGCGAGCCGGATCAGCCGGGCGATCCGGGGCGAGAGGCCGTACGCGGTGTGCGTGTGGCCCTCGGCGGTGGTGGAGACGAAGACCAGCCCGGCCGTCCGGGCGGCGAAGTGCGCGGGGTGGCGGTGCGCGTACTCCATGATCGTCATGCCGCCCATCGAGTGGCCGACCAGCACGACACGGCCGGCTGGAGCCACCTCGTCCAGCACCGCGGCGAGGTCGTCGCCGAGCTGGGCCACGGTGGCGGTGGGCAGCGCCATGCAACTCGACCGGCCGTGGCCGCGGGCGTCGTAGGTCACCACCCGCACCGCGTCGCCGAAGCGTTGCCGCAGGTCGGCGAGCTGCCGGTGCCAGGCCCGCCCGTCCAGCGTCCAGCCGTGCAGCAGCACGACGGTGACCTCGGCGTCGGCCGGTCCAACCGCCTCGACGTGCAGGCGTACGTCGTCGGGAAGACGTACCTCGACGTGCTCCGGCATCGTCACCTCCCCAGGGCCGCACGGAACCGCAACACCGGGGATACCCGGTGGTAACACCGGCTACCCGTCATGAGACCACGGCAACCGTGTCGGTGAGAAGGTTCGCAACCCGCTCCGGGCGGCCGGCGGGCCCGCCAAGCTGAGGGCATGGGGTCGCCCCGGGCCGCGCTGGCCGAGCTGCTCGCCGGCAACCGCCGCTTCGTCAGCGGCCAGCCGGTGCACGGCCACGACGTCACCGCCGCCGCGGCGGCCTCGGGCGACCAGCAGCCGTACGCGGTCCTGCTCGGCTGCATTGACTCGCGGGTGCCGCTGGAGGCGATCTTCGACCAGACCTTCGGCTCGATCTGCGTGATCCGCACCGGTGGGCACGTACTGGACCGGGCGGTGCTCGGCTCCATCGAGTACGTGGTCGGTGAGCTGGGCGTGCCGCTGGTGATGGTGCTCGGGCACGAACGGTGCGGCGCGGTGGCCTCCGCCGTGGACGCGTTGCGTGGCGGGCGGTCGCCGGGCGGCGCGCTGGCCCACCTCGTCGACCAGATCGCCCCGGCGGTGACCGAGGTGGGCGTCGACGACCCCCGGGTGCACCCGATGGCGGTCCGCCGGCACGTGCTCCGTACGGTCGCCGCCCTGCGCGCCGACGACCGGCTCGCCGTCCCGGTCGCCGCCGGCCGCCTGACGGTGGTCGGCGCCCTCTACGACCTGACCACCGGCGAGGTGACCCTGCTAGAGCCGTAGAAGCTCCCCCCACCCCGTTGATCATGAAGTTGTTGTCGCGACACGCCGGGGCGGAGCGCAACAACTTCATGATCAACGGGGTGGAGGGGGCGGGAACGCGGAACCGCCCGCCGGGGGTGCCGGCGGGCGGTTCCGGTGTCGCGTGGGTGGGGAGGGTCAGCCCTCGAAGACGCCGGCCTCGACGAGGCGCTTCTCGGTGGCGTCCCAGCCGTCACCCGGGTGGGTGGTGTTGAGGTTGTTGATCTCGGCGCGGATCTTCGCGGCGTGGCCGGCGGCGGCCAGCACCCGGATCTCCTCGACGAAGGCGTCGGAGTCGGTGCGCAGGTGCGCGGTCTTGCCGTTGGTCAGGTTCCGCACGTAGGCGTGCTTGCCGCCGTTGAGCGGGATGAGGTACTTGAACTCGCCCAGCACGCTGAGGGCGCCACCCTGGCCAGCCTGGCCGGCCCGGACTGACGCGCGCGCGGTCTTAGAGGTGTTGCTCGCCACGGAGGTACTCCTTGCAAGACGTACGGGAGGACGGAACGTCCGGGGGCTGTGCGGACGACACCCTGGTGGGTGGGCCCGCGGAAGATGTGCGCGGCACAGGCCGCCGATGGAACTGTACACGACCGCGGTCCCTGGCTGGTCACCGCGTCGTGAGGGGTCAACCGGGGTGCCCGTCCGACTATTCCGACCCGCGAATTTTCCGATTCCCTGGCGCATCATCCGTCACACCAGTCATCATGTGTTCCAGCAACCACTCGGGTGGTCGAGGTCGTAGGGGAAGACGCACCTCGCTCTCCGGGAGGTCACCGTGCCAACGCGTGGCGTCGTATACGTCCACTCGACCCCGCTCGCCGTGTGCTCACACGTCGAGTGGGCGATCGCGCGCGTCCTCGCCGCGCCGGTCAACCTGCAGTGGACGGCTCAGCCCGTCGACCCCGGCGCACGCCGGGCCGAGTGCGGGTGGACCGGTCGTCCGGGGACGGGCGCCGAGCTGGCTGCTGCCCTCCGGCAGTGGCCCATGATCCGTTTCGAGGTCACCGAGGAACCGAGCCCCGGCGCCGACGGCGAGCGCTTCATGTACGTGCCCGGACGCGGCCTGTTCCGGGCGAGCGTCGGCGCGGCCGGCGACATCCAGCTCGGCGAGGACCGCCTGCGCAGCATCATGGCGGGCGCGCGGGCCCCCGAGGCCCTCGCGCACGCCCTCGACAAGGCGCTCGGCACGGCGTGGGACGCCGAGCTGGAGCCCTACCGGTACGCCGGCGACGGCGCGCCGGTGACCCTGCTCACCCGCGTCGGCTGACGCCGGGGCCCGGACCGGGGCCGACTCATCCTGGCGGGTGAAGGTCAAGTTGCCCCGATAAGGGGTGAACTGGTGGGATGGGCCGCGTGTCGACTACCCCGCGACGTGCCGGCGTCGCGTTCGCCGCTCTGACCGCACTGCTCGTCTCCGGGTGCTCCGGGCCGGCGGACCGCCGCCCCGACCCGGCACCGACGAGCGCCGCCGCCCCGACGGCCACCCCGACACCCGCCGCGAGCGTCCCCGGCACCGACCCCGCCGCCCGCGCCGCCGCCCTCGTGGCCTCGCTCGCCGACGAGGACCTCGTCGGCCAGGTGCTGATGCCGTACGCCTACGGCGACGCGGCCACCAGGGTCTCGCCCGGCTCGGCGGCCGGCAACCAGGCACTGGCCGGGGTGGACACCCCCGCCCAGATGGTCGAGAAATACCGGCTCGGCGGGCTGATCCTGGTCGGCTTCAGCGCCGACGACCCGACCAAGGGCAACCAGGAGACGACAAACGTCGACAACCCGAAGCAGGTTCGCGCGCTCACCGACGGCCTGCGCGCGGCCGCCGGTCGGCTGCCCGCCGGGCCGGCGCCCTTCCTGATCGGCACCGACCAGGAGCACGGCGTGGTCACCCGGATCACCGACGGCGTGACCCTGCTGCCCAGCGCCCTCGCCGCCGGCGCCGCCGGACGACCGGAGCTGACCGAGGCCGCCTGGCGGGCGGCCGGCACCGAACTCGCCGCGATGGGGATCAACCTCGACTTCGCCCCCGTCGCCGACGTGCTCGCCACCCGCAGCACCGTGATCGGTTCCCGGTCGTACGGTGCGGACCCGAAGGTGACGGCGGGGCAGGTCGCGGGCGCGGTCCGGGGCCTGCAGGCCGCGGGCGTCGCGGCCACCGTCAAGCACTTCCCGGGGCACGGGCACAGCGCCGCCGACTCCCACGAGGGACTGCCGGTGCTCGACCAGCCCCGCCGGACGCTGGAGACCGGGGCGTGGCCGCCCTTCTCCGCCGCCATCGACGCGGGCACGATGGCCGTGATGTCCGCCCACCTCGACGCGCGGTCGGTGGACCCGGGCACCGCGGCGACCTTCTCGCACAAGCTGCTCACCGACGTGCTCCGTGGCCAGCTGGGCTTCCAGGGCGTGGTGATCACCGACGGGATGAACATGCCGCCGGCCAAGCGCTGGTCGCCGGGTGAGGCCGCCGTGCGCGCGCTGAAGGCGGGCAACGACCTCATCCTCATGCCGCCGAACGTCCGTCAGGCGTACGACGGGCTGCTCGCCGCGCTCCGCGACAAGTCGCTGCCCCGGACCCGCCTCGTCGAGGCCGCGACCCGGGTACTGACGATGAAGTTCAAGCTGGCCGACCGGCCCACGCCCGAGCTGTCCACGCTGGCCGGCCCGGCGCACCGCAAGGCGGCGGAGGACCTGGCCGCGGCGGCGGTGACGGTGCTGCGGGGCGCCTGCGGCGGCGGCGTACGGGGGCCGGTGACCGTGACCGCCTCCGGCGGGCGCGAGCACACGCGGGCGGCGCTGACCGAGGCGCTCAAGGCGGCCGGGGTCAAGGTGGTGGCCGGCGGCGGCACGGTGGTGCACCTCGTCGGGTACGGCGACGGCGCCGGCGACCTGCGCGCCGACGCCGCCGTCACGGTCGCCATGGACACCCCGTACGTGCTGGCGAAGGCCAAGTCGCCGACCCTCCTGGCGACCTACTCCTCCAGCCGGGTGTCGATGACCGCCCTCGCCGGGGTGCTGGCCGGCAAGACCCGACCGGGCGGCCGGTCCCCGGTGCCGGTGACCGGCCTGTCCGCCACGACCTGCGGCGCCTGAGCCGCGTCAGTCCCGGTTGATCCGGGCCGACTGCTTGACCAGCTGGTACGCCGGCAGCAGCTCCACGGGGTCCGAGGTGTCCAGGCTCAGCACGATCGGACCGTAGAGGGAGGAGATCGCGATGGCCTGGTCGTGGACCGTGCCGCCGTCCTCCTTGGGGTAGCTCGCCTCGACGGCGTCGACGGTGCCGGCCTTCACCCGCCGGTACTCCGCGTCCGCGGCCTCCGGCGAGTAGGCGTCGAGGAAGTACTTGAGGTGCTCCTGTGCGCCGCCGGCGACCCCGTCGACCCGCCACACCCGCAGGAACCCGGTGGAGCCGGTCGGCCGGGCGTTGATCTCGCACAGCATGAGGGCCTTGCCGAGGCGGGGCTCGCCGAACTTCGCCGAGCCCTTCACCGCCTCGACCTTCCACCTCGCCGGCACCGAGAAGGTGACCGGCAGCTCGCAGGGCGTACCCTTGCCGCCCACCGTGGTCCCGGCGGGAGCCGCCACCACCTCGTCGTGCCAGGGCGGGCCGGGGGTCACCGTCGAGGCGGTGACGCTCGGCGAGGCCGACGGGGAACCACCGGCCGACGGTGCCTCCTTCCCGTCGGCGCAGCCGCCGGTCAGTCCGATGGTGAGCACCGCGAGCACGGCGGCGCGGGTACGACGTTGCATGGTGTCCATTCCCCGTTGACGACGAGAGCCGGCTCATCAAAGCGGCGCGGGGCGGCGGCGTCAATCCGGTTGATCTACGGTGCCGCGCGCAGGGCGGCCACCAGCCACTCCACGGCGGGCACCGCGGGCGGGAACGGGGGCCGCCGGTTGAGCACCCCGATCAGCTGCCAGTACCGCTCCACCTGCCGGTCGGTGAAGGTCGCGATGCCGTCGGCGAGCGCGAGCCGTTCGGCGCGGGACAGCCCCGGGTCCACCATCTCGTCGAGCACCGCCCGCGCCCGCCCGGAGTCCGGGGCGATCCCGGCGGCGAGCGCGGCGCGTGCCGGCTCGACGGAGGGCATCGCCGGCGGCGGGGACGTCGCCGCCGCCCCGGCCACCGCCATCGCCCGTACCCGAAGCCGGAAGGCGGGGTCGGCGACCAGCCCGGCCAGCTCGACCCAGGCGTCGACCTCCTCGTCGGTGGGCTCGTCGGGCAGGTCGGCGGGGAGCGTCCGCATCGCCCGGGCCAGCCCGTCGCCGCCGGGACCGGGCTCCACGCCACCGAAGACCTCGGCGACGAACTCGTCGATGATCCGTTGCCGCTCGCGGGCGGAGAGGCGGGCCAGGTCGTTCATCAGTCTCAACTCCTCGGTCGTGCTGCCACGTCGGGCGACCGACCGCAACACCGCCCGGCGCAGCCGCAGGGTGCGGATCTCCGCGTCCAGGGCGCGGCTGTGTGCCAGGGCCACCTCCCGGACGCTCGTCCGCCGCTGGAGGATCCGGCGGACGTCGTCCAGGCCGATCCCCAGCTCCCGCAGGCTCCGGACGAGGTCCAGCCGGGCCACGGCCGCCGCGTCGTAGAGGCGGTAGCCGCCGGTGGACCGGGCGGTGGGCGGGAGCAGGTCGAGGTCGGACCAGAAGCGGATCGTCCGGACGGACAGGCCGGTCCGGCGGGCGAGTTGCCCGATGGTGAACAGGTCGGTGCGGTCGGCCACGTCGACAAGCCTCCTGTCTCCAGCCGCTGGAGGGTCAAGCGGGAAAACCGGGTCGCCCTCGGCCGTCCCACCTGGCACCCTGTGCGCCCATGGGGACAGCAGAGGGTTTCGCGTACGTCGAGCGGCCGGACGGCACGGTCGTGATCACCCACCACGGCCGGGCGGCGGGCACCCTGCGCGGCGGCCGGGCGGCGGAGTTCCTCGCCGAGGTCGACGGCGACCCGCAGCTCGTGATGGCCCGGTGGACCGGCAACTACCGCCGGGGCAACGAGCGGACCGCCCGCCAGCACCCCCGCAACCGGGGCTGAACGACGCGCAAGGGCCCGCGCTCGTGCTGAGCGCGGGCCCCACGGCGGTCTGTGCGGCTACAGCGGGATGTTGCCGTGCGCGCCCCGGGCCGCCGGGGCGGCGGCGAGGGCTTCGGCGATGCGGCGGCGGGTCTCGGCCGGGGTGATCACGTCGTCCACGACGCCGATCTCGAGGGCCCGGTTGACGCCGCCGGCGATACGGGTCTGCTCCTCGACGAGCTGCGCGCGCAGCGTCTCGCGCTCCTCGGCCGGGGCGGCGGCGAGCTTCTTGCGGTGCAGGATGTTGACGGCGGCGCCGGCGCCCATCACCGCGACCTCCGCGTTGGGCCAGGCGAACACCGCGGTGGCACCCAGGGAGCGGGAGTTCATCGCGATGTACGCCCCGCCGTAGGCCTTGCGGGTGACCAGGGTGACCCGGGGCACGACGGCCTCGGCGAAGGCGTGCAGGAGCTTCGCGCCCCGGCGGACGACGCCGTCCCACTCCTGACCCAGTCCGGGCAGGTAGCCGGGGACGTCGACCAGGACGATCAGCGGTACGCCGAGGGAGTCGCACATGCGCACGAACCGGGCGGCCTTCTCGGCGCTGGAGGCGTCCAGACAGCCGCCCAGGCGCAGCGGGTTGTTCGCGATCACCCCGACGGTACGCCCGGCGAAGCGACCCAGGGTGGTCACGACGTTCGGCGCCCACTTGGCGTGCAGTTCCACCCCGGGGGCGTCCAGCAGCGCCTTCACCACCGGCTTCACGTCGTACGCCCGGTTCGTCTCGACCGGCATCTTCGCCGTCAGGTCGTGTCCCCCCTCGTCCTGGGCGGACACGTCGTCGGGCGACAGGCGCCCCTGCCGGCCGAGCAGCGCGGCGAGCTTGCGCGTCTCGGCCAGCGCCGTCTCGTCGTCGGCGCAGGTCACGTGGACCACCCCGGAGCGGCGGCCGTGCGGCTCGGGCCCACCGAGGCGGGCCATGTCGACCTGCTCTCCGGTGACGCTGCGGACCACCTCCGGGCCGGTCACGAAGATCCGACCCGCACCGCTCATCACCACGATGTCGGTCAGCGCCGGCCCGTACGCGGCGCCACCGGCCGCCGGTCCCAGCACCGTGGAGATCTGCGGCACCCGCCCCGAGGCCCGCACCATCGCCGCGAACACCTGACCCACCGCGTCCAGGGCGACCACGCCCTCGGCCAACCGCGCACCACCCGAGTGCCACAACCCGATCACCGGCACCCGCTCCCGCACCGCGGTGTCGATCGCGTCCACGACGTGCCGGCACCCCTCGGTGCCCATCGCCCCGCCCATCCGCGTCGCGTCCGTGGCGTACGCGACGACCGGCGAGCCCTCGACCTCACCGCGCGCCCACAGCACACCCGAGGTGTCCCGTGGCACCGACAGCCGCAACGAACCGGCGTCGAACAACGCCCGGAGCCGAACCTCCGGATCCCGATGGTCCGCGACGGACGAGGTGTCCACGCCAACGGCGGTGGTGGTCACGTGAGCCTCCATGGCTGTGGTCTCAGGCCCGCGTGAAGACGAGAGCCACGTTGTGCCCGCCGAAGCCGAACGAGTTGTTCAGCGCGGCGGGGATGTCCATGCGGCGCGCCTCGTTGGCGGCCACGTCCAGGGTGAGCCCGTCGTCGGGGTCCTCCAGGTTGATCGTCGGCGGTACGACACTGTCGCGGATCGCCAGGATGGTGGCGATCGACTCCAGCGCGCCCGCCGCGCCCAGCAGGTGACCGGACATCGACTTGGTCGAGGTCAGCACCGGGTGGTCACCCAGCGCCGCGCGCAGCGCGGTGATCTCCGCGACGTCCCCGACCGGGGTCGACGTGGCGTGCGCGTTGACGTGCACGATGTCCGCCCTGGCGACGCCCGCGTCCGCGATCGCCTTCGCGATCGCCCGGATCGCGCCCTCGCCCTCCGGGTGCGGCTGGACGATGTCGTAGCCGTCGGAGGTGAGTCCGGCGCCGGCCAGCCGGGCGTAGACCCGGGCGCCCCGGGCGGCGGCGTGCTCCGCCCGCTCCAGCACCACGATGCCCGCGCCCTCACCCAGCACGAAGCCGTCGCGGCCCTTGTCCCACGGCCGGGAGGCCCGCTCCGGCTCGTCGTTGCGGGTCGACATCGCCCGCATCGAACTGAACCCGGCGATCGGCAGCTGGTGGATGACCGCCTCGGTGCCGCCGGCCACCACCACGTCGGCCCGGCCGGCACGGATCATGTCCATGCCGAGCGCGATCGCCTCGGCGCCGGTCGCGCAGGCGCTGGCCACCGAGTGCACCCCGGCCTTCGCGCCCAGCTCCAGCCCCACCCAGGCGGCGGGGCCGTTCGGCATCAGCATCGGGATCGTGTGCGGGGAGACCCGCCGCGGGCCGGACGCCTCCAGGATGTCGTCCTGGGCGAGCAGCGTCAGCGCGCCGCCGATGCCGGAGCCGACGCTGACGCCCAGCCGCTCCGGGTCCAGCCCGGAGTCGGCCAGGCCGGAGTCCGCCCAGGCCTGCTGCGCCGCGATGATCGCGATCGCCTCGGACCGGTCGAGCCGGCGGAGCTTGACCCGGTCGATCAGGCCGGTCGGCTCGACCGCGAGCCGGGCGGCGATCCGGACCGGCAGTTGCTCGGCCCACTCCTGGGTGAGCGGACCCACCCCGGAGCGGCCGGCGAGCATGGCGTCCCAGGTCGACGCGACGTCCCCGCCCAGCGGGGTGGTCGCGCCGAGCCCGGTGACGACGACGTCGGTGTGAGCCATGATCAGGACTGCGCCTCGATGTAGCTGACGGCGTCCCCGACGGTCTTCAGGTTCTGCACCTCGTTGTCCGGGATCTTGACGCCGAACTTCTCCTCGGCCGCCACCACGACCTCCACCATGGAGAGCGAGTCGACGTCCAGGTCGTCGGTGAAGGACTTCCCCTCGGCCACGTCGTCCGGGTTCACCCCGGCAACCTCTTCGAGGATCTCGGCGAGGCCGGCGGTGATCTCGTCACGGGTCATTGCGGTTGGTTCCTCTCATCGTGGATCATTCGACGGCCGACGACGCCGACCGTCACTCCCCGGCGCAGCGGCCGGAGGGGCTTTCAGGGGCAGCGGACGACCTGACCGGCGTAGGTCAGGCCACCGCCGAAGCCGAAGAGCAGCACCGGGGCGCCGGAGGGCACCTCCCGCCGCTCGACCAGCTTGGACAGGGCCAGCGGCACGCTCGCCGCCGAGGTGTTGCCGGACTCGACGATGTCCTTGGCGATGATCGCGTTCGGGATGCCGAGCCGCTTCGCGATGCCGTCGATGATCCGGGCGTTGGCCTGGTGCGGCACGAAGGCCGCCAGCTCCGACGGGTCCACCCCGGCGCGCTCGCACGCCTGCCGGGCCAGCGGCGCCAGCTCCGTCGTGGCCCAGCGGAAGACCGACTGCCCCTCCTGCTGGATGGACGGGCGCCAGCCCTCGATGCGTACCGCGTCGCCCTTCTCCGGCACCGAGCCCCAGACCACCGGGCCGACGCCGGCGGGCTCGCCCTCGCCGACGGCCGACACCACGGCGGCCCCGGCGCCGTCGGCGAAGATGATGCAGGTGGAGCGGTCCGTCCAGTCGACGATGTCGGACAGCTTCTCCGCGCCGATGACCAGGGCGTTGCGCGAGGCGCCGGCCCGGATGGCGTGGTCCACGGTGCCCAGCGCGTACGCGAAGCCGGAGCAGGCCGTGTTGAGGTCGAACGCCCCGGGCGCGGTGATGCCGAGCTTGGCGGCGACCCGGCAGGCCACGTTCGGGCTTCGATCGGCGGAGCTGCACGTCGCCACCACGACCAGGTCGATGTCGGCGGCGGTGAGCCCGGAGTTGGCCAGTGCCTTGCCGGCGGCGGCGGCGGCCATGTCGGCGACCGTCTCACCGTCGGCGATCCGCCGGGTGACGATGCCGACCCGGTCCCGGATCCACTCGTCGCTGGTCTCGACCAGTTGGGCGATGTCGTCGTTGGTGACCACGCGGGAGGGCTGGTAGTGCCCCATCGCGACGATCCGACTGCCGGTCATCAGAGCTGTCCTTCCGTTCGCGACTGCGGGACTCGCAGGACCGGCTCATTCCTCGCGCTCACACGTGACCTCCGATGCGGACGAGCGGTTGGCCCGGCGCGACCGGGTCGTCGTGGTGGGCGAGCCACTCGGTGAGCACACCGCTGCCGTGGGCGGTCACCTCGACCGGGCCCTGCCGGGTGGCCACGTGGCCGACGACCTGGCCGGCGCGGAGCGTGTCGCCCTCGGTGAGCTCCCGCGCCGGCTCGAAGGTGCCGGCCGACGGGGCCACCACCACGCGGAAGTGCATGGTCGGCTCGTGGCCCGGCGCCATGCCGTGCCGGGCGATCAGGTCCCGGGCGGCGGGCAGGTCGTCGGGCGTGTTGAGGGTGACCACCTCGGGGGCCCCGGCCCCCTTCAGCTCCCGCTTGACCAGGCCCGCGAGGGTGCCGGCCGGGGGCAGCTCGATCACGCCGGTCACCCCGAGGTCGGCCAGGGTGCGCATGCAGAGGTCCCAGCGCACCGGCGCGGTGACCTGGCGGACCAGGCGCTGCACCATGTCGCGCCCGTGGTTGACCGCGGCCCCGTCGAGATTCGACAGCAGGATCCGGGCCGGGTCGCTCGGGGTGATCCCGGCGGCCACGGCTGCCAGCGCCGTCTCGGCGGGGGCCATGTACGGCGTGTGGAAGGCGCCGGCCACCTTCAGGCGGATCACCCGGGCCTTGGCCGGCGGCTCGGCGGCGAGCTTCTCCAGCCCTTCGACGGAGCCGGCGGCGACGAACTGGCCGGCGCCGTTGCGGTTGGCCGGGTGCAGCCCGTGCGCGACGATCGAGGCGAGCACCTCGTCGGGGTCCCCGCCCAGCACGGCGGCCATCCCGGTCGGCTCCAGGGCGCAGGCCGCGGCCATCTCCCGCCCGCGTACGCCGGCCAGGGTGATCGCCGCCTCCGCCGGGAGCACCCCGGCGAGCGCCGCCGCGCCCAGCTCGCCGACGCTGTGGCCGACGGTGAGCGTGACGTCGTACATCGGCAGGTGCTCGGCGGCCAGCAGCGCGGCGGCGACCAGCAGCGGCTGGGTCCGCGCGGTGTCCCTGATCTCGTCCGCGTCGGCGGCGGTGCCGAGGTGCACCAGGTCGACCCCGGCCAGCGCCGACCACCAGCGCAGACGTGCTTCGGCGCCGGTGAGGTCCAGCCAGGGAGTCAGGAAGCCGGGTTTCTGGGAACCCTGGCCGGGCGAGAGTACGGCGAGCACTCCTATGACTCTCCCGGATACGCGCGGGTAGCGCTGTGCCGCCCTCGACCAAACCGCACTAGAACCTTTGGAGGGTTCCTACAAAAATCGGCGGCGATCATCACCTGTGTGTGGTGTTTTGCTGGCGTTCGGGGTCATTGTCTGAGTTGGTACCACCGGGACCACCGGGTCGAGCCGACCGACGGTGAGGGCCACCTGGAGCGCGAAGGCGTCCCGCGCGGCGAGCGGCGAGAAGCCGGTGACGTCCGAGATCCGCCGCAGCCGGTAGCGCACCGTGTTCGGGTGCACGAAGAGGGAGCGCGCGGCGCTCTCCAGCGTGCCGCCGGCCGCGAAGAAGGCGTCGAGGGTCTCCAGCAGTTCCCCGCCGGCCCGCACCAGCGCGGCGTAGACGTCGTGCCGCAGCCGCCGGCGCGCCTCCGCGTCCCCGGCCAGCGCCCGCTCCGGCAGCAGGTCGTCCGCCGGCACCGGCCGGGGCGCGGTCGGCCAGGCCGGTGCGGCCCGGAAGCCGGCCAGCGCGGCGCGCGCCGACTCGGTCGCCTCGTCCAGGCTCGGCACGGCCGGACCGACCACCACCGGCCCGTCCCCGAAGGCGCCGAGCAGCTTGCCGGTGGCCGCGACCGGGTCGGCGGCGCCGCCCAGCACGATGACCAGCCGGTCGCCGTGCACCCCGCCGATCACCTCCGTGCCGATGCGCCGGGCCTGCCGGTGGACGGTGTGCAGCACGGCGGAGACCTCCCCGCCGGGGGAGCGGCCGACCGCCACCGCCACCGGCGGGGCGTCCGCCCAGCCGAGCGCCGCCGCCCGGCTCGCCAGCACGTCCGGCGAGTCGCCCCGCAGCAGCGCGTCCACCAGCAACGCCTGCAACCGGGCGTCCCAGGAGCCGCGCGACTCGGCGGCCCGGGCGTACACCCGGGCGGCGGCGAAGGCGATCTCCCGGGAGAACCGCAGCACCGCCTCGCGCAACTGCTGTTCCTCGCCCTTCGCCGCCAGGTGCGAGACCTGCTCCTCGACGACGTCGATCATCACCTTCACCAGCGCGACGGTCTGCTGGAGGCTGATCGATCGGGCGAGCGCCTGCGGCGCGGTGGCGAAGACCTCGTCCGAGACCTCCTGGGTGCTGTCCGCCGTGCCGCCGCCGTCGCGCAACCACTGCACCAGCGACCGGGCGCCGGCCTGGGCCACCAGCATCACCCAGGAGCGGTGGTCGGGCGGCAGGTCGCGGAACCAGGGCAACGCCTCGTCCATCCGGGCCACGCTGGCGCTGGCCAGCGCCCCCGCCGCCCGCTCGATCCGGCGCAGCGTGGCCGACAGTTCCGTCCCGCCCGGCTCGCTCACCGCCCCAGCCTGACACGCCCCGACCTGCGGCGGTGGGTCAGGCCGGCGGCGGGACGGGCAGTCCCAGCTCCTGGGCCAGGATGGCGGCCTGCACCCGGCTGCGCAGGTCCAGCTTGGCGAGGATCCGGCTGACGTGGGTCTTGGTGGTGCTCTCGGCCATCGCCAACCGGTCGGCGACCTGCTGGTTGGACAGGCCGAGCCCGAGACAGGCCAGCACGTCGCGCTCCCGGGGGGTCAGCGCGTCCACCGCCTGCCGGGCCGCGGCGGAGGTGGTGGGGGCGGTCGCCGCGAACTCGGTGATCAGGCGGCGGGTGACCGCCGGGGCGATGAACCCCTCGCCCCGGGCGACCGTCCGCACCGCCGCCACCAGGCCCGCCGCGTCGATGTCCTTGAGGACGAAGCCCGCCGCGCCGGCCCGCAGCGCCCCGAAGACGTACTCGTCGACGTCGAAGGTGGTGAGCACGAGCACGTCGGCGAGCCGGTCGGCGGCGATCTCCCGGGTGGCGGAGATGCCGTCCAGCCGGGGCATCCGCACGTCCAGCACCGCGACGTCCGGGCGCAGCTCCCGGCACAGCCGGACCGCCTCGGCGCCGTCCTCGGCCTCACCCACCACCTCGACGCCGGCCGCACCGGCCAGGATCAGCGCCAGCCCGGCCCGCACCGCCGGCTGGTCGTCGGCGAGCAGCACCCGGATCACCTCGGCCATGCCACGCCCCGTCCCCTCACGACGCCACCTCCGTCGGCAGCTCCACCCGTACCCGCCAGCGGCCCTCCGCCGGGCCGGCGGCGAACCGGCCGTTCAGCAGCGCCGCCCGCTCCCGCATCCCGATCAGGCCGGCGCCCGCGCCGGTCAGGGTGCCCCGGCCGGCGCCGACCGGGTTCTCCACGCCCACCACCACCCCTGCCGGCTCGTACGCGACCAGCAGGTCGGCCTCGCCGGCGCCGTGCTTGAGCGCGTTGGTCAGCGACTCCTGCACGATCCGGTACGCGGCCAGGTCCACCCCGACCGGCAGCGCGCGGGGCTCGCCGCGTCGGGTCGCCCGGACGGTCAGCCCGGCGGCGCGCACCCGGTCCACGAGGGCGTCGACCTCGCTGAGCCGCGCCCGGGTCGTCTCGTCGGTGGCGTCGACGGCCGCCCCGCCCTCCGCCGGTTCCCGCAGCAGGCCGATCATCTGCCGCATCTCGCCCAGCCCCTGCACGCTGCTCTCCCGGATCACCCGCAGCGCCGACTCGACCTGCGACCGGTCGAGCCCGGGCACGGAGAGCGCGGCCGTGGCGTGGATGGCCACCGCGCTCAGGTGGTTGGCGATCACGTCGTGCAGCTCCCGGGCCATCCGGGCCCGCTCCGCGCCGACGGCCTGCCGGCGGTCCAGCTCCACCAGCCGGGCCGTCTGCTCGGCCCGGGCCCGTTCGGCGACCGCCTGGTCCCGGTACTGCCGCACGCTGACCCCGGTGAGCACCGGCAGCACCCCGGCCAGCACCACGGGCGCCCCGATGCCCACGCCCCGCCAGTCGCCTCTCAGCAGCACCCCCACCGCCGTGCCGAGGACGCTCAATCCGATCGTGACCTGGAGCAGCCGGCGCCAGGTCCGGGCCGAGCCGAACACGCACGCGTCGTAGAGCACCTGGGTGTAGACGAGGACGGTGGCCAGCGAGCCGCCCATCGCGAGGTCGGCCACCACCGCCACCGTGCCGAGCGCCAGGCTGGCCCGGCTGGCGACCCGGCGCAGGCCCACCGCCGTGCAGACCACCGCCAGCGGCAGCAGGAACAGCGGTTCCGGCAGGTCCGGGTGCCAGGACAGTTGCGGCTGCGTGCCCAGGCCGTACAGGACCGCCCCGCCAACCAGGGAGGCGCACGCCAGCATGACGTCCCGCCCGCCCGTCCCGGCCCCCACCCACCCAGCCACCCTCACCCACCCACCCGCCCCCACCCCCCGATCCCACCACACCCCCACCCCGCCCGTTTCCGCCGATCATGCAGTCGTGGTGGGGGACGAAAGCTGCACCGGCGTACGAAATTCCCACCACGACTGCATGATCGCGAGGGAGGAGGCGGGCGCGGTGGGGGAGTCGGGTGGGGCGTCGGTGCCGGCCAGTACGGTGACAGGGCCCGTCGGAGCGACCCCGGCGGGCGGGGCGAGCGTGAGGAGACTCCGATGGCGCACGGGGAGGCCGAGCACGGCTGCGCCCAGGGCGAGCCCTGCCGGCCGGGCCACCACGAGCAGCAGGCGGCAGCAAAGCACCGCCGGCTGCCCGGAGGGCTCCCGGCCCACTCGCCGGAGCACCCGACCCGCGCGCCCGAGCGCCCCGAGGACGACGTCACGGTGCCCCGGCAGCGCGTCGCGGAACCGGCTCCGGCCGGCGAGGCCGAGTTGGCGGCGCTCCCGGGCTGCCGCAGCGACCTGCCCGGCTGGGCCGGCGCGCACCGGCACGGCCCGGTCCGCCCCCGGCAGCGCGTCACCCGCCGCGAGCGGCCGCCACGCCGCTGGTGCTGACCACGGCGGCGCCGCCCGGCGGCTAGCGTGACCGGTGTGAAGGCGATCGCGATCGACACGTACGGCCCGGCCGACCTGCTGACCGTCCGGGACCTGCCCGACCCGCCGGTCGGCCCGGACACGGTGCTCGTACGGGTCCGGGCGGCCGGGGTGAACCCGGTCGACTGGAAGGTGCGCGAGGGGCACCTGGCCGGTGCGATCCCGGGTCACTTCCCGCTCGTTCCCGGCTGGGACGCGGCCGGGGTGATCGAGGCGGTCGGGCCGGCGGTGACCGGGTTCGCCGTCGGCGACGAGGTCGTCGGCTACGTCCGACGCGACCACGTCCAGTACGGCACGTACGCCGAACTCGTCCCGGCGCCCGAGCGGACGTTGGCGGCCAAGCCGGTGCGGGCGTCCTGGGCCGAGGCGGGCGGCCTGCCCCTGGCGGGACTCACGGCGTACCAGGCGCTCCAGTCGGCCCGCACCGGCGCCGGCGACACGGTGCTGGTGCACGGGGCGTCCGGCGGGGTGGGCCACCTGGCGGTGCAGATCGCCCGCGCGTTCGGCGCCGACCGCGTGATCGGCACGGCCGGCGCGGCCAACCACGACTTCGTCCGGTCGCTGGGCGCCGAGCCGGTCGCGTACGGCGACGGGCTGGCCGACCGGGTCCGCGCGGTCGCGCCCGACGGGGTGGACGTGGTGCTCGACCTGTTCGGCGGCGACGCGCTCGACGTGTCGGCCGAGCTGATCACCCGTCCCGCGCGGCTGATCTCGACGGCCGACCCGGAGCACGTCACCCGGCTGGGCGGCAGCTATCTGTTCGTCAAGCCGTCGACCGTGGACCTGGGCATGCTCGCCGGGCTGGTGGACGCCGGCCGGTTGACCGTCCATGTCGAACGGACGTTCCCGCTGGCCCAGGCGGCGGACGCGCAGCGCCTGGTGGAGGCGGGGCACGTCCGCGGCAAGGTGGTCCTGGAGGTCTGACCCCCGCCCGGGGCGGGGTCGTGCGGCGGGGCGCCGGGTGACGGTGGGACCGGCGGGCGCGGGCTCAGCGGGTGTGGGCTCAGCGGGTGCGGCGGCGGACCAGCAGCGCGATCCCGGCGAGCCCCGACGTGATGACCAGCACCACCGCGACGTTGAGCAGCAGCAGCCGCTGCAACTCGCCGAGCGCCTCGTCGATGTCCTTGGCCGGGTTGAGGGCGTCCTCCGGGATGACCCGCTCGCCGCCGCCGACGCCCCCGCTGACGGTGTCGAACTGCCGCTCCAGCGGCACGCCCGCCGTGCGGAGGGTCTCCGACATGCTGAGCCGGCCGAGGAACCAGCCCGCGGCGGTCTTGCGGGCGTCCGGCTGCTTGGCCGGACGGAAGACGCGCGGCCCGCCGACCGCCTTCGGGTAGAGGTCGTACGTCTGCTTCGGCACGTCACCGGCGAACACCACGACGGTGTACTTCGGACCGAGATCGGCCGCCTTCGGGCCCTTGGGCTGCCCCGTACGGCCGAGGAAGTTGACCTGGTCGATGACCGCCACCACGTGCGCGGGCTGGGCCTCCGCGCGCAGCCGCAGCGGTTCCGCCAGCCCATGCCCGGTGATCTCCACTCCGGCCGGTGGGGTCTTCGGCGCCGCCGTCGCCGTCCCGGCGAAACCGAGCGACAGGACCGCCGCCGCGAGCCCGCCTGCCAACACCGCGACCAGCCGCCGCATCGTTCGGACCATCGCCGCCTCCTCGCCCCGTTCGATGGATGGCTTGCTGCAGGTCACGCGTTGGTTGGCTGACGGGGGTGACCGAACCCGTGCAGGGTGCCACCCTCAAGACTGCGCAGAACGTCGATCGGTTGCAGCTCGTGGAACAGTAATTGGAACTATCTGTGATCCCGGCCCGACCAATGAACGGTAGCCGTGGATCAGCGGGCGGATCGTACCTTTACGGAGGGGTTCATGGGGGGCAGGTTCCCACGTGTGGCGCTCACCTGGCCAGTGGTGGTCGGCGTGGCGATCGGTGTGTCGTTGGTGTTGCCGGCCGCGCCGGCGGCCGCCCACAACTCGCTGACCGGCAGCGATCCGCGCAACGGCGCGCGGGTGGCCGAGGCGCCGTCCCGGATCGAGCTGCGTTTCCTGGCGAAGGCGGACCCGAATACGACGAAGATCACAGTGACCGGTCCGGACAACGTGGTCGCGCTCGGCGGCGCGCCGGCCTTCTCCGGCTCGCGGGTGAGCGTCCCGTTCAAGCCCGGCCGGGCGGGGCTCTACATCGTCGGCTATCAGTTGGCGTCCAGCGACGGGCACCCGGTCTCCGGCGAGGTGCGGTTCACCCTGACCACCGGCACCCCCGCCGAGTCGCCGACCGGCGCGGGCACCGCCGGCCCGAGCGCCCCGGCGTCGGCCGTACCGCCTCCGTCCGGCGCCGCGCCGACCTCGGCCGCGCCCGGTCCGACGGGCGCGGGCACGCCGGGGTCCGCGGTGCCCGCGGCGAAGGAGAGCGACGACGCGGCCGGGCGCGGCTGGCTGTGGGCGCTCGGCGGCGTGCTTCTCCTCGCCGCCCTCGCCGCCGGCCTGCTGCTGCGTCGCCGCTCCGCCCGCCGCTGACCGGCACGAGCCCGGGACGCCTCAGCGCCCGGACCCACGGGTCCGGGCGCTGAGCGGGTACGCCGCCGTCAGGTACCACCCCGAGCCGGAGCCGGCGGTCGCGGACCGACGTGGCGACGGATCGACGTGGCGGTGGTGTCGCAGGCCGCCTTCCGGCGCGGGTGGGCCGTCCCGGCAGGGCGGTCGTGGCCGTCGGAACAGGCCCGGCTCAGAACAGGCGGACCCGGGCGGCGCGCAGCCGGCTCAGGGTGCGCTCGCGGCCGAGCACCTCCAGCGACTCGAACAGCGGCAGTCCGACGGTACGGCCGGTGACCGCGACGCGGACCGGCGCCTGGGCCTTGCCGAGCTTGAGCCCGCGCTCGGCGCCGACCGCCTCCAACGTCGACTTCAGCGTCTCGGCGTCCCACGACTCCAGCGCCTCGAACGCCGCCGTGGCGGCGTCCAGCAGCTCCGCCGAGCCCTCCTTCATCGCCTTGGCCCAGGCGGCCTCGTCGATCAGGGGCGCGGCGAGGAAGAGGAAGTCGACGTTCGGCACGATCTCGCTGAGCAGCGCGATCCGGGTCTGCGCCAGCGGGGCCACGGCCGCGAAGGCGTCCGCGTCGAACTCCTCCGGCTGCCACGGCGGCGGGGCGATGGTGCCGGTGCCCGTCAGCCACGGCCGGCAGGCCCCGACGAACTCCTCGACGGGCAGCGCCCGGATGTACTCGCCGTTGAACGCGCGGAGCTTCTTCTCGTCGAAGAACGCCGGGGAGGGGTTGACCTCCTCCAGCCGGTACTCCTGCTCGATCACCGACCACTCGACGATCTCCCGGTCGCCCGACGGCGCCCAGCCGAGCAGCATCAGGTAGTTGCGCATCGCGGCGGCCAGGTAACCCTCGTCCCGGAACGCCTCCAGGGCCACCTTGTCGCGGCGCTTGGAGAGCTTCTGCCGCTTCTCGTTGACCACCACCGGCACGTGCGCCCAGATCGGCGGCTTGACCCCGAGCGCCTCCCAGAGCAGCTGCTGCTTCGGGGTGTTGGGCAGGTGCTCCTCGGCCCGGATCACGTGGGTGATGCCCATGGTCATGTCGTCGACCACGTTGGCGAGCAGGAAGACCGGCGAGCCGTCGCCCCGGGCGATGACGAAGTCCTCGATCAGCTTGTTCTCGAAGGTCGGCTCGCCACGGATCAGGTCGACCACCACGGTCTCGCCCTCGTCGGGCGTACGGAAGCGCAGGGCGCGCCCCTCGCCGGCCGGCAGGCCCCGGTCCCGGCAGAAGCCGTCGTAGCCCTGGTACTGCGAGCCGGTGCGGGCCTGCACGGCCTCGCGGGTGCAGTCGCAGTGGTAGGCGCGGCCGGACGCGTGCAGCCGCGCGGCGGCGGCCCGGTGCTCGCCGGCGTACTCCGACTGGAAGTACGGGCCCTCGTAGCCGCCGCGCTCGATGCCGATCCAGTCCAGCGCGGAGAGGATGCCCTCGGTCCACTCCGGCTTGTTGCGGGCCGCGTCGGTGTCCTCGATGCGGAGCACGAACACCCCGCCCTGCTGCTTGGCGTAGATCCAGTTCTGCAGCGCCGAGCGGGCACCGCCGACGTGGAACATACCGGTCGGGGAGGGGGCGAAGCGCACACGTACCGTCACGTCTCCAGCCTACGGCGGCGCGCGACCGGATTCCGCCAGGGGTGCGGCTCAGGGCACCGAGCGGATCTTCAGCACCAGGACGCTGCCCAGCACGGTGACCGCCGCGGTGACCGCGTAGAGCACCGGGTAGCCGCCGAGGTGCACCACGAGCGGGGCGGAGAGCGCCGGGCCGAGCACCTGCGGGGCGGAGTTGGCGATGTTGATGACGCCCAGGTCCTTGGCCCGGTCGGTCGCGGCGGGCAGCACCTGGGTGATGAGCGCGGCGTCCACCGACAGGTAGACGCCGTAGCCGGCGCCGAGCAGCAGCGCGGCGGCCACGGCCACCGGCCAGACCGGCGCGACGGCCAGCAGCAGCGCGGCGACCGCGATGATGCCGCCGGCGGTGATGACGAAGACCTTCCGCTTGCCGGAGCGGTCCGACAGCCGCCCGGCCACCACGGCGGTGGCCGCCAGGCCGGCCGTGTAGAGCAGGATCAGCACCAGCAGGCCGCCCTCGGGGTCGGGGTGGCGTACCTCGTCGGTGAGGAAGTAGAGCAGGTAGAGCGTGCCGAGCGCGTTGCCGAGCTGCACCAGGAAGCGGGTGATCCAGGCCCAGCCGAAGTCGGGGTGGCGGCGCGGCGAGATCCACATCGACGTGAGCAGGGCGCGCCACCGCAGCGCCGGCCGGTGCGCCCGGGGCAGCGGGTCGTCGGCGGTGAGCAGCGCGAACGGCAGGGCCAGCAGCAGCACCGCCGCGGCCATCGCCAGGTAGCCGGCGGCGGTGCCGCTCACCACGGCGGTGACCAGCACCACCCCGAGCACCAACCCCAGCGCCTGGGGGATGCCGACCCAGCCGGAGACGCCGCCCCGTTGGGCGACCGGCACCCGGTCCGGCACGGCGGCGGTCAGGCTGGCCAGCATCGCGTTGAAGCAGACCTGGGCGGCCACCCAGCCGAGCGCGACCCCGGCGACGGTGCGTTGCTGCGCCAGCAGCACCAGGGCCGCCGCGCCGAGCAGCGCGCCGCCGGCGGTCCAGACGTGCCGCCGGCCGAACTCCCGCCCGGCCAGCTGCAGGCAGGTGCGGTCCGACAGCGCCCCGGCGAGGGGGTTGGCGAGCACGGCGGCGAGCGCGCCGAGGCCGGTGACCACGGCCAGCGCCGTCTCCTTGTCGGCCGGGGCGATCCGTTCCAGCTGCTGCGGCAGCAGCACCTGGATCGGCGTGAAGAACGCCATCCAGACCCCGAGGTTGGCCGCGAAGATCAGCGCGATCCAGCCCCGCCGCACCGGCGCGGTCGGCTCGGCGAGCGCCGCCGGCAGCGACGCGGGCGTCGGGTCGACGGTGGTCACGGCCGGGCGATCAGGTCACGGAACCAGGCGTACGAGGACTTGGGCGTACGGAGCTGGGTGTCGAAGTCGACGTGCACGAGGCCGAAGCGCTTGGTGAAGCCCTCCGCCCACTCCCAGTTGTCCAGCAGCGACCAGACGAAGTAGCCGGTCACGTCGACGCCCTCGGCCATCGCGGCGCGTACCGCGCGCAGGTGCCCGTCGAGGTAGGCGATGCGCTCCGGGTCGTGCACCCGGCCGTCGGCGTCGGGCGTGTCGTCGTACGCGCAGCCGCTCTCGGTGACCTGGATCGGGGGCAGGTCGTCGGCGTACGTGCGGTGCAGCCAGCCGAGCAGCTCGCGCAGCCCGTCGGGGGCGACCGGCCAGTCGAAGGCGGTACGCGGGTATCCGTCCAGCGGCACGAACTCGAACGGCAGCGGCGAGCCCTCCTGCGGGGCGCGTACGCCGGTGGGGTTGTAGTAGTTGACCCCCAGCACGTCGATCGGCGCGGCGATCACGTCGAGATCGCCGGCGCGCACCACGGCGGTGTCGAAGCCCAGCTCGGCGGGGTAGCCCCGGCCGAACAGCGGGTCCGTGAAGAGGCGGTCGTGCAGCGCCTCGTACGCCGCGACGGCCGCCCGGTCGGCGTCGGTGTCCCCGGCCGGCCGCACGGGCGAGTAGTTGTTCGCGATGGCGACCGGGCTCGCGGTGCGCGCCCGCAGCGCGGCGACGGCGAGGCCGTGGGCGAGCAGCTGGTGGTGGGCCACCGGGAAGGCGTCGAAGAGCAGCGTCCGGCCGGGGGCGTGCTCGCCCGTGCCGTGGCCGAGGCTCATGTGGATGAAGGGCTCGTTGAGGGTGATCCAGAGCTTCACCCGGTCGCCGAGGCGGGCGGCGGTCGCGTCGGCGTACTCGGCGAAGCGGTGGGCGGTGTCCCGGTTCAGCCAGCCGCCCGCGTCCTCGAGGGCCTGCGGCAGGTCCCAGTGGAAGAGCGTGGCGACCGGGTCGACGCCGTGGGCGAGCAGGTCGTCGACGAGCCGGTCGTAGAAGTCCAGCCCGCGCGCGTCGACCGGCCCGTCGCCGGTGGGCCGCACCCGGGGCCAGGCGATCGAGAAGCGGTACGCCGAGACGCCCAGCCCGGCGAGCAGCGCGACGTCCTCGGCGTGCCGGTGGTAGTGGTCGCAGGCCACGTCGCCGGTGCTGCCGTCGGCGACCCGGCCGGGGGTGTGGGCGAAGGTGTCCCAGATGGACGCTCCCCGCCCGTTCTCGTCGACGCCGCCCTCGATCTGGTAGGCGGAGGTGGACACTCCCCAGCGGAATCCGGCGGGGAACTCGGGCATCGCTGCGGTCGACATGCGCCCTCCCGTCGTACGTGAATCGTGTTCGGGACTCTAGGGGGCGGCCGGCCGTTGCGCCATAGGTCGTACGTCGCCGCAGCGCAAGAGTTTTCGGCGCGTCTTTTCCGAACCCGTCCGTATACGTCCGAATTTGCGCATAGAGTGCCGATATCGTGGGATGTCCTCACTGGAGGAAAGACGGAAATGATCCTCGTGGAACGCAGTGCGCACGTGATGGCGCCGGTGGAAGCGGTCTGGGACGTCGTGCAGCGGGCCGAGCAGTTGCCGGCCTGGCTGGCGGGGGTCCGTGCGGCCGAGGTGCTCTCGGGAGAGGGCTTCGGGCGCCGACAACTCGTCCAGGCCGGACGTGGCGCCGCGCATGAGGCCGAGGTGATCGCCTATCAGGCGCCGACCCTGATCGGCTGGCGCGAACGCGCCAAGGGCGCCGGTGCCCGGGCGGAGGCGCGCACCGAGATCTACGTCCAGCTCACCGTGGACGAGGAGGAGGGCGGGACGATCGTGCGGCTCATCGTCGTACGCTGGCCGGCCGGTCCGGTCAAGGCCGCCCTGCTCCGCCTCGGCCTGCGCAGGGTCGGCGCCGACCTGGAGGACTCGCTCGCCCGGCTGACCGATCTGGCCGCCGTCGGCTGAGCCGGGCACGTCCTGGCGCCACCCGCGACGGCGGTGGCCCGGTGTCCCCGCCAGGGACTCCGGACCACCGCCGGTTCGCTCGTCGGCGGACGACGAAGGGCCCGGCGCGGGAAGCGCCGGGCCCTCGTCTCGTACGTCCTAGCTGTCGCCGCCGGTCTCGCCGACCGGGGCCGCGTTCACGTCCTCGATGGCGTACTTCTTGGCCGCCTCGGCCGGCACGCTGGCCGGTACCGCGCCGCGCAGGGCGAGCTGCCGCAGCGTCGCGACCACCACCGACTCGGCGTCGACGTGGAAGTGCCGGCGCAGGGCGTGCCGGGTGTCGGACATGCCGAACCCGTCCGTGCCGAGCGAGGTGTAGTCGCCGGGCACCCAGCGGGCGATCAGGTCCGGCACCGCGCGCATCCAGTCGCTGACCGCGACCTTCGGGCCCTCGGCGTCGGCCAGCTTCTGCTGGATGTACGGCACCCGCTGCTCCGCGCCCGGGTTGAGCAGGTTGTGCTCCTCGCACTGCACCGCGTCCCGGCGCAGCTCCGTCCAGGAGGTCACCGACCAGACGTCGGCGGCCACGCCCCAGTCCTGGGCCAGCAGCTGCTGCGCCTTGATCGCCCACTGCATGCCCGTGCCCGAGGCGAGCACGTTGGCCTTCGGCGCGTCGTCGCCCACCGACGGGGCGGGGGAGTAGCGGTAGATGCCCTTGAGCAGCCCCTCCACGTCCACGCCCTCCGGCTCCGCTGGCTGGAGGATCGGCTCGTTGTAGATCGTCAGGTAGTAGAAGACGTTCTCCTGCGCCTCGCCGTACATCCGGTGCAGGCCGTTCTCCACGATGTGCGCGATCTCGAACGCGAACGCCGGGTCGTACGCGACCACCGCCGGGTTGGTGGCGGCGATCAGGAGCGAGTGGCCGTCCTCGTGCTGGAGACCCTCGCCGTTGAGCGTGGTCCGGCCGGCGGTGGCGCCGAGCAGGAAGCCCCGGGCCATCTGGTCGGCGGCGGCCCACAGCCCGTCGGCGGTGCGCTGGAACCCGAACATCGAGTAGAAGATGTACATCGGGATCATCGGCTCGTCGTGCGTGGCGTACGCCGAGCCCGCCGCCGTGAACGAGGCGACCGAGCCGGCCTCGTTGATCCCCTCGTGCAGGATCTGCCCGCCGGTGGACTCCTTGTACGACAGGAACAGCTCCCGGTCGACCGAGGTGTAGCGCTGGCCGTGCGGCGAGTAGATCTTCTGCGTCGGGAAGAGCGAGTCCATGCCGAAGGTGCGGGCCTCGTCCGGGATGATCGGCACCCAGCGCTTGCCGAACTCCTTGTCCTTCATCACGTCCTTGAGCAGGCGGACGAAGGCCATCGTGGTGGCCACCTTCTGCTTGCCCGAGCCGCGCTTGACGTCGGCGAAGCGCTCCGGGCCGGGGATGGCCAGCCGCTTCTGGCCCGAGCGCCGCGACGGCAGGTAGCCGCCGAGCTGCTGGCGCCGCTCCTTGAGGTACGCGATCTCGTCGGACTTCTCGCCCGGCGTGTAGTACGGCGGCAGGTAGGGGTTGTCCTCCAGCGCCTTGTCCGGGATGTCCAGGTAGAGCCGGTCGCGGAAGGTCTTGAGGTCCTCCAGCGTCAGCTTCTTCATCTGGTGGGTGGCGTTGCGGCCCTCGAAGTGCGAGCCCAGCGTCCAGCCCTTGATCGTCTTGGCCAGGATGACGGTCGGCTGACCGGTGTGCTCCATCGCCGCCTTGTAGGCCGCGTAGAGCTTGCGGTAGTCGTGGCCGCCCCGCTTGAGGTTCCAGATCTCGTCGTCGCTGAGGTCCTCGACCATCTTGCGGGTCCGCTGGTCGCGGCCGAAGAAGTGCTCCCGGACGTACGCCCCGGACTCCGCCTTGTAGGTCTGGTAGTCACCGTCGGGCGTGGTGTTCATCAGGTTGACCAGCGCGCCGTCGGTGTCCGCGGCGAGCAGCGGGTCCCACTCCCGGCCCCAGACCACCTTGATGACGTTCCAGCCGGCGCCCCGGAAGAACGCCTCCAGCTCCTGCATGACCTTGCCGTTGCCGCGCACCGGCCCGTCGAGCCGCTGGAGGTTGCAGTTGATCACGAAGGTGAGGTTGTCCAGCTCCTCGCGGGCGGCCACGCCGATCGCGCCGAGCGTCTCCGGCTCGTCCATCTCGCCGTCGCCCAGGTAGGCCCACACGTGCTGGTCCGAGGTGTCCTTGATGCCCCGGTGGTGCAGGTAGCGGTTGAACCGCGCCTGGTAGATCGCGTTCAGCCCGCCCAGGCCCATCGAGACCGTGGGGAACTCCCAGAAGTCCGGCATGAGCCGCGGGTGCGGGTACGACGGCAGGCCGCCGCCCGGGTGCGACAGCTCCTGGCGGAACCCGTCGAGCTGGTGCTCGGTCAGCCGCCCCTCCAGGAACGCCCGCGCGTACATGCCGGGCGAGGCGTGGCCCTGGTAGAAGATGTGGTCGCCGCCGCCCGGGTGGTTCTTGCCCCGGAAGAAGTGGTTGAAGCCCACCTCGTAGAGCGAGGCCGAGCTGGCGAAGGTGGAGATGTGCCCACCGACGCCGATCTCGGGGCGCTGCGCCCGGTGCACCAGCATGGCCGCGTTCCACCGGACGTACGCCCGGATCCGCCGTTCCACGTGCTCGTCACCCGGGAACCACGGCTCGTGCTCCGGCGGGATGGTGTTGATGTAGTCGGTGGTGGTCAGCGACGGCACCCCGACCTGGCGCTCGCGGGCCCGCTCCAGCAGGCGCAGCATGACGTAGCGGGCGCGCTTTGTCCCGCGCTCGTCGATGACACCGTCGAGCGACTCGACCCATTCGCTGGTCTCTTCAGGGTCGATGTCCGGAAGCTGGCTCGGCAGACCAGCGGTGATCACCGGGCGCTTGCGTTCCGTAGCCACAGGCGTTCCCTCGGTTCTGTGTGGGATAGGTCTCTAGCGCCATCCTGCCCCCTGGTGGCACCTGTCGTCACGCCCACCGCCCGGAGACGCGACGCGCGACACAGGTACCCGCCGGTAACTTTGCGCAACCGGCAACGCGTCCCATCCGTTACCGGCGGACGAGCGGCCCTTGCCCGGCCTCTCTACGGTGCCGGGCATGGACAGGCGGAAGGCACGCGTCGGCGCGGTCATGGTGGCGGCCGGAACGGCCGGGGTGGTCGCCGGCGGGATCGGGATGCGCGAGGGACGCGCCGCCCTCCTGGCGATCGTCCTGAGCGGGGGCCTGCTGGCGGTGTTCGGCGTGGCGGTGCTGCGCGGCGCCCGGCGTGGCCGGCGTCGCGGCGGAGCGGGCGGCCGGCACGCGGGGGTCGGTTTCACGCCGGTCGGGCCCGCCGGGGACATCGGGGCCAGCTACGACAACCGCGACTGCGGCTCCGACGCCGCTTCGGGCTCCGGCTGGTGGGGTGGCGGGGATTCCGGCGGCGGCTGGTCCAGCGGCGGGGATTCCGGCGGCGGCGGGGACTCCGGCGGTGGTTGCTGACCCCCTCGGGCAGAATGCGTCGTATGCGCAGTGAGGTCATCACCGTCCAGACCGGGGCCCGGCCGACCGTCCGGGACATCACGGCGGAGGCCGAGCGGTTCGTCGCCGGGCAGGGCGACGGCCTGCTGCACGTCTTCGTGCCACACGCCACCGCCGGGTTGGCGATCATCGAGACCGGCTCGGGGTCCGACGACGACCTGCTGGCCGCGCTCGACGACCTGCTGCCCACCGACGACCGGTGGCGGCACCGGCACGGCTCGCCCGGCCACGGGCGCGACCACGTCCTGCCGGCGTTCGTCCCCCCGTACGCGACGCTGCCGGTCGTCGACGGCCGGCTGGCGTTGGGCACCTGGCAGTCGGTCTGCCTGGTGGACCCCAACGGCGACAACCCCACCCGGACCGTCCGCTTCTCGTTTCTCCCCGGCTGACGGCGGGGTTCCGCGCGAACCGCCGATGGTGGAGCTGCTCAACTTTTGACGCGCGTAGGATATGAGGCATGGCGCCGCAGCCCGTCCCCTCCGTCCCGCCGGATCCCGCCGACCGCGCGGCGCTGGCCGGCGACGTCGTGCGCCGCATCACGCACGTCGCCGCCGCGCTGCGCCACCACCAGGACCGGGAGATCGCCGAGCTGGGGCTGACCCCCGCGACCGCGCGGGCGCTGCACGAGCTGGACCCCGACCTGCCGCTGCCGGCCCGCGACCTCGCCGAAGGGCTGGGCTGCGACCGCTCCAACGTCACCGCCCTGGTCGACAAGCTCGAGCGGGCCGGGCTGGTCGAGCGGCACGCCGACCCCGCCGACCGGCGGCAGAAGACGCTGGTGGTGACCGGGCCCGGGCGGCGGGTGCGGGCCCGCGTGCACCAGGTCATGTCGGACTCCCGACTGCTCGCCGGGCTCACCGTCGAGGAGCTGGCGACCCTGCGCGAGCTGGTCTGGAAGGTCTCCGACGGCGGCTGCCCCGAGCGGTGCGACGACGACTGACCCACACCGCGTCGTTCGTGTCCGAGTGGGCGCACAGGCCGCTCGTCGGTAATGCTGTCCGACGTGACCACCCCGCAAGATCTCGACGACCGGTTCCGGGAGACGCTGGCCGCGCTGGCCACCCCGTCGCAGCGGCGCGACCCCGCACGGCCGGTCACCGACGACACGACGCTGACCGGCGCGCGGGCGCTGGACCTCTTCGACGCGCAGGCCACCAGCCGCCAGCTCGACCTGGCCGGCCGGTGGCTGCGCAGCTTCGGCGAGGGCTACTACACGATCGGCTCCGCCGGCCACGAGGGCAACGCCGCGGTCGCCGCCGCGCTGCGCGCCACCGACCCGGCGCTACTGCACTACCGCTCGGGTGCCTTCTACTGCGTCCGCGCCGCCCAGGCCGCCGGGTGGACGCCGACCGAGCGCCCCGAGGCCGCCCGCCCCGAGGCCGAGCGGGACGAGGCCGACCAGCCCTCGGGCGAGCGGTCCGACGCCGGGCGGTTCGACGCCGGGCGGTTCGACGCCGAGCGGGGCGGCACCGACTTGCCGGCGGCGGCCGACGGGCCCGTCGAGGCCGCGCCGGCCGACCCGGACGGCCCCGGCGACGGTTCCGCGCCGGATGCCGCCGACCCGGGGGAGCCGACCGGCGGCGCCGGGTCCGCCGTGGACCGGCCGCTCCACCCGGGGTACGCCGAGGCGGCCCGCGACGTGCTGCGGGGCATGGTCGCCTCCAGCAGCGAGCCGCTCGCCGGCGGCCGGCACAAGGTCTTCGGCCGGGCCGACCTGGCCGTCGTCCCGACCACCTCCACGATCGCCTCGCACCTGCCCCGCGCCGTCGGGATGGGGCTGGCCGTGGAACGGCTGCGCCGGCTGGAGACCTCCGGTCGGCGGGACGGGGTGCCGACCAGCGGCGGTGGGGGCGCCACGCACACCTCCTGGCCGCCGGACGCCATCGTGGTCTGCTCGTTCGGCGACGCGTCGGTCAACCACGCCAGTGCCACGGCCGCGTTCAACACCGCCGGCTGGTACGACCACACGGGCCTGCGCATCCCGGTGCTCTTCGTCTGCGAGGACAACGGCCTCGGCATCAGCGTCCGCTCCCCGAAGGGTTGGGTGGAGACCACCCTGCGGTCGAAGCCGGGGGTCCGTTACTTCTCCGCCGACGGCGGCGACCTGCCGCGGGCGTACGAGGCGGCCGTCGAGGCGGCGGCCTGGGTGCGCCGGCACCGACGCCCCGCCGTGCTCCACCTGTCGACCGTACGGCTGATGGGACACGCCGGCGCGGATGCCGAGACCGCGTACCGGAGCCCCGGAGAGATCGCGGCCGACCTCGCCCGGGACCCGCTGACCGCCACGGCACGGCTGCTGGTGGGGGCGGGCCTCGCCACCGGCGAGGAGCTGCTGGCCCGGTACGACGAGATCGGCTGGCAGGTGCGGCGGATCGCCGAGGAGGTGCTGGACGAGCCGAAGCTGACCGCACCGGCCGACGTGGTCGCCCCGCTGGCCCCGCGCCGGCCGGCACGCCTCGCCCGGGCGGTGGCGGACGCGGCGGCGCGTGCCGGCGGCCCCGGCGCCGGTGCCCGGGCGGAGGCGTTCGGCGGAAGGCCGCCGGAGCTGACCGGCCCGCTGACGCTGGCGCAGAGCATCAACGCCGCGCTCGCCGACGGGATGCTCGACCATCCGCAGATGGCGGTGTTCGGCGAGGACGTCGGCGCCAAGGGCGGCGTGTACGGGGTGACCAAGGGGCTGCGGGACCGCTTCGGCGTGG
Organism: Micromonospora sp. DT46; assembly: GCF_049841735.1. Lineage (NCBI taxonomy): Bacteria > Bacillati > Actinomycetota > Actinomycetes > Micromonosporales > Micromonosporaceae > Micromonospora > Micromonospora sp. DT46. The sequence continues at coordinate 466,388 of NZ_JBNCKW010000005.1, read as the reverse complement.
CCCGGGTCTTCGACACGCTGCTCGACGAGACCTCGGTCCTCGGGCTGGGGCTCGGCGCCGGGCTGGCCGGGATGCTGCCCGTGCCCGAGATCCAGTACCTGGCGTACCTGCACAACGCCGAGGACCAGCTGCGTGGCGAGGCCGCCACGATGCAGTTCTTCTCGCAGGGTGCGTTCCGCAACCCGATGGTGGTGCGGGTGGCCGGGCTGGCGTACCAGGAGGGCTTCGGCGGGCACTTCCACAACGACAACTCGGTGGCCGTACTCCGGGACGTGCCGGGCCTGGTGATCGCGGTGCCGGCGCGGCCGGACGACGCCGCGCCCATGCTGCGCACCTGCCTGGCCAGCGCGGCGGTGGACGGCAGCGTCTGCGTCTTTTTGGAGCCGATCGCGCTCTACCACACCCGCGACCTGTACGCCGACGGTGACGGTGAGTGGCTGTCCCACTACGCCGAGCCCGGCGCGTGGACCGGCGGTCATGTGCCGATCGGGCGGGCCCGCGTCTACGGCGTCGGCTCCGCCGAGGATGTCACGATCATCACGTTCGGTAACGGGGTGCCGATGTCGTTGCGCGCGGCGGCGACACTCGCCGACGAGGGGGTCGGCACCCGGGTGGTGGACCTGCGCTGGCTCTCCCCGCTGCCGGTGGCCGACGTCATCCGGGAGGCGGCGGCGACCGGCCGGGTGCTGGTCGTGGACGAGACCCGGCGTTCCGGCGGGGTCGGCGAGGGGGTCATCGCGGCCCTGGTGGATGCCGGCTATGTCGGAGCGGCGCGGCGGGTGGCCGGAGTTGACTCTTTTGTACCATTAGGTCCGGCGGCCCGTCAGGTTCTGGTCTCCGAGGAAGCAATTACCCAGGGTGCCCGCACGCTTCTGGCACGGTAAATTCCGTTCCACCCGGTGCGCCACTTGCGCGGGGAGCCACAACTGTGTGGACTTTGCCTGACGGCGTCGACGCGACGCCGCGGGCAGGGATGAGATGAGGAGGCACGCGACAGTGAGCGCGACCGCTGGTCAGGCCGCCGACGGGGTACGCAGCCTGGCGGACCGGTTCGGGATCGAACCGGGGATGGTCGTCATGGAGATGGGGTACGACGAAGACGTCGACCAGGATCTCCGTGACGCCCTGACCGACCGCTGTGGAGATCTGGTCGACGAGGACACCGACGAGGTGGTCGACGCGGTGCTGGTCTGGTACCGCGACGGCGACGGTGATCTCTTCGAGCTTCTCGTCGACGCCCTCGGCCCGCTGGCCGACAACGGTGTCGTGTGGCTGCTCACGCCCAAGGCGGGGCGCGAGGGGCACGTCGAGCCGAGCGAGGTCGCCGAGTCCGCGCCCACCGCCGGCCTCCAGCAGACCTCCACCGTCAACGCCGGCCGGGACTGGAGCGGCGCCCGCCTCGTCCTGCGCCGCGGGGCCAAGGGCAAGAAGTAGGCCGACGTCGGCGATCACCCGGCGGCGCCCGCTGCCGGGTGTGGCAGGCTGTTGCCCATCCGACCCCATCCTGAGGAGCTCGCATGCCGATCGAGGTTGGCGCCGAGGCGCCGGACTTCGTGCTCAAGGACCAGAACAACCAGGAGGTCCGGCTCTCGGACTTCCGTGGCAAGCGCACCGTGCTGCTGGTCTTCTACCCGCTCGCCTTCACCGGGATCTGCCAGGGTGAGCTGTGCGAGGTGCGGGACAACCTCAACGACTACGTCAACGACGACGTCCAGGTGCTGACCGTCAGCGTCGACTCGGTCTACGCCCACAAGATCTGGGCCGACAAGGAGGGCTACCAGTTCCCGCTGCTGGCCGACTTCTGGCCGCACGGCGCGGTCGCCCAGTCGTACGGCGTCTTCAACGACGTCGCCGGCATCGCCAACCGGGGCACCTTCGTGATCGACAAGGCGGGCGTGGTCCGCTTCGCCGAGATGAACATGCCGGGTGAGGCGCGCGACCAGCAGGGCTGGCGCAAGGCCCTCGCCGAGGCCGTCGCAGCCTGACCGACCGGGCACGCCGCACGACCGGGCCGGTGGGGGCAGGGTAAGCTTGCCACCCTCCGGCCCGCCGTACGGGCGTTCCGGGCGCGTAGCTCAGTGGGAGAGCACTCGCCTTACAAGCGAGGGGTCGCAGGTTCGAAACCTGCCGCGCCCACACTCTGATCAGCACGGGAACGGGCCGCCGGATGACCGGCGGCCCGCTTCGTTTCACGGTGTCCGGCCGGCTGTCGGATCACCGTCAGTGGGCCCCGCCAGGACACGAAAGTCCTACGCTCGTGGGAGCGATCCCGGCGCCGAAGCGAAGCCGGCGACCTCACCGCCGAAGCCGAGCCGGCGACCCCGTCTTGGAGGTGGTCCCATGTCCCCCCGCCAGGTCCCGCTCGCTTCCCGCCCCCGCCGTCGTCCACCGGCCCTGCTCCTGATCCTCGGGCTGCTCCTGGGCCTGGCCGCCCCCACGGTGGTAGCGGCCCCCGCCTCCGCCGGGCCTGGCGACGCGTTCTGCTCCACCAACGGCTTCTTCGAGCCGAACCCCGCCAACCCGTCGATCGGTACGACCTGGACGTTCATCGGGAGCCGGAGCAACGGAAGCTTCACCTACCGGTACTGGATGGCGCAGCAGCCGAGCGGGTCGTCCATCCTGTACTACCGGAACAGCCTGGTGGCCAAGTGCAACGGCATCGCCCTGGTCCTGAGCACGACGCTCGCGACGACCGGTGCCTCCGGCACCGCCCACTGCACCAGTAGCGCCGACATGACGCCACCGGCCTCGTCGGTCACCGAGCGGTACGTCGGGCAACGCTGGGTCCCCACCCAGGGAACCACCCCGACCGCCACGATCCGGTACTGGCACCGGGAGTGGTTCTCCTACGCCACCCTGACCTGGAACTACAGCTCCAGCTACGTGGTGCGGTGCTGAACCGCCGTCGGCTCGCGCCGGTCATGACGAGAACTTCGCCGCCTCCTGCATCACCTTCTGGTACTCGTTCCTGGCCAGGGTGAGTTTCTCCTGAAGGCTGAGCATGGCGTCCCGCCGCGAATCGGCGGTGCTGCCCGGGCCGACCTCGGCCAACAGTGCCTTCACCGGCGGTGTGTTCATGGCTGGCGTGTACGGGTTGGCGGGATTCAGGAGATGCTCGACATGGTTGAGCGCCATCGAGATCGTCTGCACCTTTTCGAGAGCCCGCAGAAGCTTGTTCTGTACTTCCTGTTCCGCGGGGCTGAGGGTCACGTCATCTGAATCCGAGTCCATGGGCACCCATCCTTGCCGTGCGGACTGTTCGCAGGTCGGGGCGGTTGGCCGTCGCCCCATTCTAGAGCTGTTCACCGGGCCCCCGTGACGATTGTCGGTGCCTGACGGCAACGCGCGGAACCCGTACGCGAAGCGGGCCGCCGGCTGGTCCGGCGGCCCGCTGTCGTGGGCGATCAGCTCGCGCAGACGGCGTACGCGCGCACCTTCCAGTTGCTGCTGAAACCGTTCTCGTCCTCGGCGGCGGAGACGGTGACGACGGTCGAGGTGGTGGCCCGCATCTGGGTCAGGCGCACCTGCCCGTCGCCGCCGAGGATCTCGCCGCCCACTCCGTGCACCCGCGTCCCGGGCGGGCAGGTTGCGGTGACCGACTGGGTGGCGGCGGAGCTGTAGACGCTGTCGTCGATCACGCGCTGCTCGCCGGGCAGCGGGTCGGCGCAGATCGCGACCGCGTCCAGCCACCAGCTGTCGGCGAAGCCGGTGCCGTCCTCGGCGCCGGCCACCACGACGCTGTTCTGGTGGATGCGCAGGTCCTCCAGGACGACCTCGCTGTTCGCCGCCCCGACGACCGCGCCACCGACCCCGATGGCGTGCTTGCCTGCCGGGCAGGACTTCTCGAACCAGTTCGACGTGCCGAAGCTCGGCGCCGAGCTGCCGGACACCATCACCAGGCCGGCCGGCGGCGTGGCGCAGATCGCGTTCGCCGTGACCGCCCAGTTGCCGCCGACGCCGTTCTCGTCCTCCCGGCCGGTCACCGAGTACGCGTCCCCGCCGATCAGCGGACGCATGATGTCCATGCCGACCTGCCCGAGGCCGGAACCGGTGATCGCGCCGCCGCCGCCGATGACCTTGGTGCCGGCCGGGCAGGTCGCGTTCTGCGTCTTCGCGCTGCTGTTGCTGGGGCCGGTCGTCGTCTTGACGCTCAGGCCGGGCACCGCCGCCACCGGCCCGGCGAGGGCCAGCTGGCCGAGGACGAGCGCGCTCAGCGCGGCCCCGCCCACGGTGGCCGTCCGACGCGCCCACCGGATGTGCTTCGATCCTTCTCGCATGGTGTCTTCCCTTCGGGTTCTTCGTCGCGATGACACCGGTAGGAGTCGGGGCGGGTCGGGATGCCAACAGAAACTTCGAAGAAAAATATTCCGCCGCTTTACTGGACCCGTCGACGAGCAGCGAGGGACACGATGGACACGGCGGCACAGGACGACTCCACGCTGGTCGAGGCGGTGCGCCGCGGCGAGCGGGCCGGGCTGGAGGGCATGTACCGGCGCTACGCCGACCGGCTCTACACGTACGCCCGGACCATGCTGCGCGAGCCGGAGGCCGCCGCGGACGCCGTCCACGACGCGTTCCTCACCGCCAGCCAGCGCATCGACCAGCTCCGCGAGCCCGACCGGCTGCGCTCCTGGCTGTACGCGATCGTGCGCAACGAGTGCCTCCGGCAGCTGCGGGAGCGGTCCCGCTCCCTGCCGCTGGAGGAGGCCGGCGAGCCGGCGGCCGACATCGCCGACCCCGGCACGGGCGTCAACGCCGATCAGGTACGCGACCTGGTGCACACCGCGGTGGCGGCGCTGAACCCGGGCGACCGTGAGGTGGTCCACCTGGCCATCCGCCACGACCTGTCGTCCGCCGACATCGGCGTGGCCCTCGGGGTGCCCACGAACCACGCGCACGCCCGCCTGTCGCGCGCCCGCTCGCAGCTCGAACGGGCGCTGGGGGCGCTGCTGGTGGCCCGCACCGGAGCCCGGGACTGCCCGGGTCTCGCCGACCTGATCGACGGGTGGCAGGGCCGGCTCACCCCGACGCTGCGCAAGCGGGTGTCGCGGCACATCGAGAGCTGTGCGGTGTGCGGGCTGCTCCGGCGCGAACAGCTCAGCCCGGCCGCGCTGCTGTCGGCGTACACGGCTCCGGTGTTCCTGGTCGTCGCCGACTCGGTGTGGCCGCGACTGGCCGAGGCCGCGACCGGTGCCCCGGCCGATTCGGCAGCCGGCGCGGGGACCGATCCGGCGGGCACGGTCACGGCCGACCCCGCGCCGGCCGACCCGACGCTGCCGGCCGATCCGGCCGATCCGGCGGCGCCGGGCCCGGTGTCGACGGTCGATGCGGCACCGTCCGTCGGTCCGGCTTCGTCGGCCGATCCGGCGCTGTCCGCCGATTCGGCCTCGCCGACCGACCCGGCGTCGTCCGCCGACCCGGCGCCGCCGGCCGAGGCAATCCCCGGGATGGGGGACACCGGACAGGCACTAGCCGCTCCGGGCGGCGCGGTGGCGTCGCGCGGTGCGGCGCATCCCGTGCGGACGACCTCGCCTGCGAACCGCAAGCGGCACCGCCGGCAGGTGGCCGCGTCCGTGGCTCTGCTGATCCTCCTCGCCGCACTCGGCACCTGGGCGCTGGCACCTGGGCGCCCGACCGCCGCGCAGGACGCCGCCGGCCAGCCGGTGTCGGAGACGCACGGACCGGCGGCCGGCGACCCGGTGACGCCCGCCTCCGCGCTGCCGTCGGGCACCGCCCCGGTGACCGGTACGCGGGCCGCCGAACCGCCGTCGGCCGGCGCCGTCGGTCCGACGCCCGGGCCCGTGGTCACGCCGGCGGACGGCGACGGGGTTACCCGGACTGACGCGCCCGACGCCGTGCCGGGTGGCCCCGCGCCGTCGCCGACCGCTGCGCCGTCCAGGCCTCCGACCGCGCCCCGGCCGACCGCCACACCGCAGGTCGCCGCGGCGTTCACGGTCTCCGCCACCGCCCACGTGCGGTGCGGCTCGGACACGTACACCCTGGTGGTGCAGGCCACCGGCAGTGCCGCGCTCGGCGGCGCCGAGGTGCGCTGGACACCCGCCGGGGGCAGGACGTCGACCCGGGCGATGACGGTGGACGGAACGACCGCGCGGGCGAGCGTCGGGCGGCTGCGCGCACCGACGCTGACCTGGTCGGTACGGGCGACGGCCACGGACGGCCGCACGGCGCAGAGCGCGACCCGTACGGTCACCGACCCGTGCGTGCGACCGGGCTAGCCGGAACGACCGGGCGGGACGGCCGTGGAGCAGGACGGCCGAGGTAGCCGGGACGGCAGGGCCGGTCGGGACGGCCGTGGAGCAGGACGGTTGCGGACCGTCCTGTTTGTCCTCGTCGGACGCTGCGGCCCGGACGGCTGAAATACGGTGTCGGGGTGGCGATGCTGAGACTTGAGCCGATGACCGCCGAGCAGTACCTCCGGTATCGGCGGCGGGCGGAGGCGAGCTACGCGCAGCACATCGCCGAGTCCGGCGCGCTGCCGGCGCCGGAGGCCGAACGGAAGGCCCAGGAGGATTACGCGACGCTCCTGCCCGACGGTCTGGCCACGCCGGGGCACCATCTCTGGACGGTCCACGACGGTGACGACGAGGTCGGCATGTTCTGGCTGCACGTCGAACAGAAGTCGGACGGGCCGCACGCCTTCTGCTACGACGTCGAGGTGCGACCGGAAGTGCGGCGCAGGGGCTACGGGCGGGCCATGTTCCAGGCCGTCGAACAGCGGTGCCGGGAGTGGGGAGTCGTCTCGATCGGCCTGAGCGTCTTCGGTTTCAACCTCCCCGCGCGCAGGCTCTACGAGCAGCTGGGCTTCGAGGCGACCGCCATCCAGATGCGCAAGCGGCTGTAGCGCACGGCCAGCCCGGCCGCCCCGTCCCAGGGAGAGCGCGGCCGATCGGCCGCGTACGTCGTGCGGGCCGGGTTGGATGGGGCGATGAGTTACGCGGAGGTCGCCGGGCTGCGCCTGTGGCACGAGGAGCACGGCGCCGGCCGCCCGCTGCTGCTGTTGCACGGCGGCTTCGGGTCGGTGGAGACGTTCGCGCCGATCCTGCCGGCGCTGGCCGCGCGTCGTCGGGTGATCGCGGTCGACCTCCAGGGCCACGGGCGCACCGCCGACGTCGACCGCCCGCTGCGCTACGAGTCGATGGCCGACGACGTCGCGGCGCTGATCGGGCACCTCGGCCTGGCCGAGGCCGACGTGCTGGGCTACTCGCTCGGCGGCGGCGTGGCGCTGCGTACCGCGATCCAGCACCCGGCGCTGGTGCGCCGGCTGGTCGTCGTCTCCGCGCCGTGCCGGCGGCTGGGCTGGTATCCGGAGGTGCTGGCGGGCATGCCCGAGCCCGACGAGGAGGCGGGCGAGCGGATGCGGGGCACGCCGTCGCACGCGCTCTACACCCGCGTCGCGCCCCGGCCGGGGGACTGGTCGCGGCTCTGGGCGAAGACGGGCGAGCTGCTGCGCCGCGACTACGACTGGTCGGCCGAGGTGGCCGCCCTCGCCGTGCCCACCCTGCTGGTCTTCGCCGACGCCGACTCGGTCAGCGCCGCGCACGTGGTGGAGTTCTTCGGGCTGCTCGGCGGCGGCCACCGGGACGCCGGCGGGGACGGCACCGACCGCCCGGCCTCCCGGCTCGCCGTGCTGCCGGGACTCACCCACTACGACATCGTCGTCTCGCCGGCGCTGCCCGCCGCCGTCCTGCCGTTCCTCACCCACCCGGTGTCGCCGCCCGGCTGACGCTGGGCGCCCGCGAGCCGTCCCTGGAGCTGTTCACGGACTACCTGCGCTACATCGTCGAGCGGACCACGCGGCAGCCCGATCTCACCCGGGCGCTGATCGAGCTGCGGCTGGAGGCCGCCCGCCGCCCCGACCTGGCCCGGATCCTCGGCGACACCCTGCGGCGCGGCTACCGCGACGACGTCGCGTTCCACCTCGCCGCCGGATTACCGGGTGGCGCGTTCGAGGTCGCTCTGCTGCACTACGCCGTGGACGGGCTGCTGCTCGATCTGCTCGGCACGTCCATCGAGGCGGGATTCGACGCCGACGACGTGGTCGTGGCATTCGTGTCCCGGCTGGTCGGCGGTGTCGACCGGTGACTCCGACAGAGGGAGGCGGCGTGGTGGAACTGGTACCGATGACGGCCGAGGAGTTCGCGCGGGTGCGGGAGCCGCTCGTGCGCTCGTACGCCGAGGCGATGGTCACCGACCGCGGCCTGGCGCCGGCCGCGGCCCTGGAGCGGGCCACCACCCAGCTGCGCGAACAGCTCCCCGACGGCGTCGACAGCGCCGGCGCCCTGCTCCGCACGGCCCGGGTGGGCGTCGTCGAGGTGGGGTGGATCTGGGTGGGGCTCCCCGGCGGCCCCGCCGGGCCCCACACCGCGTGGCTCAACAGCGTCGAGGTGCATCCCGGACATCGCAGACAGGGGTACGGGCGGCGGATGATCCAGCTCGTCGAGGCGGAACTCGCCGCCCTCGGGGTGCCCGAGCTGGGGCTGAACGTCTTCGGCTCCAACACCGAGGCCATCCATCTCTACCACGACCTCGGCTACCGGGTGGCCGCCCAGCAGATGACGAAGCGGATCTCCCCGGCTGGCTGAGCCCGTCAGGAGTGTTCCCCGGCGCAGCGGGAACCCCGCCCCGGACGCACCTGGGGAGGAGCGACGGATGAGGCATGGTGGCGGACTGACCATCGGTGTGCTCGGCTCGTACGGCGGTCGCAACCTCGGTGACGAGGCGATCCTGAGCGGTCTGCTGGCCGACCTGCGCGAGCAGGAGCCGAACGGGCGGATCATCGTCTTCTCCCGGAACCCGGAGCACACCAGGATCGCCCATCCCGACGTGGAGGCGGTGCCCTGGGAGGGGATCAGCCGGACCGACTCGGCGCTGGTCCTGGCCCAGCTCGACGTGCTGATCCTCGGCGGCGGCGGCATCCTCTACGACCGGGAGGCCCGCCGCTACCTGCGGGTGGTCCGGGTCGCCCAGGAGCGGGGCCTGCCGCTGCTGACGTACGCGGTGGGGGTCGGGCCGCTCAGCGAGGACGTGGACACCGGCATGGTGCGGGAGACCCTCGCCAGCGCCACCCAGGTGACCGTACGGGACCAGGAGTCCCGGATGGTGCTGGAGGAGGCGGGGCTGCTCAACCCGATCACCGTCACCGCCGATCCCGCGTTCCTGATCGAGCCCGAGGACTTCCCGGCGGAGCTGCTCCGCGAGGAGGGGGTGCCGGCCGGCAAGCGGCTGGTGGGGATGAGCGTGCGGGAACCGGGCCGGGCCGCCGAGCGCCTCGACGTCGACGGCTACCACCGCCTGCTCGCCCAGATCGGCGACTTCCTGGTGCACCGGATCGACGCCTACGTGCTCTTCGTCCCGATGGAGCGCGACGACATCCGGCACTCGCACGGCGTGCTGTCGCACATGGTCGCCGCCGAGCGGGGCCGGATCCTGCACGGCACCTACTCGCCCCAGCAGGTGCTCGGGCTGATGCGCCACTTCGACCTGGCCGTGGGCATGCGGCTGCACTTCCTGATCTTCGCCGCGATGGCGGGCACGCCGTTCCTGCCGCTGCCGTACGCCGGCAAGGTCTTCGACCTCGCCCAGCGGCTCGGGGTGCCGGCGCTGCGCGGCGTGGAGCGGGAGGTCGAGGGCCCGCTCCTGGCCGAGGTCGACCGGCTCTGGGACGAGCGGGAGCAGCGGGCCGAGGCCACCGCCCGACGGGTGGCCGAGGTGTGCGACGAGGCCCGGGGAACCTCCCAGGTCACCCGCGCCGTGCTGGACAGCCTGCGCGCCCGCACCCTGGCCCCGGCGGTCTGACCCGCCGGCTCAGACCGCCGGCCCCCGCCAGCGGTAGCACCACCGGTCGGCGTCGGCGTCCACGGACTCCAGCTCGTAGATCTCCGCCTCGGCCAGCCCCTTCGCGCCGAGGTGGTGATGGGTCAGCGGCGGGCGGCCGTTCGGGTCCAGCTCCACGGTGACGGTCTCGCCGTCGGCCACGCCGCCGGCCAGGGGGATCTCTGCCGTTGATGCCATGCGCCCCATCCTGCCCCGCCCGGGGGGACCCCGCAGCGGATAGCGGGGCAGCGGGCCTGGGCGGACGGCACTAGGGTCGGTGGATGGCGGAGATGGCAATCGATCCCACGCTCGGCCCGGTGCTGGCGCGCACCGGCGACGAGCGCGCCGTGCTCGAATCGTTCCTCGACTTCCACCGGGGCGTGCTGCTGCGCAAGGTGCGCGGGCTCTCCGACGTCGACGCGGCCCGCCGGCTGGTGCCCTCGGCCACCACCGTCGCCGGCCTCGTCAGACACCTGACGCTGGTGGAGCGGAACTGGTTCCCGTGCCTGCTCGCCCCCGGCCCGGGCGACGTCTACCTCACCTCGGAGGAGGACGCGGCGGCGAGCTTCACGCTCACCGACGACGACACCGTCGAACGGCTCGCCGCCGCGTACGAGCGGGCCTGCGCCCGGTCCCGGGAGGTCGCCGGCCGGTTCGACCTCGACCACGTCGTGCCGCACCCGCAGCTCGGTGAGGTCTCGCTGCGCTGGATCCTCGTGCACATGATCGAGGAGACCGCCCGGCACGTCGGGCACGCCGACATCCTCCGCGAGCTGACCGACGGCGCCACCGGCGCGCTCTGACCGCCGGCCGCGCGGCGACCTGACCCTGACCCGGGCGCGCCCGCGCGCCGACGCACAGCGGGCTCAGCGACGCGGCAGCAGGTCGGGCGGATACTCCATGCCGTCGTGGGTGCAGGCCGCCGCGGCGACCCGGGCCGCGTACGCCGCCGCGTCGGTCAGCGCCGCGCCGCGCAGCCGGGCGGCGATCACGCCCGCCGCGAAGGCGTCCCCCGCGCCGTTGGTGTCGACGACCGGTGCGGGCGGCGCGGCGGCGGGCACCGCCGTCGGTGCGCCGCCGCCGGTGTGCAGTTCGGCGCCGTCCGCGCCCCGGGTCACCAGCACCGTGCGGGGCGCCAGCGTGGCGGCGAGCGCGCCGGCCCCCGCGCCCAGGCGGACCCCGCTGACGAAGACCAGGTCGGCCACCTCGGCGAAGGGCCGGTGGTAGGCGTTCCCGCCGTCCCAGTCGTGCAGGTCGGTGGAGAGGACGGCCCCGTCGGCCAGCCCCGCGCGCAGGGCGGTCAGCAGGGGAAGCGTCCAGTCCATGATCGACAGATGTACGTGGGCCGCCTGCCGGACGAGCGCGGTCACCTCGGCCGCCGGGAACGGGGCCGGCCCGTGCCAGGGGCGCGGGTCGTAGAGCGACATCCGCCGGCCGGCCGGGTCGACCATGTTCACCGACCGCCGGGTGCCGGCCGGGGCGTCGCCCAGCACGGCGTGCACTCCGGTGCGGGCCAGCGCGGCGCGGACCACCTCGCCGGCCGGGTCGACACCGATGACGTCCACCACCGCCACCCGGAGCCCGAGCGCGTGCGCGGCGAGCGCCACCCCCGCGCCGGTGTTGCCGATCCGCAGGTCGATCGGGTCGACGGTGACGGAGTCGGCGGCCGGCAGCGGGATCGCGGGCACCCGTACCCGCACGTCGACGCCGAGACCGCCGATCACGAGAAGGTCGTACACGCGCCCGACCCTATCCCCGCCGCCCGGCGGCCACGGGGCCCGGGCCGCCCGCCGCCCGCTCGTCCGGACGGCCGACGGTGTGCTGGCCGGGGCCGCCGGGCCCGGACCGATATCCTCGCCGGGGTCGTCGCGAGGAGGGGGACGCGTGCTGGTCGTCCACGGGGTCTGGCGCTCCGGCGTGGGGCTCGCCGTCTGGGCCGAGGACAGCGCGCTGCCGGCCGACGCGCCGCGCCGCCCTGGCCGGGCGCCCCGGGAACGGCCGCACCCGTTCGCCGCCGACCAGGCCGCGCTCGTCGCCGCGCTGGCCGCGACGGCCGAGCCGGCCCACCTCGGCACCGCCCTGCTCACCCTCCCCACCCGGGCCGGCGCACCGCTGGACTCCCCGGAACTCGTCCGCGCCGACGTCGCCGGGCCGGTCCGCGGGCCGGTCACCCTCGCCGGCTGGCGGGTGCCCGTCCTCTGGTACGCCCCCGACGCCGCCCTGGCCCTGCTGCGCGGCGTCGACGCGGTGGCCGCCGTGCCGGGCGCGACCCTGCGCCACCTCGCCGAGCTGGCCGACTTCGCGGTCGACCTGGCGGCCCGGGGCCGGGTCCTGCCCGGCCTCGCCGAGGCGCCCCCGACGGCTCGCGCCCGGGCGGGCGGGAAGCGGGCGGAGGCCGGCGCCCGGGCGGTCTGGCGACCGCTGCTGACCGGCACGGACGCCGCCTGGGCCCGGGCGCTGGCGCTGGCCCTGCCCCCGGCCGCCCGCGCCGCCACCGGGCCGGACGAACCGGGCGACCCCGGTGCCGCCGCCGGGGCGGGCACCCCGTCCGGACCGGGTGCCGCTCGGCGCGCGCGATCCGGCCCGCCCGCCGGCCGCCACCGGCCCGCGCCGGCCGCCGTCGACGCGCCGGGCGCGCTGGTCGCCGACGCGCTCGACGCGCTCACCGACGCCGCCGTCCGGGCGACCCTGGCGGAGACCGCGCTGGCCCGGGGCGTACGCCCGAACGGCGCGGTGCCGGCCTGGCTGGCGGCGCTCACCGGGCCGGTGCGGGAGTTCGCCGCCGACCCGGCCGCGCTGGACACCCTCCGCGCCGAACTGGACGCCTGGCAGCGCGACGCGGCCGGCGGCGCCGTGCGGGCCAGCTTCCGCCTGGTCGAACCGCCGGCCGAGGAACTCACCGAGCCGGTCGTCGTGGTGCCCGCCGACCCGGCGGCGACGGCGCGACCGGCCGGGCGGTGGCGCATCGAGTTCGGGCTCCAGGCGGCGGACGAGCCGAGCCTGCACGTGGACGCCGGGCAGGTCTGGCGGGCGCCGGCCAGCGTCGCCGGGTTGGCCGGTCGCGGCGACGACCCGCAGGAGACCCTGCTCGCCGAGCTGGGGCGCGCCAGCCGGCTCTGGCCCGAGCTGGACACCGCCCTGCGGACGGCCACGCCGGAGGCCCTGGAGCTGGACGTCGAGGGGGCGCACCGCTTCCTCCGCGAGGGCGCGCCGGTGCTGCACGCCGCCGGGTTCGCCGTGCTGCTGCCGTCCTGGTGGCGGCGCCCGTCGTCCCGGCTCGGCGCCCGGTTGCAGGCCCGCAGCCGGACCGCCCCGGGCACCGTCGCCGCCACCGCCGGGGGCGTCGGGCTGGACGCCCTCGTCGACTACCGCTGGGAGGTGTCCCTCGGCGACCAGCCGCTCACGGCCGAGGAACTGGCGTCGCTGGCCGCGCTGAAGACCCCGCTCGTGCGGCTGCGCGGGCAGTGGGTGGAACTGGACCCGAAGCGGCTCGCCGCCGGCCTGCGGCTGCTCCGGTCCTCCGGCGAGCTGACCGTCGCCGACCTGCTCCGGCTCGGCCTGGCCGACGCCGAGCAGCCGGACGCGCTGCCGGTCCTGGAGGTCGGCGCCGACGGCGCGCTGGGCGACCTGCTCGCCGGTGCGGTGGAGCGCCGGCTCGCCCCGCTGGACCCGCCGCCGGGGTTCCACGGCACGCTGCGGCCGTACCAGCGGCGGGGGTTGGCCTGGTTGGCGTTCCTCCAGTCGCTGGGGCTCGGCGCGGTGCTCGCCGACGACATGGGGCTGGGCAAGACGGTGCAACTGCTCGCCCTGCTCGCCGGGGACCCGCCGGACGCCGGCCCGACCCTGCTGGTCTGCCCGATGTCGCTGGTGGGCAACTGGCAGCGCGAGGCGGCGCGGTTCACGCCGGGGCTGCGCGTACACGTGCACCACGGCGCGGAGCGGGCGCGGGGCGAAGCGTTCGGCGCGGCCGTGCACGACGCGGACCTGGTCCTCACCACCTACTCGGTCGCGGCCCGCGACGCCGTCGAGCTGGCCGGGATCGACTGGCGGCGGGTGGTCGTCGACGAGGCCCAGGCCATCAAGAACGCCGCCACCCGGCAGGCCGAGGCGGTCCGCGCGCTGCCCGCCCGGCACCGGATCGCCGTCACCGGCACGCCCGTGGAGAACCGGCTGGCGGACCTCTGGTCGATCATGCAGTTCGCCAACCCCGGCCTGCTCGGGCCGGCGGCGACCTTCCGCAAGAAGTACGCCGAGCCGATCGAGCGGCACGGCGACGCCGAGACGGCCGAGCGGCTGCGCCGGATCACCGGCCCGTTCGTGCTGCGCCGGCTCAAGACCGACTCCTCGATCATCTCCGACCTGCCGGAGAAGCTGGAGATGGAGGTGCTCTGCAACCTCACCGCCGAGCAGGCCTCGCTCTACCGGGCGATCGTCGACGACATGATGGCGCGGATCGAGTCCAGCGACGGCATCGAGCGCCGCGGGCTGGTGCTCGCCGCCATGACCCGGCTCAAGCAGGTCTGCAACCACCCCGCGCAACTGCTGCGCGACGGCTCGGCGCTGCCCGGCCGCTCCGGCAAGCTGGCCCGCCTGGAGGAGATCCTGGACGAGGTCCTCGCGGCGGGGGAGCGGGCCCTGCTCTTCACCCAGTACGCCGAGTTCGGTGGCATGCTGCGCGGGCACCTGTCAGCCCGCTTCGGCCGGGAGGTGCTCTTCCTGCACGGCGGGGTCGGCAAGGCCGACCGGGACGCCATGGTGACCCGGTTCCAGTCCCCGGGGGGACCGGCGATCTTCGTCCTGTCGCTCAAGGCCGGCGGCACCGGACTCACCCTCACCGAGGCCAACCACGTGGTGCACGTCGACCGGTGGTGGAACCCCGCCGTCGAGGACCAGGCCACCGACCGGGCGTTCCGCATCGGTCAGCGGCGCCGGGTGCAGGTCCGCAAGTTCGTCTGCGCCGGCACGGTGGAGGAGAAGGTGGCGGCGCTGATCGCCGACAAGCGCAGCCTCGCCGCCTCGGTCGTCGGCACCGGCGAGCAGTGGGTCACCGAGCTGTCCACGACGCAGCTGCGCGAGCTGTTCACCCTGGAGGCCGGGGCGGTGGTGGAGTGAGCGGGCAGGCGCAGGGCGACGGCGGCGCCAACGGCCGGTTCGCCGACTACGGCCGGCCGCGCCGGGTCGACGGCGGGCTGCGGGCCCGCAGCACCCGGGGGGCCATCGGCCGGTCCTGGTGGTCCCAACGCTTCCTGGAGGTGCTGGAGTCGTTCGCCCTCGGCACCCGGCTGACCCGTGGCCGGTCGTACGCGCGGGCCGGACAGGTGGTCCGGCTGGAGGTCGCCCCGGGCACCGTCGGCGCCGTCGTGCAGGGCTCCCGCGCGCAGCCGTACGAGGTGAGCATCGCGCTGCCGCCGTTTCCGGAGGCGATCTGGGCCCGCGTGGAGGCGGAGCTGGCCGCCCAGGCGTTCTTCAGCGCCCGGCTGCTCGCCGGCGACCTGCCCCCGGAACTGGAGGAGCTGTTCGGGGCCGCCGGCGCCCCGCTCTTCCCCGCCGGCGTGGCGGAGCTGCGTCAACGGTGCAGCTGCCCCGACTTCGCCGTTCCCTGCAAGCATCTCGCGGCCACGTTCTACCTGCTCGCGGAGGCGTTCGACGCCGACCCGTTCCAGTTGCTGCACTGGCGGGGTCGGAGCCGGACGCAGCTGCTCGACCGGCTGCGCGTCCTGCGGGCCGACGCCGCAGGCGCCGACGACCAGCCGGCCGCGACGGAGGCCGCACCGGCGTCGCCGTCCCTGCCGAACGGTGCGGTGCCGACCACGCCGTCCAGCTCGGACGGTGCCGTGCCGGCCTCGCCGTCCATGTCGGACGGTGCCGTGCCGCCAGCCGTGCCGCCGGCCGTGCCGTCCGTGGCGGACGGTGCCGGACCGCAGCCCGCGCCGTCCATCCCGGACGGTGCGTTGCCGCCGACGGCGGAGTCCACGCGGGACGGCGCTGTCTTGGGTGCCGGGCGGGACGCCGTGGCCGCCCCGCCGGTCGGGGCGTCGCGGGCGCTCGCCGGCCTGCCGCCGGCGCCGCTGGCCGAGGCGGTCGACCGGTTCTGGCTGCCGCCGGTCCCGTTGCCCGACCGGCCACCCAGCCTGTCGACCGGACCGGACCTGCTGCTGCGGCAGCTCGGCGCGCCGGCCCCCGCCATCGGCGGGCCCGGTCTCCTGGAGCGGCTGCGGCGGGCGTACCGGCTCCTCGGCGGGTGAGACCGCCGGCGGAACGGTACGCGGCCCCGGCTCACAGCCAGCGGCGGCGGAACCGCCACATGAGTGCGGCGTTGGCCACCAGGACCACCGCGCAGACGGCCCCGGCCAGTCGCCCGGCCAGCACGGTCATCGCCGGCAGCGAGGCCCACAGCACGATCGTCAACAGCATCAGCCACCGGCCGCGACGGGCCCGGGCCCGGTTGTCGAGCCGGGCGAAGAACGCCGGATCGCTCTCCCGGAGCTGACGGGTGATCTGCTCGAACCTGCGCTGATCCTCTTTGCTGAGCATGTGCCTTCCCCTCACGTGTTCAGCGGTTCGGCGGCATACCCGCTGCGGCGGCGGCTCACGCTCCCGTCCTGCTGCTACTTTGCGGCCCCGCCCGGCCCACGCCCGTCCGGCCGCGCCCCGGCCCTCCGGGTGCGCGGGGAGCGCCTCAGCGCAGGCTTAGCCGAACCTTAAATTTGCCTGTGGCGATGAAATGACCCTCCCGCGCCGGGTCGGCCGCGATGGCCGGGTCCGGCCCGTGTCGTGCCGCGTACGCCCTGCTCGCGAGGTCCGTGCCGGGCGGCGCCGGGTTCCGGTGTCGCCGACCCGCGCTGAGCGGCGCCTTAAGTGCCGTCCTGGGGGCTTCCGGTGCTGCTTGAAGGCACCTGAACGCTTCATTACCTTCCGGTGACAACCCCCTCAGGCACCAGTCGCCGCACCTGCCCCCGTGCCCGGTGCCAGTCGTCGCGGCGCAGCAGAAACGGATTGGTACATGGCCGACCAGAATGTGCCACCACGGCGACCGCGGGACGATCGCGGATGGGACGGGCGTCAGTACCCCGCCGCCGGCGACGGTCACCGCGACACCTACGCCCCCACCCCGTACGGCCACGACGCGCGCGCCCCGCACCAGGGCGGACACCCCGAAGACACGCAGGGCCAGTACGCGCACGCCGGGCACCCGGCCGCGCGCGGGCCGCAGTGGGTCGGCCCGGAGGGCTTCGCGCGGCAGGCCGCCGCGCCGTCGGCCGGCCCGGGACTGCCCAACCTGGACGACGGCGACGAGCCGGGCCCCAAGGTCGGCCGGCGCAAGGCCCTCGTGGCCCTCGGCGGCACCGCGGCCGTGGTCGCCGGTGGCGCCGCCCTGGCGATGACCCCGCAGATCCGCAGCCTCCTCGGCGACGAGGCGGTGGCCGGCGACGCCACCGGCACCACGGTCACCGACGGCACCCCCGCCCGGCCGAGCGGCCAGCAGCCGAGCACGGTGCGCACCTACACCGAGCAGAACGAGAGCTACATGGGCTCCCGGGCCGGCGAGGCGCTGAAGAAGAACGCGCCGGCCGGCGGCCGGACCTTCTCCGGGCCGGCCGCCGCCGCCGCGGAGACCAAGGTGACCGTCAAGACGGTGCTCGCCAAGGACCCGATCCTGCACCTGGCCCGCCGGGCCACCTTCGGCGCCACCAGGCAGGTCCTCGCCGACATCAAGGAGCGGGGCATCGACGGCTGGCTGCGCTGGCAGCTCGACCCCGACAAGATCGCCCCGACGAAGGCCGAGCTGAAGCTCGCCGACCTGCCGACGCTGAAGCTGGGCACCGCGCAGCTGCGCGAGCAGCGCGAGCAGCTCAACGAGCGCGGCGCGCAGCCGGAGAAGGAGATGGTGGACGCCACCATCGCCCGGCAGATCTGGTCGCAGCGGCAGCTGTTCGAGGTCATGGTCGACTTCTGGAACGACTTCCTGCACGTCGCCGCGGACTTCGACGGGGGCGAGGTCTACCGCGCGTCCTTCGACCGGGACGTCGTCCGGGCGCACGCCCTCGGCAGCTACCCCGAGATGCTGCTCGCCGCGAACCGGCACCCGGCGCTGCTGCTCTACCTCAACCAGAACGACTCCCGCGCCGACGCGGTCAACGAGAACCTGGCCCGCGAGAACCTGGAGCTGTACTCGGTCGGCGTCGACGGCGGCTACACCGAGAAGGACGTCCGGCAGGCGGCCCTGCTCCAGACCGGCCGGGGCGTCAACGACGGGAAGTACGTGTTCCGCCCCGAGCGGCACTACGTCGGCAAGGTGAAGGTGCTCGGCTTCACCCACGCGAACGCCTCGAAGGACCCGAAGAAGGCCGAGGCGGCCATCGACGCGTACATCACGTACATCGCGCTGCACCCGTCCACCGCGAAGTACGTGGCGCAGAGCCTGGCCACCCGGTTCGTCTCGGACACCCCGCCGAAGTCCCTCGTGGAGCGGCTGGCGAAGTCGTACAGCCTGAACAAGGGCATGATCAAGCCGGTGCTGATGACGCTGTTCAGCTCCTCGGAGTTCTGGGCGGCGGTGGGCCAGAAGGTGCGCCGGCCGATGGAGTACCTGGTCGCCACGTACCGGGTCCTGGGGGTGTCCCCGGAGGCGTCGCCGAAGCACGACAACGGCGACAACAAGCGCACCCCGTACGCCCGGGGGCTGCGGCAGATCCACGACCGGATGCGCGAGCTGGGCCAGTACCCGATGGGCCAGCCCACCCCCGACGGCTACCCGGACGTCTACGTGGCCTGGACCTCCGCCGGCACCATGGTCCACGGCTGGAACGAGGCGGGCGAGCTGCTCGCCGGCCGACGTACCGTCTTTACCTACACCCCGCCGGAGAAGCTGGTGGCCCGACCTCCGGCCACCGCCGGGGCGTACGTGGACGCGCTGGCCCTGCGGCTGGTGGGTCAGAAGCTGAGCGCCAGGGAACGGTCCCTGATCCTCGGCGTGGCCGGCGTGGCTGCCGGCGACAAGGTCGACGCCACGTTCGACGGGGCCGTCACCGCCGTAGCGCGGGCGATCCTCGCTTCCCCCCAGCACCACCTCCGGTGAGGCACCCGATGGAGAAGACTGTGCACACGTTCCCCCTGCACCCCGAATGCCCCGACCTGCGGCGGCTGGCCGACGACCCGGCCGAGGCGCTGCTGCGGGCGGA
This sequence comes from Micromonospora sp. DT46, assembly GCF_049841735.1. Lineage (NCBI taxonomy): Bacteria > Bacillati > Actinomycetota > Actinomycetes > Micromonosporales > Micromonosporaceae > Micromonospora > Micromonospora sp. DT46. Next base: position 447,372 of record NZ_JBNCKW010000005.1, on the reverse strand, counting down.
GGCCGACATCGTCGCCGCCGAGAACGCCGCCGAGGCCGACCGCTACCGGCGGCTGGAGGACCTCGAGGAGGCCCAGCAGGACGGTCGGGGCGTGACCCGACGGACGTTCGTGGCCGGCGCCGCCGCCACCGCCACCGCCCTCGCGACCGCCCAGTTCGTCACCACCTCGGCCTCGTTCGCCGCCACCAAGACCGGCACCCTGATCCACGTCTTCCTCTACGGCGGGCTGGACGGGCTGAGCCTGGTCGCCCCGGCGGACGACCCGGTGCTCGCCAAGGCCCGCCCCGACCTGCTGCTCGGCGACGACTCCCTGGCCGTGGGCCGCGGCTTCAAGCTGACCAGCGCGTTCAAGCCGCTGGAGAAGTGGCTGAAGAGCGGCAACCTGGGCTTCGTCCCGGCGGTCTCCGACGAGCGGCTGTCCCGCAGCCACTTCCAGGCCGCGGACGCCTGCAACCTCGGCGGGCTGCCCAGCGAGACCGGCGGCCGGGGCTGGCTGGACAGCCTGGTCGACGCGCTCGGCACGGGCACCGCGTTCCGCAGCGTCGGCATCGGCAGCACGCTGCCCCGGTCCCTGGTCGGCAACAACGGCGCGCTCTCGCTCAACAGCGTCGGCTCGCTGCGGCTCAACGGCGACGACCGGTACCGGGCCGCGACCGAGAAGGCGATCAAGGGGCTCTTCACCGGGATCAACCACCCGGTGCAGGACGCCGTGCAGGACGGCCTGGGCGCGCTGGCCACCGCGCAGCGCCTCGCCGCGAAGCCGTACCAGGCGGCCGAGGGCGTCGAGTACAAGGGTGTCGGCTACGCGTTTCAGCAGCTCGCCCAGCTCATCAAGGGCGGGGCGAACGTCCGGGTCGCCACCGTCGGGATGGGCGGCTACGACACCCACGAGAACCAGGGCACCCGCGACGGCGGTCAGCTGCACCGGCGGCTCAACGAGCTGGCCGGCGCCATGGCGGCGTTCTTCACCGACCTGGGGGAGAAGTCGGCCGACGTGACCATCATGGTCTCCAGCGAGTTCGGCCGGCGGGTCGCCTCCAACGGCGGCGGCACCGACCACGGCCACGGCGGGGTGGTCACCGTGCTCTCCGGCCGCAAGCTCGCCGGCTCGCTGTTGGGCACCTGGAACGGGCTGTCCGACCTGGACTCCGGCGACGTGCCCGAGTACAACAACATGTTCAACGTCTACGGGGCCGTCGCGCAGGGCCGCTTCGGGCTCACCAACGCGGAGGTGGACAAGATCTTCCCCCGGCAGAAGTACCGCCCGATGAAGCTGTACGCGTGACGTACCCGCGCACCCACGCCGCCGGCCGCCGCGCCGCCCCCCCCCCCCCCCCCCCCCCCCCGGCCCCCCCCCCCCCCCCCCCCCCCCCCCCCCCTCTGGGCCGGTGGGCGCCCCCGCCCCCCCCCCGCCCCCGCGCCCGCGCCGCCGCCCCCCCCCCGCCCGGCGGCGCCCGCGGGCCGGCTGCGGACGTACGCCCCCTGGTGCCGCCGCGACGCGGACCCGGCGGCCGGCGGCTGCTGGCCGCGCTGCTCGTCGTCGGCCTGCTCGCCAGCGTGCTGCCCTGGTGGCTGGACACCCCGCCCGGATCGCTGCGGACGACGGCCGCCACCGTGACCGCCGCCGGCCGGATCACCGGGCTGGTCGCCGGCTACCTGCTGCTCGTGCAGGTGCTGATGATGAGCCGGCTGCCGATCCTGGAGCGGTGGGCCGGCGGCGAGCGGATCGCCCGCTGGCACCGCGACGTCGGGGCCACCCTGCTGGTGGCCGTGCTCGCGCACGCGTCGCTGATCCTGGTCGGCTACGCCGACCTGGAGGACAACCCGGTGCTCACCGAGGCCGGCGTGCTGCTGCGCGACTACGAGGACATGGTCTCGGCGTTCGCCGCCGCCGGCATCCTGGTGCTGGTCGGCCTCACCAGCGTCCGGGCGATCCGGACCGCGCTGCCCTACGAGCTGTGGCACGCCCTGCACCTGTCGAGCTACGCGGTGCTGCTGCTCGGCTTCGCCCACCAGTTCAGCAACGGCGCGCAGCTGTTTCGGCCCGGCCCGGTGCGCACCTTCTGGATCGCGATGTACGTGGTGGTGCTCGCCGCCCTGCTCTGGGGCCGGGTCGTCGCGCCGCTGGCGTTCAACCTGCGGCACCGGCTGCGGGTCGCCGACGTGGTCGCGGAGAGCCCGGACACGATCTCGATCTACCTGACCGGCGACCGGCTGGAGCGCCTGGAAATGCTCGGCGGACAGTTCTTCCGCTGGCGGTTCCTCGCCCGGGGCTGCTGGTGGCAGGCGCACCCGTTCTCGGTCTCGGCCGCCGCCAACGGCCGCTGGCTGCGGCTCACCGTCAAGGTGGTCGGCAGGCACACCGCCGACCTGCGCGACCTCGAAGCGGGTACCCGCGTCTGGGCGGAGGGCCCGTCGGGCACCTTCACCGCCGCCCACCGCACCCGGGAGCGGGCCCTGCTGATCGCCGGCGGCAGCGGGATCACCCCCATCCGGGCCATGCTGGAGGAGTTGCCGCCCGGCGCCGCGCTGATCTACCGCGCCCGCACCCCGGACGACGTGCTGCTGCACCGCGAGCTGGACTGGCTCGCCGAGGCCCGGGACACCGCGATCTGGTACGTCGTCGGCTCCCGCCACGATCCCGGCCCCCGCCAGGTGATGAGCCCGGACGGGCTGCGCCGGCTGGTGCCCGACCTCGCCCGGCGCGATGTCTACCTCTGCGGCCCGCCCGGCCTGGTCGAGCAGTCGCTGCGGGTGCTCCGCGAGGCCGGCGTGCCCCGCCGGCAGATCCACCTGGCCACGTTCGAGCTGTAGGAAGGCTTCCATGCGTCGCGCCCTGCTCGCGATCACCGGCCTGGCGGCCGGCACCACCGCCATGGTGGTGCTGAAGGGCTCGCCGGGCACCAGCCCGGTCGCCCAGGACCTGCCGGCGGCGCCCCCACCGGTGGTCCCCGCGCCAGCCGGTCCGGCCCCGGGCGGCGGGGAGGTCTCCGCCCCGCCGTCGCCGGCCCGCACCAGCGCGTCGCCCCGGCCCGGTCGCACCGCCACCCGGGCGCCGGCGAGCCGGCCCAGCGTCACCAGCCGGGCGCCGTCCGCGCCGCGCACCACCACGAAGCCGCCGCCCGCGCCGACGACCCGCACCGTCACCGGGCCGGTGGTGGAGAACGAGTACGGCAACGTGCAGGTGCAGATCACCCTCTCCGGGACGCGGATCGTCGACGTGGTGGCCCTGGAGCTGCCCGAGGAGACCGCCCAGTCCGACCAGCGCAGCGAGCAGGTCGACGGCCGCTACAGCGGTGGCTCCGGGCTGGTGGTGCAGCGGCAGAGCGCCGACGTGGACACCGTCTCCGGGGCGACCGCCACCAGCACCTCGTACAAGAGGTCATTGCAGGCAGCGATCGACCGGGCGAACTGACGTGTCGGCGGCGGGGCGGCGCGGGCCCGGCGGGGGTCCGCCGGCGACCAGGCCCGGGCTGCGCCGCGTGGAGCAGGTAATGGGCACCGCGATCAGCCTCGACCTCGCCGACGACCTGCCCGCCGCCGAGCTGGACGGGCTGGCCGGGGACGTGTTCGCCTGGCTGCGCGAGGTGGACGCCCGCTTCAGCACGTACCGGGCCGACAGCGAGGTGTGCCGCGTCGACCGGGGCGAGCTGCCGCTCTCCGGAGCCGGCGCCGACCTGCGGGACGTGCTGGCGCGCTGCGCCGACCTGTGGAAGGCCAGCGACGGCTTCTTCGACGCGTACGCCACCGGGCGGCTCGACCCGTCCGGCTACGTCAAGGGCTGGTCGGTGCAGGTCGCCTCGGACCGGCTGCTCGCGGCCGGGGCGGCGAACCACTGCCTGAACGCGGGCGGCGACGTGCGGGTACGCGGCCACTCCTCGACCGGGCGACCGTGGCGGGTCGGCGTCCGCCACCCGTGGGACGCGATGTCCACCTGCCTCGTGCTCACCGGCACCGACCTGGCCGTGGCCACGTCCGGCGTCTACGAGCGCGGCCACCACGTGCTCGACCCGCGCCGGGGCGTGCCGGCCCGGGGGCTGCGCTCGGTCACCGTGGTCGGGCCGGACCTGGGGCTGGCCGACGCGTACGCCACCGCGGCCGTCGCGATGGGGCCGGCCGGCATCGGCTGGCTGGACGGCCTGCCCGGGCACCAGCACGCGGTCGTCACCGACGACGCCCGCCTCCTGCACTCCACCGCCCTGCCCCTGGCCGGCTGAGGATCAGCGAAAGGGGCGGGTGGTGGCGGGGCGGGAGCCGAGGGGTCGCGGGCGGCCCGGGCGGGAGCCGACGGGACGGGTGACCGGCCAGCGGCGGCGCGGCCGGTGCCGGGGCGGCGGCTCCGCGCCGTCCGGCTGGCGCGCGGTGTCATCGGTGGACATGTAACCCCCCGCTCCCGGCGCGGGTGCGCCGTCGCCGTGCTCAACGAGCGCCGGCCCTCCGGCGTCGCTGCCGCGCCGCCGTCACATGCCCCGGCGCGGCAGCGGCAGGTGCCCGGGGAGCAGGTCGGAGGTGATCCTGACCCCGGTGGCCCGCAGGGCCTCGATCAGCGCGTTCTGCACCAGGTAGGAGTCGGGCAGTTGCCAGCGGGCCTGTTCGGGCGCGACCGCCCACCGGACGGTGCCCTCCGGCAGCCGGGTCGGTGGGGCCGGGATCCAGGAGCCGGGGCCGTGCCGGACCACGTGGAAGCAGTGGTCCAACTCGGGGCGGAGCGGGTCGCCGGGGCGGACCAGGAACATCCAGCGGCCGGTCGGCGTCACCAGCACCGGCCCGCGTACGCCGACGCCGGCCGGGTGCGTCCGGACCGCGTCCAGCACGTGCCGGCCGAGGTGCGTGGGGACCTCCAGCACGTCGAACGCCCGCCCGGTGGGCAGCAGCACCCCGTGTGGCCGGGTGCGCCACCAGGTCGCGACCCGGGCCGGGTCGGCGCTCGCCGCGTGCTCCCAGTTCTCCAGGGCGGGGTGGCAGCCGACCGTCGGACAGCCGGCCCGCCCGCAGACGAAGCGGCTGCGGGCGAGGCAGGCGCCGGGGGTGACGTCCCAGCCGTGCAGGGCGTACCGCACGGCCACCCGGCGCAGCCGCACCCGTTCCAACGGGGACAGTTGAACGACGCGCGGCGCGACATTCCCCCACATGTGCCATCTCCCCTCGCCGGACCCGGCCGGTGCCCAGGTCGCATGTCGAGCACCGTCACTGCCGTAACCCGCGATCGTTGAGCTGACGAACGGCTCGTGCAACTTGCACGAAAACTACGAGAACTGGCTGTACGGCTGACGCACACGCTGTGCGACCAGCGAAAACCTGAGACGTACGGATCGATCGCCGCACCCGGCAGGACCGGCCGGCACGCCCGCTCGAGCAGGCACAGGGGAAGGAACGGGTGGATGGACGAGTTACCCATCGGGCGGCGGGTGGCCTACTGGCGGGGGCGGCGCAAGATGTCGCAGCAGGTCTTCGCCGACCGGCTGGGCAAGTCGAAGAGCTGGGTGGACAAGGTCGAGCGCGGGGTGCGCCGGCTGGACAAGTTCTCCGTCCTCTACGAGATCGCCGACATCCTCCAGGTCGACGTGCAGCTGCTGCTCGGCAAGGACCCGGAGCGGCGTACGGACGCGCTGAACTGCATCGACCAGGTGGAGGTGCAGGAGATCCGGGCGGCCCTGGAGCGGTACGACTCGATGAGCGCGTACTTCGACGCCGCGCCGTGCCCGCCGCCCCTGGCCGACATGCGCAAGGCCGTCAACCACGCCTGGCTCACCTACCAGTACGGCCGCTACGGGATGCTCACCCGGGCGCTGCCGAAGCTGCTGCGCGACGCCCAGGCCGCCGACGCCGGCCACGGCGGCGACCAGGCGGTCGAGGCGGCCCACCTGCTCGGGCAGGTCTACCAGATCGCCTCGTCGGTGCTGCGCAAGCTGGGCGAGTGCGACCTGGCCTGGCTGGCCGCCGACCGCTCGATGGCGGTGGCCCAGCGCGCCGACGACCCGCTGCTGGCCGGCATCGCCACCACCCGGGTCTGCAACGCGCTGGTGGCGATGGGCCGGCCCCGGCCCGCGCTCGAACTCAACGTCACCATCGCCAACCGGCTCGCCCCCGGCTGCGGCAACGCCGCCGACCCGGCCCTGCTCTCGGTCTACGGGATGCTGCTGCTCCAGGGGGCGATGGCCGCCGCCCGGATCGGCGACTCCGCCACGGTCGGCGACCTGATCAACGGCGCGCACGAGGCGGCCGTCCTGTTGGGCGGCGACCACAACCACTACTGGACCTCGTTCGGACCGACCAACGTGGAGCTGCACCGGGCGGCGGCGGCGGTCGAGCTCGGCGACGGGGGCCGGGCGGTCGAGGTGCACCAGCAACGCATCCAGGAGCCGGCCTTCGGCGCCCTGCTGCCGGAACGCCGGGCCCACCACCTGCTCGACATCGCCCGGGGCTTCGCCCAGATCGGCGACGTGGCCAACGCCGGCGAGATGCTGCTGCGCGGCGACCGCCTCGCCCCGTCGGAGATCCGCTGCCGGCCGATCGCCCACGAGGTGATGTCGGACATCCTGCGTCGCACACGTGGTGCGCCGCCTTCTCCGATTGCGGAGTTGGCTGAGCACATGGGAGTTGGGGTATGAGCGCGGAGCCGGCCTGATGACCGGCCCGCACCCGAGCAGCGAGCGCCGCGAGGTGCTCTACGTCATCGCCTGCGGTTCGCCGCTGGCCCGCCACGTCGGCCGGCTCGTCGAGCTGGCCCACCAGGACGGTTGGGACGTCTGCGTGGTCACCACGCCGGACGGCGCCAAGTTCGTCGACCGGGCCGCGCTGGCCCGGCAGACCGGCCATCCGGTCCGCACCCACTACAAGAATCCGGGCGATCTCGACGTGCTGCCGCAGGCCGACGCGATGATCGTCTGCCCGGCGACGGTCAACACCGTCAACAAGTGGGCGGCCGGCATCACCGACACACTGGCCCTCGGTCTGCTGGTGGAGGCGCAGGGCCTGGGCGTGCCGGTGGTGGCGGTGCCGTACACGAACGCGGCGATGGCGGCCCACCCGGCCTTCCGGGCGGGCATCGCCCGGCTCGCGGAGTGGGGGGTCACGGTGCTCTTCGGCGATGACGTCTTCCCGTTGCACCCGCCGGGCACCGGCGAGCGGCACGTGCACGCCTTCCCGTGGGCCCTGGGTCTGGCCGCCGTACGGGACCGGCTCTGCCCCGTCGCCTGACGCGTGCCGACGGGTCCCCGGCTGACGTGTGGCGTCCGCCGGGGACCCTTCGGCACCGGGGGAGCGCTGGGACACGCCGCCGCGTCGGTGGGCGAGGGCCCCGGCCACGGCTCGCGCCGGTAAGCTGGCCCGCCGTGAGCACCAACGCAGTCCCGCCGACCGTCGCCGACGTGGTCGCCGAGCTGGAGCGGCGCTATCCGCCGGCCTGGGCCGAGGACTGGGACCGGGTCGGGCTGGTGCTCGGCGAGCCCTGCGCCCCGGTGCGCCGGGTCCTCTGCGTCGTCGACGTGGTGCCGGAGACGGTCGCCGAGGCGCTCGACGCCGGCGTCGACATGATCGTCGCCCACCATCCGCTGCTGCTGCGCGGCGTCTCCTCGGTGGCGCCCACGACCTTCAAGGGCCGGATCGTCCACCGGCTGATCAAGTCCGACGTGGCGTTGTACGTCGCGCACACCAACGCCGACGTGGCCGCCCCGGGGGTCTCCGACGCCCTCGCCGCCCGGTTCGGGCTGACCGGGCTTCGCCCGCTGCACCGGCCCGCACCCGGCTCGCCCGCGCACGGCGACGGCCGGGGGATCGGCCGGATCGGCGAGCTGCCGGAGCCGATGACGCTGGCGGAGCTGACCCGGCACGCCGCCGCCGTACTGCCCGCCACCGCCTGGGGAGTTCGCGCCGCCGGGGATCCCGGGCGTATGGTTCGTACCCTCGCGGTCAGCGGCGGCGCGGGGGACGGCTTCCTCGCCGACGCGACCGCGGCCGGGGTGGACGCGTTCCTCACCGCCGATCTGCGCCACCACCCGGCCGGCGAGCACCTGGCCGCCGACGGCCCGGCCCTGCTCGACGCCGCCCACTGGGCGACGGAACGACCGTGGCTGGACGACCTGGCCGTCCTCCTGCGGGAGGCGACGGGTGTCGAGACGCTGGTGTCCGACCTGGCCACCGACCCGTGGACCGTACACGCCGCCCCACCCGCGGTGGACGACAAGGAGCCCAGAACGTGAAGGCTGACCCCCAGGTCCAGCGCCGCCTGCTCGACCTCCAGGCGATCGACACCACCCTCGCCCAGCTCGCCCACCGGCGGCGTTCGCTGCCCGAGCGGGCCGAACTGGACGCGCTGGCCCGGGAGCTGTCCGCGCTGGAGGACGAGCGGGTCCGTGCCCAGGTCGCGGTTGACGACCTGGACCGGGACATCGCCCGCATGGAGAAGGACGTCGACCAGGTGCGGGCCCGCAAGTCCAAGAACGAGGCCCGGCTCGCCGCCGGCACTGGCCCGGCCCGGGAGCTGGAGGCCCTGCAGCACGAGCTGGTCTCGCTCAACCGGCGTCAGGGCGACCTGGAGGACGCCGAGCTGGAGCTGATGGAGCAGCGGGAGACGGCCCAGGGCGTGCTGGACGGCGTCGAGCAGCGGCTCGCCGAGGTGCGGGAGAAGCGCGACGACGCCGAGCGGCGCCGCGACGAGAGCCTGGCCGAGATCGCCAAGGAGGAGGAGTTCAAGCGCGGCGCCCGCCAGCCGCTGGCGGGCGACCTCCCGGCCGACCTGGTGCAGCTCTACGACAAGATCCGCGAGGACACCGGGCTCGGCGCGGCGCTGCTGACCGCCGGCCGGTGCGGCGGCTGCCGTCTGACGCTCTCCGGCGCCGACGTGGCCCGGATCCGCAAGACCGACCCGGACGAGGTCGTCCGCTGCGAGGACTGCCGGCGGATCATGGTCCGTACCAACGAGTCCGGCCTGTAGTCCCGTGGCGCCGCGCGTGGTCGTCGTCGAGGCCGACGGCGGATCCCGGGGCAACCCCGGCCCGGCCGGCTACGGCGCGGTGGTCCGCGACGCGGACACCGGTGAGGTGCTGGCCGAGCGGGGCGAGTCGATCGGCGTCGCCACCAACAACGTCGCCGAGTACCGGGGGCTGATCGCCGGGCTGGAGGCCGCCGCCGAGCTGGGTGCCGCCGAGGTCGAGGCCAGGATGGACTCGAAGCTGGTGGTCGAGCAGATGTGCGGCCGCTGGCAGATCAAGCACCCCGGGCTGCGCCCGCTCGCCGCGCAGGCCGCCGGGCTGGTCAACCGCTTCGCCGCCGTGCGGTTCCACTGGATTCCCCGGGAACGCAACCGGCACGCCGACGCCCTCGCCAACGCCGCCATGGACGCTGCCGCCGGCAAGGCGCCGGCCCGGCCCGCCGTCGCGCCGCCGCGCGTCGTGGAGCCGCCGCGCGAGGTCGCCGGTCCCGACTCGCCGGCCCGCGCGAAAGCCCGGGAGGTGGCCGCCCGCGCCGCGTCGGCGACGAGCACCGGCACCGACCCGGCCACCGCGCCCGCCTCCTGGGAGCCGCGGCCGAGCTTCACCGCCACCCGGCTCGTCCTCGTCCGGCACGGCGAGACGGCCTTCACCGAACAGCGCCGCTACTCGGGCCGCGGCGACGTGCCGCTCTCCGAGCGCGGCCGGGCCCAGGTCCGGGCCACGGCCGCCCGGGTGGCCGCGCTGGCCCCGACCGTCGCGGCCGTGGTCAGCTCGCCCCTGTCCCGGTGTACGGCGACTGCCGAGGCGATCGCCGGGGCGCTCGGCGGCGTGCCGGTGCGCCGCGAGGACGACCTGATCGAGTGCGACTTCGGGGCCTGGGAGGGGCGCACCTTCGCCGAGGTCCGCCAGGAGTGGCCGGGCGAGATGGACGCCTGGCTGGCCTCGACCCGGGTGGCCCCGCCGGGCGGCGAGTCGTTCGTCGACGTCGCCGAGCGCTGCCGCCGCGTGGTCGACGGGCTGTGCCGGGCGTACCCGGGGGAGACCGTGGTGGTGGTCTCGCACGTCTCGCCGATCAAGCTGGTGCTGCGCGACGCCCTCGCGGCCGGCGACGGCTTCCTGCACCGGCTCTTCCTGGACGCGGCCGGCATCTCGGTGCTCGACACGTGGCCGGACGGCGGGGTCGCCGTCCGTACGGTCAACGACACCGCGCACCTCGCCGGGATCTGACCCGGGCGGCCGGCCGTCCGGCCGCCCGGGTCGCCGTTCGGCGCACGCCGTCCGCCGTTCGGCGCAGCAACCTCCTCCCGTAGAACGTGACCCGGGTCACAGGGTCGTAGCCTCCGGCCGTCATCTGTGTCGATCTACGACTCGCGGAGGTTTGTCGCAATGGCCGCACCCGAACCGGAGGCGCCGACCGCGGCGCGCTCCAGGGCGAAGGACCACAGCCCCTGGAACTGGTTGCTCTTCATCCCCATCGTGGTGCCCCTGATCCCGGTCTTCTTCAACGCCGACTCGCCCCGGTTCCTCGGCTTCCCGCGCTTCTACTGGCTCCAGCTCGTCTACATCCTGCTCGGCGTGGCCACCACCACGCTGGTGTACCAGATGACGAAGAAGCGGGCCGGCGCGCCGTCGGACGGCCCGGGCGACACGGCTGCGGGTGATCGCTGATGTGGCGCGACCACCTCACCGAGATCATCGTCTTCTCGGCGCTCTTCCTGCTGGTCAGCGGGATGGGATTCGTGGCGGCCCGGTGGCGGGCCCCGAAGGACATGGCCCACCTCGACGAGTGGGGGCTGGGCGGGCGCAACTTCGGCGGCTGGATCACCTGGTTCCTGGTCGGCGGTGACCTGTACACCGCGTACACCTTCGTGGCGGTGCCGGCGCTGATGTTCGGGGCCGGCGCGGCCGGCTTCTTCGCCGTCCCCTACACCATCGTCATCTACCCGCTGGTGTTCCTGGTGCTGTGCCGGCTCTGGTCGGTCTCGCACCGGCACGGCTTCGTCACCCCCGCGGACTTCGTCCGCAAGCGGTTCGACTCGCCGGTGCTGGCGCTGCTGATCGCGATCACCGGCATCGTGGCGACGATGCCGTACATCGCGCTGCAACTGGTCGGCATCGAGGCGGTGCTCAAGACCATGGGGGTGACCGGCGACAGCGCCCTGGCCCGGCACCTGCCGATCATCATCGCGTTCGCGATCCTGGCCGCCTACACCTACCAGTCGGGGCTGCGCGCGCCGGCGCTGATCGCGTTCGTCAAGGACACGCTGATCTACATCGTGATCCTGGTGGCGGTGCTCTACCTGCCGTACAAGCTGGGCGGCTGGGGCGAGATCTTCGACGCCGCCGACGCGAAGTTCGACGCGTCGCCGAACCCCAACGACGGGGTGCTGCTCAACGCCAACAACCAGCTCCAGTACGTCACGCTGGCGTTCGGCTCGGCGCTGGCGCTGTTTCTCTACCCGCACAGCATCACCGGCGTGCTGGCCAGCCGGAACCGCGACGTGATCAAGCGGAACATGTCGGCGCTGCCCGCGTACAGCCTGCTGCTCGGCCTGATCGCGCTGCTCGGCTTCATGGCCATCGCGGCCGGGGTGAAGCCGCTGCCCGGGTCGAAGGAGGGCACCGTGGACAGCAACACGGTGGTGCCGGTCCTGTTCGACCAGCAGTTCCCCGACTGGTTCGCCGGCGTCGCGTACGCGGCCATCGGCATCGGCGCGCTGGTGCCGGCGGCGATCATGTCGATCGCGGCGGCGAACCTGTTCACCCGCAACATCTACAAGGAGTACCTGAAGCGGGACGCCAGCCCCGCGCAGGAGGCGAACGTCTCCAAGATCACCTCGCTGGTGGTGAAGGTCGGCGCGGTGGCGTGCATCGTCTTCCTCGACCCGCAGTTCTCCATCGACCTCCAGCTCATCGGCGGCGTGATCATCCTCCAGACGCTGCCGGCGGTGGCCCTCGGCCTCTACACCCGCTGGTTCCACCGGGGGGCGCTGATCGGCGGCTGGATCGCGGGCATGGGACTGGGCATGTGGATGCTCTACCAGATCCCGAACGCCGCGACCGGCCGCAAGCACTTCGGCGGCTCGGCGTTCCCGCTGGCCGACTTCGGCTTCGACACCCCGAAGACGATCTACGTCGGGATCGTGGCGGTGCTGGTCAACCTCGGGGTCGCGGCGCTGCTCACGGTGGTGCTGCGGGCGGCGAAGGTGCGCGACGGCGGCGACGGCACCACGTCGGACGACTACTTCGCCGACGAGGGCGACCCGCGCGTCGTACCCGGCCCGAACCGGGACGCCGACGCCGCCCCGGAACCGGTCGCCTGAGCGTCTCCCGGACCGCGTCGCCCCCGGCCCCCTGCGGCTGGGGGCGACGCGGCGGGAGTGGACGCCCTTCGTACGCTGACGACCATGACGAGACGCGCGCTGGTGGCCGTCCTCGGCGGCTCCGCCGCGCTGCTGCTGCTGGTGATCGTCGGGTGTGTGGGGGCCGTGATCCGGGTCGTCAGCGACGACCCGGGCGACACCCCCGAGTGCCGGGAGTCCGTGCGCGCCGAGGAGGCGAAGGTGCGCACCAACCGGTGGGACCCGCCCCAGGAGCTGCCGGACCTCGGCGACTACCTGGAGATCCACTGGCAGGTCCATCCCCTCTCGGGCGAGCCGTGCGGCCGCGCGCCGGGTCCGGTGGACTGGGCCTACCAGGGCGTGGTCCGGCTGCGTCCGGCGGACGCGCGGACGCTGGCGCAGCGGTACGACTTCGTGCCGTACGCGCCCGCCGCCAAGGCTCCCCACTCCGGCAGCCCGGCGGACGCCTGGCCCGCTCTCGCGCCGTTCCTGCCGGCCGCGCCCCGCTGGCTGCACAGCCGGGCGTACGACGAGGCGACCCCGTCCACGCGGTGGCGGACCGCCTTCCTGGACGTCGAGCACCGGACGTTCTTCTTCACGCTCAACGACCACTAGGCCGTATTCCAGAGGCGGGCTACGCCGGCTCGACGGGCAGCCAGAGCTCGCGGGTCGCGGTGCTGAGGTCGTCCGTCGGCTCGGGCACCGCGACGATCTCCGGGCCCGGCCGCAGTTGCCACGGGTTGAAGGGAAACCACTCGGCTGCGGCCGCGGCCCAGATCTTCTGCAGGGTCTGCGGCTGCGGCCCCACGGCCCGGATGACCACCCAGCGGCCCGCCGGGACCTCGATGACCTCGAGATCGCCCCGGACCGGCGTGCCCGGGGACACGGCGACCCCGTGCAGGTAGGTCAGCTCGCTGCCTTCGTCGTAGTCCGCGTCGAGGTCATCGAAGACCGCGAGCAGGCCGCCCGGCTCAGTGTCGCCGAGTGCCTTCAAGCGCAGGTGCTCCTCTGCCGGCAGCGCGGCGATGTGCTGCTGGATGTGCGGGTTGATGCCTCGGTGGATCAGTGGAACCCGGACAGCGTGCCCCACGAGCCAAAACGCGGGATGGTCGACGATGCGGGTTTCCATGCGTTCGCTCCCTTCGGCAGTTGGGCGGAACCTCAAGCTGTAGTGCTGTGCGACAGTGCCTCCGTATCGTGACCGGCTCTGTTGCGGCACACCCGACAGAGGCGGAGCGGAAAGTGTCGGGTGATCGGGATCGGTGCCGCCACACGATGGGGGCATGGACGACACGACACTGGTATCCCGGTTCCTTCGCGACGGCTTCGTGAAGTTGGCGGGCGCCGTCGCACCGCGCGTGGCCGCGGACTGCGCGCGGCTGCTGTGGCGGGAGACGGGCTGCGACCCGGACGACCCAGCCACCTGGACGCAGCCCGTGCACTGGGTGCCCGGCATGGCGCAGGGGCCGTTCGCCGCCGCACCCAATTCACCGTTCCTCCATCACGCGTACGACCTGCTCGTCGGCGCGGGACGCTGGGAGCCGCGTTACTCGCTGGGCACGTTCCCGTTGCGCTTCCCGCACAAGGACGAGCCGAACGACGCGGGCTGGCACATCGAGGGCAGCTATCTGCCTGAGGGTGCGAGCTGGTACTTCACGAACGTTCGCTCCCGGGGCCGGGCGCTGCTGATGCTGTTCCTGTTCAGCGAGATCGGTGCGGAGGACGCCCCGACACGGATCCGGGTCGGCTCACACCTCGACGTGCCGAAGGTGCTGGAGAAGTACGGGGAGGACGGGGCGAGCGGGCTGGACCTCGCGCCCGAGCTGGTGGCGGCGTCCGACCACAGGCCACTCGCCCTGGCCACCGGGTCTCCTGGCGATGTATTCCTGTGCCATCCTTTCCTGGTGCACGCGGCGCAACCGCACCACGGGACGCGGCCGCGCTTCATGGCCCAGCCGCCGCTGGTGCCGGCCGCGCCGTTCGAACTGGAACGGGCCGACGGTGCGTACTCGCCCGTGGAGATCGCGATTCGCCGAGGACTCGGGCAGGACACCCCTGTTCCTGATGTACGGGGAAGGCGGGGACAACGGTGAGGGTGCGGGTGAGTGGCCGCAATGCACGATTCCAGCAGTGGGAGGCACTGCTCCGCAATCGAACCAAGCGGCAGCGTCGCGGCGAGTTCCTCGTGCAGGGCGTGCGCCCGATCACCATGGCCATCGAACACGGCTGGCAGGTTCGAGAGCTGCTCTACGACGCCGACGTCCAGCTCTCCGGCTGGGCACGCAAGGCCCTGGACACCGTCCGGGCCGAGAGGTTCGCCGTCTCCCGTGAACTGATGCACATGCTGGGCGGCAAGGCGGACACGGTTCCGGAGCTGCTGGCCGTGGTCGCGCTGCCGCAGGACGACCTGTGCCGCATCCCGGCCGGGCCGACCATGCTCACCGTCGTGTTCGACCGGCCCACCAGCCCTGGCAACATCGGGACGCTCATCCGGTCCGCAGACGCCTTCGGCGCGTCCGGCGTCATCGTCACCGGCCATGCCGCCGATGTGTACGACCCGAAGGCGGTGCGGGCGAGCACCGGCTCGCTGTTCGCGCTGCCCGTGGTCCGGGCGCCCTCACACCAGGCGGTGCTCTCCTGGGTCGCCGACGTGCGCGCCGACGGCGTCGACATCGGCATCGTGGGTGCCGATGAGCACGGCGCACTGGATGCCGCCGAGTACGACTTCACGCAACCCGCGCTGACCCTGATCGGCAACGAGACCACCGGTCTCAGCGTCGGCTGGCGTGAGGCCTGCGACCAGCTCGTCCGGGTCCCGATGTCCGGGGCCGCCAGCTCCCTGAACGCGGCGGTCGCCGCGACCGTCGTGCTCTACGAATCGGCACGCCAGCGCAGCGCTGCCGCCCGCCGGTAGCGCGCTGATCACACTGGTGGGCTGATCACCCTGGGCCGCGTTTCGAAGTGGGTGCGATGGTGGGCATGGCCTACAGCTCGCGGGCCAACCGTGAGTACCTGCGCCGCCGAGGGATCAAGGCGACCATCCCGATCAAGGCCGGTCAGGCGGCCCCCGCTTCACGCTCCACGACCACTAGCCGCTCGGGTGCCCCAGGCCGGCCACGTGTCGCCGAGGCTCAGCGCAGCGCGCGCCAGAGCAGGTAGAGCCCGATCGCCGTGCCGAAGACCACGATCAGCACCTTGAGCACCACCGGCGGCAGCCGGCGCACCAGCCGCGCGCCGGCGTACCCGCCGACCAGCGTCGCCGGCGCGACCACCGCGACGGCCGCCCAGTTCACCGGCCCGAACAGCGCGAACACCACGAGCGTGGTCAACCCGACCAGCGCGGAGAGCAGGTTCTTGATCGCGCTCACCCGGGCCAGCGTCGCGTCCAGCACCAGGGCCAGGCCCGCGACCAGCATCACCCCGAGCGCCGCGCCGAAGTAGCCGCCGTACACCGCGCCGACCGCGACCATGGCCTGCACGGTGACCGTACGGCGGCGCGGCGCCAGGTCGCGCGGATGCCCGACCAGCCGGCGCAGCGGATCCTGGAACGCCAGCACCGCCGTCGCCCCGAGCACCAGGAAGGGCACCACCAGCTCGAACGCCCGGGCCGGGGTGGCCAGCAGCAGCAGGGCGCCGGCGATCGTGCCGACGATCGTGGTGGGCACCAGCGTGGCCAGCATCCGCCGGGGCGGCAGGTCCTGCCGGCTGCCCGCCACGCTCGCCACGTACCCCGGAAAGACCGCGACCGAATTGCTCACGTTGGCCGGCACCGGCGGCAGGCCCACCGCGATCATCGCCGGGAAGGTGATGAGCGAGCCCCCGCCGGCCACCGCGTTGACCGTGCCCGCGGCGAGACCGGCGGCGAGCAGCAGCGCGGCGTCGGAGACATCCATGGTCACCAGAGGCTAGTACCCGGCCTCGGCAGGACGGGTGCCGGTCGGCCCCGGGGTGGCAATGGACGCGGCCGTGGCGTCGTTAGGATGGATGAGCGACGGACGAGTCGACCGGGCGGTCGCGTCGGCGGGCTCCGGCCCGCCGCCGAGGAACGTCCGGACTCCACAGGGCAGGGTGGTTGCTAACGGCAACCCGGGGCGACCCGCGGGACAGTGCCACAGAAAACAGACCGCCGACCCCATCGGGGACGGTAAGGGTGAAACGGTGGGGTAAGAGCCCACCAGCACCCCGGGTGACCGGGGTGGCTCGGTAAACCCCACCCGGAGCAAGGCCAAGCAAGGGCCGTCACCAGAGATGATGACGACCCGGCGCAGACGCTTGAGGGCTGCCCGCCCGATGTCTGCGGGTAGGCCGCTCGAGCCTGCCGGCGACGGCAGGCCTAGATGGATGGCCGCCGCCGACGCGAGCCCCTCGGGGCGCGCGCCGGTCACAGAATCCGGCGTACAGGTCGACTCGTCCGTCGCCCACCAGCTCAGAGCAACGAACAAGGCTCTGAGCTGGTTCTCTGTCTGGTGCCGTTGGTTGGGCTTGGTCATCGTTGGGTGGCGTTTGACGGCCTGGAGACGGCCTGAGCGGGGGATCAGTGGACCGCCCTCGTCCTGGCGCAGGTTGTCCCGTCGTGAAGCTTCCGGGCGGAATGCAGGCACCTCTGTGCGTCGCCGGCAACGGTAGGCGAGGGCCGGGCACGTCCTGGCGGTGGAGCTGGTGCCGCGCCCGGTGACTCGGTGGCAAGCCAGTCCCGGGGGTGGACTGGCGCGGCAGCCGGAAGCCCTGACGACTCGACCAGGCTGACCTGCCGGCTTCCGTCACGGCCCGCTGAAGCTGGTTCCTGAGTGTGGTGGGGCGGCTTGCCGCCGGCCGGGCTTGCCGCCCCGCACCGCGCGGAGCGCGGTGCCTTGATCCAGAAGAGAGTGTTTCGGCAGTAGGAACAGGCAAGAGGCTCGTCGTGTCCCGGCTGATGCTTTACACCTGCGTCCCAGCCGATGCTTGACATGATCGACGTTCCTCGCCGCTATGGCAGCCAGTCCGCCGTCTCGCGGTGGCGTCCGAGGCCGACCGCCTCGAACTCATCGCGGTACCTGTGGCGCTCGACACCAAGGCGCGCCAGCAGCTGAGAGATAGGGCTTCCTTGGGGAGCGAACGGTTCACCCTCGCCCACAAACAGCGGTCCGAACGCCAACTCGCCAGCGACCCAGAGGGCCGCGCGCTGGCTGCCCACGCCCCCGAAGAAGTCCGCCTCGACATAGCCGACCGGTCCCACTGAGGACCAGGACGACAGCTCACGGTCGAAGCCGCCCGGCAGCTTCCAGAATCCGAGTACCCGCTCCGTCGTGCCGTCCGTGACGGCGTCGAACAGTTCGTCGGTCATTGGCAGCAGCGCGAGGTCATGCGCCAGCGGCACGGGCACAGCAGCCGGCCACTGGCTTGCAGCGGCGTGGAGAGCGCCGACGGAGCCGATGAGGGCGTCAAGCGTGTAGCCCAACGGACAGCCTCCTCCTTCTTTCCGTTGGCGAGGAACCCACGCCGCCAACCTAGTGCCTCGTCATGCAGCTTTGAACGGGTAATCCTGGCGGCGGATCTTGGAGTTGATCGCGAACCCGGACGCGTACCTCGGTGGTGGTGGTCTTGACCAATCCGAGGTCGGCAAGTTCCTGGACGGCGTCGAGGTGTGCACGCTGCCGGCCGCTCGTGATCCTGTGGCAGTCGCCGGTGTGCTTGGTGATGTACTTCGTGACGTACCTGATGGTGCGTTCTGCGTCCTCGGTGCCGGGCATGACGCCGCGCGCCGACCCGGGCCACCGGGATGCACGCGCTGCGTCACTTCTACGCCTCGGCGTTGCTCGACGCGGGGGGAGAGCATCAACGCGGATGTCGCTTTCCGCGCGTGAACCAAGGGCACGTATCAGTGCCGGGGCGGCCGGCGCGATCGATCGCGAAATTCGCTGTCCGGTCGTCGGAGCACAGTGGTAGAAAGCCGGGTGCATAAAGTTCTCACGTTCCCTGATCATCTGCGGCTGATCAACGAACGGTCGACCGCCTTCCGCGCCGCGGTCGCCGCGGCGCCCCGCCTCGACATGCAGGTTCCGACCCATCCCGAGCGGACGTTGTTCGATCTTGTGCAACACGTGGGCATGGCTCGCCGCAAATCGGCCGCCATCGTCGCCGCAGGGCCGGCAGACGCGCCCCCGGAGAAGTCGGCTTGGGACGACGGCATGGGTGCGCCTCGGGAGCGCGAGGCACTGCTGGCCTGGTGGACCGAGTCCATCGAGCACCTGACGAGCGCGCTGCGTGAGGCCGGCCCGGATCGCAGTTGTTGGACGTGGTGGGATGACTCGCCGTCACCGCAAACCTCAGGTGCCTGGGCGCGGCGACAGGTCCCCGAGATCGCGGTGTACACCTACGACGCCCAGCTCACCCTGGGTGCCCCGCAGCCGCTACCAGACGAGGTCGCCCTCGACGGTTTCGACGACTGCCAGTTCACGGTCTGCGCAACCACGGTTGCCTGGCCACACGACCCCGCCATCGTCGATTACCACGCCACCGAGGGCCACTCCTGGCGCCTTCGGCTCTCCCGCGACGGGGCACAGGTCGCCCGCTTCACGCCCGCTGCCGGCGAGGATCCCAAAAAGGCCCACGTCTCCGCCCGGGGCACGGCAAGCGACCTGGTCCTGTTCTTCTACGGCCGCATACCGCTGGAGTCGCTGGAGTTCGAAGGCGACCGCCGTATCTTCGATCAACTCGCCGCCTGGGACCCGTCCGTGTGACAACCGACGACATGCGATCTTCGCACCTGCGACGCCTGACGGCCTGGCGACGGCCTACAGTGGCTGTTGCCAGGCTCCGCCCCAGGTCAACGCGGGTGCGATGATCGCAATCCGGCGTACAAATCGACTCGTCCGTCGCCCACCAGCTCCCAGCCCTGATCAAGGCTCTGAGCTGGTTCTATGTCTGGATGTCGATGGTCGTTCTTGGTCAACTTTGGCCGGCGTTTGACGCCCTGCGGACGCCCTGACGCCTGGAGACGCCCTGAGTGCTGGGTCAGTTGGTCTTGCCTCGGTACGGCGCGCTCTGCCGTCGTGAGGGCCTTTTCCGGTCCGGCGCTTGGGGACCTGGCTCGATGGCCGGCTGCTGTGGGGGAGGCCCCGCAACGTCCTGGCGGCGGAGCTGGTGCCGCGACCCGGTGACCCGGTGGCAAGCCAGTCCCGGGGTTGGACTGGCGCGGCAGCCGGAAGCCCTGACGATACGAGCGTGCAGTGCCGGTCACGGATCAGCTCGGTCAGACGGGTCAGGCTGCGCGTGGACAGTGAGACGCCGGCAAGATAGGTCAGCAACGAGGCTTCCGTACTGGCCGGTTGTTCTTGGTCGACTGCTGTCCTACCGGAGCCTCGTTCCATCTGGAGCAGCGACACACCGTCGCGTGTCCTGATCAGGCGCCCTTCATCACGATGAGTTGTTCGCCCTTATTCTGAGGCATGCTCGAAGCCGGTAGCCGCACCCGTAGCCAGCCACCCCCACCGGCCATCGTCTTCGAGGCGCTCACCGAGCCTGACCGCGACCCGGCGCGCCCCTGGCTGCGGCTGCTCGACGACGAGCAAACTCCGCAGATCCTGCACGCGGAGCATCCGCGCCTGGTCATGTGGTCGTCACTATGGCCCAGGCGCCCCGATGCTCAGGTGCGTTTCGACCTGGTGCCCGACGGTGCACAAGGCACGCAGTTGCGCTGGACGCTGTTGGTCGCCGAGCCCTTGCCCGACCCGTCACTGCTGGGACACCTACGCAAGCGGCTCAACGAACTGATCAACGCGAACCTGCGCTCCACTTTCGGCCAGTAGGCAGGCCACGATTGGTGGGCACCAGCCAACGATCGGCGCACCACGATAAAACTGCTCCCTCGTCTCTGCGCATAGGACGCGGGTCAGGTACGCGCGTGAGATGCGGTCATTCTGGACAGAACCACGAGCAGCGCTAAGAATGGCACCGGTGCAATGGCACGCGGCAGATAGCCGCGACCTGGTTGAGGCGTTCGCTGGCGCCACGGCGATGTTGATGGACGTCCTCGCCTCCGGGAGATGCTTGACGCTCGCGTCCCACCTGATGCCCGACATGTTCCTCAAGGCGCTCGCGGAGGCCTTCGCGGCGGGCGACGCAAGGATCGCGCGGCGAGGGACAATGCGTCGATGGAGGATCACCGACGCTGCCGTGTCTCCGTCAGCGACGACGAGTTGGAGCTTGCCGGTCCGCCGGCTGCGCTCCGCGCCCTCAGCCGGCTGCTTCGCCAACATGCCGAGCCCATTGAGGTGGCGGTCACCGACGGGGTCGTCAGTCAGAAGGCGACCGCAGGCCCGCTGCTTGTCGGTCTGCAAGGCGGAACCACGCTGCACTTCTCCGGCGGGCGTGAGTATCTCGACATCATCTGGGACATGCTGGACGGGGTGGCTGAGCAGGCCGAGACTGCCGATGATCGGACAGTCCGTCGGCATCAGCACATTGAGTACCTCCCTGGCGACGACTACCGGTCGCCGGACCTGGTCCCATTGGTCATCGTGGCTGACTGGCCAGAATCGTAGGTGCACGATCGCCGGGCGGTGGCAGTCCGTCAACTGATCTGCCACACCCTCGGCGCGCTGGTTGCAGCAGATCCGGATGTCTGACCGAGGTGCAGGCTCTCAGCGGGCGGCTGGTCTCGGAGCATGTGGTCACGTCTGGGGATGGCCCGTGATGCCGTCCAGGACGGTGATCAGGTTGTGGTGGAAGGTCTCCTCGGCGTTGAGGTGGGCGCCGTCGATGACGAGCCGGGCGATGGTGGGGTAGCGGCCTGTTTCGAGCATGCGTGTCAGGTAGGGCCCGAGGGCGGCCTGCCAGGCGGACACGTCGGTGCCGGTGGAACGGGCGGTGCGTCGCTCGGTGACCTCGCTGCGGAGCGCCCCGATGATGAACGCGTTGAGGGCGCCCATGGCCCGCTGGAGGTCGTCGATGCCGCGTACGCCGGGGGCCTGGCTGAGCGCCGCCGCGGTCGATTCGCCCACGGCGAGCGCATGAGGTCCCAGGTGCGGCCTTGCGCCGAGCAGGTCGGCGAACCACTCATGCTCAAGAGCGGCGTCGCGGGTCCGGTGGACGACGGCCAGTAGCGTGGCGCGCCACTCGGAGTGCTGACCGGCCTCGGCGATCTGGGCATACACGGCGTCGACCATCAGGTCGAGCAGTTCGGATCTGTTGGACACGTAGTCGTAGAGCCGCATCGGACCGACGCCGAGCTCTTTGGCGATCTTGCGAACCGACAGGCCGTCGAGGCCGTGTGCGTCGGCGAGCCCGATAGCCGTGGCGGCGATCTTCGCGCGGCTCAGCGGCACCGGCGCCGCTCGCGGCTGAGGCTCGGGCCGTTCCCAGACGGGCAACGGCGCGCTACCGTACGGCGTATCCATAAGATACAGCGTACGGTAACGGAGGTGATGATGCGGATCGCGATTGCCGGCGGTGGCCTCGGCGGCCTGACACTGGCGCGAATCCTGCACCGGCACGGCATCGACGCGGTGGTGTACGAACGCGAGGCGAGCCGATCCGCGCGATCGCAGGGCGGATCGCTCGACCTGCACCCGGAGTCCGGGCAGCGGGCCCTGGCCCAGGCGGGCCTCGCCGGCCGGTTCCGGTCCGAGGCACGGCCGGAGGGCGAGGAACATCGCATCCTCGACCCGGCCGGACGCACCCTCGTGCACCACACGCCGCAACCCGGCTCATTCTCCGGACGCCCCGAGATCGACCGCGCCGCACTGCGGGATCTTCTGCTCGATTCGCTCCCCGGCGACACGGTGGCCTGGCAGCACCGGCTCGTCGCGGCGACGCCGCGACCCGACGGAGGCTTCGGGCTGACGTTCGACGGTGGTCACCGCGCCGACTGCGACGTCCTCATCGGCGCGGACGGCGCGCGCTCGGTCGTCCGGCCGCTGCTCACCGACGCGAAACTGTCCTACGTGGCCACCCTGGTCGAGCTGAGCATCAGCGACGCCGACCGGCGCCACCCGGATCTCGCCGAGCTGGTCGGCCCCGGGAACCTGTGGTGCATCGGCGTGAACCAGATCCTTGCCGCGCAACGCCTCGGCGACGGCGGCATCCGAGTCGGCATCTCCCTCCGCGCGGACGATCGGCACCTGGACACCTACCGCAGCAAGCGCGCTCTGCTGGACATGTTCGACGGCTGGGACTCGAATCTCACCGCACTCGTCGAAGCCGGCGACAGCGCGCCGACGCCTCGAAGGATCGAGGCGCTGCCCATCGGTACACGCTGGGCACACCAGTCGGGCGTCACCCTCATCGGTGACGCCGCGCACCTCATGCCACCGGTCGGCGAGGGTGCCAATCAGGCCATGCTCGACGCCGCCGAACTCGCCGGCGAACTCGCCGCCAACCCCGCCGACCCGGACTCGGCGATCCAGGCGTACGAGGAGGCAATGTTCACCAGAATCCACCCGATCGCCGAAATGTCCGCACGGGTCCAGGCAATGATGCTGTCCCCCACCGCGGCCGACGACATCATCCGCTTCTTCACACCACGGCCCACCGAGCCGGCACCCGCGGATTGACAACGCGCAACGCAGTCGGCCGCGCGCCGCGATGCGCGAGCGGTCCCAGGCCCTGGTGCCCGATGCCATGGGGGTGCTGAAAGACCATCAGGCCTTCTTCCGGAGGGGCCGGTGCGGGGTGTGGCCCGGTGCGGCAGACCGTCGCCCACCAGCTCAGAGCCGCACATCTTCCACGATGTTCGGCCGCCGAACCCCGATTGGTCGGGCGCAATAGGATCCGGCGATGACTGATGAGCCGTTGGAGCCCGGCCCGCTGCCCGCCGGTCGGGAGCCGATGCGGCGGCCGTCCAGCATCGTCATCAGCATCGTGCTGCTCGCGCTCTGGTGGGCGTACACCATCGTCGTGGCCGTCGCGTTGCTCGGCGCGGTCGGCGGTGCGGGAAACTGGCTCGCGCTGGCCTGTTGCACGGCGGCTGCCGCAGCCGTGCTCCGGGGGCTCTGGCACGGCGGCCCGACGGCGTGGCGGGTGGTGCACGGGTTCGCCGCGCCGGTCGCCGTCGCGTTCCTGGTGGGGGCCGGCATCATGCTGCTCTTCGGGCCGCGCCTCGGGTCGTTGATCACGCCTCCGGTCGACGCAGCCTTCGTCGCGGCGACGGCGGGCGGGCTGCTGGCGGTGCTGGCGCTGTTGGTCAGCGGGCTCCTGGTCCGTACCGCGCCGGCCCGCGCCTGGTGCGGCCGCCGCTGACTCCTCACCCGCGCAGTGCCTCCTCACGGCGGTCGGTTCGCCCCGCGGCGACGCCACCTGAGCGGCCGGTGCGGCCGTGCCGGCATCGGTCGGACGCCGGCTGGCCGGCCGGTGCGAAGCATGCGCAACTCGGTGCAGCGGGCCGGGGCGCCGGTGGGAGCGTTAGTGCCCCCGTACGACGGGTAGTCGGCGAGCGCTCCTGACAAGTGGCGGGGAGGTCGTATGACGGCGACCAGTGCCTTCTTCGAGCAGTTGGCGGATGTCGGTCACGATCCACGGTTGTGCAAGGTCCGTGGCACCGTCCGGTTCGACATCCGGGAGGGGGACCGGGTGGAGCGGTGGCTGCTGGACATCGACCATGGAAGCCTGAAGGTGACGCAGAGCGACGCCCCGGCGGAAACGGTCATCACGGTCACCGCCGACGTCGCGGAGGCGATGTCGCGGGGTGAGATGAACGGCCTGGCCGGGATCACCCGGGGCGAGATCATGGTCGACGGGAACCTCGCGTTGGCGATGCGGGTCGGGCGGCTGTTCCCGGTGCCCCCCGCCTCACGGCAGCAGGCCGTCTCCGGTCGCGGGGAGTGACCCGGTGAAGGACATCCCGGGCACCGTGTCGTGCATCGACGGCAGCACCTTCATCGTCTCGGATTCCAGCGGTGACGTGGAGTCGTCACCCGCGACCCCGGTCGGCCTGTTCGCCGCCGACTCGCGTTTCCTGTCCCGATGGGTGCTCACCGTCAACGGCGAGCGGCTGACCGCGCTGTCGGTGGACGACAGCCAGTACTACGAGGCGGCGTTCTTCGTGGTGCCGGGCGGGCAGACCGACTACGTGGAGGCCGACGTGTCGGCGATCCGGCGGCGGCGGATCGGACCGGACCTGACCGAGTCGCTGACGCTGTTCAACTACGGCGAGAAGGAGATGGACCTCGACGTACGACTGGAGGTGGCGGCCGACTTCGCCGACATCTTCGACATCAAGTTTGACGTCCGCCAGAAGGCCGGCAGCCACTACCTCCACGTCGGTCCGGACGAGTTGCGGCTGGGCTACCGGCGCGGCACGTTCCAGCGTGAGGTGTCCGTCTCGGCCAGTGAGCCCGCCGACTTCGACGAGGGCGGTCTCCGCTTCACGCTCCGGCTGCCGCCCGGCACCCGCTGGTCGACGGAGCTGCGGGTGGTCATGCGGGCGCTGCGTCCGGACGGTGTCGACCTCCGTGCCTCGGTGCGGGCGCTGCGCCCGGACGCCGCCACCCTGCCGACGAGCGTGCGGGAGTGGCTCGCGGAGGCCCCGAAGCTGGACACCGACAGCAGCGCACTGCAACAGGTGTACCACCGCAGCCTGGTGGACCTGGCGGCGCTGCGCTTCGCCCCGCTCTCGCTCGGCGGCGCGGCCGTGCCGGCGGCGGGACTGCCCTGGTTCATGACCCTGTTCGGCCGGGACAGCCTGCTGACCTGTTTGCAGACCCTGCCCTTCACCCCGTCGCTGACCCCGCCGACGCTGCGGATCCTCGCCTCGTTGCAGGGCGCCCGGACCGACAACGTGCTGGAAGAGGACCCCGGTCGGATCCTGCACGAGCTGCGCTACGGCGAGTCGGCCGCGTTCGAGGAGCAGCCGCACTCGCCGTACTACGGCACCGTGGACGCCTCGCCGCTGTTCGTGGTGCTGCTCGACGAGTACGAACGGTGGAGCGGCGACGCGGCGCTGGTGATGGAGCTGGAACAGGAGGCCCGGGCGGCCCTGGCGTGGATCGACCAGTACGCCGACCTGACGTCCACCGGCTACCTCTGGTACGAGCGACGCAACCGGGTCACCGGGCTGGAGAACCAGTGCTGGAAGGACTCCTGGGACAGCATCTCCTACGCCGACGGCAGGCTGCCGGGCTTTCCCAGGGCCACCTGTGAGGCCCAGGGCTACGCCTACGACGCCAAGATCCGGGCGGCGCGGCTGGCCCGTACGTTCTGGAACGACCCGGCCTACGCGGACCGGCTGGAAAGCGAGGCGGCGGCGCTGTACGAGCGCTTCAACCGGGACTTCTGGCTCGACGACCGGGGTTACTACGCTCTCGCCCTCGACCGCGACGGCACTCCCGTCGACAGCCTCTCCTCCAACATCGGGCACCTGCTGTGGAGCGGGATCGTGCCGCCGGAGCGTGCCGGGCGGGTCGCCGAGCACCTGATGGGGCCGGCGCTCTACTCCGGCTGGGGAGTGCGGACCCTCGCCGAGGGGCAGGGCCGCTACAACCCGCTCGGATACCACCGCGGCACCGTCTGGCCCTTCGACAACTCGTTCATCGCCTGGGGTCTGCGCCGCTACGGATTCGCCGACGAGGCGGGACGCATCGCCGAGGGCGTCATCGACGCCGCCACCTACTTCCAGGGCCGGCTTCCCGAAGCCTTCGGCGGATTCGACCGCCACACCACGCGGTACCCGGTCCGGTACCCCACCGCCGGCAGCCCGCAGGCGTGGTCCAGCGGAGCGTCCCTGCTGCTCATCCGGATCATGCTCGGTATCGAACCGCACGAGGACCACCTCGCCGTGAACCCGGCGCTGCCGCCCGGCCTCGACCGGCTCGCACTGCTGGACATCCCGGGCCGCTGGGGCAGGGCGGACGCGTTCGCCCGGCACCGCTTCGACCAGCCACGAACCAACGGCGGCGGGGCCGATCCGGGTCTTTCCTGAGCCATAATGCCCATGCCGCGACCGGGGCGACCGATCCGGGCACAGCATGTCGGGTGCGCCAACATCCCGCGCGCCTAGCGTTGCTGTTCGGAACGGGAAGGAGAACCGGGTGCTGGAGCGGCTCAACCAGGCCATGGAGCACATCGAGCGGCACCTCGACCAACAGATCGAGGTGGCCGAGCTGGCGCGGATCGCGGTGACGTCGGAGTACCACTTCCGTCGGATCTTCTCCGCGCTGGCGGGCGTCGGCCTGTCCGAGTACATCCGGCGGCGGCGGCTCACGGTCGCGGGCGCGGAGGTGCTCGCGGGGGAGCGGACGCTGCTCGACGTCGCGGTCCGCTACGGCTACGGCTCCACCGAGGCGTTCGCCCGGGCGTTCCACGCCGTGCACGGCGTGGGCCCCGGCGAGGCCCGGCGTACGGGGGCGGCGTTGCACTCCCAGCCCCGGATGTCCTTCCGACTCGTCGTCGAAGGGAGCAGCAGCATGCGATACCGGATCGTGCACAAGGACGGGTTCCAGCTGGTGGGCCGCAAGGCCCGGGTGCCGCTGGTGCACGAGGGGATGAATCCGTCGATCGTCGCCTTCGTCAAGGGCATCCCGCCGGAGACGGTACGCCGGATCGAGGCCCTGTCCGACCAGGAGCCGCAGGGCGTCGTCAACGTCAGCGCCGACGTGGCCGACAGCCGCGCGGAGGGCACCGAGCTGGACTACTGGTACGGCGTGGTGACGGGCGCGGACGCGCCGGAGGACCTGGACGCGCTGCCCGTGCCGGCGGGCGCCTGGGCGGTCTTCGAGACCTCCGGGGAGTTTCCGCAGGCGGTGCAGTACCTGTGGCGGGACGTGTTCACCCAGTGGTTCCCGTCCAACCCGTACCGCAGCCGGCCGGGACCGGAGATCTCCCGGACCCGGCTGTCGGCGGACGGCACGCAGGCGGACGCCGAACTCTGGATCCCGGTAGAGCCCGTCACCGGCTGACACCTCGGGGGCCCAGCCCGGGACCCGCCGGGCCCCCCCCCCCAAGGAGAGGGTCGATAAAATGCCGCAGTGCGCCACCCCCACCCCGGCGCGCGGGGGCTCGCCGCGCAGC
>NZ_JBNCKW010000005.1:352753-420106 GCF_049841735.1 Micromonospora sp. DT46 | reverse complement strand
GGCTGTGCGGGGCCGGGGTGGCCTCTGGGGGGGCGGGGGCGGGCCCCGGCAGGGCCCCCGACCCTATGTAGAGTTTCGATATAGTCCGGCTGTGCGCATCACCATCCCGGTCGCGCGGGTGCTCGCCGCGCTGCTGGCCGAACCGGACGTCGAGCGCTACGGCCTGGACCTGATCGCCATGACGGGCCTGCCCAGCGGCACCCTCTACCCGGTGCTGCACCGGCTCCGGTCGGCCGGGTGGCTTACCGCCGAGTGGGAGGCGGTCGACCCGTCCAGCGTGGGCCGGCCGGCGCGACGCTACTACCGGCTGACGGTGGAGGGGGTGGCCGCCGCCCGGCGCGCGCTGGCCGAGCTGCGGGCCCTGGCCCCCGACCCCCGCCCGTCCGGGGGCGGCATCGAGCCCGCCGGGGCGCCGGCGTGGTGAGCCGTCGCGTGGCGGCGGTGCTGCTCGCGGTCGCGCGGCGTCGTTGGCCGATCGACCTCCGCGCCGACCTCGGCCGGGAGTGGGCCGCCGAGCTACAGGTCCTCGCCGAGCGCGGACAGCGGGTGCGGATGTTGCGCTTCGCCGCCAGCCTGGCCGTACGCCGCTCCGGCGTCGATGCCCCCGACCGCGCGCCGATCGCCCGCCGACTGCTCCGGACGGCCCTTCCGCTGCTGCTCGCCCCGTCGGCTTGTGTCGGGGTGGTCCTCGTCAGCCTGTTCGCGATGAACGTCGTGGTCGAGTGGTTGAGCTGGCGGGTCGGGTGGGCGTTCGACCTGCAACTGTCGATCGCCACCGTACTGACCCTCTGCGGAGCGGTGGGGCTGGCCGTGTGCGCGGAACGGCTGGCTCGCGGCGGCGCGTCCGCCGGAGGCTGGCGCGTGTCCTTCGGCATCGTGGTCCCCGTCGCGCTGACCCTCGCGGCGGCCGGGCGAGCCGTGATCGGGGACGTCGACGCGCTGGCCCGCGTCGCGCCCGGGCTGGTGCTCTGGCTCGCCGGCCTGGCCCTGGTCCTACGGGTGACGACCAGGCTGGCCGGGCGCGGCCGGGTTCGGCTCGCGTGGTGCGTCGGCGTGCTCGGCGCGATCGTCGTCGCCGACCTGGCGACGGTCGTCGCCGTGTTGAGCCACGTTCCGGCGGGCACGGGGACCGTCGTCGACGGGGTGCCGCAGGGCGTGGACCCCACCTTCGCCCCGCTGTGGCTCTTCGCCTGCTACACCGACTCGGCGCTCGGCCTGCCCGGACCGACCGAACAGGAGATCTTCCTGATCACCGACGCGGTCCTCCTGGAGCCCCTGCTCTACCTCGCCTGCACTCCCTACGCGCTGGCCTGGGCGATCCGCGCCGCCCGCAGCCGGCCGGGGCCGGCCGCCGACCACGCCGTCCCCGAACCGGTCGTCCGTCCGTCCTGACCCGACCGCGAGGAGGGGCGACCGGTCGCGGCCGGCCGCTGCCAAACCCCGGCCCGGCCCGGGCCGCGGGTCACACCGCCGTCGCGCGGACCTCGTCCAGGACGCGACGTTGGAAGGCACGGGCCTCGGGACCGCTCGGTGGCGGCCCGCCGGCCCGCGCTGCGATCGACCGTTCGATCAGGTCGGCGGTCGCGCCGTCGGTCGGGTCGACGGCCGCGTCGCCGTTGGCCGGCCGGTCGTCGGCGAGCAGCCGGCGGCCGGCGTCGACCTTCGACAGCCAGACGCCGTGGCGGACCCTGACCAGGGAGCGGCAGGCGCCGAGCACCGCGTCCTCGGCCCCCGGGGCGGGACCGTCGCCGGGCGGGGTCGGCAGGGCCAGCCACCAGCGCAGCGCGTCGGTCAGCAGGCGGCGCAGGTCGGCGGGGGAGAGGTCGGCGAAGGCCTCGGCGGCTGGCGGCCCGAGCAGGGCGTGCCCGCACTGGTGCAGGATGCTGCGGTCCAGGCCGTACCAGAACAGGCCGTCCTCGGCGGGGCGGTCGGCGGCGGCCCACGTCGCCCGGAACGGCATCCGCGCCCCGGTGTTCAGCTCGACTTCGAACCCGGGCTCCGGCGTGCCGGAGCGGGCAACCGCCCGGCGGTACGCGACCAGCTCCAGCCCGCGCGCGGGGCACGGCAGCGCCTCGTGCCGCAGCCGCGCCACCAGCTCCTGCCGGCGCCCGAGGTCGAGGGCGTCGGCGCAGACCAGCGCGACGTCGACGTCGCTGCGCCCCGGCTGGTACGCGCCCAGCCCGACCGAGCCGGCCGCGTACGCCCCGACGAGGTCGTCGCCGAGCACGTCGCGGGCGGCGGCGACCAGGTCGGCGAGGTAGCGGCGCAGGGGCGGGTCGAGGTCAGTCACCGGACTCGGTCCAGGCCGTCCCGGCGGGCAGGAACCACGCGCCCGCCTCGGTGCCGAGGGCGTGCGCGACGGTCAGCCGGGCGTGCCGGTCGAGCGCGGGCAGCCGGTCCGGCGGGAACCACTCCACGGCCACCGACTCGTCGTCGTTGACCCGGGCCGTGCCGGCGACCAGCCGGCAGTGGAAGCCGAGGTTGAAGAACTCGCAGCGGTCGCCGTTGGGGTAGGTGTGCGGGTGCGACACGACGCTGCTCAGGCGGACCGGCTCGACCTCCAGGCCCGTCTCCTCCCGCACCTCGCGGACCACCGCCGTGGCCGGCTGCTCGCCCGGCTCGACGATGCCGCTGACCACCGACCAGCGCCCGTCGTCGGCGCGCCTGCCGAGCAGCAGCTCGCCGGCGTCGTTGCGTACCACCGCGCTCACGCTCGGCAGCAGGAGCAGGTCGTGGCCGACGCGTTCGCGCAGCCGCAGGATGTGGTCCGGAACGCCCATCCGGCGACCCTAACCCGCCCCCCGTCCGTCAGTCGGGGCACGGCAGCCGTTCGAGGGCGACGGGACCGGCGTCGGAGGGCACGGCCAGCGCGAAGCACGCCGCCGAGTCGGCCCGCTGCCAGCCGAAGACGGAGGCCGCCGTCTTGGCGACCCGGACGCGGAACACCAGCCGTACGGTCGCCTCCGCGCGGGGCCCGTCGCTGCGTACGGTCAGCACCTCGACCCCGTCCACCGCGTCGGCGGCCCGCCGCAGCGTCGACTCCCCGGCCGCCGGTTCGGCGAGCAACCGCGCGCGGGCGAGCTGCGCGGTGGCGGTCACCTCCCGCTCGGCCTGTCGCTCCAGCCGCTGCTGTGACCGGTCCCGCAGCAGCGGCAGCCCGGCGGCCGCCCCGGCCACCGTCAGCACGATCGCCGGCGCCGCCACCGTCAGTACGCGCCGCGGCCACACCGATGTCCCACCCCCGTGTCGCACGGGGCGATTGTGCGCCACGGGCCCGCCCCGCGGCTGCCCCGTCGCGGGCCGACGGGGTGGGCGCCGTACCCCCGGGCGGCCCTGTTTTCGCAGTTCCAGCCCTTGCCGGCGGGGGCACGTCTACTGTGGAGAACATCGGCGACTTGTGGTGTTCCGGTGGCGGCCGGGTGGTTCGCGGTGCACAGTGATCCCATGAGCGACAGCGGAAGCGGTGGGCACTTCTACTGGTGCACCCGGCACCACCGGGTCGAGACCGACGCCGACGTGTGCCCCGCCAGGCACGTTCTGGGGCCGTACGCCTCAGCCGCCGACGCGGAGAACGCCCTGCAGACGGTGCGGGAGCGCAACGACGCGTGGGAGGCCGAGGACGCCCGCTGGGCCGGGGAGAACAGATAGGCGGCGCGGGACGGCCCGCGCCGAGGCACGTGGTGCTCCGCGAGGGCGAGAGCACGTCCCCAGGAAGGGAACCGAGATGGCCGAAGCACAGCAGGCCACCACCCGCCCGGCCGCCAGACGTACGACCGCCAGGAAGACCGCCGCGGCGGAGCGGACCGCGGGCACGGCGCGGACGACGCGCCCGCCCGCCACGTCCACGGCGGCGAAGAAGGCACCGGCCAGCAAGGCGACCGGCGGCGCGGGACGGGCCCCGGCGAAGAAGGCCCCCACCGCGAAGGCTTCCGCTGCGAAGGCCCCCGCGAAGAAGGCTCCCGCGAAGAAGGCGGCGTCCAGGGTCGCCACCGCGGCGAAGCGGACGACGGCCGCGGCGAAGAAGACGACCGCCACCGCCGCGAAGAAGGCGCCCGCCGCGGCGAAGCGGACGACGGCGGCGGCCAAGAGCACGGCGGCGAAGAAGACGACCTCGGCGAAGACGCCAGCCCGGCAGGCGGCGACGAAGGCAGCCACCACGGCGAAGAAGGCCACCACGGCGAAGAAGGCCACCACGGCGAAGAAGGCCACCGCGCCGGCGAAGAAGGCCACCGCCGGCGGCACCGCCCCCGCCCGCAAGGTCACCTCGGCGGCGAAGAAGACCACCACGGCGGCGAGGAAGAGCACCACCACGGCGGCGAAGGCCCCGGCGAAGAAGGCCACCGCCAAGAAGACGACGCCAGCCAAGAAGACGATGGCAGCCAGGAAGACGGCCGCGACCCGGCCCACCGGCGGCGCCCGCAAGGCCGCCGCGACGAAGGCCCCCGCCAGCAAGGCCACCACGACCTCCTCGGCCACCACCCGCAAGGCGGCGGCGAAGAAGGCCCCGGCGAAGACGACCGTCGCCGAGGCGCCGGCGAAGAAGACGACCGTCGCCGAGGTGCCGGCGAAGAAGACGACCGTCGCCCAGGCGCCGGCCAAGAAGGTCACCGCCCGCAAGGCACTCGCCCCGACGACGGCGGCCCGGGCCACCGCCCCCCGGGGCGTACGGGCGAGCGCGCGCCGGGCGACCGGCTGACCGCGACGCGGATGACCGGCACTCGCCGGGAAGCGGATCATCCGCCACACTGTCAGGATTGACCCCGTGGTGATCCGACGCGTACTCGCACCCCGCATCGACTTCGGCGCGCTGCGCCGCGAACTGGGGCTGCCCGAGGGGTTCCCGGCCGAGGCGCAACGCGAGGCCGACGCTGCGGCGGCCGCGCCGCCCCGGCCCGCCGCCGACCGCACCGACGTCCCGTTCGTCACCGTGGACCCCGCCGGTTCGCGCGACCTGGACCAGGCGATGCACCTCGCCCGCCGCCCCGGTGGCGGCTACCGGGTGTCGTACGCGATCGCCGACGTCGCCGCGCACGTCCGCCCCGGCGGCGCGCTGGAGGAGGAGACCTGGCGGCGCGGGCAGACCGTCTACCTGCCCGACGGCACCGTGCCGTTGCACCCCGAGACCCTCAGCGAGGGCGCGGCCAGCCTCCTGCCGGACGTCGACCGGGCCGCCGTGCTGTGGACAATCGACCTGGACGCGGACGGTGGCACCGTCGGGGTCACGCTCGAACGCGCGCTGGTGCGCAGCCGGGCCAAGCTGGACTACGTCGGCGTCCAGGCGGACGCCGACGCCGGCCGGCTACCCGATCCCATCGCCCTGCTGCCCGAGATCGGGGCCCTGCTCACCGCGCGCGGGCTGCGCCGGGGAGCGATCAACCTGCCGCTGCCCGAGCAGGACGTGGAGGCAGACGGCGACGGCTGGCGGCTGGTGCTGCGCGGGCCGGTGCCGATGGAGGAGCACAACGCCCAGATCTCGCTGCTGACCGGGATGGCCGCCGCCGACATCATGCTCGCCGGCGGCATCGGCCTGCTGCGTACGATGCCGGCGCCGAAGCCCGAGGCGGTGGCGCGGCTGCGGGCCGCCGCCGCCCCGCTGGGCGTGCACTGGCCGGACGGCGCCGGCCCCGGCGAGGTGATCGCCGGGCTGGACCCGTCGCAGCCCCGGGCCGCCGCCTTCGTGGACCAGGCCGCCGAGCTGATGCGGGGCGCCGCGTACACGGCCTTCGACGGCGCGCCGCCCGAGCAGCGGGAGCACGGCGGGGTCGCGGCCGCGTACGCCCACGTCACGGCGCCGCTGCGGCGACTGGCCGACAGGTACGCCACGGAGGTCTGCCTGGCCCTGCACGAGGGCCGGGCGGTGCCCGACTGGGCCCGCGCGGCGCTGCCCCGGCTGCCCGAGGTGATGGCCACGACCGACCGGACCGCTTCGGCGGCCACCCGGGGCGCGATCGAGCTGGCCGAGGCGGTGCTGCTGGAGCACCGGGTGGGGGAGACCTTCGACGCGGCGGTGCTGGACGTCGACGCGGCCCCGGACGGCAAGGCCCGCCCGGGCCGTCGGCCCGGCGGCACCGTGGCGCTGGACGAACCGCCGGTGCGCGCCCGCTGCCTCGGCGAGCTGCCGCTCGGCGAGCGGGTGCGGGTCCGCCTGGTCACCGCCGACCCCGCCACCCGCACGGTGGCCTTCGAACTGGCCTGATCCCGCAGGCCCGCCCACCTCTGCGCGATGGCTGCCGGGCGGGCCCGGTCCCGCCTGCCCGCTCTGCCCGGTCGGTCCGCGCGGTGGCCGCCGGGTTGTCTTGATCCCGCTGGCTCGGTCGCCCTGCGCGGTGACCGCCGGGCCGGTCCGGTCCCGCCGGCGGATGCCTCGGCACCGTCGGCGGCAGCGGGGATTGTCACAGCGCCCGCCGGTGCCGCCGGCCTGCGGGTTTGCGAGGATGGCGGCATGGCTTACGACGCGAGCACGCTGCCCGACGTGTCCGGGCTGACCGTCGGCATCATCGGCGGCACGGGCGACCAGGGGAGGGGGCTCGCCTACCGGTTCGCCCGGGCCGGCCAGCCCGTGCTGATCGGGTCCCGTACCACCGAGCGGGCCGTCCAGTCCGCCGAGGAGATCGCGGCCCTGCCCGGCGTGCCCACCGGGGCACCGGTGGCCGGCGGCGGCAACGAGGAGGTGGCCCGGCGCAGCGACGTGGTCATCATCGCGGTGCCGTGGGACGGGCACGCCGCCACCGTCGCCGCGCTCGCCGAGCCGCTCGCCGGCAAGATCGTCGTCGACTGCGTGAACCCGCTCGGCTTCGACAAGCAGGGCCCGTACGCGCTCACGGTCGTCGAGGGCAGCGCCGTGCAGCAGGCCGCCGCACTGCTGCCCGACTCCCGGGTCTGCGCCGCGTTCAACCACGTCAGCGCCCCGCTGCTCGCCGACCCGGAGATCGAGCGGATCGACCTCGACGTGCTGATCTGCACCGAGGACCGCGAGCTGGTCGGCGTCGTCGCCGCGCTGGCCGCCCGGATCCCCGGCATGCGCGGCATCTACGCCGGCCGGCTGCGCAACGCCCACCAGATCGAGGCGTTCACCGCCAACCTGATCGCCATCAACAAGCGCTACAAGGCGCACGCCGGCATCCGCGTCACCGACCTCTGACAACACCCGCCCCGCTCGGCCCTGCCCTGCCCTGCTCGGCCCTGCCCTGCCCTGCCCTGCTCGGCCTGGCCCGGCCTGGTCTGGTCTGGCCCTGCCCGGCTCGATCCTGCTGGGCGTGCTGCACCCTGCTTGGCGTGCTCGACCCGGTCTAGCCCCGCCCCGCCCCGCCCCGCCCCGCCCCGCCCCGAGATCTTGGTACGGAACGGCCCCTCGGGGGGCCGTTTCCTACCAAGATCTCTGCTCGAGGCCGTGTGCGGGGCTTGCGTGCGGGTTCACTGGGCGGGGCCTGCGAGCGAGGCCGCTGTGCGGGGCTTGCGTGCGGGTTCACTGGGCGGGGCCTGCGAGCGAGGCCGCTGTGCGGGGCTTGCGTGCGGGCTCATTGGGCGGGGCCCGCGAGCGAAGCCACTGAGCGGGCCTGCGTGCGGGGCTTGCGTGCGGGCTCATTGGGCGGGGCCTGCGAGCGAAGCCACTGAGCGGGCCTACTGAGCGGGGCCTGCGTGCGAGGCCGCTGTGCGGGGCTTGCGTGCGGGTTCACTGGGCGGGACCTGCGGGCGAGGCCGCTGAGCGGGGATCGCGAGCGGGGCTGGTGGGCCGGGCTGTATGAGCGGGGCGTGGTGGGCCGGCCCGGCGGGCGGTGCGGCCCGCAGGGTCGCACCACCCGTAGGACGGCTCAGAAGGTGTGTTCCTCGGCGGGGAAGTCGCCGCCGCGGACCTCGTCGGCGAAGCGCCGCGTCGCGTCGGTCAGGGCGCCCGCCAGGTCGGCGTAGCGCTTCACGAAGCGCGGCGCTCTGCCGGTACGTAGGCCGGCCATGTCCTGCCAGACCAGCACCTGGGCGTCGGTGTCCGCGCCGGCGCCGATGCCCACGGTCGGGATCGGCAGCTCCGCCGTGATCCGCTTGGCCACCTGCCCCGGCACCATCTCCAGCACCACGGCGAACGCGCCCGCCTCGGCCACCGCCCGGGCGTCGGCGATCACGTCGTCGGCCGTGTCGCCGCGCCCCTGCACCCGGTAGCCGCCGATGGCGTGCTCGCTCTGCGGGGTGAAGCCGATGTGCGCCATCACCGGGATACCGGCGCCGGTGATGGCGGCGATCTGCGCCGCGCAGCGCCGGCCGCCCTCCAGCTTCACGGCGTGGCAGCCGCCCTCCTTCATGAACCGCACGGCGGTGCGCAGGGCCTGCGTGGGGCCCTCCTCGTAGGAGCCGAACGGCAGGTCGCCGACGACCAGCGCATGCCGGGTCGCCCGGACGACCGCACGGACCAGCGGGAGCAGCTCCTCGGTGGTTACGGGGACCGTGGTCTCGTAGCCGAAGACGTTGTTGGCCGCCGAGTCGCCGACCAGCAGCACCGGGATGCCGGCCTGGTCGAAGATCGAGGCGGTGTACTGGTCGTACGAGGTGAGCATCGGCCACCGTTCGCCGCGCTCCTTGGCGGCGATCAGGTCGCGGGTGCGTACCCGCCGGGTGGCCGGGCCGCCGTAGAGGGCGGTCACCTCGGACGGGGTGGACTCCACCATGGCTCTCTCCTTCCTCGAGGCCGCGTGCGCGGTCCCCGGGTTCCGCCGCGATCGTCGCACCCGACGACCGGCCGGCGGCAGAGCGCAGTGGAGGATGTCACTCCCGGGCCGCCGCCGGCCCGGGAGCGACATGGCTCAGCCGTCCTCGCGCCACCGGTTCGTGATCGGCAGCCGCCGGTCCCGCCCGAAGGCCTTCATCGAGATCTTCGCGCCCGGCGCGGACTGGCGGCGCTTGTACTCGGCGGTATCCACCATCCGCAGCACCCGGTCGACGACGGCCGGGTCGTGGCCGGACGCGACCAGCCCGTCGCGGCCCAGGTCACCGTCGACGTAGCCGATCAGGATCGGGTCCAGCACGTCGTAGTCGGGCAGCGTGTCGCTGTCGAGCTGGCCCGGGCTCAGCTCGGCGCTCGGCGGCTTGCCGATGGAGTTCTCCGGGATGGGCGGGGTCTCGCCCCGGCGGGCGGCGTCGGCGTTACGCCACTTCGCCAGCCGCCAGACCAGCGTCTTCCAGACGTCCTTGACCGGGTTGAAGCCGCCGACCGAGTCGCCGTAGAGGGTGGAGTAGCCGACCGCCAGCTCGCTCTTGTTGCCGGTGGTCAGCACCAGGTGCCCCTCCTGGTTCGACAGCGCCATCAGGATCACCCCGCGTACGCGCGCCTGGAGGTTCTCCACGGAGACCCCGGAGAGCGACATGTTCGCCAGGAAGGTGTCCACCATCGGCTGGATCGGCTCGACCCGGTAGTCCAGCCCGGTCCGCTTCGCCAGCTCGGCCGCGTCATCCCGGCTGTGCTCGGAGGAGTGCTGGCTGGGCAGCGAGACGCCGACCACCCGGTCGGGCCCGAGCGCGTCGACGGCGAGCGCGGCCACCACCGCCGAGTCGATGCCGCCGGAGAGACCCAGCACCACCGAGGGGAACCGGTTCTTGTTGACGTAGTCGCGCAGGCCCAGCACGAGCGCCTGCCACACCTCGGCCTCGTCAGCCACCGGTGCGATGATCCCGCCCGTGGCGGCGGGGCCGGTGGGCGCCGGCGGGATGTCCCCGGCCTCCGTCCGCACCACGCGCATCCCGTCCGCCAGCTCCTGCTCCGGGGCGGCCGGCTCGCCGGCGGCGGGCAGCTCCACGTCGTGCACCAGCAGGTGCTCGACGAACTGCGGGGCCCGGGCGAGCAGCGTGCCGTCGGCGCCCACGATCATCGAGTCGCCCTCGAAGACCAGCTCGTCCTGCCCGCCGACCATGTTGACGTACGCGATCATCGCCCCGGCCTCGGCGGCCCGGCGGCGGACCAGCGGCAGCCGGACGTCGTCCTTGTTCAGCTCGTACGGCGAGCCGTTGACGCAGAGGACGAGGCCGACCCCGGCCTGGCGGGCGACGGCGAACGGGCCGCCGGCCTGCCACAGGTCCTCGCAGATGGTCAGCGCCACGTCCACCCCGCCGACGCGGACGACGCTCAGCGCGTCGCCGGAGACGAAGTAGCGGTCCTCGTCGAAGACGCCGTAGTTGGGCAGGTGGTGCTTGAAGTAGGTGGCCACGATCCGACCGTGGTGCAGCAGGGCCGCCGCGTTGCGGGCGCCGCGACCGGGCTCGGCGTCGCCGCTCACCTGCGGCGGGCCGTCGGCGTCCAGGTAGCCGACCAGCACCGGCAGGGCGCCCAGCCCGTCGGCGTCGAGATCGGCGGCGAGGCGTTCCAGCGCGGCCTTCGACGCGGCGACGAAGGACCGGCGGAAGACCAGGTCCTCGACCGGATAGCCGGTCAGCATCATCTCCGGGAACGCGACGATCTGGGCGCCGGTGTCGGCGGCCCGGCGGGTCCAGTCACGGACCAGGCCGGAGTTGCCGGCGAGGTCGCCGACGGTCGGGTTGACCTGGCACAGGGCGAGACGCAGGGTGGGCATGTCCTCATCTTGCCCCAGCCGTGCGGACCCGACACGCGGGGCGGGTCGAGACCACGGGAGCCGCGGGACAGGGCAGGACGCCCGCCGGCCGGTCGCGTAACGTCGGCGTAACGAGGCCGGTGGAGACTGGTCGGTCAGGCCGGGTCGACCCCGGTCGCAGGTGCGCAACGGTGTCGCGAGGGGTGGAAGTGGACCGTCAGCAGGAGTTCGTCCTCCGTACGCTGGAAGAGCGGGACATCCGGTTCGTCCGGCTGTGGTTCACCGACGTGCTGGGCACGCTCAAGAGCGTGTCGGTGGCCCCCGCCGAGCTGGAGGCGGCCTTCGAGGAGGGCATCGGGTTCGACGGCTCGGCGATCGAGGGCTTCGCCCGGGTCTTCGAGTCCGACATGGTGGCCATGCCCGACCCGACGACCTTCCAGGTCTTCCCGTTCGAGGGTGGGGCCAGCGGCGAGAGCGCCCGGATGTTCTGCGACATCCTGCTGCCCGACGGCGGTCCGTCCTGGGCCGACCCGCGGCACGTGCTGCGCCGGGCGCTGTCCAAGGCCGCCGAGAAGGGGTTCACCTTCTACACCCACCCCGAGATCGAGTTCTTCCTGCTGGAGAACGGCCCGCTGGACGGCTCGGTGCCCATCCCGGTCGACACCGGCGGCTACTTCGAGCACACCACCCACGCCGTGGCCCGCGACTTCCGCCGGCAGGGCGTGCTGGCGCTGGAGCGGATCGGCATCTCCGTGGAGTTCAGCCACCACGAGGTGGCCCCCGGCCAGCAGGAGATCGACCTGCGCTACGCCGACGCGCTCACCACGGCCGACAACATCATGACCTTCCGGCACGTGGTCAAGGAGGTGGCGCTCTCCACCGGCGTGCAGGCCACCTTCATGCCGAAGCCGTTCACCGACCAGCCGGGCAGCGGCATGCACACCCACCTGTCGCTGTTCGAGGGGGAGCGCAACGCGTTCCACGACGCCGGCGACCCGATGAAGCTGTCCAAGGTGGCCCGGGCGTTCATCGCCGGGCTGCTGGTGCACGCCCGGGAGTACACGGCCGTCACCAACCAGTGGGTCAACTCCTACAAGCGGCTGTTCCCGCAGGCATTGCCGGACCGGGTGACCGAGAGCCCCGCGTACGTCTGCTGGGGTCACCTGAACCGGTCCGCGCTGGTCCGGGTCCCCGCCTACGGCAAGCCGAACTCCGCCCGGGTGGAGGTCCGCTCGCCGGACTCGGCGGCCAACCCCTACCTGGCCTTCGCGGTGCTGCTCGGCGCCGGGATGAAGGGCATCGAGGAGGGCTACGAGCTGCCGCCGGGCGCCGAGGACGACGTGTGGTCGTTGACCAGCGCCGAGCGGCGGGCGATGGGCTACGAGCCGCTGCCGGAGAACCTGTCCGAGGCGATCGACGTGATGGCCGGCTCCGAACTGGTCGCCGAGGTGCTCGGCGAGCACGTCTTCGACTTCTTCCTGCGCAACAAGCGGGCCGAGTGGGAGCAGTACCGCCGCGAGGTCACCCCCTACGAGCGGCAGCGATACCTGTCGCTGTAGGCCCGCCTCCCGGAGCCGGAGCGGGGCTCCCGCTGCTGGCGCGGTGCCGCTATCGTCTCGGTCACCGCGCCGGCATTCCCGCCGGGCGCAGAGTTCGGGAGGCAGTCGGTGCTGGAAGATCTGCTCAGCGGAGCCTGGCAGAGCGTCGTGTTCGGGGTCGTCGGGGTGGCCCTGATGGCGGCCGGGTTCGGGCTGGTCGACATGCTCACCCCCGGCAGGCTGCGGGAGCTGATCTGGGTACGGCGCAACGGCAACGCCGCGCTGCTGCTCGCCGCCAACCAGCTCGGCATCGCCGGGATCGTGTTCACCGCGATCCTGACCAGCTACAGCGACTTCGCCAGAGGGCTCGCTTCGACTCTCGTCTTCGGCCTGGTCGGACTGGTCATCATGGCGCTGGCGTTCTTCGTGCTGGACCTGCTCACCCCCGGCAAGCTCGGCGAGATCATCTGCTCGGACGAGCCGCACCCG
This sequence comes from Micromonospora sp. DT46, assembly GCF_049841735.1. NCBI lineage: Bacteria > Bacillati > Actinomycetota > Actinomycetes > Micromonosporales > Micromonosporaceae > Micromonospora > Micromonospora sp. DT46. The sequence goes on along the minus strand of NZ_JBNCKW010000005.1, from coordinate 407,547 downwards.
GCGGCGCGGGTCAGCGCCGCCACGCACTTCGGCGCCGCGCTGATCGTCTGCGCCTGCATCGCCTGACCTGTCCCGTCACACCCCCGTCGTAGGTTGCGGGGGTGAACCGGACGGACCGTCTCTACGCCCTGGTCGAGGAGCTGCGCGCCGTGTCGCCACGGCCGCGCAGCGCCCGCTGGCTCGCCGCCCGCTTCGAGGTGAGCACCCGCACCATCGAGCGCGACATCGGTGCCCTCCAGGAGTCGGGCGTGCCGATCTGGGCCGAGCCGGGCCGCACCGGCGGCTACGCGCTCGACCGGGCCCGCACCCTGCCGCCGGTCAACCTCACCCCCGTCGAGGCGGTCGCGATGGCGGTGGCGTTGCACCGGATGCGCGGCACGCCGTTCGCCGCCGCGGCCGGCACCGCCCTGCGCAAGCTGATCTCCGTGATGCCGGCCGCCGACGCCGCCGAGGCCCACCGGCTCGCCGCCCGGGTGCACCTGATCGGCGACGGCCCGGTGACGCCCGTCCCGGCCGCCGTCGCCGACGCGGTGCGCGCGCGACGCGTGCTGCGCCTGCGCTACGCCGACCGCTCCGGTGCCGGCTCGCTGCGCGACGTGGAGCCGCTGGGCTACCTCGGCAACCCCCGCCACTGGTACCTGCTGGGCTGGTGCCGGCTGCGGGCCGGCATCCGCGCCTTCCGCGTCGACCGGATCACCTCGGTCACGACCCTCGCCGAGCGGGTGCCGGAGCGCGAGCTGTCCGCCGACGACATCGACATCCCCCAGGAGCGGATCCGCCGGCTCAGCCTGGTCTGACACGGGGCAGCGCGGCCCTCCCGTGCACGGCATGCTGTCTCTTCCGCATGTTCCCCGCAGGAGGTCACCACGTGCCCGACGCGCTCAGCTACGCCGACGCCGTTCGCCTGCTCGGCGGGGAGAAGAGCAGGGTCGTCGACTGGTTCGACAAGCTGACCGGAGGAGCCCTGCTGGCCGCCTCGGTGCCGGTGCCGGCGCTGCTGGGGATCTTCGACGCGAAGGCGGAGTTCGTCCGGCTCGGCCACGAGCTGGTACGCGGCATGTCCGAGAAGCGCTCCGGGCTGTCCCGGTACGACCGCACGCAGCGCCTGGAGGCGGCGCACGCCGTCATCGCGGTGACCGCCTTCTTCGAGGTGCTGAGCGAGATCGACCTGCCCTTCGACGTGGCGAGCGCCCGGATCAGCAAGGCCGAGCAGTTGTCGTTGGCCGGCTCAGGAGCGGTGCACGAGGCGGCCCTCACCGACGCGTTCTTCGCCACCGCGGCGCCGCTGCCTGGTCCGCAACTGCCCTATCCCGCGTTCCGCCATGCCCTGGTCGCCTACTACGGCGGGCTCGTCGGCCGGCTGCAACACCTCCTACGCGGCCTGGCCGTGTGGGAGGCCGTCGACGAATGGCGGCGACAGGCGACGGAGAAGGTGCTGCTCCGGCTGCCCATGACCGCCGCCGACCGGCACCGCGACCTGCTGACCCAGCTCGCGGTGGACTACGTCGAGGTGTCGTTCTGGATCGGCCTGCACGAGCACGAGGCGACCCGGACGCAGGTGCGTGCCCTCTCGGTGGGGCTGGACGAGATGCGGCAGGCCCTGGTCGCCCTCTCCGCGGGAGGCCCACCCGACGGCCGTCGGGCGGCGCTCGCCGTGGCGTACACCACGGAGTTGGGACGGCCGATCATCTCGTCCGGGGAGGTGCCGACCGGGCTGACGGTGCCGACGCTCGGCGAGGCGTACGTGCCGCCGCTGTGCCGGATTGAGGAGTTGCCCGCCCACGCGCGACCGAGCGACGAGGCGTGGTGGGATGGGCGGCCGTTGCGTGACGACCTGTGGCAGTCCCTGGTCGTGCACCTCACCTCGCCGAACGCCACCCGGGCCCCGCTGCTGGTGCTCGGCCAGCCGGGCTCCGGCAAGTCCGTGCTGACCCGGGTCCTCGCCGCGCAGCTGCCGCCTGCCGACTTCATGGTGGTGCGGGTGGTGCTGCGCGACGTCCACGCCGCCGGGGAGCTCCAGGACCAGATCGAGCAGGCGGTCCGTAACGACACCGGAGAGAGGGTGGACTGGCCCGGCCTGTCCAGGTCGGCCGGCGACGCCCTGCCGGTCGTGCTGCTCGACGGCTTCGACGAACTGCTCCAGGCCACCGGAGTCAGCCAGACCGACTACCTGCGCCGGGTGGCGGCGTTCCAACGGCGCGAGGCCGACCAGGGGCGTCCGGTGGCGGTGCTGGTGACCAGCCGCACCAGCGTCGCCGACCGGGCGCAGCCGCCGCCCGGCACGGTGGCGGTACGGCTGGAACCGTTCGACGGCGAGCGGGTACGGGCCTGGACCGCCACCTGGAACCGGGTCAACGACGGGGCGTTCCGCGCGCTCGGCGTGCAGCCGCTGGAGCCGGCGACGGTGCTGGCCCACCGTGAGCTGGCCGAACAGCCGCTGTTGCTGCTGATGCTGGCGCTCTACGACGCCGAGGGCAACGACCTGCGATCGGCCGGCGAGCTGCGCCGGGGCGAGCTCTACGAACGCCTGTTGCGCAGCTTCGCCCGCCGCGAGGTCATGAAGCACCGGCCGGGCCTGTCCGAGCGGGACCTGGACCGGGCGACGGAGGACGAGCTGCGCAGGTTGTCGATCGTGGCGTTCGGCATGTTCAACCGGGGCGTCCAGTGGGTCACCGAGAACGACTTCGAGTCGGATCTCGCCGCGCTGCCGTTCCTGGGCAGCCGTCCGGCGGCTGTCACGACCGACGGACACCTGCGTACCCCGCTGCGACCTGCCGAGATCGTCCTGGGCCGCTTCTTCTTCGTGCACCGCTCACAGGCGATGCGGGACCAGACCCGGGCCAGCACCTACGAGTTCCTGCACGCCACCTTCGGTGAGTTCCTGATCGCCCGGACGACCGCGCTGGTGCTGGACGACCTGGTGGCCCGGGAGGCGAGCGCCCTGCTGGGGGCCACGCCGACGGACGACGATCCGCTCCACGCCCTGCTGTCCTTCGCGACACTGACCGGACGCACCCCGATCGTCACCTTCCTCACCGAGATCCTGACGTCGTGGGGCGGAAGCCGGCGGGACGCCGTGGTCGACATGCTGCTGCGCCTGTTCCGGGCGGCGACCGGCCGGCGACCGGCGCGCCACTTCGAGTCGTATGAGCCTCGGCAGTTGTCGGTTCCGAAGCGCCACGCCGTGTACGGCGTGAACCTGCTCGTGCTGCTGCTCGCCGCGAGCGGGCAACTGCGGGGAAGCGAACTCCCCTTGGACAGCGGCGACGTCGTGTCCGGGTGGAACCGACTGGCTCTCTTCTGGCGTTCCCAGCTCAGCGACAGCGAGTACGCCGGCCTGTTGGGCGCGGTGCGGGTCGAGCGGGCGTGGTCGGGAACGCGACGGGATCTGCTCCTCTCCATCGAGGAAGGTCAGGACAAGTCGCCGCCACCGGCGGGCGACCCCAGGTGGTTCATCAGCGGCTCCAGGGACGACAGCCCCGTGGAGGACGCGGCGAGTTACTACCTGATGACCGGGACAGACTTCGCCCTGTTCGCTCGGACCGCGCACTTCGAGTGCGATCCGAATCTCGACACGGCGCTGCACGCGCTGGGACCGCTGGGGCATCCGCTCGACGCGCTCGACGGCTTCTGGACCTTCAGGGACGGCGACCGGTCGGAAGCCCGGCTCCTGCTCGACGTGTCGCTTCTCCCGATCCTCGGCGCGGGGGCTCGGGAGCGGGAGCGGGCCTACCAACGCCTGCTGGCCATCGTGGAGGAGCCGGACGAGACACCGCAGCTGCCGGTGGCGGAGTTCGTGCTGGATCGGATCTCGACCGATCACGGGTTGTCCGCCGCGTTCGTCGCCGATGTGCTGTGTCTTCTCCAACAGGACGTGACGCTCGTCGGCTCCCTGCTGGCGTCGGCCGCCCGCTGCGTTCTTGCCTTCCTCGGCCGCGACCGGGAGACCGACGTCAGGCTGGCTGAGCAGGCCGACCGCCTGATCGCCGGCGCACAGTGGTACGCCGCCGCTGGCGGCAGTCCGCTCGACTGGCTCGACACCGACACCGCGGAGTTGGTCGTCCGCACGTACGAGGCGGGCGTGCGGCGGTACCCGGTATCGGTGGCCGAAGCGGCGAGTTTCCGCGCCCGCCACGGATCGCGCCGCCCCGACCTGGTCGACCGGTTGATTCCGCTCACCGACCCGTCCGAGTAGCGGTCTGGTCGCAAACACCGACAGGACGGTGTCGCGGACGGGGCGGAGGCTGACTCCTGACGGCGCCGGCCGAACGGCCGGCGCGCGAACGGGAGGCGACACATGTCCACGATCACCAGCGGGGTCAACTGGTTCGAGGTCGGCACGGACCGGCCGGAGGAGACCGGGCGCTTCTACACCGACCTGTTCGGCTGGGCGTTCGGCGAGCAGGGGACGCCGGAGGCGTCGTACCGGGTGACGGAGGCGGGGCCAGCGGGTTCCATCCAGGGCGCGATCCGGGACACCGGCGGGGCGAGCCCGAACTACGCCATCTTCTACGTCCAGGTGGCCGACGTGGCCGACGCCGCCCGGCGGTCGGAGGCGGCGGGCGGCAAGGTGCTGGTGCCGCCGAGGTCCAACGACAACGGGCTCACCTTCGCCCACCTGGCCGACCCGGTCGGCAACCACTTCGGCGTCTACGCCCCGCCACCGGGGGCCTGAGCAAGACCGGCCGGGTCGCCGCCCGCCCCGGCCGGGTCGCCGGGGCGGACGGCGTACGTCACTTGCCGGCCGGACCGCCGTGGCCGCCCCGACCGCCAGGGCCGGGCAGGACGCCGGCCTCGGCGGCGGCGGTGACGGCGTCGGCCTGCTCCTGGGTGAGCTTGCCGTCCTCGACGGCCTGCGCCAGGCGCTCCTTCATCGCGGCCTGCCGGTCGGCGGGGTCGCCCTTACCGCCCTTCTCGGGCCGGTCGCCCTTCCCGGGCCGGTCGGCGGGCTTGTGCTCCTCGCGCAGCTTCTCCAGCGCGGCCGTCACCTTGTCGGTGTCGACGCCCAGCTCCGCGGCCAGCTTCCCGGCGAACTCCTCCTGCCGGTCGGCCCGCTGCTGCTGGCGGTCGCCGCCCTCGGCGGCGCTGGTGCTGGCGCCCGGCGCCGGGGTGTCGCCGTCCGCGGCGAACGCGACCGTCGGGGCGGCGAGGCCCACGCCGAGTACGCCGGCCGCGGCCAGCCCGGCCAGCAGGTGGTTCTTCCTCGTGGTGCGGGACATGTCGTCCTCCAACTCGTCGATGGGTCGTGCGATGACCTCACCGACCGTGACCGGTAGGGCTGAGGGGATGCCGTGGCGACCCTGTCAGCGAGCTGGCAATCCGGGGGCCGCCCGACCGGACAAACGGGTTGCATCGACGCGCGCTAGCGGCGAGGGTGTGCGGTCGGCAGGGCCCCGCCGGGGCGGAGCAGGTGACGGAAGGTGACCCTCGTGACGACGTCCGCGAAGATCAGGGAAGTCCCGCTGGCCGGGGCGGGCGGCGGCCCGTACGGCATCACGGTCGGCCCCGACGGCGCGCTCTGGCTGACGCTGGCCCATGCCGGCGGCATCGCCCGGATAGGTGCGGGCGGTGAGCTGCGCACCTGGTCGGTGTCGCCCGACAGCCGACCGTTGATCATCACCCCGGGCCCCGACGGCGCCCTCTGGTTCACCCGCTCCGGCGACGACCGTATCGGCCGGATCACCACCGACGGCGAGCTGAGCGCCGTCGCGCTTCCGGCCGGGACCGGCCCCTGCGGCATCGCCGCCGGTCCCGACGGCGCCCTCTGGTACGCGGCCATGAACGCCGACGCGATCGGTCGGGTCACCGTCGACGGGGAGCAGACGCGGTTCCCGCTGCCGGTGAGCGGCGGCTTCGCCTCGATGGTCGCCACCGGGCCGGACGAGGCCGTCTGGTTCACGCTCAACCAGGCGAACGCGGTGGGCCGGATCGGCATGGACGGCGCCGTGACCCTGCACGCGCTGCCGACCGAGGGGGCCGCGCCGGTCGGCATCACCGCCGGCGTCGACGGGGCGCTCTGGTTCGTCGAGATCGGCGCCGGTCAGCTCGGTCGGATCACCCCGGACGGGCGGATCACCGAGTACCCGCTGCCGGACCGGTCCGCCCGGCCGCACGCGATCGTCGCCGACCCGGCCGGCGGCTGCTGGTACACCGAGTGGGGCGGCAACCGCATCGGCCACGTCGCCCAGGACGGCACGATCGACACCTACGACCTGCCGACCCCGGCCTCCGAACCCCACGGCCTCACGGTCGCCCCGGACGCCACGGTCTGGGCCGCCCTGGAAACGGGCGCCCTGGCCCACCTGACCCCCTGACCCACCCACCCCCCCACCCGCCCATCCCCCCTCGCCCTCGGCGCGTTGATCATGAAGTTATTGCCGCCAGACGCCCGTATTGCCGCAATTAACTTCATGATCAACGCGCCGGGCGCGGCGCGGGCCGGGCGCGGCGCGGGCCGGGCCGGGCGCGGGGTTGGCGCGGGGCGCGGGGTGGGGTGGGGCGGGGTGGGTGGGGTCAGCGGACGGCGGGGGTGACCGTCAGGGTGCCGGTTTCCGTGTCGAGGGTGGCCTCGGTGCCCACGGGGACGGTGAGCTGGCCGGGGCCGTGGCCGATCGGCAGGCCGCCGAGGACCGGGACCCCGAGGTCGCCGAGGCGCTCGGAGAGCACGTCGGCGACGCCGACCGACCAGCCGTCCGCGCAGTCGGTGAACTGGCCCACCGCCACCCCGGCCAGCCCGTCCAGGACCCCGGCGCGGCGGAGCTGGGTGAGCATCCGGTCCACCTTGTAGGGCGGCTCCTGGACGTCCTCGACGAGCAGGACCGCGCCGGTCAGGTCCGGCATGTCCGGGGTGCCCAGCGACGCCACGACCAGGCAGAGGTTGCCGCCCAGCAGCGGGCCGGTGGCCCGGCCGGGCACGCGTACCGCGAAGGTTTCCTCCTCGGCGACGGCGCTGACCGCGACCGGCTCGGTGGTCATCAGGGCGGCGTGCAGCGACTCGGCCGAGCGCAGCGGCGTGCGCTCGTCCAGCCAGGCCGCCCCCGGGCCGTGCACGCCGGCCAGCCGGGCACCCCGCCAGAGTGCGAACTGCAACGCCGTGATGTCGGAGAAGCCGGCGACCACCTTCGGGTCGCGGCGTACGGCGGCCATGTCGATCGCGTCGACGATCCGCTGCGCGCCGTAGCCGCCCCGGGTGCAGATCACCCCGCGCACCTCGGGATCGGCGAACGCCGCGTTCAGGTCGGCGGCGCGCAGGTCGTCCGTGCCGGCGAGGTAGCCCTGCCGGGCGTACGCGTTCGGCGCCAGCACCGGCCGCAGTCCCCAGCCGGTGAGCAGCTCGACACCCCGGGCCACCCGTTCCGGTCGGGTCGGCCCGGACGGCGACACCAGCATCACCGTGTCGCCGGGGCGCAGCGCCGGCGGTCGTACGGCGGTGGCGGGACTCGTGCGGGCGAGGTCTGACACAGCGGCAGAGCCTAGTCGCGCGGGCGGCTCAGCCGTCGAGGTACTGCTCGGCGTGCGCCCCCGACGGTGGGATGGGCGTGATCACGTCGATCAGGACCCGGTCGGGTGCGGCGACGATGAAGTGCCGCTGCCCGAAGTCCTCGTCACGCAGCGGTAGCTCGGCGTGCAGTCCGCCCCGGACGACGAGCCGCTCCCATTCGGCGTCGACGTCGGTCACCTCCAGGTTGAGCAGGAGTCCTCGCACGGGTGCCCGGTACGCCTCGGGCAGCGTCGGGTGCTGGTGGTCGAGCAGTGCCAGTTCGTACGCGGGCGGCCCCGGTCGGCGCAGGCTCACGTACCAGTCGGCCTCGAAGGTCGTCTCGAAGCCGAAGAAGCGTCGGTAGAAGTCGTGTGACTCGCGCAGCTGTGCGGTGCAGACGACGGGGTAGAAGCTGGTCAGGTTCATCTCGGCCCTTTCGCATACCATCGGTATGTCGAGGACCGTATTTAACATACCGTTGGTATGTCAACGAGGGGGTGCGATGACCGAGGGTGTCCGGGCGCAGCAGCGGGAACAGACCCGGCGGGCCCTGGTGGCCGAGAGCCGGCAGCTGTTCGCCACCCGGGGCTACGCGGCGGTCGGCCTGGCGGAGATCGTGCGGGTGGCCGGAGTCACCAAGGGCGCGCTCTACCACCACTTCGCCGGCAAGGCCGAGCTGTTCCGGGCGGTGCTGGCGGAGGTGCAGCGGGAGGTGGCACACCGGGTCGCCACGACCGCCGACGCCGAGGCGGACCCGTGGGCCCGGTTCACGGCGGGCTGCCAGGCGTTCCTCACCGCGAGCACCGATCCCGAGATCCAGCAGATCATGTTGATCGACGGCCCGGCGGTGCTCGGCTGGAACGAGTGGCGCGCGCTGGACGAGGCGGCGTCAGGCCGGCACCTGGCCGACGCGTTGACCCTGCTGATCCAGGAGGGGCTGATCGCGCCGCAGCCGGTGGCGCCCATCACCCACCTGCTCTCGGGTGCGATGAACGAGGCGGCGCTCTGGATCGCCAGGGCGGCCGACCCGACCGCCCTGGCCGACACCCGCACCGCCCTGGCCCGGATGCTCGACGCGCTGCGCGCCCCCTGAGTTCGATCGTCCGCCGCGCCGGTGGAGGCGTTCCGGGGTCCGTCCGGGCCACCGGCTAGCCTCGACGTCGTGGCTACCGCGCTGGTGATCGAGAACGACCCGACCGACGACGTCCGCCGGCTGGGCGAGTGGCTGACCGAAGCCGGCCTCGACCTGTGGGTGGTTCGCGCCCACGCCGGTGACGAGATCCCCGCCGACCTGGAGGGATACTCGGCGCTGGTCGTGCTCGGCGGCGCGATGGCGCCGTACCCGCTGCCGGACGGGTCGCCCGCCGCGCCCTGGCTGCCGGCGCTGGAGGGGCTGCTGCGCAAGGCCGTCCGGCACCGGGTGCCGACCCTCGGCATCTGCCTCGGCGCGCAGCTGCTGGCCACGGCGCACGCCGGCGAGGTCGTGCGCAGCCCGAGCGGCCCCGAGGTCGGCCCCTGCGTGGTCGGCAAGCGGGACGCCGCCGACACCGACCCGCTGTTCCGCTACGTCCCGCTGATCCCCGACGTGTTCCAGTGGCACGCCGACGAGATCACCGAGCTGCCCCGCGGCGCCACCCTGCTGGCGGCCTCCACCCGCTACCCCCACCAGGCCTTCCGCCTCGGCGACCGGGCCTGGGGGTTGCAGTTCCACATCGAGTGCGACACCGCCATGATCGCCGACTGGGCAGCCGACTCGAGGCTGCTGGCCGAGCTGGGCTACGACCCCGACCTGGTGGTGGCGGCCTGCCACGACGTGATGGTCGACGTCGAGGAGGTCTGGCAGCCGTTTGCCGCCCGGTTCGCCGCGCTGGCCCTGGGTGAGCTGGAGGACGCCACGCCCCGCCGCAGCCTGCCCCTGCTCGGGCAGTGATGAGCCGGCCGGCCAGGGCCGCGGGACGGCTCGCCCGCTACGGCTTCGGCACCGACGGCGGTGCCGGCGCCACCCGCGCCGCCGACCTGCTCGGCCCGGACGGGCTGGGGCTGTGGCGGCCGGACGTGCAGGAGCCCACCGACGGTCGCGCGGCGGAGCTGCTCGCCGCGCTCTCCCGGGCCGCCGACCCCGACCTGGCGCTGCGCCAGCTGCACCGCATCGTCGAGGCCGAGCGCCGGATGGCCGCGAACGGCACCGGCCCCGCCACGGGCCGGTCCGGGGGGAAGGCCCACCCCGGGACGCCGGTCGAGGCCGAGCGTCGGGAGGCCCCGGAACAGGCGCCGTCGGCGCTGCTGGCGGGGCTCGCCGACGACCCCGGCCTGCGCCGCCGGCTGATCGCCGTCCTCGGCGCCTCGTCGGCGCTCGGCGACCACCTGGTCGCCAACCCGGACCAGTGGCCGGCGCTGTGCACCGCCCCGGACGGGCTGGCGCCGACCGCCGAGGGGCGGCTCGACCTGTCCGGCGACGGGCAGCCGGTGGCGGTGCTGCGCAGGGCGTACCGGCTGGCGCTGTTGCGGATCGCGGCGGCCGACCTGACCGGCGGCCGGGGCCTGGAGCAGACCATGGCCGCGCTCTCCGCGCTGGCGGACGCGACCCTGGCCGCGGCGTACGAGATCGCGGTCGGCGAGCTGCCGGAGGGCACCCCCCGGCCCCGGCTGGCCGTCGTGGCGATGGGCAAGTGCGGCGGCGACGAGCTGAACTACGTCTCCGACGTCGACGTGATCTTCGTGGCCGCCGAGGACGACGACCTCGCCGCGGCCACCACGGTCGCCACCCGGCTCATCCACGTCTGCGGACTGGTCGCCTGGCCGGTCGACGCGGCCCTGCGTCCGGAGGGCAACCGGGGGCCGCTGGTGCGGACGCTGGCCAGCCACCTCGCCTACTACCGGCGTTGGGCGCGCACCTGGGAGTTCCAGGCGCTGCTCAAGGCGCGGCCGGCGGCCGGCGACCTGACGCTGGGCCGGGCGTGGATCGACCAGCTCGCCCCGCTGGTGTGGCGGGCCGCCGAGCGGCCCGAGGCGGTCGAGGACGTCCGCGCCATGCGGCGCAAGATCATCGACAACATCCCGCCGAAGGAGCTGGAGCGCGAGATCAAGCGGGGTCCGGGCGGGCTGCGCGACATCGAGTTCGCCGTGCAGCTGCTGCAACTCGTGCACGGCCGGGGCGACGAGTCGCTGCGGGTGCCCGGCACCATCCCGGCGCTGCGCGCGCTGGTCGCCGGCGGCTACGTCGGCCGGGCCGACGGCGAGGCGCTGCTGCGCGGCTACCGCTTCCTGCGCGGCGTCGAGCACCGCCTCCAGCTCCAGGGGCTGCGCCGCACCCACACCGTGCCGACCGAGCCGACCGCGCTGCGCTGGCTGGCCGCCGCGCTGGGCCACACCGCCACGCCGGGCCGCAGCGCCGTCGAGGAGTTCCGCGCCGAGTGGGTCACCCACGCCGCCGAGGTACGCCGACTGCACGCCAAGCTGCTCTACCGGCCACTGCTGGAGTCGGTGGCCCGGGTGCCGGCCGACGGGCTGCGGCTGACCCCCGAGGCGGCCCGGCACCGGCTGGAGATCCTCGGCTTCGCCGACCCCGCCGGGGCGCTGCGTCACCTCCAGGCCCTCACCGGCGGGGTGAGCCGCACCGCCGCCATCCAGCGCACCCTGCTGCCGGTGCTGCTCAGCGAGTTCGCCGACGCCCCCGAGCCGGACCGCGGCCTGCTCAACTACCGGCAGGTCTCCGACAAGCTCGGCAGCACCCCCTGGTACCTGCGCCTGCTGCGCGACTCCGGGCCGGTGGCCCGCCGGCTGGCCCGGGTGCTCTCCTCCTCCCGCTACGCCGCCGACCTGCTGGCCCGCGAGCCGGAGGCGCTGCGGCTGCTGGCCGAGGAGAGCGAGCTGGTGCCCCGGCCCAGCACGGTCCTCTGCGAGGGCTTCGCCGCCGCCGCGGCCCGGCACTCCGACCCGGTCGAGGCCACCCGGGCGATCCGCGCGCTGCGCCGTCGGGAACTGGTCCGGATCGCCTGCGCCGACCTGCTGTGCCGGGCCGGCTCGCTGGCCCCGTCGCCGCCCCGGCCCGACGGCGGGCGCGCGGCGCTGGGCCTGGCCGATGTGACCGCCGTCGGCACCGCCCTGGCGGACGTCACCGACGCCACCCTGGCCGCCGCGCTGCGGGCCGCCCGCGCGGCCCAACCGCCCGTGCCGGGGCTGCGCTTCGCCGTCATCGGCGTGGGCCGGCTCGGCGGGTACGAGTCGAACTACCTCTCCGACGCCGACGTGCTCTTCGTCTACGACGCGCCGACCGGCGCGGGCGACGGTGCGGCGGGTGCCGCCGCCCGCGCGATCGCCGAGGAGCTGCGCCGGCTGCTCGGCATGCCCGCGCCCGACCCGCCGCTGGGCGTCGACGCCGACCTGCGTCCGGAGGGCCGGCAGGGCCCGCTGGTGCGCAGCCTCGCCGCGTACGCGCAGTACTACGCACGCTGGTCGAAGGTGTGGGAGGCTCAGGCGCTGCTGCGGGCCCGGTTCGTCTGCGGCGACGCAGACCTCGGCGCCGAGTTCGTGGCGATGATCGACCCGGTGCGCCACCCCGCCGACGGGCTGAGCCGCGAGCAGGTGGTGGAGATCCGCCGGATCAAGGCGCGGGTGGAGCACGAGCGGCTGCCCCGGGGCGCCGACCCGGCCACCCACACCAAGCTGGGGCGGGGTGGCCTCGCCGACGTCGAGTGGGCCGTGCAGCTGCTCCAGCTCCGGCACGCGGGGGCACTCCCGGCGCTGCGCGGCACGCGTACGCTCGACGCCCTCGCGGCGGCCCGGGACGCGGGCCTGGTCGACCCGACGGACGCCACGGAGATGGCGGCCGGCTGGACGCTGGCCGCGCAGGTCCGCAACGCGCTGATGCTGGTCCGGGGCCGGGAGGGCGACCAGCTGCCGCGGCACGGCGTCGAGCTGGCCGGGGTGGTCCGGCTGCTGGGCCGCGACGATCCCGGCGAGTTCCTCGACGAGTACCTGCGCACCTGCCGCCGCTCCCGGGCGGCGATGGAACGGGTGCTCGACTCCTGAGCCCGCCGGACGGCCGGGCCGTCGCTGCGGAACTCAGCGACGGCGGTGCACCAGCACCACGTGGTCGACCAGCTCGCCGGTCTCGCCGTTCGGGCCGGTGGCCTGCCGGCGCGGGGCGTCGAGCCGCTCGGTGTCCCACCGGTCGGGGTCGAGGTCGAGCGCGGCCAGGGTCTCCTGCGGGGTGGAGAAGCGGGCGTGCGCGTGGTCGTGCCGCCCCCAGGGCGGGACCTCGCCGTGCTCGACGATCAGCAGCCGGCCGCCGGGGGCCACGGCCCGGGCCGCCGACCGCAGCAGCTCCGCCCGGGGGAACTCCAGCGGCGACTGGAGGAACTGCGCGGAGACCAGGTCGTACGCGCCCGGCGGGAAGGTCCGGGTGAGGTCGTGCCGGCGGAACTCGATGCGGGACGTGACCCCGGCAGCGGCCGCCTCCTCGGCCGCCCGGGCCAGGGCGGTCTCGGAGACGTCGACGGCGGTCACCCGCCAGCCCCGCGCGGCCAGCCAGAGCGCGTCGCCGCCCTCCCCGCAGCCGAGGTCCAGCACGGTGCCGGCCGGCAGCGAGCCGGCGACGTCGACCAGGACCGGGTTCGCCCGGCCGCTCCAGACCCGCTCGTGCCGCCCGTAGTGCTCCTCCCAGAACCGCGCGGTCTCCTCGTCCACGTCCGGGTGCCGCCGCCCGTCGTGGCCGGAGGCCGCGCTGGTGTCGTCGTGCCGGTGTCCACCGGTCGTCGCGTCGTGCCGCACGTCTCGTCCTCCTGGTGCGCTGCCTGCCTCCTCGCCGAGCATGCCGACTGCGACGAGGTCGTCCCTGCCCGTCGATCGTGGCGTGGCGGCAGCGTGGGAGCAAAGATTGTTGCCGGGTTGGCAAAAGGTGGTGACCGGTCAGCTGCCGAGCCGGTACTGCCCGGCGCGCGGCACCGTCACCGCCGTCCAGCCGCCGTCGGCGGCGACCGTGGCCCCGCCGGAGGCGGTCAGCCAGCGGCTGTGCCGCACCCGGACCGGCACCGAGCCGGCTTCCGGCGCCCGGAACGTCACCGACGCGCCGTCGTGCGCGACCAGCTCGGCCGGCGCCTCGACGATCGGGGTCGGGTCGGTCACCGCCCAGACCCGCCAGTGCGGGCCGGACCAGACGGGCGTCAGGTAGGGCAGCCCGCCCGCCACCAGCTCGGCCTCGGCCCGCCCCACCCAGGACAGCGGGGCGTCCGGCACCGCGACGAACTGCACCGCGTTGGCGGTGAGCCAGTCCCGGTAGCTCGCGCCGGTCAGTGGCATCCCGGTGCCCGCCGCCCCCGGCACGGTGGTGAAGAAGAGCGGGTTGCGGTCGATGTCGGCCTGCCGCAGCCAGCCCCGGGCCAGGGGCACCTCGCCCAGCCTCGCCGCCTCCCAGTAGTTGCGGGTCGGCGGAACCTCCACCCGGCCGGTGAGGCGCTGCCCGTCGAGGAACGCCCGCAGCGGCGCGAAGTAGGCCGCCCGGCTGGTCGGGTCCTCGACGCTGCGCAGGTCGGCGGGGGACACCGGCGGCTGCCACCAGCACACCGCCGCCAGCAGCCCGGCCAGCACGACGCCCCAGGCCCGCGTGCCGCTGGCTCCGGCGGGTCCTACGCCGGTCCGCCCGGCCGCCCCGGGCCCGTTGGCGGGTGACGCGCCGCCCCGGCCCAGCCATGCCGTCAGCCGGGCCGGGGGGCGGGCGGCGGCGGCCAGCAGGGGCAGGGCGAACATGACGGCCAGTCGGGTGGCGTTCAGCCCCACCGGGGTGTGCACCAGCGCCGCCGCCAGCACCCCGGCCGCCGAGAGCAACGCACCCGCCCGCACCGGCCGGTACCCCACGAGCGCGGCCACGAGCAGGCTGGTCAGCACGGCGCGGACCGTGTCGGTGCGGCTGATGTTCATCCAGCCACCATCGCCGAAGAGCAGGGCGGTCAGCCCGAGCGGCAGCGCGGCGGCGACACCGAGCACCAGGCCGTCGGCGTACCGGCGGGTCAGCAGCAGCGCCGCCCCGGCCAGGCCGACGAAGAGACCCGCGACCGGGCTCGTCGCCGAGGCCAGCAGCGCACCGGCCGCCGCCAACCCGAGCCGCACGAGCCGCCGTCGCCGCCCCCGCCTGTCGGGGCCCGCGCCGGTCGGCCCACCCGGGCCCGTGCCGGTCGGTCCCTCGGGGCCGGAATCGGTCGGTCCACCCCGGGCGCCGCCGGTGGGGGCAGTCGGGCCGAGGGTGAGGGCCAGCAGCGCGCCGAGGCCGAAGGCCACCCCGAGGCCGTACGTCACCCGGCCCGAGACCAGGTTGGCGGCGATCGTGAGCACCCCGACGAGGCTGCCGAGCAACGGGCGGGGCACCCCGGTACGCACCAGCAGCGCCGCGAACGCGGTCGCCGCCGCCACCAGGGCCAGCGCGCCGGTGACCCGTACCCCGAGCAGCGCCATCACCGGCTGCGAGACCAGGCTGTAGCCGAACTGCTGCACGCCGCCGTACCAGCGCAGGTCCACCGGAGCGAGGCCGTGCGCGGCGAAGAAGTCGGCCCGGGCCACCTGGGCGGCGAGGTCGGAGCCGGTCGGCGGGAGGGCGACGTACGCCACTGCGAGGAGCACGGCGGAGACGGCGGCCACCGCCACCACCCGACTGCGCCGCATGCCCACCTCCGTACCGCGACCACCGTACTGGCAGCATGTCCGGCGTGCCTCACCACCTCGCGCGCTGGATCGGCCTCGCCGGCTCGACGCTGCTCGCCGTGGCCGCGTTCCTCGGCGGAGCGTTCCCCGACGGCGACCTGCGCCCCACCCCGGTCAGCATCTGGCAGGGCCCGTACGGCCCGCTGATCATCGCGAGCTGGGCGGTCGGCACCGGCGCGATGGCGTACGCCTGGTGGACGCTGCGCGACCGGGTGCCGTCGACCCGCTGGGCGCTGGTCACCGTCGGGCTCTGGCTGCTGCCGCTGCTTCTCACGCCGCCGCTGGGCAGCCGGGACGTCTACGCGTACGCCTGCCAGGGGGCCAGCTTCTCCGCCGGCCTGAACCCGTACGAGCAGGGCGTCTCGGCGCTGCCGTGCCCGTGGCTGGACACCATCTCCTACATCTGGCGGGACACCTCGGCCCCGTACGGGCCGCTGTTCGTGCTGCTCGCCGGGGCGGTGGTGAAGGCCACCGGATCCCTGTACGGCAGCATCGTGCTGTTCCGGCTGCTCGCCGTCGTCGGGGTGGGGCTGACGGCGGCCTGCCTGCCGGCGCTGGCCCGCCGCTGCGGCGTACCGGGCGGCCGGGCGGTCTGGCTGGCGCTGGGCTCACCGCTGATCGGGGTGCACCTGGTCTCCGGGGCGCACAACGACGCGCTGATGGTGGGGCTGCTCGTCGCGGGGCTGGCGGTGGTGGTGTCCCGGCCGGGCCGCCCCGGCCCGCTGCTCGGCGGGGGAGTGCTGCTCGGCCTCGCCGTCGCGATCAAGGTGACCGCGCTGGTCGTGGTGCCGTTCGCGGCGCTGGCCGCGATCGTCGGGGCGTACTCGATCAGGGCGCTGGTGCGCGACGGCGGGTGGGTGGTCGGCGGGGCGGTCGCCGCCGTGGTCGGCGCGACCCTCGCCACCGGCCTGGGCTTCGGCTGGGTGACCGGGCTCGAACAGGGCGGCCTGGTGATCGCCTGGACCTCGCCGCCGACGGCGGTGGGGCAGACCGTCGCCTACCTCGCCGCGCCGTTCGGCTGGCACGGCGACCCGCTGCCGGCCACCCGGGGGATCGGCATGGCGGCGCTGGCGCTGGTGCTGCTCTGGCTGTGGTGGCGGGCGCGCACCCGGGAGCCGATCTGGCACGCCGGCCTGGCGCTGGCCGCCACCGTCGCGCTCGCCCCGCTCTTCCACCCCTGGTACTGGACGTGGCCGCTCGCGGTGCTCGCGGCCACGGCCCGGCGCACCGAGTGGTTCGCGGTCGTCGCGATCGTCTCGTCGTTCCTGGTGCTCGCCGACGGCACGGGGCTGGCCCGGTACACCAAGACCGTCGGGGCGCCGCTGATGACGCTGTTCGTGATCGTGGTGGTGGTCCGCTTGGTACGGTCGGCCCGAGCGGCCCGTCGACCGGCCGCCGTGGACTGAGGAGAGGGACGCCGGTGACCGCTTCCGGCGCTCCGCCGGTCCCGCCCGGCACCCCGCGACCGCCTGGCATCCCGCCCCCGCCCGGCCCGCCATCCGGGCCCCCGCCGTCGCCCGGATCCCCGTCGCCCGGACCTGCCCCGCCGTCGCCCGGTCCCGCCGGGCTCGCCCGGTGGGCCGGCCTGGCCGGGGCGGTGCTGCTGACCGTCGCCGGCTGGCTCGGCGGCGCGCTGCCCCGGGCCACCCCTGCTCCGAGCCCTGCCGACGAGCCGTGGACCGTCGCGCTGTGGCTGGTCGGCACCGGGCTGCTGGTCGGCGCCTGGTGGGCGCTGCGCCGGGGCGCGCCGTCGACGCGGTGGGCGTACCGGACCGCCGGGCTGTGGGCGCTGCCGCTGCTGGCCGCGCCGCCGCTGGGCAGCCGGGACGTCTACTCGTACGCCTGCCAGGGCTGGGCGTACGCGCACGGCGTCGACCCGTACGCCGTCGGCGTGGCCGGGGCCGGCTGCCCCTGGGTGGACGCGGTGGCACCGATCTGGCGGGACACGCCGGCGCCGTACGGTCCGTTCTTCGTGCTGCTCGCCGCGCTCGCGGTGACCCTCGGCGGCGGGCTGGTGGGCGCGATCGTGGCGTTCCGGCTGCTCGCGGTCGCCGGGGTGCTGCTTACCGCCGGATGCCTGGTCGGGCTGGCCCGGGCCGCCGGCGTGCCCACCCGCCGGGCGGCCTGGCTGGCGCTGGCCAGCCCGCTGGTCGGGGTGCACCTGATCGCCGGTGCGCACAACGACGCGGTGATGCTCGGGCTGCTGACGCTGGGCCTGCTCGTGCTGGTCCGCCGTCCCGGCAGGCCGGGGCCGCTGCTGCTGGCCGGGGCGCTGCTCGGGCTGGCGGTGACCGTGAAGGCGACCGCCGTGGTGGTGCTCCCGTTCGCGGCGCTGGCCGCCGTGCACGGCCGTCACACCGTACGGGCGCTGCTGCGCGACGGCGGCTGGCTGGCCGGCGGGGCGCTCGGCGCGGTGGCCGTCACCTCGCTGCTCTCCGGTCTTGGCCTCGGCTGGGTGGGCGGGCTGACCCGCAGCGGCGACTCGGAGCAGTGGACGTCCCCGCCCACGGCGGTCGGCTTCGTCGTCGACTACGCGGGCGGCCTCGCCGGCCGGGAGCCGGGCGCGGTGCCGGTCACCCGCGCGGCGGCCCTGCTGCTGCTCGCCGTGCTGGTGGCGGCGCTGTGGTGGCGGGCCTGGTCGGGGCTGCGCCGGGCGAGCGGCGTCGGGCAGCGGGTGGCCCGCCCGGACGCCGCCCGCCCCCGGGCCGCGCTGCTCGGCGCCGGGCTGGCGCTGGCCGCCACGGTCGCGCTGGCCCCGGTCTTCCACCCCTGGTACGCCACCTGGCCACTGGCGCTGCTCGCGGTCGCCGCGGCGCGTACGACCTGGTTCGTGGCGCCCTGCGCGGCGGCGGCCTTCCTCGCCCTGCCCGACGGCACCAACCTGGCCCGGTTCAGCAAGGCCCCGGGCGCGCTGGCGATGACCGCGCTGACGGCCGGGCTGGCGGCGTGGGGCCTGCGCCGGCTCCGCCGGACCGGTGCCGCGCGCCCGGACTGAGGGGCCACGCCGCGCGTTCCGGCCGGCGGGGTTCGCGCCGCGTCCTCGGGGCGTCGCGCCCGTGCCGCGCGCCCGGCTGAGGTCCGTGACGCGCGCCCGGCTGAGGTCCGTGACGCGCGCTGCGGCTGGCGGGTCCATGATCGTGGGATGAGCGCAGCCGAGGAACCGTTGCCGAGCAACGCCACCGCCGGCGTGGTGCGCGTCGGCGACACCGTGCGCCGTCCGGTCGGCCCCTGGACCGACGCGGTGGACGCCCTGCTGGAACACCTGCACGCCGTGGGATTCTCCGGTGCGCCCCGACCCCTGGGCCGGGACGCGCAGGGCCGGCAGGTGCTGGAGTACGTCCCCGGCGAGGTCGGCGCGGCGTCGGGCACGTACCCGGTGGCGGACCTGTTCGCGATCGGCCGGATGCTGGCCGAGCTGCACGAGGCGCTGGCCAACTTCACCCCGCCGGCCGGCGCGGCGTGGCAGCGGCTCATCCCGCCCGACCGGGAGGAACTCGTCTGCCACAACGACGTGGCCCCCTGGAACCTGATCAGGGCGGACCGGGGCTGGGTGCTCATCGACTGGGACGCCGCCGCGCCGGGCTCCCGGCTGTGGGACGTCGCGTACGCCGCGCAGAGCATGGCCGGCCTGCGTCCGGACCGACCGGTGGCCGAGTCGGCGGCCCGGCTGCGCGCCTTCGCCGACGGCTACCGCCTCGACGAGGCGTCCCGCCCGGCCCTGGCCGGAATGCTCGGCCGCCGCGCCCGGGCGATGTACGAACTGCTGCGCGAGGGCGCGGAGCAGCGGCGCGAGCCGTGGGCCCGGATCTGGACCGAGGACGGTCCGTACTGGCTGGCCACCGCCGACCACCTCGCCGCCCACACGCGGGAATGGGAGGCGGCCCTGCGTTGACCGCCCTCCCTCTCGCCACGGGTGAGACAGCCGTGGCGTTCCACCCGACCGCACGGATGTTGCGGCCGCTGCTCTACAGGACCCGCTCGGCGGTGTGCCCACAGGTGGGGCAGCGGGCGTCCGCTCCGAGCGGGCCGGCCCCGCGCGCCCGCCCGCGCAGGGCGATCGCCAGCGGGAGCAGCGCCGGGCCGACCAACGCGACCACGACGGCCGTCGCGGCGAGCGCGGCCCAGCCCGGTCTGGGTGCGCCATGCAGCAGGCCATCCGCCGCACCGGCCAGAATGTGCAGCGAGAGCAGGCCCAGCGGGGTGAGCAGGACGAGCAACGCCCACCCGCCCCGGGGGTCCGCGCGCGCCGCCCACCAGGTGCCGAGCAACGACACCACGGCGAGCATCGCCGCGGCGGTCCAGGGCAGAACCTGGCTTCCGACCCACTGGTAGGAGGTCGCGACGAAGTCGACCGGGGGTTGAAGATTGGTCTGTGCGAGCGCTGCGGCCCCGGCGGCGAGCAGCGGCAGGCTCCGCACCGGCGCCGGCAGCCGGTCGGGAAGGGCGAGCGCCACCAGGCCCAGCCCGAGTTGCGGCACCAGCACCAGCAGCGGCGGGCGGGGCAGATCGGCGAGGGCGGCGGCGGGCATGACCGCGAGGGTCAGCAGCACCGCGACGGCGATGACACGCCGTGCCCAGCGGGCCGGCGCGGCGGCGTGCGCCACTGCGGCCAACAGCCAGCCAAGCCACACCGCGACGCCGATCGAGACGAATGGCCCCGCGGTCGGCGTGCCCCACTCGGCGGGCGGTGGCCGCAGTTCCAGCACCGACCAGGTCCCCGCCAACGCCGTCGCGGTGAGGAAGGCGAGGACGGCGGCGAGGCGTACGCCCGGGATCAGGCCGGCGGCCCCGGCGGCCCGCAGCCGCTGGCGCAGGCCGCCGCGCACCAGGTCCGCGGCGTCCGCGGGCGAGGGCCAGCGTCGCCCCGGCCCGGACAGGTCGAGGTACGTGCCGACGATCTCCGCGCCGCGCGCCCGCCGGTACTCGGCCGGGTAGGCGCGCAGCAGGCGGTGGTAGCGCCGCTCCAGGCCGCTCATGCCAACCCCCCGGCGGTACGCGCGGCGAGCGGTCGGGCCGCGCGGGCGCGCAGGCGGGCGGTGGCCGCCTCGACGTTGCGGCGCAGGCGCTCGGTCTCGGCGCTCAGCGTGGCGTCGCCAGCGGGGGAGAGGCGGTAGTAGCGGCGCAGCCGGCCGTCCACCACCTCCTCGCGGTCGACCTCGACCAGGCCGGCGTCGGTCAGCCGGTCGAGCGCGCCGTAGAGGGTGCCGGGCCGCAGCGACACGCGCCCGTCGGAGAGGGCGGCGACCTCGCCGATCAGGCCGTAGCCGTGCATCGGCTCGCCGGCCAGCGCGGTGAGGATCAGGAAGGTGGGTTCGCGCAGCGGTGTGTCCACGCCAGCAATATAACGGACGCAAAGGTATGCAGCGGCCCGTTACGTGCTGAACCTGCTCCGGCCGCGCCGTCCGGCGGCCGCACCCTGCTCGGCATACCGCACGGCCCACCGCTTCGCGGTCGGCCAGGACACGTCATAGCGCTCGGCCGCCCGAGCGGCCGGCCAGCCCTCGTCCACGGTCAGGCGCGCCAGACGGAGACGTGCACGAGGCGGCAAAGCAGCGTCAGCGCGGGACACGAAGCCTCCTGGTCGGCGGAGCGGTCCACTCCACAACCGGAGGTCTTCGTCATCACGCCTATCTACGTCGTGTCGTCCACACGACCTCAAACAACGTCCCTGGGCAGTACAGCCAGGGCCGCCAATCGGCGCCGCGACGGGCGAGGTATGGACGCCGATCGCGCGTCGAGTGGAACACCACGGGTGTCAAAGCGCTCCGGTGACACCCGTGGTGTTCCACCGACCGCGATCGCGGAGCTGGTCGGCCCCACCCGCCCCGGCCCCACCCGCCCCGGCCCCACCCGCCCCGGCCCACCCGCTCCCGGTTAACCCCACCGGCCCGACCGCACCCGGCGCACCCGGCGCACCCGGCGCACGCGGCGCACCTGGCGCGCGGGGCGCACCTGGCGCGCGGGGCGCACCTGGCGCGCGGGGCGCACCTGGCGCACGCGGCGCAGCGCACGGGGGCGCATGCGGCGCACGGGCGCATGGGGCGCACCTTGGCGCATTCGCCCCTGCCGCCAGAGCTGGTCGGGCCGGGGCGGTCGGGCCGGGGCGGATGGGCCGGGCGGGGAAGGTGCGGCGCGCGGCAGGGGTGCCGGTGAACGCAGGAAGGCCCCGGGGGACCCGGGGCCTTCCTTGGGTGTCCTGCTGCGTCAGCAGTCGAAGTACATGGCGAACTCGTGCGGGGTCGGGCGCAGACGCACCGGGTCGACCTCGTTGGTGCGCTTCCACTCGATCCAGGTCGAGATCAGGTCGGGGGTGAACACCCCGCCGTCGAGCAGGTAGTCGTGGTCGGCTTCGAGGGAGTCGAGCACCGCCGACAGCGAGCCTGGCACCTGCTTGACGTCGCCCCACTCCTCCGGCGGCAGGTCGTAGAGGTCCTTGTCGATCGGCGCCGGCGGCTCGATCTTGCTCTTGATGCCGTCGAGGCCGGCCATCATCATCGCCGAGAAGGCCAGGTAGACGTTGGCCGACGGGTCCGGCACGCGGAACTCGACGCGCTTGGCCTTCGGGTTGCTGCCCGTCACCGGGATGCGGGTGCAGGCGGAGCGGTTGCGCTGCGAGTAGACCAGGTTGACCGGCGCCTCGAAGCCCGGAACCAGCCGGCGGTACGAGTTGACCGTCGGGTTGGTGAAGGCCAGCAGCGACGGGGCGTGGTGCAGCAGGCCGCCGATGTACCAGCGGGCCATGTCGGACAGGCCGGCGTAGCCGGTCTCGTCGTAGAACAGCGGCTCGCCGTTGAGCCACAGGCTCTGGTGGGTGTGCATGCCGGAGCCGTTGTCGCCGAAGAGCGGCTTCGGCATGAACGTCGCGGTCTTGCCGTTGGCCCAGGTCTCGTTCTTCACGATGTACTTGAAGAGCTGGAGCTGGTCGGCCGCGTGCAGCAGCGTCGAGAACCGGTAGTTGATCTCGGACTGGCCGGCGGTGCCCACCTCGTGGTGCGAGCGCTCCACGGTGAACCCGCTGTCGACCAGCCGGCGCACGATGCTGTCGCGCAGGTCGGCGAGGTGGTCGACCGGCGGCACCGGGAAGTAGCCGCCCTTGTACGCGGTCTTGTAGCCGCGGTTGCCGCCCGGCTCCTCGCGGCCGGTGTTCCAGGCGCCCTCGATCGAGTCGATGTAGTAGAACGACTGGTGCGCCGAGGTCTCGTGGCGGATGGAGTCGAAGATGTAGAACTCCGCCTCCGCGCCGAAGTACGCGGTGTCGGCGATGCCGCTGGCGGCCAGGTAGGCCTCGGCCTTCTTCGCCACGTTGCGCGGGTCGCGGCTGTAGGCCTCGCGGGTGAACGGGTCGTGGATGAAGAAGTTGAGCGCGAGGGTCTTCTGCGCCCGGAAGGGGTCGATGAAGGCGGTGGCGACGTCCGGGAGCAGGAGCATGTCCGACTCGTGGATCGCCTGGAAACCGCGGATCGACGACCCGTCGAAGGCCAGGCCCTCGGTGAAGAAGGCATCGTCGACGGACTCGACCGGCAGGTTGAAGTGCTGCATCACGCCGGGCAGGTCACAGAACCGTACGTCGACGAACCTCACGTCCTCGTTCTTGAGGTATCGCAGGAGTTCCTCGGGATTGGCGAACACACGTCCTCCTGGCACGTCCACGGGTGGCTAGGCTCTTGGCGACGCTATGGCCGCGCGGTTGCCCGGCCATGTCTTGAGTGTTTCTGCCGTGTTACGTCCCTCGCGGAGCGTCATCCGCGCCGCTCGGGCGGGGCCGGGCCGTGCGACGGGACGCCACCGGCTGTGCCATTCTATTGACACTTGCTCGCTTTCGCCCCTTTTTGCTGCCCGGGTGCGGGCGACCGTCCCCGATCCGTCCACACCCCCTGGATACCCTTGACCGTTGTGACCAAGCCGCATGATCGCCCCGTACCGCCCGCGTCGGATCCCGCCTTCACGCCGCCCAGCCTGGGACGCCGGTTCGGCGCGCTGGTGATCGACTGGGTGCTCTGCCTGCTCGTCGCCGGGGGCTTCGCCGACCCGGTGCGTGACGGGTGGGCACCCGTGCTGGTGCTGATCGTCGAGTACGGCTTCTTCCTCGGGCTCTTCGCGCAGACGCCGGGCATGTTCATCACGAAGATCCGCTGCGTCGCCTGGGCCGACGGCGGTCGCATCGGGGTGGCCCGGGCCCTGCTGCGCGGCCTGCTGCTCGCCCTGGTCGTCCCGGCCCTGCTGATGGACGGCCACCGTCGCGGCCTGCACGACCGCCTGGCGGGCTCCGTCGTCACCGACGCCCCCCGCCCCTGAGACACACGAAGAGCCGGGCCCTGCGAACAGGCCCGGCTCTTTCGCGTACGCGTCGGAAGTCAGCGACCGCGCGTCTGGCGGAACGCGCCCCGCGCGGGCCGCATGTTCTTCGGGATCGCGCCCTTGGGCATCTGCGGGCGGGCGGTGAGCGCCTTGAGCCGCTTGTCCAGCGAGTTGACGTCCTTGCCGCTGAGGTTGCGCGGCAGCCGCATCAGCGTCATGCGCAGCTTGCGGATCGGCAGCTCGCCCTCCTCCTGCCCGATCACGTAGTCGAAGAGCGGGGCGGAGCCGATCACCTTCGCCAGCCGCCGCTTCTCCTGGCCGAGCAGCCCGCGTACCCGCTGCGGGTTGCCCTCCGCCAGCAGGATCACCCCGGGCCGGCCGATGACCAGGTGGACCATGTCCATCTGCGTGGTGGAGCTGACCGCCGGGGTGACCCGCCAGTCGCCCCGCATGCTCTCCATGATCTGGGCCGCCGCGCCGGGCTGCCCCTCGGCGGCGTTCATCATCGCCCGGTTGGACCGCAGGTTGAGCACGATCAGCAGGCAGAGCAGGGCGAACAGGATGCCCAGCGGCAGCCAGATCCAGCTCCAGAGCAGGACCGCGACCACGGTGAGAGCGAGCGGGATCAGCACCGCGCCGGCGGCCAACGGCGCGAACCACCGGTCCTGCTTGGCGGTGAACTTGAACACCATCCCGATCTGCTTCAGCCGCTGGCCGAACGAGACCTTCTCCTGGGGCTTTGCCATGCCGCAGAGTCTAGTGGTCGCCGCACGTCGCGTTGTCCGCGGCCAGGCTGAGTACCTTACGCCGCCGTAGCGCCGCCGAGGGGCGGGAGTAAGGAGGGCAGGCGGGCGAAGATCGGGCGGCGGACCCATGCCCCGGGGGCACCTTCGCGCGCAGAGTCGGAGTCGACAGCCGAAGACGACCCAGGGAGCCCCACATGTTCGGCAACGACGCAGACTTCATCCTCTCGATCCACCGTACGCACGCCGCCGAGCTGCACGCCGAGGCCGCGGTCGACCGGCTCGCCCGGGCCCTGCCGCGCCGCACCACGCGCGCCTGGCTCAGTCGACGGCATCACCCGGGACGCGCCGGCGACGTGCGTCGGTGAGCGGCCCCGCGCCCCCGGCGGTCGCCACCGAACCGCCGGGGGCCGACGCCGCCCGGGCCGACCGTCGACGGGACGACGGCGCGCGGGCCGGCCAGCGACAGGCCGAGCGTGCCGATCGGCCGGCCCGCGACCCGCGCCGGGTGCCTTCCGCTGACCGGCCGGTCAGCGGAGCCGGCGGCGGCGAGGGCCGTGGCATGCTCGGAGCCGTGACCGTACGCGCCGCCAGCACCGTCCTCGTGGGCCGTCAGCGGGAGATCGCGGCCCTGCGCGACGCCCTGGGCCGGGCCCGCGCCGGGGAACCGACCACGGTCCTGGTCGGCGGCGAGGCCGGCGTGGGCAAGACCCGGCTGCTGGAGGAGTTCGGCCGGTCGGCCACCGAGGCCGGCGCGCGGCTGCTGGTCGGCCAGTGCCTTGAACTCGGCGAGGCCGGGCTGCCCTTCGCGCCGTTCGCCGCCGCGCTGCGGGCGGTGCTGCGCCGCGACGGTCCCGGTGTCTTCGACGGGTACGAGGCCGAGTTCGCCCGCCTCCTGCCGGAGCTCGCCCGGGGACCGGCCGGCGTCGCCGCGCCCGCCGTCGCACTCGTCCCGGACGCCCCGCGCGGTTACCTGTTCGACCTGGTCGCCGAGCTGTTTCAGCGGCTCGCCGCCGGGCAGCCCCTGGTGCTGGTGATCGAGGACCTGCACTGGGCCGACCGGTCCACCCGCGACCTGATCGCCTTCCTCGTGCGCGCCGCCCGCACCGCCCGGCTGCTGCTGGTCTGCACCTACCGCACCGACGAGCTGCACCGTGGTCACCCGCTGCGGCCCTTCCTCGCCGAGCTGGACCGGGCCCGTGGTGTCGAGCGGATCGAGCTGGGCCGCCTCGACCGGGACGGCACCGGGGCGGTCCTGGCGGACCTGCTCGGCGCCGAGCCGCTCGCCCGCGCGGTCGACGACATCCACCAGCGCACCCAGGGGAACCCGTTCTTCATCGAGGAGCTGGCCGCGGCCGGCGGCCCGGTCGGCTGCGGCACGCTGCCCGAGACGCTGCGCGACCTGCTGCTGGCCCGGGTGGACCGGCTGCCCGACGCCGCCCAGCGGGTGCTGCGGATGGCCGCCGCCGGGGGCACCCGGTTCGCCCACCAACTGCTCGCCGAGGTCGCCGGGCTGCCCGAGCCGGAGCTGGAGGACGCGCTGCGCGCCGCCGTCGCCGCCCAGCTCGTGGTGGCCGACCCGGAGGGCGACTACGAGTTCCGGCACGCGCTGGTCCGCGAGGCCGTCCACGACGAGCTGCTGCCCGGCGAGCACGCCCGGCTGCACGCCCGCTGGGCGGCGGCCATCGAGGCCCAGCCGCACCTGGTCGCCGCCGGCCGTGCCCCCGCCGAGACGGCCCACCACTGGTACGCCGCACACGACCACCCCCGGGCCCTGGTGACCGCCCGCACCGCGGCGCGCGCCGCCGCCGACCGGTACGCGTACGCGGAGCAGAGCCGGCTGCTGGAACGGGTGCTGGAGGTGTGGGAGCTGGTGCCCGACGCGGCCGACCGGCTCGACATGGACCACCTCGCGGTGCTGGAGGAGACCATCGCCGCCGCCACCACCGCCGGCGACTACCAGCGCGCGCTCACCCTCACCCGGGCCGCCCTGGCCGAGGTGGACGTCGAGGCGGAGCCGCTGCGCGCGGCGCGGCTGCTGGACCGGCGCGGCCGGATGCTCGCCATGCTCGGCAAGAGCGACGGCGCGGCCGAGCTGCGGGAGGCGTACCGGCTGTCCTGCGGGGCGCCGGACGGGCCGGAACGGGTCCGGCTGCTCGCCGACATCGCGGCGCAGCTGTTCCGGCTCGACCCCGAGCAGGCCGGGACGCTCGCGGCCGAGGCGGCGGAGGCGGTGGAGGCGCTCGGCGACGACCTGGAGCTGCTGCCGACCCGGATCGCCATCCTCTGCCGTACCGAGCCGTCACCCGAGCGTCGCCTGGCCGGGCTGCGTCTGGCCGAGGACCGGGCCCGCGCCGCCGGCTCGGCGCCGGCGCTGGTGAGCGCGTTGGTCCACCTCTCCGACGTGCTGTTCGAGCTGGGCCGGTACGCCGAGTCGGCCGACGCGGCCGCCGCCGGGGCGACCGAGGCGCGCCGGGTCGGCGTCAGCCGCTCCACCGGCGCGTACCTGCTGTCGAACCAGGCCGAGGCGCTGATCGCCCTGGGGCGCTGGGACGAGGCCGACGCCGCCTGCGCGGAGGCGGCCCGGATCGACCTGCCGGGCGTGTCCGGCCTGCACTGGCTACAGCTCCGCGCCGGGCTGCGGCTGGCCCGGGCCCACCCCACCGCCGAGGAACTGGTGGACCGCGCCCTGGCCTTCCTGGCCCGGCCCTACCTGTGGCCGAACCACCGGCTGCCGCTGCGGGAGCTGCGGATCGAGGCGGCGCTGGCGGCCGACGACCCGGCCGGCGCGGTACGCGCGGCACACGCCGCGCTGGCCGACGAGCGCCTGCCGCAGCTTCCCCGGGAGGGCTGGCCGGTGCTCAGCGCCGTCGCCCGGACCGCCGAGCGGACCGGGGACGCCGAACTGGCCGGCGCGGTGTCCGCCCTCGCCGCCGGGCTGCCGGCCCGTCATCCGGCCGAGCGGGCGCACGCCGCCCAGGTGGCGGCGCTCCTGGCCGTCGGCGGCGAGACACTTGCCGCATGGCGTACGGCGGTCGCCGCGTGGCGCACCGACGGGCAGCCGTACCCCCTCGGGCGGGCGCTGCTGTCGCTCGCCGAGGTGGCGGCCGCGGCGGGGGAGCGGGACGAGGTGGCGGCGGCGGTCGCCGAGGCCGCCGCGATCGCCGACGGGCTGGGCGCGGTACCGCTCGCGGCGCAGGCCGCCACCCTGGCCCGCCGGGTCGGCCTGCGCGGGGCGACCCGGGGGCGTCCCGGCGCGGACCTGCTCACCCAGCGCGAGCGGGAGGTGCTGCGGCTGGTCGCCGAGGGCCACAGCAACAGCCGGATCGCCGAGCGGCTCTTCATCTCGCCGAAGACGGCCAGCGTGCACGTCTCCCGGATCATCGCCAAGCTCGACGTGAGCAACCGCGTCGAGGCCGCCGCGTTGGCCCACCGCCTCGGCCTGCTCGGCGCTCCCACCGCGCCCCGCTGATCCTGTCGCCCGGCGGGCGCCAGTCGAGGGCGACCGGTCGGGCGACCGGCCGGTGGGCGTGGGACCAGGAGCGAAGGAGCCGGTCAGGGGCGGGGCAGGTAGATCCGCCAGCCGGGGACGGTGACCAGGTCGAGCGCCGCCGGGTCGGCGTGCCGGCGCTCGTCCAGGCGGGCCGCCAGCGGTGAGCCGGCCGGCGCGATCCAGCCCGGCGCCGCCGCCTGCCGCACCGCCCGGCGGTACGGCAGGTACCGGTCGTGTCCCGGGCGCAGGTCGTCGTCGACGACCGCGCAGAGCACGTCCTCGCGGGTGGCGAAGGTGAGCCGGTTGCAGGTCCAGTAGCCGCCGTACACGTGCCGGACGCCCCGCTGGCGTAGCGCGGCGACCAGTCCGGCGTGCCGGGCCTCGGCGGCGCGGGCTGCCGGCGCGGCGTCGACCGCGCCGCCGGTGGCCACGGCGGCGGTGCCCAGCGTCGCCGCGAGCACCATGGCCGCCGCGATGCCCGTCATGCCCCGCCACCGCGCCCCGGCCCCCGCGCCACCGCGTGTCCGGACACCGTCCGCTCCGGCAATGTCTGCCCCGGCCGTGACCGTTCCGGCCAGGCCTGGCCCCGCCGTGTCCGTGCCGGCCGTGACCGTGCCGTCCGTGACCGGTCGGAGTGCGCGGCGGGCGGCCGACCAGAGCGGCCAGAGCAGGGCCGGAACGGAGATGAGCAGGCAGGACAGGTACCGGGAGCTTTCCACCGGGGTGCGGCCCGCGGCGCTGCTGACGGTGTAGACGGCGAGCGTCCCGACGGCCGCGACCACCAGGGCGAGCCGGACCGCCCCGCCCGCCGCCACGATGGATCTTGGACAGTTGCCGTTCAGAGCTGACGGCAACTGTCCAAGATCTGCGACGGGTGGGCGCAGCGTGCGCCAGGCCGAAAGGGCGGCCGCGAGGAGCAGCAGCGGGAGGGCGACCGCCCACCACGACTGGCCGGGCGTGCAGTGGCTCGGGGAGCAGAAGCCCATGCCCAGCGGCGGGCCGAGCACCAGCCCGCCGTGCAGCCGGTCCGCCCAGCCGGCGGGCTGCCCGGAGCCACCGGCGGCGAGCACCGCCGCGATCGGATTGCGCCCCGCCGCCAGGCTGTGCACCAGCAGCGGCCCGGCCCCGACGAGCGCGGCGGCACCGAGCAGCACCCCGGCCCGGCCGCGCAGCTCGCGCCGGCCGTACGCGAGGAGCACCGCGCCGGTCGCGGCCACGTACGGCAGCACCAGCGGGTCCACCCAGAGCATCAGCCCGGCCAGGAATCCCCACCCCGTCCAGCGCGGCAGTCGGCGTCCGGGGCGGCCGGCCGCCAGGTCGTACGCCAGCACGGCGAGCGCCACCCCGGCCGCGTTCATCTCCGGGTAGCCGCCCCCGGCGATGAGCTGGTTCTTCACCACCCGGTCCGAGCCGAGCGCCAGCAGCACCACGACGAGCAGGGCGAACCAGTGGTCCCCGGTCAGCCGCAGCGTCAGCCGCCAGGCGAGCACGACGAAGACCGCGTACAGGGCGAGGGTGGGCAGGCGCAGCCCGAGCGTCGACGGGCCGACCAGCGCGAACACCGGCGCGGCCAGGTAGGCCTCCAGCGTGCCCATGTACGCCTGGCCGTAGAACCAGACGGGGAACTCCTGCCCGCGGGAGATGTGCAGTGCGGCCAGGCCCATGGTGGCCTCGTCGCTGTTGGTCGGCGGGGCGTCGTGCAGCAGGAGACCGAGGCGGTAGCCGGTCCCGGCCACGACGGCGAGCACGGCGAGGACGGTCGGCAGCACGCGCCGCCGGTCGGGCGGGAGCGCGGGACGCGAGTCACGCCACCGCTGGCGTACGCCGACCGTCATGAGCCGATCATGGCAGTTTGCCGCCGGCCCGTGGTCGAACGGTGCCGGCGCGTCGCCGGGGTGGTCAGCCGGCGGTGACCGGAAGGCCCTCGCGGGCCTCGAGCGCCTGCCGGTAGAGCCGCCCGGCGCGGTACGACGAGCGCACCAGCGGCCCGCTCATCACGCCCGCGAAGCCGATCTCCTCGGCCTCCTCGCGCAGCTCGACGAACTCCTCCGGCTTGACCCAGCGGGTGACGGGGTGGTGCCGGGGGGTGGGGCGCAGGTACTGCGTGATGGTGATCAGCTCGCAGCCGGCCTCGTGCAGGTCGCGCAGCGCCTGGGAGACCTCGGCGCGCTCCTCGCCCATGCCCAGGATCAGGTTGGACTTGGTGACCAGCCCGTCGGCGCGGGCCTGCCGGATCACGTCCAGCGACCGCTCGTAGCGGAAGGCCGGCCGGATCCGCTTGAAGATCCGCGGCACGGTCTCCACGTTGTGGGCGAGCACCTCCGGCCGGGCGCCGAAGACCTCGGCGAGCTGCTCGGGGACCGCGTTGAAGTCGGGGATCA
The DNA here is from genome assembly GCF_049841735.1 of Micromonospora sp. DT46. NCBI lineage: Bacteria > Bacillati > Actinomycetota > Actinomycetes > Micromonosporales > Micromonosporaceae > Micromonospora > Micromonospora sp. DT46. The sequence goes on along the minus strand of NZ_JBNCKW010000005.1, from coordinate 377,457 downwards.
GCAGCTCGACGCCGCAGCCCGGCTGGAGGGCGTGGATCTGCCGGACGGTCTCGGCGTAGAGCCAGGCGCCGCCGTCGGGCAGGTCGTCGCGGGCCACCCCGGTGATGGTCGCGTAGCGCAGGCCCATCGAGACCACCGACTCGGCGACGCGGCGCGGCTCGTCGGCGTCGAACTCGGCCGGCTTGCCGGTGTCGATCTGGCAGAAGTCGCAGCGCCGGGTGCACTGGTCGCCACCGATGAGGAAGGTGGCCTCCCGGTCCTCCCAGCACTCGTAGATGTTGGGGCAGCCGGCCTCCTGGCAGACCGTGTGCAGCCCTTCGCGCGAGACGAGCCCGCGCAGCTGGGTGTACTCCGGCCCCATCTTGGCCTTGACCTTGATCCACGGCGGTTTGCGCTCGATCGGCGTCTCGGCGTTGCGCGCCTCGATCCGCAGGAGGCGCCGCCCCTCGGGGGCGGGCGTCGTCGTGCGCGCTGCCTGGCCGGTCGTCGGCGCGGAGTGCTCGATCGTCACAAAACCGAGCCTACGCCCGACGGCCGCCGTCGATGTAGTTCGGGCGACCGGCGTCACCCCGGGAGTCTTGTGACGCCGGACACCGGGGCCGGGAAAAACCAGTCACAGGAGCCTCGGCGGGGATGCTAGCGTGCCCGCCAGAGCTGTGACGGAGCCGAGTAGCGCCCCGACCCGCCAGTTGAAGAGAGCCGCCGGTTGCTGCGAGGCGGTCTGGCACCGGGCCCGCGAAGACCCTCCCGAGCTGCGGGAAGAACGGCATGCAAGGAAGGGCACCTTCTCAACGCCTCCGGTGGAGGAAGGGCCCCTTCCGCACGCAGAGCCCAGTAGAGCCCGCCCGGCTGGCCCCGGTGAAAAGGCGACGAACGAGGCCCCCGTCCGCGGGGGCGAAGGTGTGGTGGCACCGCGAGGTTTCCCGCTCGCCCACACCTGACGGGGTTGGGGCGACGCCCGCCACCCCGCTGGCAGGCGTCGCGATCGACCGAGAGGCAGCCCTGCCATGCAACGTGTCCTGTCCCGCCAACTCTCCGCCCATGTCGGCGTACCCGTCCGGATCGCCGGCTGGGTGCACCGCCGCCGGCTGCTCAAGTCGGTGGCCTTCCTGATCGTCCGGGACGCCGCCGGCCTGACCCAGGTGGTGGTCACCGACCCGACCGTGCGCGCCGAGGTGGAGGCACTCACCGAGGAGACGGTCGTCGAGGTCACCGGCACGGTGGTCGCGAACCCGACCGCGCCCGCCGGGGTCGAGCTGACCGCGCCGACGGTACGACCGCTCGGCCCGCCCGCCGTACCGCCGCCGTTCGACCTGTACCGGCCGGCGCTCACCGCGAGCCTGCCCACCCAGCTCGACCACGCGCCCGTCGCGCTGCGCCACCCGACCCGGGCGGCGGCGCTGCGCGTCTCGGCGGCGGCGGTGGCCGGGTTCCGGGCCACGCTCGACGCCCGCGACTTCGTGGAGATCCACACGCCGAAGGTCGTCGGCTCGTCCACCGAGAGCGGGGCGAACGTCTTCGCGCTGGACTGGTTCGGCCGGCCCGCGTACCTGGCGCAGTCGCCGCAGTTCTACAAGCAGCTCATGGTCGGCGTCTTCGAGCGCGTCTACGAGGTGGGGCCGGTGTTCCGGGCCGAGCCGCACGACACCGTCCGGCACCTGGCGCAGTACACCTCGCTCGACGCCGAGCTGGGCTTCGTCGCCGACCACCGGGACGTCATGGCCGTGCTGCGGCACACCGTGGCCGGGATGCTCGACGCGGTACGGGAGCGGGCCGGGGGCGCGCTCGCCACCCTCGGGGTGTCGGCGCCGGACGTGCCGGCCGAGATCCCCGCCGTGCACTTCACCGAGGCGCTCAGGATCGCGGGCGCGCCGGCCGACGAGCCGGACCTCGCCCCGGCGCACGAGCGGGCGCTGGGCGAGTGGGCGCGGCGGGAGCACGGCTCGGAGTTCCTCTTCGTCACCGGCTACCCGATGGCGAAGCGGCCCTTCTACACCCACCCGGACCCGGCGCGGCCCGCGTACTCCAACGGGTTCGACCTGCTCTTCCGGGGACTGGAGCTGGTGACGGGCGGGCAGCGGCTGCACCGGCACGCCGACTACCTGGCGGCGCTCGCCGCCCGGGGCGAGCCGGTCGAGCCGTACGCCGGCTACGTCGACGCGTTCCGGCACGGCATGCCCCCGCACGGCGGCTTCGCCATCGGCCTGGAACGCTTCGTGGCCCGCCTGACGGGCGCAACCAACGTCCGAGAGGTCACCGCCTTCCCCCGCGACCTCCACCGCCTAACCCCATAGCGCCCCCCGGCCGCCCCCTCCCTCCCCCCTGGCCCGCGTTGATCATGAAGTTGTTGTCGTCGGCATCGGCGTGTCGTGACAACAACTTCATGATCAACGGGACGGGACGGGGCTGGGGGAGGGGCGGGGGCGTTCAGGGTGGGCCGAGGAGGTCCCAGGGGTTGCCGGCTATGTCGCGGAAGACGGCGACCCGGCCGTACGGTTCCGTGCGCGGGGGCTTCACGAACTCGACGCCCGCCTCGACCATCCGCTGGTGGACGGCGTCGAAGTCGTCGACCTGGAGGAAGAAGCCGACCCGGCCGGCGACCTGGTCCCCGACCGATCGAGCCTGCCGGTCGCCGTCGGCGCGGGCCAGCAGCAGCCCGGTCTGCGCGCCGGGCGGGCGGACGACGACCCAGCGCTTCGGCCGGCCGTCGTTGGTGAGCGACGGGGAGTCCTCCACCAGCTCGAAGCCGAGCACCCCGGTGAAGAACTCGATGGCCGGGTCGTACTCGGCCACGACGATCGTGACCAGGTCGATCCGCACCCGTCAGGCCGTGACGAGGGTGGGGAGGTGGCGCTCCACCACCGGCAGTACGTCGGCCACGGACACCGGGCGGCCCAGCTCGGCGGTGAGCGAGGTGACCCCGGCGTCGCGGATGCCGCAGGGCACGATCCGGTCGAAGTGACCCAGGTCGCAGTCGCAGTTGATGGAGAAGCCGTGCAGGGTCACCCCGCGGGCGACCCGGATGCCGATGGCCGCCACCTTGCGCGCCGGGCCCCGGTCGTCCTCGGGCACCCAGACCCCGCTGCGCCCCTCGACCCGGCCGGCGGTCAGCCCGAACTCGGCGCAGACGTCGATCAGCAGCTGCTCGGTGCGGCGGACGTAGGCGACCACGTCGACCGGGTCGGGCAGCCGCACGATGGGGTAGCCGACCAGCTGCCCCGGGCCGTGCCAGGTGATCTTGCCGCCCCGGTCCACGTCGACGACGGGGGTGCCGTCCATGGGGCGGTCCCACGGCTCCGTGCGCTTACCGGCGGTGTAGACGCTCGGGTGCTCCAGCAGCAGCACGGTGTCGCCGCGCTCGCCGGCCACCACCGACTCGTGCAGCCGGCGCTGCTCGTCCCAGGCGGCCTGGTAGTCGAGGACACCGGCGCGGACGGCCGTGAGGCCGGAGGTCGTCGTGGTCACGCCGCCAAGCCTAGACCCGTACCGGCCGGTCACCAGCGGTGACGCGGCTCACGGCGGGACCCGGCGGCGGGGTCGGCTGCCCGCGATCGGCCGGGGCGACGGCTCAGCCCTGCGGGACCCGCCACAGCCACACGTCGTCCACCCGCTCGGGCGGGCCGAGCAGCGAGGTCACCGTACGCCGGACGGCCTCCTCGTCGACCGGCCACTTCGCCCCGTGCACCTCGTCGGGCAGCACGATCGTCTCGATCCGCCAGTGCCGCAGGTCGGCGCGGACCTCCTGGAGGCTGCCCTCCGTGATGATCGGCACCAGCCCGGTCCGGCCGGCCTGGTCCACCAGCGCGCTGAACGGGCGCGGCGGCGGGCCGATTCGTCCCCGCCCGTCCGGGCCGCCGGGGCCGAGGAAGAAGCCGGAGGGGATGGCGAACTCGCCCTGCCGGTGCGCCAGCGCGTACGCCTGCCAGCGCTGGCCGTCGGGGTAGACGTCGAGGGTCAGCGGCACCGGGGTCAGCACCCCGCCGGGGGAGACGTACTCCCGCCACGTCCCGGCGGTGATGAAGCGCGGGATCGGCTCGCGTTCGATGGTCAGCAGCGGCGTCGGCACCAGCGGCAGCAGCGCCAGCGCGAACCCCGCCCACCAGGCCAGCCGCGTCCGGCGGCGCCGGGGCGGATCAGCGCGGAGCTGGTCGACGGCGTACGCGAGCAGCACCCCGATCACCGGCGCCACGACCAGCGCCAGCCGGGCGGGCAGGGCGGCGTTCACCACCGGCAGGTGCCCGAGCAGGTCGAACGGCATCGGCAGGTCCGTACGACGGCCGTCGATCTTGGCCTCGGGGCCGAAGGAGAGCACGGTGAACACGACGGCGGTCACGCCCAGCGCCCAGAGCGTCGCCCGACGGGCCGCGTCGGCCCGGCGCCACAGCGCCACGAAGCAGGCGACGGTGAGCAGCAGCAGCCCGATGCCGAAGAACGAGTTCTCCTCGGTCGGGTTCGGCGCCAGCCGGGTACCCAGGCCCACCTCCCCGGCCAGCGAGCGGCGCGGGTACGCCCCGTAGGCGACGACGTCCTCGGAGTGGATGACCGCGTCGAAGCCGGTGCCGTGGAAGCGCTGCGGGCCGGCGAAGTGCAGCCACAGCGGGTACGCCAGCAGCACGCCCGCGACGACGGCGGTCACGCCGAGGCCGCGCAGGAAGGTCGGCAGCGCCGCGCGGGCCTCGGCGCGGCGGGCCGGGTGCAGTGCCCAGACGGCGACGAAGACGCCGAGGGCCAGCGCCGTGAAGAAGAGCCCCTCGGCGGCGATGGAGAAGGCGACGGCGACGAGCAGGCCGAGGATCGCGCCGTCGCGCAGCGGGTGCCGGGAGCCGCGCAGCGCGAAGGTCCGCCAGATCAGCAGCGGCACCAGCCAGCCCGCCGTCCAGTTCAGGTGCGCGTTGGCGTGCGAGACCATGCCGGGGGAGAAGCCGATGAACAGCCCACCGACGGCGGCGGCGAGCGGGCTGCGGACCAGGTGCCGGGAGAGCAGCCAGTACCAGGCGAACGCGGTGGCGGCCAGGTTGAGGGTGAGGATCACCAGGAACGTGGCCGGCGGCCCGATCAGGTACGTCAGCGGCGCGAAGACCACCGCGTACACGGTGATCGAGGTGTTGACCGCGAGGTTCACCCCGTCGGGGACGTTGACCAGGTAGGTGAAGAGCGGGTCGTCGCCGTGGGTCACCGCGTGGCCGCCGAAGGCCAGCAGCCACTCGAAGAGCGCCTGGTCGCTGGAGTTGACCGTGATGGCGCGGGCGTTCGGGTCCTGCCACAGCCCGCTGGTCACCCAGACGGCGAGCGCCAGCGCGACCAGCGCCACGATCAGGTCGGCCCGCCGGTGGCGGACGACGCGGGGCGGCGAGGCCGGCGAAGGCGCCAGGGACGGGGAGGTCGGCACGCAGCGGACGTTACCAACCGCACCGGGGCACGCCGGTCAGGACGCACATCCTTCGGGCACGGAATGTGTGACCGTGCCCCATGTCACAACATCGACGTATCGACGTAACGTCGCGGCAATTCGCGGGTGACCCAGTTCACACCCCGTCCCCAGGAGGCCCCGTGCGCCGCTCCCCGTCCCTGCTCTCCCGGCTGACCGGCGCGGTCGCCGGGATGGTCCTCGCCGCCGCCGCGGTGGCGACCGTCGCCGCCCCCGCCCAGGCCGCCACCCTCACCCAGGTCACCAACTTCGGCTCCAACCCGGGCAACCTCGCCATGTACGCGTACCGGCCGGACAACCTGCCGGCGGGCGCCCCGGCCGTCGTGCTGCTGCACGGCTGCACCCAGAACGCGGCCGGCTACTTCGCCAACTCCGGCTGGCAGAAGTTCGCCGACCAGTGGAAGTTCACCCTGATCGTGCCGCAGCAGTCCAGCGCCAACCAGCCGCTGAGCTGCTTCAACTGGTTCGTCGAGCAGGACATCACCCGAGGCTCCGGCGAGGCCCTGTCGATCAGGCAGATGGTCGACCACGCGCGGAACAACTACGGCACCGACGCCCGCCGGGTGTTCGTCAGCGGCCTCTCCGCCGGCGGGGGAATGAGCGCGGTCATGCTGGCCACCTACCCGGACGTCTTCGCCGCCGGCTCGGTCGTCGCCGGCCTGCCGTACCGCTGCTCGCCGCCCGCCTCCACCAGCACCTGCCAGTACAGCGGGGTGAACAAGACCCCGCAGGAGTGGGGCAACGTGGTCCGGGCCGCGTACCCCGGGCACACCGGCCCGCGCCCCCGGGTCGCCATCTGGCACGGCACGTCGGACTCCACCGTCGTGCCGGCCAACGCCACGGAGCTGCGCGACCAGTGGACCAACGTCCGGGGCGTCTCGCAGACCCCCACCAGCACCGCGTCGCTGCCCGCCAACACCAGCCTGGAGGTGTACGGCAACAACGACGTGCGCGTCTACCGGGTCTCCGGCATGGGTCACGGCACCCCGGTCGACCCGGGCCCGGGTGCCGAGCAGTGCGGCACCGCCGCCGCGTACATGCTCGACACCATCTGCTCGGCGTACCACGACGCGGTCTTCTTCGGCCTGAACGGCGGGACGAACCCCACCCCGACGCCGACGGCGAGCCCCACCGCGTCCCCGACCGCGAGCCCCACGGCCTCCCCGACCGCCAGCCCGACCACGGCGCCGACCTGCGTCACGGCCAGCAACTACGCGCACGTCGCCGCCGGCCGTGCCTACCAGTCCGGTGGCTACGCCTACGCCAACGGCTCGAACCAGCGGATGGGCCTCTACAACACCTTCTACACCAGCACCCTCAAGCAGACCGGCCCCAACCACTGGGTGATCGGCTGCTGATCCCGCTCCCGACGCGCCGATCATGAAGTTGTCGTCACCCCGCCCCGCGCGGCGTGACGACAACTTCATGGTCGACCGGCTCAGGGGGCGGTGAGGGCCGCGTGCAGGGCGGTGGCCAGGGTGGGATGGCGGTAGGTGAAGCCGGCCCCGGTGAGCACGCCCGGGAGGACGCGGGTGCTGGTCAGCGCCTCGTGGGCGAAGCCGCCCAGCACCACCTTCAACGCCAGCGCCGGGATCGGGACGATCGCCGGCCGGCGCAGCTGCCGGGCCAGCTCCCGGGTGAACTCGGCGTTGGTCACCGGGGCCGGCCCGACCAGGTTGACCGGCCCCACCAGGTCGTCGCGATCCAGCACGAACCGCGCGGCGTCCAGCCAGTCCGCCATGGAGATCCACGGCAGCCACTGCCGGCCGCTGCCGAGCCGCCCGGCGATGCCCAGCCGGAAGGGCAGCAGTTGCGGCTTGAGCAGCCCGCCGTCGCGGTGCAACGGCAGCCCGATGCGCAGCCGCACGACGCGTACGCCCGCGTCCTCGGCCGGCCGGGTCGCGGCCTCCCAGACCCGGCAGACGTCGGCCAGGAAGCCCTCGCCCGCCGGGGCGTCCTCCTCGACCGCCCGGTCGCCGGTGTTGCCGTACCAGCCGACCGCCGAGGAGTTCAGCAGTGTCCTCGGCCGGTCGGCTTCGGGCAGGCCGGCGATGGTGATCGCCAGCGTGGTGGTGGTGTCGACCCGGCTGGACCGGATCAGCTGCCGGTACCCGTCGTTCCACCGCTTGTCGCCCACGCCCGCGCCGGCCAGGTTGACGACCGCGTCCGCCTCCGCCACCACCGCCGGGTCGAGCTGCGCGGCGGACGGGTTCCACTGCCGCTCGTCGGCGGTGCGCGGCGGCCGGCGGACCAGCCGGGTGACCTGGTGGCCTTCCGCCGTGAGCCGGTCGACCAGCCGGGTGCCGAGGAAGCCGGACGCGCCGGCCATGAGGATCCGCATGCTCCCATCTTCGGGTACGGACGGCGGATCGGATGCGCTGTGGCGGGCGCGCACCGTACCGGGGCGACGCCGCCGACCGGCCGGCCGGCGGCGTCGCGCCGGATCAGCAGCCGGCGGTACGCGTGTAGTTCTGCGTCCCGAAGTAGAGCGCCAGGTTGCCGCTGAAGCGCACCTTGATGTCGCTGCCGTTCAGGCGCTGCTCGTAGTGCAGGTGCGAGCCGGAGGAGCCGCCGCTGTTGCCCACGTACCCGATGGTGGTGCTGTAGCCGACGGACTGGCCGACCGAGACGTTGAATCCGCTGAGGTGGGCGTAGTAGGTGGTGTACCCGTTGCCGTGGTTGATCCGCACGTACCGCCCGTAGCTGGTGTCGCCGAGGTTGGCGACGACGTCCACCGTGCCCGGGGCGCTGGCCTTGACCGGATCGCCGTGGTCGTCGGTCCGGTTGAAGTCGATCGCGTACTGCGGGCTGTGGGCGGTGCGGGTCTGGCCGGACCACGTCTGGTTGCACGGGAACGGGGTGCGGAACGACGGCGCGGCGGCGGCGGGCGACGCCGGCACCAGGAACGCGGCGGTCGCCAGCAGGGCGACGCTGAGGGAACTCGTCAGGCGGGTACGCATCCGAACCTCCATGGTCATAACCTTCGATCTATCTGCCGGATGATGTCAGAAAGTTTCGATGACCGGAAGCGTCCCCGCCCCGATTGCCGTCGATGCGTCGCTCAGGCGGCGAGGCGGGCCAGCACCGGCGTGAGCGGGTCGAGTGCGTCCTCGCGTACGACGAAGCGGGTGACGCCCCAGCGACGCCGGTGTGCGGCGACTGCCGCGACGATCTCGTCCTCGGTGCCGATGAGCACGAACGGCGTCGCGAGCAGCTCGGCGACGCTCAGCCCGATCCGTTCGGCGGTCGGCGCGGCGGCGGCCTCGGCGTCGTCGGTGACGGCGACGTGCTGCACGAGCGATTCCAGCACCGGTGGCTCGGCCCGCCCTTCCGCCCCGGCGGCGACGCAGGCCAGTTGCGCCTCGATGTCCGCCTCGCGCCAGCGCACGTCGTGCCGGTGACCGTCAGGCAGCGTGCGCCCCAGGCCGGACAGCCCGACCACGTCGGCGTGCGCGCCGGCCCAGCGCAGCATCGCCGAGTTCGCCGTGCCGAGGGTGAACGGGATCCGCCGCTGCACCGGGCGCGGGGCCTCCAGCCGCGCGCCCCGCAGGACCAGGTCGGGGGAGTCGACGGTGACCTCCTCGCCGTCGAGCAGGGCGCGGACGGCCTCGGCCACGGCCAGGCAGCGGCGTACCCGCCCGGCGACGTCGGGGCGCTCCCGGCCGACCGCGCGCCACTCGGCGGGGGTGTGGCCGGCGCCGAGGCCGAACCGGGCCCGCCCGCCCGACAGCAGGTCGAGGGAGGCCACGTCCGAGGCGAGCAGCATCGGCTCGCGGACGCCGGCGTTGGAGACGTACGAGCCCAGGCCGATCGTCGAGGTCACCGCCGCCGCGGCGGCCAGCGAGACGAAGGGGGACGCCGCCGAACCCGGATGGTCGGCGGTGAACAGGGTGTCGAAGCCGGCTGCCTCGGCCCGCCGGGCCAGGTCCAGCCAGCCCGGGCCGTCGGACGGGACCGCCTGGAGAGAGAAGATCGCCATGCGCCCACCCTGCCGGGCCCGGGCCCGCCGACAAAGCCCGACCGCGGCGATTCTGCTACCGGCAGACCCGGGCCGGGCCGAACGTCGCGTGGACCCCGTGGTGCCGCCGGCGCGCTCGCCCGGGTACGGGTCAGTGGACCGGTCCAGGGTCACGGTCGAGCGGCGGGAGGGGCACCCCGAGGAGCCCCTTGGTGCTGCCGGCTGTCAGCGCGTTGAGCGCGCCGACGAGCTTCTTCTCCTCGTAGACGAAGTGCGTCTCGAGCAGCGCGGCGAGGGTGTCCAGCTCGGCCCGCACCTCGTGCGGCGGCGCGGTGGCGTCGGCCAGCTCCTCGACCCGGTGCAGGGCCTCGGCCACGATGTGATGGTCGGCCTCAAGCTCGCGCAGCACGGGGACCAGTTCGGGCACCTGCTCGGCCAGCACCCGGAACGCCCCGGCGTCCTCGCCGGTGTGGTGCCGGGTCAGCGCCGCGCAGAAGGCCAGGCAGTGGGTCCGCAGGTCCCTCGGCCGTACGCCGGGGTCGCCCACGCCGTCGCGCAGGCGGGCGAGCTCCTCGCGGAGCCAGAGGTGGATCTCGATCAGTTGGTTGCCGAAGGCCCGCAGGCGCTCGTCGGGCGTGAACGGAGGCATGTGTTTCCCATGCGGTCCCGCGCCTCCATGCCCTCGGCGGTCTCCTTGCCGGGTGCACCGCGACGCTGTGGCCAGCCTACGACAGCAGGCGCGAGGCCACGTGCCCCGTCAGGGCCGACGGACGGGCCGGATGGTGACCACGGCGTAATCCTGACGAGCGTGCTACGAGGTGCTACCCGGCGCCGTGGGCCGAGGGATGACATCCGGGTGCTCCGGTGCCCAGGTGTCAGGTCGACGGCTCGTCCGGGGTGGGCTCGCGCCAGCGGGCGCGCCAGGCGGCCTCGTGCGCCTCGTGGGTGGTCTTCTCCTCGAAGACCATCTCGCGCAGGGCGCGCCGGGAGTCCGCCATGACCACCGCCTCGACGGCCACCAGCCCGACGCAGATCGTGGTGAGCAGGGCGAGGGCGGCCAGCCCCGGCAGCCGTTGGCCGACGGGAACGGTGGCGGCCAGGAGGAGCACGGCACCGACCCTGGTCCACGAGACGGTACGCAGGGTGCGCCACTGGAACAGCATGTTCGCGCACAGGTAGCAGGCGACCCCGCCGAACAGCAGCAGGACACCGGGGCCGATCGTGGGGTCCCCGACGGGCGTGTCCGGATCGGCGACCTGGTGCACGATCTCCTCGGCGCCGAGGGCGAACAGGATGATTCCGGCGATCATCGGCAGGTACATGTAGGCGTACGCGTCGCGGGCCATCGAGACCCGGGGCCGGCCCTCGGCTGCGTGCAGGGCTATCCGGGCGGCCGGTGCGATCACGTCGTAGTGCGCCCACCACAGCGCGGCCGTGAAGAAGATGCCGAGCACCGCCGCGGCGACCGCCGGCCACGTGGGCGGCTGGCCGAGCAGGTTGCTGCCGACGCCGACGGAGATGACCGATTCGCCCAGGGCGATGATCAGGATGAGGTCGTACCGCTCCGTCCAGTGCTCGGCGGAGGTCACCATCCAGCCCCAGGCGCCGGCGACCAGGCCCATGCCGTACTGGAGCAGGACGACGCTGACCCACAGGCCGTCGCGCAGCATCGCCGCCCGGTCCGGGTCCTCGATCTGGGGCGGGATCAGCGCGGCGGCCGTGAGCAGCATGGTGCTGATCGTGACCTCCGGGGAGTACTTCAGCAGCAGCCGCCGCTCCCCGGGTCTCTCCTGCGCGACGTGCCAGTACAGCGCCAGGTGCACACCCCTGATCACCACGTAGCTGAGCGCTACGACCATCGGCCCGGCGGCCACGTCGGTCGCGTCGCTGAACGCCTGGGGGAGGGAGAGCGCGAAGCAGAACAGCGCGGCCATGCCGATGACCATCAGCACGGGGACGAAGCCCTCACCGAGCCGGACCCGGGTGGCGACCACGCAGTGCACCACCCAGCACCACCAGAGCACGGCCAGCACGAGCATGGCGTGCACGAGCGACCAACCGGAGATGTTGGCGGCGGTGGTCCGGGTGATGATGAAGAACGAGAAGACGAAGACCAGGTCGAAGAAGACCTCGAACCGGTCGACCCGGGCGCCGGGGGCGATCGAGACGGCCGGTCCCAGCCGCTCGCGCCACCGGATGACACCCACCCAACCACTCTGGCAGCGCCCTGTCCCGGCCGGGCCGGAATCGCGCCAGCCCGGCGGCGCGCGGGCCGGGCGGCGGGCGAACCAGGCGACGGGCGGCCGGACGGCGGGCCGGTCGGGCGGCGGGGAACCAGACGGCGCGCAGGCCGGGCGGCCGGACGGCGAAAGGGCGCCCCGGTCGGTGACCGGGGCGCCCTTCGTGCCGTCGGGCGGGAACTACAGGCCGAGCTCGGCCTCGAAGTTGCCCGACTCCAGCCGCTCCTTGACCGCGACCAGGAAGCGGGCGGCGTCCGCGCCGTCGATCAGCCGGTGGTCGTACGACAGGGCCAGGTAGACCATCGACCGGACGGCGATGACCTCGCCCAGCTCCGGGTCGTTGACGACGACCGGACGCTTGACCACGGCACCCGTGCCGAGCATCGCCGACTGCGGCGACGGCACGATCGGGGTGTCGAAGAGGGCGCCCCGGCTGCCGGTGTTGGTCAGCGTGAAGGTCGCCCCGGCGATCTCGTCCGGGCTGATCTTGTTGGTCCGGGTGCGCTCGGCCAGGTCGGCGATCCGCTTGGCGATGCCACCCAGGTTCAGGTCGCCCGCGCCGTGGATCACCGGCACCATCAGGCCCCGCTCGGTGTCCACGGCGATGCCGAGGTTCTCCGAGTCCGGGTAGGTGATCGTGCCGGCGTCGAGGTCCATGCTGGCGTTGACGATCGGGTACGCCTGCAGCGCCTCGACCGCCGCGAGGGCGAAGAACGGCAGGAACGACAGCTTGACGCCGTGCCGCTGCTGGAACGACTCCTTGGCCTGCGCCCGCAGCTTGGCGACCTTGGTGACGTCCACCTCGACCACGGTGGTCAACTGCGCCATCTCGTGCAGCGACTGCTGCATCCGCTTGGCGATCGTCGCGCGGATCCGGGGGAGCTTCTCGGTGCTGCCGCGCTTGGCGCTCGGCTGCGGCTTGGCGGCCGGCTTGGCCGGGGCAGCCGCGGCGGGCTGCTGCGCCGGGGCCGGCGCGGCCTTGGCGGCCTTCGCCTTCTCCGCCGCCTCCAGCACGTCCTGCTTGCGGATCCGGCCACCGACGCCGGTGCCGTTGACCGAGGAGAGGTCGACGCCGTGCTCGCTGGCCAGCTTGCGCACCAGCGGGGTCACGTAGCCGGCGGCCTCCTCGCCGCCCTGGGCGGGCGCCGACGGGCGCTGCTGGGCCGGGGCCGACGGCACGGCCTTCTGCTCGGCCTGCGCGGGCTGCGCCGAGGTCTCGGCCTCCGCCGACGGCTCGTTGTACGACATGCCCGGGGTCGGCTCCTCAGCCTTGGGCTCCGGCTTGGCCTCGGCCTTCGGCTCGGGCTTGGCCTCCGCCTTGGGCTCGGGCTTCGGCTCCGGCTTCGCCTCGGCCGGGGCGGCGCCGGCGGCACCGATCACGGCCAGGTCGGCGCCGACCGCGGCGGTCTCGTCCTCGGGAACCTTGATCTCCAGGACCGTGCCGGCCACCGGCGACGGGATCTCGGTGTCGACCTTGTCGGTGGAGACCTCCAGCAGGGGCTCGTCCACCTCGACGGTGTCGCCGACCTGCTTGAGCCAGCGGGTGACAGTGCCCTCGGTGACGCTCTCGCCCAGGGCCGGCATCTTGACCGGGGTGCCCTCGCCCGACGGCGCCGGCGCGGCCTGCGCCTGGGTCTCCGGCTCCTCGACGGCCGGCTGCTCCGCCTCGGCCTGCGGCTCCTCGGCGGCCTCGGCGGCCTCCTCGGCCGGCTCCTCCTGCTGCGGGGCGGTCTCGCCGCCGCCGGTGGACTCGCCCTCGCCCGCGATCACGGCCAGCTCGCTGCCGACCTCGGCGGTCTCGTCCTCGCCGACCACGATCCGGCTCAGCACGCCCGCCGCCGGGGACGGGATCTCGGTGTCGACCTTGTCGGTCGACACCTCGAGCAGGGGCTCGTCGACCTCGACGGTGTCGCCCTCCTGCTTGAGCCAGCGCGTGACGGTGCCCTCGGTGACGCTCTCACCGAGCCGGGGCATGGTGACCGATACCGGCATCTTCAAAGACTCCTTCATTCCCCTGGTGGGATCATCGCCCGTCGCCGGACGCCGCAGTTGTCGTGATCAGGCGTGTGCGTGCAGCGGCTTGCCGGCGAGCGCCAGGTGCGCCTCGCCCAGGGCCTCGTTCTGCGTCGGGTGGGCGTGCACGAGCTGCGCCACCTCGGCCGGGTACGCCTCCCAGTTGTAGATGAGCTGCGCCTCGCCGACCATCTCGCCGACCCGGGCGCCGACCATGTGCACGCCGACGACGGGGCCGTCCTCCACCCGGACGAGCTTGACGAAGCCGGCCGTCTTGAGGATCTGGCTCTTGCCGTTGCCGCCCAGGTTGTAGTTGTAGGTCTTGACCTTGTCGGCGCCGTACTGCTCCTTGGCCTTCGCCTCGGTCAGGCCGACCGACGCCAGCTCCGGGTCGGAGTAGGTGACGCGGGGGATGCCGACCTCGTCGATGACGGCCGGGTTCTGCCCGGCGATCTCCTCGGCGACGAAGATGCCCTGCTGGAAGCCCCGGTGGGCGAGCTGGAGGCCGGGCACGATGTCGCCGACGGCGTAGACGTTCGGCACGCTGGTGCGCAGCCGCTCGTCGGTCAGCACGTAGCCGCGGTCCATCTTGACGCCCTGCTCCTCGTAGCCGAGGTCGGCGGTGTTCGGGCCGCGGCCGACGGCGACCAGCAGCAGCTCCGCCTCGACGGTGTCACCGCCGGCGATGCTGACCTTGACGCCCTTGTCGGTCTTCTCGACCTTCTCGAACGGCTTGCCGACCTTGAAGTTGATCTTCCGCTTGCGGAACGCCCGCTCCAGCGCCTTCGAGGATTCCTCGTCCTCGGCCGCGACCAGCCGGGGGAGCGCCTCGACGATCGTGACGTCCACCCCGAAGGACTTCCACACGCTGGCGAACTCGACGCCGATCACGCCACCACCGAGCACGATCGCCGAGGCCGGGACCCGGTCGAGGGTGAGCGCGTGGTCGCTGGTGATGACCCGCTCGCCGTCGACCTCCAGGCCGGGCAGGCTCTTGGCGTACGAACCGGAGGCCAGCACGATGTTGCGGCCGGTGTAGCGCTTGCCGTCGACCTCGACGACGTTCTTGCCGACCAGCTTGCCGTGGCCCTCGACGATGGTGATCGACTTGTTGCCCTTGAGCATGCCCTGCAGGCCCTTGTAGAGCCGGGAGATCACGCCGTCCTTGTAGGCGTTGACCCCCGCCATGTCGATGCCGACCAGCTCGGCCTTCACGCCGAACTGCTCCGACTCGCGGGTCTGGTCGGCGATCTCGGCCGCGTGCAGCAGCGCCTTGGTCGGGATGCAACCGTTGTGCAGGCAGGTGCCGCCGAGCTTGCCCTTCTCGACCAGCGCGACCTTCAGGCCCAGCTGGACGGCGCGCAGGGCGGTCGCGTAGCCGCCGCTGCCACCTCCGAGGATGACGATGTCGAAGGTTGCGTCGTTCGGCTCGCTCACGTTCAACTCCCAGGTCGCGTCACTGCTTCGGGGGTCACGGCGGGGCAACAACGGGCACACCCCACCTCGGTCATCTTGTCACCACCGCCCGCCGCCCGCGTAGTGAGGTGCCCAACGACACGTCCGTGACACGTACGCTTGGCCCTGGCTTCGATGACGGACTGAGGGGGAGACGCTCGGTGGGACTGTTCCGGCGACGCAAGAAGACGCGGGCGGTCAGCCTCGACCGGGCCGCCGACCGCGCCGATCTGGAGCACCTGGAGGGCTTCGTCCGCAGCCGGCGCGGGGTCGAGGCCTACATCGAGCCGCGGACCACCGTCACCGAGACCACGGTCATGCTGATCGCCGACGACGGGGAGTGGACCCGCCGCCGCATCGACGGCCCCGACGGCGCCCGCCGCTTCGCGTACCGGATGGGCATCCCGGTCTACGACGTACGGCTGATGGGCTACCCGCAGCGGATGCGCGACTACAACGAGCGCCGCAAGCGCCGCCCCGAGCTGTATTGAGCCGGCGCCCGGCCGGGTGAGAACGCAAGGAGGGCCCCTCGCTCGGCGAGGGGCCCTCCTTCGCGTACGTCAGCCGTTGGCGGCGACGTCCTCCACCAGCTGGACGAGCGTGCGGACCGGCACGCCCGTGCCGCCCTTGGTCCAGTAGCCGGTCGCCTCGCCCGAGTGGTAGCTCGGGCCCGCGATGTCGATGTGTGCCCAGTCGACGTCGGCGCTGACGAACTCCCGCAGGAACACCCCGCCCTGGAGCATGTGCCCCGCCCGGTCCATGCCGGCGTTGACCTGGGAGATGTCGGCGACGTCGGAGTCCATGCCCTTACGCACGTCGTCCGGCAGCGGCATCGGCCAGGCCGGCTCGCCGACCGCGTCGCCGGCGGTGCGGACCCGCTCGCACAGCTCGGGGCTGCCCATCACGCCGGCGATCCGCTTGCCCAGCGCGACGACCTGCCCGCCCGTGAGGGTGGAGGTCTCGAAGAGGTAGTCGCAGCCGTCCTCGCAGGCCCGCGCCATCGCGTCGGCCAGGATCATCCGGCCCTCGGCGTCGGTGTTGAGCACCTCCACCTTCTTGCCGTTGTACATGCTGATCACGTCACCCGGCCGGTACGACCGCCCCGACGGCATGTTCTCCGCCATCGGCAGGTACGCCGTCACGGCCACCGACGGCTTGAGCGCGGCGACCGCCAGCATGGTCGCGGCCACCGCCGCGGCGCCTCCCATGTCGGACTTCATCTCCCACATGCCCTGCGCCGGCTTGATCGAGATGCCGCCGGTGTCGAAGGTGATGCCCTTGCCGACGAGCGCCACCCGCTTGCCGTTGCCGCCGCCGGCCGGGGTGTAGGTCAGCTTCACCAGCCGCGGCGGGGCCTCCGAGCCCTGCCCGACGGCGATGATGCCGCCGTACCCGCCGGCGGCCAGGGCCGCCTCGTCGAGCACCTCGACCGTCAGGCCGGCCTCCCGGGCGGAGTCCGCCACCGAGTCGGCGAAGGACGGCGGGCGCAGCTCGTTCGGGGCGGTGTTGACCCAGTCCCGGCTGCGCCGGACCGCGCCGCACACCACCTGGGCGCGGGCGATCTCGGCCTGGGCACCGGCGTCACCGGCGTCCGGCACGGCGACCAGCACCTCGGCCACCGGCTCCCGCCGGGACGGCTGCGGCCGGGTCTTGTAGCCGGCGAAGCGGTAGCCGCCGAGCAGTGCGCCCTCCGCCACCGCGCGCAGCGCCGCAGGCGCGTCGGCGTCGTCCGGCAGCGGCAGCGCGAGCGCCACCCGCGGCGCGCCCGCGAGCGCCCGTACGGCCCCGCCGGCGGCCCGGCGCAGGGTCTCCGGGGCAGGGGCGGCGCCGGTCGGCTCCGGGCCGAGCCCGACGGCGGCGACCACCGGGGCGGTCACGGTGCCCAGCGTGGCCAGCTTGATCACCTCGCCGGGGGCGCCGGTCGCGCCGAGCAGGGCCAGCGTCTCGGTCAGCTTGCCGTCGAAGGCGGCGGCGATGCTCTCCGCGCCGCTGGCCAGCAGCAGGGTTCCGGCCAGGCCGGTGGTGGCGTCCTGCTCGCCGGTCTGGCTGTGCAGGCCGATCACGATCGCGTCGACGGCGAGCTCGGCGGGGTCGGTGTCGACCAGGCTCAGGGTGGTGCTGGGCGATGTCACTGAAGCTACTCCGGGCGGGCCGGGCCGGTCGCGTCGTCGCGTACCGGCGATGGAGGTCTCCGGCGGAACGTACCCGTCGGAGGTCGGGGCTGTCCCGTCGACGGCTCCGACGGGTCCCGCCGATGCTAACCAGCCGCCCAGCTCCCGGTAAGTTCCCACCCATGACCGACGTGACCTCCGACGCCGCCGCGACCCGGCTGCGCCGTTCCCCGCTGCACGAGCGGCACACCGCTCGCGGCGCCAAGTTCGCCCCGTTCGGTGGCTGGGAGATGCCGCTGGAGTACGCCGGGGGCGGGGTGCTGAAGGAACACACCTCGGTGCGGACCGGGGTGGGCGTGTTCGACGTCTCCCACCTGGGCAAGGCGCGGGTGACCGGGCCGGGCGCGGCGGAGTTCGTCAACGCCTGCCTCAGCAACGACCTGGGCCGGATCGGGCCGGGCCGGGCGCAGTACACCCTCTGCTGCGACGACGCCACCGGCGGCGTGGTGGATGACATCATCGCCTACCTGCACGCCGACGACCACGTCTTCCTCATCCCGAACGCCGCGAACACCGTCGAGGTGGTGCGCCGGCTGCGCGCCGCCGCCCCGGCGTCGGTCACGGTCACCGACGAGCACGAGGCGTACGCCGTCCTCGCCGTGCAGGGCCCGCGCTCGGCCGAGCTGCTCGGCGCGCTGGGCCTGCCGACCGGGCACGACTACATGAGCTTCTCCACGGCGACGCTCGACGGGGTCGAGCTGACCGTGTGCCGCACCGGCTACACCGGGGAGCTGGGCTACGAGCTGGTGGTGCCGGCGGCCGACGCGGTCGCGGTCTGGGACGCGCTCTTCGCGGCGGACGCCGACCTGCGCGCCTGCGGGCTGGCCGCCCGGGACACCCTGCGCACCGAGATGGGCTACCCGCTGCACGGTCAGGACCTGTCGCCGGAGATCACCCCGGTGCAGGGCCGCTCCGGCTGGGCGGTCGGCTGGGACAAGCCGGCCTTCTGGGGCCGCGACGCGCTGCTCGCGGAGAAGGCCGCCGGCCCGAGGCGTACGCTGCGCGGCCTGGAGGCGGTCGACCGGGCGATCCCGCGCCCCGGCATGACGGTGCACGCCGGCGACGCGGAGGTCGGCACGATCACCAGCGGCACGTTCTCGCCGACGAAGAAGCAGGGCGTCGCCCTCGCCCTCCTCGACACCGCCGCGAAGCTGACCGACGGCGACCTGGTCGAGGTGGACATCCGCGGCCGCCGCGCCCAGATGCGCGTCACCCGCCCCCCGTTCGTAACCCCCTCGGTGCGCTGACCCCCCTCACCCTCGGCCCCGGCCCCCTTCCCCCCGTTGATCATGAAGTTGTTGTCACCCGGACCGGCGTGTCCCGGCAACAACTTCATGATCAACGCGAGAGTGGGAGGGGGAGGGGGAGGGTGAGAGCGGGGGTCAGAGTGGGGGGTGGGGGCGTTCGCCGGCGTCCAGGACGGCCTGGGTCCAGCCGCCCTCGATGACGCCGGTGCCGTCGAGGACGGCCCAGTCGACGACGTCGGTGGCCTCCACGACGACCGGTGAGCCGATGCGCACGGTCGGGTCGGTGTTGGCGTCGCTGGCGCTGGCGGCCACGATCCGCTCCGGGGTGTCCCACGAGGTCACCCCGGCCCAGACCAGCTCCGGGCCGTCGTCGCCGGGCAGGCCGTACTTGACCACGAGCTGCGTCTCCGGCGGAAGCTGGCCGGCGAGGAACCGGGCCCGGATGTCGCCCAGCCCGGCCCGGGCGGTGGCGACCGCCCTGCTCATCGCGTCGCCCGCCCGGGCGTAGCGCACGTCCGGCTGGATGCCGGCGAAGAGGGTGGCGCAGGCGGCGGCGTAGTAGCGGCCGTCCGGCCCCGGGTGCCCGGCGGGCGGGCGCAGGCTGAGGAACGAGTCGGCGTCGGGGTCGGTGGCCGGGTCCAGCTCCAGGCGCAGGAGCACCGGCGCCGTCGCGCCGTGCTGTTCCGGATTGCCGTACGCCACCGCGATGTCGTGCCCGGTCACCGTGGCCAGCACCGGCAGCTGCACGAACGCCGGCACCTCCTCCCCGGAGAGCCCGTCGGTCCAGTCCCGCAGCAGCCGCCGGGCGGCCCCGGTCATCACCGCGCCCCAGGCCCGGGTCAGGTGGTCCGGCACGCCCTGGGTCTGCAACTCCAGCAGCCCGAAGCGGCGCAGCCCCTTCGTGGTGAACCAGAGCCCCTCGGCGTCGGAGGAGTAGGGCACCAGCACCCAGTCGACCAGCCGGATCCGCCCCTGGTCGTCGGGGAGCGAGCGCAGCGCCGTCGCCGGGTCGAGGAACTGGAGGCCGAAGACGTCCACCACGTCGCCGTCGACGGACTCGGCGACGGCGGCGGCCACCGCCCGGGCCGCCCACTCGTGGGCCGGCGGCCAGCCGGGCCGGTACTCGGCCTGCACCACGACCAGGTGGCTCGCGGCGGCCAGCCGGGCCAGCTGCGCCTCGGTGGCGCCGAACGCGGTGAGCAGGTCCGGCGGCAGCTCGGGGAACTCGCCGATCGGCCGGGTGTCGACGCTCATCAGCGGGCTGTCGAGCATGTGCCGCGCGAGCCCGTGCACCGGCTCCGCCAGCCGGCCGGTGAGCCGCGCCACCGCCGTCTTCGCGCTCACCTTCGGCAGCCCCGTCATGGGCACCAGGTAGGTCGCGCTCAGCGACTCCGGAACCGGTACGGGCAGGAAGTCGTCCGTGATGAGCATGTCGTCCCCCGGTTGGCCGCGCCGGTGCTGTCGTGGGAGAACGCTACCCGGCGCGGTGCGCCCCGTTCAGCCGGACAGCACCACTCCCAGGTAGACCAGCGTGGTGACCACCTCCACGGTCGCGCCGAGCACGTCGCCGGTGACGCCGCCGAGCCGGCGTACCACGTGTCGCAGCAGCCCCACCGCGACGGCGAGTGCCACGGCGACGGCGAGTGGCCCCTGCCACGGGCGGCCCGGCACGGCCGCGAGCGCCGGCAGCGCGACGGCGACCGCCCCGGCGGCCAGGGCGGCCGGCCCGACGGTGCCCGCGACCAGCGCGCCGAGCCCCTCCGGGCGGGCGGCCGGCACCCCGCGCCGGCAGGCCACCGCCACCCCGAGCCGGCCGGCGGCGGTCGCCGTGACCACCGCCGCGAGCGCTGCCGGCCACGACCGTCCCGCCAGCTCCGCGAGGGCCGCCGCCTGCACCAGGAGTACGACCACCAGCGCGACCACCCCGAACGGGCCCACGTCCGGCTTTTTCATGATCTCCAGCGCGGCGTCCCCCCGCCGGTAGGACCCCAGCGCGTCCACGGTGTCGGCCAGCCCGTCGAGGTGCAGCCCCCGGGTGAGCAGCGCCCCGACGCCGACGGTCACGCCCGCCGCCACCAGCGGGGGCGCGAGCGCACCGGGGAGCAGCAGGACGCCGGCGAGGACGACGCCGAGCAGCGCGCCGACCGCCGGGGCGAGCGCCATCGCCGTGCCTGCCACCGACCGGTCGATACGGCCGGCGGGTACCGGCAGGGTGGTGAAGGTGGTCAGCGCCAGCCGCGCCCCGTCGGCGAGCCGCGACTCAGCCGGCACGCCGGCCGGACGGGTCCACCGCTTCCGTGTCCGGCCCGGCGCTGCCGGGCTCGCGGAGGTCGGCCTCGGTGCTGGTCGGCCCGGGGCCGGCGGGCTCCGGCTCGCGGAAGTCGGGTTCGGTGCTGGTCGGTCCGGGGCCGGCGGGCTCCGGCTCGCGGAAGTCGGGCTCGTCGGTGTCCGGCGCGGTCTCCGGCTCGTCGTCCTCGCCGCCGCCGAGCGACGGGTGGGCCGGCAGCGCGGCGGCCAGCGCCAGCACCGAGCGCAGCAGCGGCAGCGCGGCCAGCGCGTTCGCGCCCTCGCCCAGGTCGAGCCGCAGGTCGAGCAGCGGGGTCAGGCCGAGCACGTCGGCGCCGAGCTGGACGGCGGGGTGCCCGCCGTGGTCGGCCAGCAGGCACCAGTGCCGGGCCTGCCCGGCCAGGTCGCGGGTGACCATGGCGGCGGCCACCCCGACCGGACCGTCGAGCATCACCGGCAGCCGGCGGGCGGTGGCGCCGAGCAGCACGCCGGTGGCCACGGCGACGTCCCCGCCGCCCAGTTCGGCCAGCACGTCCTTGGCGCTGCGCGGCGAGTTCCGGGTGCGGTGCAGCGCGTCCCGTACCGCCGCGCACCGCCGCATCCAGGCCGCGTCGTCGATCTCGCCCGAGTCGGTGACGACCCGCCGGAGCACCGCCGGCGCCTCGGCGCCCGCCGTCGCCACCAGCACCGCCGCCGCGGCGGCCTCGGTGCCGGCGCCGCACGCCCCGAGCACCAGCAGTCGTACGCCCGCGTCGGCGGCCTCCTCGGCAAGCCGCCAGCCGTAGCGCAGGGCGACCTCGACCTGCTCGCCGGTCAGCGTGGGTTCGGTCTCCATCGGCGCGGACGCCGGGACCTCCACCACCTGGAGCTCGGCGCCACTCTCGGCGGCCAGCCGGGCCAGCGCCCCCTGCCCGGCGCGGGCCTGCCGGGCGCGGCGCGTCGACTCGCCCTCCACGGTGCCGGCGGCGGCGTCGCCGAGGTGGTCGCCGTGCAGCAGCAGCACCCGCACCCGGCCCCACGGGGCCGGGGTGACGGTGCCCTGGGTGGCGGCGGCGAACCCGACGGCCCGCTCCAGCACGCCCAGCCCCGACCCGGGCACGTCCAGGGTGGCGAGCCGCTCGATCGCCTGCGGGCCGGCGTACTCGTCGGGCATGGGCAGTTCCATGCCGGGCTGGATGACCAGGCCCGTGGCGACCATCGGCAGCGCCATGGTCGGGGCGGCCCAGGCGGTGCCGGTCGGCTCGGCGCCGGGCACCGCGTCCGGTGCGGTCGGCGGCGTGGGGGTGAACACGTCCGGGGAGGGCTCCGACGCGGCCACCGACCCGCCAGCGCCGCCGGGAACGCCCGGGGCGCCGGCCTGTGCGGGGCCGGCCTGTGTGGGCACGGTGGCCGGGTGCGGGGCGCCGGGCTTGAGCCAGGCGGCCTGGCCGGCGACCACGAGGACGACCGCGTCGCAGGCGTCGGCGACCGCCCGGTTGGCCGCGCCCAGCGCGTCGGTGAAGGCCCGCCCGAGCGGGGTGGTGGGCACCAGGGAGAGCCCGACCTCGGGGCTGACCAGCACCAGCCGAGCCGCGCAGGAGCGCACCGCCGCCGCCAGCTCGGCGATGGTGGCGGTGTCGTCCGCCGGCTGGTGCGCCGGGTCGAGCAGCACGGTCACCCAGCCGCCGAGGTCGTCGACGAGCAGCGTCTCGTTGGGCCCGGCGGAGGCCAGCACGTCCGCGAGGCGGCGCGGGTCGGCCGCGGTCTCCTCGGTGGTCCAGGTCTCCGGTCGGCGCTCGCGGTGCGCCGCCAGCCGGGCCGCCCACTCCGCGTCGTCGGCCGGCGCGTCGGCGGCCGTGGCCACGTAGCGGACCGTCGGCGCGTCGGCGACCAGGGCCTCGGCGAACTCGGACTTTCCGGACCGGATACCGCCGAGCACCAGGACCGTGTTCCACCCGTCAACGGACATGCCCGTACTTTAGAGCCAGCGCCCGGGTGCGGCCCCCCGGAGGTGCGGGGTACGGCCGGCCCGGCCCCGCAGGGAGGCGGCCGGTCGCCGCCGCGGGCAGGGGCACCCCCGGGCGGCGCTCAGTCGCAGTGCTCGAAACCGCTGGCGTAGCTGGCCCCGCCGGTGGACCCGCCCCACTTCACGCACACCCCGGCGGCCCTGGCCCGCACCGGCCCCGCGTAGTACGAGAACGACCCGCTGTCGGTGCTGCGGGCCCGGCCCCGCACCTCCAGCCACGCCGAGGCGGCCGTGGCCGTGCCCACCGCGGTCGCCTTCATCGTGACCACGCAGTTGTTGCCGCTGCCGGCGTGGTAGAGCAGGTAGACCCTGCCCTTCCGGCTGCCCGAGGCGGTCAGCGGGGCCGAGTCGATCACCCTGTACCCGCTGCCGCACGCCTCGACCGGCGTGTACGGGTTCGGCTTCGCCGGCTGTCCGGCCGTCGGTCCGGGGCCGGGTCCGCCGGGAGCGGTCGCGGTCGGCTCGCCGCTGCCCGCCGTCGGGACCGGGGAGCGCCCGGGCGGCGACGCCGACGGACTGCGGGACGCCGCCGACGACGCCGTCGCGCGGGTGGCACCCGGCGTGGGCTCGACGCGCAACCGGCCCGTACCGTCGTCGGCCGCCGCGCCGGACGGGCCCGCCGCCGCGGACTCGCCGGTCAGCGCCGCCGGGACGTCTCCGCCGGCCGGGCCGTCGTCAGGGGCCAGGGCGAGCGCGGCCACCCCGACCAGCACCACGAGCCCGGTGGCCGCCGCGCCGAGCAGCGCGGCCCGACGCCGCCGTGCCGGCTGCGGCACGACCGGGTCCTCCCGGGTGGGCGGGACCGGTCCCAAGGCGTCGCTTCCCGTCGCCGGTCCCGGGTACGGCCGGGCGGCGACGGGCGGCAGCGGCGCCCACGGATCCGGCGGGGCGACCGGCCCGGCGGGGGCCGGCGCAACGGCGTCACCGGCCGCCGGGGTACCGCCCTGGTCCGGTTGCGCGGCGGCGGGCGCCGCCGAGGTCGGGCCGGCGACGGCCCACGGCGGGCGGGCGGACGTCGGCACCACGGCCAGGGTCGCGTCGCGGGCCTCGGCCGCGGCGTCGGCCATCGCCGCCGCGTCGCCGAACCGGTCGCCGGGGCGCTTCGCCATCGCCCGCTGCACCAGCGCGGCCACCGCCGCCGGGATGTCGGGCGGCAGCGGCGGCGGCTCCTCCTGGAGGTGCCGCAACGCCACCTGGAGCGGGTTGTCCCCGTCGAACGGCGGCTGGCCGGTCAGGCAGAAGTACGCCACCGCGCCGAGCGCGTAGACGTCCGTCGCCGGGGAGACCGGCTGGTTCGCGGCCTGCTCGGGCGACATGTACGAGGCGGTACCGAGCATCACGTTGGCGGCGGTGATGCCCGCCATGGAGCCGGAGCGGGCGATGCCGAAGTCGACCAGCACCACCCGGCCGTCGCCCTTCACCAGCAGGTTGCCCGGCTTGACGTCCCGGTGCACGATGCCGGCGAGGTGGGCGGTGTGCAGCGCCTCGGCGGCCTGCGCCACCACCGACATGGTCGACGCCGGGTCGAGCCGCCCCCCCCGCGCCGCAGCCAGGAACTCAGCGGCTGGCCGTCGACGTACTCCATCACCAGGTAGTCGACCTGGCTGCCGTCGTCGAGGACGGACCGGCCGACGTCGTGCACGGCGACCACGCCCGGGTGGCGCAGCGCCGCCAGCATCCGCGCCTCCGCCCGGAACCGGGCCGTGAACTCGGGATCCGCGCTCAACGCCGGCAGCAGCGCCTTCACCGCCACCGTACGTTCCAGCATGAGGTCGGTGCAGCGCCAGACCGCGCCCATGCCGCCGATCGCCACCCGGTCGTCCAGCCGGTACCGGTCGCTGAGCACCACTCCCCGAGTAAGCACCGCGACACCGTACCGGCCCGGCGGAGCGGGGCTGGCC